>NZ_JACHWZ010000010.1 GCF_014191725.1 Microbulbifer rhizosphaerae
GCCTGCACGGCGGCTCCGAGGGGCCCGCCCTCATCTCTTGTGCAGCACGGCTGCACGGAGGATCTGAATCCTCCAGTGCGCCTTCGTGGCGCACAGTCGTCTGCATATCGAATGACGTGCAGTTTACTGCGCCCACGACTGCGCGAGGCAGGAACGACCAACTCTTCCAAACCGTCCAGTGCCATATTGCACAGGATCGGCGAGATAATGCCACCTTGCGGGGTGCCGTCTTCCGTTTCGTAGCGTGCCTCCTTTTCCATATACCCCGCTTTAAGCCATTGCCTTAACACCCGCTTGGGCAGCGGAATGTGCGTCAACAACCATTCATGACTGATACGATCAAAGCAGGCTTTGATATCAGCTTCCAGAACCCATTGTGCTGCGGTCCTTTGGGCCAGAACAATAAAACCTTGCTTGCAGGCATCGTGCAGGCTGCGCTTCTCTCGAAAACCGTAGGAATGTTTATCTCCCGTAGTTTCCGCTATCGGCTTAAGCCCCAGCGCATAGAGCGCTTGCATTGCCCGGTCGTGAAGGGTAGGTATTCCTAAAGGGCGGCGCTTGCCGTTCTTTTTCGGAATATAGATCCTGCGCAGCGGTTGCGCTTGATAACCGGCTGTCCTTAGTTTTTGCGCCGCACGCCAGTATTGACCCGGTGACGTCCAGAGCACCCCGTCAACACCCGCTGTGCGGCTTCCTTTATTGAATATGACCCGTTTGACAGCCAACACTTTCGCTGCAAACGAGCGCGATAACAGGTGTTGCAGAGCGCGAGCTCTACCCCATCGCTGTTCGCGTATAGATTTTGCGATACGCACTTGCAGTCGATAAACATGCTTTTCCACCTCCGGCCAGTCAATCGCCAGCCATCGTTGGGCATCGCTTGAAGGTGCACCAGCTTTTTCAGCCATCATTTGCCTTCCTTCATAAAATCCATTCTGCAAATTCTCTCGCAACAAAGCACCGAGGGGACGTCTGCTCACTTTCGTGCCGGACAAATCTTGAATCCGTATATTCTCCATTACAGAAAATCATTCGCTTTTTCCCCCATCTCATGGACGCAGAGTCTCCGGCTCCATCACTGGTTACCTTCTTCCTCCGTGAAGGCTCTACGACATTGCCATGTTCTGCATAAATACCTTAACGAGCGAGTTAGATGGAGTCTGTATCCCGGCAATGCGGTGTCTACGCGCAATCCACGTTATCAAGATTACGACCGAGATTGCTTACCATTTTAGTGACTGCCTGTCAGCGTCTTTGGCAGATCTGGCGTCTCACGGAACGTCAACGATTCTTCACATATGTTCATCATGTCACTCCATCCTAGCCCCCGACCGCCTGACACTGGCAGTTCCGATTCCCCTCACGGTTCCTCTTAACAGGGTTCATTGTCCCCAGCGCTTCATACCAAATCCGTTTCGCATGGTGGGTAGGATACTGGTGGTAGAACACCAGGTTGCGCTTTCGAAAACTTTTCTGTTGAATTCGCCAGTAGTGCACGAACTCATCAACTGCGAAAAACCTCGAATTACAACATATATTTATGCAACTTCATGTCGCAATTAACGCCCGCAGCAAGGGCGACCAATGCTGTGCACATATTGTGCTAAAAAGGGAGCGCAGCGACCAGCACAATATGTGCACAGCGTTGGGCGTCCCGCGGAGGCCCGAAGGGCCGGAGCAAACTTCCGGGTAGGAGCCGCCCTCTCGGGCGACGCCCCCCACAGATCCGGACTTGACCTTTAAGTCATCCGGTTCTTCGGCACGTTCCCTGTTAGAAGATGTTTGTGTCCTGCAGCAACACCCATCGCTCATTGTGCTCCAAGCTGCGCGACAAACGTTCTGTTCGCCTATATGACCATTTACAGTGACAGGATTTGCGAGCTCAACGTCTCTCTCCTGGTTCCATGATCAAGCCATCTTCTCCGGTCTTCACTTCCCTACAGTGGGTCCCACGGACAAAAGGTTCCCCACCTACTAGCGGTACTATTGTCGACTAAGACTTCCGACCTCGCTTCTTGGGTTTCTTCACTCTCGCTATCGGCCCCCAATACTTGGTTTCTCTCCGCTGTTTGTTCGTATTTCCGGTTTGGACTCTCCGCGATGTGCAGCAGATCACTTCGCGAAGCCCGGTGTATTTATTGACCGGCCCACCATTGCCGGTTATCTGAGCCAGGACTCAATCGGATCTCCCGAGTTCCCGAGCTACCCCTGTAAGCGCATGCCATGTTCTCAGACCCCGGCGGTGTCGCAGCAACTTGCCAAGGCGTTACTGAGACTGCTGCTTTCCGGCACACAGGCAAACCGTTAGCTTTCCCATCTATCAATGGTTATCCAAATGACCGCCACTCTACAATATTTCGGGGCTCAATAAATGGCCTACACTCTCGCTCCACCCTTGCTCCGCACACCTTGTTACCAAGATCGCACCCGGGCTTCACTACTGACCTGCTGGCTAGGCTTTGGTCATGGTGGGACTGGGGTCCAGGCGTGAGCCCTGACCTGCACCCACTGGGTAACATTAGCCAATTTCCGAATTTATAAAAATTCGTCCCAAGACTTCGGATTTATCTCGGCACGAGCCTGCGATTGTTATGAGTGGTACTTGGCATGATTTGGCCCAGGGTTTACAACCTTTAGAGGCACTCTTGCTAAATGAAAGGTACACCCAGCCAACAGTACCGGCCAAGCTATCCAATGTAAAACTGGACTCGAGAATAACTTAAGGTTCGGCACCAGAATCATAATTGGAACCAGATTTATAGTAGAGAAAAGTCTTTCTATTTTCAGCTCAGCCTTACAGGATTTACATATAAATATTATGCCAGGAACAGTCAGTTTTCTTAGCTTTGATAGTGCCATGTTTTTACATTGCGGACATGTGACGTCTATTTTCATGGTTCAGAACTCATAACGCCTCAAGCAGAGCGCGCGTCAGCGCGTCCTTCTGACTTGACCTGTTAGGCTTGCTATCTCTGTAAATTGCACGGACCTCCATAAGTTTTCTTTTTCCGTATGGAGTCAGCTCACAGAAACTTATTTCCTTCTCGGTATCTTTGCTTAATTTCACTTCTTGAAGAGTATTGAGATACCCGAGAGCTGAAAATTGATACTTTATAGTTTGGAAAATTGTTTCACTTATAGAAATTCCTGTGAGTCGATATCCCTCGTCGCATTGCTCTAGCAACTGTTTAATATAGGAATCCTTTATGGCAGTGCATAGCTGTGATTTGAGCTTCGTTTCTCGAACCGGGTGTAGTGCTGGAACCCCTACCATACTGAAGAGCTCGTCCCAAGAAATCGATAAATCAAACTCCAAAGGATATCCTTTATCGGGATCATGATGTGGTAAATGACTATTTGAATAGTTTGCTTTTAATCTCATCACGAAAGTATCGCTTCCTTGAGCTAATAATTCTGCCCCTTCAGGGGCCTCAGAAGATAACGAGCTTATTTTTTTCCGCAATGTTTCTATTTCATCCTGTAACTCAAGTATCTTGCGATTTGCTTTATCAGAGGCCAGGGAGTCGGCTCTAGTCCATCCGACTGCTGGATACGCCTTCATAGTCTTTGTTAAGCTGAGCGCCACCAACCCTGACAGCTCTTCTGCCCTATTCCAAAACTTTACCAACCTTCCATCTTTAACCTTATCTTTAAAAGCGTCAAGCTTTTCCCTTAAGTCTGGATCTTTCTCTGATTTTGAAAGTGACAAATCGTCAGGCGACTCATGTATCAGCGCTATTACTTTTATTCCCTTTTCAACTGCATAATCAAATTCCTTTTCCGTATAGCTAATTCCTTCTCCGGTTAAAGATCCATATCTTCCACCAATGATTATCAAGTAGTAATCGCTATCATCGATTATTTTCTTTATGAAATCCCATTGTTCCTCATCAGCCGCCGGAAACAGCTCCATGCCTGCTGGCATGCAGTCCATTTCCATTAGTGTCCTAAATACGTTCTGCCGCTCATCGGATAAGTCCGCATAGGTTGAGCTGACAAATACTTGATATCTTTTTTCCATCTCTTAATCTTCGAGTTCCAGAAAAATCCTAACGCCGCCAGCACAGGCCGGAGCACGCAGTGCGGAGGTCCAGCCCCGAAGGGGCGATTGTGCCTAGCCTTGTTAGCACTGCTACCTTGCCTCTTGCTCAGTAAATAGAGGGAGCCTAGAAAACTCCTGATTAAGATCTTGAATTTTACCAGCAAAGTAAAGCTTGAACGTACTCTCTACTGTTTGTTGTTGCTCGGCGACATAAATAGACAGCCACCGCACCTCTTTTTCTTTGCCAAAGCCAAACATGGATTTAACCATTTTCGGCTGAACAATGCCCACTAAGTAGGCGTACTCATTGGGCTTGCCGATAACTGATACCCAATAATCAATTTTACTCTCTTTATTTTTGACAGAGATGGTTGGTTCTGAACCACCTGTGTTTTTGCCTACCTGCTCTTTCCATGGAAACCTGCGAAACTCTTCTATGAAAATTTCATAGGTGGCTTCACCTTTGAGATCATATTGGTCAAAGTCATAGCCTGCTTGCTGGATGTCGTAGGTGTAAGGGCCTGCCATAGTGCTTGTAGCCAGTAATATTGTGATTATTGTTAAAAGTGCTCGATTCATAATGGGTGCTAACAGTTAATTCAAAAGACGCTGCTTTATATCTACCAGCTCACTATCTAAAAATCTCTCGCGTTGCCGCTACCGGAATTTTTCTGAGAAATCAAAAAGTTATGTCGCGCTGGCGGATTTTTCAACAGAGAGATAGTGCAGCGCTGCTTTTATATCTCTCCCACGAAAGTGCTTTTGATCATATTTGGAACCCCTTAAAAGTCAACGAATTAGCGGGAATTCTCCGTAGATAGACGAAGCTGCTGCTGAATTTTGCTAGTGATATGTGACATTTAGGCCAAGGCTGTATATATAGTCAGTAATATGAAGTGACCTATGGATGAATGACCACCCAGGCTTGACCTGGAGTCTGCTCGAGGTTTTATTCTCCCGCCGGCTGTCGATCGACCGCAGGCGGAATCGATCAGCCCGTACTCCCTCGGGAATCCGCCCGGAGGTATAACCCGGACAACGCATTGGACACCCGACCATGACCGAACTCAACGCCGATAGCCTCTCTACCAGTCCGGCCCCCGCCCCCACACCCACACGCTCCATGTGGCGCGAACTCGGTGACGCCATCCGCGGCACCGAGGCGGACTACACCCGTATCGGCATGCGCCGCGCGGTATTTCTGCTTGCGGTACCCATGATGCTGGAACTGGTGATGGAGGCCACCTTTGCGGTGGTGGACATCTACTTCGTGGGCAAGCTCGGGGCCTCGGCGGTTGCCACCGTGGGCCTTACCGAAACCTACCTGTTCCTGCTCTACGCCATCGGCATCGGCATGGCCACCGCAGTCACCGCGATAGTGGCGCGGCGCGTCGGCGAGAAGAAAAAACACGAGGCGGGGGTCGCGGCGGTGCAGGCGATTTATATCGCGCTATTGATTTCACTGCCCTTCGCCTGCGCGGGCATTTTCTACGCGCGGGAGCTGTTGGCACTGATGGGCGCGGATGCCTGGAGCCTGGAGCAGGGCTATAAATATACCCAGTGGATGCTGGGCGGCAACGCGGTGATCGTGCTGCTGTTCGTGATCAACGCCGTCTACCGCGGCGCCGGGGACGCGGCGATTGCCATGCGCGTGCTGTGGATCGCCAACGGCATCAATATACTGCTCGATCCGATTCTGATTTTTGGCCTGGGGCCGATTCCCGCCCTGGGCGTGGAGGGCGCGGCCATCGCCACCAATATCGGCCGCGGCGTGGGCGTATTGATGC
This sequence comes from Microbulbifer rhizosphaerae, assembly GCF_014191725.1. GTDB lineage: Bacteria > Pseudomonadota > Gammaproteobacteria > Pseudomonadales > Cellvibrionaceae > Microbulbifer > Microbulbifer rhizosphaerae. The sequence continues at coordinate 5,830 of NZ_JACHWZ010000010.1, forward strand.
AACTGTGGATACTCTTCCGCGGCGGCAAGCATATTCGCGCGCTCGCCTCGCAGTTGGTTTGGGATACGAAAGTGGCGCTCAATATCGTGCGCACCTCCCTGGGCGGTATCGGCCAGATGATCGTGGCCATGACTTCCTGGATTTTCCTGATGCGCATTCTCGCCGACGCGGGCAGCGAGGCGGTGGCCGGCGCCACCATCGCCGTGCGCATCATGATGTTCACCCTGATGCCCGCCTGGGGCCTGTCCAATGCCGCCGCCACGCTGGTGGGCCAGAACCTGGGCGCCGGACAGCCGAGCCGCGCGGAATCCTCCGTGTGGCTGATCGGCCTGTACAACATGGGTTTCCTGCTCGGCGTGTCCGTGGTTTATTTCGTGTACCCCCGGGAGCTGATGGAGCTGTTCACCGCGGACCCGATAGTAATCGCCATCGGCGGCGAGTGGCTGCGGATTCTCTCCTACTCCTATTTCGTGTACGGCTGGTGGATGGTCTCGATGCAGGCATTCAACGGCGCCGGTGACACCGCCACTCCCACCAAGATCAACCTGGTGTTCTTCTGGCTGATCCAGATTCCGCTGTGCTGGTACCTGGCGGTGCCGCTGGACTGGCAGCACTCGGGGGTCTTCTGGGGAGTATTTATTACCGAGACTTCGGTGGGGTTGTTTACTCTGTGGCTCTTCTCGCGCGGCGGATGGAAGACCCGCGAGGTGTAGGTGCAATATTGTTGAGTTATGTCATTCAGAAGCCTGCTTGCAAGCCAACAAGTGCGGAGCTCCGTAGCCGTTCGCCTGCAAGCAGGCTCCTACAGGGAGTTTCTCCCTAACTCAACAGTATTGGATTTAGACGCTCTACTTTCCCTGCGCGCGCAGCAGCCCGGAGGCGGCGATGCCGCCGATGGCGCAGGCCAGCACGATCACAAGCGGCGTGAGCGCACCCAGGCGCAGTGCGCCGATGCCGTAGCCGCGCATGGGCAACAGCAGCAATAACAGGATGCCGGCCGGAATCAGCGACAGGAAAAAGCCCCGCGCCAGCCAGGATCTTCGCCAGGGCAGCAGGAAAACCAGGCCGCAGATACCGCCCCAGACAATGCGCTGGTACAGGTAGGCGTTGGAGAGATGGGGAGCGATATCCACGCCCAGCCAGCGGGTAAAACCGTGGTACCCCATGGCCCAGAGGCCCAGGGCGTAGCAGAGGCCGCCGAAACAGCCGGCGGCAAAACAGAAGGATAGATTCCGCAGAAACTCGCGCATCGTTTTTGGCTACTCCGTTATTTTTTTTGCAGTTCGGTGCGCAGCTGCGCCAGCACCGGCGCCACCTGCGGCATCACTCCCCGCCAGAGCGCGAAGGATTCCGCGGCCTGGCCCACCAGCATGCCCAGGCCGTCCGCCACTTCGGCGCCGCAGTCGCGGGCCCAGCGCATAAACGGCGTGGGCTCGGCACCGTAGACCATATCGTAGGCTTTGCATCCGGGACCGATAATCTCCGGGGGCAGCGGCGGCAGTTCGCCGCCCAGGCTGGCGGAACTGGCGTTGATCACCAGATCGAAGCCGCCGGGAAAAAACTCCAGGCCGCCGGCGCTCAGGGCGCCGCAGCCATTCTGAGAGCCGCGGCTATTTTGAGCGCCGCGGCCATTTAGAGAGCCGTGACCGGCAAACTCCGCGACCAACTGTTCGGCTTTCTGCATGGTGCGGTTGGCGATATGCACCAGCGCGGGTTCTTCGCCGAGCAGTGGCAGCATAGCGCCGCGGGCGGCGCCGCCGGCGCCAACCAGCAACACTTTTTTGCCGCGAATCGGCCAGTGCAGGTTGTGCAGGATATCCGCCACCAGGCCGGCGCCGTCGGTGTTGTCGCCGAGCACGCTGCCGTCATCCTGTTTCGCCAGGGTGTTCACCGCGCCGGCGGCGCGGGCGCGTTCGGTTAGCTCGTCGGCAAATTCGCAGGCATCCAGCTTGAAGGGCACGGTGACGTTCAGCCCGCGCCCACTGGCGGTAAAAAAATTCCGCGCAAACTCCGCAAAACCGTCCTTTTCCACCAGTTGTTTTTCGTAGCGGATATCCTCGCCGGTCTGCGCGGCGAAAGCCCGGTGAATGCGCGGTGACAGCGAGTGGGCGATGGGGTTGCCGACGACCGCATAGTGATCTGTCATGGAGCCGCCTTTTTGTGCGCGCGCACTGCGCCGCGGATTTTCGTGGCCTCGTCTACCAGGATCATACTGTCTATTTTCAGCCCGTCTGCGGTTTCGCTCACCAAGTAGCGGGTGGTGGCAGTGTAGAGTTCCGCGCTCTTGTCTCCCTCCGGACGCAGCAGTATCCAGTTGAGGGTCGCCAGGCTGCTGTTGCCGTTCAGTTCGATCACATCGGTCACGGTGCCGACGATCTGGCTCACCTGCAGGCGGCGGTAGGTGTGCAGCAGCTTGTCCACCTGCGGTATGAATTCGCTCCGCGCCACTGTCTGCTTGCTGCCATCCTCGCGGTAATAGTGCAGCGGAAAACGATAGAAGTCCGCGATCTGGTCCGCATCGCCGATTTCAAAATGGCGGCGGTACTGCAGGAACAGTTTGTTGATTTCTTCCAGCCGTGCCTTGTGCAAAACAGCCTCCTCGTCAGACCCAATCCCGCGCGGGCAGGAAATCCGTGTACAGCTTCTCCTCCGCGGAGTCCGGTTCCGGCCGCCAGTCGTAACGCCAGCGCACCAGCGCCGGCAGCGACATCAGAATGGACTCGGTGCGCCCGCCGCTCTGCAGCCCGAACAGGGTGCCGCGGTCGTACACCAGGTTGAACTCCACATAGCGACCGCGGCGGTACAGTTGGAAATCCCGCTCGCGCTCGCCGTAGTCGGTGTCCTTGCGTTTTTGCATTATAGGCAGGTAGGCGTCCAGGTAGCTGTCGCCCACCGCGCGCATAAGCGCGAAGGCGTTATCGAAACCGCCCTGATTGAAGTCGTCGAAAAAGAGCCCGCCTACACCGCGGGCTTCTTGACGATGTTTGAGATAGAAGTAGTCGTCGCACCACTGCTTGAAGCGCGGATGGATATCCTCGCCGAAGGGCGCGCAGGCTTCCTTTGCGGTGCGGTGCCAGTGCACCGCATCCTCTTCAAAACCGTAGTAGGGGGTGAGGTCGTAGCCGCCGCCGAACCACCACACAGGTTCGGCACCGGGCTTCTGCGCCACGAACAGGCGCACGTTGGCGTGGCTGGTGGGCACGTAGGGATTGCGCGGGTGGATCACCAGGGAGACGCCCATGGCCTCGAAGGAGCGCCCGGCCAGTTCCGGGCGGCTGGCGGTGGCCGAGGGCGGCAGGCCGTCGCCGTACACATGGGAGAAATTCACCCCGCCCTTTTCGATCACCACACCCTCTTCCAGCACCCTGGTGCGACCGCCGCCTCCGCCGGGCCTGTCCCAGCTGTCCTCGCGGAAGCGGTCGCCGTCTTCGATGGCGAGCGCATCGCAGATACGGTCCTGCAGGTCGAGCAGATAGGATTTGACGGCCTGGATGTCCGGTTCACTCATGCTGGGAAACTTTCTTTTTTACTGGGAGGACCCCGGGCGCAACACGCTGCCACTGATCAGATCGCGAATTTCGCTGGGGGACTGTCGGCCGCCGGTGGCGCCGCCGCCGACAAAGTCCAGCGCATCGCCGAAATAGCGTAGCACCTGGTATTTTTGCCTGGGGGGCTGGCAGCCGGTGGGGTTGGCCGAGGTGGATACGATAGCACCGCCGAAGGCGCGCGTTAATGCCGCGGTGAAGGGATGGGCGGTGCAGCGCAGCGCGACCGAGTGGTGCGCGCCGCTGATCCAGGGGGGCACGCGGCCGAAATGGGGCACCAGCCAGGTGACCGGGCCGGGCCAGGTTTCGTGCAATCGCTGCAACTGGGGTCCGCTGAGGCTTTCCAGCAACCCGGCGAAATCCGACTCGTCGCCGGAGACCAGGATCAGGCCCTTCTCCAGCGGGCGGTTTTTCAGCCGCAGAAGCCGTTCCACCGCCCGGGGGTTGAAGGGGTCGCAGGCCAGGCCCCAGACGGATTCCGTGGGGTGCGCGATCACGCCCCCCGCGGCCAGGGCGCGTGCGGCCCACTGTACGGCGAGGGGCGAGACAGCCAATCAGGCCTTCCGCTGTTGCAGGCTTTTCTGCAGCTCGGCGTCCTTGGCGACAATCGCCTCGGCATTGGCGCGACGCTCGTCCACTAGCTTCTTGTGCATCTCCGCGTCCGCTACGCCGATGATCTGCGCGGCCAGGTAGGCGGCGTTCTTGGCGCCGGCCTTGCCGATGGCCACCGTGCCCACCGGGATGCCGCCGGGCATCTGTACGGTGGACAGCAGCGCGTCCAGGCCGTCCAGGGAGGAGTTGATGGGCACGCCGATCACCGGCTTCAGGGTGGTAGCGGAAACCGCACCGGCCAGGTGCGCGGCCATGCCCGCGGCACAGATAAAGACCGCGCAGCCGCGCTGATCAGCGTCGGTCACATAGTCGTGGGTGGCCTTGGGCGTGCGGTGGGCGGAAGAGACCTTCACCTCGTAGTCGATACCGAACTTCTCCAGCACGCCGAAGGCGGCTTCCATGGTCGGCAGGTCGGAATCGGAACCCATCAGAATGGCTACAAAAGGCTTGCTCATTTTTCAGCTCTCTCTACGTAGTCGAAGCGGGAAGCGCGGCAATCTAGCGGATTGAAAGGGCCAGCACAAGTGAGCCCCGGACCACTTTCCCCGACCCGCCCGCCAAATCACCATGGAACCCGACTCCCCGCTCGAACTCTCCGTGCCACCCCCATTCATGCAACCACTACAAGGCTGCTATGCAGTCGACGTCATTCCGTTTGGCTCCCGCGTGAACGATAGTGAGTCGTCACCAAAAACCCCACACCACAAATTGGGAGAAACAGGACGATGATCGCAATAATTGGGGCTTCATGCTGTCTGCCCGGAGGTATCGAAACAGTACAGGATTTCTGGGAATCGCTTTGCGCCGGCAACAATATGGCGAGCGACGTGCCCAAGAGCCGCTGGAACAGCGAGCGCTTCTACCACCCGGACAGCAGCGCACCAGGCAAGACCTATATGTCCCGGGGGCATTTTATCGAGCGGGATCTGGCCCAGTTCGATTACGACGCCTTCCGCATTTCCAAGCGCGAGGCCGAGGGCCTGGATCCGCAGCAGCGGCTGCTGCTCGAACTGACCTGGCAGGCCATGGAGGAATCCGGGTTCACCCTGGATGCCCTGCCCAGCCGTAAAGTGGGGGTTTACGTCGGCGGCTTCACCATGGATCACTTCCTGGGACAGTTCAGTGCGGAGAACCGGCCCAATATCGGCGTGCACACCGCCTCCGGCTCCACGCTCACCATGCTCTCCAACCGCATCTCCCATACCTTCGATTTTCAAGGGCCCAGTCTCACCATAGATACCGCCTGCTCCTCCTCGCTGGTGGCCTACCACTACGCCTGCGAGGATCTGCGCAAAGGCCTCTGCGATATCGCAGTAGTGGGCGGGGTCAACCTGATGATGCGCCCGGAATACCCCATCGGCATGGCCAAGGGCGGCTTTCTCGCCGCGGACGGGCGCTCGAAAAGTTTCGATGCCAGCGGCGACGGCTACGGCCGCGGCGAAGGGGGCGTGGTGTTGGTGCTGCGGCGGGAGGAGGACGCCAAGCTCGACTGCAACAGCATCTGGGCACTGCATGCGGGCTCCGGCGTCAACCAGGACGGGCGCACCCCGGGCATCACCCTGCCCAGCGGCGAGGCTCAGACCGCACTGATGGAGGATGTGCTACAGCGCCACAACATAGACGCGGATGCGGTAGCCTATGTGGAGGCCCACGGTACTGGCACGGCTGCCGGCGATCCCATAGAAGCAGCGTCGATCAGCAGTGTTTACGGCCGGCGCAGGCAGGGCAATATCTGCTACATAGGTTCGGCGAAAAGCAACGTCGGCCACCTGGAGGCCGGCTCCGGCCTGGTGGGTGTACTGAAGGCGGCGCTGATCGCCAAAACCAGAACCATTCCCCCCATCGCCGGCTTTAACCAGCCCAATCCGAAAATCGAACTGGACGAGCGCCGCATGGCGCTGGCGGATCAACTGCGCTCCATAGGCGACTCTTTCAAACAGCCCATGGTCGCCATCAACTCTTTCGGTTACGGCGGCACCAACGCCCATGTGGTGCTGCAACACTACAGCGCCGACGCTGAACTCGAGGCCACCAGTGACAGCGAGCAGCAGAGCGACCAACTGATACTGCTGCTCAGTGCCGCCACCCGCAAGGCTCTGCTCGAGCGCGCGCGCCAGGCATTGCGTTTGCTGGCCCAGCACCCACAGCGAATCGACGATGTGGTGAAAAGCTTTTCCCGCCACGCTAGCCTGAGCAAAGAGCGGGTGTGCTTCATCGCCCGCGACAATATCGACCTGCTGGCGCAGCTCAACGATTTTCTCGACGAGCCGGAACCCCACATTGAAGTCTGCACTCGACCCCGACGCAAAATCGGCTTCGTCTACACCGGTATGGGACCGCAGTGGTACGGCATGGGCCAACAGCTGTACCGGGAGAACTCCCTCTATCGCGAGGCGGCACTGGACTTCGACGAGCGTTTCAAGGCCATTGCCGGTTTCTCCATCCTGCAGGAAATGCAAAAAGACGAGCAGAGTTCCCGCATAGGCGAAACCGAGTTTGCACAGCCGGCCAACCTGCTGATTCAGGTTGCCCTGACCCATACCCTGCGGGCCTATGGCATCGAGCCCCACGCGGTAACCGGACACAGCGTCGGCGACGTGACCGCCGCCTTCGTCAGCGGCGGCCTGTCGCTGGACGACGCCATCCGCGTGTCCCTCGCCCGCAGCCAACTGCAGGGCACACTACGCAACCGCGGCAGCATGCTCGCGGCCGCCGTCGACGAGCCGACAGCGCTGGAGCTGATCGCGCAAACCGGTGCGGAAAACACTTCCCTGGCGGCGGAAAACAGCCCGCAGAGCGTCACCCTCGCCGGCCCCGAGACGGAGTTAGGGGCCATCGCCAAAGTGTTGCAGCAGCGGGACCTGTTCCACCGCATGCTCACCGTGGAAGTGCCCTACCACAGTCCGGTGATGGACGAAATCCACGGTGCACTGCAGGAGCGGCTCGCCGACCTCGACTGCCGTCCGCTCCGCCGCCCCTGCTTCTCCACCGTCACCGGCGGCGCCTTCCAGGGGCCCTTTGACAACAGCTATTGGAACCGCAACGTGCGCCAACCGGTGCGCTTTCGCAAAGCGATCGAAGCCATGGTGGATGCCGGTTGCGAGTACTTCCTGGAAGTGGGGCCGCACCCGGTGCTGGCGCGTTCACTGCAGGAAACCGTCGCGCAGTTCGAGGAAGCCGATTGCACCAACGGCTTCGTCCTGCGCCGCGGCGAGGATGAAATCACCACCCTCAAACAGTGTGTTAAGCACCTCTACAGCCAGAGCAACGGCTTTGCGCGCACACCTTTGGGCAGGCACCGACGCCTGTCGCTGCCCGCCTATCCGTGGGATAAAAAGGAAGTCTGGAGCGAGTCGCCGCAAACCCACGCGGACCGCTGCGGCGAAATTCTCTCGCCGATGCTGGAGCGTACCGGCGAGGAGCCCGGTATATATCTTACCGATCTCTCCCTCTACCACCTGGACTACCTCAAATCCCACGTGGTGGACGGCAGTCCGGTGATTCCCGCCGCTGCAGTGGTGGAGGCGGCCCTGGAAACCGCTCGTCTGCAGCGCACAGACGGCAATACCCTTCGTATTGCCGACGCCCGCTTTATGCGCACGCTGGCACTGGACGACCGCGGCGAACAGTTGCTGATCCGCCACCAGCACAAACAGCAGCAGCTGACGGTGCTGGGCGCGGCCGAGCGCGGCGCCGGCGCTTTTAAAACCGAAATGGCGCAGATGACGCTGCAGCACTGCAACCGCGACCTCGGCCGGGCCGACGCACCCGACTGCCCGGTGGCCGATGATATCCCCAGCCTCTACACCATGTTCAACGATGTGGGCCTGCACAGCGATGAGCTGTTCCAGACCGTGCTGGAGTTGCGCCACAATATCCCCGGGGATCGCTTCCAATCCCTGGTGGAGGTCAACAGCCGCCTCGAGTGCGACGGCTATCTTTTTCACCCCACGTTGCTCGATGGCATATTCCAGTCCACCGCGGCTTTCATCTCCGACACCAGCAGCGCCTATATTCCCGTTTCCGTGCAGGAGATACTGCTTCAGCCACCGGCGGTATCGCCGCGCAGGGTCGGGGTCAACGGCAGCCTCCGCCACCGCGACAGCGACACCGTCAGCGCCGACCTGCAGGTATTCTGCGTCGACAGCCGCCGGGTGCTGATGCAGATCAACGGCCTCACGGTAAAGCGCATCAAGGAAGTGGACGACGCCCAGTTGTTGCCCGCCGGCAACTACCAGAGCCTGTGGCAGGCCACGGACGAACTGGTACTCTCCAGCGCCTCCGGTAACCGGATTCTGCTGCTCGCCAGCGAAGAGCAGCCGCTGGCAGAACTCGTCGCACTGCTCACCCAGGACGGGGCCCGGGTGGACAGCCGTACGCTGAGCCTGCGAGATCTTTCCCCGGCCTGGCACGTCGGCGACACCCCCATGGAACTGGACGGCAGGGCAGCGCTGGCCGAGGAACTGTCCCTCCGCGACTACGATTCGGTAGTCCTGTGGGCCGATCTGCAAGAGCGCAATCCGGCGGCCGCCGCGGAGGCGGTGTGCGCCCTGGCCCAGGCCATGCGCAGGGACAGCGGGTCTCCGCCCCGCCTGAGCGCAATAGTGGAAAACGCGGCCGCGGTTACCGGGGGGGAAATCCTCTCCCCCCAGTCCGGCGCCATCCTCGGCGCCCTGCGCGTGATCTGGTCGGAAATGGAAGACGTGCAGGTGCGGCTGATCGACCTGGACGACATGGCTAATACCGATCCCTATCTGCTGCTGGGCGAACTGCTCAATGGCAACTGGTGCGACGAGGTCGCCTTTCGCCAGGGCCAGCGCTTTCAATCCCTGGTGCACAACCAACCGGCGCCGTTGTTCAGCAGCTCGATACAACTGGCCCCGGGTGAACCCTATCGCTGGCTGCCCACGGGACACAACTGGCTGAAAGAGGCACTTCCCCTGCAGCGGGACCGCCTGATCGACGGCATTGTGGTGGAGCTGAGTGCCGGCGGCGATCGCAGCGAATTCGCCCGCACCGCCGCCACCGTGCCCAGCCTGATCGTGGGACGGCAGGAAGTGGCCAGCGAGCTGGGCATTCTTGAAAAACGCTGCGTCACTGTTGCCCCCCTGGGCGAGGGCAATGTAGCGCCGATACCAGCGGCCGGGGCCCCCTGGCTGCCGGTGGACGACGAAAACCTGAGCGCCGGGCAGGTGATGCAGGCAGCGTTCGCCGCCTGGGGCCAGGTGATTGTGCAGCGCCAGCAGCTGGTCGCTGGCGACCGGGTACTGACGGACACCAGCCCCCTCGGCTGCGCCATCGCCGATGCCGCCCGCGCCGCTGAGGCGGAAGTTAGTACAGTGGATCAACCGCAGCAGTCGTCCGGCGGCTTCGCACTGATCGCAGCACCTCTGGGCGATTGGTGTCGCCACCACGATTTCAGCTGCCTGCTCCCCGGCGGCAAGCTGGTCAATACCGATCTGCGCCGAGCGGATCACCTGCCCGCCGGCGTGGGCCTGGCAGTGGAAGAACTCTGCCGCTATCGCGCCGATTTCGAATCCACCCTGCAGCGCCTGCTTGGCGAAGGCGGCCGGCCGCCGGTCTTCAAGGCGCTGCGCCTGGGCGGGATGGAGAAGCTCGCCAGCGCCGATCTTCAGCATCAGCCTGTTCTCGACTGGCGCATCCCGGAGGAAGGTGCCGCGGCCACGGCTCCCTCCCGCTACGACTGGGACAGCAGTCACTGGATGCTGGTAACCGGCGGTCTGGGCGGTATCGGCGAGAAGTTTATCCAATGGCTGGCCGAGCAATCGGTGCGCAAGATCGTCATTGCCGGGCGCAGCGCGGAGAGCAAGGTCACGGCGCATCCCAGTTGGCAGAAGCTCGCGCTGGACGGCGTGGAGCTGGCCTACATCCGGGGGGACATCGCCGATCCGGGTTTTGTCGAGCAGTTGGAGGACTTCCAGCGCGATCGCGGCGCGATTACCACCGTCGCCCACCTGGCGGGGATTATCGACGACAGCCCGCTGTCGGAAATGCGCAGCGATGCCTTCCGCAGCGTGATCCGGGTCAAGGCCGCGGGCATCAACAATATCCTGCGCGCGCTGCCGGTGAAGCAGTTGCACACGGTGATCAACTTCTCCTCCATAGCTCTGGTGACCGGTAACTCGCGCCAAGCCAACTATTGTGCCGCTAACCAGTACCTGGAGAACATAGGGCGCAACCTGCGCCGGCAGGGAGTCAACAGCCTGGTGGTTCACGTGGGCGCCATACGCGACGTGGGCATGATCCAGCGCGACCGGCGCTTGCGACAGCACATCAACAATACCGGGCTCAGCCTGATCAGTTCCGCAAGCCTGTTCGTGGGCATCAACCACGCCCTGTTGCGCGGCGACAGCGTGGTCACCGCCGCCGGCGAACCCAACTGGGAGCAGTGGTCGCAACTGGAAGTCGGCGCCGCCCGCGCACCCCGCTTCCGCGAAGTGCTGGCCGATGTGGGTTCCGGCGGCACAGACATCTACCAGAACCTGCGCCAGGACCTCGCCGGCACCGATCCCGGCGTGCGCCAGACCATCGTCGGCGAGCTTATCCGCGACGCCTTCGCGCCTGTGCTGCGCCTGCCGGCGGAGGAGATTCCCCTACACAGCGAGTTCTCCGACCTCGGCATCGACTCGCTGATGGCGGCGGAGCTTCAGGGGCTGCTCAAAAAGATCCTGGGCATGGATGTGTCGATTCTCAACCTGATCGGCGAAAACCAGTCAGTGCGCAAGCTGGCTGATACGGAACTCAACAAAATGGGATTGGAAGCTTAATCATGGACGCGCAACTGTTAGAAAAAATTCGCAATAAATATTCCGCGGCCAACGTCGCGCAGGTAACGGCCGCCAACGCTGCGATTGCGCCGCTCGAGGCCGGTGATTTTCGCGACTGGCCCGAGTACCGGCAGGTAGCGGCCATCGAGGGGTTTTTCGCCGGAGAAAATCCCTACTGCGCCCCGCGCGAAGGCACTATAGGCAGGCAGGTCACCATCGCCGGCCGTGATTACGACACCTTCTGCGGCTATAACTACCTGGGCTACAACGGCTCGCAGGCGGTGGAGAAGGCGGTGATCCGGGCCCTGCGCCGCCACGGCAGTTCCGCCTCCGCAAGTCGCGTGGCCGGCGGCGAGTGCGACATCCACCGCGAACTCGAGTCGGCGCTGGCGGCGCACCTGGGCAGCGAAGACACCATTGTCACCGTCGGTGGATACATCGCCAACGTGGCCTGCATCCGCTTCCTGATGGGTGAGGGCGATCTGATCCTGTTCGACGAGTACTGTCACAACAGCCTGATCGAAGGCTGTGCGTCGTCCAAAGCGCGGCGCATGCAGTTCCACCACAACAACCTGGATCACCTGGAAAAACTCCTCGCCAGCCAGCGCAACCAGCACCGTCGCGCGCTGATCGTGGTGGAATCCGTGTACAGCATGGACGGCGACATCGTGGACCTGGCGCGGCTGGTGGATATCAAGCGTCGCCACAACGCCTACCTGATGGTGGACGAGGCGCACTCCATCGGCGTGCTCGGCGAGCGCGGCCGGGGGCTTTGTGAACACGCCGGGGTGGACCCGCGGGAAGTGGACATACTGATGGGCACCCTGAGCAAAAGCCTGGCCAGCTGCGGCGGATTTATCGCCGGCAGCCGCGCCCTCACCGGCCTGCTGCGCTATATCGCCCCCGGTTTCCTGCTCTACAGCGCCGGCATACCTCCCACTTCCTGCGCCGCCTCGCTGGCGGTACTGCAGATACTCGCCACCGACAACAGCCAGGTGCTGAAGCTGCAGCAGAACGCCGCCCGCTTCCGCGCCATCGCCCGCGAACTGGAACTGGATACCGGCCTCGCCGACACCACCCCCATAGTGCCGGTGATGCTGGGTGCCGCCGGCGACTCGGTGGAAAAAATGGCCTGGGTGACCCGCGAGCTGTTCCGTCGCGGTATCCACGTGGTGGGCATCACCTACCCGGTGGTACCGCGCAATGAAGCCCGCCTGCGCTTCTTCCTCACCGCGGAGCACAGTGAGGATCAGTACCGACGAGCACTGACGCTGACCCGTGAAGTCATGCGCGAAATCCTGGAGGTGCAGCCATGACAACCCCGCAATCCCCCGGCGGCGGCCTCGCCGACGCCGTCGCCGAATGGCTCAGCCGCCGACCCGGCCGCGCGTTTATCGCCGGCCTGCTGCTCACTGCGGCCATGGCCGCGGGCATGAGTCAGTTGCGTCTGGAGACCGATTACGAGGTCTTCTTCGCCCCCGAGGCAGAGGAAATCCAGCGCTTCCGGGCCTTCCAGAACGAGTTCGGTCGCGAGGACACCCTGTTTTTCTCCGTGAGTGCCCCGGCGGGCGAACCCCTGACCGGCGACCGAGGCCTTGCGGCCATCGGCGAGCTTACCCATCGGGCCCAAAGTCTGCCCTATGTGCGGCGGCTGGTTTCCATTGCCAACTATCCGCTGGTGGACGCCGCGGCGGACGATATTCATATCGCCCCCGCCTACTATCTCGAAGACGGCGCTGTGGTTACCCAACACACCCCGGATGAAATGGCCGAGCGACTGCTGCGGGAAACGGCGATTAAACACAAGCTGCTGTCCGCCGACGGCAATACCGCCGGTGTTCTAGCCACCCTGGTGTTTGTGGACGACAGCCGCGCGCAGAGCGCCAAGCGGGCCTGGAGCGAAACCCGGACCCTGCTCGCGGAGGTCCGCGAGCGCTATCCGGACTACCGCTTCCGGGTCACCGGCTCCACCGCCCTGGACGCCGCCTTCGAAGAGGCCAATAAGTACGATCTGTCGGTGCTGTTTCCCGCCGCGATAACCACCATGCTGCTGCTCGCGGCGCTGCTGTTTCGCAGCCCGCTATTCTACCTGGCGCTATCGTTGGTAGTGGGCGCGGCCACAGTGTCCTGCCTGGGGTTTGCCGGGTGGGCGGGTATTCCGCTGTCGTCGGTGAGTATCACCTCGCCGGTGATCGTCATCATCCTCGCCATCGCCGGGCTGATGCACCTGTTCGTGGCCAGCGGCAATGAAGGTTCCGGCAGCGGCAACCGCCAACAGCGCAGCCGCGCGGCACTCGGCAAGGTGCTGGTGCCGACGCTGCTCACCGCGCTGACCACCTGCTGCGGTCTGCTGATGCTGAATTTCAGTGCCACGCCGCCATTTCGCCACCTGGGCAATATCGCTGCCGTCGGCGTTTGCGCAGCCTTTCTCTACACCTTCCTGCTGGGCGCGCCAGTGCTGCGCTTTATGAAGTCCGGCGCGCGCACCGACGGCTTTGCCCGGCGGGCCATGGGCGCGCTGGCCGACTTTGTGTTGGGCCCGCGAGGCCGCAGCTGCGCACTGATGGTAAGCGCGCTGATGGTGGCCCTGGCCAGTGGCATTGCGCTAAATAAAATCGACGACAACTACGTGGAGTATTTCGACAGCAGTTTTGAATTCCGTCGCGATTCGGATTTTATCGATCGCAAACTCTCGGGTATTCACAGTCTGGAGTACAGCCTGAAAGCACAGAGTGGAGAGGTATTTACCCAGCCCTATCTGCAGGCACTCGCCGACTTCTCCACCTGGGCTCTGCAGCAGCCCGGGGTGCGCAGTGTGGACACCGTCGAGGACGCCATCGCCCAGGTGCACCGCGCCTTCAACAACGACGATGAGCGCTATCGCCACGCGCCCGGCGACAGGGACCTGATCCAGCAGTACAGCATGCTCTACGAAATGTCGGTGCCCGCGGATTTCGATTTCCGCAACCGGGTATCCGCCGACCGCGGCAGCAGCCGCGTCACCCTGTATCTCTCCAACCTGTCCATTAGCGAAATTGTCGCCCTCGAGCGACGTGCCGGGCAGTGGCTGCAGCGACACGCCCACTTCGCCGCGGAATCGGATACTGAGGGCCAGGCGGCCACCGGCACCAGCATCCTGTTTTCCCACATTGGGCTGAACAATATCTACAGCATGCTGTACGGAACAGGGCTGCTGTTCCTTATGGCCAGCCTGCTACTGTGGTTGATTTTCCGCGTGCCCGCCGTGGCCGCCAGCGCCGCCCTGGCCAATATTCTGCCGGCGCTGGCCACCCTGGGACTCTGGGGACTGCTGGTGGGCCGCCTGGGCATGGGCAGCGCGGCGGTGGTCGCAGTGACCCTGGGGATCATGATTGACGACACCATCCACCTGGGACACCGCTATCTGCTGCACCGGCGCCGGGGGGCAACCAGCCATGGCGCCATCCATCGGGCGCTGGTGGAGGTCGGGCCGGCACTGGTGGTGACCACCCTGATACTGGCGGTGGGCTTTCTGCTGATCTCCCTGTCCGCCTTCCAGATCAATGCCTCCATGGGGCTGGTGGTCGCCGCCACCGTGGTCCTCGCGCTGCTGTTCGACCTGTTGGTCTTACCCGTGGTACTGCTGCGCTTCGACAGAGCCCCACTCCCGGTGACCGCGCCTGAACCCGCTGCAGCCGCCGCCAACACCCCAACCATACAAAAGGAATTGCCCCATGTTGAACCGATTGCTTAGCACCCTTTTCTCCCTGCTCGCCGCCGCGCTCGCGGGTCAGGTAGCCGCGGCCAATGCCGGCACACCGCACAATCCAGTGACGGTTGCCGCGACCAATGGCGAGGTTATCGACAAAGGCCTGGCGCTGGCGCGGGAGACAGATCTGCGGGACTCCGGCTTCGGCGACATAGTCGCCACCGGGGAAATCATCAATAAAAGTGCAAACGGTGCCAGCAACCGCCGGGTGTTCGAAATGGTCACGGTGGAGATGGACGATGACGGCGACCGCCGTTTCGTCAAGGTTACCGCGCCGGCCTCGATGAAAGGTACCCTCTTTCTCTCCCACGCCCACGCACTTGAAGCCGACGATGTATGGGTGCTGTTGCCGCGCTCACCGCGTCTGCGGCGCATCTCGGCCCGGGACAAGACCGGGCGCTTCCTCAGCAGCGAGCTGACCCTGGAAGACATCAGCCCCTGGCAGGTGGAGAAATACACTTACCGCTATATCCGCGAGGAGGCCTGCGGCGCGCAGGGCGAACGGCGCTGTCACCTGATCGAGAATACCCCCGCCTACCAGCACTCCGGCTATTCGCGCCAACTGGAATGGCTGGATGCGGAGATCTACCAGCCGCGGCGCATCGAGTACTACGACGGCGCCAACCAGTTGGTCAAAGCGCTGGAGTTCACCAAGTACCGGCAATTTTCCGAGCGTTACTGGCGTCCCATGTATATGCGCATGCACAACCTGCAGAGCGGAGATGAATCGGAGATCTTCTGGGACAACTACCAGGTGGCCAGCGGCTATACGCCGGAGCAGGTATCGCCGACCAATATTGTCCGCCTGAAGAGATAACCAACCACCGGCTTATCGGAGAAACAGCCACTAACCCGGCGGCAAACAGGTCGACCGGGACGCGGCACAGGGAATTGCCAGGTCGATTGTTTACCAGATTAATAAAAGGGTATCGCCGTGCAAGCTCGCTTTATCTCACCCATGTGCTGTGTCGCAACGCTGCTCGCCCCGGGGGTTGTCAGCGCTTGTGACGGCGCCGAGGGGCGCCTGCAGTTACAGCTCAACCACTTTGCAGAGCAGGCCCGCTGGCCCGGGCAGACGCCGGACAAAACCACTGGGCGGGCGGCTCTGCAGTTGAGCTGTCTGCTGCCAACCGGGGCCGACTCCGGCATCGATATCGATGTATACGGTGATTACGATTCCGCGGCCGCAGAATCCTGGTTCGACCCGCGCAACCTGCATTACTACGTCGATCTTGATCAGATGACCTTTGCCGCAGGCTATCAGCAAAAGCCCGTGGGCCACCTGGAGGCGGAGCAAATCAACAACCTTTACAACCCGAAGAGCTATCGCCGCGGGCTGTTCGACAGCCGGTCCCAGGGCCGCTTTTCCGTGGGCGCCATCTACCGACGGGAATCCTGGCTGTTGCACGCCGACCTGATGCCGTTGAAACAGGTGGAGGAGTGGGCCGGGGAAAAGGGCCGTTTTCGCCGCGGTGGCTTTGTCGCCAGCGACGAGGAGTACGCCAGGGGCAGCGATGTTTCGGCGCAGTTGCGCTGGGACTACTTCAGCGGCAACTGGGAACTGTCGGGGATTTTGTGGCACGGGTTGTCGCCGCAGTCACTGGTGCGCCCCAGTGCGGAGGAACCCGGCGCGCTGATCGATTATTACGAGCGCATCGACCAGGCCGGTTTCAGCGCGCTCTATCTGCTCGACAATCTGTCGCTGAAGGCCGATGTCTACTTCCGCTCCTCGCCGCAGCGACAGTTGATTGGTGCCGCGGCGGGCCTTGCCTGGCAGACCTACGGCCTGTTCGGCAGCCGCGCCGACAGCAACCTGTTTCTCGAGAGTTACTATCTTCAGGAACAGAGCGCCGATGATGATGGTAGCGGTGGCAACCTGCCCTCCAGTTTCGATCGTGATCTCTACGCCGGGGGGCGAATCAACTTTAACGACAACGCTAACAGCGAACTGGAGGCCGGCGTGGTTGCGGATGTAAAGCTGGGCTCCCTGTCCGGTTACCTGCAACTAACCCGCTCGCTGTTACCACAACTGGAATACGAGGCGGGACTACAGTGGTTTTCCACGGACTCGCGGGATATCGCCCTGAGCGGATTTGAAAACGACAGCCACATTTATTTCAAGCTTGTCTGGTACCTGTGATCCGTCTCCCACTGCTGCAGGCTTGTTGGTGCATCACTATGCGGGTTCCAGTTGCCGCAGATTATCGATCAGGTAGCGGGTGAATGCGCGCACATGGGGCTGCATCCAACGGCCCTCCGGCACATACAGCCAGTAATGGCCCAGCGGCAGTATCGATTCGGGAAACAGCTCGACCAGCTCGCCGCTTTCTAGGCGCTGGGCCACCGCCACTCTCTCTACCACCGCAACGCCCAACCCCCGCGTGGCAGCCTCAATGGCCGCTTCCTGGCCGCTGACCGACAGCGGGGTATTGCAAATCAAACTGGTGTTCAGCGAGTAGCCACCTTGCAGTGGCGGCAGCTTGGACTTTCCCGGTGCGTTGATCTTGATCCAAGGCAACAGCACCAGATCCTCAAAGCGATCGGGGGGTGGGTGGCGTTGAAATACCTTCGGACTGGCGACAAAACTTAATTTCAGCTCCTCAAGTTTCACCGCCACCAGATTGTCGCTTTGCAGAAAACCGCCGCGAATGCCCACATCAATATGGTCGGAAATCAGGTCCCGCTGTTCGTCCGACCAATCTACGTGGACGCGGATATGCGGGTTTTGTGCAATATATTCCTGCATCAACGGCATTACCGCGCAATTGCCGAAACTGCAGGGCATGGTCATGTAGATATCGTTCTGGCGCTCGGCGCCCTGGCAGATTTCATCCACCTGCTTCAGTTGATCCAAAACGGCTTTATAATGTTCAAAAATACGATGGCCGACGCGGGTGATGTTGAGTTTGCGGCTGGAGCGCCTGATCAGTAAAAGCCCCAGGTCCCTTTCCAAGCCACTCAGTTGGCGGCTGACGGTCGACGGGTCCAAATCCATTTTTTCCGATGCGGCCTTGATGGACCCGAACTCCACAACCGCAACAAAAGTCTTGATCTTGGCAAACGAATGTTCCATTTAACGCCTTCCGCCCCCTGGATGTGTCTTCCCTCACTTCCCAGCGTCCGATTTAACCACGACAACAGCACACTTTTGTAAAAATACGTCGTTTATTTTGTTATTTTATCCTTTACTTCAGACGCAATATTCGGGCCAGGGATTGCAAACCGGTATTTTTGCCAACTCCCAGCCCCAGGACAAAAGGCCCGAATTGACCAGTGCCGGTCATATAGTCGCGGGTTTGGGTACGGAGGGAGGAAGGGACCTTCTCCTCTCAATCGAATATCAAGCGTCTCCGGCTCTGCGAAGTGGGCTTCCGTGACCGGCAGGCTCGGGCCTTCATTGCCCCGGGTTCATAATTATTGCCACTTTTTTGTCGTTTCCGGCCTTTGCCCCAACTCCCTGCTGACAGCGGAGATGATCTGTTGCTGTGCCTGCCCAATATTGCCCTCCAGTTCCGCAACCCGGGCCAGCATTTGCAGCAGCGACTCGCGTTGATCCGAGGTGAAGGCCGCTTTGGTCGGTTCCAGTATATGTTTGATTTCCGCCTCTACATCCAGCACTTCCCGCAGCATATACGCCGAGGAGGCGAAAAGTTCGGCGGCCTGGGGCTCCGTGAGATTAAACTCGCTGGAAAAGATATCGGTGATCTGCGCTTTTTGTTCGCGGGAAATTTCCCCCTCGGCTTTCGCGATGGCCACCAGCAGCACCGCGGCGGCATCCATCGGCCTGTCCAGGCGGTGCAGCGGCTTGGTGCCCAGCTGCTTTTGCCAGTTTCTTCTGCGCAACCAGTAGAAGGGGTTGAAGGAATTTAGGTCGACGCCCGCATTCTGCAGGCGGTACAGCGCCCAGACCAGGCCGCCGATGGCGGTAATCAGTCCGATCAATATATGCATTGCCTTTTTCTTTGTTGTTCTCGCCGTCAACCGGGCAACAGCTGGCGCAGCAACCGGGCGCCCTGCCCGGTTAGCTGGTAGCCTCCCGGCAGTTGCTCCAGCAGCCCCGCCAGCTCCAGTTGCAACAGGGTCGCCATCAGCGGCCCGGCGTCTTCGCCGGTATCCCGGGCAATCTGTTCGATACTGCGCAGGTCGCCGCCCAGAGCGGCGATTACCCGAAGCTGGTCCTCCGCCAGCTGCGGACCGGCGTCGGGGTTTTGCGATTGCGGCTCGGCCAGCAATCCGCCCAGTTGTTCCACTATGTCCGCGCTGGTCTCCACCAGCGCCGCACCCTCCTTGATCATTCGGTGGCAGCCGCGGGCCAGGGGGTTGTGGATGGAGCCGGGAATGGCGAACACCTCGCGGTTCTGCTCCGCGGCCAGGCGCGCGGTGATCAGGGAGCCGGAGCGCACCGCGGCCTCCACCAGCAGTATGCCCAGGGACAGGCCGCTGATAATGCGGTTGCGGCGCGGGAAGTTGGCCGCTTCGGCGCCGCTGCCCATGGGCAACTCGCTGATCACCGCACCGCCGTTTTCGACTATCTCCTCCGCCAACGGGATATTGCGCCGCGGGTAGAGGCGGTCCACGCCGCTACCCAGCACCGCCAGGGTGGCACCTCCGGCATTCAGCGCTCCCCGGTGCGCGGCGGCATCCACCCCAAGGGCCAGGCCGGAGGTGATGGCGAAGCCGGCGCCGGCCAGTTCCGCGGCGAAGGCGCGGGCGTTATCGAGACCGCCGCGGCTGGCCCGGCGCGCGCCCACCACGGCGATCTGCGGCAGATGGAGGGCGGCGGTATTGCCGCGCAGATAGAGCAGCGGCGGCGGGCGGGCGATCTGCGCCAACAGGGTTGGGTATTCGTCATCTCCGCACAGCACCAGTTGCACGCCGATCTCGCCACAGCGCTCCCGTTCCGCCTGCGCCCAGGCGAGCAGTTCACAGCGCTCGCCGCGGCTGCGGTACTCGCGCCATTGGCTCTGTGCGCGTTCGGGGAGTTTTTGCAGGAGAGTGTCGGGAAGGGACTGCAACGCGGCGGGCGCGCTGCCGAAGCGTTCGATCAGTTGCCAGTAGCGGGCCGACCCCATGCCCTCCAGGCGCAGGAGGGCGAGGGTGGCGGTGAGCGCATCCATGCGTCGGGCATCTCTTGAATTACGGGTTGCGGACCAGGTCCATGACCTCGAGCGGGCGGTCCGACTCCAGTATCAGCGCCAGGCTCATCTTTTCGAAGCTGCGGAAGACCATCAGCATCCCGGCGTATTCGTCCGGCAGTTTGACGGTGTCGCGCTCGATGCGATCGCGCACCATGGCACCGCGCTTGTAGATGGACAATACGTGACCCGGCTGCAGACCCTCGCGCTCGCCGCGGTTGATCACCACTACATCGTACTTGCCGATGTTAGTGACCCCTTCATCCACGCCGAGGATGACCCCTTCCACCGGTACCGCCGGTGCGCCAGGCTGGAACAGCGCGGCAATTGAGCGCTCCTCCACCGGCAGCAGGCGATCCTCCAGGCGGATTTCGCGGGCCGTGCGGGTCACCTCCATGGTGGCCACGGCGAAATCTTCGCGGTGATCCGGGTCCAGTTGGAAGAGGTCCACCGAGCCCACGTCCAGGGCCTGCATACCCAGGGTTTCCCCGGTGTAGGGATCCACGTAGAGGTCGCCGGGGCGGTAGATGCCGTAGGAAGGCAGTGGCATGCTGAAATCGCCACGGGCGTAGAGTTTGTCACCGGCGCCGATCAGGATGCGCTGGTCGTCGCCGGAAATCACATAGGGAGTGCCCTTGAAGGCATCCGGCCCCACAATCCGCGTGCGGGACAGGAAGGCGTTGATAGCATCCAGGGGAATCGCCGGAATCGCCTGGCCCACCGGCTCGCGGCGCACACTGGGGTAGAGTTTGCTGGCGTCGGCGACGGGAGAGAGCTTGTAGGCGCGCGGGCCGCGCTCCAGGTGCAGCTGCGGCTGGCCCTCGACGTAGACCAGGCGCAGGCGGTCGCCGGGGTAGATCAGGTGGGGGTTATCCACCTGTGGATTCACCTGCCAGATCTCCGGCCAGAACCAGGGCTGGGTGAGGAATTTACCGGAGATATCCCACAGGGTATCCCCCTCCTGCACCACATAGACATCCGGGTGGTCCGGGTTGAGGCGTACATCCTGGGCCTGAAGGCCCAAGGTCACCGCCAGCAGGACAGCGGCGGCCAGAAGAATTTTTTTCATCGAAGCATTCCCATGCTTTTATCGCTTATAATTCACAGCGCCGGTCGCTGTCCGCACAGGGCGGAAAACAGTGAAATACGGTAACGCGGTAGAAACGGCAAAAAGTCCAGCGCGATCATTATGTTATCAGCGCATCTTCCACAAAGACCAGAAGTTTGTCACAGGTGTTATGGCCAAACTCGAAATCCTCGAATTCCCCGATCCCCGCCTGCGCCAGGTCGCGAAACCGGTTGCCGAGGTGACCGACGAACTGCGCCAGCTGGTGGACGACATGTTCGAAACCATGTACGCAGCCCCCGGGGTCGGCCTCGCCGCCACCCAGGTGAACGTGCACAAGCGTCTCGTGGTGATCGACGTGTCCGAGGATCAGAGCGAACCGCTGGTGTTCATCAACCCGGATATCGAGGTGCTCGACCCGGAACACCACCAGTACGACGAGGGCTGCCTCTCGGTGCCCGGCTTCTACGAGACCGTCGAGCGCCCGCGCAAGGTGCGCGTGAAGGCGCTGGATCGCGATGGCGAACCCTTCGCCCTGGAGGTCGAGGGCCTGCTCGCGGTGTGCATCCAGCACGAGGTGGACCACCTCGACGGCAAACTGTTCGTGGACTACATCTCCCCGCTCAAGCGCAATCGCATCCGCTCCAAACTGGAAAAGGCTCACCGCCAGCGCGCCTGACGACCGGCGCGCCATCACACAAATCCCAGGTTTATGACCCGACCTCTGAAGATTGTTTTTGCCGGCACCCCGGACTTTGCCGCCGCGCACCTGCAGGTACTGCTGGACAGCGAACACCGGGTGATCGCCACCTATACCCAGCCGGACAGGCCCGCCGGCCGCGGCAAGAAGCTGCTCGCCAGTCCGGTCAAGCAACTGGCCCAGCGGCGCGATATTCCCGTCTACCAGCCCCAGAGCCTGCGCGACCCATCCGCACAGGAGGAACTGGCGGCCCTGGGCGCCGATGTGATGGTGGTGGTCGCATACGGTCTGATTCTGCCGCAGGTGGTGCTCGACATTCCGCCACTGGGCTGCATCAACGTGCACGCTTCGCTGCTGCCCCGCTGGCGCGGTGCGGCGCCGATCCAGCGCGCCATCGAGGCCGGTGACGCGGAGAGCGGTGTGACCATCATGCAAATGGAGGCGGGGCTGGACACCGGCCCGGTAGTGGTGGAGAGCCGCTGCCGGATCGCGCCCGCGGACACCGGCGGCAGTCTGCACGACAAGCTGGCGGAGCTGGGCGGCCCGGCGCTGTTGCGGGCGCTGGAACAGCTCGCCGCCGGCTCCGCCGAACCCCGGGTCCAGGACGACAGCGCCGCCACCTATGCCGGCAAGATCAGCAAGGAGGAGGCGCGCATCGACTGGCAGCGCCCGGCGGAGGAACTGGAAAAGCAGATCCGCGCCTTCAATCCTTTCCCTGTGTGTTGGACTACTTTTACCGACGACAGGGGCGAGCAGCGCCTGCGCATCTACAAAGCACAACTGGAGCGCGGCTGCCACGGCGATGCGCCCGGTACCATTCTCGGCGTCGACGACGAGGGCATTCTGGTAGCCTGTGGCCGCGAGGCGCTCCGCCTGCAGTCGCTGCAGCTGCCGGGCAGGAAGGCGCTGCCGGCAGCGGAAATCCTCAAGGGCCACCGCGAGCTGTTTGCCCCCGGCAACCGGCTGGGGCAATAAAGGGTGGCCGCAGATACGCGCGCAGCGGCCGCGCAGGTAATCGCCGCCCTGCTCGACGGCCGCGGCTCCCTGTCGAAACTGCTGCCACAGGCGGAAGCCCGCACTTCCGAGCGCGACCGCCCGCTGCTGCGCGAGCTCTGTTACGGCTGCGCGCGCACCGCGCCGCGCCTGCAACTGGTGGCCGACAAATTGTTGCGCAGGCCGCCGGCAGATAAAGAGATCAGCGCACTGGTACTGCTCGGCCTCTACCAGTTGGAATACACCCGAATCCCCGACCACGCCGCCATCTCCGCCACGGTAAACGCCGCGCGCCAACTGGAACACCCCCACGCCACCGGCCTGATCAACGGCGTGCTGCGCAATTACCAGCGCAGCCGCGAACAACTGGAGAGGAAACTCTCCGGCAATCCGCAGTTCAGCTCCGCCCACCCGGCATGGCTACAGCAGCGTATTAAAGCCGCCTGGGGAGACAGCGCGCGGGAGATTTTCCGGGCCAACAACGCCAACCCGCCGATGACCCTGCGGGTCAACACCGCCTTGGTCACTGTCGCCGACTACCTCGCCCGGCTCGAACAGGTGGGAATCGCCGCGCGCCCCTGCGCCGTTTCGCCGGTGGGGATCACCCTGGAGGCGCCCCGCGCGGTGCAGGAACTGCCGGGCTTCGAGCAGGGGCTGGCGAGCGTGCAGGACGAATCCGCCCAGCTGGCCGCGTTGCTGCTGCAACCCGGCCCCGGCGAGCGGGTGCTGGACGCCTGCGCTGCCCCCGGCGGCAAGACCTGCCACCTGCTCGAACAGCAGCCGGACCTGCAGCTCAGCGCACTGGATATCGAGGAGGAGCGCCTGGACCGGGTAGCGGAGAACCTCTCCAGAATCGGCGCCAGCGCGGAACTGATCTGCGCCGATGCCGCCGAGCCGGATGCCTGGTGGGACGGCCAACCCTTCGACCGTATACTGCTGGACGCGCCCTGCTCCGCCACCGGCGTGATCCGCCGCAATCCGGATATCAAGCTGCTGCGCCGGGAGACGGATATTGCAGAGCTGGCGGCGCTGCAGGCGAAAATCCTGCGCTTTCTGTGGAAGCTGCTCAAGCCCGGGGGCACCCTGCTCTACGCCACCTGCTCCATACTGCCGGAAGAGAATGCCGGGGTGGTCGCGGGATTCGTTGCGGCGACCCCTGATGCGCGCGACAATACGCCGCAGCAACTGGGCGGAAAACCCTGGGGCGAACCGCAGGCGGCGGGTGTGCAGCTGTTCCCCGAGCCCGAAGGTGGCGACGGTTTCTACTACGCTCTGTTGAACAAAGCCGAATAAAAGGCCAGCTCGGGCCAATCATATTATGAAGATCGTAATTCTCGGCGCCGGCCAGGTGGGCGGTTCGCTGGCGGAGAGCCTGGCCTCGGAACGCAACGATATTGTGCTTGTGGACACCGGGGAAAAAGCCCTGCGCGAACTGCGCGACCGGCTCGATATCGCGGTGGTGCAGGGCCACGCCGCCCACCCGGATATCCTGCTGAACGCCGGCATCGAGGACGCCGATATCCTGGTGGCGGTGACCAACAACGACGAAACCAATATGGCCGCCTGCCAGGTCGCCCACTCGCTGTTCCGCGTGCCCACCAAGATCGCCCGCGTGCGCGCTGCCTCCTACCTCAAGTATCCGCAACTGTTCGACCCCCAGTCCATCCCCATCGACGTGCTGATCAGCCCGGAGCAGCTGGTCTCGGAATATATCTCGCGACTGATCGAGCACCCGGGCGCGCTGCAGGTGCTGGACTTCGCCGACGGCCGCGTGCAGCTGGTGGCGGTGCGCGCGGTGCAGGGCGGCCCGCTGGTGGGGCACCAGCTGCGCTATCTGCGCGAACATATGCCCCGGGTGGACACCCGGGTGGCGGCCGTCTACCGGCGCAACAACCCGATCATTCCCCAGGGCGACACGGTGATCGAGGCCGGCGACGAAGTGTTTTTTATCGCCGCGCGCGCGGATATCCGCGCGGTGATGAGCGAGCTGCGCCGCCTGGAGCAGGGCTACAAACGCATCACCATCGCCGGCGGCGGCAATATCGGCCTGCGCCTGGCGCACAAGCTGGAAAACCGCTATTCGGTAAAAATCATCGAGCAGGAGCACGCGCGCTGCGTGGCTCTCTCTGAGGAGCTCTCCAACAGCATCGTGTTGCACGGTGGCGCCTCGGACCAGGACCTGTTGCTGGAGGAGAGCATCGACGACACCGATGTGTTTCTCGCGCTCACCAATGACGACGAGGCCAATATCATGTCCTCGCTGCTGGCCAAGCGGTTGGGCGCGCGCAAGGTGATGACCCTGATCAACAACCCCGCCTATGTGGACCTGGTGCAGGGCGGCGATATCGATATCGCCATCTCGCCGCAGCAGACCACCATTGGCACCCTGCTCACCTATGTGCGCCGCGGCGACATGGTCAATGTGCATTCGCTGCGCCGCGGCGCCGCCGAGGCCATCGAGGTGATCGCCCACGGCGACAGCCGCACCTCCAAGGTGGTGGGCAAAAGGATCGAGGACATCGACCTTCCGGAGGGCGCCGCCATCGGCGCCATAGTGCGCGAGACGGAGAGCGGCAGCGAAGTGCTGATCGCCCACGACGATGTGGTGGTGCATACCGACGATCATGTGATCGTCTTCCTGGTGAACCGCCGCCATACGCGCCATGTGGAACAATTGTTCCAAGTGGGCTTTAGTTTCTTCTAACAAATTGTACGGGCCTCTGTGTAGGAGCGGCCGCTCCTACAGGAGTAGGCAGTTAACAAAAGGCTGAATCGTCTCGATGCGGATAGCGGTCATTGCGCGGATTTTCGGAATTCTTCTGACGGTGTTCAGCCTGACCCTGCTGCCGCCGATCGGCGTTTCCCTGTGGTACGACGATCACACTCACACCTCCTTCGTCATCGCCTTCGCCATCACCCTGGTCACCGGGCTGTTTATGTGGCTGCCGGTGCACGATCTCAAACAGGAGTTGCGCACCCGCGACGGCTTCGTGGTGACCTCCCTGTTCTGGCTGGTACTGGGCAGCTTCGGCGCCCTGCCCTTTATTGTCAGCCCGCAGCCAGCTTTGAGTATTACGGATTCGATTTTCGAATCCGTTTCGGGGCTGACCACAACCGGCGCTACCACCATCACCGGGCTGGATACCCTGCCGCCGGCAATTCTCTACTACCGGCAGCAGTTGCAGTGGTTCGGGGGTATCGGCGTGATCGTCATCGCTCTGGCGATCCTGCCCATGCTGGGGATCGGCGGCATGCAGCTGTACAAGGCGGAAATTCCCGGGCCGGTGAAAGACACCAAGCTGACCCCGCGCATCGCCGAGACCGCGCGCGCGCTGATGGTGATCTATATCATTCTCACCATCCTCTGTGCCCTGGGCTACTGGTGGGCCGGCATGACGATATTCGATGCGGTGGGCCACTCCTTTTCCACCGTGGCCAACGGCGGCTTCTCCACCCACGATGCCAGTATGGGATTCTTTGCCAACAACCACGCGATCATGCTGGTCTGTATTTTTTTCATGCTCGCAGCCGGTATCAACTTCGGCCTGCACTTTTTCGCCTTTCACAATCGCAGCCTGCGCCACTATTGGCGGGACTCCGAATTCCGCTTCTACATCATCCTCACCGTGTCGGCCGCGCTGCTGATCAGCAGCTACCTCTGGCTCCGGGGGGTGTTCGGCCCCGAGGGAAGCTTTCTGCACGGTGTCTTCCAGGTGGTCTCCATCGGCACCACTGCCGGTTTCGGCTCGGAAAGTTTTTACGCCTGGCCCGCCTTCCTGCCCTATGTGCTGCTGATCCTGGGCTTCATGGGTGCCTGCGCCGGCTCCACCTCCGGGGGCATCAAAATGATACGCATTATGCTGATCGTGAAATCCGGCCTGCGCGAAATGGACCGCCTGGTGCACGCCAACGCGGTGGTGCCCATCAAGGTCAATCGCAAACTAGTGCCGGAGCGGGTGACCGACGCGGTGTGGGGGTTTTTCGCAGTCTATGTTCTGTCGTTTTTCGTGCTCACGATGGTCGTGATGGCCACCGGTGAGAGCTTCGAAACCTCCTTTTCCACTGTGGGCTCCTGCCTGGGCAATATCGGCCCGGCCCTGGGTGAGGCGGCGGCCCACTACGGCGACGTTAACGGGGTGGCAAAATGGTTCCTGATCCTGGCGATGCTGATGGGGCGCCTGGAGATTTTCACCCTGCTGGTACTCTTCACGCCCGCTTTCTGGCGCCATTAATCGCAAAGCCCCCACACGTCGCCGCGGTGCGATAGTCAAGGTAAGTTTTTTCTGCCAAAGTAGATAGTTACCGGGAAGTAACTAATAAGAACAAGGCAGTAATGGCAAAGAACACCAGCGAGCTCCTCGGCCAGCTGAAAATTGACCGCGACGCGGTCCCCGAGACGAGCACCCTATCCTCACGCACTATCGTCGTCGCCGCCAGTATCGGAGTCGCGGCGGGCATACTGGTGGGCGTCCTGGCCACCGCTCAGTTTACCGGCGAGGCGCCTGAACCGACGCCGCAACAACCCGTCATCGAGTCTGCCTCCACCGCGGCACCCGTCGACCTGCCCGCGCCCTCCGCACAACGGGAAACCGTGCTCAACGCCTCCGGCTATATTACCCCCCGACGTGTGGCCACAGTGTCCGCGGAAGTCATGGGCCTGATCGCCAGTGTGGATGTCGAAGAGGGCATGCAGGTGGCCGAGGGCCAGGTGCTGGCGCGCCTGAACGACGCCAAGGCGCGGGTGAACCTGGATTTTGCCAAGGCCCAGGTCCGGGTGCTGGAAGCCAGAGTGGCAAGTATCGGCGCCGAGCTGGCCGAGGCCCGGCGCCAACAGGTGCGCCATGCGGGGCTGATCGACAAGCACTATTCCAGCCGCGCCGAGCTCAGCCAGAGCGAGGCCGCGGTGGAAAGCCTGGAGGCACAATTGAAAAGCGCCCAGGCGGATATCCAGGTGGCCCGCCTGGAAGTGCAGCGGCAACAGGAGCGGCTGCAGGACCACACCATCCGCGCACCCTTTGCCGGCGTGGTCACCCAGAAAAATGCCCAGCCCGGCGAGATAGTCGCCCCCACCTCCGCCGGCGGCGGTCACACCCGCACCGGCATCTGCACCATCGTGGATATGGATTCCCTGGAGATCGAGGTGGATGTAAACGAGGCTTTTATCGGTCGCGTCTCCGCGGGGCAGAAGGTGAGCGCCAACCTGGACGCCTACCCGGACTGGGATATTCCCGCCACCGTGGAGGCGATTATCCCCACCGCCGACCGCGCCAAGGCCACGGTGCGGGTGCGTATCGGTATCGATGAGAAAGACCCGCGCATCCTGCCGGATATGGGGGTCAAGGTAGCTTTTTTGGGGAATAGCGAATAACCATGTGGGAGCCTACCCAAGGCGATATTTTTCAGCTTGCAGTAATTCGCCTGCAGGGCAGGCTCCCACAAAAAATATTGATAAAAACACTGGAGGGATTTGGCGATGTCGCAGGACGTACTGTTTCAACTCAACGGAGTCAGCAAGAGTTTCGTCAAGGGTAAGGAAAAAATTTCCATCTTCGACGATCTCAATATGACCATCGAACGCGGCGATTTTCTCGCCATTATGGGCCCCTCCGGCTCCGGCAAGACCACACTGCTAAATATGCTCGGCGGCGTGGACCAGCCGAGCGGCGGGGAAATCTGGTTCGACGGCGCCCGCATCGACAGTCTCAGCGAGGGCGAACTCACCCGCTGGCGCGCGCACAATATCGGCTTTATCTTTCAGTTCTACAACCTGATGCCGATGCTCAACGCAGCGCGCAACGTGGAACTGCCGCTGCTGCTCACCAAACTCTCCAAGACACAGCGCCGGGCCAACGTGGAAACCGCCCTGACGCTGGTGGGTCTCAGCGATCGCGCCAAACACATGCCCAGCGAAATGTCCGGCGGCCAGCAACAGCGGGTGGCCATCGCCCGCGCCATCGTTTCCGATCCCAAACTGATTCTGTGCGATGAGCCCACCGGCGACCTGGACCGGGAAACCGCCGACGAAATCCTGGAAATGCTCCAGCTGCTCAACCGCGAGCACGGCAAGACCATCGTCATGGTCACCCACGACCCGGCGGCGGCCCGGTACGCCAGTCAGACACTGTACCTGGACAAGGGCAAATTCGTGCAGAGGGAAGTGGCGGCATGAACGATCTCTACTTAATCTACAAAAACATGACGAGAAAGCCGTTGCGGCTGTTTCTCACCTGTTTCGCCATCTTTATCGCCTTCCTGATTTTCGGTGCGGTCACCACCCTGAAAAGCGCGCTGGACGCCGGCATCGACCTGGCCGCGGACAACCGCCTGGTAGTGGTCAACAAGATCAACTTCACCCAGCCGCTGCCGATTGCCTACGCGCAAAAGGTGGCGGCGGTGGACGGCGTAGAGAATGTCACCTACGCCAACTGGTTCGGCGGCTACTATCAGGAGCCGCGCAACCAGATAGTGGCCATGGCAGTGGAGCCGGAGAGCTGGCTGCAGGTATACGAGCGGGAAATCGTGTTGTCGCCGGAACGGCGCGCCGCCTGGCTGGGCAACCGCCAGGGCGTGATCGTCGGCGAAAGCCTGGCGCAGCGCCTGGGCTGGAAGATCGGCGACCGGGTGCCGGTCTCCTCCAGTATTTTTTCCCACAAGGACGGCGGCCACACCTGGGACTTCGTAGTGGAGGGTATTTTTACCGGCAGCGACCCGCAGCACGACACCAATAGCATGTACCTCCATTTCAAGTACTTTATGGAGACCCAGAGCTTCGGCGGCGAGTGGATAGGCTGGATCACCCTCACCACTGCGGACGCGGCGCAGAACCAGCGCATCGCCGACGCAATCGACGACGGCTTCGCCAATTCACAGGCGGAAACGGATACCAGCACCGAAGAGGCTTTCAGCAAGGCGTTTATCGAACAGATCGGCAATATTGGCCTGATCATCTTCGGCGTGGTGTTCATGGCTTTCTTCACCATACTGATCCTGGTCGGCAACACCATGGCCCTGGCGGTGCGCGAGCGCACCGGTGAGATAGCCGTGCTGAAAACCCTGGGCTTCCCCGCCCCGCGCATTTTCAAAATGGTTCTGACGGAGTCCCTGCTGATCGCCCTGATCGGCGGCCTCGCCGGCCTGGGCGCCGCCTGGCTGATTATCGAAGGTGCCAAGGGCACCATGGCCCAGTTCCTGCCCAACCTGATGCTGGATTCCGGCATAGCCCTGCAGGCGCTGCTATTTATGCTGCTGCTGGGGCTGATCACCGGGCTGCTGCCGGCGCTCAACGCGCTGCGCCTGAATATCGTCACTGCATTCAATCGGGGGTAAGCCAATGAGATCTCTTATTTCGCGCTCTTTGTTTACACAGACGGCCGCGGTTACGGTGATGAATATCCGCAGCCTGCCCCGGCGCCTGTGGATGTCCCTGGCCATGGTGCTGGCCAGCGCCGTGGTGGTGGCCATACTGCTCGCCTTCCTGGCCATGGCCAAGGGGTTCGAGGCCACCATGAGTGGCGCCGGCTCGGACGCCGTGGCGCTGATGATGCGCGAGGGTTCCCAGGCGGAGCTGAACAGCGTGATCAGCCGCGACCAGGTCAACCTGGTCGAGGAAGCGCCCGGCATAGCGCGGGACGCGGAGGGCCCGCTGGTGTCTCCCGAACTCTATGTGATAGTCGACGGCATCAAGAAAAGCACCGGCAGCAAGGCCAATATCCCCCTGCGCGGCCTGGACAAGCGCGGCATGGCCATGCGCGGCAACATGCAGTTGCTGGAAGGCCGCATGTTCACCCCCGGCACCAACGAGATGATCGTAGGCAGCGGCATACTGCGCGAGTTCGACGGCTTCCAGCTCGGCAACGAGATACGCTTCGGCAAAAATGTGTGGACGGTGGTGGGCGTTTTCTCCACTGGCGGCAATGTGTTCGAAAGCGAACTCTGGGCGGATGCCAAGATGATCCAGAGCCACTACAACCGCGGCAGCAGCTACCAGACCATCCGCGCGCAACTGGAAAATCCCGGCGACCTGGAGCCGCTCACGGCGTATTTCGATACCGAATCGCAGCTTAATCTGGAACTCAAGACCGAGGCGGACTACTTCGCCGAACAGGGCAAGCAGCTGCAGTACATGGCCATTTTCGGCCGCGTGATCAGCTTTATCATGGCCCTGGGCGCCCTCGCCGGCGCACTCAATACCATGTATACCTCGGTGGCCGACCGGGCGAAGGAAATCGCCACCCTGCGCACCCTGGGTTTCAGTAACTTCTCCGCCTTCTGCGGCACCATCGCCGAGGCATTGGTGCTGGCCATCGCCGGCGGCCTGTTGGGCTCCCTGGCCGCCTTTGTATTCTTCGACGGCATGAACGCCTCCACCCTGGGAGGCAGTTTTACCCAGGTGGTGTTCAGCTTCGAGATGTCGCCGGACCTATTTGTGCAGGGCGCGGTTCTGGCGCTGCTGATCGGCTTTGTCAGCGGCTTCTTCCCCGCCTGGCGCGCGGCGCGGATGCCGGTGATCGTGGCATTTCGCAACGCAGCATAATTGACGCTGGGGAGAAGGTTGGGGAGAGGGGAAGCCGATGAGTGATGAGTTGATTCTCTATGCCGCCAAAGGCGGCGGCTCCGCGATAGTGGAGGCGCTGCTCACGCTGGCGGGTCAGAAATACCAGGTTAGATATTTTTCCTGGGAACAGCTGCCTGACAAGGAGCTGCTGGCGATAAATCCGCTCGGCGAAATCCCTGCCCTGCGTCTGGCGAACGGCGAAATCCTTACCGAGACCGCGGCCATTACGCTGTGGCTGGGAGACCGCTTTCCCAGTTGTGGGCTGGTGCCACCGGCGGACGATGCGCACCGCGCGGAATTCTTGCGCCGCCTGGTGTGGCTGGTGGCCGCCGTCTACCCCACCTTTACCTACGGCGACCATCCGGAACGCTTTGTGGCCAACGACGAGGGCGCGCGCCAGCTGCGCGAGTCCACCGAGCAGCGCTGCCAACAACTGTGGCGCCAACTGGAAGCGGAGCTGGACGGCCCCTGGGTCTGCGGGAACGAGATGACCGCGCTGGATATCTTTGTGGCAGTAATGAGCAGCTGGCGCCCGCGGCGGGAGTGGTTTGCGCGGGAGTGCCCGAAGCTGTTTGCGATTGCCCGACGGGTGGACCAGATCGAAACGCTGGGAGAGATACTGCGCCGCAATGAGCTGCTGCCCTCCTGATCAGCTCCGGTTTTTCTATCTGGGGTTTTTCTTGTAAATGCTGCTTTTTCCTTCCGGCTGCTGCCGGAACCGCTTGTACTCCCACTGATATTGCTCCGGCGCCTCAGCGATACAGGCTTCCACGCCCCGGTTGAGCGCGGCCAGGGAGACTTTCTGCTCCTCGCTGTAGATCGCCTGCTCGGCGGGCTGGAATATCAGTTCGAAGCCGCCGCTTACCCGCTTGCCGAAACCGAACACGCAGCGGCAGCCGGTGCGCCGGATCAGGTTGTGGGCCAGGGTCATGGTCAACGCCGGCTTGCCGAAGAAGGGCGCGAAGTCGCCGCCGCTGGTGTCCGGTTCCTGGTCCGGCAACACCATCGCGATACCGCCGGCCTTCAAAGCCTTCAGCAGCGCGCGCACGCCGCGCACGTCGGTGGGCATCATCTGCACACCGGTGGCCTCCCGGCCCGCGCGGATCAGGGGGTCCAGCGCGGCGATTTTCGGCGGTGCGTAGAGGGCGGTGCAAGGCCCCAGGGTGGCCAGGTACATGCCGAAGATTTCCCAGTTGCCGGTGTGAGGCATCAGTACCAGCACCCCCCGCTTTTCATCCACCCGGTCGCACAGCAACTGCTGGTTGCGCACCCGCACTATCTGGTCCTCGCTGCGGCTCCAGGGCTGGTGCCAGATGGTGGCCACCTCGAAACCGGTCATGGCGGTGTTGATCACGCTGCGCCGCGCCAGCTTCTCCCTTTCGCCGGCGCTCTTGCCCGGGTAGCAGAGTGCCAGATTGATACGGCTGATGTGCAGGCTGTCGCTGCGGGTCAGCACCGCCAGCTGGCCGAACAGCCAGCCCAGCCGGCGCGACCAGCGCAGCGGCAACTTCCCAATCAGTTTCAGCACGGCAACCGCCAGCCGGCCCTTGATATCCAATGTCACTACTTCCTTTGCCACCAGGCCGGCTAACTATCGGCCTTTTTTCAGTATCGTCAAGATTTGTGCGACCCGGGCGCCTTTAGTGCGTCACCCGCTGCCGGTATAATTGCGGCCCTTTGCCCAAAGCACACTTTGATCCGGAGAACGCGGTGTCCAAGCAACACGACCTCAGCACCTTCCAGGGCCTGATTTTTGCCCTGCAGGACTATTGGGCGCGCCAAGGGTGCGTCATTCTACAACCTCTGGATATGGAAGTGGGCGCCGGCACCTTCCACCCGGCGACCTTCCTGCGCGCGGTGGGTCCGGAGACCTGGAACGCCGCCTATGTGCAGCCCTGCCGCCGTCCGACCGACGGCCGCTACGGCGATAACCCCAACCGCCTGCAGCAGTACTACCAGTACCAGGTGGTGATGAAGCCGTCCCCGGACAATATCCAGGACCTCTACCTGGACAGCCTGCGCGCCATGGGCGTGGACCCGGCGGTGCACGATATCCGCTTCGTGGAGGACAACTGGGAATCCCCCACCCTCGGCGCCTGGGGCTTGGGCTGGGAGATTTGGCTGAACGGCATGGAAGTCACCCAGTTCACCTATTTCCAGCAGGTGGGCGGCTTGGAGTGCTATCCGGTCACCGGCGAACTCACCTACGGGCTTGAGCGCATCGCCATGTACCTGCAGGGGGTGGAGTCCCTCTACGACCTGGTGTGGACCCGCAATCCGGACGGCAGCCCGGTCACCTACGGCGACGTTTTCCACCAGAACGAAGTGGAGATGTCCCACTACAACTTCGAGCACGCGGACGTGGAATTCCTGTTCGCCACCTTCGACCACTGCGAGCGCGAGAGCAGCCGGCTGATCGAGCTGGGTCTGCCGCTGCCCGCCTACGAGCAGGTGATGAAGGCCTCTCACGCCTTCAACCTGCTGGACGCCCGCCACGCCATCTCGGTCACCGAGCGCCAGCGCTACATTCTGCGCGTGCGCACCCTGGCTCGCGCAGTCGCCCAGGCCTACTACAACGCCCGGCACGCGCTGGGCTTCCCGCTGGCGGCGGAAGAGATCCGCAATGAAGTTCTCGCCCAGGAAACCAAGAAAGAGGAGGTGCAGTAATGGCTCGGGATTTTTTGGTTGAACTGGGCACCGAAGAGCTGCCACCCAAGGCGCTGCGCACCCTGATGGATGCTTTCGCCCAGGGTATCCGGCAGGGGTTGCAGGACGCGGAACTGGAATTCGGCGAGGTAAAGGCCTACGCCGCCCCGCGCCGCCTGGCGGTATCCGTCACCGGCCTCGCCGAAAAGCAACAGGACAAACAGATAGAGAAACTCGGACCGGCGGTAAAAGCCGCCTTCGACAAAGACGGCAACCCCAGCAAGGCCGCCGAAGGGTTTGCGCGCAGCAACGGCACCACCGTCGACCAGCTCAGTCGTGTACAGACCGACAAGGGCGAGCGGCTGGCGTTTGTCAGCGAACAGAAGGGCGAGGCCACCGAGCGCCTGCTCGCCGGGATCGTGGAAAAATCCCTGGCCCAGTTGCCGATTCCCAAGCGCATGCGCTGGGGCGCGCGCCGGGAGGAATTCGTGCGCCCGGTCCACTGGCTGCTGATGCTGTTCGGCGACAAAGTCGTGGACGGCGAGGTACTGGGCCTGAAGGCCGGCAACACCAGCCGCGGCCACCGCTTCCACTGCAATCGCGAGCTCGAGATCCACTCTGCCAGCGACTACGTACAGCAGCTGCGTGATCCCGGCTATGTGATTGCCAACTTCGACGAACGCCGCGAGGCCATTCGCGAGCAGGTGACTGCCGAGGCACACAACGTCAACGGCGTGGCGGTGATCGACGACGATCTCCTCGACGAAGTCACCGCCCTGGTGGAGTGGCCGATGGCGCTCACCGGGCGCTTCGAGGAGCGCTTCCTGGACGTGCCGGCGGAAGCGCTGATCTCGTCGATGAAGGAACACCAGAAGTATTTCCATGTGGTGGACGCAGACGGCCAGCTGCTGCCTTTCTTCGTCACCGTCTCCAATATCGAGAGCGTTGATCCCGCCCAGGTGATCGCCGGCAACGAGCGGGTGATCCGCCCACGGCTTTCCGACGCCGCCTTTTTCTTCGAGACCGACAAGAAAACCAGCCTGGAATCCCGTCGCGAGAAACTCCGCCAGATCGTTTTCCAGCAGCACCTGGGCTCGGTGTACGACAAGACCGAGCGGGTTGCCACCCTGGGCCGCGCCATCGCCGGCCACGTCGGCAGCGATGCCGACCGGGCCGAGCGCGCCGGGCGGCTGTGCAAGTCCGATCTGGTCACCGAGATGGTGTTCGAATTCCCCGACCTGCAGGGCATCGCCGGCTACTACTACGCGGAGAACGACGGCGAACCCCTGGACGTGGCCAAAGCCATGTACGAACAGTACATGCCCAAGTTCGCTGGCGACGAGCTGCCTAAGAGCGACACCGGCACCGTCATCGCCCTGGCGGACCGTTTGGATACTTTGGTGGGTATCTTCGGCATCGGCCAGCCCCCCAGCGGTTCCCGCGATCCTTTCGCCCTGCGCCGCGCCAGCCTGGGGGTTATCCGCCTGGTGGTGGAAAAGAACATCGACGTGGACCTGCGCCAATTGCTGGAACTCGCCCGCGACGGCTACCCACGCACCGCCCTCGGCGAGTACAGCACTGTGGTCGAGCAGACCCTGAACTATATCCTCGAACGCTTCCGCGCCCGCTACGAGGATCAGGGCATCGCCGCGGAAGTGTTTATGGCGGTGGCTGCGCGCAATCTCTCCCGGCCGCTGGATATCGACAACCGGGTACACGCGGTGCACACCTTCAGCCAGTTGCCGGAAGCCCAGGCGTTGGCCGCTGCCAACAAGCGGGTATCGAATATTCTCGCCAAGCTGGAGGGCCCCGCACCGACCGAAGTGGATGAAAACCTGCTGCAGGAGGATGCGGAAAAAGCCCTCTACATCGCGGTTAAGGATGCCCGTACCCAGGTGGAGCCCCTCTACGCCGAAGCGCTCTACACCGAAGGTCTCGCCGGCCTCGCCGGCCTGCGGGAAACCGTGGACAGCTTCTTCGACCACGTGATGGTGATGACCGACGACGAAAAGCTGCGCGACAACCGCCTGGCCCTGCTGGCACAGTTGCGTTCGTTGTTCCTCGAGGTTGCCGATATCTCCCTGCTGGTACCGGCTAAATGACTTTGTGGGAGCCAGCCCTGCAGGGCCAAGCCGCGCGTTTACAAGGCAACGCCTTGTGCGCGGATTGGCGACCCGCCATGGAAGGCGGGACCGGGGCCGGATCAGATGCGACGCTGTAGCGCCATGGATGGCGGCTCCGGCTTCAATACCCGCTTTTTCGCCAGCAGGGCTGGCTCCCACCCCGGTAGATTGAACCCATGGCTTTGATTGTGCTGGACCGGGACGGGGTCATTAACTACGACTCCGCCGACTATATAAAAACCGTCGACGAGTGGGTCCCCCTGCCCGGCAGCATCGAGGCCATCGCCAGCCTCAGCCGCGTCGGCCACCAGATCGTGGTGGCCACCAACCAGAGCGGCCTGGCCCGCGGCTATTTCGACCTGGACGATCTGGAAGCCATGCACGCCAAGATGCGCGCACTAATAGAGGATGCCGGCGGCGAAATCGCCGCGATCTTCTACTGCCCCCACGGCCCCGACGACAACTGCCGCTGCCGCAAACCCAAACCCGGCCTGCTGGACGCCATCGAGGCGGAGTTCGACACCAGCCTGCACGATTGCTGGCTGGTGGGGGACAGCCTGCGCGACCTGCAGGCAGGTTTGGAAAAAGGCTGCAAACCGGTACTGGTCAAGACCGGCAAAGGCGAACAGACGCTGCAAAAGCTGATCGCCGAGCCGGAGCCGCGGCTGGCGGATACCGCGGTGTTTGACGATCTGGCTGGATTTGCCCGGTTCCTGCTGGGCTGACAATTGCCTGTCGGGTTTTCCGAGCGGCTTCTACTCCCCCGACGCAGTACTCTCCCGCAAACGCTCTCCGGGCAGTCGGGCCAGCAGCCAGTTTCGGCCCCGTGCGACACTCGTAGTGATATCGACGCCAATCGCATAGAGCGACGGCACCAATAGCAGCGTTACGAAAAAGGCCACAAAGACCCCGAAGGCCAGCGCCACCGCGATGGGTTGCAGGAAGGCCGCCTGAATGCTGCGTTCCAACAGCATCGGCATAAGACCGACGATGGTGGTGACGGTGGTCAGCAATATCGGGCGAAAGCGCGCGACACCCGCTTCCACGATGGCCTGCAGCGGTTCCATGCCTTTCTCCCGCAGTCGGCTGCAGCGATCCATCAGCACCAGGTTGTCATTGACCACCACCCCCGCGGCGGCGGCGATACCGAAGTAGCTGAAGATTGCCATGGTCATCCCAAGGACCCCGTGCCCGAAAATCGCGCCAACGAAAGCGAAGGGAATGGCGATCAGGATCAGTATCGGCTGGAAATAGCTGCGGAAAGCCACCGCCAGCAGACTGTACATGGCGAACAACGCAATGGTGTAGAGGCCGATCACTTCCTGTATGAATCGCTTCTCGCCCTCGGCCTGGCCCACGGCGCCGCGGATGATGCCCGGATAGCGTTTTTCCCAGTCAGAGAAAAAGTTTTTGTTCAGGTCTTCCATGATCTCGCCGCGGACATCGTCTTTCAGGTCAGCCATCACCCGCGCCGCGCGGTTGCCATTCCAGCGCTGGATGCGCTTGATACCCGGCGCAAATTCCAGTTCGGCCACCGCCAGCAAGGGTATCTGGTGGCCGTCGGCGGTGCGCACCCGAAAGTCTTTCAGGCTTTCGATGGATCGGCGGGAAGCCAGCGGGTAGCGCACCATCACTTTCACATCCTGGCCCGACCGGGGCAGCCGCTGAACCTCTTCGCCAAAATAGGCCTGCCGCACCTGGCGATTGACTTCCGCCAAGGTCAGCCCCAGCCTGGCGGCGCCGGGTTTGAGGCTGATGCGAATCTCCTCCGAGGCCCCCTCCAGGTTATTGCGCACGTCGTAGAGACTCTCGTAAGTGCGCAGTTGGGCTTCCAGTTCGGCGGTGGCAGCGCGCAGCACTTCCAGGTTCGGATGGCGGATGGACAATTCGAATCCGGGGCCGCCGTTGTTGAAAGAGTAATTCACCGAGACCTCCTTGGCGTCGGGAACGTCTCCCATCAGCTCGCGCAAGCGCAAGGCCGCCTCTTTGGCAGACATGTCCCGCACTTCCGGAGGGGCCAGTTGGACGATGGCAATCACGCTGTCCCGCCGGGAGCGGGTATACCAGTTTTCGATCAGCATCCCTTCACCCTGGGTGCGCTGGTTCACCTCTTCCTCCAGGCGCTTTTCCGCATCCTGCAGCTGCGCCAATACTTCCAGCGCACGGCTATAGGGCGCTCCGTCGGGCATGACCACGTTGACAACGATCTGGTCGGATTCGATTTCCGGCATAAAGTTTTTCTTCACCCAGCCACTGCCGAACAGACCGAAACCAATCATGAGTGCGGAGATGAAGATACTCAGGGTCAGGTAGCGCCGATCCACCGCCCACTGGCCGATGCGGCGGTAGTGATTCTGCGCAAAATAGACGATGCCGTCGGCGATCCGCTTTTGTATGCGTCCAAAGCGGCCGAGGCGGGTGCGCGGTTTCAGGCTGCTGAGGTGCGCCGGCAGAATAAACAGGGATTCGATGAGGGAGAACACCAGCGCCAGCACCACCACCCAGGTGATATGCCGGGTGAATTCGCTGGTGGAGCCGCTGATAAAAATCCACGGCAGAAATGCGAAAATAGTAGTGACCACCGCGAAGATGACCGGCTTGGCCACCAGTTGGGTGCCCAGTATCGCGGCATCCACAGCACCACCCAGGTGCTGGTGTTCGGGGTTGTGGGATTCGGTGTGAATGCTCTCGCCAACCACGATGGCATCGTCCACCACTATGCCCAGCACCAGCAGGAAAGCGAAGGTGGAGAGCATGTTCAGGGAAA
Organism: Microbulbifer rhizosphaerae; assembly: GCF_014191725.1. Lineage (GTDB taxonomy): Bacteria > Pseudomonadota > Gammaproteobacteria > Pseudomonadales > Cellvibrionaceae > Microbulbifer > Microbulbifer rhizosphaerae. Next base: position 44,507 of record NZ_JACHWZ010000010.1, read on the forward strand.
CGCCGACGCTCGGCAGCAGCACAAAGGCACCGGCGTAGGCGATGGCGATGCCCGCAGCCACCCAAAAGGCCACCTTCGGGCGTAGGGTGAGCACCAGCACCAGCAGCACCAGAATCAGCCCCAGCAGAGCCGAGTTGCCGATGGTGGCCATCCGGCCTTTGAATTCCTCGGCGTTGTCGGTCCAGAGCGTGAGCCTGGCGCCGGCGGGCAGGGTCTCGCTGCGCTCGGCGATCCATTTGCGGATGGATTCGGAGGCGGTGACGATGTCCATAACCTCGGTGCTCATCACCTGGAGCAGCACCGCCGGCTCGCCGTTGAGCGTGGCGAGAATTTCGTTGTCTTCGAAGCCGTCTACCACGGTGGCCACATCGCCGACGCGAATGGTGCCGCCATCGGCGGTCTGGCGCACGATGATGCTGGCGAATTCCCGATCCGTGTCCGCCTGGTTGCGCACCTTGAGTTGATAACTGCCCACTTCAGTGCGCACTGTGCCGGCGGACTGATTGAGGGAACTGGCGCGAATGGCATCGGCCACTTCCTGGAATGTCATGCCGAAGCGGCGCAGGGCCAGCTCGCTGACTTCGATGGATACTTCCTCAAAGCGGGTGCCGAACAGCTGCACCACGGAGATCGCCGGCAGGGCGGCGACCTCGTCCCGCAACTGTTCCGCCAGGCGTTTCAGTTCGCGCTCGCCCAGGTCGCCGCGCACCGCGACGCGGATAAACTCCTCGCGGTTCACCCACTGCTGTACCCGGGGTGGTTCTATGTCCCGCGGAAACGAGGAGATGGCGTCCACGCGCATTTTGACGTCGTTCATAAAGCGGGAGAAATCGACGCTCTGCTCCGCCAGGATATATACCTCGCCCCAGCCCTCAGCCGAGGTCGACCGCACCCACTCGATGTTGTCCAGGTCGCTGACCGCCTCCTCAATACGCGCGACTATCTGCTCTTCCACTTCCCGGGGCGCGGCACCGGGCCAGGCGACCTGGATCTGCAGGCCGGGGAAGCGCACCTGGGGATCCATCTCCCGCTCCATAGCACCGAAACCGATGATGCCGGCCACGAATATGCCCACCATGGCGAGGTTGGCGGCAACGCTGTTGCGCGCCCACCATTCGATCAACTTGTTCATGCTCGCACTCCGTTATTGCCGAGCCAGTTGGGTGATGGGCTGAACCTCCATGCCATCCACCACATTGGCTATCGCGGAAGTGACAATCCGCTCGCCCTCCGCCACACCGGAAGCGACGACCACCCGCTGTTCGGAAGTGGACAATACTTCCACGGTGCGGATATTTAACCGATTGTCCGGGCCTACCACGTATACCTCGTCGGCATTGCGCAGGGCGTCCCGCGGCAGTACCAGCGCCTTGTGCGCCTGCACCCCCTCCGCTTCGGCGGAGACGAAGAGCCCCACAGCGAGCGGCACCCCCTCGCTGGCACCTTTCCCGTAGGGGTCCTGCACTTCGGCCACGGCGTAAATCAGCCGTGTCTGTTCATCCACGGCCGCTTGGGTGCGCACGATGCGTCCCTGCCACTGGCGTCGCTCCCGGCCGACCTGGGCCGATAGCGTCACCTGCGGCCCCGGATTTCCGCCAGTGGCCACGAAGCCCATGGGCAGGTCCAGTTCCTGCAATTGCGAATCCGTCAGTGGCAGGCGCACTTCAACACGGTCGGTGGCGAACACGCGTCCCAATGGCGTGCTCTCCGTGACAAACTGACCCACCCCCACATCCCGACTGATGACGCGGCCCTGGAACGGCAGTTTGATCCGTGTGCGAGCCAAGTTCAGTTCCGCATCCGCAAGTGCCGCCCGGGCGGAGCGCATCCTGGCTTCCGCCTCGACCACCTGGGGCCGGTTTACCTGTAGTGGGGTGGGCTCCCGGTCGGGGTTGATGGATGCCCATTGCCGGCGTTTTACGGCGGCCGCCGCGCGGGCCTGCTGCAGCAATACTTCCGCTTCCGCCACATCGGCTTCCGCGCGGGCAAGGGCCAGGCGGTAGTCGGCATCTTCCAGTTGTATCAGTGTCTCGCCCGCCTCAAACCCCGCGCCTTCCGCAAAATTTTCCGCAATGGCGACAATCCTGCCAGCCACCTGGGGAGTCAGGTCGATTTCAGTGTGGGGCCGCACTTCACCCTGGGTGGCGACTGCCAGATGCACGGTCTCCTCCCGGGCCTCGGAGTAGAGCAGCGATACCAGGCGTTGCTCCTCCTCCTTTTTTTCCGGCGCCGGCTTAGCGGCAATCATTATCTGTACAGCGCCAAAACCCAGCGCCAGCACCAGAACGGGCGCGGCGGTTTTTAGATATTTTTTATACATTCGTCTCTTCCTGATTTACGAAAGTCGCCAGTAGCGGCCGCTGACATCGAGTGAGCCCGATAAGACCACGATACTCCGCGTTGCACATGGACCGAAAGCCAAAAAGTCCGTTCAGCAGCAAGCCGCTTAGCGAACCGCTCAATTGACGCCTTGGGGCCGCGTTTGGATGCAGGCAATTCAGCAGAATTGACAGGCCTCACCGATAGAAGACTAATCCTCCGCCAACGCATTGAATTGCGCGCCCCATTGCAGTAAAAGCACAGAACGGGAAATAAAAATCCGCCAGCTCACCCATAACGAGTATGAGAGCTACGGAGGAAGGGTTGATGGACTGGCCCGCTGTACCGAGTGAAACCAGCCATCTTTAGCGTCGGTTGTTGTTTTCTCCGAATTGCCCATGCCATCGATCGCTTCCGTTTCCCCAACGGAAATCCAACATGGGACAATCCAAAATGAAAATAATCGCTGTATCCACCCTGCTCGCGGGGCTGCTGCTGAGTGCCGGCAGCTTCGCCGAGCCCGGCAAGGCGTCCTTGACGCCGAAAGCCGAAAAGAGCCACAAGGTCTATATCGTCCAACTGGCGGATAAGCCGCTGGCGGCCTACGAGGGCAGCATCCCCGGTCTCGCTGCCACCAAGCCGTCGAAAAATCAAAAGATCAACCTGCAGAGCACCAATGTCCGAAACTATGCCGGCTTCCTCGCGTCGCGCCGCCAGCAAGCCATGGCCGCAGTGCCCGGCGCACGCAAGATCTATGACTACAAAGTAGCCTTCAACGGCTTCGCTGCGCAGATGACCGCCAAGGAGGCGGAAGCCCTGCGTGCGCGCAAGGATGTGCTCGGTGTCTGGGAAGACCGGCTGCTCAAGCCGCACACCAATTCCACCCCGGACTTTCTCGGCCTCACCGGCATCCACGGCCCCTGGCTTTGGGGAGTGACCGGCGAGGACGTGGTAATCGGTGTGATCGACAGCGGCATCCACCCGGAGCACCCGAGTGTGGCAGATGTCCCTACTCGGAAAAGAGGCGATCGCGGCCGCAGGATTCCCTACGATGCAGCACCGGAAAGTTTTACCGGCACCGGCTGCGATTTCGGCAATACCGACGCCAATGGAGAAGACCAGCCCTTCGAGTGCAACAACAAACTGCTCAAGGCTCAGTCCTTTTCCGACGCCTTCCTGAACTCGAACACCCTGGCGGACTATGAATTCCTGTCCGCCCGCGACGCCGACGGCCACGGTACCCACACCGCCACCACTGCCGGCGGCAACTACGGCGTAGAGGCTGAGATCGACGGTGAGCCCGCGGGAACTGTCAGCGGTATGGCACCGCGCGCGCGCATCGCCGTGTACAAGGTGTGCTGGGACGCACCGGACCCGGACGACAGCGGCTGCTTCTCCTCCGACTCCATGGCCGCCATCGACCAGGCGGTAGCCGACGGCGTGGACGTGATCAACTTCTCCATCGGCGGCCCCAGCACCACTTTCAACGGCCCGGACGATATCGCCTTCCTGTTTGCCGCCGATGCCGGCGTCTTTGTCTCCGTATCCGCAGGCAATGAGGGCCCCGGGCCGGAAACCATCGGCACCCCGTCCGGCGCGCCCTGGGTAACCTCAGTGGCTGCCGCCGAGGACGATGAGAGTTTCGGTACCGGCCTGCGGGTGGAGGCGCCGGCGGAAATTGCCGCCACCTATGAAGGCCTGGAAGGAAGTGGCCCCGTCTCCCTGGCCGATAGCGGAGCCATCTCTGCCGCGGTGGTGGCCGCGGAACCGCTGGAAGCCTGTACACCATTGGCCAACGGCGACGCCATGGCCGGGCAGATAGCGCTGGTGATTCGCGGTGGCTGTTCCTTCAGTACCAAGTACAACGAGGCTGCCGCCGCCGGTGCCCTGGCTATCGTCGTGTACAACGACGGCACCGCACCGGACCGCGTAGACCCGCTGGTGATGTCGGCATCGGACACCACTATCCCCGGCATTATGATCCGTTATATGGATGGCGCACTGATCGCCGAAACCGCCGATACCGCCGGCACCCTGAGCCCGGAAATCCAGATAGCGCGGGCCGATCGTATCGCCGAGTTCTCCTCCCGCGGCGCCAACGCCGGCGCGCCGGATATCATCAAGCCGGATGTGACCGCCCCCGGCGTGGGCATCATCGCCGGCACCAGCCCGGTACTGAGCGGTGGCAACCTGTTCGATTCAAAGAACGGCACCTCCATGTCCAGCCCCCACGTCGCGGGCATCATGGCGCTGCTGAAACAGGTCCACCCGGACTGGACCCCGGCCATGGCCAAGTCCGCGCTGATGACCACCGCGCGTACGGATCTGCGTAAGTCCTTCGGACCGGAAGCTGCCAATCCCTTTGATATGGGCGCCGGAATGGTGCAGGCGACTTCGGCGCTTTTCCCCGGGCTGGTGTACGACGCAGGCCTGGTGGACTACTTGGCCTTCCTGTGTGGCGCGGAAAATCAACCGGAGTTTGATTTTATCGACTGTGACAGCCTCGCATCGCAAGGCTATTCCTTCGATTCCAGTGATCTCAACCTGGCGTCTATCGGTGTCGGCGAGTTGATCGGCAGTCAGACCGTTACCCGCAAAGTGACCAACGTGGCACCGGGTACCGGCTGGTACTGGGCCTGGGTGGACGCGCCGGCGGGGGTGGATGTGCAGGTGAGCCCGCGGTTTATGCACCTCAGAGAAGGGGAAACCGCCAGCTACACCGTCACTTTCACTGCCACCGACAGTGCGATACTCGGAGATTGGGCCTTCGGTTCCCTGACCTGGAGTTCCCTCGCAGGCTTCCACTCAGTGCGCAGCCCCATCGCCGTGCGCCCGGTTCCCCTTGCGGCGCCGGTGGAGTTGACCGGCAGTGGTATTGAAGGCTCTCTGAACTTCGACGTGCAGTTCGGCTACAACGGCGCCTATCAGGTGAATATCAATGGCCTCGCCGAAGGTGTGCCTTTCCCGGGCGCAGTGGAAGACGGTGGAGACAACCTGATCTTCTTCGATATCCCCGAGGGCACCAACCTGGCCCGAGTGGCTTTGTTCGATGAAGATGTGGGTGCTGGCGATGGTTCCGACGACCTTGACCTGCAGGTATTCGGCCCCGGACCCGATTTTCCGTTTGTAGGCAGCAGTGGAACCCCCACCTCGCAAGAGGAAGTCAATATTCCGGCACCTGCAGCCGGTCAGTACGCAGTATTCGTGATTGATTTTGCCAGCGCCGCAGGGCCGACTCCCTATACTCTGTTTAACTTCAACCTGACTGGCGACGCCGGTAATACCGTTATAACAGCGCCCGCTGCCGAAGTCGGCAATACCGGCAGTGTCGAAGTGGAATGGATGGGCCTGTCTCCAGGTACCCGTGCGCTGGGAATACTCAGCCACGGCGATGGTGAACAGACTTTCGCAGAAACCGAGTTACTGATTAACACCCAGTAATTCCACAACGAAAAATCCCCTCTGGTCGCAGAGGGGATTTTTTTGTAGGCAATACGAATCACTTTTTAATCTCAGGAGCCTGCTTGCAGGCGAATATCAAGCGGTTAATTCAGAGCTCGGTACAAACGGGGCGTCGCTTCACCGCGGTCGCTGCAAAGATCTCGGAGAGGAAGATTGCATGAAGAGAGCACCTGTTCTATCCCTGATAGCAGTTGCTGGCAGTTCGATTCTGAATAAACGCCCGGGCAATTTCCAGTGACACGCTGCCGAAGTCCCAGAACACATCCGTCTTGCGGTTGATATTGACCGCCACCGCCATCCGATAGTCCGGCAGCAGCATCAGATAACTTTGTCCACCGCGGGATACACCGCCGTGGTTGGCATAGCGAACCGTGCCAGCTTCCAACACTTCCATTTCGTGAATACGCCAGCCCAACGCGTAGTTCTGTGAATTGACACTGCCATCCGGCAACCGCTGTGGGGTCCAGAAGGTCTCCCTGGTTTTCGCGGAGAGGTATTCGTCGTCCAGATAGCGCATACCCAGCTTAACCAAATCGGACGAAGTCGAAGCGAAGCCACCGCCCGGCAACCGATGGCTGAGGTCTACCCGGCGCCACTCGCGCACGCGGTGCTCCGCACCGGGTTTGTCGTTACTTTTGTAGGGAGTGGCGATATGGTTTTTGTAGTCCCCTCCCAGGGGGGCTGGAATGGTGGCACTCATTCCACTGGGCACAAACACCTCCTTCTGCATCAGCTCGAGATAGGGTCTTTGTGCCACGCTCGCCATCACCGCACCGAGCAGCACAGTGTGAAAACTGGTGTAGTGGAAGCGGGTCCCCGGCTGGTACAAAAGCGGACTGCCATCAAAAACATCCAGCGCTTCCACCATACTGTCGTAGTGATCCCGCAGTGCCAGAGTGTGGTAGAGCCCCATCCAATCGCGATTCTCTTTGTAATCCGGCAGGCCAGCCATATGCGAGGCCAGCTGACGCGGCGTAATATCCGCCCACTGCGGGTTCGGCAGCGGATTCAGGTAGTTGGAAATAGGTGCGTCGAGATCAATGCGCCCGGTCTCCACCAGCCGCGCCAGTCCGGTCCCGGTGAGCGCCTTTGACGTACTGCCGATTCGAAAGCGGGTTTTCGGCGTCGCCGGCGTTCCCGATTCGATATCGGACCAGCCTGCGGCACCCGCCCACAACAGTTTGCCACAGGCGGAGACAGCGGCGGAGATTGCCGGAGACGCGATCTTTTCGCGGTGTTTTTCGATAACATCCAGTGACAGGGTTCCGGCAACCGCGTAGGCTGGATCGTAGAGTTCCTGAACCGAGGGATTGTCCCGCGGCAACTCCAGCCATCCGAACGGCGACAGCGGCAGCGATCCCTTGTTATAAGCGAAGAACTGGTAAGCGGGCCACAGAAGCCAGCCTAAAAATATCGCCAGAGACACAGTTACCAGCAGAATCCTGTTTCTTTTTATCACGACAATTTCCTTTTAATTTTTACGGCTCTGAATAAGTAGCCTTTCGTCATTCCGGCGAAGGCCGGAATCCAGTAGCCCCAATGAGTCCCAGGAGCTGGTTCCCGGCCTTCGCCGGGATGACGGCTTGTTCAGGCCTTCCCAAATTCTCCACCGGGAAGTTTTGTTCTCACCCATACTCCCCTCTGAATGCGTGTGCATATGCCGGCAGTATCAAACGGTTTCTTCATTGTTCCGGGATTTTCCTGCCGCTGCCGACCGATTTTCACTCATTAATCGGTGCGAGCGGGAAGCTTGACTGTCTGATCCAGTCCTTCGGCACTGGAGATAACTACTCTTTCTACCCTGTCCTCCATTTCCTTTAACGCCGCCAGGGCCAAGTGGCTGCCGTAGGATGTGCCCCACAGTACGATTTTCTTTGCGCCGAGGTGTCGGCGCAGGGCGTCCAGGTCGCGGGTATTTTCGACGGTATTGTAGCCGGCGAGATCAACGCCGCTTTCCCGCCAGAAGGCCAGGCACTCCCGCAGTGCGTCGCGGTGATATTCGATATAGCGGCGGTCGGACAAAGGAATTGTGGGTGGGATGACCTGCCTGGACCGGCATTCCGGCAGAACATCGGAAGCGCCTGTGCCCCGCTGGTCCAGAGCGATAACATCGCCATACTCGCGCAGGGGCCATAAACATGTCGAAGCGGTAGTTGACCGCCATAATCCCCGAGCCACCGGGGCCGCCGGCCAGATAGACAATTGGCGGCCCGGGTTGCTCGCCGGTTGCGGGGAATCGGACATATTTGATAGGTATCAGGCGACTGTGTTTGTTGTGCCGGTTTTCCGGCACTTCAAGGGAACTCGGTAGCCATCTACTTCCTGTTTGCTCCAGGTTTCAAACGTAAATTTCTCTTCGCCTTTGAGCGGTGCGGAAAGCGCCGGCGAGTGCCCGCACAGAGAGACGACAAATGCGGAAACATAGGAGGACAATCGGGTCTTTATTGTTTGCATTTTTGATTGCGTCTCTGGTTAGTTTAGTGGGCGTTCCTTGCCGAAAAAACGATGAGCTATGCGCCTGTTTTTCCCCTGGATGACTTTTATTTTGTCGCGCCCATCGCAACTAAATACTCACGTACCTGTGCATTGCGCGCCCTGTTGAGCGGCGTTCTGAATTCATTGTCGTTGGCCATAACGCCCAGGTTTACGTCGGCTCCGCTCTCCACCAGGAACCTGACCATTTTCAGATGGCCGTGATGGGAGGCGTTGATCAGAGGCGTTTCATCGGTCGGAACCACACCATTGATGTCCGCGCCCTTCTCATAGAGACGCTTGGCAATTTCCAGGTTGCCGGTCATGGCTGCGGCAATCATCGGGCTGCCGTCCCGCTCTGCGGCCTGATTGACATCGGCACCCCATTCGATCAGCTGCTCCGCCAGGGCGTCGTGACCGGATCGAATGGCGGCAATCAGCGGGGTGCCGTCTCTCGGTACTACTGCGTCCAGGTCGGCGCCCCGTTGGTGGAACAGTTTGGCCAGTTGCATGCGGTTGTGCCATGCGGCTGCGATCATCGGGTTGCCATCACCTGCGGACGATAAATTCACGTCCGCGCCGACGTCGATCAGCAGCTCCGCAATCTCGCGTCTGTTATGGCGGACCGCTTCTATCAGGGCTGTACCCTCCCCCGGCACCGGCGTATTGATATCGAGGCCGCTGTTCAGCATTTCCGTCAGCGCCTGCAGGTCGTTTCTGCGGATGACTTCCATCAGCCGCTCGCCCTCGGCACGCGACAGAGCTTCACCCTTAATGGAAATCAGGTCGATCCGGGGCGCATACTCGCGTGCGGCGCCCAGGCTGGCGATGGCAAATACGGCGCAAGCAGTCGCGGTGGTCAGAAGCTTCGGTGTTTTTGCGGTTTTAAGCGTTAGCACGGCGTTTATCCTCTCATTCAGGTCCTTCTTCTTACTGAAAAGCCCCATGGCCACCAGGTTCTGTCGCCGGGTGATCATCAGCTCGGCACAGTCGAGCAGGGATTGCGCATACCGCTTGCCGCTCTCCAATGCGCGCGCCGCCCGCATATCACAGGCCAGCTCCCTGGAAATATGGATCTTTCGATTGATCAGTCGCATCACCGGGCTCCACCAGAAGACGATGGCAGCCAACTCCTGCAAGGTGCCCACCCAGAGATCCCGCCGCTGGATATGGGCCCACTCGTGCAGGATGATGGGCGCCAGCCGCTCGGTATCGAATCGCTCGACAAAATTTTTGGGCAGCAGGATTACCGGCTCTAATAAGCCTGCAGCCATCGGCGCCCTGGCGCTCGCAGATACGAGCAGCGGGCAGGGGACCAGAGGTTTCCCGCAATCTCTGTAAGGCACCGCGGATCTGATTAACCGGCGCGTGCGGCGGATCGATCGCACAACACCGACCAAACGCCAGGCGCTGCCCAGCAGCCAGATCAGCAGGAAAGTGTACAGACCAGTGCTCGCCTCACTCACCCAAAGCGCGGGAAGCTGCCACTGGAATTTATCGCCAGCGGCAGAGGCGCGCGGCGCAGTTTCGGGGGGCGCGGCACTGACGTTGTCCACCGGTAGCGCCTGCACCGCCATGTTTGTCCACACAGCCTTTGCGGCGCGCTCGGCCGCCGTCGGCTCCGCGCTCAATACCAGCGACGCAAAGGGAACCAACAGGCAGATGGCGAAGGCGGTGGTCCAAAGCCAGCTCTGCAGTTCCGCGCTCGGTCGCAACACCCGGGTGGCGGCGGCCAGCAGCAGTATCAGGCTGCTCCCGACCAGAAGGTGGTGCAGGGTAAAGGTTGTGAACAGTGTCAGTTCAAAAAGCATGGAGTTGCCCGCCGTTCAGTCCGTTTCGTCGATTTTCCTCTGCAGGGCCTCGAGATCCTTCAGGTCGATATCCGTTTCCCGGATCAGGTGCTGTGCCAGCAGTTCGGGCGAACTGCCGAAGAAGCGGTTCAGCAGGCTTTTCAGCGCGCTCTGGCGGGCCTCGGTGCGGCTTATTCGGGCGCGGTAGATAAAGGCGCGCCCCTCTTTGCGGTAATCGGCATAGCCTTTCTCCGCCAGAATTTTGCACATGGTCTGTACGGTGGTGTAAGCGGCAGGCTTGTCCGCCGGAAGTGCCTGGGCGATATCCTTTACGGAGGATTCGCCCCGCTCCCACAGTATTTCCATAATGCCCTGCTCACCGTCGGTGAGCTGATCGGATTTTTTTCTGGCCATAAAGCAATCTACTAATTCATTAGTTTTTTCAACTTTAGAAGCGTGACCCCCAGCTGTCAACTAATTAATTAGTTTTTTAGAGAATACAGCCCGCCCAAGTTAACTGGGGATAAGATCGGTGAGTGATTTGCCGTATGCTAACGCAGAAATCTTCAGGTGCCGGCTACTAATGGGCTCCTCCGGGATTCCTGCTGGCTATATCAGCCAAAACCCATGCCAGGGGCTTGTCTATTCCCCTGCGGTAGCTCTCCCAGTCGATTTCTATCGGCACGTCCGGCTGGACGCCCTCAGAATAGTTATCCTGGAATCTGTAGTTGCGCTTGGAGTAGGTGATAGTCCAACCGGAGTTGGGCAAGGAGAAACTGTCCATATCCTGATAGCCCACCGGGTTGCCCCCGGTCGGTTCCCCCACCAGTCTGGCATTGAGTATCTGCCGGTACTGGGCGGCGTTACTCGGCCAGCCCCAGACCGACGAAGAAGCCGCCGCCGCCGTTGTCGCGGAGGTCGATAATCAGGTTCCTGATACCCTGGTCATCCAGATAGTCCTTTACGTCTTCGGCAAAATCCTCCATATCCGAAATGACAAGGTGGTAGCAAAAACTGCCTTATGCTAACCCGCTTCCCTCTTGCTGTTGGCCGCCGACTCGCTGCCCCCTTGCAAAGCATTTCGCGGCGACCAACAATTGCGCCCCTCGCCGGCGCTGCCGGCAGCAAACCGGAGCCCCGAGCGTGCAACAGCAACTGATCCTGAAATCCGGCGCCGACCGGCGCCTCAAACGCGGTCGCCTGTGGATCTACAGCAATGAGGTGGACACCAGCCGCTCTCCCCTGAAAGGCATCGAACCCGGCAGCCAATGCCAGGTGCTCGACAGCCGCGGCAAAGCGCTCGGTACCGCTTTCGTCAATTCCGGCCAGCTGATCTGTGCCCGGCTGGTGTCACGGGACGGCCCGTTGGAAGGCGAACTGCTGCGCCAGCGGTTGCACTCGGCACTCGGGATGCGCCAGCGCTATTTCCCCCACCCCAGCTATCGCCTGGTGTACGGGGACTCCGACTGGCTGCCCGGGTTGGTGGTGGACCGCTTCGGCGACTACTTGGTGGTGCAGGTGAGCAACTGGGGCATGGAGCGGCTGCAGGAACAGGTGATCGGGATGCTGATCGAACTGGTTCAGCCGAAGGGCGTACTGCTACGCAACGATCACCAGGGACGCGCCATGGAGGAGATGCCGCTGGTGAATGAAGTGGTCTTCGGCGAAGTTCCGGAAATGGTGCCCTTCGAGGAAAACGGCGTGCCGCTGCTGGCGCCGGTGCATGCGGGCCAGAAGACCGGCTGGTTCTACGACCACCGGGACAACCGCGCGCGGCTGAACCAGTGGGTGAAAGGAAGGAAGGTTTTGGATCTGTTTTCCTATGCCGGTGGCTGGGGGGTACAGGCGCTAGCCCACGGTGCGGAACAGGTCACCTGTGTCGATGCTTCCGAGCAGGCGCTTGACTGGTGCCGAGCCAACGCCGAGCACAACAATCTCGCCGACAGATTGCAGACCGTGCGCGGCAAAGCGGTGGAGGTGTTGAAGGCCATGGCCGCCGACGGGGAAAAGTTCGACATTGTGGTACTGGACCCGCCGGCTTTTATCAAAAGGCGCAAGGACCAAAAGGCGGGCGCCGCCGCCTACCGCCATATCAACGAATTGGCCATTGGTCTGCTGGCGAAAGACGGCCTGTTGGTAAGCGCTTCCTGCTCCATGCACCTCTCCTCCGATGAGCTGCTGGATATTGTGCGCGGCGCGGCGCACAAGTTGCGCCGGCCGGCGGCTTTGCTGAGCAGCTGTGGTCAGGGGGCGGATCACCCGGTGCACCCGGCGATTCTGGAGACGCGCTACCTGAAGGCGCATTTTGTGCACTTGGGTTGATAGCCTGTAGGAACGATCGGATTTCAGAGAATCGGGAAAGATCGATCGCGGCCAACGGCCGCTCCTACAGGGGAAATAGAAAAGCCGCGGGGTTCGCCCGCGGCTTTTTCGGTTGCCGGTAGCAGTCTGGATCAGAAGACGAACTTCATACCCAGGGTCGCAGTGCGCGGGCGGTTGGCGCGGGCGCCGTCCGGACCGCGGTTGACGATGGCCTGCTCGTCGAACAGGTTGTCCACCTTCAGGTAAGTGGTCAGATCTTCGCTGAAATCGTAGTGGGCGGCGGCGTCCAGTACCCACAGGGATTCGGTGTGGTCGAACCGGTCGGTACCGCCGCGATTGCACGCGTTATTGACACACATCTCGTCTTGGTAGGCGGCAGTCAGATTGACACGCCAGGCAGCTCCACTGTCCAGGCCGGCGGAAAGGGCGAAGACGTTTTCCGGCAAGTGAGCCAGGTTGTCGCCAGCGAGCAGGTCGCCGTCGTCGCTATCCTTGGTGATTTCCGCATCCGTGTAGGTATAGCTGACGCGCAATGGTATGGCCCATCCATTGGCGAGGCCCCAATCGCTGCCAATAGCAGCCTCTACACCCTTGATCTCCGCCTCACCCAACTGGTAGCTGCCGCTGTCGGCGTCGTTCGGGCACGGTACCGCGATGGAGCAGTTTTGTATGGTGTTTTCGTAGTCGCTGAAGAAAGCGATCATCTCACCGCGCAGACTGCCGTTGTTGAAACGGGCACCCCATTCGTAGTTGGTGGAGAGTTCCGCGCCCACTCCGTCGTCGGAACCGGCACCGGGAGGGGCGAAGCCGCGATGCACGCCGGCCAGCAGGCTCCACTGGTCATTTAAGTCGTACACCAGCCCCAAGCCCGGCAGCCACTCGTCCAGTTGATTGGATTTGCTGCTGCCTTTCTCGTTGCGCTCCGGGTCGTTGTAGCGCTGCTGCTCGGTTTCGATGTCTTCGTAGCGCAGGACCGCGGTCAGGGTCAGCTTGTCCGCCAGCTGGATTTCATCGTAGGCAAAGAACGAAGTGGCGCTGGCTTCTTCAACCCGGTTGTTGCTGGAGCTCGGCAGACTGATGTCCTGAAAGACCAGTTCGCCATTGGTCTGGCGGAAGTTTTCCGACGGCTGGAAGCGATCCACCTCGTCCCAGTGGCGACGCAGGCCAAAGGTCAGGTCGTGATCCAGACCGCCGGTCTGCAGCTGCCAGTTGGCGCTCACTTGCAGGCCGCGGGATTCATATTTCCGGTTGTTGTGCTTGATACCGAATTCGGTATCCAACCCCCCGTCAAGTTGGGCCTGTGCCTCGGCGTCGCCTCCGTTGGCCAGATCGATCAGGCCGCCGAGGCTGGTCTTGAACCAGTCGCGCTTGAACTTGTTGTAGTAGGCCTGGGTATGCAGGGAGAAGCTGTCACTCAGGGCGATGCTGTGGTTCAGCTGCACACCGCTGTGGCGGTTTTGCATTTCATCCAGGGCGCTGATGCCGTAGCGACGGTTGGGGTCTTTTTTGAAGTCCGCGTCGGTAAGGCCCAGGTAGCTCATGCCGGACTCTTCTTCCGAATACTGCACCTTGATATCCAACTGCTGTTGGTAACTGGCGTCCGGCGCGGAGCGCAGTCTGCCCTTGAGCAGATAGTCCTCTTTGGCGATATCGGCGCTGTCGGCGCGGTCGATTTCACGGAAACCATCCGCGTACTGCTGGTGGGTTTCCAGCAGCCAACCGGTGGTGTCGGTGCTCGCCCCGTAGTAGCTGTGCAGGCGGCTTTCGCCGTATTCACCGGCTTCCAGCTGCACCATGCCCGCGGCGTCCCCGGGGATCGGTGTGCTCAGCATGTTGACCGCGCCGCCTACGGTAAAGGGACCGTATTGCAATGTGGCCGGGCCCTTGAGCACTTCCACGGTGTTGAGCCGGCCGGCGGTGGGAAAGTAATAGGCGGAGGGGGCTGCGTAGGGAGCCGGAGCGATCAGCACTCCGTCTTCCATCAGTGAGATTTTTCCGGAGCGACCGCTGCCGGAACCGCGAATACCCAGGTTCGGGCGCAGGCCGTAGCCATCTTCCTCCAGCAGGTACAGGCCGGGAACCTCGCGCACCATTCGGTTGATATCCACAAACTCGAATCGCTCCAGGTCTGCCGCATCGATCAGGTGCGCCGAACCCGGGAGGCTGGAGATGGCTTCTGTGTCGCCAATTACCGAGACAGTCTCCAGGTGGGTGTTACGCTCATTGGCCAGGACCGGGGTCGCAACGGCAGCCGCCAGGGCAAGAGAGAGGGGCGACAGGGAAAAACGCTTCATGTGGTCTCCGCAGATTATCTTTTAGGTTTATCTAATCAATCTTAATAATGAGAATGATTGTATTTTACCATCAAACGATTTTTCCGCATTACGAAACTTTACATTTTTGTGACTGCTGCTGGGCAATGCGTACGAGCGTCAGGACTCAATGTAGCCATTAAGTTAAGGGGCGGTAGGGGTGATTTTTGCAGGATGGTACAAAGCGTAGCGCCACCGGAACCCGGAAGATGGGCACGTCGCTGCGCTCCGTTAACTCGCGCCATCCAGGGCGCTCGCCCGCTTCGCAGCGCCTGCGGCGTCCAGATCGGCAATCCTGCCGACTTGTGCCTGTCCTACAGGGAGAAGAGACTTATCTTAGCGCTGTATGTGCAAGTAGTTACTTACTTCCCTGGCCGCCAATGTCGTGGACCTGGAGCGACTGAATGGTTGTGGCTGCCGACATATCAATCTGCAGCAGATGCGCCTTCCGCCTCTCCTCCACGCGTCGCCGTGCGCGCGTTGGTGAAGGCAACTTCGGCCAGCTTCTCTGCGTGACTGCGAATATCTTCAGGCCAGGATGCCATCTCGCTGCGAAATATGGTCTCCTCCGCGGCAAACAGGGCCCGCGCTGCCTCTTCGAATCCCGGCAGGTCGCCGGCCATGGCGGACATAAATCGATAGGTGGACTCACGGGCATGGCGGACTCTGTCCCGATGGCTGTTGTCGCGCCTGGCGTCTTCCACCAGTTTGCGCAGCGCCACCGATGCACCGCCGGGCTGGCTGGCCAGCCATTCCCAGTGGCGCGGCAGCAATGTGACTTCGCGGGCCACCACCCCGAGTTTGGGCCGGCCGCGTTTGCGTCGTGGCGTTTGGCCGTCTCCGGGCGCTTCTGGTGTTGGCGGAGTCAGGCGCCGCAGAACCTCATCCCTGCCTCCGCGGAAGTCCACTTCGACAATCCTGCTGTCAGTGTTGTCGAAGATCAGCACATCGGATAGCTGTTCCCCCGCCACCGATTTCACAACCTCGGCAGCCACTGCCGACAGCCTGCCGGAGGCTATGCGGCACTCCTTCAGAAAGGCAGTGACCTCTGTTTCTGTCGTTTCGTTCATGGCGCCGGCTCCTGGTTGAGTTTTGCTATATATATATATACCCGGATTAAATTAATTTGTCAATATTACCCGGGTATAAATATGCGGTTAGTCGTCGACGCCAGCACAGGTTAGGATTTGGAGTAAGTAGTTACTTGCGGTAGATAACCATGATTCGAGCGGTTTGTGGCGATGATTGGGACGTATTGGAACAACTGTGGCTGAAGGTGGTATGCGATGCGCATCCTTCGGTGCCCCGCAGCTACTGGGAAGGTCAGTCGGACTACTTCCGAGAGTCCTGCCTGCAGGGGAAAACCGCCTGGGTCTACCAGGACAGCGAATCCCGGGAAATAACCGGGTTCGTTGCCCTGGGCGGAGACGATCAACTGGCGACGCTGTTTGTCGCCCCATGGGCTCGGGACAGGGGCGCCGGCAGCGCGCTGATGGCCCACGCCAAACAGGGGCGAGCCCTGCTGTGGGTGGTGGTGCTGGAGGAGAACCTGCTGGCGCGCTACTTCTGCCAAAAGCACCACTTTGTGGAGGTGGACCGGGAAGCCTGCGGGGAGACGGGGCAGAACCGGCTGTTGATGGAGTTCCGCTGCGAATAGAGTTCCGTGGTTTTTATATAACCAAAACTTTAGTGATCACTCTTTTTTATTGTTTCTAAATGGACTTGGCGGCCAGTAGTATGCAGCTTCAAATTCCACAATCGAAGCTTGAGCCAGATGGGACTAAACGCCAGCAGTAGTGCCGCCCTCGCCCAACCGGGGCCCACCTTTCACCACGGAGCCGACCTGGATGCCCTCAACCGGCGCTTCCACGATGCCAGGCCCAGTGAGATTATGCAGTTCACCGTTGAGCACGCGGAGAACCCGGTGGTATTCACCAATTTCCGCCCGCTGGCGGTGGCTTTCCTTCACTTGGTAACCCGGGCGAAACCGGATATCCCGGTGATCTGGGTGGACCACGGTTACAATACCCCGGAAACCTACCGCCATATTGAGCGCGTGGTAAAGGACCTCGGCCTGAACCTGTTCCCCTACTCCCCCAAGATGTCCGCGGCCCACTACAACGCGGTGTACGGCGGCATTCCGGCGCTGGATACGCCGGAGCACGATTTCTTCTCGCGCACCGTGAAGCTCGAACCCTTCAACCGCGCCATGGAAGAGCTGAAGCCGGATGTGTGGCTGAACGGTATTCGCCACGACCAGAACGCTCACCGCAAGAACCTGGATGTCTTCACCACCGGCAGCCACGGCACCATCCGCGTCGCCCCCATGTTCCACCTCAAGGAACTGGACGTGGAAGAGTACGTTTACGAGAACGACTTGCCGGACAATGATGTCTACTTCGACCCGACGAAGGGGGAGGAGCACAGGGAGTGCGGGCTGTTATTGGAGAAGTGATCTTCCTGCTCCTTGAATAGAAACGGCCGCTTCGAGCGGCCGTTTTCACTTTTGGCGAGGGGCGCAGCCCAACCAGCTAGTTGGCGTCAGGGCTGAGCTCGACAATGGCGCCCGAAAACTCCGCCCGCACGCCCAGGCGCTTGGCCAACTCGCTGAAGGCCTGATCCCAGGGTATCTCCCTCACTTCGATACTCACGGATTTACCGGCCACCAGATGACGCCCGCGGACCTCTAGCTGCCCATAGGCGGCAAAGAGATCTATCGCTTCGACGCCATCAACCTCATCCAGTACCAGGGTCACCGGCCGGTGTATCGACGCAGTTTCCCTCCCCAGCAACAGCGCAGAAAGCGATACGGCAGCAACAAGCACCGAAGCCAAGCCTGCCCGAGTAGCACGGCGCTGGCGCAGAGTTTTTTGCAGGTGCGCCCGGTAGGCGCCATTCCTCCGCAGCACCTCTCGGTCGAGCTGACGCAGCAGTCGGTGGGTTTTAACACCATAAGCGCTGCAGAGTTTCTGCAGCACTGTCACCGAGGGCGTGGCGGTATCATTCTCGACCTTGGACAGATACGACTGCTGAATACCAAGACTCCTTGCCACAGCGCTTTGACTCAACCTTTGTTCGAGTCGCGCCAACTTCATCGCCTCGCCTAGCTGCAATTTATTTTTTTGCGGCACCGTCGAACTTCCTCAGGGCTTTGTAGGCATCCACACAACTTACCTGCTCCAGCTGAATGCTGATACGCGCATCCGGGTGCTGTAAGTCGCGGGGCTTTGCTTGGCCGTCTTCGGCGCAGAAATTTTCAACTAGCGTCCAGACATCAATAAGGCGTTCATCTTCTATGCGCAAGTTCAGTAAATCACTTTTAGTACTGGCGCTTGTCGCTATGGCTGTTAGGAAAAGAATTGCTGCGTATTTCATTGAGTTCCCCTCGCGTTGTTTGTCCAAACTAAAAAGCGAGGAGGTGAAAGTACAGGGATATTTAGGAATAGTGGCGAGATTGCGACCTGAAACGACATCAAACAAAAAACGGCCGCGTCTACGGCCGTTTTTTGTTTGGCCCGCTTGCGGAGCTGGAGCTCCGCGCTACACGTCCAGGTTTTCCACCGCCAGGGCATTGCTCTCGATAAAGTCCCGGCGCGGCTCCACCTGGTCGCCCATCAAGGTGGTGAATATCTGGTCCGCGGCGATGGCGTCTTCCACCGTCACCTGCAGCATGCGGCGGCTCTCCGGATTCATGGTAGTTTCCCACAGCTGGTCGGGGTTCATTTCCCCCAGGCCTTTGTAGCGCTGGACGCCATAGCCGCGGCGGCTCTCGTTCATCAGCCAGTCCAGGGCCTCGGCGAAGCTGTCCACTTCCTGCCGCTTTTCACCACGCTGAATGTAAGCGCCCTCTTCCAGCAGGTCCTGTAGTTTTTCCCCCAGGGTACAGATGGCACGGTACTCAGCGGACTCGAAGAATTCGTGACTGACCGGGTAATCGCTGCCGACGCCGTGGGCGACGATATGGATATGGGGCAGGTAGAGGCCTCTCTCACTATCCTGGCGCACACTGACCTGGTGACGGCGCCCGCCGCCATTGCCCTCTTCCTCCAGCTTTTCCTGCAGCGCCCCACACCAGCCCTGCATTTTTTCCTCGGACTGCAGGTCTTCCGGCCGGATACTGGGCAGGTAGATCATGCTGCGCAGAACTTCTTCTGGATAGACCCGCGACAGCCTGTCGATAGTGGCGAGTACCGCGCGGTATTCACCCACAAGGTTTTCCAGGGATTCACCGGCGAGTGCCGGGGCATCCGGATTGACGAACAGGCTTGCGCCATCGAGGGCGGCATTGGTAAGGAACTGGGTCAGCGCCGCCTCATCTTTTAGGTATTGCTCCTGCTTGCCCTTGCTCACCTTGTACAGCGGCGGCTGGGCGATATAGATATGGCCGCGTTCGATCAACACAGGCATTTGGCGGAAGAAGAAGGTCAGCAGCAAGGTGCGGATATGCGCGCCATCCACGTCGGCGTCGGTCATGATAATGATGTAGTGGTAACGCAGTTTGTCCGGATCGAACTCACTCTTGCCGATACCGCAGCCGAGGGCGGTGATCAGGGTACCCACCTCGGCGCTGGACAACATCTTGTCGAAGCGCGCCTTCTCCACATTGAGGATCTTGCCCTTCAGCGGCAGTATCGCCTGGGTGCGGCGGTCGCGCCCCTGCTTGGCGGAGCCGCCGGCGGAGTCGCCCTCCACCAGGTAGAGTTCCGACAGCGCCGGGTCCTTCTGCTGGCAGTCCGCCAGCTTGCCGGGCAGGCCGGCGATATCCAGGGCGCCCTTGCGCCGCGTCATCTCCCGCGCCTTGCGTGCCGCCTCCCGGGCGCGGGCGGCATCGATCATCTTGCCCACCACAGACTTGGCCTCCTGGGGGTTCTCCAGCAGGTAATCGTTGAAGTGAACTCCCATCTCCTGCTCCACCGCCGACTTCACTTCAGAGGAAACCAGCTTGTCCTTGGTCTGGGAAGAGAATTTCGGGTCCGGCACCTTCACGGAAATGATCGCCGTGAGCCCCTCGCGGGCGTCGTCACCGGTAGTGCTCACCTTTTCCTTTTTGCCCAACCCTTCCCTCTCGATGTAGTTGTTGAGGCCCCGGGTCAGGGCGCCGCGGAAGCCCGCAAGGTGAGTGCCACCATCCCGCTGGGGGATATTGTTGGTATAGCAGTAGATGTTTTCCTGGAAACTGTCGTTCCACTGCAGCGCCACTTCCACCGCAGTACCGTCATCCCGCTGGCTCTGGAAGTGCAGCACCTTGTTGATCGGGGTCTTGTTCTGGTTCAGGAATTCCACAAAGGCCCTGAGGCCGCCTTCGTATTCGTAGACCTCTTCCTTACCGGAGCGCTCGTCTTTCAACACGATGCGTACACCGGAGTTGAGGAAGGAAAGTTCCCGCAGGCGCTTGGCCAACTGGTCGAAATGGAATTCGATATTGGTAAAGGTGTTCGAGGAGGGCTTGAAGTGCACTGTGGTGCCGGTGTTGTCCGAATCACCCACCACTGACAGTGGTGATTCCGGCACGCCGTGACGATAGACCTGTTCGTGAATCTTGCCCCCACGGCGGATGGTCAGCTTCAGCTCCTCTGACAGGGCGTTGACCACGGAGACCCCCACGCCGTGTAGCCCGCCGGACACCTTGTAGGTGTTGTCGTCGAATTTACCACCTGCGTGGAGCACGGTCATAATCACTTCCGCGGCGGACATCCCCTCTTCTTCGTGGATCTCCGTAGGAATCCCGCGGCCGTTGTCGGAGACGGTGATGGATTCATTCGGGTGAATGGTTACTCGAATTTCGTCGCAGTGCCCCGCCAAAGCCTCGTCTATGGAGTTATCTACCACCTCGAACACCATATGGTGTAGGCCGGTGCCATCATCGGTGTCGCCGATGTACATGCCCGGGCGCTTGCGCACCGCATCCAGGCCCTTTAGAACCTTGATACTGCTGGAGTCATAGCTTTGCTGCTCTGACATTTACTCGCTCCATTCAACTTTGCTTGCCGGCGGATGTTGCCTGGCACTTATTCGACCATGTTCCACGTGGAACACTGTCGGGCTATTCCAAGGGAAATCCAACTGCAGCCAGGGGCGGCTGGTGGTCTCCCATTCGATTCCGGTTACCAGTACCTGACTGGCGCAGCGGCTAACCCAGAGGGCAAAACGCTGCTGATTCTCCTCATCCAACTCCGATGGCAGGTCATCCACCAGGAAAACAGGCTTCTCGCGCCTCTGCTGTACCAACTCGGCCATTGCGGTACGCAGTGCACAGACCAGCATCTTCTGCTGGCCGCGAGACAGGATGTTATACGCCACCTCACCCTCCACAGCGAAGCGCAGGTCGGCGCGATGGGGCCCTATCCGGGTATGCCCTTGAGCGAGGTCCCCCTCCCGGGACTGCGCCAGTGCCTCCAACAACTGCGATTCCTTACGCCAGCCGCGGCGGTAGGACATATCCACCCCGGCCAAGGGAGACTCAGGGAGTTCACCGATCAACGCACCCAAATGAGAGCGCAGTTCCTCGAACACCTCTGCGCGCCATTGGTCCACAAAGCTGCCGCTATACGCCATGCGCTGCTCCCAAACCAACAGCTGATCGGTTGCAATTTTACCACGGCGCAACAGCGCATTTCGTTGGCGCAACGCAGTTTGATAACTTTTCCACTCATGGGCGTAGCGATGTTCCACGTGGAACACTGTCCAGTCCAGCAACCGGCGGCGTACACCGGGACCACCGTCAAGGGCCGAGAAACTGTCGCTATTGATAACCTGCAAAGGCAGGCAGCTCGCCAACTGGGAACTGGACTCCGCCGAGGCCTGATTGATCCTGATACGCCCGGTCCCATCCCGTCGGCGCTCCACCCCAAGGGTGAAACCATTATCCAACTGGCCGAAGACGGTGAGCTCCTCCTGATCACGCTGGATTACCGACTGGTGCTGGCGGGACCGAAAAGAGCGGCCGGTAGCCAACATATGCACCGCCTCGAGCAGGGAGGTCTTACCGCTGCCGTTGGCGCCGCAAAAAAGATTGGCACCGACACCGAGGGACAGGTCAGCACTGTCTATATTGCGAAAGTGGGACAGCAGCAGGCGGGTCAGCGACACAACTGTCGCCCCGAGAGAACACCCCAAAGAACGGGGGCGGGGGTGTGTGGATACCAAAATGCCACCATATCCTGGGATACAGTGGCTTGCTCAGGGAAATTTGCCAAGTCTTCTACAACTGCTCAGAGCCGCATAGGCATAATCACATAGACCGCATCGCCCTCTTCCGGCTGTTGCAGCAGCGCACTACTGTTGGCATCCGCCAGGCCGATGCGAATCTGTTCGCTGTGGATAGCGCCGGTCACGTCCAGCAAGTAGCCGACATTGAAACCGATCTCCAGCGGGTCCCCCACATAATCCACCACCAACTGCTCTTCCGCTTCCTCCTGCTCCGGGTTATTGGCCACTATCTGCAGCAACCCCTCGGAAATCTGCAGGCGCACACCGCGATACTTCTCGTTGGAGAGAATCGCAGCGCGGGAGAAGGCCTGGCGCAGGGCCTGGCGGTCCGCGTAAATCTCATTGCCGGCAGCCCGGGGCAGCACGCGTTCGTAGTCCGGGAATTTGCCGTCCACCAGCTTGGAGGTAAAGGTAAAGGGACCGCAGATCACCCGGATATGGTTGTTGCCCAGAACCACTTCCGCGCTTGCATCGGTATCCTCCAATAGCCGCCCCAGCTCCAACACCCCTTTGCGCGGTACTATCGCCTGGATTGGTGACTCCACATTCAGCCCGGGGGCGTCCCGGTCGCACAGCGCCAGGCGGTGGCCATCGGTGGCCACCGCGCGCAACTGCTGGGGACGACACTCCAGCAGCAGGCCGTTCAGGTAATAGCGCACATCCTGCTGGGCCATGGCGAAACCAGTGGCCTCGATCAGGCGGCGAATCTCCCGCTGGGAGATGGAGAAGCGGGTCTGCGCGCTGGTTTCCTCCTGGTTCGGAAAATCCGCCGCCGGCAAAGTGGACAGTTGGAACCGGCTGCGGCCACTGCGCAACACCAGGCGTTCGCCGTCGCGCTCGAACTTAAGTTCGGCGCCGTCCGGCAGGGAGCGGCAGATATCCAGCAGCTTGCGCGCCGGGACCGTCACTTCCCCTTCCATTTCCACCCCGTCCACCGGCAGGCGACCGACGATCTCCACTTCCAGGTCGGTACCGGTGAGAGAGAGCTCCTGCCCCTGCAGTTGCATCAGCACATTGGCGAGTACCGGCAGTGTCTGGCGCTTCTCCACTACGCCGGCCACCAGTTGTAGCGGTTTCAGCAGGCCGTCCCGGCTCACAGTAAATTTCATGGATAATTCCGCCTTGTCTTGTCGATTATTCGTTTTAAGTGGTCAGGGAGCGGGTCAGAAGTTTCACATCCTCGCGGATATCCCCGTCCGACTCCTGTAACTCGCGAATCTTGCGGCAGGCATGCAGCACCGTGGTGTGGTCGCGCCCACCAAAGGCATCGCCGATTTCCGGCAAACTGTGATTGGTGAGTTCCTTGGCCAGGGCCATGGCTACCTGGCGCGGGCGCGCCACCGAACGACTGCGCCGTTTGGACAACAGGTCCGCCACCTTTATTTTGTAGTACTCCGCCACCACCCGCTGGATATTGTCCACACTCACCAGGCGATCCTGCAGCGCCAGCAGGTCCTTGAGTGCCTCGCGCACCAGGATATCGTCGATGGCGCGGCCGGTGAACTGGGCATTGGCGATCACCCGGCGCAGCGCCCCTTCCAGCTCGCGCACGTTGGAGCGGATGCGCTGGGCAATAAAGAAGGCGGAGTCGTGGGGCAGGTCTGCCCCCACCTGCTCCGCCTTCTTCATTAATATGGCCACCCGCGTCTCCAGCTCTGGCGGCTCCACCGCCACCGTGAGCCCCCAACCGAATCGGGACTTGAGACGCTCCTCCAGACCATCGATCTCCTTGGGATAGCGGTCACAGGTGAGAATGATCTGCTGGCCGCCCTCCAGCAGGGCGTTGAAGGTGTGGAAAAACTCCTCCTGGGAGCGCTCCTTGCCAGCGAAGAACTGGATGTCGTCGATCAGCAGTGCATCCACCGAGCGATAGTAGCGCTTGAAATCGCTTATCGCATTCAACTGCAGCGCCTTGACCATGTCCGCAACGAAGCGCTCCGAATGCAGGTACACCACCTTGGCGTTGGGGTTCCGGTCCAGCAGCGCGTTGCCCACCGCGTGCATCAAGTGGGTCTTGCCCAGCCCCACGCCTCCGTAGATAAAAAGCGGGTTATAGGCACCGCCGGGATTGTCGGAAATCTGTTGCGCCGCCGCCAGACCTAACTGGTTGGATTTGCCCTCCACAAAGGAGGCGAAGGTGAAGTTCCGGTTGAGGGAGCTGCCGTGCTTGATGGCGCCCTCCACCTCCACCTTGCGGGTCGGCTCCGCGGTCCGCTGGCCGGGACGCAGGTCGGTCAGGGCCAGTTCGCCACTGCTGACCTGGTCCGCGGTGGCCTCTTCCGCCGCGATCTGTTTGGCCTGTGACACGCGGGACTGCTGGCTGTCTGACGGATAGCCACTCTCGATCCGCTGCGAGTTTTCCATCGCCGCACGGCTTCGCTGGAAGCGCGCCGGGCGCCGCTCGGTGATATCCAGCACCACTTGCAGCGGCTGGCCACCGGCAAACTGCTGAACCAACTCGCGAATCCGCTTCAGAAACTTGTCGCCCACCCAGTCCAGCACAAAACGGTTGGGAGCCAGAAGACGCAACTCACCGGCACCGGTGGCGGGGCTCACCCGCAGCGGCCTG
Source organism: Microbulbifer rhizosphaerae (assembly GCF_014191725.1). Taxonomy (GTDB): domain Bacteria; phylum Pseudomonadota; class Gammaproteobacteria; order Pseudomonadales; family Cellvibrionaceae; genus Microbulbifer; species Microbulbifer rhizosphaerae. The sequence goes on from NZ_JACHWZ010000010.1 coordinate 68,962, forward strand.
ATCCAAGTATTGAACTGCTGCGCTGGCAGTTCATCCTGTAAACAGGTGGCACACTGCTTCCACACGGATTCGGACAAGAAACCCCCCAGACCCCAAGAGCATTTTGTATAAAGAAGAGAGATAACGGCAAAACCGGCGAGAACCACCGTGCGAGGCCGTGAATAAGAGTGGGGCGAGTATACCTTTAGCCCGCCGGGTTATCCACAAGACAAAGCCCAAACCAGCAAAAATATCATGCTAAAAGTCCCTTACAATCAAGCACTTGCACAGTTTTTAAACAGTGAGACCGGCGACTTTACCTAAACTTATCCACAACAATCTGTGAATAACTTGGTATCAATCGGTGGGCAGGATCGGATACTGCCGCCAGGTCAACCACTTGCGCTGGCGACAGACAGAATCCCCCTCCGCAGCCGGTGCAGGGGAATCTTATTTCCCCGACCTGCGCGTTGCTTTCATAGGTCCCTTTCTATACAATCCGCCGCCTTCGCAGCGCATTGCTCCCCCCTCAGGGGCCGGCCGCGACCAAATTTCCAGGTAAAAAAAGTCTCAGGTAGCAAGACAATGAAACGTACTTTTCAACCCAGCAATCTGAAGCGCAAGCGCACCCACGGCTTCCGCGCCCGTATGGCAACCAAGAACGGCCGCAAGATTCTGGCCCGCCGTCGCGCCAAAGGCCGCAAAGTTCTGTCCGCATAAGTCCTGTCCCACCCGGGGCAGTTCCCCTATGCAACAGACGCGCGGCGACTTCGGATTTGCCAAGCCGCTGCGCCTGCTCGACGCGGCACAGTATCGCGCCGTCTTCAGCGATACCCGGGTGCGCGCCGCACACCCGAACCTACTGATTCTCGCCCGCCCCAACGATCTCGACCACCCGCGCCTGGGACTGGTGATCGCCAAGAAGCACGTCCGCAACGCCAGCGACCGCAACCGCATCAAACGCATCGTCCGCGAAACCTTCCGCCTGCGCCAGCACCAGCTTCCGCCGCTGGATGCCGTGGTCCTCGCGCGTACCGGCGCCGGCGAACTGGACCGGGCGGAACTGGCCGCGCTGCTCGACAAACTGTGGCGCAAGCTGGCCCAGAGGGCCCAGCAGCCACAAGGCGGCAACGGCAAGAGTGGGGGAAAGGACAGCGGGAGGAGGAAGGCGTGAACTGGCTGGCAATCAGGCTGATCCACGCCTATCGCTACCTGGCCAGTCCCTGGGTCGGCAACCAGTGCCGCTTCTACCCCAGTTGCTCGCATTATGCTGAAGAGGCATTAAAAACCCACGGATTCTTAAAGGGGGGTTATTTAAGCGTGCGGCGCCTTATAAAATGCCACCCCTGGCACCCCGGCGGTATGGACCCGGTTCCCCCCGCCCCACACACCACAGATCACTAGGCACTCGAGATGGATTGGCAACGCTACACGCTGCTGGGCGGCATCGCCGCAGTTGTACTGGCACTGATATTCCAGTGGAACGAATTCAAAGAGCAGCGCGCACCGGCGGTGGACCGGGAGACAGTCGTGCGCAGCGACACCCAGGTGCCGCCAAAACAGTCACCTGACAGCAGCGCCAGCGACGTGCCGCAACTGCAGCAAGACGGCGAGACCGCCCCGGCGGCGGCCGGAGAACGCCAGCTGATCCGGGTGGAGACCGACGTGTTCAGCCTGCTGATCGACCCTCGCGGCGGAGATATCGTCAAGGTTGCGCTGCGCAAGTTCTACGAGGAGCTGAACACCCCGGACCGCCCGTTTATCCTGCTCAACCAGACCCGCGATCACACCTATATCGCCCAGAGCGGCCTGATCGGCAAAAACGGCACCGACAGCGCCGCCGGACGACCGCTGTTCAGCAGCGCGGAAACGGATTACGCCTTGCGCGAGGGCGAGGACACCCTGGACGTCGACCTGACCCTGCAGCAGAACGGCGCCCGGATCACCAAGCGCTTCCGCTTCACCCGCGGCGATTATCTGGTTGAGGTTTCCTACCTGGTGGACAACTCTGGCGCCCAGCCCTGGGCCGCGGCCATGTTCGGACAGATCAAACGGGATAGCGCCGAACCGCCGGTGGACGTAGGCATCGGCATGGCCCCCTTCCTCGGCGCCGCCCTGCACACCGCGGAGGAGAACTACCAGAAACAGGATTTCGAGGAGATTGCCGAGAAGCCCATCCGCGAGACCATCGAGGGCGGCTGGGTGGCCATGGTCCAGCACTACTTTATCAGCGCCTGGGTTCCGCCCCAGGACGAGAACAATACCTTCGAGCTTCGCGAACTGCCCGGCGGCCTCTTCCGCATGGGCTTTACCTCGCCGCAGGTGCAGATTCCCGCCGGCGAACAGGGCGAACTCAGCGCCTCTTTCTACGCAGGTCCCAAGGATGTCTTCCGCCTGGAGGAGATCTCCCCCTACCTGGACCTCACCGTGGACTACGGCTGGCTCTGGTGGCTGGCCAAGCCCATGTTCCGGGTGCTCAACTTTATCCACGAGCATATCGTCGCCAACTGGGGCTGGTCGATCATCCTGCTCACGGTGTTTATCAAGGCCCTGCTCTACCCGCTGTCCGCCGCCGGCTTGAAGTCCATGGCGCGCATGCGCAAGTTCGCGCCGCAGATGAAGAAGCTGCAGGAGCAGTACAAGGACAACCGGCAGAAGCTGGCGGAGGAGACCATGAAGCTCTACCGCCGGGAGAAGATCAACCCCATGGGCGGCTGCCTGCCGATCCTGCTGCAGATGCCGGTGTTTATCGGCCTCTACTGGATGCTGATGGAAACCGTGGAGCTGCGCCACGCGCCCTGGATACTGTGGATCCACGACCTCTCGGTCAAGGACCCCTATTTTATTCTGCCGGTGATTATGGGCGCCACAATGTGGTTTATGCAGAAGCTGAACCCCCAGCCCACCGATCCGACCCAGGCGAGAATCATGCAGCTGATGCCGGTGATGATGACCTTCTTCTTCCTGTGGTTCCCCGCCGGGCTGGTGCTCTACTGGATCGCCAACAACCTGATCTCCATCGCCCAGACCTGGTATATCAACAAGCAGGTAGAGGCGGCTGGCAACGCTTAGTAACCTGTAGCGAGTTCATACCATCCAGGGGCCGCAAAAGCGGCCCCTGTGCATTTTCCGGTAGAGTAAACTTTGCCCATGCCAGAGCAAAACCTCCACAGAGACACCATCGCTGCCGTCGCCACCGCCCCGGGCCGCGGTGGTATCGGTGTGATCCGCCTCTCCGGCCCGCAAGCCCGGGAGTTCGCCCGCGCCATCTGTGGAGAAGGGGAGCTGCAGCCGCGCCGCGCGCACTATCGCAACTTCCACCACCGTGGGCAACTGATCGACCAGGGCATCGCCCTCTTCTTCCCCGGCCCCCACTCCTTTACCGGTGAGGACGTGGTAGAGCTGCAAGGCCACGGCGGTCCGGTGATTCTGGACCAACTGCTGCACGCAGCCATCGACTTGGGTGCCCGCCAGGCGAGGCCCGGTGAGTTTTCCGAGCGTGCTTTTCTCAACGACAAGATCGATCTGGCCCAGGCAGAGGCCATCGCCGACCTGATAGAGGCCGGCAGCGCCCAGGCGGCCCGCAATGCCATGCGCTCGCTGCAGGGCATATTTTCCGAAAAAATAGAAAGCTTAGTGGAAAATCTTACCCATTTGCGCATCTACGTCGAAGCGTCGATAGATTTTCCTGAAGAAGAAATCGATTTTCTCGCAGACGGCAAAGTCGCCGCGGATCTGGACGCCCTTTTGCACCAGTTGGCGCAGGTGGAGGCCGAGGCCCGCCGCGGCAGCGTGGTGCGCGAGGGTATGCGGGTGGCCATCGCCGGGCGCCCCAACGCCGGCAAGTCCAGCCTGCTCAATGCCCTGGCCGGCCGGGAGGCCGCCATCGTCACCGAACTCGCCGGCACCACCCGGGATATCCTGCGTGAATATATCGACATCGAAGGCATGCCCCTGCATATCGCCGACACCGCCGGCCTCCGGGACTCCCCCGACCGTGTGGAACAGATCGGCATAGCCCGCGCCTGGGAGGAGATACGGGGCGCGGACCGTGTGCTGCTGGTGGTGGACGCGGAGCGGGCCAACTCCCTGGACCCGGAGCAGGCCTGGCCGGAATTCACCGCGCAGCTGCCGGACCCGGAAAAACTCACCCTGGTGCTGAACAAGATCGACCTCACCGATTACACCGCGGGGTTGCTGGCGCATACAGACGGCGTTCCGGTAATCGCCATCAGCGCCAGAACCGGTGCAGGGCTGGAGTCACTGAGGGACCACCTGAAGCACTGTATGGGCTACAGCGGCGCCGCCGAGGGCAGCTTCAGCGCCCGCCGCCGCCATCTAGAAGCCCTGGCCGAGGCGCGGGCCTTTATCCAACAGGGCGCCGCACAGCTGCGCTCCGCCGGCGCCGGCGAACTGCTGGCGGAAGACCTGCGCCGGGCCCAGCAGGCCCTCGGAGAAATCACCGGCGCGGTGACCGCGGACGAGCTGCTCGGAAAAATCTTTGGCAGTTTCTGCATCGGCAAATAGCCCAGGGAGCCTTCCCTTCCCTATTTTTTTATCGGACTCGGCACCGGGTAATCGCGCGCCGTCACCCTCAAACTATCCACAGGCTCCTGGCGAACGAAGCCCGCCCCCACCAAACCCACGCGCTGAACACAAAAGTTGCGCACAGCAATCCACAGTCTTATCCAGATGCCCCCACTTGCTCACAGACAACCCACAGGAACTCTCACTACTTTCCAACAATCACCTGGCTTTGCCGGTCTGCTGTGAATAAAAGTGGGTACAACTCCGTCAAAACCTGAGAGCTCGGGCGGGCATAACTTCCTGGGGGAGAAAAACAGGGAAAAGTTATCCCGCCGGTCCACAACCCCCTACCGCGGTTGCCCCCGCTCCGGGGCAGGGGTTATCAGCAGCCTGACATACAGTATAAGCGATTGATTTTATTGATATTTCTTCAGTTATACCGAAAACAGCCCCCCCTAATAACAACAACTAATATAAAACTCTACCAATACAAGATATGTATAAGTTAACTAGTGTATGAATGATAAACAGCAAATAGACGGTTGAAATTTAATCAGAAAGTCGCCGGCCTGCGCTGTTACACTGTTTGCCGCATTCCACCCGCTGGCTATAAAATGTGCGCCCATTTTTACTTGTGCAGGGCCTGGCCTGGAAACCTATGGACTACCCCAAAACCTATGACGTGATCGTGATCGGCGGCGGTCACGCAGGCACCGAAGCCTCGCTCGCGGCCGCGCGTATGGGGGCCTCTACTCTGTTGCTGACCCACAACATAGAGACTCTGGGGCAGATGTCCTGCAATCCGGCCATCGGCGGCATCGGCAAAAGCCATCTGGTGAAAGAGGTGGACGCCCTGGGCGGCGCCATGGCCGAGGCCACCGATCTGGCCGGCATCCAGTTCCGCGTGCTCAATGCGCGCAAGGGGCCGGCGGTGCGCGCCACCCGCGCCCAGGCGGACCGAGCCCTGTACCGGGGCGCGGTCCGCGCGATCCTGGAGCGGCAGGAAAACCTGGAAATCTTCCAGCAGGCAGCGGACGACCTGATTGTGGAGGGCGAGCGGGTCACCGGAGTGGTCACGAACGCCGGCGTGCGCTTCCGTGCCAGGACTGTGGTGATCACCGCGGGGACCTTTCTCGGGGGAAAAATCCATATCGGCCTCGACAGCTACTCCGGCGGTCGCGCCGGGGACCCCCCGTCCATCGCCCTGGCGCAGCGGCTGAGGGAGCTGCCGTTTCGCGTCGAGCGGCTGAAGACAGGTACGCCGCCGCGGATCGATGCCCGCTCGGTGGACTTCTCCGGCCTGGAGGAGCAGTGGGGTGATACCCCCACGCCGGTGATGTCCCACCTGGGCCGCCGCGCCCAGCACCCGCGGCAGGTGTGTTGCTGGATCACCCATACCAACGCGAAGACCCATGAGGTAATCCGCGGGGGGCTGGACCGATCGCCGATGTACTCGGGGGTGATCGAGGGCATTGGCCCCCGCTACTGCCCGTCCATCGAGGACAAGGTGCACCGTTTCGCCGACAAGGACGGCCACCAGGTATTTATCGAGCCGGAGGGGCTGACCACCAACGAGCTTTACCCCAACGGCATCTCCACCAGCCTGCCCTTCGATGTGCAGATTGAACTGGTGCACTCGATCAAAGGTTTTGAAAAGGCGCACATCACCCGCCCAGGTTATGCCATCGAATACGATTTCTTCGATCCGCGGGACCTACTGCCCTCCCTGGAGACCAAATTCATCCAGGGGTTGTTTTTTGCCGGCCAGATCAACGGCACCACCGGCTACGAGGAAGCCGCCGCCCAGGGGCTGTTGGCCGGGGCCAACGCGGCACTCAAGTCACAGCAGCGTGAGGCCTGGGCGCCGCGCCGGGACCAGGCCTATCTGGGCGTGCTGGTGGACGACCTGATCACCAGCGGCACCCGGGAGCCCTACCGCATGTTCACCAGCCGCGCCGAGTACCGGCTGCTGTTGCGCGAGGACAACGCGGACCTGCGCCTCACCGAACTGGGGCGTCAGTTGGGGTTGGTGGGCGATGCCCGCTGGCGGGCCTTCAGCGAAAAGCGCGAGGCCATTGAGCGCGAGGAACAGCGGCTGCGGGAAACCTGGATACACCCGCATACCCCGCAGGCCTCCGCGGTGGAAACCCGACTGCCACAACCGCTGGCACGGGAGTACAGCCTAATGGATCTGCTCCGGCGCCCGGAGCTGGGTTACGCCAATGTGGCAGCCCTCAAGGGCGAGCCGGTGGAGGATGAGCGGGTGGCTGAGCAGGTGGAGATTGCCGCCAAATACGCCGGCTATATCGATCGCCAGCGGGAGGAAATCGAGCGGTTGCGGGCCTACGAGGACACCCCTATTCCGGCGGACTTCGAATACGGCGCGGTCTCCGGCCTGTCCAGCGAGGTGAAGCAAAAGCTGAGCGAGACCCGCCCGGACACCCTGGCGCGGGCATCGCGGATTCCCGGGGTCACCCCGGCGGCGGTGTCGCTGCTGCTGATCCAGCTGAAAAAGCGCGGCCTGCTCACCCGCAAAAAAGCCGTATAACCCCCGTCTTGTGTAGGAGCGGCCGCTCCTACAGGGCAACACGAAACCGAGTTGGAAATTTGACGACCTCACTGCAAATGGAAACTTTCCGCCCCCGCCTGCTCGAAGCCGCTGGGCAGCTGTCGGTGGAGTTGTCCCCGGAGCAGCAGGACAAGTTGCTCCAGTACCTGGAACTCTTCGCGCGCTGGAACGCGGCCTACAACCTGTCGGCCATCCGCGATCCGGCGCAGATGCTTGAGCGCCATATCATCGACAGCCTCAGCGTGGTGAACCTGTGCGGCCACGACGCAAGCTCCCTGATCGATGTAGGTAGCGGCGGCGGCCTGCCGGGAATTCCGCTGGCGATAGTCCACCCCGGGCGCCAGGTCACCCTGCTGGACAGCAATGGCAAGAAGGCACGCTTCCTGTTCCAGGTGGCCAGCCAGTTGCCGCTGGCCAATGTGCAGGTGATCAACGAGCGGGTGGAGGAATTTTCACCGGCGGAGAAGTTCGACGGCGTGGTTTCCCGGGCCTTCGCCTCCCTGGCCGATATGATTGCGGGAAGTGAGCACTTGCTAGCGCCCGGGGGAAAGTTTTACGCTATGAAGGGTCGGTTGCCGCAAGACGAGTTGAGCGCGCTTCCAAAAGGGATTAAGGTCGAGCAGGTGCACCCCCTGTCGGTACCGGGTTGCGATGCGGAGCGCCACCTTATCGTGCTCAGCTGCCCAGCTGGCGACGATCCCGCTTAAAATTTTCCAAGACCAGATATTTGTCAGCCGCTGTTAACAACAGGGAACAATAACCTTGAGCAAGATATTTGCCGTGGCCAACCAGAAAGGCGGTGTGGGCAAGACCACCACCTGCGTCAACTTGGCCGCCTCTCTTGTGGCCAGTCGCCGCCGGGTCCTGCTGATCGACCTGGACCCCCAGGGCAACGCCACCATGGGCAGCGGTGTCGACAAAAACGAACTGCAACTGTCCAGCTATGACGTACTCGTCGCCGGGCTGCCGGCGCGCAAGGCGATTGTGACCACCGCCAGCGGCTACGACCTGATGCCCGCCAACGGCGATCTATCCGCCGCCGAGGTGGAACTGTTGGACATGGACGGGCGCGAGTCCCGCCTGCGCCGCGCGCTGCGCGATCTGAACGGCGACTACGACTACATCGTGGTCGACTGCCCGCCCTCCTTGAACATGCTTACGGTCAACGCCCTCTGTGCCGCCAGCGGCGTGCTGATTCCCATGCAGTGTGAGTACTACGCACTGGAAGGGCTGTCCGCGCTGGTCGACACCATCACCCAGATCCAGCGCGCCGCCAACCCGGAGCTGAAGATCGAGGGCATACTGCGCACCATGTACGACCCGCGCAACAGTCTCACCAGCGATGTGTCCGACCAACTGTCCGAATATTTCGGCGATCGACTCTACCGCACCTGTATCCCGCGCAACGTGCGTCTGGCGGAGGCCCCCAGTTTCGGCAAACCGGCGCTGGAGTACGATCGCCACTCCAAGGGCGCCATCGCCTACCTGGCGCTGGCCGGCGAGATGACCCGCCGCCACGCCGCCAACCGCAATCCCAGTCACAGCGGCCCGGTGGCCGAAGCCGTTTAAGAGGTACACACTATGGCCACCCGGCGCAAAGGTTTGGGCAAGAATCTATCCCATCTGATCAGTGGCGAAGCCAGCCAGGCGATTGCCATGGCCAACGGCGAGGGCGGTGCGGCAAGGGTGGACGGGGAGCTGCGCGAGCTGCCCATCGAATTCCTGCAGCGGGGTCGCTACCAGCCGCGCCGGGACTTCCCCATGGAATCCCTGCTGGAGTTGGCGGACTCTATCCGCGCCCAGGGCATCATGCAGCCCATCGTGGTGCGCCCTATCGGTGAACACAAATACGAGATCATCGCCGGCGAGCGCCGCTGGCGCGCCGCCCAACTGGCGGAACTCGACCGGGTGCCGGCGCTGGTGCGCGAGGTGCCGGACGAAGCCGCCATTGCCATGGCGCTGATCGAGAATATCCAGCGGGAGGACCTGAACCCGGTGGAGGAGGCCGCAGCCCTCAAGCGGCTGCAGGACGAATTCCAACTCACCCAGCAGGAGGTGGCCGAGGCGGTGGGCAAATCCCGCAGTGCGGTGACCAACCTGCTGCGCCTGCTGAGTCTCACCGAGGAGGTGCGCACCTTTCTCGAGCGCGGTGATCTGGAGTTGGGACACGCCAAGGCCCTGCTCGGGCTCGCCGGGGAAACCCAGCGCAGCGCGGCGCGCCAGGTGGTCGACCGTGGGTTGACCGTGCGCCAGACCGAAGCGCTGGTGCGCCGCCTGCAGCAACAGGCGCAGAGCCCTGCTCCCGCCAAAACCGAAGACCCGAATATCCGCCGCCTGGTAGAGCGCCTGTCGGAAAAAGTTGGCGTGCCGGTGTCCATCGACCACAACGACAAGGGCGTGGGCCGGCTGGTACTCAAGTACAGCAGTTTGGACGAACTGGATGGCATACTGGCGCACATGGGGTATTGCGAAGACTGAACCACAAGAATAAATAGCCGCCCGGTTTTCGTGCATAGCATCCCGGTTTGTAAGCGCTCACTATCCCGGCTTCTCGCGGGGAAAAACCCCGAAAATTGACAAAGTTGGCGATATTTGGCGGTTGAACCAGCGATACGGTTGCTCCTATAATTCGCACGCCCAAATCTTGGGCGGACAGCGCACAAAACCTGAGTAACCAGGGCCGGCTTACCCCGCCTATGTACAAACCCCCGGTGTTAGTTATTGCCGCGGTACAGCTGCTGCTGGTATCGCTGGTCAGTGCGGCCCTGCACTTTTGCGGCAAACCGGTGATTGCGCTCTCCGCCTTTATCGGCGGTGTCCTGTGCGCGCTGCCCAACGCCTATTTCGGCTTTCGCGTCTTTCATGGCGAGAGACGCCACAGCGGCGCGCGCGCCGCCGGCCAAGTAGTGGAATCCTTCTACCACGCGGAGACGGGCAAGTTTGTCCTGACCCTGGTAGGGTTTGCCGCGGTGTTTGCCGCGGTCCGGCCGCTGAACGCGGCCACAGTGTTTATCAGCTATGGCCTCTGCCTGCTTGTGCAGTGGCTATTGGCGGCGCGCTTGGTGAAATAAAGCGGGCGCAACGGAAAAGACAATTTACGAACGAGTGCTGAGGACCTATGGCAGTCGAAGCTCAAACCGCGACGGATTATATCCAACACCACCTGCAGAACATGGCTTACGGCAAGCTGCCCGCGGGCTATACCCGCGCCGACGGCACCGTTCTCAGTGAGAGCACCTGGACTCTCGCCCACTCCACCCAGGAAGCCGCGGACATGGGCTTCTGGGCGGTCCACCTGGACACCCTGGGCTGGTCCATCGGCCTGGGCCTGGTGTTCTGCTTCCTGTTTTCCTATGCGGCGAGAAAGGCCACTGCCGGTGTGCCCCACGGGCTGCAGAGCTTTGTCGAGCTGGTTACCGGCTTTATCGACAGCCTGGTGAAGGAAACCTTCCCCCATCGCAACAGCATGGTCGCCCCCATGGCGCTGACCATTTTCGTGTGGGTCTTTCTGATGAACCTGATGGACCTGGTCCCGGTGGACTGGCTGCCCAGGGCCGCGGCCGGCGTGTCCGGCAACCCGCACCTGTTCTTTAAGGTGGTTCCCACCACCGATCCCAACGCCACCCTGGGCATGGCGCTGGCGGTATTCGCACTGATGATTTTCTTCAGCGTCAGGGAAAAGGGAATCCTGGGCTTTATCAAGGAATTGACTCTGCACCCCTTCCACACCGGCAAGTGGTATTTCGACCTGCTGCTGATTCCGTTCAACTTCCTGCTGGAAGTGGTCTCCCTGGTGGCCAAGCCCATCTCCCTGGGCCTGCGTCTGTTCGGCAACCTCTACGCCGGTGAGATGATCTTTATCCTGATCGCCATCGTCTTCGGCGTGGGCGTGCTGGGCTTCGCGGGCGCGATGCTGATGCATATGGGCTGGGCAATTTTCCACGTTCTGGTGATCACCCTGCAGGCGTTCGTGTTCATGGTGCTGACCACGGTGTATATGGCGATGGCCCACCACCGGGACGAAGAGCACGAACACGACCAGTAATTTTTTGATAGTTCACTTTTTACACAACCTTTAAAACAACTCTTAACTTTTAGATGGAGAACACAATGGAAGCACTTGGTCTGGTTTACATCGCGAGCGCACTGCTGATCGGTCTGGGCGCACTGGGTACCGCCATCGGTTTCGGCACCCTGGGCGGCAAGCTGCTGGAAGGCTCGGCTCGCCAGCCGGAACAGGCTCCGGCACTGCAGGGCAAAATGTTCCTGATGGCGGGCCTGTTGGACGCCGTTCCGATGATCGGTGTGGGTATCGCCATGTACCTGATCTTCGCCGTCGCTCCTGGTCTGGTGTAATTCCATCGTTCCAATTGCCCTTAACCCCCAAAGTTCTTTTTTGATAAAGAGCAAAGAGCAAGAGGTGTCGGTGTGAATATCAACCTGACTCTAATCGGCCAGTCGATCACTTTCCTGGCCTTCGTATGGTTCTGCTGGAGGTTCGTATGGCCTCCGCTGCTCGGCGTGATGCAGGAGCGCGAGCAGAAGATCGCCACCGGCCTGGAAGAGGCCGAGCGCGCGGGCAAAGACCTGGAGCTGGCGCGGCGCAAGGCCGCCGACCAACTCAAGGAAGCCAAAGAGCAGGCGGCGGAAATAATCGAGGGCGCCAACCGGCGCGCCAACCAGATTATCGACGAAGCCAAGCAGGCTGCGCACGCGGAGGGAGATCGCCTGAAGGTCGCGGCGAAAGCCGAGATCGAACAGGAACTGAACCGTGCCAAGGAGCAGCTGCGCAGCCGTGTGGCCGCCCTGTCTATCGCCGGCGCGGAGAAAATTCTCTCGGTCAATGTCGATGCCAAGGCACACGATGATCTGATCGACCAACTGGCAGCCGAGCTGTAAGCGAGGAACCCCATGGCGGAACTCAGCACACTGGCCCGGCCTTACGCCAAAGCGGCGTTCAGTTACGCGCAGCAAGCCTCCGACCTCGGCGGTTGGAGCTCGCTGCTCGCCACTGCGGCCGCGGTCAGCCAGAGCGAGAAAGTGCGCGAGCTGCTGGACAACCCGCAGCTCACCGGCGATCAGCGCGCGGACAAATTCCTGTCGATCTGTTCAGACGACCTCGACGAGCCCGGAAAGAACTTTATCCGGCTGCTGGCGGAAAATCACCGCCTGCAACTGCTGCCGGAAATTTCCGCGCTGTTCGAGGAGCTGAAGGCGCAGGCGGAGGCCACCCTTGAAGTGGAAGTCGTCTCCGCGCGCTCCCTCAGCGATGCCCAGGCGCAGAAACTGACCCGGGCGCTCAGCGCGAAATTTGAACGCGAGGTGCATCTGCACAGCTCGGTGGACGAAAGCCTGCTGGGAGGCGCGATTGTGCGCGCCGGTGACACAGTGATCGACGGCACAGTGCGCGGCCGTCTGGCCAAACTCGCCGAGGCAATAAACTCCTAATTTAATTTTCCGGCCCGAGCCGGAAAATCCGAGGAACAGAGCATGCAGCAACTGAATCCCTCTGAGATCAGTGAAATTATCAAGAGCCGCATCGACAGTCTCGATGTGGCCACCCAGGCCCAGAACGAGGGCACCATCGTATCCGTATCCGACGGCATCATCCGCATCCACGGCCTGGCCGAGGTGATGTACGGCGAGATGATCGAGTTCGAGGGCGGCGTCTACGGTATGGCGCTGAACCTGGAGCGCGATTCCGTGGGCGCGGTAATCCTGGGCGATTACAAATCCCTGGCGGAAGGCCAGAAGTGCCGCTGCACCGGCCGTATTCTGGAGACCCCGGTGGGTCCGGAACTGCTGGGCCGCGTGGTGGACGCCCTGGGCAACCCGATTGACGGCAAGGGTCCGCTGAACAACAAACTGACCGACGCGGTGGAAAAGGTGGCGCCCGGCGTTATCGCTCGCCAGTCCGTTGACCAGCCGGTACAGACCGGCCTGAAAGCGGTGGATACCATGATCCCGATCGGCCGCGGCCAGCGCGAGCTGATCATCGGTGACCGCCAGATCGGTAAGACCGCGGTTGCGATCGACGCCATCATCAACCAGAAAGGCACCGGCATTAAGTGTATCTACGTTGCCGTGGGCCAGAAGCAATCCTCCATCGCCAACGTGGTGCGCAAGCTGGAAGAGCACGGCGCCATGGACCACACCATCGTGGTTGCCGCCGGCGCCGCCGACCCGGCTGCGATGCAGTTCCTGGCTCCCTATGTCGGCTGCACCATGGGCGAGTACTTCCGCGACCGCGGTGAAGATGCCCTGATCATCTACGACGACCTGACCAAGCAGGCCTGGGCCTACCGCCAGATCTCCCTGCTGCTGAAGCGCCCGCCGGGCCGCGAAGCCTACCCCGGTGACGTCTTCTACCTGCACTCCCGCCTGCTGGAGCGCGCTGCGCGTGTCAACGCCGACTACGTGGAGAAGTTCACCAACGGTGAAGTGAAAGGCAAGACCGGCTCCCTGACCGCGCTGCCGATCATCGAGACCCAGGCCGGCGACGTTTCCGCGTTTGTACCCACCAACGTGATTTCCATTACCGACGGCCAGATCTTCCTCGAGACGGATCTGTTCAACGCCGGTGTACGCCCGGCCATCAACCCGGGTATCTCCGTATCCCGGGTGGGCGGTGCCGCGCAGACCAAGGTGATCAAAAAGCTGTCCGGCGGCATCCGTACCGCTCTCGCCCAGTACCGCGAGCTGGCGGCCTTCTCCCAGTTCGCCTCGGACTTGGATGAGGCCACCAAGGCCCAGCTGGACCACGGCGCGCGTATTACCGAACTGATGAAGCAGAAACAGTACACCCCACTGTCCATCGCCGAGATGGCTGTGTCTGTTTACGCCGCCGACAAGGGTTACCTGAAAGACGTGGAAGTGGCCAAGGTGCTCGACTTCGAATCCGCCCTGCTCTCCTACATGAACAGCGAACACGCAGAGCTGATGGAGAAAGTGAACAGCAGCGGCGACTACAACGACGAAATCGAAAGCGGCTTCAAGGCGGCGATCGAGAAATTCGTCGCCACCGGCAGTTGGTAATCATTTTCCCTCCCCTCTCCCATGCGGGTGAGGGCACACATCTCCTCCCCTCTCCCGCTTGCGGGAGAGGGGCCGGGGGAGAGGGCAAAAAAAGGTAAATCACTATGGCAGGCGGAAAAGAAGTACGCACAAAAATTGCCAGCATCAAGAGCACGCAGAAAATTACCTCCGCGATGGAAATGGTCGCGGCGAGTAAGATGCGCAAGGCTCAGGATCGCATGGCACTGGGGCGTCCCTACGCCCAGCGCATACGCTCGGTGATCGGCCACGTCGCCAACGCCTCGACCGAATACCAGCATATCTACCTGCAGGAGCGCGAGACTGTGCGGGTCGGTTACATCCTGGTATCCACAGACCGCGGGCTCTGCGGCGGCCTGAACATCAACATGTTCAAGGCGGCCATTCGCGATATGCAGGCCTGGTCGGCAAAAGGCGCCGAAGTGGAAATCTGCGCGGTGGGCAACAAGGCGGCCGCTTTCTTCAACGCCATCGGCGGCACCGTGGTCGCCGCCCTGCGCGACCTGGGCGATGAGCCCCAGGCCAACAAACTGGTGGGCTCGGTCAAGGTAATGCTGGACCGCTTCGCGGAGGGCGATATCGACCGCCTCTTCCTGGTGTCCAACGAGTTCGTCAACACCATGTCGCAGAAGCCGCGGGTACGGCAGTTGCTGCCCCTACCCAAGGCCGAGGACGAAGAACTCAAGCACGAGTGGGACTACCTCTACGAGCCGGACCCGAAAGAACTGCTGGACGGATTGCTGGCGCGTTATATCGAGTCCCAGGTGTACCAGGCTGTGGTGGAGAACAAGGCCTGCGAGCAGGCCGCGCGCATGATCGCAATGAAGAGCGCCACCGACAACGCCGGCGAGCTGATCGACGCGCTGCAGCTTGTGTACAACAAGGCGCGCCAGGCGGCCATCACCCAGGAGCTGTCCGAGATTGTGGGCGGCGCCGCAGCGGTCTGACCCTGATATTCGCAGGCGAACGGGCTGCCGAAGACAGAATTTAAAGTTGAGGATCCGGAAATGAGTAACGGGCAAATTGTGCAAGTTATCGGAGCGGTAATCGACGTGGAATTTCCACGCGACTCCGTGCCGAACGTTTACGACGCACTGGTGGTGGAAGACAAGAATCTCACCATGGAAGTGCAGCAGCAGTTGGGCGACGGCGTGGTTCGCGCCATCGCCATGGGTTCCTCCGAGGGCGTGCGCCGCGGCCTGCCGGTAAAAAATACCGGCGCCCCGGTTTCCGTGCCGGTGGGCCACGAAACCCTGGGCCGCATCATGGACGTACTCGGCAACCCCATCGACGAGTGCGGGCCGATCGGTGAAAAGGAAAGAATGTCCATCCACCGCGCAGCCCCCACCTATGAAGAGCAGTCCAGCTCCACCGAACTGCTGGAAACCGGCATCAAGGTGATCGACCTGGTTTGTCCGTTTGCCAAAGGCGGTAAAGTGGGCCTGTTCGGCGGCGCCGGCGTGGGCAAGACCGTCAACATGATGGAATTGATCAACAATATCGCCACCGAGCACTCCGGCCTGTCCGTATTCGCCGGCGTGGGCGAGCGCACCCGTGAAGGTAACGACTTCTACCACGAGATGCAGGAAGCCAACGTAGTCAACGTTGAGGACTTCGGCAAATCCAAGGTGGCGATGGTCTACGGCCAGATGAACGAGCCGCCCGGCAACCGCCTGCGCGTCGCCCTGACCGGCCTGACCATGGCGGAGAAATTCCGCGACGAGGGTCGCGACGTACTGCTGTTCGTCGACAACATCTACCGCTACACCCTGGCCGGTACCGAAGTATCCGCCCTGCTCGGCCGTATGCCGTCTGCGGTGGGTTACCAGCCGACCCTGGCGGAGGAGATGGGTGTTCTGCAGGAGCGTATCACCTCCACCAAGACCGGCTCCATCACCTCCATCCAGGCGGTTTACGTACCGGCGGACGACCTCACCGACCCGTCCCCGGCCACCACCTTTGCCCACCTGGACTCCACTGTGGTACTGAGCCGCGACATCGCCGCCAAGGGTATCTACCCGGCCGTTGACCCGCTGGATTCAACTTCCCGCCAACTGGACCCGCTGGTAATCGGGCAGGAGCACTACGAAGTGGCCCGCGGCGTGCAGTCCGTACTGCAGCGCTACAAGGAGCTGAAGGACATCATCGCCATCCTGGGGATGGACGAACTGTCCGAGGACGACAAGCAGACAGTGGCCCGCGCCCGTAAGATCGAGCGCTTCCTGTCCCAGCCGTTCCACGTGGCGGAAGTATTCACCGGAGCGCCGGGCAAATACGTATCCCTCAAGGAGACCATCCGCGGCTTCCTGGGCATTCTCAATGGCGACTACGACCACCTGCCGGAACAGGCCTTCTACATGGTCGGCACCATCGACGAAGCGGTGGAAAAAGCCAATAAGAAGTAGGAGCCTTCCTGCAGGCGAACTGTGAGTAACTCTGGACCCCCTCTTCCGGGCACGGGAGAGGGCATGTAGGAGCGGCCCATGGCCGCGATCGAATTTGTTCAGAGCCTAAAACCAGAGAATGAGGTAGCCTGATGGCTATGACTATACATTGCGACATAGTAAGCGCCGAGCAATCCCTCTTCTCCGGCCTGGTGGAGATGGTGGTTGTCAGCGGTATCGAAGGAGAGCTGGGCATCTCCTACGGCCACGCGCAACTGCTCACCGCGCTCAAACCGGGACCGGTGCGCATCATCAAGAAAGGTGGTGAAGAGGAAGTGCTGTTCGTCAGCGGCGGCTACGCCGAGGTCCAGCCGGGCACCGTCACCATCCTCGCGGATATCGCCGAGCGTGAAATCGACGAGGAAGCCGCCCAAAAGGCCCGCGAAGAAGCGGCCCACGCCCTGCACAAAGCTCCCTCGGAAATCGACTACGCCCGCATCTCCGCCCAACTGGCCGAAGCCGAAGCCCGCCTGCGCACCCTGCAGGCAATCCGCAAGGCCGCCGGTAAGTAACCCGGGACCGCGGAGCTTTTTTTGAGCGCTGAAGGCTCCAGCTCCGCATGCGTGCCAGAGGCCCGCCGTAGGAGAGCCTGCTTGCAGGCAATTAAAAGCAGCTTCGGCTGCTTTTTTTGTACCTGAAGGTACACCTTTATTTGAGTGGGTGCTGGTCATGGGCCCCCAATAGCAACCCGTTGAGTTTCAATAAAAAGAATAGGTCCGTCCATGAGCTGCAAAAGTTCTCTCAGAAGCCTCCTCACTTCCCTTATATTGCTTTCGGCCTTCTTTCCTCCCCTCGCCGCGGCCAGAGATTGGCACGAATATCGGTCTGAGTACTTTACTGTTTATTCTGATGCTTCTGAGAAGCGGGTGAGCAACCTGCTTCGGGATATGGAGAGGTTTCGCCAAGCGGTTCTTTTTGTCACCAGACAGGAAGTCACGCTGGAAAATCAGCGCTTGCAGGTTTTCTATTTCAACAGCTCCAGGCAATTCAAGGAATTTGTCGGAAAAGACCATATTGCAGGCATTTATACTGATACCTGGGAAGGGCCGTTGATTTTCGCAAAAGCGAACGTCGGGAGTCTTTCGGATGGCGGAGTGACCTTTCATGAATATGTGCATCACCTTATGCGCCAGCGCGGTCAGTCCACCTACCCCAAGTGGTTTTCAGAGGGCTTTGCCGAGTTTCTCGCCAGTGCCAGGCTTACGAAAGATGGCGTGTGGATAGGGGAAGTGCCCAAGTGGAGATTGTATGCCTTCAGTGGCAAGGGAGCCGGCTCAAGGCCGCTGCCCCTTCGGGAAATACTGAAACCGGATACTGAAAATTACAGCCCCCTCTACGCCAACAGCTATTACGCGGGGGCCTGGCTCCTCACCCACTATCTGCAGTTTGGAGCGGGTTACGCAGGAAAATCCTACGATCAGGAAACCAGCAATTACTTCCATGCCCTTAAAAATGGCGAAGATCCATTGAAAGCTTTTGAAGAACATTACGGTAAATCCTTGGATGAAATGCAGGCGGAGCTGAACCGGTATGCGCGGGGCCAGTTGCGCAGCCGCAAGGTGACTATCCCCGAGTACCAAGAGGGTATTCAAACGCGCAAGCTGAGCAACAACGAACGGAATTTTCTACTGGGGGAAAAGGCGTGGACCCTGGACAATGGTGAACTGGCGGAGGAATACCTGAATAAAGCCGATAAGAAATCCGCTGGCTGGCAGGAAAACTACGCCCTGTTGGCAGAAATCAAACTCCGTACCGGAGACGAGCCGGCCGCCGCACGAATGGCGGATATAACCAAATCGGCCAAGATTGAAGACTACCGCACAGCAGCCAATCTCGCGCTTTACTATGCGGGAAAACTGCATGCGAAGAAAAAGGCTAGTGAGTGGGATGACATCCTCTATCGAGGGGCTGTGCAGAACGCAAAGGCCGCGATTGAGATGAACCCCGCGCACCTGCCCGGTTATCGCGCTCTTTGGATAGCACAGCAGTTGAACGGTGAGCGCTTGGAGGCATTCAAAACCATGATGGCCGCCTATCAGCGTGAGCCGGGCAACCTGTTCCTCAATACCAAACTCGGCTTTTACTTGGAATCTATCGACAGAGCCGATCTGGCCCGGCCTTTCCTGGAAAATGTGGTGGCCTGGAGTCATTCCGGAGAACAGCGCTCTAGGGCGAAGAAAATTCTGGATTCCCTGGAAGCCGAAGCCTCGCCCTACGATTCCGAGGAGGAGGCCGGGGAGAAGAAGTCCGGTTGAGACCTGGTGTTGCTCCGCGCTCGTTGTTACATTGTGGCTTGCGATAAATTAAGGGTACGTAGTAGGCTGCCTCACTGTTTTTAAAATGTAATGGAGATTTACATTTACTGTTATCTCTTTAACATACTCCCTCTCTACCATAAAAAGCCTGTCTGCCGCTCAAGCTTATCTACAGGGAGGGATCTTTATGAGCTTCAACAGGGCCTTTTCTGCACTGCTTTTTGGTGCCACCATCGCTGTACCGACCCACGCCAGCGACTTTGCAAAACTGGACAAAGCCTTGCCCACAGAGGTCGATGTCGTCTCCATTGCCCCGGTATTCGACTTCGACACCGACGGCTGCCTGCCGAGCGCCGGGATCAGCCGCGACGGACAGCAAAATGGTGGCCTGAAACCCACGGGTAGCATTACCGGGGACTGTCGGTCAGGCAATTTTCTCGATACCTCCAACACCGTCCATCGTTATGTCTGTACGGAAAGCGGCGGCGCCACTTACTGTGGCCACTTCTATGCGCTGTATTTTGAAAAAGACCAGATACTCGACGGCATCAAAAGCGGGCACCGCCACGACTGGGAGTACGTCGCGGTCTGGACCACCAATGGCATGGTAACCCACGGAAGCTACAGTGCTCATGGAGAGCTGACCACTGCTCCCGCCTTCCAATTGCCATTTGAAAACGGCCATCTGAAAATCGTCTACCACAAAGACGGAATCGGCACCCACGCCTTACGCTTCGCCAAGGACAACGAATATGCGGAAAACCCCTACGGCGCTTTTGTGACCCCCGAGATTGTCAGCTGGTACCAGTTTTACGGCGATGGCCTGGACAACAGGGAGATGCGCAACCGCTTGAACGGATTCGACTATGGATCGGCCAACCTCCCGGTAAGAAACAGCTCTTTCCTCAGGGATATAAACCGATACCGGCCATCGGGATATCCAGAAGTTAACGAATATGTCCAACTGGTGAACAATGCTTCCGATCTGTGCCTGGATATTACCAGCGGCACAATGGAGTCCGGCACCGATGTCCATCAGTGGTACTGCAATGGCAGCAATTGGCAGAAATGGAGCTACGATGCTGACACCGGAGAGATCCGCAGCAAGCACGACTCGGATTACTGCCTGGACAACGGCGGTGTCTTTGAAAATGGCGCCAACCTGATTATCTGGGCCTGCAACGGCAATGATCACCAGCGTTTCACACTGAATGACAATGGCTCTATCGCCATGCGCGCCGCGGCACAGCAGGTGATTGACGGCTACGGAACTTATCCCGGTGACAACGTCGGGACCTGGTCGGACTGGGGCGGCAGCAATCAACGCTGGACGATGGTCCCCTGATCCCGCCGGGAAACTTGACCTGCGGAATAAATTCCGCGCCTTATGGAAAGGTCTACTACCGGCCTTTATCTCATTGCCAGCCCCACAGAGCTAACCTTTGATAAACCGGCGGCCCCCCCGCCGGGGTGTCTTTGGAGGCGGGTGGCAACCATGTCCAGCGAATCCGATAAGCCGAAAAAAGACCGGGAAATTCTGCAGGAGCAGATGGAGGCCAGTCTGCATGAGTACGAGCGGGACAACCGGTCGTTGTTCCTATCGTCTATTGCTGCGGGGCTGGAGATAGGGTTCAGTTTCTTTCTGATGGCGGCTTTCTATACGCATTTTTACACGCAGGTAGATAGAGAGATGCTGTACTTTATCACCTCGCTCAGCTACCCGATCGGCTTTGTGATGGTGATTATCGGCCGTTCCGACCTCTTCACCGAGCACACCACCCTCGCGATTCTCCCGGTGTTGGATGGTCGGCAGCGCTGGCGCAGCCTTGGGCGTATCTGGTCGGTGATTTACGCCGGCAATATGCTGGGGGCGATGATTTTCAGCCTGATTTTCGTACGTTTTGTGGCGCTCAGTCAACATATCGACGGCGGTGTTTTCGATTACTACGAAGCCAAAATGGTCGTCGACAGCGACTCCGGTATGTTTCTCGGCGCCATTTTTGCGGGATGGCTGATGGGATTGCTGGGTTGGGTTGTCACCTCCTCCTCCGATACCATCGGCCGCATAGTGGTGATCAGCGTAATCACCTTTCTAATCGGCTTTGGCGGCCTGGCGCACTGCATAGCCGGCGCGGTGGCCATTTTCAGTGCCTGGTTCGGCACCGAAGGCGGTGTTGGTATTGTCGGCATCCTCCGGTTCCTGGGCCTTGCGACTCTCGGCAATATCGTCGGTGGCTCGATTTTCGTTGGCCTGCTGAAATACGGCTATATCGCTACTTCCAAACAGCGGTGAGCTGTGTCAGAGGTAGTCGGGGTCGGTGGTGAAGACCACGTCGAACTCCCGCTCGGCAACAAATTTGTTCATGCGCTCAGTCAGCAGTTCGCGCCAGGCGTCCGCCTGTTCCACCGGCGCGTGATATTGGTCTTCCTCGAGCAGGATCCGCGCGTGCAGGTACAGGGAACGGCCCGTCTTGGTCATGCTCAGCTCCCAGCGCCTACCGGGAATTCCGGCCATGGCCGCGGAGAAGGCCTTGTGGATCTTCCGCTGCATCCTGCCGGAGGGGGCGGACAGCAAAACCTCCATCAGGTTTTTGTACAGAATACCCGCAGGTATCGGCAGCATCACAGCCACCATGACGATAACCAACCAGGCGTCCGCATAGGGCAGCCAGCCGCCCAGCAGGTCCCCGAACAGCCATACAAAGGCAAAGGCGCAGAGCACCACTACACTAAGGGCTGTGTCCACCAGCCAGGCAAAGGAGTCCACCTGGAGCAGTGAGGAACCGCTGGCCCTGCCGATGCGGCGCAATATCAGGTAGATCGCCAGGCAGCCACTGGCCGCGATGGCCGCGTAAAAGGTAGCAATGCCCGCCTCCAACGAGCGCCCTCCCCCGTACAGCGCCATCACCGCCGATGACAATGCCATCAGCATCACGCCCAGGATCACCATGCTCTGCAGTACATTGAACGCCGGCTCGAAACTGGCGTAGCCGAATGGAAAGTGCTGGTCGGCCCTGCGTTTGATCAGCTGCGCCACGCGGACCATCACCAGCGACATTACAAAGTTCACCAGCGAGAAGACGCCGTCGAGAAAAATTGCGTCAGAGTCCGCCAGGTGTGCGAAGGTAAACCCCAGCGCCGCCATGCCCAGGCAGCCCAGTACCGACAACCACAAGCCCTTCCTTTCCACCAGTTAGCTCCTTTAATAAGACGTTACCAATCCGGGCATATCGAGGGCCTGGACTGGTGACATGGCTACACTCACAGATTGATTTCCCGGTAATCCAAAGCATCCTGCCTATGCAGAGTCTACTCGCCAATTGGCACCAGGCGGCAACCACTACCCTGGGATTGTTCTGGATGGCGTTCTGGGCCTTTGGCCTGGGCTACCTGATCAGCAGTATGATCCAGGTCTTCGTATCGCGGCGGCGCATGCGGCAGACCATGGGCAAATCCGGGGCCCGGGATATCGCGCTGGCGGGTTTCTTTGGCTTTATCTCCAGTTCCTGTTCCTTCGCCGCCCTGGCGACCACCCGCGCGCTCTTCTCGAAAGGCGCGAGATTTATTCCCTCCCTCGCCTTCCTGCTTGCGTCTACCAACCTGGTGATCGAACTGGGTATCGTGATTGCGCTGTTTCTCGGCTGGCAGTTCGTGGTCGGGGAATATCTGGGGGGCCTGCTGCTGATCCTGCTGATGTGGCTGGTGGTTTCCCTCACCGCGCCGAAAAAGCTGATCGATAAGGCGCGCGACCGGGCCCGCGAAGCGGAGGGTAACGGTGATGAAGAGAAAATACCCGACTGGAAAAAGCTGATCCGCAGCCGCGAGGGCTGGCGGCGGGTGGCCGATCGCTACGTGATGGAATGGCATATGGTGTGGCGGGATGTCACCATCGGTTTTACCGTCGCCGGCATTATCGCCACATTTGTGCCGCGCAAATTCTTCCAGGCGCTCTTCGTCGGCGCCGGCGGCGGCGATACGGCGTTCTGGGAAGTATTGCTGCAGAGCCTGGTGGGGCCGGTGGCGGCCTTTTTTACCTTTATCGGCTCCATGGGCAATATCCCGCTGGCTGCCGTACTGTTTGGAAATGGCGTCAGCTTCGCCGGCATCATGGCATTTATTTTCAGCGACCTGGTGGTGTTGCCGGTATTGCGCATCCAGGCGCAGTACTACGGCTGGAAGATGGCGCTTTATATCCTCGGTGTATTTCTGGTTATTCTGATCGCCAGCGCGATTGCCATGCACTACGGCTTTGCCGCCCTGGGGATGCTGCCGGAGGCCGACGCGGCCAGAAGTCTCACCAACAGGGAGTATTTTTCGGTCGATTACACCCTGTTTCTTGATCTGGTATTTATCGCGCTGAGCCTGTTTTTTCTGGTTTGGCGTTGGCGGGATCGCGGCCTGCCGGGATTTAAGACGGATCGCCTGAATGACAGGCTACTGTTGGGGCTGGCATGTATCGCTATTACTTGGTTGATCTGTGGAATCAGTTTGCCCTTCGTGATCGAAGGAATTTGATCGCTGGCAGAACTGAAACTTGTCGCCATTGATCGATATCGTCACGGTATCTGATATTCATGTACTTCGCGGAACCTCTATCCCGCTCCTGTACAGAAACCCAGGGGAACGGCTTACCGAGATCAGGCCGTGCCGTCTCGGAAGGCAGCGGAAACTCCGGGGGGATTTCTGCAGAGCCGACCTATCGTCGGTTTGGTTCTTTCTTCCATTCTGGGGATTGGCACTGCCGCAGCATAAACTTTGAACAGTATGCAACCGCGGGAATGCCGCTATGCGCTACGCCATTGCACTTCTGTTCTGTCTCACTGCCGCGCTCGCCTGGCCCCAGGGCGGGGCGCCAGAGGTCCCCACTGGCGCCTCGCAGCTATTGGTGCGCGGCGAGACCTATTACTATTGGGACGGTTCTTTCTATCGCCCGGAAAATGGCGGTTACCGACGGGTTGAGCCGCCGCTGGGTGCGCGGGTACCTTCGGTTCCCGGCGGCGCCAGCAATGTCACCATCAGCGGCGACCGCTACTCTATTACCTCCGACGGCACCTTTTTCCTGTACGACCCGCGTGGTGGCGACTATACGGTGGTCACCCCGCCCCCTGGCTGGCGCGACTACACTGCGCCGACGGAACTCTATGCACTTCCGGCTCCGAAGCGTTCAGCTCCACAACCTCCGGCTCCACAAGCCCCGGCTCCGGAACCCCAGGAAATACCCCCGGCCTACCCGTCCTATCCCAACTACGGCGCGGACCGTGACAATCTTTACCCCAACTACGGCCGCTACCGCTATCGCGACGGCGGCCCTTTTGGCAGCTATCGCGATCTCAAATCGGCCTGCCGCCGCATAGCCAGCGACCAGTCGCGCCGCGCCATGGTTGGCCCCTACCGCCGCCAGCCGGGCGGCTACTGGGATGAATATGAACGCTGCCTGCGGCTTTCCCAATAGAAATGCGGGGGCGGCGGGATTAAATGAGTAGCGCCATGTGAAAATCCCCCATCATCAGGACCAGCTGGAGCGACTTGTCCCCCGCCGGCCCAGTCTGCACAATGAGCGCCCTCATCAGTAATGTTATTTCCCAATCATGACCATCGATATCGTTATCCTCGCCGCCGGCAAAGGCACCCGCATGCACTCCGACCTGCCCAAGGTGCTGCACCCCATTGGCGGCGTACCCATGTTGGCACGGGTGATCGACGCCGCCCGGCTATTGGGCGAGGTTTCCATCACCGTGGTGGTGGGCCACGGCGCGGACCTGGTGCGGGAGCGATTTGCCGACAGCGGAGTACAGTTTGTCGAGCAGGCGGAGCAGCTGGGCACCGGCCACGCGGTGGCCCAGGCGATCCCCAACTTCCGCAAGGGTTCGACCGTGCTGGTGCTCTACGGCGATGTGCCGCTGGTAAGGAGCGGCACTTTGCAATCTCTACTCTCCGCTTCCGACAAGGGGCCGGCGCTGCTGTCGGTGGAGGTGGCCAACCCCGCCGGCTACGGACGCATAGTGCGGGACGACGCCGGGCGCGTGTTGGAGATTGTTGAGGAAAAAGACGCCGACGCCGATACCCTGGCGATCCGCGAGATCAACACCGGCATCCTCGCCGCGCCGGCGGAGCTGCTGGCGGAGTGGTTGCCGCAGCTGTCCAACGACAACGCGCAAAAGGAGTACTACCTGACCGACGTGGTGGCCCGCTCGGTAGCCGAGGGCATCGCGGTCACCGGCGTGCGCGCCAGCGACCCGCTGGAGGTGGCGGGGATCAACAGCCGCGCCCAGCAGGCGGAGCTGGAGCGCGCCCTGCAGCGCCGCCAGGCGGGAGCATTGATGGCCGCCGGCGTCACCCTGCTGGACCCGACGCGCCTCGATATTCGCGGCAGGCTGAACTGCGGCACCGATGTCTGTATCGATATCAACTGCATATTCGAGGGCGAGGTTACCCTTGGCAACGGCGTGGAAATCGGCCCCAACTGCCTGCTGAAAAACTGCACACTCGCCGACGGCGTGCGCGTGGAGGCCAACTCTGTGATCGAGGACGCCCGTGTGGGCCAAGCCTGCACCGTCGGTCCCTTCGCGCGCCTGCGCCCTGGCACCGAGCTGGCCGAGGGCGCCAAGGTGGGCAACTTCGTCGAGACCAAGAAGGCGCAGATCGGCCGCGGCAGCAAGGTCAATCATCTCTCTTACGTGGGCGATGCCATTGTGGGAGAGGGGGTCAATATCGGCGCCGGCACCATCACCTGCAACTACGACGGCGTAAACAAATTCCGCACCGAGATCGGCGACGGCGCCTTTATCGGCTCCAACACCGCACTGGTTGCCCCGGTGAGCGTGGGCGCCGGGGCGACGGTGGGCGCCGGCTCCACCATCACCCGGGAGGTGGGGGACGAGGAACTGGCGGTGGCTCGCGGCCGGCAGCGGAACATCACCGGCTGGCAGCGGCCTTCCAAGAAAAGCTGAGCCAAAGCTCAGTTTCAAATTGCGCCCCCGTTGATTCGTCATACCGGCGGAGGCCGGTATCCAGCTCAGTGGCAACTGGGTTTCGGTACCGGATCAAGTCCGGCATGACGTTCCTGCGCCGGAATGACGAATATGTCGCAGGGGCGAATTCTCCCCTGCGAATCAGGCGGAAAACTCCTCTTCATCGGGCCGGTGGGCTGCTCCCCATCCGTTACACTTTCGCTTCGGGAACATAAGGAATTGCCCGATGCACAAACCCAGAATGCACCTGCTCGCCTCCTTCGATATTGCGCACCTGCAGTACCTGGATGAGGCGGGCCGGGCCACCCAGGAACTCCCGGACTTCGCCACTCCCGACACCCTGCTCGCCTTCTACCGGCAGATGTCCCTGGCGCGGCTGGTGGATGACCGCGCGGTAAAGCTGCAGCGCACCGGGCAGTTGGGAACCTACCCCTCCAGCCTGGGCCAGGAGGCCATCGGCGTGGGCACCGGCAGCGCCCTGGAGAAAAGCGACGTCTACTGCCCCTACTACCGGGAAAGCGGTGCCCTGCTGGAGCGGGGCGTAAAGATCGAGGAGATCCTTGCCATCTGGGGCGGCGACGAGCGCGGGCAGGACTTCCGCCACGCCCGCGAGGACCTGCCCCTCTGCGTCCCCATCGCCACCCAGCTGCTGCACGCCGCCGGCGTGGCCTTCGCCCTCAAGTACAAGCGCGAACAGCTGGACGAACCGCCGCGGGTGGCGGTGGCCAGCGCCGGTGACGGCGCCACCTCCAAGGGCGATTTCCACGAGGCCCTGAACCTGATCGGTGTCTGGAAGCTGCCGGCGGTGTTCGTGATCAACAACAATCAATGGGCCATCTCGGTGCCCCGCAGCGCCCAGAGCGCGTCGAAAACCATCGCCCAGAAGGCCATTGCCGCCGGCATCCCCGGCCTGCAGGTGGATGGTAACGACGTGATCGCGGTGCGCTCCGCGGTGGCGGATGCCATCGAGCGCGCGCGCAATGGCGAGGGCCCCACCCTGATTGAAGCCACCAGCTACCGCCTCTGCGACCACACCACCGCCGATGACGCCAGCCGCTACCAGCCCGAGGAGGAGGTGCGCGAGGCCTGGAAGCGCGAGCCCCTGATCCGCCTCGGCCGCTACCTGCGCAACGAGGGCCTGTGGAGCGACGAACAGGAGGGGGAACTGCAGCGGGAGCTGGCGGAAGTGATGGAGAAAGCGCTGCGCGCCTATTCCGAACGCGCGAAAGACAAACCCACGGCGATGTTCGACCACCTCTACGCCCGGCTGCCGGAGGCCTTTCTGGAACAGTACGACCAACTGGCCGGGGAGCAGTGATGGCGCAGATCACCCTGCTGGAGGCGGTCACCCAGGCCCTGGCCCACGAACTGGGAGCGGACCCCCGGGTGGTGGTATTCGGCCAGGACGTGGGCGTCAACGGCGGCGTCTTCCGCGCTACCGAGGGCCTGCAGAAAACCTTCGGCCCCGAGCGGGTTCTGGACACTCCGCTGGCGGAAACCATGATCGCCGGCATCGCCGTGGGCATGGCAACCCAGGGGCTGCGTCCGGTGGCCGAGTTCCAGTTTATGGGGTTCATCTACCCCGGTCTGGACCATATCCTCAACCACGCCGCGCGCTACCGGAACCGCACCCGCGGGCGCCTATCCTGTCCGATTGTCTACCGCGCGCCGTTTGGCGGGGGCATCCATGCGCCGGAACACCACTCCGAGAGCACCGAGGCAATCTTCGCCCATATTCCCGGGCTGCGGGTGGTGGTGCCCTCCTCCCCCGCGCGGGCCTACGGCCTGCTGCTGGCGGCGATCCGCGACCCAGACCCGGTGATCTTCCTGGAGCCCAAGCGCATCTATCGCGCCGCCAAACAGGAGGTGCCGGACAACGGTGAGGCCCTGCCCTTGGACCGCTGTTTCGTGCTGCGCGAGGGAACCGATATCACCCTGATCTCCTGGGGTGCCTCGCTGAAGGAGACCCTGGAGGCCGCGGAACAACTGGCTGAAGAGGGCATAGAGGCGGAAGTCATCGACCCGGCCACCCTTAAGCCGCTGGATATCCACACCGTAATCGACTCGCTGGAGAAGACTGGCCGCTGCGTGGTGGTACACGAGGCGGCGCGTTTTGGCGGCCTGGGCGCGGAGATCGCTGCGCAGATCGGCGAATACGCTTTCGACCTGCTTAAGGCGCCGGTGCAGCGGGTCACCGGTTACGACACAGTGATGCCCTACTACCAGTTGGAGAACAACTACCTGCCCGACACGGAGCAAGTGCTCACTGCGGCCCGCGCCACGATGGACTATCCAGGTGAGGGGGCGAAATGAAAATCTTCAAGCTGCCGGATCTGGGCGAGGGCCTGCAGGATGCGGTAATCCGCGAATGGCACGTGGCCGAGGGCGAAACCGTCGCCGTCAACCAGGGCCTGGTCACCGTAGAGACCGCCAAGGCCCTGGTGGATGTGCCCTCCCCTTGGAGCGGCACCGTGGAAAAGCTCTACGCCGCCAAAGACGACACCATCGACGTGGGCCAGCCGCTGGTGGGCTTCGTCGAAGAGAAGGCAGAGCAATCCACCTCTGTAGGAGCGGCCGTTGGCCGCGATCAACCTCCCTCCGAAGAAAAGCCCTCCGACGCCGGCACGGTAGTCGGCAGAATCCAGCAAAGCGGACAAACCCTGGGCGAAGAAACCGCCCCCCGCACGCCGGTGCACCGCACCGCAACCCCCGCAGTCCGCGCCCTCGCCCGCCGCCTGGGAGTCGATCTCAGCCAACACCAACCCCAGGGAGAGCGCTTCACCGCCGACGAGGTCCGCGAGTTGGCAGAACGGAAGCCGAAGCAGGAGAAGGAAAAGAAGCGCCCGGGCAAGGCACCCGCGAAAGAGGCCTCCCCCGCCCGCCGCGCCATGGCCCTGGCCATGAGCCGGGCCCGCGACCAGGTGGCGCCCATGACCCTGTGCGACCAGGTGGACATCTCCCCCTGGTGGGGCGAGCAGTCCGCCACCCTGCGCCTGATCCGCGCCGTGCAAGAGGCCAGCGCCGCCGAACCGAACCTGAACGCCCTCTACGAAAACGACTCACTTTCCCCCTCAGAAACGGTCAATATCGGCCTGGCAGTGGATTCTCCCCGCGGTCTCTACGTGCCCGTACTCAGGGATGTGGCCGCGCGCTCCGACGAAGAGTTGCTGGAACAGATAGAGGACTACAAAGAGCAGGCCCGCGAGACCGGCATCGCCCGGGAGGACCTGCAGGGCGCCACCATACTGCTGTCCAACTTCGGCGGCATGGCCGGCCGCTACGCCACACCGGTGGTGCTGCCGCCTACTGTGGCGATCCTGGGAGCCGGCCGAGTCTTTCAGGGAGTGGTGGCGGTGGACGACAAACCCGCCGTGCGCTCCCTCCTCCCCCTCTCCGTCAGCGCCGACCACCGGGCGGTTACCGGTGGCGAATTGGCGCGTTTCCTAAAGGCCCTGATGCGGGCCCTGGCTGGCTGATTTGTGGGAGCCTGCCTTGCAGGCGATAAATCCCGCCGCCTCTCCTTTTCGCCAGCAAGGCTGGCTCCCACCGGGTTGCAGAAAAATTGCTGTGGGAATTGCTCTTTCGGTTTGCTATCGTTAAGTTTCAAATCGAAACTTAACTGATCATGTCCAAACGCAACACCCTTCAACGCCGACACCGCATACTGGAACAGCTCAACGAAGCCGGCGAGGCCAGTGTGGAACAGCTGGCACGCCAGTTCGAAACTTCAGAAGTTACGATTCGCAAGGACCTCACCGCCATGGAGAGCGCCGGCCTGCTGCTGCGCCGCCACGGGGGCGCCATTCCGGTGCCTCGGGAAATGGTGGCAGAGGAGGCCCCCTCAGAGGTGAAGCGCGCCATCGGCCGCGCCGGCGCGGCGCTGATTCCCGACCACCACCGCATAGTGATCGATTACGGCCGCACCACCGCGGCGATGATCCCCGAGCTGGATCGAAAACGCGGGCTGGTAGTGATGACCAACTCACTGCACGTGGCCAACGCCCTGCGCGAACTGGAGAACGAACCCACCCTGCTGATGACCGGCGGCACCTGGGACCCCCATTTCGAAGCCTTCCAGGGCCGGGTGGCGGAACAGGTGCTGCGAGGCTATGACTTCGACCGGGCCTTTATCGGCGCCGACGGCATCGACCTGGAGCGCGGCACCTGCACCTTCAACGAACAGATAGGCCTCTCCAGGGTGATGGCCGACGTAGCGCGGGAGGTGGTGGTACTGGCGGAGTCCACCAAGGTGGGCCGCCGCATCCCCAACCTGGAATTGCCCTGGGGCCAGGTGGACACCCTGGTGACCGACAGCGGCCTGCAGGAAGAAGCACAGCGGAAATTGGAATCCCAAGGCGTGCGGGTAATCCGCGCCCCCCTGTAGGAGCGGCCCATGGCCGCGACAAATCGGCAGGATAGCCGATTTGGACGCCGCAGGCGCCCGGAGGGTGAGTGCCAGGGATGGCACGAGTCAGCGGTATTGCAGTTGGCACGCCTGATCGCGGCCACTTTGTAACATTCGAGAGAGGAAACGAACATGTGTGGAATCGTCGGCGCGCTGGCCCAGCGCAATGTCAATGAAATCCTGCTGGAAGGGCTCCGTCGTCTGGAGTACCGCGGCTACGACTCCGCCGGCGTCTGCCTGCTGGACGGCGACAGCCAGCTGCAACTGCGCAAGAGCCAGGGCAAGGTGGCGGACCTAGAGTCCCGGCTCGTTGCCGACCCTGCCATCGGCCGCCTGGGCATCGCCCACACCCGCTGGGCCACCCACGGCGCTCCATCGGACGGCAACGCCCACCCGCACCGCTCGGAACATATCGCCCTGGTGCACAACGGCATTATCGAAAACCACCAGCCGTTGCGCGTGGACCTGCAGGCGCGGGGCTACCAGTTTGACTCCGATACCGACACCGAAGTGGTGGTGCACCTGATCCACTCCCTGGCGGCCGAGGGCCACAGCCTGGTGGAGGCGGTAACCACCGCCATCGGGCAACTCGACGGCGCCTACGCCCTGGGGGTGATCAGCGCCGACGAACCGGGCACCCTGGTCTGTGCCCGCTCCGGCAGCCCACTGGTGGTGGGTGTGGGTATCGAGGAAAACTTTATCGCCTCCGACCCCATGGCCCTGCGCCAGGTAACCGACCGCTTTATCTTCCTCGAGGAGGGCGACGTGGCGGAGATCACCGCCGCCGGCATCGCCATCCGCGACAGGAGTGGGAAGGAAGTCAGCCGCCCGGTGCACAAACTGGACGGCGGCCACGACGCCGCGGACAAGGGCCGTTACCGCCACTATATGCAGAAGGAAATCTTCGAGCAGCCGGAAGTGGCAGCCGCCACCCTCGCCGGCCGCATCGGTGCGAAAAGCGTGCTCGCCGAGGCCCTGGGCACCCGCGCCAACGAACTGCTGCCCCAGGTGAAGCAAGTGCAGATTGTCGCTTGCGGAACCAGCTACCACGCCGGCCTGGTGACCCGCTATTGGCTGGAAGACTGGGCGGGTGTGCCCTGTTCAGTGGAGGTGGCCAGCGAGATCCGCTACCGCAAAACCGCGGTGCGCCCCGGCACCCTGTTCGTCACTATCTCACAGTCCGGTGAGACCGCCGACACCCTGGCCGCGCTGCGCCAGGCGAAGGAACTGGGCTACCTGGCCTCCCTGGCCATCTGCAATGTCCCCAACAGCTCCCTGGTGCGCGAATCGGAAATGTCGCTGATGACCCAGGCGGGCCCGGAAATCGGCGTGGCCTCCACCAAGGCGTTCACCACTCAATTAGTCGCGCTGCAGCTGTTCTGTATCGCCCTGGCCAGGGCCAACGGCCTGTCCGCGGAGCGGGAGGCGGAACTGGTCGGGGCCCTGCACCAGTTGCCGGAACTGATGGAGCAATTCACCGGCCTGGACAAGCTGGTAAAGGCTACCTCCGAGGCTTTCGCCGAGAAGCACCACGCCCTGTTCCTCGGCCGCGGTGTGGAATACCCCATCGCACTGGAGGGCGCGCTCAAGCTGAAGGAAATCTCCTATATCCACGCCGAGGCCTACCCCGCGGGCGAACTCAAGCACGGCCCGCTGGCCCTCGTGGACGCGGATATGCCGGTAATCGCCATCGCCCCCAACGACGAGCTGCTGGAAAAGCTCAAATCCAACCTGCAGGAAGTGCGCGCCCGCGGCGGCGAGCTGTTTGTGTTCACCAGCCCCAAAGCCGGCTTCGCCAGCGAGCCGGGCATCACCGTGGTGGAAGTACCGGACGCCCCCGAGAGCCTGGCACCGATCCTGTACACCGTGCCGCTACAGCTGCTCAGCTACCACGTGGCCCTGCTCAAAGGCACCGACGTGGACCAGCCGCGCAACCTGGCCAAGTCGGTGACGGTGGAGTAACCAACGCTCCCCTCTCCCGCTTGCGGGAGAGGGGTTGGGGGAGAGGGAAAGCAGGTCGACCAGTTGCGTCGACACCAACACACTTGACTACAACATAGGCAGCTTGCTAGCTTGCCAAAATCACCGCAGGAGCCTGCTTGCAGGCGAAAAATAGAAAAAGGAAATAAAAATGTCTAAAGCGTCCGTCTTCCGTCTTGTGATCGCAATAGCGCTAACCTTTTCGGCTAATGCATACGCTAATCAGAATACCGGCAAGGTTAAAATCACCTTTTTGGAAAACTGGGTAGCGGTGAAGGCGTATACCTTAAAACCGATCAAAGTAGCCTCACTAATCCCGCAGGTTGTCCCACTACTGCCAGCTACCATATGTCTCCAAATGCATCGGATATAGCGCGGTCGATGTTGATAAGCGCCTATATAGCGGGGAAACCGGTGAAGCTTGCAATATATGGTGGAGGGTGCTCCGCCAATAGACCAAAGATTGTAGCTGTGGCATTTGCAGACTAACTTATGCAACAGTGGGGGCTCCGTTGCAGCCCCCGCCCGTCAACGGAAACAACCAATAATCCCCTGCCGCACGGAGTACCGCGGCAGCATAGCGACAGGCCGTTGCCATGAAAACCAAACTACTCCTCTCTCTCCTTCTATGCCTGATCCCGGCCCTGTCCCTGGGTCAGGGTTTCGACGAAAACTACGAAGTCCGCAAGGGCGATTTCAACGGCGACGGCCTAACTGATCTCTATATCCGCCAGAAACCACAGGTAGTGATATTGCATGGAGATATCGCCACGCCAATTGTGTTGCCAGCACCAGTCAAGGATTTTGTTCTGAGGCAACAGGCTAATGGTAGCTATACAGTTGTTAGTGATCTGTCGTCCCCACAGCGAAGCCAAGTGTTGGGGTGGAACACTGCCACGGAATTGCTCGTGCTTACGAGCGATTTGAATTTTGATGGGTACAAAGACATTTTTATCCGTGGGATTGAAGGCAGCGTACTGGGTCAATATAACCAGATTGTTTTTTCTCCAACCGGCCAAAATTCGCACCGAGTAAAGTCAGAAAGGTTGACTCTGATTTCAAGACTTTCTTCGCTGATGCCTATCGGTGGATAGAAAATGAAAACTATTTCGAAAACGCATCACTGGTAAATGACTGGTATTCCGTGGAGGAAGGTAAAACCTTTGTGGCATGGTGGCGAGTGGGGTATCTCATGTTTTGGGGTTATACGGCCCCGGGAGGCACATCGTTTTTTGAGGAATATGACGAAATATACGATTCCGCAAATGAACCCTACGGTTGTTCGACCCAGTATGATTGTTGGTACACAAACGGTGAATGGTACATTTACGCTGAGGCTACTGAATACACC
The DNA here is from genome assembly GCF_014191725.1 of Microbulbifer rhizosphaerae. GTDB lineage: Bacteria > Pseudomonadota > Gammaproteobacteria > Pseudomonadales > Cellvibrionaceae > Microbulbifer > Microbulbifer rhizosphaerae. The sequence continues at coordinate 102,496 of NZ_JACHWZ010000010.1, forward strand.
TTGGTATACGATGATTTCAATGAGTACTTCAATTCAGACGCCGTAACTTTCGGCAAAGCGCAGCATGGTTCGCTCCAGGACCTGATTGACGATATAGAAATAAAAATGGATATCGAAATTGGGGGTGCAGAAATTCCTATTGTAAGTCCGGATGAGGATATCTTGGATGAAAATGATCCGTTTTGGGACGATTTGCTTATGCGAATTGTGCTTCACGACGTGCACTGCGTTACGCAGCCAGAAGTTTGTAGTACTGAAGTTGAGGACATAACAAGAGTAGATATGTATGTAACTAGAACATATGAAGATAGTTATTATTCTGGAACATGCAAAAAACAGTTAAATTATACAAGTGGTGAATATACAGTTGGTGGATCTAATGGTTTGGAACTCAGCGGATATACCTTGGAAAGAGGTGGGCCAGATTCATCAACTCCGTCTAAAGCTGGTGAAGCTTGCACTAACAACCCTAAACGAATCCCTGAGGGAACATATAAGTTTTCAATAACGGGAGCAAATAAATGGCAAAAATACAAGAATGTGCCGAGTATAGATAGTTCTAGCTTTGGCCGATCCGGGATATTGGTCCACAACTCTGGCGGAGCGTATGGTTCTACTGGATGTATCTTAGTTGGCAAAACATCCGGAGAAACAGGGACCTTTGCTGGCGACGCGAGCGCATCTTCTTTAGCTGCATTAAAAGAAATACAGAACGCTCTAACATATTCGACAGGGGGGAATAGGAAATTTCTATTCAGTTATGGTTGGATCTGGATTGAAAATAATGTTGTAAAGGGGGAGTGATTTTGTGAAGAATTGCTTCATAATTCTAACCATAATTGCGTCTATCTTTCCGTCGATTATGCATGGAAATGAGAGTAAAGATAATAAGACTAACGCTGCAGTGGTAATAGAATTTGGGATAGCCGATATTAACAATATTATACCCATGTTAGAGGGAAAAGGGTTTGTAGTGAAGCTTGGAGCGGAATGTTGCATTACTCCAGAAGATCCAGAGTATAATGAGCTGGGTGGTATTTGGATTGGAAAGAAAGTTTCATATTTAGATGCCAAAAAAGTTATTATCGAAATTTTGCCTAGTTATCCGCATTTGTCTTACTACGATTTTTTTAGCGCCGAGGAAGGTAATTATCCGAAAGCGTGGGATAGAACCATATATATAGGCGGATCGAAATGGGCTGTTCATAAAGATATTCGAGAGATAGATAGTGTTCGGGCAGCGGAGCTTTTCTCAGAGGTTTCGAGTCAAGCAGAATTGGAGAAACTGATTCTTTCATTCAGAAAGAAACCAAAGAATTCAAGAGATCAATAAAACTTGGCGAAATGTAATGGAAAACTGGGAATTCCGGGGACACGAATTCCGGGGACAGTATACGTAATAGCTGAGTCAATTTGGAGAGACAGGTAGATGGCACGAATAGCCCGCGTGGTTCTTCCCGGATGTCCACATCATGTCACCCAGCGGGGAAATCGGGTCAGCAAACCTTCTTTTGCGACGAGGACTATCAAGCGTATATCGATCTATTGGCGGATGCTTGTCGGATGCGCGATACAGAAGTCTGGGCTTGGTGCCTGATGCCGAACCACGTCCATCTGGTATTGGTGCCTTCGTCAGAAGATGGGTTGCGCGCGACTATTTCCGAAACACATCGTCGCTATACAAGGCGGATAAATCTCCGCGAAGGTTGGCGGGGGCATCTTTGGCAGGAACGCTTTCATTCCTTTCCGATGGATGAGCCCTACTTGCTGGCTACGGTCCGCTATGTTGAGCTCAATCCTGTTAAAGCCAAGTTGGTTGTAGATCCCCGGGATTGGCCTTGGTCCAGCGCCCGAGCGCGTTCTGGGGCAACGGTGGACAAGTTGCTCGCGCCTCGGCGCCCTCCAGCAGCCACCATACGTCCGCGCCCCATGGGCCACTGTCATTGGTCTCGATGGCGACGCGCAGGACAGACGACCACGGTATGGTTTGAACCTCGCCACTAGGGTAAGCGACGGATACAGCAACGTCGTCGAAGGTAACTAATACCTCGCGCTCGAAAAGGAGCGCCTCGCGACGCAACTGTTGCTTTCGTCTCCACCATGTAATAAGAGAATTAAGCATGTGCTCTAACAGTTATACTGGCTCGTTATCACCAGGCTCTTGTATACTGGCGCATAATACTATATGTAAGAATTTTCTCATTAAAATCAAATAGATAACCAGCATTTTTGCTTTGAATCCAAAGTAAAACGAGCCTGACGCTCTGATGGCCTTATGTGTTTCTGGCTCAAAGTCTCAATGTTGTCTCCTTTAAATTCAATCCCTTAGCGACTATTTGCCGGTGAACAAGAGCCATTGGCTTCTGAATACGGATTGGCCGCTTCATCAACAAGTGAGTGAGCCCTCTCGGAAAATCCAGTTCATCGACTTCGGTGTACTCTGCGCTTGACACTCGATTCCTCCTTAAACGGCATTTTGCGCGGCAGTATATCTGTTTGTAGGGATGGGGGCCGTCCCTCGCCCCCCGTTCCCAGCCATGCTATAACCCAACCTTTGCGGTACCCCAAATTGGACGAGAGGGCCGGCCTATGACCACTGCGGAAAAAAGCAAAAACACGGAAGATTCCAACCCCATCCTGATGAACGGCGATGTGAATATGCTGTTGGGAGAGACTACCCAGCCGCCGGACCAAGTGCGCGAGGAGCGCAAGCGAAAACTCACCGCCGCCTTCCGCCTTTTCGGCAAATTCGGTTTCGACGAGGGGGTGGCGGGCCATATCACTGTGCGCGATCCGGAACACGAGGATCACTTCTGGGTTAATCCTATGGGTGTTTCCTTCAAGCTGTTGAAACTGTCGGATTTGCTGCTGGTGAATCACAAGGGCGAGGTGGTGGAGGGGGACGGTTACCTGAACGGCGCGGCTTTCACCATCCACTCGCATATCCACAAAATGCGCCCGGATGTGGTGGCCGCCGCTCACGCCCACTCCCTGTGTGGCAAGGCCTGGTCCACCCTGGGCCGATTGCTGGACCCTATCACCCAGGATGCCTGCGCCTTCTTCGGCGACCACGGCCTGCTCGACACCTTCTCCGGCGTGGTGTTGGAGATGGGTGAAGGCGAGGCGCTGGCAAAGGCGCTGGGCAACAGGAAGGCGCTGATCCTGCAGAACCACGGCTTGCTCACGGTGGGCAAATCGGTGGACGAGGCCGCCTGGTGGTATATCACCATGGAGCGCAGCTGCCAGGCGCAGCTGTTGGCGGAGGCTGCCGGTACGCCGAAGCTGATCGACCCGGAAGTGGCGATCCGCACCCGGGCGGTGGTGGGGACCGAGTTGGCGGGACTTTTCAGCTTCCAGCCGCTATATAACGTGATCTGCGACGAGCAGCCGGAAATGTTTGAATAACCGGGAGCGCAGAACTCTATCCAGGCACAATTCTATACGGCGGGGCGTCGGAAGATGCCGAGCCCGCTAGCTCGGGTATTCTTCGGGCGCTGGGGACTTCCCGCCTGTTGCAGTGCCCCGCTTCTCTGCTTTTCTCTCCTCTCCCATCGGAGACTGCCGATGTATGGCAACGGCCACCATCACGAGCGCAATGCCGGCAATATCGCGATACGTGGGAATTTGCGCCAGAACAATCCCTGCGATAACCGTTGCCGTCGCCGGTAGCAATGACAGCAATAATGCGAACGATGCTCTGGGCAGGCGCGACATCGCAAGTTGATCGCAGACGTAGGGAATGACCGAGGAACAGATGCCGATCCCGATGCCCGCCAGCACGAGTTCGATGGCGCCGAAAGCCTTGATTGCCTGTGCGAGACCGATCGGCATCAGGATTGCGAAAGCGATCGCCATGGCGGCGCCGAGCTGTTCGATCCCGCGGCTCGCGCCGCCCTGCGCCGCCTTGTGTCCGAGCAGGATGTAGCCGATAAACAGTGCGGCGTTCAGGGCTGACCACATCAATCCGACCGGGTCGGTCGCCCACTTCACGTCGATCAGCAGAAAGACACCGAACACCGCCAGCGCGAGCGCCAGTGCGTTTCGGTTCGTGCGCAATCCATAGAGGGCCACGGCGATGGTGCCGACAAACTCCATTGCCGCCACCAGGCTCATGGGCAGGCGATCCAGGGCCAGATAAAAGGAAGTGTTCATCACTGCCAGGCAAGAACCCATTCCCAGCAGCCGCAGCCGGGTTTTCGTGTCCGCTTTGCGGATCGTCACCCAGGGTCGGGTGATGGCGGCGAAGATCAGCGCGGCAGTTGCAATGCGGAACCAGGCGACACCGAGCACGCCCACCGCCGGAAACAGCAGCACGGCGAAGGATGGGCCAAGGTAGTGGAATACGGCGCTGACGCCGAACCAGGCCGGCGGCGGAACGGCTTCCGCGGCCCGGGTGAATACTGAACGGCAATGCGGCATGGCCACCACTCCTTTTTGGCCGCATGATAAAAGCCGAAAGCGCCGCGATATATATCGATCCAACGGCGAATCTGGTGAATTTTTACAGAATAAAAAGGAGAAAGTGGTGAAAAGACTTCGATATGAAAATGGCGGTCTCGACGCCGTCGACGCCGGGCTGCTCACCGCACTGGCGGCCGACGCTCGCACCAGTGTTGCGGAGCTCGCCCGGCTCGTCGGGCTATCCCCGCCGAGCGTGTCCGAGCGGGTCAAACGCCTGGAAGAGGCGGGTGTGATCGAGGGCTATTCCGCGCGGATCAACCCGAAAGCGCTCGGGCTGCCGCTGGCCGTGTGCCTGCGTATCCGGCCGGTTCCCGGCCAGTTGCACAAGGTGCTGGGGATACTCCGGGAACTCCCGGAGATTGTGGAGTGCGACCGCACAACCGGCGACGACTGCTTTATCGCGCGCGCCCATGTGCGCTCGGTGGAAGCCTTAGAAGAGTTGATCGACCGGATTATCCCGTACGCAATGACCAACACCTCGGTGATTCAATCCTCTCCTGTCGAGCGCAGGCTGCCGCCTTTCTGTTCGGTGGCGGAATGACGCCCGGCACCATTTCCTGTTCACAGGGCAAACGTGAGGGCCACGATTGCACGCTGTATGCTCTAAAGCCCGGGCCTGGAATCCTCCCAGTAGTGATCCAGGTGCAGGTCCTTGTCGCGCCGATCCTCGCGCAGCGCCTGCAGCAGCTGTTCGCGGTAGATTCGCGTCTCGGCGATATGCCGGGATTCGTCGCGCCAGTAGGGGAACAGGGATTCCAGCATGCGCTGGTCGTGCTGCTTGAACTTGCGCGCCACGCGCCGGGCCTGCAGCGGGCTCAGGCCCAGTAGCTCCAACGCCTTCTCGCCGATGCTCAGGGCCGAGTCCACCGTCTCGCGGAAGATATAGGGCACGCCCGCCTCCATCAGCGCGTAGTGGTGCATGCGGTTGCGGGCCCGGGCGAGGATGGCCAGGTGGGGAAAGTGTTTCTGCAACTGGGCGACGATTTCCAGGGAGGCCGCCTGGTCACTCAGGGTGAGGATCACCAACTGGGCGTTGCGGGCGCCGGCGGCGCGCAGCAGGTCCTCCCGCGAGGCGTCGCCGTAGTAGGCCTGGATACCGTAGCGGCGCACCATGTCCAGCTGTTCCGCGTTGCGTTCCAGCAGGGTGGTGTCGAAGCCGCAGGCGTTGAGCAAGCGACCGGCGATCTGCCCGAAGCGGCCGTAGCCGACGATGATCACCGGCGAGCCAGAATCCACTGGCGGTTCCTCCTCCTCTCGCTCTCTCTCGCCGCCGCGCAAGTAGCGGGGCTGGATAAAGCGCTCGTAGACCAGCAGCAGCACCGGCGTAAGCACCATGGACAAGGCGATCAGCGCCACCAACAGGTTGCCGGTAGTGCCGTCCAGCACCCGCTGCCCGGCGGCGAAGGACACCAGCACGAAACCGAACTCCCCCGCCTGCGCCAGGGACAGCGCAAACAGCCAGTCCTCACCGCGGGACATGCCCGCCGCGCGCGCCAGCGCAAACAGCACCGCACACTTCGCCACTACCAGCAGCAGCGCCAGGCCCGGCAGCAGCAGCGGGTACTCCATTACCAAGTGAAGGTTCAGGTTGGCACCGACGGCGAGGAAGAAAAGCCCCAGCAGCAGTCCCTTGAACGGCTGGATATCCGCCTCCAGCTCGTGGCGGAACTCGCTCTCCGCCAGGATCACTCCGGCGAGGAAAGTACCCAGGGCCGGGGACAACCCCAGCCACAGCATGACCGCCGCCGACGCCACCACGATCAACAGCGCGCTGGCGGTAAACATCTCGCGCAGTTCACTACCCGCCACCAGGCGCAGCAGAGGCCCCAGCAGATATCGCCCGGCCAGGGCGAAAGCGGCGATGGTGCCGACCACCGCCAGTGCGTAGCGCCAGCCCTCGAGTCCGCCGGCCTCCGCTTCCGGCGCGGTTCCCGCCAACAGTGGCAGCAGCGCGAGTATCGGGATGACGGCGATATCCTGTAACAGCAGCACCGCGAAAGCGCTGCGACCACCCTGGGTCTTGAGCAGCTTTTTCTCGCTCAGGGATTGCAACACGATGGCGGTGGAAGACAGCGCCAGGATCAGGCCGATGGCCACGGCGGTGCGCCAGTCCTGCGCGAACAGCAGCAGCAACAGTGTGGCCACCACGGCGGCGGTGAGCAGTACCTGCGCACCGCCCATACCGAGGATGGCGCCGCGCAGCTGCCACAGCTTGCGCGGCTGCAGCTCCAGGCCGATCAGGAACAGCATCAGCGCCACGCCGAACTCGGCCACGTGCATCTCCTCCCTGGCGTCCCCCACCAGCCCCAGCGCGTAGGGGCCGATCAGTACACCGGCGAGCAGGTAGCCGAGCACCGAGCCCAGGCCCAGGCGCTTGGACAGGGGGACGGCGACCACCGCGGCAGCCAGGTAAATTGCTGCCTGCAGCAGGAAATTGTTTTCCATAGCGATTGTTGTTTGTGTGTTATTCGGGGGCGGCGCCGGCCCGCTCCGGCTCGGCGATGTCGCGGCTGCGCCGGATCAGTGGCGCAATGGTGGAGCCCTGCACCACGATGGAGAAGAGTACCACGCCGTAGGTCATCACTACCCACAGGTGGCGCAGGTCCTGGTCCTGGATGGTGATATGGCCGGCGGGAATGGACATCGCCAGGGCCAGCGCCAGGCCGCCGCGCAGGCCGCCCCAGATCAGGATGCGCTCGCTGTAGGGATGGTACCGGCGGTGAATCTTCAGGAATGTAAAGGGGACGGTTACTGCCAGGGTCCGTGCCAGCAGCACTATGACGATGGCGGCGGCGATCAGCAGGTAGTCGAAGGCGCGCAGGTTGATGGTGATCAGGAACAGCCCCACCAGCAGGAACAGCAGGCCGTTCATAAAGTCCTCGGTGGTGCTCCAGAAGTTGTCCAGCTCGTGCTGGCTCACCCGGGAAAATCCCTGCTCGCGGGTGAAGTTGCCGATAATGATGCCGCTCACCACCATCGCCAGGGCGCCGGACACACCGAGAACATTGGACAGGGAAAAGCCCGCGGTGGGGATCACCAGGGTCAGCAGCAGCTCCAGGCTGTGGTCGTCGGTGGAGCAGATCAGCCAGTGGAACAGGCCGCCGATGGCCAGTCCCAGCGCCACCCCGCCGAGCACCTCCACCGCAAACAGCTCTGCCACTGCCGGCAATGTGGGCTGGCCGCCCTGGAATGCCACCGCGAAGATCACCGTGAAAATCACCAGGCCGAAGCCGTCGTTGAACAGGGACTCCCCCTCCACCTGAATGGCGATCTGCTCCGGGGCCTTGAGGCTCTTGATAATCGCCAGCACGGCGATGGGGTCGGTGGGGGAGATGAGCGCGCCGAACAGCAGACAGTAGACGAAGGCCACAGGCATGCCTACAAACTGCAGGAACCAGTAGAGCAGCACACCCACGGCAAAGGTGGAGATCAACGTGCCCACCACCGCCAGCAGAGTGATCTCCAGTTTCTGGTTGCGCAGCTCCAGCAAGTCGATATGCAGGCTGCCGGCGAACAGCAGGAAGCCGAGCATGCCCTTGAGCAGCAGGTCCTGCAGGTTCAGCAGCGGCAGCAACTGATCGGCCCAGTCGCGCAGCTCCACCAGGTCCAGCTTACCCAGCAGGATTACCACCAGCGACAGGCCCAGGGCCCCCGCGGTGATGGCGATGGTGGTCTGCGCACGCAGCACATACTGGTTGAGGAAGCCCAGGAGCACCGAGATGGCCGCGAGGAAACAAAAGGTGTAATAGACTTCCATATCGCGCGTACGGGCTCACTTCTCGGGGGTTGCTGGGATGCCGGACTATCTCTGTAGGAGCGGGCCATGCCCGCGATCGGCGGTGGTTTTAACAAAAACCGATCGCGGGCATGGCCCGCTTTCCTACAAGTGAAGGCGGTCAGTCGGTGAGTGTGCCGTTATTGTAGTCGCGCAGCGCCTGTTCGATTTCCTCACGGCTGTTCATCACGAAGGGGCCGTAGTGGGCGATGGGTTCGCGCAGGGGCAGGCCGTGCAGGCACAGCAGGCCGGCTCCCTGGTCTTGGGCGCGCAATTGTAGCGATTCGCCGGCGCCGTACAACAGCATATTGCCCCGCGGAATGGCGCCGCGTTCAGTGACCAGCGCACCGCGATAGACGAACACCAGCGCGCTGTGCTCCGCCGGTAGCGGCAGCTCCACCTCGGCGTCCTCCGCCAGACGGATATCCGCCACTGCCGCCTCGGCCGCCGCGTCCGTCAGCGGCGCGGATTTGTCCTCGCCATCGATCGTCCACCTGCCGGCGATCAGGCGAATCTGTGAGCCCTGCCCGTCCAGCGGCAGTTCCGGAATCTCCGCCGCCTGGATATCCCGCCAAGTGGGTTTATTCATTTTGTCCGCCGCGGCCATATTGATCCACAGCTGGAAGCCGTGCATTCCGCCCTCTCCCGCCGCCGGCATCTCCGAGTGCACAATGCCGCGCCCGGCGCGCATCCACTGGGCGCCGCCGGTGGATACGGCGCCGCGGTTACCCAGGTGATCACGGTGCTCGAATTCGCCGTTCAGCATATAGGTGAGGGTCTCGATGCCCCGGTGCGGGTGCGGGGGGAAGCCGGCGATATAGTCGTCGGCGTTGTCCGAGCGGATCTCGTCCAGCATCAGAAAAGGGCTGAAGTCCGGGCTCTGGAAGCCGGCCACGCGCTGGATTTTCACCCCTGCGCCGTCGGCGGAAGCCTGGCTGGCGACGCCCCGCAGTAGCGGGCGGGCACCGGGTCTGAGCGTAAAGTCTTGCATAAATACCTCCGGTTTGATGCCAGTATATGCCGCCTTATTCGATAAAAAATGGCAAATACTCGCATCTTATGTTCGAATAAATCGGTTAATAAAGCGTGAATAGAGAATCCCTATGGCCAAGGTAACCCTCGAGCAGTGGCGCATGTTCCAGTCGGTGGTGGAGCACGGCGGCTTCTCCCAGGCCGCGCAGGCGGTGCACAAGAGCCAGTCATCCATCAACCATGCGGTGCACAAGCTGCAGGAGAGCCTGGGGGTGGCGCTGCTGGAGGTGCGCGGGCGCAAGGCGGAGCTGACCGACGCCGGGCGCATCCTGCTGGCCCGCGCCGGCGGCCTGCTCAACGAGGCGGAGGCCCTGGAGGCGGTGGCCGACAGCCTGGCCGGCGGCGAGGAAGCGGTGCTCACCCTGGCGGTGGACGTGATCTTCGATTACGAGTGCCTGCTGGGTGCCGTGGAGCGCTTCGCCGAGCAGTTTCCCCACACCCGCCTGGAATTGCGCGAAACGGTGCTGTCCGGGGCCGAGGAGCTGCTGCTCCAGCAACAGACGGACTTTATCCTATCCGCGCGGGTGCCCCAGGGGTTTGTCGGCGAACCGGTGGCCCGGGTGCGCTTCCTGCCGGTGGCCCACCCGCAACATTCCCTGCATCATCTGGGCCGTCCGGTGGCGCGCAAGGACCTGAAAAGTTGCCGGCAGATAGTGATCCGCGATTCGGCGGTTAAAAATCGCCAGGATGCCGGCTGGTTGGGTTCCGACCAGCGCATTACGGTCACCAACGTACAGACCTCCATCGACCTGATCGAGCGCGGCCTCGGCTTCGCCTGGCTGCCGGAGACGCGTATCCGCGATTCACTGTCTGCGGACCGGCTGCTGCCACTGTCCACCGAGGAGCCCTGGGAGCGCAGTGTCACCGTCTATCTGGTGTACGCCGACGCCGACAAATGCGGCCCCGCCGCCGGCTACCTGATCGATGTGCTGCGGCAGGGCCTGGGGTCGATGGATTAGGCCCCTATTCCATTGGCAGCGGCCGCTTGCCGATAGTCGACGGCCTAAGCTCTCCATTTCTATGCGCCCGCGAAAGCGGGCGCGTCCTCCGGGCCAGGCAGTGGGCCACCAAAGGCGGAGCATAGAAAAGATGGCCGGAGTCAAATTTCTTGTTCTGAAGAGGAAATCTATTAAATCGAAAGTTTTCCGCGAATTTTTGCGGTTTTTTCAGTAAAAAATAGAACTAGACTGACGGCAGTTGCGCTATTACTTATTGACTGATCTCACTGAGGATTCAGCAATGACTGAAGGAAATTTCTGCGATTGGAGCAAACTGCTCGGCCGCGCAATGATGGCGGTAATGTTTGTCCTCGCCGGTTGGGGCAAGATCGGCGGATACGCGGACACCCAGGCCTACATGGAATCTGCCGGTGTCCCGGGTGCACTGCTTCCCCTGGTGATCCTGGTGGAGCTGGGCGGCGGCCTGGCGGTACTGCTCGGCTTCTTCACCCGCTGGGCGGCCCTGCTGCTGGCGCTGTTCACCCTGGCCACCGCCGCGATGTTCCACTATGTGCCCGACGACCAGATGCAGATGATCAACTTCATGAAAAACATCAGTATTGCCGGCGGCTTCATTATCCTGGCCTGCGTCGGTGGCGGCAGGCTCAGCCTGGATCACATCTTCAGGCGCAAGAATAAATAGCGATCCGTGCGCGCGGGCGGAAACCCGCGCGCTTCCCATGAACAATCCATTCACGAGGAGATAGCCTTGGGTTTACTGGTGAAAGGCCAGTGGCTTGACCGTTGGTACGATACGGAAAAAAGCCACGGCGAATTCGTGCGCGAGGCCGCGCAGCTGCGCAACTGGATCACTGCGGATGGCAGTGCCGGTCCCAGCGGCGAGGGCGGTTTTCCGGCGGAAAAGGATCGCTACCACCTCTATGTCTCCCTCGCCTGCCCCTGGGCGCACCGCACGCTGATCTTCCGCAAACTGAAAGGGCTTGAAGACATCATCGGCGTGTCGGTGGTGAGCCCCTATATGCTCGAGCACGGCTGGACCTTCGATACCGATGAAGGCAGCAGCGGCGACGCCCTCTACGACTCCGACTACCTGCATCAGCTGTATACCAGGAACCGCAGCGATTACAGCGGCCGGGTTACCGTGCCGCTGCTGTGGGACAAACAGCGCGAGCGCGTGGTCAGCAACGAGTCGTCGGAAATCATCCGCATGTTCAACAGTGCCTTTAATGGGCTCACCGGCAATGACGACGATTACTACCCGCGGGAACTGCGCGGTGATATCGATGCAACCAACGGCATCGTCTACGAAAATGTAAACAACGGCGTCTATCGTGCTGGCTTTGCCACTACCCAGGAAGCCTATGAGCACGCGTACGAACGGCTGTTCAGCACATTGGAGCAACTGGAACAGCGGCTGGGAAACAATCGCTATCTGGCTGGCGACCGGATCACCGAGGCGGACTGGCGCCTGTTCACCACCCTGATCCGCTTCGACGCCGTCTACCACGGCCACTTCAAGTGCAACAAGCAGTGCCTGGCGGACTATGAAAACCTCTGGGGCTACCTGCGCGAGCTGTACCAGTGGCCCGGCGTCGCCGGCACGGTGGATTTTTACCATATCAAAACCCACTACTACGGCAGTCACGGCAATATCAATCCCACCGGCGTAGTGCCCAGGGGGCCGGAGCTGGACTATTCGGCTCCCCACCATCGCGGTTGATACGATAGGCTGGGCCGGGCGCGCCAGCGCCTCGGCCCACCGATCAACCGAGGGGGCAATGAGAATGAAATCCCACCGCAAGGAACTCTGGTTCAACACCAAAAAACGCACCGAATTTATCAACATCACCCCACAGGTAGAGGAGGCCCTGGGTGAGAGCGGCATCCGCGAAGGCCTGTGCCTGGTCAATGCGATGCATATCTCCGCCTCGGTGTTTGTCAACGACGATGAACCCGGCCTGCACCGCGACTTCGAAAAATTCCTCGACGGGCTGGTGCCCTACGGCCCCATCGACCAGTACCGCCACAACGACACCGGCGAGGACAACGCCGACTCCCATATCAAGCGCCAGCTGTTCGGTCGCGAAGTGGTGATTGCGGTCACCGGCGGCGAGCTGGATTTCGGGCCCTGGGAGCAGATCTTTTACGGCGAGTTTGACGGCAGGCGCAGGAAGCGCGTGCTGGTAAAAATTATCGGCGATTGAGCGCAAGCATCACCTGCGCGATCCTCTATGGGTGCGCCTTGCGCACCTTTATATCTCCTCGATAAATATGCGAAAAGCACACGCAGCAGTACAGCCGCCATTCCTATCCGGATTTCCTACCCGCAGTGATTCCCCAATTTTTAGCGCTGGGCAAGCGCCTATACTCAAGCGCAGCCACCACTGAAAAGGAGTATTGCAATGAACCTCTATTACGCCCCTGGCGCTTGTTCTCTCTCCCCCCATATCGTTGCCCGCGAGGCCGGGTTGGATATCGACTTGTGCAAGGTGGACTTGAAGAGCCACATGTTGGAGAGCGGCGCCGACTTCACCGAGATCAACCCAAAGGGGTATGTCCCCACCCTGCAACTGGAAGGCGGTGAAGTGCTCACCGAGGGGCCGACGATCGTGCAGTTTATGGCCGAACAGAAGCCCGACGCCGGCTTGTTGCCGGAGAGCGGCAGCCTGGACCGCTACCGGGTTCAGGAGTGGCTGAATTTTATCTCCACGGAACTGCACAAGGCCTTCGCGCCGTTATTTTCGGATGCGAGCGATGGAGAAAAAGAGGAAGCCAAAAAGCGTATCGGTAAGCGTTTCGACTATGTGGAGAGCCGGCTGGAGGGAAAATACCTGGTGGGAGACCGGTTTACCGTCGCCGATGCCTATTTGTTCACTATCGCCAACTGGCTGGATCAACACAACATTGATACCTCGCGCTGGCCCAAGCTTCAGGCTTACCAGAAACGGGTGGCCGAGCGCCCACCGGTACGGGAGGCGCTGCGCGAAGAGGGGTTGCTGGAGGAAAAATAAAACAGCTTCCGGTTACCCGGGCGGCTCGATGGGCTCCCGTGCCCGCGCCACAAACACCACTGCCAGCAGCGCCACTGTGGCACAGGCCAGCATGGAGCCCGCGATGGGCACCAGGGTGCCGGTATGCAACCCGTTCACTATGCCGCCGAGCAGGCCGCCGGTAATGAAAATGGTAGCGCCGTAAAGGGCGTTGGCGCTGCCGCTGATTTTTGGGAAAAACTCCAGAAAGCATGCTGTGGCGTTGGGACCGGTGATGCCGATGCAGGCGATCACTATCACCAGCGGTACCATCCACAGGAGGATTTCCTTCACCCCGGTCATGGTGCCCAGCAGCAGCAGGCCGCAGCCCAGCCCCTGCAATATAATTCCCACCAGCAGGATATTGCGCGGCTCGAAAAAGTTCAGGAGGCGGATATTCACCTGCACCATGCAGATCAATCCCAGTACGCAGGTGCCGAAATAAATTGGAAAGTGGCTCGCTGGCACTTCGAAAAACTCCATGAATACGAAGGGCGCGGTGGTGATATAGATAAACATGGAGCCGCTGACACAGGACTGCGCGGCGAGAAACCCCAACGCCCGCCGGTTGCGCAGCACTTGGCCGTAGTTGCGCACCAGCGAACTCTTCGAGGTACGCTGGCGCCGCGCGCGGGAAAAGCGCGAAACCGTCTCCGGCAGCAGGAAGCGCACCAGTACCAGCATGGCGGCACCGTACAGCATCAGGAAAATAAAGATGCTCTGCCAGCCGGCGGCGGTCAGCAGCAGCGAGCCGATCACCGGGGCAATCAGCGGCGCCACCAGCATCATGGTGCTGATCATGGAAATAATCTTCGCCGCCTCGCGTCCCTGATAGAGATCGCGCACGATTGCCGCGCAGATCACCGTGGCGAAGCCGCCGCCGATGGCTTGCAGGAAACGCAGGATAATCAGGTGATCCACGTGGCTGGCAAACAGCACCATCAACGAGGTGGCGATATATACCAGCAGGCCGATGGTGCCGACCAAACGCCGGCCCCAGCGATCCGACAGGGGCCCGCCGAGCAGCTGGCCGATGGCGAAGCCGAGCAGGAAACTGGATACCGAGTGTTGTACCCGTGCAACGGCGGTGCCCAGGGCGTCCGCCATGGCCGGGATCGCCGGCAGGTAGCTGTCGATGGAAAAGGGCGTCAGTGCCACCAGCGCCGCCAGCCACACCGCCAGCCAGCGTGGCGGGGTCTTGTCGGCGGACATGGAAATCGGCGGCATAGGTATCGGCTCGGGTACAGCGGTGAAAGTTCTCCGGCGGGGAGCCGGCAGCGGCGTCGGACTTTTGGAGAGAAGTCTTGCGGGGGTGCCATGGTAGCGGCGCGCCCCGCGTTTCGCCAGCGGCCGCTCCCACCGGCAGAAACATCTTCAAGCGCTCAGGGTTTGTCTTCCCTCAGGCTGTACAGCCCCTTCTTTAGCTTGAGCAAATGCTCCTGCAACTGCGGCCCCTTGCGCTGGGCCACGCCGATGGCGAGCACATCGATCACAACCAGGTGGGCGATGCGTGAGGAGAGCGGGGTGTAGATCTCGATATCCTCTTCCACGTCCACCTCCAGCGGAATGGTTGCCTCCCGGGCCACCGGCGAACCGCTCGGCGCCAGGCCGATCACGGTGCCGCCCTGCTCCTTGACCATTTTCATGGAGTGCAGCAGCGCCTTGGTGCGCCCGCTCTGGGAGATGGCCACCACCACGTCGCCGGGCTCCATGGACATGGCGGACATGTTCTGCATGTGGTGATCGGAGTGGGCCGCGGTGGCCAGTTGCAGGCGGAAAAATTTGTGCTGTGCGTCCGCGGCCACCGCGCCGGAGGCACCGAAGCCGAAGAATTCGACCCGCTTTGCGGCGGCGATAACGGTGACTGCCGCCTCCAGCGCGCGGGCGTCTATCTTGTCGCGTACATTGAGCAGGGTGTCCACCGTGGAGTCGAACACCTTGCGCTTGTACTCGGCGATGGTGTCGGTGTCGGTCACTGCGATCTGGCCGAAGCTGGGGCTGGAGGCCAGCTGCTGGGCCAGGTTCAGCTTGAACTCCTGGAAGCCGGAACATCCCACCGCGCGGCAGAAGCGCACCACCGTCGGCTCGCTCACCTGGGCCTCGGTGGCCAGGTCGACGATGCGCATATGGATGATCTCGTCCGGATTGGCGAGGATATACTCTGCCACCTTGCGCTCCGATTTGCGCATGGATGACAGCTGTTCGCTGATTTTCTGCGTGACTTCCGCCGGTTTCACGGGACTTCCTTTATATATTCGGATTGGCAGTTTAGCCGCAAGCCCCGATGCTGGCGAGTGGTTCTAGCCGAGGCGATGGTGGCGGTTCTACTGCCGGGGGCGGTTTGCGGGACACGGGCTAGGCGCCCCCCTAAATACTCCCTGTAGGTCTAATCGGCATCCCTGCCTTATTAAAGGTCCCGGAAACCGCCCCCGGCAGCAGAACCTTCTCATAGGGGACCGGTCATTCTGTCCTGCTCTCGAGTGCGTTTAGAAGGGAGCAAAGCGGGCCCAGTGAGCGTGCTCATCAAAGATACGGACCTGTTTATTTAGCCAGTTTAAGAGGCCCCGGCTCTGGTACAATCCCCGCCATGGACGTATCGCAGATTCTAGACCCCCTCAACGACGCCCAGCGCGAGGCCGTGGCTGCGCCCCCCGGTAACCAACTGGTACTGGCCGGCGCCGGCTCCGGCAAGACCCGCGTGCTGGTGCACCGCATCGCCTGGCTGATGCAGGTGGAGGGGGCCTCCCCCTACTCCATCCTCTCGGTCACCTTTACCAACAAGGCCGCCCGCGAGATGCGCGGGCGCATCGAGGAGCTGCTGGGGGTAAACACCTTTGGCATGTGGGTGGGCACCTTCCACGGTCTGGCCCACCGGCTGCTCAAGGCCCACTGGAAAGAGGCCAACCTGCCGCAGAACTTCCAGATTCTCGACTCCGACGACCAGCTGCGCCTGATCAAGCGGGTGCAGAACGACCTGCAGCTGGATGAATCCAAGTGGTCGCCGCGGGAGACCCAGTGGTGGATCGGCTCGCAGAAGGACGAGGGCCTGCGCCCGCACTACATCAATGCCGGCGGCGATCCCTGGCTGCAGACCATGGTGCGCATCTATTTCGCCTACGAGGAGGCCTGCCAGCGCGGCGGCCTCGTCGATTTCGGCGAGCTGCTGCTGCGGGCCCACGAGCTGTGGCTGAACAACGACAGCGTGCTGGCCCACTATCGCCGCCGCTTCCCGCATATCCTGGTGGACGAGTTCCAGGACACCAACACCATCCAATACGCCTGGCTGCGCCTGCTCGCCGGTGACCAGTGCCATATCACCGCGGTGGGTGACGACGACCAGTCCATCTACGGCTGGCGCGGGGCCAAAATCGAGAATATCCAGCACTTCGCCCGGGATATGCACGACGTGCAGATGGTGCGGCTGGAGCAGAACTACCGCTCCACCGCCACCATCCTCAACGCCGCCAACGCGGTGATCGCGAACAACGCCGGGCGCCTGGGCAAGGAGCTGTGGACCAATGGCGAGGAAGGCGAACCCCTCGCGGTCTACGCCGCCTACAACGAACAGGACGAAGCGCGCTTTATCGTCGACCGCATCGGCGAATGGGTGCGCGACGGCAACCGCCGCGACAGCGTGGCCATCCTCTACCGCTCCAACGCCCAGTCGCGGGTACTGGAGGAGGCCCTGCTGCGCGAGCAGGTACCCTACCGCATCTACGGCGGTCAGCGCTTCTACGAGCGCATGGAGATCAAGAATGCCCTCTCCTATATGCGCCTGATCGCCAGCCGCGACGACGACACTGCCTTCGAGCGGGTGGTGAATACCCCCACCCGCGGCATAGGTGCGCGCAGCGTCGAGGCGGTGCGGTCTTATGCCCGCGAGCACGGCAGTTCCCTCTGGAAAGCTGCGACGCAGATGATCGAGCAGCGCGTATTGTCCGCGCGCGCCGGCAATGCATTGCAGAGCTTTCTCAACCTGGTGGAGCAACTGGCCGCGGATGCCGAAGACAAACTGCTGGATGCGATCGCCGAGGATGTGATCGAGCGCAGCGGCCTGCTGGAATTCCACGGCAAGGAAAAGGGTGAAAAAGGCCAGACCCGGGTGGAGAACCTGCAGGAACTGGTCAGCGCCTGCCGTGCCTTCGATGGCATCGACGTGCCCGAAGGCGAAGAGGAGCCGCCGCTGCTCAACCAGTTCCTGGACAGCGCTGCACTGGATGCCGGCGAGGGCCAGGCGGACGAGTTCGAGGACGCGGTACAGCTGATGACCCTGCACTCCGCCAAAGGCCTCGAGTTCCCGCTGGTGTTTATGGCCGGGGTGGAGGAAAACCTCTTCCCGCACAAGATGTCCGCCCAGGAGCCCGGGCGCATGGAGGAGGAGCGACGCCTCTGCTATGTGGGCATCACCCGCGCGATGCAGAAGCTGTACATCACCTATGCGGAAAACCGCCGTCTGTTCGGCAACGAGACCTACAACAGCCCGTCGCGCTTTATCGCCGAGATTCCGCCGGAGCTGGTACACGAAGTGCGCCTGAAAACCGAGATCTCCCGCCCCTTGTTCAACCCAAACTACGGCAAGATCGGCAACCTGTCCGACCCCGCGCCGGACTTCGACGACCTGCCCCCGCTGGCCCTCGGTGGCCGCGTGGAGCACCCCAAATTCGGCGAGGGCACCGTAATACAGTTCGAAGGCAACGGCCCCCGCGCCCGGGTACAGGTCAACTTCGACGACGCCGGCAGTAAGTGGCTGGTGGTGGCCATGGCCAAACTCCAACCGCTCTAACCCCGGGACCGCGGAGCTGTTTATTGGCGCTGAAGGCTCCAGCTCCGCAAACGGGCCGCGGGCCCGCCTGTAGGAGCGGCCGTTGGCCGCGATCGGTAATTCTTACGAAGTCCGATCGCGGCCAACGGCCGGTCCTACAAATGCAAAAACGCACAAAGCAGTGAACAATAAAAACCGATGAAAAAAATCAACTGGTACCCCCCCATCATCCTCGGCCTGCTCGCCCTGCTGGTCATCACCTTCGGCGCCCTGGTCGCCTCCCGAGCCTCCCTGGGCCCCACGCAGCATTTCTCCGAGGACGGCAGTCGCGAAACCTTCGAGTGGAAACTCGTCACCACCTGGCCGAAGAACTTCCCCGGCCTCGGCAGTGCACCGGAGCGTTTCGCGAAAAAAGTTGAAGCCATGTCCGCCGGGCGCCTGAAGATCAAGGTCTATGGCGCTGGGGAGCTGGTGCCGGCGATGGGGGTGTTCGGCGCGGTATCCGATGGCGCCGCGCAGATGGGCCACGGCGCGGCCTATTACTGGAAGGGAAAAATCCCGGCCGCACAATTTTTTACCGCCGTGCCCTTCGGCCTCAATGCCCAGGAGATGAACGGCTGGCTGCACCACGGCGGCGGCCTGGAACTGTGGGAGGAAATCTACGCGCCCTTCGACCTGATTCCCATGGCCGGCGGCTCCACCGGCGTGCAGATGGCCGGCTGGTTCAACAAGCAGATCAATTCCGTGGAGGATCTCAAGGGCCTCAAGATGCGCATTCCCGGCATCGGCGGTGAGGTGCTGAACCGCGCCGGCGGCACCGCCGTCACCATCCCCGGCGGCGAGCTGTACACCGCACTGCAGACCGGCGTTATCGATGCCACCGAGTGGGTGGGCCCCTTCAACGACCTGGCCTTCGGTTTCCACCAGATTGCCGATTACTACTACTACCCCGGCTGGCACGAACCCGGCTCCATCCTGGAATTTATCGTCAACAAGACCGCATTCGAAAAACTTCCGCCGGACTTGCAGGAAATCGTGCGCACCGCCGCCCGCGACGCCAACCAGGATATGCTCGACGAGTACACCGCGCGCAACAACCGCGCGTTGAAGGAACTGGTGGAGAAGCATGGCGTACGACTCAAGCGCCTGCCCGCGGAGGTGATCGCGCACCTGCAGAAAATCAACGACCAGATCATGGAAGAAACCGCGGCGAGGGACCCGCAGTTCGCCCGGGTGTACAAGGCGTTCAAGGAGTTTGAGCGGGAGGTAATTCCCTATCACCAGATCAGCGAGGAGGCCTACTACCAGGCGCGGGCGCTGAAAGATAGTGAATAACTGTGGAGAGTCGGACAAGTCTGCAGATGTATCTCCGGGTTGAACCGCGAAGCGATAGCTGTTTCGCTATTCAAAATCGCAGACACTCTCTTCGTAATTGTACTGCCCACCCGAATCCAGGCAGGCGTCCACCTGCCAGAGCAATACAAAATGCATCCACACCAGCAGCAGTGCGCCCAGGACCAGGAACGCGACGCCGGACAGGATCGCTTTGCGGCTCCAGCGCAGGCGGCCGAGAATCATCAGTAACACCCCGCTGGGAATCAACAGGACACCGGCCAGGTTCAGGATTTGTTGCACCATCCCCATGGGTATAGCACCCGCCGGGTGATGGTTACTATGGCAGTGGCCTGGTATGGCCGCGGTCGTCGATGGCCACGAATACAAACTCGCCTTCGGTGACCTTTACCTGCTCACCGGTATGTACCCGGGTCAGCCAGACTTCCACCATGGTGCGGATCGAGGAGCGGCCCACTTCGATGGCCTCCGCGTAGCAGCTGACGGTGGAGCCCACAGGCACCGGGCGCAGGAACACCATGCTGCCCACCGCGACGGTGGTGACCCGGCCGCGAGCGATGCTCTGGGCGAGAATGGCGCCGGCCAGGTCCATTTGTGACATCAGCCAGCCGGCAAAAACGTCCCCCTGGGGGTTGGTGTCGCGGGGCATGGTCTGGGTTTGCAGGGTCAGGGTGCCGGTGGGTTGCGGTTCTTCATCGAGTGCGGACATCGACTGCTCACGTTGTTAGATTTATTGGGTTCCGCCGATTTGCGGGTGGCGCATTATAGCACAATTTGACTATCAAATAGCCAGCCAGGGTAGTGGGACACCCCTCGGATTCCGAAGATCTCCAAGGCTAAGGGGTGCTCGCCCCCTATGACAAGTATCCCGGCAGCCAGGTCGCCAGCGCCGGCCAAATTGCCAGCAGGCACAGTACCAGCAGTTGAATGGCGATAAACGGCATCACGCCCCGGTAGATGGCCGCGGTGGCCACCGATTCCGGCGCCACTCCGCGCAGATAGAAGAGCGCGAAGCCAAACGGCGGGGTGAGGAAGGAGGTCTGCAGGTTGATGGCGATCATAATGCCCAGCCACACCGGGTCCACGCCCATGGCCAGCAGTACCGGGCCGACGATGGGCACCACCACGAAGGTGATCTCGATAAAGTCGAGGATAAAGCCCAGCAGGAAGATCGCCAGCATTACCAGCAGGGTCGCGCCGATCACGCCACCGGGCAGGTTGGTGAAGAAGCCGGTGACCAGCTCCTCGCCGTTATAGCCGCGGAACACCAGCGAGAACAACGAGGCACCGATCAGGATGGCGAACACCATCGCGGTCACCTGCAGGGTGCTGCGTCCCACCTCCCCGGCCCGCTGCCACTTGAGCGCGCCGCGGCTATAGGCCAGCAGCCCCGCCCCCAGGGCGCCCACCGCGGCGGCTTCGGTGGGCGTGGCGATGCCGGTGATGATTGAACCCAGCACCAACAGCATCAGCGCAATGGGAGGCAGCAGGCTCATCAGGGTTTGCGAGAGGTTCACCTGGCCACCGTCGCCGGTATCCGCCGGCTGGTGGCGGGCCACAAACAGCAGGTAGATGATATAGGCCGTCACCAGCAGCAGCCCGGGAATGATAGCCCCCACGAACAGGTCGCCCACGCTCACCGGCTGCGGGTTGAAAATACCCGCGGACAGCTGCGCCCGCTGGTAGGCATTGGACAGTGTGTCCCCCAGCAGCACCAGGGCGATGGACGGCGGAATAATCTGGCCCAGGGTGCCGGTGGCACAGATGGTGCCGCTGGCCAGGGTCGGCGAGTAGCCGCGCTTGAGCATGGTGGGCAGGGACATCAGCCCCATGGTCACCACCGTGGCGCCGACGATGCCGGTGCTGGCGGCCAGCAGCGCGCCCACCACCACCACCGAGACCGCCATGCCCGCGGGCACCCGGGAAAACACCCGGGCCAGATTCACCAGCAGCTCCTCGGCGATCCGCGCCCGCTCCAGCATCACGCCCATCAATACGAACAGCGGCACCGCCATCAGGGTGCCGTTCTGCATGATGCCGTAGAGGCGGTCGGGGAAGGCGCGCAGCAGCTCCGGGTCGAATGCGCCGGCGACGATACCCAGGCCCGCCGCCAGCAGCGCGGTGCCGCCCAGGGTAAAGGCCACCGGGTAACCGAACATTAGCAGACCGCACACGGCGAGAAACATCAGCAGGGGAACCAGCTCGATCACACGCCTATCTCCTCTGCCGCCGAGGGCGTAGCCGCCGGTGCCCGGGGAGTGAGCGTTGCGCCTTCCACCTCCATCAGCCGCGCCAGCGCCCGCGCCAGTTCCGCGAGCCCCTGCAGCGCCAGGGTTGCCGCCGCCAGCGGGATCAGGCTCTTGAGCAGGAATACCCCGGGCAGGCCGCCGGCACTGGAGCTCGTTTCGCGTACCGCCCAGCTGGCGGCGGCGAAATGCCAGCTGCCGATGGCGATAAAGGCGCACAGTGGCAGCAGGAATACCAGGGTACCCACCGCATCCACCCAGGCCCGGCGACGCGGGCTCATGCGGCGGTAGAAGACATCCACCCGCACGTGGGCGCCGGTGTAGAGGGCGTAGGCCAGGCCGAGCATAAAGACGGCGCCGTGCAGGTAGACCACCGAGTCCTGCAGGGCCACTGAACCGCCGTTGAGGCCGTAACGCAGCAGCACCACCGCACTCTGCAGCAGTACCATCGCCAGGGTGAACCAGCCGAGCAGGCCGCCGGTGGCGCGCGCCAGGTGATCCAGGCCGCGGGCACCGCGAAGCAACGGGGACATGGGAGAATTTCTCATCGCATCTTATTGTTCTGTCGAGGGCTCAAGCCTACCGTGTAGACGCTATTGGCGCCAGGGATAGGGGCAGAGAAGGTCTGTAACCATTTTGTCATTTTTCATTCATAGAATCGTCACCCGAAATTCATAGCATCGCCGCGTGAAACAAAACCGAGAACACTGGAGTTCCCCATGAACAAGCGCCCCGCGAGTAAGAAATTAGTGGCCTCGGCCCTGGCGGCCCTGACGATTGCCGCTTCCCAGGCGGCCCTGGCGGCCCGCGATCATATCAGCATCGTCGGCTCTTCCACTGTATATCCTTTTACCACCACTGTGGCCGAGCGCTTCAGCCGCGCCACCCAGTTCAAGACCCCGGTGGTGGAATCCACCGGCACCGGTGGCGGCATGAAGCTGTTCTGCCAGGGTGTGGGTGAGAATACCGCGGATATCACCGGCGCCTCCCGCCGCATCAAGCAGTCCGAGCTGGACATGTGCAACGAAAACGGCGTGGACGTTGTGGAGGTGCAGATCGGCTACGACGGCATCGTGCTGGCCAACGCCAAGAGCGCCGAGCCCTTCGAGCTGAGCCGCCGCGACATTTTCCTGGCCCTGGCCAAGGATGTCCCCAACCCAGACGGCTCCAAGACCCTGGTGCCCAACCCCTACAGAACCTGGAAAGACGTGAACCCGGCCCTGCCCGCGCACAAGATCGAAGTGCTGGGCCCGCCCCCAACTTCCGGTACCCGAGACGCCTTCGCCGAGCTGGCGATGGAAGGTGGCTGCAAGTCCTTCGACTGGATCGCCGCCAAGAAGAAAGAAGACAAGAGCGCCTACAAGGCCATCTGTCACAACGTGCGCGAAGACGGCGCCTATGTGGAAGCGGGTGAGAACGACAACCTGATCGTAAACAAGCTGGTGGCCAACCCCAACGCCCTGGGTATCTTCGGCTTCAGCTTCCTCGACCAGAATGCCGACAAGGTGCAGGGTTCCCTGATCGAGGGCCGGGAGCCGACTTTCGACTCCATCGCCGACCAGAGCTACCCGGTCTCCCGCCCGCTGTTCATCTATGCGAAGAAAGCGCACGTGAACGTGGTGCCGGGGGTCAAGCAGTTCCTGGCCGAGTTCACCAGCGAACGCGCCTGGGGCGACGACGGTTACCTGGCCGACAAGGGCATGATCCCGCTGCCCGCGGCCAAGCGCCAGCAGGTAGTGGCGGACGTGCGCAAGCTGAGCGCGCTGACCGACCTCGCCGCAAAGAAATAAATTCTGTTTCCAGTCCGGTAAACGGAATTGTCAGCCAGGCCCCGGGGCCTGGCTTTTCATTCGGGCCATCCATGGCCCTCACCCTGTGGGCAGCCTTCGGTTGTGCAAAACGGCAGTCCTGCCGTTTTGTTCTTTGTGACGGCGCCATGCAATCGTCGTAAAAAGCCCGGATAATGCCCGCGAAGAATTTGAAAGCACGGTAGATCGATGCAAACCCCCACCCTGTTCGCCCTGTTGTTACTGCTGGTCCTGGTGGCCTACGGTACCGGTTTCAGCCGCGCGCTTGCGGCTGCGCGCAGCAGAGGCGGCGTGCGCAACCTGGCTTCGCTGCCGAGTTACTACGGTCTGCACACCGCGCTCTGGTGCGGCCTGCCGGCACTGTTGTTGTTGGGCGCCTGGCTGGCTTTCGACAACGCGATCATCCGTGCGATGGTGATGAACAGTATTCCCGACAGGCCGGAGACCGCCGCCGGGCGGAACCTGCTCTACGTGCAGATCCAGAATCTCGCCGCCGGCAACCTGTTCGGCGAGACCACACCGGAACTGCAGGCCGCGGCGGATCGCCTGAACAGTTTGCGCAGCGGCGCGAGCCTGCTGCAGGCGGCGCTGACCCTGATACTGGCGCTGGGCCTGGGGGCCTTCGCCCTGCTGCGTTTTTCCCCCGAACTGCGCGCGCGGGAAAAAGTGGAAAAGGTATTGCGCGCGGTACTGCTCGCCTGCGCCTGTGCCGCCATCTTAACTACCGTGGGCATTCTGCTCTCGGTACTGTTCGAATCCCTGCGTTTTTTCCAGACGGTGCCGGTTACCGAATTCCTGTTCGGTCTGCACTGGAGCCCGCAGATGGCCCTACGCGCCGACCAGGTGGGCTCCAGCGGCGCTTTCGGCGCAGTGCCGCTGTTCACCGGCACCCTGATGGTCTCCGCCATCGCCATGTTTGTGGCGGTGCCGGTGGGCCTGATGTCCGCCATCTATCTCGCCGAGTACGCCAGCAAGCGGGTGCGCGCCCTGGCCAAGCCGCTGCTGGAAATCCTCGCCGGCGTGCCCACGGTGGTGTACGGCTTCTTCGCCGCGCTCACGGTCGCGCCTTTTATCCGTGACCTGGCCACCTCCGTCGGCGTGCAGGCCTCCAGCGAGAGTGCGCTGGCCGCCGGGCTGGTGATGGGCATCATGATTATTCCGTTCGTATCCTCGCTGTCCGACGACGTGATCAACGCGGTGCCCCAGTCCCTGCGCGATGGTGCGCTCGGCCTGGGCTCCACCCGTTCGGAAACCGTGCGCAAGGTAGTGATTCCCGCGGCGCTGCCGGGCATCGTCGGCGGCGTGCTGCTGGCGGTGTCCCGCGCAATCGGCGAGACCATGATCGTGGTGATGGCCGCGGGGCTGGCTGCCAACCTGACCGCGAATCCGCTGGAGTCGGTAACCACGGTGACCGTGCAGATCGTCACCCTGCTGGTGGGGGACCAGGAGTTCGACAGCCCGAAAACCCTGGCCGCCTTTGCCCTTGGCCTGATGCTGTTTTTATCCACCCTGGTGCTGAACTTTATCGCCCTGCACGTCGTGAAAAAATATCGGGAACAGTATGACTGATCTGTCTCAAGCACAGGTGCGCGAGCGCATCGAGCGGCGCCTCACCAGCCGCCACCGCAAGGAAAAACTCTTCCGCGGCCTGGGCATCGCCAGCATTGCCTTCGGCGTGCTCGCGGTGGTGGTGCTGTTTACCGATATCATTTCCAAGGGCAGCGGCGCCTTCGTGCAGAGTGCCATCGAGCTGCGCGTGCACTACGACGAGCAGGTGCTCGGCATCGACAAGGTGGACGACGAAAGCCTGGCCTGGGCCAACTTCGACGGCGTGATTCGTCAGGCGCTGCTGCAGCGTTTCCCCGAGGTGAGCGGGCGCAAGGAGAAACGCGAACTCTACTCACTGGTCTCCACCGGTGCACCCTTTACCCTGCGCGACCGCCTCAAGGCCGACCCCGAATTGCTGGGCCAGAGCGAAACCCTGTGGCTGGCCGCCGACGACGACGTGGACACCTTCGTCAAGAGCCTGGACGATTCCAAAAACGGCTTCCGCGGCCGCACCTCGGACCAGAAGGCCGGCTGGATCCAGCAGTTGATGGAAAGCGGCGAGCTGAAGAAACGCTTCAACACCACTTTCTTTACCAACGGCGATTCCCGCGAGCCGGAACAGGCGGGTATTCGCGCGGCGCTGGTGGGCTCCCTGCTCACCCTGCTGGTGACATTGCTGCTGTCCTTCCCCATCGGCGTGTCCGCGGCGATTTATCTCGAGGAGTACGCGCCGAAAAATCGCTGGACCGACCTGATTGAGGTGAATATCAACAACCTCGCCGCGGTGCCGTCCATTGTCTTCGGCCTGCTGGGCCTGGCGATCTTTATCAATTTTTTCGAGCTGCCGCGTTCCGCGCCTTTGGTCGGTGGCCTGGTGCTGACGCTGATGACCCTGCCGACGATTATTATCACCAGCCGCGCCTCGCTCAAGTCGGTGCCGCCGTCGATCCGCGAGGCGGCCATGGGCATGGGTGCATCGCGCATGCAGGTGGTATTTCACCATGTGCTGCCGCTGGCGCTGCCCGGCATGCTCACCGGCGCGATTATCGGCATGGCCCAGGCCCTGGGCGAGACGGCGCCGCTGCTGATGATCGGTATGGTGGCGTTTATCGTCGACGTGCCCGGGGGCATTACCGATCCGGCCACGGTGCTGCCGGTACAGATCTACCTCTGGGCGGACAGCCCCGAGCGTGCCTTTGTCGAGCGCACCTCGGCGGCCATCATGGTGTTGCTCGCCGTGCTGATCGCCATGAACACCAGCGCGGTCTGGCTGCGCAAAAAACTCGAGCGCCGCTGGTAGCGGCCGACAAACGGGATTATCTTCCGATGACTACAATGACCCTGGACGCAGCCGGCCAAACCGGAGCCGCGCAACCCAAAACGGTAGAACGAGAGACAGTGGATACCCAGAGAAAGGTAACCGAAACCGTCGGCCGACCGCTGTGCGACAACGCCAAGCTGCGCATGCGCAATGTCAATGTCTTCTACGGCGAGGCCCAGGCGATTCACAATGTGAGCCTGGATATCGGCCGCAACGAAGTGGTGGCGATGATCGGACCCTCCGGCTGCGGCAAGTCCACATTCCTGCGCTGCCTCAACCGCATGAACGACACCATCGAAGGGTGCCGCGTCGAGGGCGAACTCACCCTCGACGGCGAACCCATCTACGGCCCCAAAGTCGACGTGGTGCCGCTGCGTGCACGGGTGGGCATGGTGTTCCAGAAGCCGAATCCCTTCCCGAAAAGCATCTACGACAACGTCGCCTACGGCCCCAAGATCCACGGCATCGCCAGCCGCCGCGCGGAACTGGACGAGATCGTCGAGAACAGCCTGCGCCGCGCCGGCCTGTGGAACGAGGTGAAGGACCGTTTGGACAAGCCCGGCACCGGCCTCTCCGGCGGCCAGCAGCAGCGTCTGTGTATCGCCCGCGCCATCGCCGTGAGCCCGGAGGTGATCCTGATGGACGAGCCCTGCTCCGCCCTGGACCCCATCGCCACCGCGCGCATCGAAGAACTGATCGACGAGCTGCGGGAGAACTACACTATCGCCATCGTCACCCACTCCATGCAGCAGGCCGCGCGGGTCAGCCAGCGCACCGCCTATTTCCATTTGGGACACTTGGTGGAGGTGAACGATACCGAAATGGTGTTTACCAACCCGCAACACGAATTGACCGAGGCCTATATCACCGGCCGTTTCGGCTGAGGCAACCAACTCCCTGAGAACCACTATGGACATGCATTTCGACCAACACATCTCCCGCCAATTCAACGAGGACCTGGAAAGCATCAAGACCGAGATGCTGGAAATGGGCGGCATGGTAGCGCGCCAGGTGGCCGACGCAGTGGATTCACTGGCCAACGCCGACAGCGAACTGGCGGAAAAGGTGCTGCACATCGAAGAGGAAATCGACAAGCGCGAAATGGCCCTGGACGAGCACGCCACGCTGATTATCGCCAAGCGCCAGCCCGCCGCCTCCGACCTGCGCATGGTGATGTCGGTGATCCGCATCGCCCGCGACCTGGAGCGGGTCGGCGACGAGGCCAGCAAGATCGCCAAGATGGCCATCGCACTCACCGACGAGGGGTCCGCGCCACGCGGTTACACCGAGATCCGCCATATCGCCAGCGCCGTGCGCAAGATGCTCAACGATTCCCTCGACGCCTACACCCGTTTCGATGTGAAATCCGCGATGGACACCCTCGCGGAAGACGAGCAGGTGGACATGGACTACCGCACCGCGGTGCGCGAGCTGATCACCTACATGATGGAAGATCCGCGCAGTATCTCGCGGGTGATCAATGTCCTCTGGACCCTGCGCTCCCTGGAGCGCATCGGCGACCACGCCAAGAACATCTGCGAGCAGGTGGTCTACCTGGTGGAGGGTGCCGATATCCGCCACGGCCACGAGGACAAGCTGAAGAAAGCGTAACCCCGGGAGTGCGGAGCTCCAGCTCCGCTTGCGGGCCGGAGGCCCGCTCTCAAATGAAATACATCTTCGAAGTCCACATTAAAGAAGGCCACACCGCCGAGGAATACGCCGAGGTCTGGGTGCGCGCCTCCGAGCTGATCCAGCGGGCCCCCGGCGCCAGGGGCACCGAGCTGCGCCGGAAAATCGGCGACCCCAACACCCTGATCGCCATCGCCAGCTGGAACAGCAAGGCCGAGAGAGATGCCATGGAGAGCAGGCACAACCCGGAGATCGACGAGATTATCCGCAGCGCCGCCCCTTTCGTGGAAGTCCGCCCCCTGGGCGAATTCGAGGAGCCCGAGTGGGTGGTGGAGCCCCCCGATACTAAGTTGGAGGGACCAGCGGATAGTTAACGGAGTACCCCTGGGAACGCCGAGCTCCAGCTCGGCTTGCGGGCCATCGGCCCGCCCCGTTGCAGCACTCTGATTCCGTAAATAACGCTACTCCACAATCTCATAACTCCCCTTCAACGCCGCCAGGTTATCCGGCAAATACAAAATAGGCGTCAACTTCACAAAGGTGCTGGTGGACTCCACCAGATGCAGTTTCTCGCACTCCTTCAGATCCACCACGGACTTGTGAACCCTGGGTTTGATTGCGGACTTCTCCCCGTCCCTGGAAACGTAGACATCTCGAAGGTACTTCTTGAACCCCTCGCCGTGGTAGTGCAGATGTATCCGGTCGTTGATCAGGTCTATCTGCGTATGCCTGTCCAGTTCCGTCTGGTCGAACTGCACCGGATTGCCGGGAAAATACTCCCGCAGGCGCTTCACCATAAAGTTCAGGGAGATTTTTCCCAGTTCATTCAGCCGGTACCCGCCGCCTACGTCCGAGTGCACGCCGGGGAACCAGACTTCCTCCACCTTTTCATCGCAATTGCACAGGGTGGGCACGAAGGGCTCGCGGCTCTCGTCCAGGCTGACACAGTGCACCACCCGCCGGACGTTCTCCGCCACTCGGAGGTTGCGGAACAGGTTGAGTTTCTGCAGCTTGATAAATCCCAGGTTCACCGGCACGCCGAAGGCGCCCACGGTGTCGAAGATGCCCAGAAACTGGACGTCCACCGCTTCGTCATCGGGTACGCCATCGTCGTAGCGCAGGAAATACTCCTCGAGAATCCCGTCGTTGTCGTTCTTCTCGAACGTGGCCATAAGTCGGGAAAGAATGCCGTATTTGTGGATTTTCGCCGCCAATAGCCGCGCGCAGGCGGCGCCGCGGCTGAATCCGAAAATGCTGATGGAATCCCCGGGGGCGTAGTGATCCACCAGTTGTACATAGGCGTGGTCGCGGATGCGCTTTTCCCCGGCGCCGAAGGCACCTTCGTAGAAGGTGCCCAGGGCGCCGTTGTCCTCGTCGTTGCCCACACCGCGGAAATACAACGCCACTTGGTTATCGCCCTCGATGCGGTGGGGAATGTCGTCTTCGTACAGCCTGCCGGCGATGGAGCGAAACATCCGGTAGATGTTGGTGGTTATTCCGTCGCCGTCCTTGCCGTCCTCGTCGTTCCATGTACCGTCGAGGAAGATCAGGATATGCTTGGGGCTGGCGGAGGCGGGTTTTTTACTGAATTCCTTTGTATAGCTTGTCATTTTTATATCCTTTGGTTTTTCAGAGGTTCCTTGGCTTCCAGCCGCAAGAGCTTTTCTGTTGTCGATCAACGCCTGCGACAACAATAATCCCCAGCATCAGGAACCGTCCGAAAAACAGACTTCCCCTGCGGCTGGACAACTGGAGACTAAAGACGGGAAAGAAAAAAGACGGCCCTGGGACTCAGCACCACCGATTATCTTTTTAGGGTTTTCTGGTGCCGGGCAGTACTTGTGCCGCCGTATCAAAGGTAAATACTCCGGAAAGCCGTTCGCCGCAATCCCGCGCATAGGATTGCGCCTTGTTGACAATCAGGGCATCGGGAAAGTCCGCCAGCTTTCTTTTGCCGCCACTTTTTACCGATCTGGCCTTGCGGTAATCGCACAGGGCGCGCCATACCGTCTGGCCGTCTTCGAAATGGATATTGGGTTCTTCAAAAAGGGCGTTGATCACTCGGATTATGGCGTCCCTGTCGAGTTTATATTTCTTGCCTTTGAGGGTCCAAATGGTTTCCGCCAGCACTACATCGGTTACCAGGACCGATTGCGAGCCGTTGATCAATGTGGAGGCCTTCCTGCTCTGGGTTTCGTCGTCAGCGAGCAGGTAGCGTAGCAATATATTGGTGTCTACCGCGATCACGAGGCGAGGCCGCTCTCCAGGGAGGCCTCATCGCTGATCCGGGAATCGATTTTCCGCCCGGACAGAATGCCTTTTGCCGCACCGGCCTTTTTCTTCACGATGGTTATATGGCCCTCGTTGTCCACATAGCTTTCGAACTCGTCCCCCGGGCCTATGCCCGCCAGGCGGCACTGTTCGATCGGCAGGGTGATTTGCCTTTTGGCGCTGACTTTTGGCATGGGATCTCTCTTTGCGGATCACTATTTGGTAAAGGTTGGTCCAATCTTTACCAAATGTCAAACAGTAAAGAATTTTGCCGTATCAGCCCTTATTGCCGATCGCCTGCATCCGCGCCTGGGCCTTGTTGCCGATCTCCCCGCCCGCCTGTGCAGCAGTCTGGTAGTGGCTGTAAGCGTTCCGTACATTGCCCTGCTTTTCGTTGACCTGCCCCAGGTAATAGTGGGCGTGGGCGGTTTCCAGGTAGCGCAGTGAGCGCTCCAGGTCGCGCTCGGCGGCGGTGTAGTTGTTCAACTGGGCGCTGGCCATGCCGCGCTTGAGCCAGTTGGAGAAGAGCCCGGGATTTTTCTGCACCGCGCTGTCGTAGGCTTTGTGGGCATTCCGGTACTGTTCCTTGTGCGCCAACAGGTCTCCCTCCAGGGCGTAGAAGGAGGCCTCCTTGGGCTGCTGCCGCTGGGCTTGGCGCACCAGGCTGAGGGCGCGGTCGTACTGCTTGTTGTTAATCGCTGCCAGGGCGTCGTCGTAGCTCTGGTAGGCATCGGCGTCGCGCTTCAGCTGGGCGATGGCCCTCTGGTATTGCGCGCGGTTGGTGGCGCCCTTGGGCAGTCCCTCGGCGTGCTTGATATTCGCGTCGACCCGCGACTGGGAGGGCGGGTGGCTGGCGAACAGGGCCTGCAGGCCGCCGGCCTTTTTGCCCTTGGAGAGCTGCACAAATTTGCGTTGCAGGCGCACCGCGCCCTGGGGGTCGTAGCCCGCGGCGGCCATGTATTTCATGCCGTAGCGGTCGGACTCCAGCTCGTTCTCGCGGCCGTAGCGGGCGATATAGGCAGTGCCGCCCAGCTGGCCGCCGAGGGAGACCAGGTCGCCATAGGCGGTGTCCTGGGTGGCCGCCCCCAGCACCGCCAGGCCCGCGCCCAGCACCTGCTGCTGGGACATGGCCGCGGCGGAGTGGCGCGCGGCGGCGTGCACGATTTCGTGGCCGAGCACCGCGGCCAGCTCCGCTTCGTCGTCCAGCAGTACCAGCAGCCCGCGGTTTACCGCGATCTTGCCGCCGGGCAGTGCCCAGGCGTTGGGCACTGAGTTGTTCAGCACCACGAATTCGTAGGGAAGCTGCGGCTGGTCGGACACCCGCGCCAGCTTCTGGCCCACCCGGTTCACATAGTCCTGCAGCGATTTGTCCAGGATGTACTGGCCGCCCTGCTGCTGCTGGTTGATCGGGTACTGCTGCTCGCCCAGGGCCAGCTCCTGGCCCTGGGATATCAGCGACAGTTCTTTCTTACCGGTGACCGGGTTGACTGCACAACCGGCCAGTAGAGATATGGCCACGGTGGTGGCGGTTATCAGTGCGCGCGAGATCATCGTCTCCTCCCTGTATAATGCCTGGCCAGCTATTTTACACAACTAATACCCGATACAGGGGGAGCGGGGTTATGACGGCACTGCAGGTAATCGAATTGTTCGCCGGCACCAGCCCGGACGGCGAGCCGGTGGTGGAGCGCCTACAGGTACGGGTGAATGAGGACGACAGCTGCCAGCTGGTGCGTTCGCCGGCGTTCATCAAGGGCATTGCCAGCGGCGATACCATCAAGGTGAACACGGAGAAACAGGAGTTCGAGTTGGTTAAGCGCTCGGGTAACCTGGCGATCCGCGTCTTCTGCCGCGGCGACAGCGCCGCCGTTTCCGACCGACTCACCCCGCAACTGGAAAAGCTCGGCGGCGAACTGGACCTGGAGAGCCCGCGCCTGCTGGTATACAGCATCCACGTGAGCTGCGGCTTCGCCACTATCGAAAAAATTCTCGACAGCGTGTGCGACGGCGCAAACAGCGTCTGGTACTACGGCAATGTGTATGACCCCCAGGACGGGCAGACGCCGCTGAACTGGTGGCAGGATATCCTGAAGCCCGAATAACCCCCTGGGAACGCCGAGCCCCAGCTCGGCAATAGTGTCCGCAAGTGTATGCCGAGCTGGGGCTCGGCGCTCCCGGCAAACAAGGAACCCGATGTTAATCGTTATTTCTCCGGCCAAGACCCTGGACTACGAGAGTCCTATCCACCTGTTGCCCGAGTTGGAAGTTACCCGGCCGGATTTCCTCGGAGACTCCTCCGAGCTGATTAAAGAGCTGCGCGAACTGAGCCCGCAGCAGATCTCCAGCCTGATGAAGATCTCCGATAAGCTGGGCGCGCTCAACTACGACCGCTTCCAGCAGTGGAAACGCCCCTTCACCGCGAAGAACGCCCGCCCCGCCCTGCTCGCCTTCAAGGGCGATGTGTACACCGGGCTGCAGGCGGAGAACATGGGCAAACGGGATTTCAATTACGCCCAGAAGCACCTGCGCATACTCTCCGGCCTTTACGGCCTGCTTCGCCCACTGGACCTGATGCAGCCCTACCGGCTGGAGATGGGCACCAGATTTACCAATGCGCGCGGCAAAAACCTCTACGAGTTCTGGGACGGGAAGATTACCGATGCGCTCAACAAACAGCTGCAGAGTCTGAAGAGCAAGGAGCTGGTCAACCTGGCCTCCAACGAGTACTTCAAGTCGGTTCGGCCCCAGGCGCTGCAAGCGGAGGTGATCACACCGCAGTTCAGGGACCTGAAAAACGGCCAGTACAAGATGATCAGCTTCTATGCCAAGCGGGCCCGCGGCACCATGAGCCGCTGGGCCATCGACCGGCGGGTAAAAAAGGCGGAGGAACTAAAGGCGTTCGACGGCGACGGCTACCGCTACAATGCGGGATTGTCCAAGGGCAACGACTGGGTTTTCACCCGGGACGAGGCGCCGTGAGCGCGGGCGAGCTGCCGGACGCACCCGCCTGCGCGCGCAACCGAGAGCCGATACTTCGCGAGCTGCGGCGATTGCTGGCCCACCGCCGCTCGGTGCTGGAGATCGGCAGCGGCACCGGCCAGCACGCGGTCTACTTCGCGCCGCGGCTGCCGCACCTCACCTGGCAGACCTCTGACCTCGCGGAGAACCTGCCCGGCATCCGCGCCTGGCTGGCGGCGCAGCCCGCGAGCAACATGCCGCCGCCGCTGGAACTGGACGTGAGCGGCGAGTGGCCGGATCTGGCCGTGGACGCCGTGTTCACCGCCAACAGCCTGCATATCATGTCCGCGGATTCGGTGCGGGCCCTCTTCCGCGCGTTGCCCCGGGTATTGCAGCCGGGCGGCGCGCTGATAGTCTATGGCCCGATGAAAATCGCCGGCGGCTATATTGGCAGTGGCCCCGGCGGCATCGGCTCCAGCAATGCCGATTTCGACCGCTGGCTGAAGCAGCGCGATCCGCACAGCGGCATCCGCGACCTGGAGTGGCTGGACCGGCTGGCGGAAGATGCGGGTCTGCAGCGCGTAGAGAATCACTATCTGCCGGCCAACAACCAGTTGGTGGTCTGGCAACATATCGAATAAGGGGGTTTGGAATGCCGGGCTGGTTGGAAACGGGAGTGATCATCGCCTTCGCGATTGCGGCGGTATTCTTTTTCGCCAAATACCGCGAGACCGTCGCGATACTGCACGAGAGCGAACGCATGAAAAAGCGCCTCTCCGATGACCTGGACCGCTATCGCGATATGCCGCGCCTGCGCGCCCTGCGCGACGCCCTGGTGAGCAACGGCATCCTGCCGGTGGACGACCAGGGGCTCGAGCACCTGCTGCTGCGCGACGCGGAAAAGCAGCTGCATCACCTGACCCTGCGTCGCGAGTGCAACGCGGTGGCTGAGGGGGAGACGGTCACCTATCTCAAGGGCGGAGAGGAGCGGGAGCTCGAAGAGCTCTCTTAAAACCTTTTCGCCCCTCTCTCCTTGTAGGAGCGGGCCATGCCCGCGATCGGCGTTTGTCGGACCCTCGATTGGCATTTACCCGCGATCGCGGGCATGGCCCGCTCCTGCAGCTCCCCCGGTGGCTCGGGGCTTCAGGATTTCTTCTTGCCCTTCAGCCTGCGCTTGAGCCCGATCTTCAGGTCGTAGTACAGGAACGGCAGTCGGTGCAGCGGCGTAAACCGGCGCCCCAGCGCACCCAGGTAGAGTGCCATAAATTCCTTCCGGCTCTGCCAGTCCAGCTTGTAGCAGGCGCGCTTCAGATCTGAGAGGCGGCGGGAGACGGTCAGCTGCTTGGGATAGAAGCGCGCGCGGCCGGTGTCGATCAGCGAGAAATGCGGCTCGTTGTTTTCGTCCAGCCGCACCAGCATGTTGCCGCCGGACAGATCGCGGAAATAGGCCCCGCGCTTGTGCAGCTTGAGCAGGAACTGCGCCAGCTTCTGCAGGAACTCCCTCTTGGCCACACCCCGGTGGCAACTCGCCCCCTGTTTGAACGCGGAGAAGAAATCGCGCACCGAGAGATTGCCGGGCTGGAATTCACAGATATACCAGTTTTCGGTTGGGGCCCCGCGCTCAATGCGCTCGAACCAGGCCACCGGGCGCGGGGTGGCCACGCCGATGCGCTGCAGCTCCACCGCCCCGTTCCAGCTGCGCAGCCCTTTGGAGGGCTTGAAGCGGTCCGCCAGCTTCTTGTTCCAGGGCAGCCGGTCCGGCTTCTTTACCACCAGGGATTTTTCCGGATCTCGGGGGTCGGCGACCTTCCACACCGCATTGCGGGTCTTGCGCAGCGCGTCCTGTTTCGCCGGTGCCGGCAGCTTTTGCGGGTGCAGTTCAGCGAACAACTTGTCCGCATCGACGCGGCTGGCGGCGCACACCATGCCCCGCCACTGGCCGTCGTCGAAGCAGTAGTAGTTGCCGGCATCCGCGTGGGGCGCGATGCGCGCACCGGCGAACACCCGGGCAGAGCGGTTGACCGCCGGCTCCACCGACACAGGCCAGGTCAGGTAGAGCGGCGCCTCGCCGGCCACCTCCGGCATCTCCGCCAGCGGCGCGCCGTCGCGATTGCGCCACTCGGCGCGGGCCAGACCCTCGCGGGAATAGATGGTCATCAGGTCGGCGGCGCAGCCGTTGACCGTCCACACCGCGTGGATGCGCTGGTCGCCGCGAATGAATTCGTGCAGCTGCAGGCGGCGGGAATCGCACAGTTGGCCGCGATACTCCGCACCGGGCACGGTGCGGTTGAAGAAGGCCATGGCATCGAAGGCCGGGCGGGCGCGGTAGTTTTGCAGTTCGCCGTAGTTGGTGCCGTAGAAGCACACCAGTTCGTGGGGCGGGGCGCGGCCGCTGCCGTCGTCGATCAGTCCCTCGCGCCAGCTCACCAGCGGGCCCCAGTAGGCGCGGCCCAGGCTGCCGGAAGCGGCGGCCAGCAGCATGTAGCGGGCCAGGTAGTCCGCCTGTTTCTGCTCGCAGTCCTCCAGCATGCGGCGGATTCGCCCGAGGGTCCAGAAGGCGTTGGTGGACCAGGTGTGCGCCAGTTGGAAGCGCTCACTGATGGCCGCCAGCAGGCGCGCCTTCTTCACCAGGTTGAGCTGGTGCAGGTGGGCGAAACGGCGCCCGAGGACCTTGCGATCGTAGTTCTCCGGCTCGGTGGCGCGCTCGGCGAACAGGTTGGTGGTGTGGATTTCCGGAAGCCCGCCGCAACGGCGCAGGGCCTTGAGCAGGCCGACGTTATAGGGGGGTTCGAAGTCGGTGATATTGGGTCCGGCCAGGCGCAGGCCGCGCTGCTGTATCTCTCCGGCGGCTATCTGCCAGGCGCGGGCGAAGAATTCCAGGCGGTGGTAGCCGCACCAGCGCCGGCGGTTCACGGTGTTGCCGATCTCCACCGCCTCCAGCCGATCGCCCCAGCGCTCCAGGGCGGTTGCCACAAAGTCGTGCCAGCGCTGGCAGGCGTCCGGCAGCCCCATGCGCGCGGCCTCCTCCGGCGGCTGCACCAGGTGCAGCAACACCGCGAAGCCCTCGTCCAGCAGCCGCTGCAGGAAGCGCTCGGTGTGGCCGTCGGGGGCGCAGTAGCCATAGTCCAGGCGCACGTGGCGAAGGCCCAGCTCGCGCAGCCGTTCGATCATGTAGGTGTCGCTGGCGGGGTCCGCCTGGCTGGCCACGCAGATGGCGGAGAAGTCCCGCGGCACCCGATGACCGGCGCTGGCGAGATGGCCGGCGGGAGCCCGGAAGTGGCCCCGAAGCAGGTACGACAGGGCCCCGAGGTGGAAGGCGCCCCGCACCGAGGACAAATCGCGGTCGCCATCTGCAGGAAAAGTCTCTACCGCCACTGCTGGTCTCCCGAAGAATTACTCTGACGTGATCGTGAGGCGGGGGATTCTAGCAGCAATTGGGTGATTTTTAACCTGCAAATTAGGCGGAAGCGGCGGTGGAGAGCTTGCTGGGGGGAAAGTGCAGGGTGAAGGTGCTGCCGCGGCCCGGGGTGCTGTCCACGCCCAGTTCGCCGCTGTGGCGCAGCAGCACGTGTTTGACGATGGCGAGGCCGAGGCCGGTGCCGCCGCTGTCGCGGGAGCGGCCCGCGTCCACGCGGTAGAAACGCTCAGTGAGGCGGGGGATGTGGATGGGGTCGATGCCGATGCCGCTGTCCTGTACCGAGAAGTGGCCGCCGCGGCTGTCCACCCACCAGCGCAGCTGGATGGGGCCGCCGGCAGGGCTGTACTTGACCGCGTTCAGCGCCAGGTTGGCGAAGGCGCTGTGCAGCTCGGTGGCGTCGCCGGTGAGGGTGGCGTCCTGCAGGCACTCGACGCTGATCTGGTGGCGTCCTGCGCTGAGACCGCGGGCCTCCCCCGCCACCCGCTCCATCAGCTCGCGCACGGGGATCTGTTCGCGGCCGCTGTTGCGCTCCGAGGTTTCCAGGCGCGCGAGCAGCAGCAGGTCGTTGACCAGGCTGGTCATGCGCTGGGTCTGGTCGAGCATCTGGGCCAGCGGCCGCTGCCAGCCCTGGGGCGCCTGGCCGCTGCCCTCCAGGGTTTCCAGGTAGCCGGCGATCACCGTCAGCGGGGTGCGCAGTTCGTGGGACACATTGGCGACGAAATCCCGTCGCATCTGTTCCAGGTTGTGCAGCCGGGTGACGTCGCGCACGATCACCAGGGCCTCGTCGCGGCCGTAGCGGGTGACTTCCATTTGCAGGATGCGCGCGTCGTTGCCCGGTGCCGGCAGGGTCAGCGGCTCGCGCCGGCCCTGCTGCTGCATGTAGCTGACGAAACCGGGTTCGCGCACGAAATTGATCAGGGGCTGGCCGGCGTCCTCCGGGCGCAGGCTGAGCAGCTCGCCGGCGGCGGGGTTCCACCAGGCCAGGTTGCCGTCGTCCTCCAATGCCACTATGCCCTCACGCAGGGCGCTGGTGCTGTCCT
Source organism: Microbulbifer rhizosphaerae (assembly GCF_014191725.1). Lineage (GTDB taxonomy): Bacteria > Pseudomonadota > Gammaproteobacteria > Pseudomonadales > Cellvibrionaceae > Microbulbifer > Microbulbifer rhizosphaerae. The sequence continues at coordinate 140,106 of NZ_JACHWZ010000010.1, forward strand.
GCACCCGGCGCAACATGGTGTGCAGCTTCTGCTTCTCGCGGCGGTGGCGGCGCTGGAGGCGGTAGAAGTCGTCGTAGATATCGCCCCAGACGCCGAAGGCGGTGGGCGCGGGGCCGCGGCGGCCGTTGGCCAGCCAGCGGTTGAACCGGCTCTGCTGCCAGAGCACCCAGCCCAGGTAGACCGCCAGGCCGAGGGCGATGGTTGGCAGCCAGCGCCCGGTGGAGAAACCGAGAATGGCACAGCCCAGGGCGATGACGGCAAAGCGCGAGAACTCGCCGATACTGCGATCCAGCATTGAAGGTGTCGCTGTGTTAGTTCAGGCGGGCAAAGTCTTACACTTTTTCCGCGGTTTGCACAGAAAAGCGGTAGCCGGTGCCGCGCACCGTCTGGATAAAGCGGTCGTGGCCGTCCACTGCCAGGGCTTTGCGCAGGCGGCGAATATGCACGTCCACGGTGCGCTCCTCCACATAGACGTTGCCGCCCCACACGTGGTCCAGCAACTGGGTGCGGGTGTAGGCGCGTTCCTGGTGGGAGAGGAAGAACGTCAGCAGGCGGAATTCCGTGGGGCCCATCTCCACCGCCTGGCCGCCGATGGTCACCCGGTGGCTGATCGGGTCCAGCACCAGTTGGCCGGCGGTGAGCGGTTCCTCCGGTGTGCTGGGGCCGGCGCGGCGCAACACTGCCTTGAGGCGCGCCACCAGCTCCCGGGGGGAAAACGGCTTGGTGATATAGTCGTCGGCGCCGGTCTCCAGGCCCTTGATCTTGTGGTCTTCCTCGCCTTTGGCGGTGAGCATGATGATGGGGATGGAGGCGGTGAGTTCGTCGCGCTTGAGGCGGCGGGCCAGCTCCACTCCGGACACGTCCGGCAGCATCCAGTCGAGCAGGATCAGGTCCGGCTTTTCATCGATCACCAGCGCGTGCGCGGCCTGGGCGTTTTCCGCTTCGATGCAACGATACTCTGCCATTTCCAGTGCCACACGCAGCATGTCGCGCACGGCGGCTTCGTCGTCGACTATCAGAATGGTTTTGTTTTGCATCTGTCATATCCTGCTTTTGCCGGCCATTTAACGGCATTCCTGTGACAAATATATGACAGGCGCAAAACAGCCCCCAGCCTGTGGGGGTCAACTCAGCAGATAGTGGAAAAATATTCCGGCAAATACCGCCATGCCCACCCAGTTGTTGTTCAGGAATGCTCGGAAACAGGCATCCCTTTCCCGGCCGCGGATCAGCCACTGCTGGTAGGCGAACAGGCCGGCGGCGGCGGCCAGGCCGAACTGGTAGGCGGTCCCCAGCTCGAAACGGCGGCCGATCAGCAGCAGTGCGAAGAGCACCATCAGCTGCAGTGCGCCGGTCATGGTTCTGTCCATATCGCCGAACAGGATGGCAGTGGACTTGACTCCGATGCGCAGGTCGTCGTCCCGGTCCACCATCGCGTAGAAGGTGTCGTAGCACACAGTCCACAGCAGATTGGCGGTCACCAGCAGCCAGGCGGTGGGCGGCACCTCGCCGGTGGCGGCGGCGAAGGCCATGGGAATGCCCATGCTGAAGGCCGCCCCCAGCACCACCTGCGGCAGGTGGGTGTAGCGCTTGGCGAAGGGATAGCAGAAGGCCAGCGCCAGCGCCGGCAGGGACATCAAAATGGTGAGCCGGTTGGTGGTGAGCACTAACAGAAACGCGGCCAGGCTCAGGGCGGCGAACAGCAGCAGCGCGCCGCGCGGGGTGACCCGGCCAGTGGCCAGGGGGCGCGCGGCGGTGCGCTTGACGTGGCCGTCGATGCGGCGGTCGGCGAAATCGTTGACCGCACAGCCGGCGGCGCGCATCAACAGCACCCCCAGGGTGAACACTGCAAACAGGTGCAGGCCGGGCCAGCCCTTCGCCGCCAGCCACAGCGCCCACCAGGTGGGCCACAGCAGTAGCAGCGTGCCGATGGGCCTGTCCAGGCGCGCCAGCTGCCAGTAGGGCAGCGCGGCGGGCCAGTGCTGGGAAAGTTGTCGACTAATCATCACGCTCTTCCAATTTCCCGCCGCTGCTGTTGAAGGGTGGGTGCTGCGGGCGAAAACCATCGAGAAAGGCCTCCGCCACCAGCAGCGGCTTGTCGCGCAACCAGAAGGTGGAGCGGCGCCCCCAGGCGCTCGCGCCCTCCCCGGCCAGCTCGCGCAGCCGGCAGCGGGAATTGCGGCGCAGCCGGTTCAGCGCGATGGGCCCGCGGCGGATATCCGGCTGGCTGAACAGCAGTTCCCCCAGCGGGCGGTTGTCCAGGCTGCGCAGGTAGCGGGACCTGCCCTGCAGGCTGCGCTCGGGCAGCACGCTGCGCGCGTATACCCAGGTCCGGCCATTGCCGTACAGCAGCACCTCGCGCACCAGTGCCCGCTGGCGCTCGCGCATGTCCAGCGCCCGGCGCTCCTCCAAACCGGGTTGCTGCCAGCGCTGGGACAGCACCTGCACCCGGAAGTCGCCAGCGCTCAGGTGCTTGAGCGCGGCGGTGAGCGATCCCGGGTACAGCAACCAGGGCAGCAGTTCCGCCGGCGGCCCCTTCCCCTGCAGGGTTTCCAGCGGCTGGCTCAGCCAGGCGCCGTCCGGTTCGTAGGGGGATTGGTACCCGGGAGGGGAGTAAAGCACTGCAAGCTCCGCGCATTCCACAAAGGCGGGATTGTACAGTGGTCAGGGTCGGTGGTCAGTTCCGCTTTGCCCCGGGCCACGCCAGTGGCTATAGTGGCCGGCCGCACGTATAACAACGAGATCAACACGGGAATCACCCCATGGGTTTGACCACTAGAATCCTCTTGGCGATGCTGTTGGGCATCGTCGTCGGTGTACTGTTCAACTTCCTCAGTACCAGCCAGTTGCTGGGCAGCGGCGTTACCGGAGTCATCGACACTTATCTGGTCGATGGCCTGTTCGATATCGCCGGGCGCATCTTTATCGCCTCGCTGAAACTGATGGTGGTGCCGCTGGTGCTGGTATCGCTGATCTGTGGTGCCTGCGCGCTCTCCGAGGGCAGCCGCGTGGGCGTGCTGGCGGTCAAGACGATAATGCTCTACCTGTTGACCACCGCGGCTGCGATCACTCTCGCTTTGCTGATGGGTACCTTGTTCCAGCCCGGCGAGGGTATGGAAGGACTGGTTGCCGAGGCCACTTTTGAGGCCCCCCCTTCACCCTCGCTGAAGGATGTACTGATCGACATCTTCCCCACCAACCCGGTGGAAGCCATGGCGGCCGGCAATATGCTGCAGATTATCGTCTTCGCCCTGCTTATGGGCTACGCGGTTTCCCGCAGCGGTGAGCCAGGGCGGCGGATAGCGTCCTTCTTCAACGATCTGAACGACGTCATCATGCGCATGGTGGGGGTGCTGATGGCTTTTGCGCCCTACGGAGTTTTCGCCCTGTTGGCCAAGCTGTTCGCGCAATTGGGCGTGGAGGCGATCGTGCAATTGGGCAAGTATTTCCTGGTGGTGTTGGCCACTCTGTTGCTGCACGCCCTGGGGGTCTATTCGCTGCTGCTGAAACTGCTCTCCGGGTTGAACCCGGTGGAGCTGATCAAAAAGATGCGCCCGGCGATGGTGTTCGCCTTCAGCACCGCTTCCTCCGCGGCCACCATTCCGGTGACCCTGGCCACGGTGGAGAAGCGCCTGGGGGTGGACAACAAGGTGGCGGCCTTCACCGTTCCCCTGGGGGCCACCATCAATATGGACGGCACGGCGATCATGCAGGGCGTGGCCACGGTATTTTTTGCCCAGATGTACGGTGTCGATATCGGATTGTCGGGCTACCTGATGGTAATCCTCACTGCCACCCTGGCCTCGGTGGGTACCGCCGGCGTGCCCGGGGTGGGCCTGATCATGCTGGCGATGGTGTTGCAGCAGGTGGGCCTGCCGCTGGAGGGTATCGGCATCATCCTGGGGGTGGACCGGCTGCTGGATATGGTGCGCACCGCGGTGAATATCACCGGGGATTCGGTGGTTAGCGCTATTGTGGCGAAGAGCGAGGGCGCCCTGTCGGAAGAGACCTTCAACGATCGCAACTACGACAGTGCGGCCAACGGCGGCGATATGACAGTGAGTGGCCAGTACCGCGCCAGCAACGGATGACCAGTGGCGGCTGCCTTGCGCATGCCGCCCTGACCACGGGGGGCGGCTAGGCCGAGCGGGCAAAGGACTCCAGTTCGTCCGCCTCCAGGTCGTCCTCAATGCGCTCCATCAATTCCTCAACCAGTTCCGACAGCGCCCGCTCGATAGCGCGATCGGTCGTGTTCTCAATTTCGCCGCCGTCATTGGGGGTCACGACCTGGTATTTCTCGCGTATTTTCAGCTTGGAGATATTTACCTGCTGTTCGCGCATCGCGCTGCCGGAAATATGTTCCAGGCGGTAGCGGTAGTCCCCAGACAGCTCCACGGTGCCTTTTTCCAACTCGTGGTCTCCCTTGGACTGCAGGCTGCTGAAGTGCTTGATCACGGTGATATCCAGCGTATTGCGCAGGGACAGCAGGCCCTGCCGGTCCACCAGCAGTATTTCCTCGTCCGTGAAGAATTCCTGTAGCTGTTGGGCCAGTTCGCGCTCCAGGTGTTGCTTGTACCGGAGTATGGCGGCCTCCTTGAGCTGGCTGAGGCTGTTGCCCTGGCTGGCCTGGGCCAGCAGCAAGGCCAGGTCGCCCCCCTGCACCGGCACTGGGATGTCCATTGTTATCTCCGGGGGGAAGATACTGAGGTTGGGTTTTTGCTCCTCGGCCTGGACGGCGGAGGCGAAGGAAAAGGTCAGCAGGCCGGCCAGGGCCAGCCCGCGGGTTGTGCGTCTCATCGCAGGTTTTCTCCAAATACTTATCTTTATTTTTTGTGATCGCCGTCAAAGGCTGCCACTGCTGGGAGGAGAGTGCAACTGCGTGATAGTTTTTGGTGCTAATTTATCCGGCGGATGGCTGCGGGGATCAGGGTGCTGTCATATCCCTCAACTCGTCTGCTTCCAGGTCATCCTCGACGCGCTCCAGCAATAGCCCGACCAGCTTCGTCAGCGCCTGCTCGGTTGCCTGATCGGAACTGTTTTCCGCCTCGCCGCCGCCGAGTGGGGCTTTGACCAGGTATTTCTCCTGCACCTGCAGCTCGGCGATATCCAGCCGCCGTTCGCGCAGTGCCTCGCCGGAGTTATTTTCCAGCCGATAGTGGAAAGTGCCGGACAGCGTCAGGACGCCCCGCTCCAGTTCGTAATCGGCCGTGGTTTCCATTTCGTGGAGCTGTCTGCTAACAGCGATGTCCAGGAAATTGCGCAGGGTGAGGAGACCGCCCTCCTGTACCAGGGGAACCCCTTCGCCTTCGAAGTGCTTGCGCAGCTCCGTGTCCAGTTCCTTGCGCAGCAGTGTGCTGAACTTGCGCACGGCGCGGGACTCAAGCTCGGCGAGACTTTTGCCCCCCCCGGTGCCGGACAGCAGCAGCTCCAGATCCCTGTGTATCGGGGCTGGGAGTTCGATGGCGATTTCCGCCGGAGCCAGGGTCAGGCTGGGAGGGGCCGCGTCGCCGCCAAACCAATCCAGGGCCCAGGTGGGAGAAGTGAAAGCGAGCAGGCTGCTCAGTGCGAGAGTGTTGAGAGTGCGTTTCTTCAATAGGTTTTTGTTCACGAGACTTTCCCTAAGTGGATATTTTCTTGGTTTTTTGCGGCGGTGAGGCTGCCATTGGTATGAGACTTGCGCAAAACCATTTATGACTGAGGTGTGATTTCGGTCACATTTTTGGGGGCGAGATAAACGGGACCTTGCGCCGGCCGGAAAACCGGTATTCAGGCCTCGGCGTAGCGCGGTTTGTTTTGCAGCCAGCGCGCGATCAACTGCCGGCGGGTACTTTCGGTGAGGGCGGCGGAGGCAGCGATTTTCTGCACCTGTGGCAGCAGTTCGGCGTCCCGTTGCAGGTCGGCGATGCGGTGCTGGATCTCGCCGGTCTGGCGGATGCCGAGGATTTCCCCGGGGCCGCGCAGGCGCAGATCTTCCTCGGCGATGGCGAAGCCGTCGCTGTGCTGGCGCAGGGCCTGCAGCCGCGCGCGGCCGTTCTGCGACAGCGGCGTGGCGTAGAGTAACACGCAATGGCTGGCGATGGAGCCGCGCCCCACCCGCCCGCGCAACTGGTGCAGCTGGGCCAGGCCCAGGCGCTCGGGGTTCTCGATGATCATCAGGCTGGCGTTGGGCACGTCCACGCCCACTTCGATCACCGTGGTGGCCACCAGCAGATCTATCTCGCCAGCCTTGAAGGCGTTCATCACCCGCTCCTTTTCATCGGCCGTGAGGCGACCGTGCACCAGGCCCACGCGCACACCGCCGAGGGCCTCCGCCAGCTCTGCGGCGGTGGTTTCGGCGGCCTGGGCCTGGAGGCTCTCTGACTCTTCGATCAGGGTGCAGACCCAATAGGCCTGGCGCCCCTCGGCCACGGCGCCCTGCACCCTGGCCACCACCTGGTCGCGGCGCTGGTTGGAGATTGCCACGGTGTTGATCGGCTGGCGCCCGGGTGGCAGTTCGTCGATCACCGAGCAGTCCAGGTCGGCGAAGGCGGACATGGCCAGGGTGCGCGGGATGGGTGTGGCGGTCATGATCAGTTGGTGCGGCTGCACCGCGCCGTCGCCACCCTTCTGGCGCAGCTGCAGTCGCTGGCGCACGCCGAAGCGGTGCTGTTCGTCGATAATCACCAGCGCCAGCCGGTGGAAGGCCACTTCAGCCTGGAAAAGAGCGTGAGTGCCCACTATCAATTTCGCTTCCCCGCTGGCGATGGCCGCCAGCTGTGCGCGCCGCTCGGCGGGCTTCAGCCCGCCGGTGAGCTGGGCCACGGGGATGCCCAGGGGCTCCAGCCAGTCGCTGAAATTGCGCCGGTGCTGTTCGGTGAGAATTTCCGTGGGCGCCATCACGGCCACCTGGGCGCCGGCGCCAATGGCCTTGAGTGCAGCCAGGGCCGCCACCAGGGTTTTGCCAGCGCCCACATCGCCCTGCAGAAGCCGCATCATCGGGCGATTGCGGGCCAGGTCTTCGGCGATCTCGGCGCAGACCCGCCGCTGTGCGCCGGTGGGGGCAAATGGCAGCCGGGAGAGAAAGTCCCTCTCCAGCGCGGGGTTGGAAGCCAGTGCCGGCGCCGCGTGCACCGCGCTGTTGCGGCGCAGCTCAAGCAGGCTCAGGTGGTGGGCGAGCAGTTCCTCCAGGGCCAGGCGCTGCTGCGCTGGGTGCATGCCGTCGGCCAGTTGCGTCAGGTCGGCGCCGGCGGGTGGGCAGTGCAGGTAGCGCAGTGCTTCCGTCAAGGGGTAGCGCAGACGCGCCGGCAGCAGTTCCGCAGGCAGCAGTTCCTCGGCGCCGCAACGGGCGAGCAGTTCCAGCGCCTGCTGCACCAGGCCGCGCAGCCGCGCCTGGCTGACGCCCTCGGTCAGCGGGTAGACCGGGGTGAGCGTGTCCGGCGCACTGAAGCTGCCGCCGTCGACTATCTCCGTTTCCGGGTGATACAGCTCCAGGCCGGCGGCTCCGCGGCGCGCTTCGCCGTAGCAGCGCAGACGCACACCGCGGGCGAAGCGGTTTTTCTGCGCGGCGGTAAAGTGGAAGTAACGAAGGGAGAGGGTGCCGCTGCCGTCCTGCAGCCGCACCACCAAGCTGCGCCGGCGGCTGAACACCACGTCCGCGGCGCGCACCTCGCCCTCGATCACCGCGTCCATTCCCGGCGCCAGGGCGGCGATGGGGGTGATGCGGGTGCGGTCCTGGTAGCGCAGCGGCAGGTGGAACAGCAGGTCCTGCACCGTGGCGATATGCAGCTTCGCCAGCACCTGAGCGAACTTGTCTCCCACGCCCTTGAGTGCGGTAACCGGTAGTGCGCTGAGTTCCCCCTGTGGTCTTCCCATTCCGGAGCTGGCTCTAGATCTCCAGGCGGCACTGCCCGATGGCGTCGCGCAGTATGTCGATCGCCCGGTGGCGCGGGAAGCTGGCGCGCCAGGCCAGGGCCACGGTGCGCCTGGGGGCGGGTGGCGCAAACGGGCGGGTCTCCAGCAGGCCGCTGGCGTACTGGGAGGCGGCGGCCGCGGACATCGGCAGCACAGTGATGCCCAGGCCCGACGCCACCATATGGCGCAGGGTCTCCAGGGAACTGCCGTCGGCGGCGGTGCGGATATGGCCGTTGCCGGCCTCCTTCTCAATGGAGTGCTGCAGTTGCGGGCAGGCCTCCAGCACCTGGTCGCGGAAACAGTGCCCCTCGCCCAGTAGCAGCACATTGTCCCGGGAGAGCTGGTTCGGGGTGATCAGGGACTCCTCCGCCAGCGGGTGGCCGGCGGGCATCAGCACCACAAATGGCTCGTCGTAGAGTGGTTGGGTGACCACGTCCGGTTCGGTAAACGGCAGCGCGATGATAATTGCATCTAGCTCCCCCTTGCGCAGCCGCTGGCGCAGGGTGGCGGTGTAGCCCTCCTCCACATAAAGAGGCATTTCCGGAGCCAATCGCTGTAATTGTGGAATGAAGTGCGGAAACAGATAGGGTCCGATGGTAAAAATAGCGCCAACGGACAGTGGGCTGGCCAACTGGTCCTTGCCGGCGCTGGCGATGTCCTTGATAGCCGCGGATTGCTCCAGCACCAGCTGCGCCTGGGCCACGATGCGCTCGCCCAGCGGCGTGGCCTGCACGCGGGTCTTGGAGCGCTCGAACAGGGCTACTCCCAGCTCCTTCTCCAGCTTTTTCACGGCGATGGACAGGGTCGGCTGGCTGACGAAACAGCGCTCGGCAGCGCGGCCGAAGTGCTGCTCCTGGGCCAGGGTCACTATGTAGCGCAGTTCATTCAGGGTCATGGTTCAGGCAATCAGCTGCTTAGAGGTAATAGCAATTATTCATAAATAGTGGCCGCAGGCCAATAAAGAATGTGACTGGAGATATCTGTGGTGGTTATTAGTAATTTTTGCTATTTGTGGACAGGATAAAGGGATAAAGGCGCAATTTTTTGCTATATGTGTAGGGAAACATTGAGCGGAGTATCTCTATGGGCATTCTCTCCTGGATTATTCTCGGGCTTATCGCGGGCGTATTGGCCAAGTGGATCATGCCGGGCCCGGACCCGGGCGGCTGGATCGTCACTATTGTGATCGGCATCGTCGGCGCCTTTATCGGTGGCTGGCTCGGTTCCCTGGTGGGGATCGGCGGGCCGGTGACCGGTTTTGCGCTTGGCGATATAGTGACCGCGACCATTGGCGCTATCATCCTGCTGTTCATCTACCGGATGCTCAAGCGGCGCCACCATTGACAGACAGGATTGATGAGTCCCGGGGCCTCAGTGCCCCGGGTTTTCGTTGCAGGGAAGAATAAAAAATACAGCGGGGACTCACCCGCGGAACTTTAATTGGGGGCGCTGTATCGGCCCGGATAAGTGCACGGACGGTTATGGCACAGGAAAAACTTTGGATCTTTGGCTGCGGCGACCTCGGCGCGCGCCTGGCATTGCAGCTGAACCGGCAGGAGTACACCGTCTACGGTGTACGCCGCAACCCGCTGGTGGCCTTGGCGAACAGGCGCCGGGCCGACGCGGTAAACTGGCGTCGCGGGGACGCCACCAGCAAAGAGGATATCGAGCGGCACCTGGAACAGGGCGCAGACGTGGTGCTCGCCACTTTTACCCCCAGCGATAGCACCCCGGGGGCCTACCATCGCGCCTATATTGATACCGCCACCGCGCTGGCGGCGGTGCTGCCCAACCTGGCGCGCCCGCCGCGGCTGCTGATCTGGGTTTCCTCCACGCGGGTCTACGGGCAGTGCGGCGACCAGCTTCTCGACGAGCAGACGCCGCCGATTCCCAGCGGCTACCAGGGCGACATTCTGCTGGCGGCGGAGGAGATTATTCGCAGCGCAGTGCCTACCGCCTGCGTGGTGCGCTTTGCCGGCATCTATGGCCCGGGGCGAGACCGCCTGCTGTCCCAGGTGCGCGCAGGCCGCTGCGCACCGCCGCAGCCGCCGCAGTACAGCAACCGCATCCACGTGGATGACTGTATCGGTTTTCTTATCCATCTGATGGAACAGCAGAAGCGGGGCCGGTCGCCGGAGCAGCTGTATATCGGCGCCGATTGCACACCGGTGCCCATGCACGAACTGCAGCAGTGGCTGGTGAAGGCTATGGGCTATTCCAGCGCGCACCTGCGGGAAATCGTTCGCACCAGCGATCGGCGTTCGAAGAAACTCAGCAACAGGCGCATGCTGGCCAGCGGCTACGAGATGAAGTACCCGGACTACCGGACGGGATACAGTGCGCTGCTGGAGAGTGAGGGATAATTAATGCGGAATGCGGACAAATCTGCCGGGAGCAGATTTGCACAGCCGAAGGCTGCCCGCGAAGCGGGTGAGGCACAGGGATGTGCCTCATGAATGCGTCCCTGCGTCTGGGCGTGTCTGTTCAAAAGGGAGCCAGATCGCGGCCAGCGGCCGCTCCTACAGCGCAGAGATGGCTCGCGTATTCATCATTCCGCATTCCTAATTCCGCATTTAAATAACCATCACCCCTTCCGCCTCGAACAGGGCCCCTTTCGGCAATTCCTTCACGCCCACCGCCGCGCGCGCGGGATAGGGTTTGTCGAAAAATTCGGCCATCACTTCGTTGACGGTGGCGAAATTCCCCAGGTCGGTGAGATACAGGTTGAGCTTGACGATGTGCCCCAGGGAGCCGTTGGCCGCCTCGCACACCGCCTGCAGGTTGCGGAAGACCCGGCGCGCCTGCTCGGCGAAATCGCCTGGGACCAGTTCCATGCTCTGGGGGTCCAGTGGAATCTGGCCGGAGAGGTACACGGTGTTGTCGACCTTGACCGCCTGGGAATAGCTGCCGATAGCGGCCGGGGCCTGGTCGGTTTTGATCACGGCGCGGTTGGGCATGGGTACTCCGATGCTTTGCTGAAACAGAAGGCCGGCAAATATAACGCGAAACTCCGGAATGCGGAATGCGGAGTGATGAATGCGGAATACGCGATTTGGCACTGAGATGGCCCGCGTATTCCGCATTGACAATCACGGCCTGGCGATGCGTATCACCGCCGGCAGGTTGCGCAGGCGCTTCATCACCCGCGCCAGGTGCACGCGGCTGTTCACTTCCAGGGTCATGGCGATGACGCTGTTGTGCGCGTCCTTTTCGTCCACATGGATCTGCTCGATGCTGGCGCCCTCCTCCGTGATGCGCGTAGCCAGGCGGGCGATAATGCCGCGTTCGGACTCCACTTCCACGCGCACGTCGCCGAGGAATTCCCCCTTCACGTCCGGCGACCAGTTCACCAGCATGATGTTTTCCGGGTGTTCGCGGAATTCGATGGTATTGCGGCAGGTGTCCCGGTGCACCACCACGCCCTTGCCGGAGCTGATATGGCCGATGATGGTATCCCCGGGAATCGGGCGGCAGCAGCGGGCGAAGCTGATCATCATGCCCTCCTGCGCATCGATGGTGAGGGGCGAGGAGATATGGCTGGCCTCGGCCTCCTCACTGCCAGCGGGTACCAGCAGCTTGGCGGCGGAGAAGGCCACCTTATTGCCCAAGCCGATTTCCTCCAGCAGTTTTTCCAGGGTCGCGCACTTGGCTTCCTGCAGGCCTTTCTGCAGTTGCTCTTCGCCCAGGTCTTCCAGCCGGGTGTTGAACTTGCCCAGGGCCTTTTCCAGCAGGCGGCGGCCGAGGGCCACGGAGTCGTGGTGGCGCTGGTGTTTGAGGAAATGCCGGATGGCGCTGCGCGCCTTGGCGGTGACCACGAAGTTGAGCCAGTTGGGATTGGGCTGGGCGTTCTTGCTGGTGAGGATTTCCACCTTCTGCCCGCTCTCCAGCGGCTGCGACAGGGGCGCCAGGCGCTGGTTGATGCGCACCGCTACGCAGGAGTTGCCGATATCCGTGTGCACCGAGTAGGCGAAATCCACTGCGGTGGCGCCGGCGGGCAGGTCGACGATCTGCCCCTTGGGGGTGAACACGTAGACCTCGTCCGGGAACAGGTCGATCTTGACGTTCTCGATAAATTCCAATGAATCGCCGGCGCGCTGCTGCATTTCCAGCAGGCCCTGTACCCAGCGGCGCGCGCGAACCTGGCTGGTGCCGCCGGTGTTGATCACCTCGTCGCCGGCGGCCTTGTACAGCCAGTGGGCGGCGATGCCGCTGTTGGCCATCTCGTCCATTTCCTTGGTGCGCACCTGTACTTCGATGGGCACGCCGTGCATGCCCAGCAGCACCGTGTGCAGCGACTGGTAGCCGTTGGATTTGGGGATGGCGATATAGTCCTTGAACTCGCTGATCACCGGTTTGTACAGGTTGTGCATCACCCCCAGCACCCGGTAGCAGGCGTCCACGCTGTCCACGATGATGCGGAAGGCATAGACGTCCATGATCTCCTTGAAGGATTTCTTCTTGGTGCGCATCTTCTGGTAGATGCTGTACAGATGCTTTTCGCGGCCGATCACCAGCGCGTCGATGCCCTCCCGCTGCAGGCGCAGTTCGATGGCATTCTGGATTTTTTCCAGCAGCTCCTTGCGGTTGCCGCGCGCCGCGACTAAAGCCGCGCGCAGGCGGCTGGCACGCAACGGGTAGATGGCGAAGAAGGCGCGGTCCTCGAACTCGATGCGCACATCATTCATGCCCAGGCGGTTGGCGATGGGCGCGTAGATCTCCAGGGTCTCGCGGGCGATGCGCGCGCGCTTCTGCGGCTTCAGCGCGCCGAGGGTACGCATGTTGTGCAACCGGTCGGCGAGTTTTACCAGGATCACGCGGATATCCCGCGCCATCGCCAGGGCCATCTTCTGGAAATTTTCCGCCTGCTTTTCCGCCGGGCTGTCGGTCTCGAACTGGGTCAGCTTGGAGACGCCGTCCACCAGGTCCGCCACTTCTTCGCCGAACTGTTCCTCCAGCGCGGCCTTGGGGATGCCGGTATCCTCGATCACGTCGTGGAGCATGGCCGCGGCCAGGCTCTCGTGGTCCATATGCATGCCGGCGAGGATGGTGGCCACCGCCAGCGGATGGGTGACGTAGGGTTCACCGGAGCGGCGCTGCTGGCCGTCGTGGGCCTGTTCCGCGTAGAAATAGGCCCGGCGGATGCTCTGGATCTGGTCGGGGGGAAGATAGGAGGAGAGGCGGTGGGCCAGACTATCGATAGTGTGCAAAGCCGCGCGCGCCTCTTTTGTCTCTCTTACAGTGTCGAAGAATCGGGATCAATCACAGGTCCTGTTCGGACAGGTAGACCGGGGCGGAGGTGACCGGCGTCCTGGTGGTTTCCTCTTCCGGCTCGTCGAGGATGCTGGCGTCTACCAGGCCCTCTTCGATCTCGCGCAGGGCGATGACTGTGGGCTTGTCATTCTCCTCCGGTACCAGCGGGTCTCTGCCGCCGGTGGCAATCTGGCGGGCGCGCTTGCTGCCCACGATAACCAGCTCGAAGCGGTTGTCCACATGCTCGAGGCAATCTTCAACGGTGATACGTGCCATAAACTTTCGGTTCCATTGCAGTGCCCAGAGGGCGAATTCGGTACGGGACCGATTATTTTACCGCAGCGCGGAGTGTACGTAAATCGACCAGCCGATGCCGCGGGAGGATATGGCCGACAGATGGCTCGCGAAATCAGGGGTGGCGCAGCAGTGCCTGCAACAGATCCCGGTGGCGCTGCTGCTGGCGTTCCAGACTCTGGCGCTGGGCTGTGACCACGGCGCACAGCTCGACGAGGGCGGTGTCGAAGTCGTCGTTGATCACCAGATAGTCCGCTTCCACGTAGTGGGACATTTCGTCGATGGCCTGTTCCATGCGCCGCTCTATCACGCTGCGCTCGTCCTGGCCCCGCCCGGTGAGGCGCTCGCGCAATGCCTCCTGGGAGGGGGGCAGGATAAAGATGCTCACGGTGTCCGGCAGCAGGCGACGTACCTGGGCGGCGCCCTGCCAGTCGATTTCCAGGATCACGTCGCGGCCCGCAGCCAGGGTTTCCCGTACCCAGTGCCTGGAAGTGCCGTAGTAATTGTCGAACACCCGGGCGTGCTCCAGAAAGGCGTCCTCGTCGAGCATCTGTTCAAACCGGGCGCGGTCGACGAAATGGTAATTGACCCCGTCCTGTTCGCCCGGGCGCATGGGTCTGGTGGTGTGGGACACCGATACGGTGACCTGGCTGTCGCTGTCCACCAGCGCCTTGACCAGGCTGGTTTTTCCCGCACCGGAGGGGGCGGAGACGGTGAAGAGGGTTCCTGTCGGCACAACTGATCCTGTATCCGGCAAATGCGCGGGCCATTATACCCGAGGGGAGAGCAACTGAAGGATTTGAGAGAGCGACAATCAAATGGATCAGGGATGGGCCATTTGATTGGTTGGTAGATAGAAGGCTGAGTCCCGGCCGGGGTTGGGGGGATGTGTTGGGATTTCCAGGTGCGTGGTACTGCATGCGCAACCTGGGCCCCGGCCGGGACCGCCAGCGGAAGTTCAGTTGGCCGCCGCAAAACTGCCGCGGCCGATCCTGGCTTCCTGTCGCTAATCGCTAACCGGGCCGACTGTAGCGCCTTTGCCGGCAAAAGCCAACCGCCACCAGACCAGCCCGCTGGCCGCGGTGTAGGCCGCGAGCGGCGCAAACAGCACTGCGGGCAATAGGGGTGCGGCAGCGGTCAATACGGCCAGCCGCGCCAATTCCCCGTAGCGGGCGAACCGGTGGCCCTCGAGGATGCGGCCGTTGACGACCAGCCCGGCGGCCAGCAGTGCCACACCGACAGCCTGCTCAATATAGCCGAGTTCCCCCGCATACCACAGCAGCGCCAGGGTGGCGGCGGAGTAGCAGAGGTGCTGGGCCAGCGCATAAAGGCGCAGGGGCCGGCGCACTTCCGGGTCGTAGCGCCGGAAATTGTCCAGGTCGCAGGAGGGCACCGGCATCGCCGCCTCCGCATCCGCCGGGCGGTAGCCGGTGCGGCGGAACCAGAGAGTGAGCTTGTCCCGCCAACTTTTGGTGTGCCAGGCGTCCAGGGCCATGCGCTTGTAATGCTGCAGGTTGGCGGCCAGGGGGTCGAAGCTGTTGAGCGGCTTGCGCACCCCGTAGATACAGGGTTCCTTTTCCAACTCCTCCTGGTAGCTGCCGAACAGCCGGTCCCAGACAATCAGCACGCCGCCGTAATTCTTATCCACATAGATTTTGTTCTGCGCGTGGTGCACCCGATGATTTGATGGGGTGACGAAAATCCACTCCATCCACCGTACTTTGGGGAATTTCTGCGTGTGCACCCAGAACTGGTAGATCAGGTCGATGGCGCCGGCAGTGATCAGAAGCTCCGCCGGCAGGCCGATCAGCAGCAGCGGCATATAAAAAATCCAGCCGATGGGCGGACCACCACTGGGCTGGCGCAGTGCGGTGGTGAGGTTGTAGTCCTCGCTCTGGTGGTGCACCAGGTGGTCGGCCCAGAAGAGATTGATCTCGTGGGCCATTCGGTGCTTCCAGTAATAGCAGAAATCGTAGGCCAGCACCGCCAGCAGCAGGTGCCAGCCGTTGTCCAGCGACCAGTTGAAGCCCACCGCCCGGTAGTAGGGCTCCAACAATTCGTACAGCGGGATATAGACCAGCAGCAGTACGCCCTTGCGCAGCAGACCGGTGATACGGCTCAGGATGCCGACGCTGAGGCTGCCGATGGCATCGTTCAATCGGTACAGGCCCCAGCCGCGCCAGCGGTCCAGCGCCAGCTCCACCAGTATTGCGATAAGGAAAAAGGGAATCGCCAGGGTGACCAGGCTCACGGATACCTCTTTTATATTTCTTATGGGGGGATGCGGGGACTGTGCCACAGGGAGCGGGTGCGGGAAACGGCGGCGGGAGACAGATTTCGGAATTCGTTAGAGTTTTTGGGGCGGCGCATAGGGACGAACACAAGGTTTCGCCCCTATGGACAGGGAGGCCCGGTGGCCTCCCTTTGCGGCGATTAAGGGCTCGCCTGCGCGCCCAGGGTTACCCCGGAATAGGCGGAGTAGCCGTGGATGCTGATATACCAGGTGCCCGCGCTCGGGCTGCTGAAACTGCAGCTCTCGCTGTTGCCGTTGCGGAAGGGCCGGCAGTCGTAGCTGCCGGTGGTGGGCTGGGCGCCGTAGCGCACGTACAGGTCGCCGTCACCACTGCCGCCGGACATCTGCACGTCCAGCGAGGACATGCCGGAGGACACATCCAGGGTGAAGTGCTGCCAGGAGCCTTGGTTGCCGGAGAGGTTGGTCTCGGTCCAGCCACTGTCGCCGCCGCTGCTGCTGCCAAAGCTGCCCACCAGGCTCACGCCTGAGAAGCTGCTATAGGCACGCACCATCACGTAGTAGGTGCCGGCCTGCACATTGGAGATGCTGCAGGTCTCACTGTTACCGCTCAGCCAGGGCCGGCAGTCATAGCTGGAGGTGGTCGGCGCCGAGCCGAACTGCACGTACAGGTCCGCGTCGCCGCTGCCACCGGAGATCTGGAACTGCAGGTTGGAGGCGCCGGCGGGCACTTCCAGGGTGTAGTGCAGCTCTTCGCCGGTGCTGGCGGACAGGTTGGCTTCCGCCACGCCGTTTTCCAGCGTGCCGTCGCCCGGATCGGTGCCGCCGCCGCCACCGCCACCGCCAGCCGCTGCCACTGCGGCCGCGGCGTCTACGATGCCGGAACCACACTGGCTGCAAGACGCGGGGAAGCTGCGCGCGGTGCTCACCAGGGTGGACTCCACCTCAGTGGGGGTGATGCTCGGATTTACCGCGTAGAGCAGTGCCGCGGCGCCGGCCACATGGGGGGTGGCCATACTGGTGCCCTGGTAGAAGGCGTAGTTGTCGTTGGCCGGGCCCTGGGTGCCGCTGTTCAGGGTGGACAGCACGCCGTTGCTGAGTGTGGAGGTGTCGCCGCCGGGTGCCGCCACATCCACCACGCTGCCGTAGTTGGAGTAGAAGGCGCGGCCGCCGGATCTGTCCACCGAGGCCACGGTCACCACACCGGAGCAGTTGGCTGGGTTCGAGTTGCTGGCGTTAGTGTTTTCATTGCCCGCAGCCACCACCACGGTGGCACCCAGGTTGCGCGCAGTGTTGATCGCATTCTGGGTGGTGCTGCCGCAGCTGCCTTCGCCGCCCAGGCTCAGGTTCAGCACCTGGGCCGGGTTGGCATTGGCGGGCACGCCGCTGACGGAGCCGCCAGCGCCCCAGATGATCGCATCGGCGATATCCGAGGTGTAGCCGCCGCAGCGGCCCAGCACGCGGATCGGCACTACCTTGGCCTTGTAGGCCACGCCGGCCACGCCGATGCCGTTGTTGGTCGCGGCGGCGATGGTGCCGGCGACGTGGGTGCCGTGCCAGCTGCTGTTTCTGGCCGGGGAGCCCGAGTAGCAGGCGTTGGCCGGGGTCCAGTCGCCCTCATCGCTGGCGTCGCTGTCGCGGCCGTCGCCGTCCCGGGAGATTTCCGAATCGGAGATCATGTCGTAGCCCGGCAGCAGGTTGTCCACCAGGTCTGCGTGGGGGCGGTAGCCGGTGTCGATGACCCCGACCACCACACCCTCACCCTGGGTGGTGTCCCAGGCGCTCGGCAGGTTCAGGCCGGCGGTGGATTCGAAGTAGTGCCACTGCTCGTTGTAGCGGGGATCGCTGGGGATGGCCATGGGCTGCAGCAGCAGGTCGGGTTCCACGTATTCCACGTTGGGGTCCTGCTGCAGGCGGCTGATGATTTCCGCCAGTTCCGTCTTTCCCTTGCGGCCGTTGAAACGCATCAGCTGGGCGCCGGTAGCCAGGCGCCGCATGTGCTTCAGCTCGGTGCCGGCCAGATGTGAGGCGTTTTCCAGTGCCGCGCGGGACATGCTGGAGGCGATGCCCATCTGCGAGGAGTTCTTGTACTTGACGATAATACGGTCGGTGACTGCCGCCGTATTGGAGGGGACCGCCGAGGGCCCGCTGTGTTCCACCGCAGTGGCTGCGAGAGGCGCACCGGCCAGCAGTGCGGCCGCACCGGCCATTGCCGATTTCCGCAGGATGTTTTTAAAAGGTACTTTCATTGTTGCTCAATGCTCCATGGTTATTCTTATCGGTCGCGTCCGCTTTTTTGTTCAGGCACGCCGTTTGACTCTTCTCTAGTGCTGTATGGATTTTTTTGTCTGTCCCTCCTTTTTGACTGGGTGAATGGATCGAGTGAAATTTATTTGCACCGATTTAGTGCGAATGGGTGATTTTTCGGGAGAAAGAAGTGCAACACGCCAATCAACTTTGTCCTAATGTTTACCTATAACGGAAAGATACTTCCTTACCTCATGGAAAAATAAAGACAAATATCGAGGTTCTGAGCAAAAAATGGATTTTTTACAGGATAGGCGGATATGTCCGGATAATACTGAGAAATAGATCTCAGTCACTTTGCCAAAGAGGAGGCGTCTTGTTGCTGATTGAGGAGCGGTTGAGATAATCCGGGTCGACAGCCGGGGGATAAACCCGGCTGTTTTTTGAGGAAATAACAAAAACACGGGAAATTTCATGTCCACAGTGGCCAACCCCTACGCTTCGCCGGAGACCGCAGACCTGGTTCAGGAGAAGGATATACAGCCGGCAGAGCCGAAGATCTTTTCCTTCTCCGGCCGCCTGGGTCGTCTGCGTCTGGTGACCTATTTACTGGTCTCTTCTTTTATCTTTATGGTGGCCTGCTCGCTGGCAGTGGCCGTGTTCACACCTGTCAGCGCATGGCTGGGAGCCCTGGCGTACGTTGTCCTGCTGCTGGTCAGCATGGTTTACGGGTTTTCCCTGTATGTACGCCGCCTGCACGATCTGGGGCACTCGGGGATCTGGCTGCTGCTGTTTGTTTTGCCGTTGGTCAATCTGGGGCTTCTGATCTACCTGCTTTTCTTCCCCGGCAAGGAGGGGACCAACGAATATGGACCCAGGACGATCCCCAATTCATCGGGTGTGATCGTCGGCTTTATTCTCAGTATTTTTTTCGGCATTGCGTCTATCGGCATCATTGCCGCGATCGCAATACCCGCATATCAGAATTACGTCGAGCGGGCACAGATGTAGATCCAGCAATGCTGTGCCGAAGCAAAAAAGCCGCTCTGGTGAGCGGCTTTTTTGTTGGTATGGAGGGGTGAAGGGTGGAGAGCGCTATTCGATATTTTGCACCTGCTCGCGCATCTGTTCGATCAGCACCTTCAGTTCCACCGCCGCCTGGGTGGTATCGGTCACTGCGGATTTGGATGAGAGGGTATTCGCCTCCCGGTTGAATTCCTGCATCAGGAAATCCAGCCGCCGGCCGATGGGGCCGCCGCCTTTCAGTACGCGTCGGGTCTCTGCCACGTGGGCGTCCAGGCGGTCCAGCTCCTCATCCACGTCGGCCTTCTGGGCGAGAAATACCATTTCCTGCTCCAGCCGGTCCCGGTCCAGTTCTGCGAGCAGCTCTTCGAGCCGCCCGCGCAGTTTTTCCCGCTGTGCCTGCAGGATTTGCGGCAACAGTTCGCGAACCCGCGCGACCTGTTCCTCGACCCGCTGCAATCGGGTTTCGATAAATTTGCGCAGCTCCGCGCCCTCCCGCTCGCGGTTGGCGTTGAGCTGGCACAGGGCCTCGTCGAAAGCCGCGAGGATCGCCTGTGCCTGCTGTTCAGCATCCGTCTGCAGTTCTGCGATAGCGCCGGGCCACTGCAGCAGTTCCAGGGGATTGAGCGGCGCGGTGTTGGGCAGCTCCGCGGCCACGGAATCTGCGGCTTGCGCCAGTGCGCGGATCAGTTCGCGATTGACTTCCAGGCTGGCGCTCTCGCTGCCGGTGGCTTTGAGGCTGAGGGTCAGCTCCACCTTGCCCCGCGCGAGCTGCTTGCGCAGCTTCTCGCGCAGCTGGGATTCCAGCGGGCGCGCGGTTTCCGGCTGGCGGAACAGCGGCTCCAGGTAACGGTGGTTGACGGAGCGCAGTTCCCAGGTGGCGGTGCCGGTAGCGTATGGGGCCTCGGCGCGGCCGAAGGCGGTCATGCTGCGCACACAGTCGTTGTGAACCTTATTGCTGGCCATAAGTCTCTCCGCGAAGTGGCCGGGAATCATAGCACAGCCGCCGCGGGCGGCCCGGGCAGGTATAATGTCGCGTTTTGAACCGACCCGAGGTGAATCATGCAGCGTCCCAGCGGCCGCGCGCCCGAACAGTTGCGCCCCGTGCGCATTACCCGCCACTACACCCGTTACGCGGAGGGCTCCGTACTGGTGGAGTTCGGCGATACCAAAGTGCTGTGCAACGCCTCGGTGGCCGCCGAGGTGCCGCGCTTCCTGCGCGGTCAGGGCAGCGGCTGGATCACCGCCGAGTACGGCATGCTGCCCCGCTCCACCGGCTCGCGCATGGGGCGGGAGGCGGCGCGCGGCAAACAGGGCGGGCGCACGGTGGAGATCCAGCGGCTCATCGGCCGCTCGCTGCGCGCGGCGGTGGACCTGAAACTACTGGGTGAAAACCAGATCACCCTGGACTGCGACGTGATCCAGGCGGACGGCGGCACCCGCACCGCGGCGATCACCGGCGCCTGTGTGGCGCTGGTGGACGCACTGCGCCATATGCAGCGGGAGAAAATCATCGATACCGATCCGCTGGTCAATCTCGTCGCGGCGGTCTCCGTGGGTATCTATGAGGGCGAGGCGGTGCTGGACCTGGACTACCCGGAGGACAGCCGCGCGGACACCGATATGAACCTGGTGATGGCAGAAGACGGCGGCATGATCGAGGTGCAGGGCACTGCCGAGGGGGCGCCCTTTACCGAGGCCCAGTTCTCGCGCATGTTGGCGCTGGGGAAGGCGGGGATCGGCGAACTGACTGCGCTGCAGAAGAAGGCGCTGGCAGAATAATGCGGACAAATCTGTCGGGAACGGATTTGCACAGCCGAAGGCTGCTCGCGAAGCGAGTGGAGCACAGGGATGTGCTCCATAAATGCGGAATGCGGAATGCGGAAAGGCTTCTCTGTGCTCCAAGGCTTTCGCTGTCAACCGTCAGCCCGCGCGCGGCCTATGGCCGTCCCGGCGGCAATCAGCTAGATCGCGTATTCCGCATTCATCATTCCGCATTAAACTTCAAGGTCGTAATCCATAATCACCGGGAGGTGGCTGGAGAAGTCCACGTTCTTGTTGATGGCGCCGTACTCGATGCGGTTTTTCAGGGTCTGGGACACTATCTGCATGTCCATCCGCCAGCCGTCCCCCTCGCCCACCCTGCCGCTGGGCCACCAGGTGAACTCGTCGGCATCTTTGACAACCCTGCGAAAGGCATCCACATAGCCGATGTCGTTGAACAACTGGTCCAGCCAGCGTTGTTCGTGGCGCATAAAGCCGGGGGTGTCCTGGTAGTCCTGCCAGTTCTGCACGTCGGCCCGGCGGTGGGCCATGCCCCAGTTGCCGCAGAATATAAAGTCGCGGCGCTTGCGGCTGATCTTCACCAGGTGCGCCTGCATGTCGTCGAAAAACTGCACCTTCTTCTCCAGCGATGCCTCGTCCCTGGCTGCCGGCGCCAGCAGTGAGCCCACGCTCAGGCGCTCGAAATCCGCCTGCAGATAGCGGCCGTACATATCTTCGCCGTTGGAGAAACCCATGCCGTAGATCAGCGCCTTGGGCTGGTAGCGGGTATAGATGGCGACGCCGTTCTCGTGGGGATTGCCGGAATCGAAGAAGTAGCTGTAATAGCCGTCGGGATGGAAGATCGGGTGGTCCAGTTCCGGCTCCAGCGAGCGCAGGTCCTGCAGGCAGACGATATCCGCGTCCTGATCCGCCAGCCAGTCGTAAAGACCGCGCTGCGCCGCCTGGTGCACTCCGTCTACCGACAGACTCACTATTCGCATTATTAGCCCCTTACCAGCGGACTGTGTATGATTACCCGCATTGTCACTAGCATTATTCGACTGTCATTCTCCGACAGGCATCTGTGGAGAAGTCTCCCTTCACCTTAGCCAATAGTTAATAAATTTCCATGCAGCAGTATCAGCGCGATTTTATCCAACTGGCCCTGGATCACCAGGTGCTGTGTTTTGGCGATTACACACTGAAATCCGGCCGCCGCAGCCCCTATTTTTTCAATGCCGGCCGATTCCACACCGGCGCCGCGCTGGCGGCACTGGGGCGGGCCTATGCCGAGGCGATTTTGACCTCGGGAGTGGAGTTCGATGTCATCTTCGGGCCGGCCTACAAGGGCATACCGCTGGGAGCGGTGACCGCCGTGGCGCTGGCAGAGAAAGGCGTGGACAAGCCCTTCTGCTACAACCGCAAAGAGGCCAAGGATCACGGCGAAGGCGGAACCTTAGTGGGTGCGCCGCCCGTTGGCAAGGTTTTGATCATTGATGACGTGATTACCGCGGGTACCGCAGTGCGCGAGGTCATGCAAATCATCGCCGCGCAGGGGGCGGAGCCCGCCGGCGTGGTGATCGGCCTGAACCGGCAGGAAAAGGCCGGCGAGGACTGTGAACTGTCCGCTATCCAGCAGGTGGAGCAGCAGTACAATATCCCGGTGATCAGCATTGTGCAGCTGGATCACATCGTCCGTTACCTGCAGGAGGAGTCGCAAGACAGCGAGACCTTGCAGAAGATAGTGGACTATCGGCGGCGCTACGGCGTCTCCGGCAAACCCGACCAACCCATGTGAGAAGAGCGATGAAAATCGCCCCCCTGTTCCCGGCCGCCGTCCTCGCGCTCTCCGTCGCCTGGGCCCCCGTATGGGCACAACCCGGAAAAAAGGGGGATTTCGAGTTCAGTGGCAAGGTGCTCTACCGTTATAAGGATGAGCAGGGTGTCCAGGTGTTGGACGACCTGGTGCCGCCCCGCTATGTAGCCGATGGCTACGAAGTGCTCAGTCTCTCCGGGCGCGTGCTCAAAGTGGTGCCGCCGCAACTCAGCGGCGAGGAGCTGGCGGAACAGCAGCGCCGCAAGGCGCAGCGGGAAGAGGACCTCAAACTACTCAAGCGCTACAACAGCGTGGCGGATATCGAGAGCGCGCGCTCGCGCAAACTGGCGGTGGTGAATCAGGATATGGCGATCATGCGCTCCAATATCACCAGCCTTCACCGGCAGGTAGAGCAGGAAGAAACCGCCGCCGCACGCACTCAGCGCAACGGCCGCGAAGTGCCGCCGGAGCTGCTGGCGCGCATCGCCGACCTGAAAAAGGAAATCGGGGTGCTGAAGGAGCGCCTGAGCCGGCGCGAAGCCGAGGCGGAGCGACTCAACAAGGAGTTTGATCACGCCGCCAGGCGCTACGCGGAAATCGCCCCGTAGGGTGCGCCGTGCGCACCGTTGCTCGGGCGGTGCGCGCGGCGCACCTTACACTCGACTACTCTTAGAGCCCGTTTGGACTCTCGTGCGAAACTCTCCAGGGCCGGGTGGGGTGCCGCTTTCCGGGACCGGATGACTCGCGCCATCCCTGGCGTTCGCCCTGCGGGCGCCTTCGGCGTCCAAATCTGCTCCGGCAGATTTGTGAGGCAGGGATGCCGATTACGAGCGTACAAGGACGTGGACGTATTAAAGGGGGGCGCCCAGCCCGTGTCCCGGAAAGCGGTACCCCACCCGGCCCCGCACTGAGGTCGAATTTTCCTCTTACTGCGCCAGTGCCGTCTCGCGAAAGAATCCCGCCATCAATACCGGCCACTGCTCTGCCCAGTACTCGGTGGGCTTGCGCTTGAAGCCGCTGCGCACGTACTGCACGATGCGCCCTTCGGCGCTGGCCAACAGCAGGTTGGCGGCGCCGCCGAGGGGAATTGCCGGGCGCAGCTGCTCGCGCAGCTCCGCCTCACGCAGGATCTGTTTCAACTGCGTTTCCAGACGGTCGAAGAATTGCAGAATGCGGCCGTGCAGCCGTTCAGTCTCGCCGGTGAGAGCATCCCCGGTGAGCAGCCGGGTGATGCCCGGATTGCGCTCGCAGAAGGCCAGCAGCAGGTGCAGGATTTTCTGGCAGCGCGCCAGGGCGGAGGGCTCCTCCTGCAGGATCAGGGACACGCGGCTGAAAACGGTGTCCTCGATAAACTCAATCAGGCCCTCGAACATCTTGGACTTGCTGGGAAAGTGGCGGTACAGCGCCGCCTCGGAAAAGCCCACTTCCTTGGCCAGGGCCGCGGTGGTAATGCGGGCGCCGGGACTGGCCTCCAGCATGTGCGCCAGGGCCTGCAGTATCTGTTGGCGCCGGTTGATTTTTTCGCTGCTCATTGACTGCCTTGTTGTTATGCCTTTGAGAGTAAGCGCCTGTCTGGAATCTCTCTCTCTCGGCCCGGAGAGTTGTGTATAAAATTCCAAACAGGCCCTAAGCGGGAGCCGCCGCCGGCTCTGCCGGCTGGGAGAGGCGCGGGAATCCTAGCGATTTGTCTCGCGCGCTTCAATGTTATCCGGCAATTGGTGCGATTGTGCGCCGTTGTTGGTGATCAGGGTACCCACGCCGATATCGGTGAAAATTTCCAGCAGCACCGCGTGGGGTACGCGGCCGTCGATGATATGCGCGGAAGTTACCCCGGATTTCACCGCGTCGAGGGCGCAGGCGATCTTGGGCAGCATACCGCCATAGATGGTGCCGTCGGCGATCAGCCCGTCCACCTGCAGGGTGCTGAGGCCGGTGAGCACTTCGCCTTCCTTGTTCTGCAGGCCCGCTACATTGGTGAGCAGCATCAGTTTTTCTGCGCGCAGGTATTCGGCGATCTTGCCGGCCACCAGATCCGCGTTGATATTGTAGGAAGCGCCGTCCTCACCCACGCCGATAGGGGCGATCACCGGTATAAAGTCGCTGTGGATGAGCATGTCGATGACATCGGTGTTGATGCTCTCCACTTCGCCCACATGGCCGATATCGATAATTTCCGAGGCGTGCAGGCCCGCGGCGGCGTTTTCCCGCTGCAGTTTCCTGGCGCGAATCAGCAGTCCGTCCTTGCCGGTAACACCCACGGCGCGGCCGCCGTTCTTGTTGATCAGGTTGACGATCTGTTTGTTCACCGTGCCCCCGAGGACCATTTCCACCACGTCCATGGTCTCGCTGTCGGTGACCCGCATGCCGTCCACGAAGCGGGATTCGATGCTGAGTTTGTCCAGCAGCTCACCGATCTGTGGCCCGCCGCCGTGCACCACCACCGGGTTCATGCCCACCAGTTTCATCAGGATAATGTCGCGGGCAAAGCTGTTCTGCAGCTTTTCATCCACCATGGCGTTACCGCCGAATTTCACCACTATCGTCTTGCCGGTGAAGCGTTGGATATAGGGCAGCGCCTCGTTCAGTACCTGGGCGACGCGTAGGGCGGATTTCTGATCCAATGACATAAAGGGAAAGTTCCTGTTCGTAGGGTGCGCCGTGCGCACCGAAAGTGTTCCGGGGGTTCTCGGTGCGCACGGCGCTACACCAGCTGCCAGTCCGGTACCGTCAGCTTGGGATCGATTTTTTTCAATTGTGTCATCACCTGTTTGCGGATGCGCTCCAGCGCTTCCTCGGTTTCCGCCTCGAAACGCAGGGTAAGGGCGGCGCCGGTGTTGGAGGCGCGCACCAGGCCCCAGCCGTCGGCGTACTCGATGCGCAGGCCGTCGATGGTGTTGATATCCGCCGCGTCGAACTCGCCGGTGTTTTTCAGCTGCTCGATCAAAGCGAATTTCTCGCCCTCCTCCACCGGCAAAAGAATTTCCGGGGTACTTACCAGCTGTGGCAGCGAATCGAGCAAGTCGTCCAGGCTCTGCTCGCGCAGCGCCATGATTTCCAGTATGCGCGCGGCGGCGTAGATGCCGTCGTCGAAGCCGAACCATCGGTCCTTGATAAAAATATGCCCGGACAGTTCGCCGCCCAGCAGCGCACCGGTTTCCTGCATTTTGGTTTTCATGGGGGCGTGGCCGGTCTTCCACATGATCGGGCGGCCGCCGTACTG
This sequence comes from Microbulbifer rhizosphaerae, assembly GCF_014191725.1. Taxonomy (GTDB): domain Bacteria; phylum Pseudomonadota; class Gammaproteobacteria; order Pseudomonadales; family Cellvibrionaceae; genus Microbulbifer; species Microbulbifer rhizosphaerae. Next base: position 165,861 of record NZ_JACHWZ010000010.1, read on the forward strand.
GTTCACCAACTGGCCGACGGCGCGGCTGCTTTTTACGTCGAACACCACATCTGCGCCGGGGTTGCGCGCGAGCACGTCCCGGGCCAGCAGCATCACCAGCTGATCCGCCCAGGCGATGCGCCCGGAGGCGGAGACCAGGGTCACCCGGTCGCCGTCGCCGTCCAGGGCCACACCCAGGTCTGCGCCGGTCTCGGTTACCTTTTCGATCAGAGCCTGAAGGTTTTCCGGCCGCGAAGGGTCCGGCGGATGGTTGGGAAAATCCCCGTCGATTTCACAAAACAGCGGAGTGACCGCGCAGCCCAGCTGTTCGAACAACCTGGGCGCCAACAGGGATGTGGAGCCGTTGCCGGCGTCCACCACCAGGTGCGGTTGTCCCGCCAGCGCCACGTCGTTGTAGATCTGCTCGATGTAGCTCTCGCGCACATCCTGTTGACGGTTGCTGCCCTGCCCGCTTTTGAACGGACCCTTTTGCATCAGTTGGCGCAGTCCCGAGAGCTTGTCCTCGGCCAGTGGACGCCCGCGCAACAGGATCTTGAAGCCGTTGTACTCCGCCGGGTTGTGGCTGGCGGTCACCATTACTCCGCTGCTGGTGTTTTTACCGCGGACGCAGGCGTAGTAGAGCAGCGGCGAGGGCACCAGGCCCAGGTCGACGCTGTTGCAGCCGCTGTCGAGGATTCCCTCGATCAGGCAGCTGCTCAGCAGTTCGCTGCTGTTGCGGCCGTCGCGCCCCACCAGCAGGATTTTCTCGCCCACGTGCTGGGCCAGGGTGCCCAGAGCGCGCCCCAATTGGTAGGCGAAGGGTTCGTTGATTTCCGAGCCGGCTACGCCGCGGATATCGTAGGCGCGGAACACGTGGCGGGGGAAGTCGGTGCCCAGGGGCGGCTGGGATTTCGCCGGGGCTTCTTCCACAACTTCTTCGCGCACGCTGGGCGCGGCGGCACGCGTGGGAACGGGCTCCCGCGGTTCCGGCGGCGACTGGAACTGCTCGGCTTCCGGCTCCGCGTCGTCGGGTTTCCCCCCGCCCCTGTGCTGTTTCATTTTATTGTTGATGCGTTCCCAGGGTGCGGGGGCATTGCGGGGCAGGAAGCGCAGCAATAACAACAAGGAAACCAGCAGCCCGAACGCGGCGGCGATATAGCACCAGTGCGCGCCGAGACCATGGCGCTGGGCAAAGGATGCGGAGGGTTGGAACTGCACAATCAGGTAGCTGCCGCCGACCGGTGCGCTGGTGCTGCCGCTGTTGCCCTGCCCCGCCCGCCACAGTGTCTGCGGTGTGCCGTCGGGAAATTTCTGGACCAGGACAATGGCGCCGTTGCCGCTGTCGAATTTCTGCAGGATTTTTTCGATGACGGAAAAAGGCTGGGTGATCAGCAGCAGTCCGCCCTCTTCGGCAACGGCGCTGTGCAACTGCCAGCTGTCGCCGGCGCCGGTGCGCAGAAATTCCGCCGGCTGCGGGCCTTCCGTCTGGCTACGTTTGAGCAAGTCCACCAGAGCGAAATTGAGGGGAGGATTATCTCCCGCGCCGACGCGTATCCCGCCATCGGCAAAAAACTGCGCGGAGGCCTGCGGCGGCAGGAAATCGCCCTTCTGCAGTTCGACTGGGGTGTGGCCGCCTTTGCCTATGCTTTCCAGCTGCCGGGCACGCCCGTCGAAATAGCGGCTCAGTTCGGCGGCATACTTCTCTCCCTGCCGCTGAGCGGCCTCCTCGGCCTGCGCGGCGTTGCGCGGGGAGATGATGTTGCGTTCGACGATATAGGCACCGCCCAGCCAGACCGCGGCGGCCAGCAGGGCCGGCAACAGCAGGCCGCTGTGAATCAGGGGTTGACGATTCTGTTTGCGGGAAGACACGAAAGATTCCAATTATTGTGCAAATGCTCGGGCGGCTATGATTTCGATCAACCGCTCGGCCAGTTCCGTTTTCAATGCCGGTGGCAGGGTCTCGCTGCCGGTGCTGTCGATCACGGTAACGGCGTTGCGGTCGCTGTCAAAGCCGCCGTCCTCCGTGCTCACATCGTTGGCGATAATCAGGTCGAGTTTCTTGCGCACCAGCTTGCCCCGGGCATGCTCCAGTACCTTTTCCGTCTCCGCGGCGAAGCCGACGGTAAAGGGGCGCCGGCTGCTGCGCGCGGCGATACCGGCGACGATATCCGGGTTCTTGACCAGCGCCACGACGTCTTCCTCGCTGTCGTCCTGCTTCTTTATTTTCTGCTCCGCCACCGTGGCGGGGCGAAAATCCGCCACCGCGGCGGCGGCGATAAACAGGTCGCACAGGTCCGCGGCGCGCTCGGCGGCATCGCGCATCTCCCGGCTGTCGACTACGTCGATACGCTTGACTCCCGGCGGTGTGGCCAGGGACACCGGCCCGGCGATCAGGGTGACCTCGGCACCGGCGCGGCGCGCAGCGGCCGCCAGGGCGAAACCCATTTTGCCGGAGCTGTGATTGCTGAGGAAGCGCACCGGGTCCAGCGCCTCGCGGGTGGGGCCGGCAGTGATCACCACCGTTTTGCCCGTCAGCGATGGGTTCGCTGCCATCAGGGTCTCCACCTCCGTCACCAGGGCGTCCGGTTCCAGCATGCGACCCGGTCCCACGTCCCCACAGGCCTGGCTGCCCGCCGCCGGTCCCCAGATGCGGGTGTTGCGGTTCAACAGGGTTTGCCTGTTGGCGGCGGTGGCCGGGTGGCGCCACATGGCCTGATTCATTGCCGGCGCCAGCGCCAGTTCCGCCTCACTCGCCAGGCACAGGGTGGTGAGCAGGTCGTCCGCCATGCCCGCGGCCAGTTTGGCCATCAGGTTGGCGCTGGCCGGGGCGATCAGGATCAGTTGGGCCCACTTGGCCAGTTCGATATGTCCCATGGCCGCCTCCGCCGCCAGGTCCAGCAGGTCGGTGTGCACCGGCTCGCCGGAGAGGGCCTGGAAGGTAAGCGGCTTTACAAACTCCTGTGCGCCGGCGGTCATCACCACCCGCACCCGGGCACCGCGCTCCTTCAGGCGGCGCACCAGGTCGGCGCTCTTGTAGGCGGCAATGCCGCCGGTGACGCCCAGCAGTATGTGTTTGTCGGCCAGGGAGGACATAGGCGCGGTTTCCAAAATCGGGAGAGCGGGTAAGATTAGCATTTCTGTGCCCCGCGAATAAGGATAAACAGGGAGGGAGACCATGGCGATCACGGACTGGCCGGCGGCGGAGCGGCCGCGGGAGAAATTATTGGAGCGGGGGCCGGAGGCACTCTCGGATGCGGAGTTGCTGGCGATTTTCCTGCGCACGGGGGTTCCCGGGCTCTCGGCGGTGGACCTGGCCCGCCAACTGCTGGTGGATTTCGGCGGCCTGCGCCCGCTGCTGGAGGCGGACAAGCGGGAGTTCTGCCGCGGCAAAGGCCTGGGCGACGCCAAGTATGTGCAACTGCAGGCGGTGCTGGAGATGGCCCGCCGCCACCTGGCGGAATCCCTGCAGCGCACCGATGCCCTGTGTAGCCCCGACGCCGTGCGCAACTACCTGACCGCGCAGCTGCGCCACCGCCGGCGCGAAGTATTCTGCTGCCTCTACCTGGACAGCCAGCACCGGGTCATCGCCTTCGAGGAGCTGTTCGAAGGCACCCTCAACGCCGCCAGCGTCTACCCGCGGGAAGTAGTGCAGGCGGCGCTGCACAAGGGCGCGGCGGCAGTGATCCTGGCCCACAACCACCCCTCCGGGGTGAGTGAGCCCAGCCAGGCGGATATCTGGATCACCGAGCGGTTGAGCCAGGCGCTGGAGCTGGTGGACATCAAGGTGCTGGACCATATGATCGTGGGAGAAGGGGCGGCGCTGTCTTTTGCCGAGCAGGGGTTGCTTTAGAGCCTGTTTGGAGTCTTCATATCGTCCCCGTTCCGTGCGGGGCCGGTATGGGTGCCTCTTTCCGGGACGCGCTGTAAATACATCCCTGTACGCTCGTAATCAGCATCCATGCCTCATACGGTCCCGGAAAGAGGCACCCATGCCGGCCAGGCGAGTTTTGCGCGAGACTCCAAACAGGCTCTGAATGCGGTGCCTGGCGCTGTGCTCTCTGTAGGAGCCTGCTTGCGCAGGCGAAAAGGGCGGAACTCCGTAGCTGTTCGCTTGCGGGCAAGCCCCCACAGGCCGATTCTGTTGTTCAGAACTTGCCCCCGAGGGGCTCTTCTGGTATAAAACGCCGCTCTTTTGCGGCCGGGCCAGATTCTATACAGATACCGCGTCCGCCCAGGAACCGGATTAATCAGTCCCCGCACCGCTCCGTCACAGCGGGCTCGAGAGTTTTGAAGAGGCCATCAGATGTCCAAGGTATGTCAGGTCACCGGTAAGCGCCCGGTCACCGGTAACAATGTATCCCACGCTAAAAACCGCACCAAGCGCCGCTTTGTGCCCAACCTGCACAGCCACCGTTTCTGGGTCGAATCCGAGAAGCGCTTCGTGAAGCTGCGGGTATCCGCCAAAGGAATGCGCGTGATCGATAAGAAAGGTATCGACACCGTGCTGAGCGAGCTGCGCGCCCGCGGCGAAAAATTTTAACGGCGGCAGTCCGCTAAGAGATCGGAGACAGAACAATGCGTGAGAAAATTCGCCTGAATTCCAGCGCCGGCACCGGCCACTTTTACACTACTGACAAAAACAAGCGCAACATGCCGGAAAAAATGGAGATCAAGAAATACGATCCCGTTGTCCGCAAGCATGTGATGTACAAGGAAGGCAAGATCAAGTAACGATTGTGCCTGTAGCAGGATGGAAAAAGCCCGGAGTTTCCGGGCTTTTTTGTGTGTGCCGGGAGCGCCGAGCTCCAGCTCGGCTCGCGGGCCGGAGGCCCGCCCTACCCAACAAGCCCAAAGCAAAATGCCCGAACTACCCGAGGTAGAAACCACCCGCCGCGGTCTGGCCCCCCACCTGGAGGGCCACAGGGTCCGCTCGGCCAGGGTGCGCCAGCATCGCCTGCGCTGGCCGGTGGACAAGGGGTTCGCGAGGCGCATCTCCGGTGCAAAGATCCTGCGTCTGGAGCGTCGCGCCAAGTATCTGCTGATGCACACGGACCGGGGCTGCGCCATCTGGCACCTGGGCATGTCCGGCAGCCTGCGCCTCGTAGGTCCGGAGTGTGCGGCGGAAAAACACGACCACATCGACTGGCAGCTGGATAGCGGCCTGGTCCTGCGCTACCGCGATCCCCGCCGCTTCGGCGCGCTGCTGTGGACCGGTGGAGAGCCCGCGGAACACGAACTGCTCGCCCACCTGGGCCCGGAACCGCTGTCCGGTGACTTTCACGGCGACTACCTGTTTTCCGCCTCCCGCGGCCGCCGCCAGGCGGTCAAGGCGCTGATCATGGACGGGCGCATCGTCGTGGGAGTGGGCAACATCTACGCCAGCGAGGCATTGTTTCTCGCCGGTATCCGCCCGGACAAGGCCGCCGGTTCCATTTCCCGCGCCCGCTACCTGCGCCTGGCCGAGGCCATCAAGGAAGTGCTGGCGCGCGCTATCGAACAGGGCGGCACCACCCTGCGCGACTTTATCGGCGGCGACGGCCAGCCCGGCTACTTCGCCCAGCAGCTCAACGTCTACGGCCGTGCCGGCCAGCCCTGCCCCGGCTGCGGCCGCGCGATCCGCGACCTGATCCTGGCCCAGCGCAACACCTTCTTCTGCAGTCGCTGCCAGCGCTGAAAGTTTCTCTATACTTCGGGCAGTTTCCCGTCAGCCCGGTGTCCGCTCATGGTCATGATGCTGCCCTTCCTCAGCGCGCTGATTTCCGCCTGGCTCGCCTGGCGCGGCCATTGCCGGGCAAGCCTCTGGTGGTGGCTGGTGACCCTGGCGATCTTCCTTATCTGGTGCCGCTTCCACATGACCAGTACCCTCGATATCTCGCTGTAGTCATGCAGACGCCCCGCGCCTTCAGCCCGCTCCGCACTGCCGACGCCTTGGCGCTGCTGGGGGTGAGTGGCATCCTGTGGTTTGCCCTTATCTGGCAGCTGTGGTTGCGCGAACTTCCCTGCCCGCTGTGCCTGCTGCAGCGCGTGGCCTTTCTTATGGTGGGCATCGGCCTGCTGCTGAACCTGCGCTGCGGGCCGCGGCCGCTGCACTACACGGTGATACTGGTGTCCGCCCTGGGCGGGCTGCTCGCCGCCGGGCGCCAGGTGTTGCTGCACATAGCACCCGGCGATCCGGGGTTCGGTTCTCCCTTCCTGGGATTGCACTTCTACACCTGGGCCTTCATCGCGTTCTCCGCGCTGCTGCTGTACGCGGCGGTGACGTTGGCGCTGGAGCATTTTGAGGACGCGCCGCCGCGCGCCCTCTCTCCACTCGCGAACCTCGCAGCGGTCTCCTTCCTGGTCATAGCGCTGATCAACCTGGTGTCCACCACCCTGGAGTGCAGCCTGGGGCCCTGCCCGGATAACCCCACGGAGTACCAGTTGCTAGGCCGGTGAATCCCGGTTTGGGCAATGGCTTTAATTCAACGCAGGCCCCCCTTCTATACTTGTCCCGAAGGCCGCATTTTTTAGCGAAGGGAAAAACGATGAAGAGCATCTGGATAGTCTGTGCCGTGGTGTTGCTCGCCGCCGGCTGCGACCGCAGGGAGCCATCTCCGACCACTGAAAAACCGCAGGCGCCGGCGGATCTGGCGACCCAGCCCGAGCCGGAACCAGAGCCGCTGCAGCTCCCCGGCGTCGAGCGGCTGCTGGACCTGCGCGGGGGCCGCAGCCCGGGCGACTATATCGAGGCGGTGGAAAAATTCATTCGCGACAACACGGATCTGCAGGTGATCGTCGGCAAGGGCTGGGACGCCGCCGCCTTCGGCGACGCGCCGCCGCACAAGGCGCAGTTGGACCAGGTCAACGACCTGATCCCGATAGTGCTCTTCTCCCGTGACCACCGCTCCATCTGGGCCAATTCCGAGGCCCTGGCCGCCGCCGGCATCAACGACGATACACCGGACCCGGAGGGCGGCGTGATCGAAAAGGCTGACAACGGCCTGCCGACGGGCCTGCTGCGGGGCAGTGCCGTGCAGCTGATTGAAAAGATCATTCCGAAACCGGCGGCTGGGTCGGCTCCATAGCCGGTTACTCGCCCAGGGCACTCCCCTCTCGCCGCGGATCGGCGCCGCCGCGCAGTTCGCCGTCGACAATTGCGATGGCGTGGATGCCGCTGTTGAGGTCGCGCCGGGTGACTTTGTGGCCAATCTTTTCCAGTGCCATTACCGTATCCGCGGAAAAGTAGCCGATCTCCAGCTCCACGCGGCCGCCGATTGCGCCGATATTGCCGGCGGCGATGGCCTCGGCGATCGGCATGCCCAGCCCCAGGTGATAGAGCGCGGTGCGCGCGGTGTAGTCGATAATCCGCGAGCCGCCGGGGGAGCCCACCAGCAGGCGCATGTCCCCTTCCCCGTCGAACACGATGGTGGGCGACATGGACGAGCGCGGCCGCTTGCCCGGCTGGATGCGGTTGGCCACCAGGGCGCCGCCGGCATTTTTCGGGGTAAAGGAAAAATCAGTGAGCTGGTTGTTGAGCAGGAAGCCCTTCACCAGCAGCCGCGAGCCGAAGCCGGTCTCGATACTGGTGGTCATGCTCACGCCGTTGCCGTAGCGGTCGACGATGGACAGGTGGCTGGTATTGGGTAGCTCCGGAGATTTGGCGGTCAGGCGTTTGCGCGCGAAGGCCGCCGGCTTGCCGGGCGTCACCGCGGTGGCTTTCTTCGGATCGATCAGTTCGGCGCGCTTTGCCAGATAGGCCGGCGCCACCATCGCTGCAGTGGGGACTTCGACAAAATCCGGGTCGCCCACATAGGTGTTGCGGTCGGCAAACGCCAGCTCGGACGCCTGCGCGAACAGGTGCGTGAGTTCGCTGTCGCCCGCCTCATAGCCGTTCAGCGGGAAATGCCCCAGCATCCCCAGGATGGCGCCCACGGTGGTGCCGCCGGAGGACGGCGGAGCAGCGCCGCACACGCGGTACTGGAGAAAAATACTGCACACCGGTTCGCGTACCTTCGCGCGATAGCCGGCCATGTCCTTTTCGGTGAGCAGCCCCGGGTTGTCCGGGTCTTTGCGCACCGCCTCGACGATCGCCTCGGCGATTTCTCCTTCGTAGAAGGCGTCCGCACCTTTCGCGGCGATGGTGTGCAGTGTCTGCGCATAGTCCGGGTTTTTCAGTCTATGGCCCACCGGCAGTGGCTCGCCGTCGGCGTCGAAAAAGTAGGCCTCGATGGCCGGGCGCGCGGCGACCTGGGGCATTCTTTCCAGCAACTGGTGCAGCCGCGGGGAGACAGTGAACCCCTGCTCCGCCAGTTCGATGGCGGGTTCGAACAGGATTTTCCAGGGCAGTTTGCCGTCGCGCTGATGGGCCAGCTCCAACATGCGTACCGCGCCGGGCACGCCCACCGAATAGCCGCCGATCACCGCTTGAAAAAACGGACGCGGCTCGCCGTCGCGCATAAAGTAGTTTTCGTCCACCGCCGCGGGCGCCGTCTCACGGCCGTCGTAATAGTGAAGTTTTTTGCTGTCGGCGCGGTAGCTCAGCATAAAGGCGCCGCCGCCGATGCCGGAGGACTGGGGTTCCACCAGCCCCAGCACCATTTGCGCGGCGATGGCCGCATCCACCGCGGTGCCGCCGCGGGCGAGTATCTGTTCCGCCGCGCGGCTGGCGAGGGGGTTGGCGGTGACCGCCATATATTCCCGCGCGCTGGCGGATTTGATCTCGCCGCGGCCGGTGGCGATTTCCGGTTGAGGCTCTTCGGCAAAGGCGGTGGGTAGGAAAACGGCGAGGGCGAGAAGCAGGCTGCGCACAAGAAAACTCCCGGTCAAACAGGTGTGCGCCGAGTGTATCAGAAAGCGCCGGAGCGCAGTTTCAGCGGAATTTCTCCATCAGCGCTTCCTGTACCGCCGGCGGCACGAACTTGGCCACGTCGCCACCCAGAGAGGCGATTTCCCGCACCAGGGAGGAGGAGATATAGGAGAGGTGTTCCGCCGGAGTAAGGAACAGGCTTTCCATCTCCGGCGCCAGCTGGCGGTTCATATTGGCCAGTTGGAATTCGTATTCGAAATCGGAAACCGCGCGCAGGCCCCGCAATACTCCGTAGGCGTTCAGCTGGCGCACCAGGTCGGCGAGCAGGATATCGAAGCCGATCACCTCCACGTTGGGCAGGTGCCCCAGCACCCGTCGGGCCAGGTCTACCCGCTCGTCCAGGGTGAACAGCGGGTTTTTGCGGGTGCTTGCCGCCACCGCCACGATCACGTGGTCGAACAGGCGGCAGGCCCGCTCCACCAGGTCCAGATGGCCGTTGGTGATCGGATCGAAGGTGCCGGGGTAGACGACTTTTTTCATGGACCTGGGCTCTGTGGGGCCGAACGGGACGCGCATGGTAAACAATTTGTGGTCCGGGCTCAAAATCCGGAAGCGTGCGCATGTGACACCTTCGCGCACACCCGGAAACAATTCAAGACACTTTGGGAGGGGGGCGGAATCGCTTCAGCAGGCCGACCAGAACAGCGGTCAGTACAGTGCCGGCCAGGAGGGCTACGAGATAGCCCGGCCAGTGCTGCACCAGCGCAATTACGAAAATTCCACCGTGGGGAGCCGGCAGCCCGCACTCAAAGGCCATCGAGGGCCCTGAAATCGATACCCTCCGGCACTATTGCAAAGGCGAGCGCGGGCTCGCGGACCGCATCGGAGCGGGCGTGGGGCACAGCCACTCCCTGCTCCAGACCGGTACTGCCGGTCTCCTCGCGTTCCCGAACGGCATCGAGAAAGGCCGCCGCATCTGCAAGCTTGCCGGCGCGATCAAGCAGCCCTACCAGCTTTGTCAGTATTTCGTCTTTGCTGCAGGCGGGTTGATCGACAATGATGCAATCGACGGCCAGCAAGTCGGTCAGGGACATGGACTTCCTACCCGGATGGCAATCCCTGGTTCTTATCCAGTGACAGAAAACAGCCTCATGCACACCCGCCCGGCCCGTTTTTCCTTTGCGATCTGCCAGCCGTCCGGTGGGAGGACTGCCTTGTCGCGGGGGGTCTCCACATAGACCAGCGCATCCTCTGCCAGGTGCTTGCCGAGGGCAGCGAGCGTTTCCTGCCAGAGGTCGTCGTCAAAAGGCGGATCCACAAACACTATGTCGTAGCGGGTGTCTGTATGGGCGAGGAAATCGCTCGCACTAGTGTAGTGTACGCTGCCGTTTTGCGCCTGGAGCGCGCCCAGCTGCTCCTTCAGTGTCTGTGCCGCGCTGCGGTTCCGTTCGACGAAATCCACTTCGGCCGCGCCGCGGGACAGGGCCTCAAGCCCCAGTGCGCCGGAGCCGGCAAACAGGTCCAGGCAGCGGGCGCCGGGCAAATGGAACTGCAGCCAGTTGAACAGGGTCTCGCGCAGCCGGTCGCCGGTGGGTCTCAGGCCCGCGACCAGCGCAAACTGCAGTTTGCGCCCCCGCCAGCGGCCGCCGATGATGCGCAGCTGGGACAGGGATTGGGGGGCGGATTTGCGCGAGGGACTTCTGGCCAAGGCGATTCTCTATAACGGCTGTGTGGGGGCTGGAGCGGTGCTAAGATTAGCGCCTTTCTGCAAGCGGTACATCCGGACTCACGAATGATCTTTGACTTCCTGCGCAAAAAGCAGCCCAAGCCCGGCGAAACCGAGGCCGAAGAGGCAGCCCCTGAATCAGCGCCGGCGGAGGAGCCCTCCGCGCCTGAGCCCCGACAGCCCGCCGAGCCCGCGGGGCCGGAGGCGGTTGCCGAAAGCGCACCGCAGCCGGCGAAGAAAGAGGGCTTCTTCTCGCGCATCCGCCGCGGACTCAGCCGCACCAGCAGCCAGTTCGCCGAGGGTATGGGCAACCTGTTCCTGGGCGCCAAGGAGATCGACGAGGACCTGCTGGAGGAACTGGAGACCCACCTGCTGATGGCGGACGTGGGTGTGGAGGCCACCGGGGAGATTGTCGAGCGGCTCACCGACCGGGTATCCCGCCGCGAACTGGCCGACGGCGAGGCGCTGTACAATGCGCTGCAGGGGGAACTGGCGGGCCTGCTCGACGGCGTCGAGGCGCCACTGGAGATCGACACCGCGAAGAGACCCTTCGTGATCCTGGTGGTAGGCGTCAACGGCGTGGGCAAGACCACCACCATCGGCAAGCTGGCGCACCGCTATCTGAACGAGGGCCGCTCGGTGATGCTGGCCGCCGGCGACACCTTCCGCGCAGCGGCGGTGGAGCAGTTGCAGGTCTGGGGCGAGCGCCACAATGTGCCGGTGGTGGCCCAGCACACCGGCGCCGACAGCGCCTCGGTCATCTACGATGCGGTGCAGTCGGCCCAGGCCAGGGGTATCGATATCGTGATCGCCGACACCGCCGGCCGCCTGCACACCAAGTCAAACCTGATGGAGGAACTGACCAAGGTGCGCCGGGTGATGGGCAAGCTGGACGAGAGCGCGCCCCATGAGGTGCTGCTGGTGCTGGACGCCGGCACAGGCCAGAACGCCATCAGCCAGGCGGAGCAGTTCCGAGACGCCGCGGGCGTCACCGGCTTGGTGCTGACCAAGCTGGACGGCACCGCCAAGGGCGGGGTGATCTTTGCGCTGGCGCGCAAGTTCGGGATTCCGGTACGCTTTATCGGCGTCGGCGAGCAGGCGGAGGACCTGCAGCCGTTCAAGGCACGGGAATTCGTCGCCGCGCTGTTTGGCCGCGAACCAACCTGATTTTTCTCTTGTAGGAGCGGCCGTTGGCCGCCCCGCCGCGCATATAACAAGAATATTTGGCCCCATGATCACCTTTGCCCATGATTACCTTTGACAGTGTCAACAAACGCTACGAATCCGGCCAGGACGCCCTGGTGCGCGTCAGCCTGGACATCGGGCGCGGCGACATGGTGTTTCTCACCGGGCATTCCGGCGCGGGCAAAAGCACCCTGCTCAAGCTGCTCACGGCGATAGAGCGCCCCACCCGCGGCAGCATCCTGGTGGCCGGGCAGAACCTGGGTCGCCTGCGCAACGGCCAGATCCCCTACTACCGCCGCAATCTCGGCATCGTCTTCCAGAACCACCAGCTGCTGTTCGACCGCAATGTGTTCGACAACGTCGCCCTGCCGCTGTCGGTGGCCGGGTGCAGCAAACGCGAGGTGGGCCGTCGGGTGCGCGCGGCGCTGGACAAGGTGGGCCTGCTGCACAAGGAGAAGCAGAACCCCATTGTGCTCTCCGGCGGCGAGCAGCAGCGGGTGGGCATCGCTCGCGCGGTGGTGAACAAGCCGGCGATACTGGTGGCCGACGAACCCACCGGCAACCTGGACCCGCAATTGTCGGCGGAGATCATGCAGTTGTTCGCCGACTTCAACGCCGTGGGTGTCACCGTGATGGTGGCCAGCCACGACCTGGAACTGATCGCGCGCATGAAACGCCGGGTGCTCACCCTGCAGGCGGGCCAGTTGATCTACGACGGAGTCCCCGGCCGTGAAGCAGTCATCCCATAGGCCGCCGCAGGCGGCGCACAAGGCCCAGCGGGCGTCCCGCAAGCCGCAGCGACAGGAGCCGGAAGCCAAGCCCAGGCCCACCGGGGCAGTGGCGGCGCGCACCCGCCTGGGGGATCGCTGGCACAGCTGGCTCGGTCACCACCGGGAGATGGCGGTGGAGGCCCTGCGGCGCTTTTTCGCCGCACCGCTGGCCAGCGGCATGACCGCGCTGGTGATCGCCATCGCCCTGGCCCTGCCCGCGGCGTTGCAACTGGGGCTGCTCAATTTCCAGCGCGCAGTGGCCGGCTGGGACGGCCAACCGCAGATCTCGGTATTCCTGCACAAGGATGCCCGCGACACCGCGGTGCAGTCCTTTGCCGGGGAACTGCGCGCCGATCCCGCCGTGACCGAGGTCACCTATATCTCCCCCGAGGAGGCACTGCGGGAATTCCAGCAGGCCTCGGGCCTGGGCGACGCACTGGCCGGACTCGGCGCCAATCCGCTGCCGGCGGTGCTGCTGGTGCGCCCGCGGGATACCGCCAGCGACCGGCTGGAGGCCCTTGCCTCCCAGCTGCGCGACAGCGCGCTCACCGACGCCGTAGTGCTGGATATGGCATGGGTACAGCGCCTGGCGCAGCTGACCGAACTGGGCCGGCGGTTGTCCGCCGGCCTGGCGCTGTTGCTGGCCTTGGGGGTGCTGCTGGTGGTGGTGAACACCATCCGCCTCCATATCGAGAGCCGCCGCGAGGAGATACTGGTGGTCAAACTGGTGGGGGGCACCGACGCCTTCGTGCGCCGGCCCTTCCTGTACAGCGGCCTTTGCTACGGCGTCGCCGGCGGCCTGCTCGCCTGGCTGCTGGTAAGCGGCGGTGCGGCGCTGCTGTCCGGCCCGGTATCCGCCCTGGCATCATCCTACGACAGCGGCTACGCCCTGCGCGGCCCTGGCTTCAGCTATCTGCTGGCGCTCACCGGCGGCGCCGCGCTGCTGGGCCTGCTCGGCGCCTGGGTGGCGGTGGCGCGGCACATCAAAGCGATAGAGCCGCGCTGAGGGATTAAGAAAAGTAAAGGCTGCGCGGGAGCGGAACCCCGGTTGTGGATAACCCCTCTAAGGCCCCGGATATCAACACATTGCACCGGGCCTGCGCGGGCTTCCTAAGGCGGCCGCGCAGGTGCTACACTGAAGCCAATTTGCCGCGCGCAAGCGCCGGCAGCCGGAGAGTCAACCGCTGCTCCGGCAATCGAGTTTTCAGAAGGAGAGACCTGAATGGGAACCAGCTTACAGCCAGTCCATATGCTGTCTCCGGGCGCCAACCTGGGCGCCTATATCCAGACGGTCAGCAGCTTCGAGGTGCTGACCGCCGAGGAGGAGAAGCGCCTGGCGGAAGACCTCTACTACCGCGAAGACCTCAACGCCGCGCGCCAGCTGGTGCTGTCGCACCTGCGCTTCGTGGTCCATATCGCCAAGTCCTATTCCGGCTACGGCCTCAACCAGGCGGACCTGATCCAGGAGGGCAACGTCGGCCTGATGAAGGCGGTCAAGCGCTTCAACCCGGAAAAGGGCGTGCGCCTGGTGTCCTTCGCGGTGCATTGGATCAAGGCGGAGATTCACGAGTTTATCCTGCGCAACTGGCGCATCGTGAAGATCGCCACCACCAAGGCCCAGCGCAAGCTGTTCTTTAACCTGCGCGGGCAGAAGAAGAAACTGGCCTGGCTCACCAACGACGAGGCCAGGGCGGTGGCCCAGGACCTGAACGTGGACGTGGCCCAGGTACACGAGATGGAGGGCCGTCTGTCCGCTCACGACGCCGCCTTCGATGCCGGCGTGGATGAGGACGAAGACACCGCTTGGCAGGCCCCCGCCCACTACCTGGAGGACCGCCGCTACGACCCGGCGGCCCAGCTGGAGCGGGACAACTGGCAGGAGACCAACCTCAACAGCCTGTCCGCCGCGCTGGAGCAGCTGGACGAGCGCAGCCGCGATATTATCCAGGCGCGCTGGCTGAGCGACGAGAAGTCCACCCTGCACGAACTGGCGGACAAGTACGGCGTCTCCGCCGAGCGCATCCGCCAGCTGGAAAAGAATGCGATGAAGAAAGTGCGGGTGGCGATGGAGGCCTGACAGGGCATATCGATTACCGGCGAAAAAACCGCGCAGCCGCGCGGTTTTTTTATACCCGGGACCGCGGAGCTCCAGCTCCGCCTGCTGTACCTTGCCGTTTATTCCGATCGCGGCCATGGGCCGCTCCTACAAGGGCTCGATCAAAAAGGGAAATCATGGCCAAACTCTACCTGCTCCTCGCCGCCTTTTTAGGCGGCACCGGCGTCGTACTCGGTGCCTTCGGCGCCCACGGCCTGCGCGGCAAAATCGCAGAGAACCTGCTGGAGGCCTACAAGACCGGTGTGCTCTACCAGATGCTGCACGCGCTGGCACTGTTCGGCATCGCGCTGCTGATCCGGCACTGGGGCGAGAAGACATCGCTGTTGGTGAGCGGTGGGCTGTTCGCGCTGGGCGTGCTGCTGTTCTCCGGCAGCCTCTACGCCCTGGCCTTCGGCGGTCCGCGCTGGCTGGGCCCGGTCACCCCGCTGGGCGGGCTGGCGATGATCGGCGGCTGGACGGCGCTGTTTGTCGCCGCGCTGAATCTCCCCAAATAATTTCCCTCTGTAGGAGCGGTCGTTCGCCGCGATCAGTCTCTGCCGGAATTGCAGTCCGATCGCGGCCAACGGACGCTCCTACAATACAGTGAATCGAGTTCGCATCAGAGGTCGCGAATAATGCAAGAAGAATCCGCGGAGGAATTTACCTACCGCACCGAATACAAAAAGAAATCCATCCGCAGCTATGTGATCCGCGCCGGACGCATGACCGAGGGTCAGCGCCGCGCTTTTGATAATTACTGGGGAGAATACGGCCTGTCCCTGTTCGACGGCCCGCTGGAACCGCGCGCAGTTTTCGGCCGCGAGGCGCCGCTGGTGCTGGAGATCGGTTTTGGCATGGGCGATTCGCTGCTGGCTATGGCCGAGGCGGAACCGGACAAGGATTTTATCGGCATCGAAGTGCACCCGCCCGGTGTCGGCCGGCTGATCAACAATGCCGGCAAACTGGGCCTGAAAAACCTGCGGGTGTATATGGCGGATGCGGTGGACGTGCTGAACGACTGTATCGCCGACGGCTCGCTGGATCGTTTCCAACTCTATTTCCCGGACCCCTGGCACAAGAAGAAACACCACAAGCGCCGTATCGTGCAGTCGGAATTCGTGCGTCTGATCTGCGCGAAACTGAAAGCCGGCGGTCTATTGCATATGGCCACCGACTGGGAAAACTACGCAGAGCATATGCTCGAAGTGTTGGAGGCGGAGTCGCTGCTGGAAAACACCGCGGGCAAAAACCGTTATTCCGAGCGCCCGGAATTCCGCCCGGAGACCAAATTCGAGCGCCGCGGCCAGCGCCTCGGCCACGGGGTCTGGGATCTGCTGTACCAGCGTTTGTGAGAACTCTGCCCCGCGAACGGCTGTGGCTCCGCCAGCTGTTCGCCCAGGGAATCTCCGCGGCGGGTCGTCGCTCCGCGATGGTTCCGAAACGTTCGCCGCCCCGCTCCCATTCCCGCTGCGCCCCGATGATTTCCTCTTTGCTATGGATAGCTTCGGCCGATCAGGTCTATTGGCGCGCCATTGCGCCGCGCAATGTCTGCTATCTTCAAACAGGTCAGGGTAAAACCTGCAGCGCAAATGCTATAGGTTTGCCCAGACACTGTTTAATACCGGTAAAAGGAACTTCCGGAGCGATAAATGATAAAACGCCGCTCTTGCCCGCTTATTCTCCATGCGGTTCTGGTGTCGCTGGCGATTTCCGTCGCGCCGGCGCACGCCGACCTGGAGGGCACGCTGAACCTCTACCTCAACGGCGGCTACTACTGGTTCGACAGCGACCGGTTGGACGGCACCCCCTTTCAGGGACTGGAGCCGGAGGACACCTGGGGTGGCGGTTTCGGCTTCGGCTACAACGTCACTGACCGCTGGGCGCTGGAAGGGGTCTACCACGTCTTCACCGTGAGTGTGGAGGGTATCGACGAAAAGCTGGATGGCAGCAACTACCACATGGATCTTCTCTACCAGTTTGCCGGGCGCTTCTGCGGCAATCTCTGCTGGCAGCCCTACGTGGCCTTCGGGGTGGGGGAGTTTCGCGTGGATTTCGACGAAGACGATCTACTGGTCTGGGAGGAATATCTGCTGGACCCGTTCCTGGATAAGGACTACGACCGCCAGACCATGGTGAACCTGGGGCTGGGGGTCAAATACCAGTTGGGGCCGCGCTGGCAGGCGCGGGCGGATGCGCGCGCCTTCCAGGGCATCGAAGAGGGCGGTCTGGACGGCCACATCAGTTTGAGCATCGGTTACCAGTGGATCGACGACTTGGTGATAATGCGCGACCGCGACGCGGACGGCATCCTGGACGATGTGGATTACTGCCCGCAGACGCCCTTCGGTGTGGATGTGGGCCTGGACGGCTGTCCGGTGGATTCCGATCGCGACGGCGTGCCCAACTACCTGGACATATGCCCCACCACACCGCTGGGTACCCCTGTGTACGAGGATGGCTGCCCGCAATTGTGGACCGAGTAAAACGGTCTCGCTCAGCTTTCGCGGGCCGCTTCCAACTGCTCGGAAATTTCCAGCCACTGCATTTCCAACTCGTCCAGCGCCTCGCGCTGTTGTGACTGCTCGCGGTTCACGCGGGCTATCTCTTCCTGCTGGCCGCCGCTGTACAGGCTCTCGTCCGCCAGTTGGCTTTCCAGTTCGGCCAGTTTCTTCTCCGCCTGCGACATCTGCCGTTCGACGCGCTTCAATTTGTCGGTGAGCGGTTTCAGCTGCTCCCGCAGTGCGGCGGCGGCACGGCGCTGGGCCTTTTTGTCATCCGCTGGTTTTTCGCCGCCGGGGAATTTCTCTTCCGCCTTTTCACCGCGTCTGAAGGCCAGCAGCCACTGCTTGTAATCCTCCAGGTCGCCGGCGTAGGGTTCCGCGCGGCCGCCCGCTACCAGCAGGAACTCGTCGGTGGTGTTGGCGAGCAGGTGGCGGTCGTGGGACACCAGCACCACCGCGCCGGGAAATTCCGCCAGCGCCAGGGTGAGCGCGTGGCGCATCTCCAAGTCCAGGTGGTTGGTGGGCTCGTCCAGCAACAGCAGGTTGGGTTTCTGCCAGGCGAGGATCGCCAGTGCCAGCCGCGCTTTTTCGCCGCCGGAGAAATCCGCCACCGTTTCGAAGGCGCGGTCGCCGGCAAAACCGTAGCCGCCGAGAAAATCCCTCAGGGACTGCTCGCTGGCCTCCGGGGATAGTCGCTGCAGGTGCAACACGGGTGAGGCGGCGCCGTCCAGCGCCTCCAACTGGTGCTGGGCGAAGTAGCCGATCGCCAGGTGTTCACCGCACAGGCGTTCGCCACCGATCAACGGCAGCTCCCCCGCCAGGGTTTTAATCAGCGAGGATTTGCCCGCGCCATTTGGCCCCAGCAGGCCGAGGCGGCGCCCGGGCTGGATGCCCAGCTGCACTCCGCGCAGTACGGCCCTGCCCCCATAGCCGATATCCGCCTCGCGCAAATCGATCAGCGGGTCGGACGTTTTGTTGGCGGCGGGGAGAGTGAAGTGAAAAGGTGAGTCGCTATGCGCCGGCGCTATCTGCACCATGCGGTCCAGCGCCTTGAGACGGCTCTGGGCCTGTTTCGCCTTGCTCGCCTTGGCGCGGAAGCGGCGCACGAAATCCTCCATATGCGCCCGCTCCACCTGCTGCTTCTCGTACTGTGCCTGCTGCTGTGCCAGGCGCTCGGCGCGCGCGCGCTCGAACGCGCTGTAGTTGCCGCTGTACAGGCGTAGCTGACGCTGTTCGAAGCTGACGATGCCGTCCACCACCGCGTCGAGAAAATCCCGGTCGTGGGAGATGACCAGAAGAGTACCGGGAAAACGCTGCAGCCACTGTTCCAGCCACAGGGTGGCGTCCAGGTCCAGGTGGTTGGTGGGTTCATCGAGCAGCATCAGATCCGCCGGGCACATGAGCGCCCGGGCCAGATTCAGGCGGATGCGCCAGCCGCCGGAGAAGCTGCTGGCCGGGCGCTGCTGGTCGGTGTGCGCGAAACCGAGGCCGTCGAGCAGCTGCGCCGCGCGGGCCGGGCCGCTGTAGCCGTCGATCGCCGCCATGCGCTCGTGCAGTTCGCCGAGTTCGCGGCCGCCGATATCGCCGTTCTCAGCCTGTTGCAGCTTCCGTTGCAGCCGGCGCAGTTCGTCGTCGCCGTCGAGCACATAGTCCAGGGCGCTCTGCTGGCCGGCGGCCACTTCCTGAGCCATATGCGCGATGCGCCAGCCGGTGGGCACCTCCACCCGGCCGCTGTCGCTGTCCAGTTGGCGCAGCAGCAGTTTGAACAGGCTGGATTTGCCACAGCCGTTGGCCCCGATGACGCCAACCTTGTGGCCGGGAAAGATACGGCAGTCCGCATTTTGCAGCAGTTCGCGGCCGCCCATTTGCAGGGAAACGCCTTGCAGATTGATCAACTAAAACCTCTGTTGTCTGGAGCCTGGAGTGCTAGGCTATCGACGTAATAAATGGTCGGGATTCTACCGTGACAAAATCCGCACCTCCATCGTCACCGCTGGAAAACCCCCTGTGGCAGTTCTGCCTGGACTTCTATCGCCACCCCCAGGTCGAGGAATTCCTGCTGGAGTGCCAGGACGAGAGGGGGGCAGACGTGTGCCTGTTGCTCTGGGCCAGCTACGCGGAAGCCGGGGGCCGGCGGCTCAGCGAGGAGAGCTGGCGCGTGGCGGACAGCGGCCTGGCGCCGCGGCGGCGGATGATTTCCAGCGTGCGCCACCTGCGCCGCTGGCTCGGAAACATGCGGCCGCGCGCCCAGTGGCTCTACGACTACTGCAAAGGTTATGAGCAAAAACTGGAACAGCGCCAGCTGGCGGCGTTGTGGAAATTGCAGGAGGAGAGCTGGCCGGAGGACCGACCGGCCCTGGAACTGGCGGGACAGCAATACGGGCTGCTGCAAAAAGATCAGGCCCGCTGGGCGGGCCTGATCGAAGCCTTTAAATCCGGTTCCCGTTAGCGGGAATTACTCGTCGCCGGACTTCTCGCTGGCGAACAGGCTGTTGGGCGGTGTCGCCGGAGTGATGGTCGGCTTGGGTTCGGGAGAGGGTTTTTGCTCTCCGGCCGGCTCGGAGCTGCCGGCGGGACGGGGCTCCGGTGTTTTGCCCTGGGTCGGTGCACTGCTGGATGGAATGCTCTCCGGCTTTTTTTCCGCCGGGGGAGTCGGCTTGGGCTCGGCAGCGGCTTTCCCGGGCTTGGGCTCGGCGGGTTGCGCCGCCTCTCCGGAAGGGGTCTTTTTAACCTCAGGCTTCTGGCTCTTCGGCTCGGCAGGTTTTCCCGCGGGGGCTTTTTTGGCCGCCGGCTTGGAAGCCGCTGACTTGCCGGCGGCCTTCTCGGCCGGCGCCTTGGCAGTGGAGGCCTTCTTGGCCGGAGCTTTTTTGCGGGTGGCCTTTTTCACCGCCGTTTTCTTCGTCTCCGTTTTCTTCGTTTCGGCTTTCTTTGCGGCAGTTTTCTTTGCAGCGCTTTTCTTGGGTGCCGCTTTTTTGGCCGAGGCCTTTTTCGCAGTGGTTTTCTTTGCCGCGGTCTTTGTCGCGGATTTTTTCGCAGTCGTTTTCTTCTTCTTGGCTTTCCTGGTTTTGCCGGCGGCGGCTTTTTCGGCTTTGGCCGCTACCTTGTCGAGGCTGTCCGCGAGCTTTTTCTCCAGCTTGGCCGACGCCTCGGTCTGCTTGGCTTCGGCGGCATCGTCCTTGGCCTGCTGCAGTGTCTCTGTCAGTTTGGCGACGGTGACCTTGGCGGCGTCCAGCCGCTTTTGCACGGCGGCGGTCTTGTTTTTCTTTGCCGCGGTGCGGGCGCTGGCGAGCTTGGTCTTGGCCTTGGACAATTTGCTCTGGGCGGCGGTCATTGCCTTGTCGGCTTTTTGTACCGCTTTGCCGGCATCGGCGACCTGCTTGACCCGGGCCTTGTCCAGTTGAGTGGTGAGCTTGGCGATTTGAGCTTCCAGCTCCGCGACCTTGTCCAGAGTTTTTTGTTTGGCAGCCATGAGTTGATATCCTGAGGTTTTCGATCTATTCGGTACACCCGGGTGGTGCACACACCCGGCGTTTTATACGGTCGAGCCGCTATCACAGACCCACACCCTTGCCAGCCTCGCTGGCCGGTCCGCTGCACCGGCAGTGCCAATTCACCCAAAGCGTGCCGGAACAACCGGTGGAGAGCCGATAATAGCGCTGTTGTTGGTGAAGTGCATCCCTGCACTTCATTCCCTGCGGGACAGCCGGGTATGTACAAATCCGCTGTCTCTGTCGATTAGTGTGAAGTAGATCCACAGTATGGACCAGCGTGCCGGTGTGCACCTCCAGCCGCCTTGGGTTAGACTTGGCGGGGACCGGCCGCTACCGGCCGAGCGCTTCTGCGATGATCTTGAGTCGCTTCTTTGCGTTGGCCAACTGGGCCACACGATTAAACAAATACATCACGGATAAAGAGACAATTCCCATGAACAAATATCCTCTGGCTGCAGCAGTTGCCCTGGGCCTCGCGCTGGTCGGCTGTGACAAACAGAAATCCGAGCAGGCGAGCGAGGAGGTTGCCCTGGAGACCCAGGAGCAAAAGGTCAGCTACATCATCGCCGAAGATATGGCCAAGCGCCTGAAGTCCCAGGACGTGGAACTGGACCCGCAGGTTGTACTGATGGCCCTGGACGATGTGGCCAACGATCGCGAGTCGCGTATATCCGATGAGGACAAGCAGCAGGTCATCGCGGTCTTCCAGGAGGAGATGCAGGCCAAGCAGAAGCAGATGCTGGCCGATCAGGAGAAAGAGTTCAAAGCGAAGGCGGAGCAGAACCTGACGGAAGGCAAGGCGTTCCTCGAGGAGAATGCCAAGAAGGAGGGGGTGGTCACCACCGACTCCGGCCTGCAGTACAAGGTGATCAGAGAAGGCACTGGCGACTCTCCGAGCGCCGACAGCACTGTGGAAGTGGACTACAAAGGCACCCTGATTGACGGCACCGAGTTCGATAGCTCCTACGCCCGCGGCGAGCCGGTACAGTTTCCGGTGAACGGTGTGATCAAGGGCTGGACCGAGGCTCTGCAGATGATGAAGGAAGGCGCCAAGTGGGAGCTGTATATTCCGTCAGATCTCGCCTACGGCCCCGGCGGCGCCGGCGGTCTGATCGGCCCCAACGCCACGCTGATTTTTGAGGTGGAGCTGCACAAGGCCAATGTGCAGGCCGATGGCGGTGAGGAGTCCTCCGAGGGAGAGCAGCAGCCGGAAGGCACTCAGGGAGAGGGAGCTGGGGATGAAGGCGCCCAGGAAGAGTAAGGCTGTTCGTCAATGACAAAAAAAAGGGGCTCTCCGGAGCCCCTTTTTTTTGTGCCGATTGAAAATATAGAGGCGAATCTTGGATTCGCCCCGGCAGGATCTTCGCATCAGACTATTGCTTAAGTGAGCACTAGTACGGTTCAGGCCAACTGGTTCTTGTGCGCCGTGTGCAGCAGCGCGATCATCTGATCCTCGGAACTGAAGCGGGTTTCCAGCGCCTCGCCCAGTTGGGACAGGTCGCGCTGCAGCGCGGTCAGGTCATCGGTCTCCTGGTACTTGTCGTTGAAGTCCACGGCGACATCGGTGGTGTCGTCGATTTCCCTGTAAAGCTGGCGCGCTGTCTCCAGGCCCTGCTTGTCGCCGAACGCCTTTCCCTCGTGGATCAGTTGTTCGTACACCTCGAAGTGGCCGGCGGAGACGTAGTCCACCAGTTGCTGGCAGAGCTGACGCACATTCTCCTCGGCTTCGGCATCGCTCTCGGCAATTTCCTTCTTTTGGGAGAGTGCGCAGAAGCGCACCAGCAGCTCCTGGCGCGAGTGCAACCAGCGATCGATGATCTCGCTTACGCCTCCCCAGCGCTCTCGCGCCGATTTGCAATTCTCCAGCATCTCCGGGTTTCCCTTTGTGACTCCTAACGGCTTTCTGCAAGATAGGAGATTCCCCCGCCGCCGGCAAGGAACTGAGTACATTCTGCGCCAGATAGATACCAACTGAAAAACTGAAAGGAAGGAATAAGCGGAGGAGCCGCTGCAGGCGCTGGCGATATTCTGTGGTCCCGACAGCTATATCTCCCCCTCCTGGTATCCGGAGAAAATCGAGCACGGCAAAGTGGTTCCCACCTGGAATTATGTGGCGGTGCACGCCCGCGGCAGTCTGCGGGTCGTGGATGATCCCCACTGGTTGAGGGAGCAACTGGAGGGGCTGACCGGGCAGCAGGAGGCGGGGGCTCCATCCCCGTGGTCGGTGGCGGACGCGCCGGAGGACTTCATTGAAAAACTCTCCGCCGCCATCGTGGGAATGGAGCTCAGCATCGATACGCTGGAGGGAAAGTGGAAAGTCAGCCAGAACCAGCGCCGGGCAACCCGTGAGGGCGTAGCGGGTGGACTGAGGGAACGGGCCGGCCATGGGGATGGGGATATGGCGGCGCTGGTCGAGTCTGCAATCGGCGATTGATCCGCGCCGGAACTGTCAGGGGCCGGGCAGTGTGCAACTGGCCGGTATCGCCTCACCGACGAGCCGGTGGACGGCGATCTTTGTCCCGGGTCTTCAGGATTTGCGGAAGGCCTGCCAGGCGCCGAAGACGATCAGCCCGATAAAGCCCAGCGCGGCCCAGCCGGGTATTGAGATGCCCAGCAGCGTCCACTGCACTTCGGCGCAGTTGCCGTCGCCGGTGAGCAGGGTCTTGAGCACATCGGATACCGGAAAAGATTCGAGCATATAGCTGATCCCCGGCCCGCAGGCGGGCACCTGGTCTTCCGGCAGGCTCTGCAGCCACAGCTGGCGGCCGGAAAAATAGAGTCCGCCCAGGGCCCAGAGGGAGACCAGCAGGCCGTAAATGCGCCGGCCGATGGTGGCCGGATTGTGCAGAAAGGCGGCCAGTGATACCAGACCCGCGCCCAGCAGCATCACCCGCTGGGTGATACACAGCGGGCAGGGTTCGAGCCCGCGGATATATTCCAGGTAAAAGGCGGCACCGAGCAGGAATACCACGGCGAGAAAAGCCAGCAGGAAGGTGGTGCGCGGATTGGGCAGCTTCATGATTTATTCTGTTCCGAATGATGTTTTGAGTAGGACTGCCGGAACCCGGCGGCCTCCCGATTCAAATAGCCGAATAGTTCGGTGAAATTCCGTTCCAGCACGGGGCGCCGGGCCAACAACTCCGGCAGAGCATCCTGCAGCGGCACCGGGCGGCTGAGTCGCTGGCTTACCCGAGCGAGGCTCTGGGCGACCACCTGTTCGTCGCCGTAACTCTGCAGAAGTTTAAAGCGTTCGGCGCGCTCCATAAATGCCTGCGCGCGCGGGGGGATATACCTGTCGCGGCTGTGAAAGTGCCGCCAGCAGTCGCGGCAGAAATCCTCCAGCGGCTGGTGGTGCCACTCGTTCCACTGCCGGCTGAGCAGGTGGTCGAACCAGATATCCAGAATGATGCCGGCGTAACGCCGCCAGCTCGGGTCCAATTGCGCCTGGGATTTCCGGTAGGCGGGGTGGCTGTCGGTGAGTGCGTCGATGCGCCTGTGCAGGCGGATGCCCGCTTCTATGTCCGCCGGCAGTTCACCCTTTAACGGGCCCTTGACGAAATCCCCCAGCAGCCCGCCCAGGCGCCAGTCCGGCTCGGGGCCGGAGAGCAGCAGGTGGGCGAGGTAGTTCATCGCGGTGTCGCGGATTCAGCGCTGGCAGAAAATGTACTGTGCATAGTACTGGCCGAGAAAGTCTTCGAAAGTTCCCCTGTCCCCCGCTTCCACCTGCCGTTGTTTTTGCAGCGACTCTCCCGCCAGCTGTGTGAAATGGTTCTGCGAGGCTTCGTCCAGCGGGCGCTCGATGAAGTATTGGCGGTGCTGCTCCGCCTTGTCGGCGGCCCACTGGAAAAAGCTCTGCCCGTGGGTTTTCATTTCCGCCAGCATGTGCGCGGCCGGTGTGGCGGTTTCGCCGGCTACCTTGGCGCGCTGGGTTTCCAGGCTGCGGCGGTAGTCGTCGTCGCCCCAGGCGCTGTCGAACAGGTCCGCCAGGGGCGCCATTTCGTTCAATAGGCGTTCGGCCCAGACGCTGAGCTTCTGCTCGCCGCCATTATGGATCAGCTTGAGTTCCGGGTCGCGGCCGCGGTAGACGATGCGGTTCTGGTTTTCCTGCACCGCGCGGTAGTCGGCATTGTCGGTCTTGGGGCTGTCCCCCAGCAGGCAGTGCAACAGGAAGCAGTCGAGAAAGCGCATCTGCTGCGCGTCTATACCCAGGGGTGAGAAGGGATTCAGGTCGAGGCAGCGCACCTCAATGTATTCCACTCCGCGGTTGGCCAGGGCGGACAGCGCCGTCTCGCCCATCTTCGCCGGGTTTTTGGGCCGGATGGGGGAATAGAATTCGTTCTCGATCTGCAGCAGGCCGGTGGAGAGTTGCTGGTAGTGCCCGCCCGCGTCCTTGACCCCGAGTTCGTGGTAAGGGGCGTAGGGCCTGCTGATTGCCGCGCACAGGGTGGAGAGGTAGGTGCACAGATCGTTGTAACAGACGATCAGCGATTGCTGCGCCTCGCTGTTGTAGCCCAGGTCGCCCATGCGCAGCGAGGTGGCGTAGGGCGCGTAGAGGCTGCGCCCCTCGCTGTCGAAGGGCTCCAGGCCGTGCTCGCGGCCCTCCACAAAGCTGCCGCACACTGCCGGCGCGGCGCCGAACAGGTAGATCAGCAGCCAGTAGTTGCGGCGGAAGTTGCGGATCAGGTCGAAGTAGCGGCGGGTCTTGAAATCGCCCAGGGGCTCGTCACTGCCCTCGCGCTCGTGCAGCCAGCTCCAGAAATCGCCCGGCAGCGAGAAGTTGTAGTGGATGCCGGCGATGGTCTGCATGGTGCGGCCGTAGCGCAGCCCCAGTCCCAGGCGGTAGATGGTTTTCATGGTGCCGCTGTGGGAGTCGCCGTAGCGCGCCACCGGAATGTCCGGATCGGCGCCGATGCGCGCGGGCATGGAATTGACCCACAGGCGTTCGTCGCCGATCTGGCTGTAGGTGTAGCGGTGAATCCGGTCGAGGATCTGCAGCGCCTCTTCCGGCGTGGCCACCGGCGGAGTGATGAATTCCAGCAGCGCTTCGGAAAAATCGGTGGTGATGCAGTCGTGGGTCAGCGCCGAGCCCAGCGATGCCGGGTGGGGCGTCTGCGCCAGGTCGCCGTCCGGGGTGACCCGCAGGCTTTCTTTTTCGATACCGCGGCGAATGCCCTTCAGCAGTTGCAGCGATTGCGGCTGGGCCAGTGCGGCCAGGTGACGATGGGGCACTCGGATCTCCTTGGTTAACCCGGCAATCCAATAGATCGTCCTTATCTATTGGATTGTCGCCCCTAAAATACTGCGATGGCCGCCCCGCGCACCTGCGCGGAGTTGCTGGTATTTCAAGGGCTCGCGCTGGCCTGCGCCCAGCGGCGGCACATCCCTGTGCCGCTTCAACCCGTGCCGGGTTGAGAGAGCTGCCGCGAATTTGGAGCGATATGGGGGCGACTTCAGCCCGCTTCAAGCGCCGCGGACCGCGACTCGCCCTCGCCCGGCTCTACCTCGGGCGGTTCCTCGGGGGAGATTTCCGGCGGTTCCTCGGGGGGGACTTCCGGCGGTTCCTCGGGAGTGATCTCCGGCGGCTCCTCAGGCTCCACTTCGGGGGCCTCTTCCGGCGGCACTTCCGGCGGCGTCTCCGTCGGGATTTCCCTCGGGTCCCCCAGGGCCTCCGCGGGCACCTGCGGCTGGCCCTTGCTGTTCAGCTCGCACTGCAGCAGTTCGATGCGCAGGCTGACATCGCGGGTGTTGGCTTCGAACATCTGGTTGATGGCGACATCCTTGTGTTCGCTGCGGAACAGGCGGCTGGCCTCGCGGCCGTCGATCCATTCGTTGCTTTTGCTAAGGAACTGCTGGTGCTGGTTGGTCAGCACGTAGACGTGACTCATGCGGCGGAACAACTTTGATGCTGTGACAAGAAAGCAGTGTACATTCAGAAGGCAGAGGACAGAAGACTGAGGACAGATGGGAATGACTAAGTTAAGCGAAAATCCCCCCTGTAGGAGCGGGCATAGCCCGCTCCTACAGCGTAACTCCCGTTGGCAGGGTCAGAGTCCCTGATCCTTCTAAAGAGGCGCGAGCGGATAATGCTCCGGGTAGGGCAAACGCGCCGCGCCGCTGTCCACCGCCGCGCGGGCCACCGCTGCGGCCACTTCCGGCAGCAGCCGGGGATCGATGGGTTTGGGCAGGATATAGTCCGGACCCAGGCTCAGTTCCACGCCGCCATAGCCCTCGCGCACCGCGTCCGGTACCGGCAGGTGGGCGATCTTGCGGATGGCCTCGATGGCGGCCAGCTTCATCTCCTCGTTGATGCGCACCGCGCGCACGTCCAGGGCGCCGCGGAAAATGAACGGGAAGCAGAGCACGTTGTTCACCTGGTTCGGGTAGTCCGAGCGGCCGGTGGCCATAATCAGGTCGTCGCGCACGCTGTGTGCCAGCTCCGGGGAAATTTCCGGAGTGGGGTTGGAGCAGGCGAAGACCACCGGGCGCGGAGCCATCCTGGACAGCTGCTCGGCGGACAGCAGGTCCGGGCCGGACACGCCCAGGAAGACATCGGCGCCCTCGATGGCGTCGTCCAGGGTACGCATTTCCGTGTCGCGGGCCCACTCGCCCTTGTAGGCGTTGATATCGGTGCGCCCGGAGTGAATCACGCCGCGGCTGTCGAGCATGGTGATCTGCTCTTTCTTTGCGCCGGCGGCTAGCATGAGTTTGCAGCAGGCGGTGGCGGCGGCGCCGGCCCCCAGGCACACCATGCGCACGTCTTCGATTTTCTTGCCCTGGATTTCCAGCGCGTTGAGCATGCCGGCCACGGTGACGATGGCGGTGCCGTGCTGGTCGTCGTGGAATACCGGCACCGAGCAGCGCTCGATCAGCGCCTCCTCGATATGGAAGCACTCCGGGGCCTTGATGTCCTCCAGGTTGATGCCGCCGAAGGTGTTGGCGATATCGGACACCGTCTGGATGAAGCGCTCCGGACTGGGGCTGTCCACTTCGATGTCCACCGAGTTGATGCCGGCGAAGCGCTTGAACAGCAGCGACTTGCCCTCCATCACCGGTTTGGAGGCCAGCGGGCCCAGGTTGCCCAGGCCGAGAATGGCGCTGCCGTTGGAGATCACCGCCACCAGGTTGCCCTTGCCGGTGTACAGGTAGGCTGCCTCGGGGTCCTTGGCGATCTCGCGTACCGGCTCCGCGACGCCCGGGCTATAGGCCAGGGACAGGTCTTCCTGGGTCTGGGCGGGGGTGGTCAGTTCTACCGATAGCTTGCCCGGGGTTGGCAGCGCGTGGTAGTCGAGCGCGGCCTGGCGCAATGAGTCCGTCATCTGGAAACAATCTCGTGAATTCTGGAGCCGGAATTTTAGCCCGGTCCGGCTACTGCGGGGGGCGCAGAGAATAACCGACAGGGGTTGCCCGCCACAAGAGCGCGCGTGAGGGGGAGCCGTTAATTCTTACTAATTTTCAGGGTGTACGGGGAGTCAACCGCAATAAACCAGCGTTTATTTTGCGGAAACTGGGATGTGTATTTCGATCCCCGATCAACCAGCCAGCCTTTCACTTCGATTTGTGCCCCTTGCCAATCGCGCCGGTCCAGCTGGCCAAAATCCCCCTGTGGGTCCAGGCGCAGGGCCACCGGGCCGTCCAGTTCCAGCCATATATAGCGATTGTGCTCGGCCTTGCGCACCCGGCCCCGCAGCACTACGAAGCCACCGTCGCCGGGGCGGACATCCGCGGCCTGTTTCACCGGCCACACGCCGGATTCCCACAGGCCGCGCCGGTCGCTGCGCGCCCATGCCTCGCGTTCGGACAGGCACTCCGCCAGAGAGAGGTTGGGGGCCATGGCCACGTGGAAGGCCAGGCCGGCGGCCAGCAGTGCCGATTCCAGGTTGTCGCCGCGGTGGTTGTACACGTGGGCGAGGAGGCGCCCGTAGGAGTCCCGTCGCTCGCGGTCGTACACCAGCTCCAGGCCGCCGTCGGCGAGAAAACGCTCGGTGAACTGTTTGGCCTCCCGCGCCAGCGGTTCCGCCGGGCGGCCTTCGCGGGCCAGTTCCGGCGCGTTGACGCCGATCAGGCGCACGCGGCGGCCGTCCTCCAGCAGCAGGGTGTCGCCGTCCTGTACCCGTTTCAGGGCCGCCAGCTCGTCCGCCTCCCCGAGCACGCAGTCCGCGGCTGCGGCGGCGGCCAGCAGCAGGGCACAAAAAAAGGCACCGAGGGAAACCCAGGGTGCCTTTCTTTTGGCTGCGGGCGCTTTGCCTGCGGCCATCGCGCAGCGCTTTACTTGCCGATGCGGCTGCCGAAGCGCTTCTTGAAGCGGTCCACGCGGCCACCGGTGCTGGCTTCGCGCTGCTTGCCGGTATAGAAGGGGTGACACTGGGAGCAGACGTCCAGTTGGATGTCTTTGCCCAGGGTCGAGCGGGTCTTGATCACGTTGCCGCAGGAGCAGGTGGCGGTGACGTCGCTGTAATTCGGATGGATATCGGTCTTCATGGTCTGCCTCAATTCGAAACCGCCACCTGATCTGTTGCCGGGCACGGAGTCGTCGTTGGTTTAGGGGCTGGGTAAAAAGTGGGCGCATACTAATCAGATTAGCGCGGCGGTTCAAGCACAATTGCCCGCCGGGAGCGCCGAGCCCCAGCTCGGCCTGCGCTCCGCAGGCCCGCCATCGCAACTGCGCTATCATGCGCCTTTCGATCGGGCAGTAACGGGAGGCGCAAATTGGCAACCGACGGCGGAGGAAAACCGGCAATTCTACGCCTGGCGGTGCCGGTACCCCTGCGGCGCCTGTTCGACTACCTGCCCCCGCAGGGTAGCGACTCCGCGCAACTGTTACCGGGCCAGCGCTTCTGGGTACCCTTCGGCGGGCGCAAACTGGTGGCGGTGTTGGAGGATATCGTCAGTGAGTCCCCGCTCGCCGAGCTGAAGCCGGCCCTGGAACAGATAGATGTCACCCCCCTGTTCGACCGCCAAAGCCGCGCCTTCCTGCACTGGGCCGCCGACTACTACCAAGCTCCCGTCGGCGAACTCTACGCCGCCGCCCTGCCCGCCGCGCTGCGCAAAGGCAAGCTCGCGGATCACTGGGCTGAACAGTGGCTGGAACTCACCACCGAGGGCAAGGGCCTGCCGGAGAGCGCCCTGGCGCGGGCGCCGAAACAGCAGGCGCTGCTGCAACTGCTGTTGCGGGACGGCAGGCAGAGCCGCCCCCATCTCAAAACCCTGGGTCATTCCGCCACCGCAATCCGGGCGCTGCTGGATCGCAGCCTGGCACAGTGGACCGCCGGCCCCACCGCCCCGCCGCCGCTCTCCACCGACAAAGGCGCCGCCGGAGCGGCCCCGCCGCGGCTCAACGAAGAGCAGCGGCAGGTGCTGGACGCCATTCCGGCGGATCGCTTTACCGTCTCACTGCTCGAGGGCACCACCGGCAGCGGCAAGACCGAAGTTTACCTGCGGCTGATGGAGCGGGTACTCGCTGACGGCAGGCAGGCCCTGTTACTGGTGCCGGAGATCGGCCTGACACCGCAGACCCTGCGCCGCATCGCCGCGCGCTTTCCCGGCCGCAGCATCGCCGCCCTGCACTCCGGCCTGGCCGAGGGCGAGCGGGCCCGGGCCTGGCTGTCCGCCGCCGCGGACCAGGCGGATATCGTGATCGGCACCCGCTCGGCGATATTCACCCCGCTGCACAAGCTGGGCACGGTGATCGTGGACGAGGAGCACGACGGCTCCTTCAAGCAGCAGGATGGCGTGCGCTACTCCGCCCGCGACCTGGCGGTGGTGCTCGGGCGCAACGCCGGGGTGCCGGTGCTGCTGGGTTCCGCCACCCCCTCCCTGGAGAGTCTGCACAACGCCCTGAACGGGCGCTATCAGCACCTGCGCCTGCGCCACCGCGCCGGCGACGCGCGGCCGCCGCAGATCCATATAGTCCCCACTCTCGGTCAGCAGCTGGAGGAAGGTTTTGCCCCCCAAGTATTG
Source organism: Microbulbifer rhizosphaerae (assembly GCF_014191725.1). GTDB lineage: Bacteria > Pseudomonadota > Gammaproteobacteria > Pseudomonadales > Cellvibrionaceae > Microbulbifer > Microbulbifer rhizosphaerae. Next base: position 196,350 of record NZ_JACHWZ010000010.1, read on the forward strand.
CGCCATGTCGGCGAGACCCTGGCCCGCGGCGAGCAGGCGCTGGTGTTTATCAACCGCCGCGGCTTCGCCCCGACCCTGGCCTGTGACGACTGCGGCTGGCTGGCGGACTGCCCCCACTGTTCCAGCAAGCTGACCCTGCACCGCCGCCAGCGCCAGTTGCGCTGTCACCACTGCGACTACCGCCGGCCACTGGTGGACAGTTGCCCCCAATGCCACAGCCGTTCGCTCAGCGCCCTGGGAGCCGGCACCGAGCGCAGCGAGGCGCTGCTGACCCACCGCTTCGCCAGCTACCCGGTGATCCGCGTGGACCGCGACACCACCGCCAGCAAACAAGCCCTGGACAAGCTGCTGGCCCCGGCGCGCGCCGGCGAACCCTGCCTACTGTTGGGCACCCAGATGCTGGCCAAGGGCCACCACCTGCCCCGGGTCACCCTGGTGGTGATCCAGGACGCCGACGGCGGCCTGTTCAGCGCCGACTTCCGCGCCCCGGAGCGCACCGGCCAGTTACTGGAACAGGTGGCCGGCCGCGCCGGCCGCGGCGAACTGGCGGGCCGGGTACTGGTGCAGAGCCGCTACCCGGAGCACCCGCTGCTGCAGCTTCTGTTGGAGAAAGGCTACGGTGCCTTCGCCCGTCAGCTACTGCGCGACAGGGCCGTGGCCCAGCTGCCTCCACTGCGCGCCATGGCGCTGGTGCGCGCCGAGTGCGAGGAGGCGAAGTGGGCGGAGGAATTTCTCGGCGAGGCCCGCCGGCAGCTGGAGGCCCTGGCGCCGCCGTCCCCCCAATTGCAGTACCTGGGGCCGGTACCCGCACTTTTAGAGCGCAAGTCCGGGCGCTTCCGCTTCTATGTGCAGATCACCGCGGAAAAGCGCGGCGCATTGCAAGCGCTGCTCGCGCGCCTGTGCCAGTGGGCCGAGGGCAACCGCAACCGGCGGTTGCGCTGGGCGGTGGATATGGATGCGCAGGAGTTATCCTGATTGTCGGCGCCTCCATCGGACACAAAGCTGTTTTGACGCTACCGGATCGCGGCGCTACAGTGCCCTTCCCTCCCTTATTGATTGAGAAAAATTCCCATGAGCCGTCGCAACACCAGCCGCCGCAATAGTCCCGCGAGCAAACCCGCATGGGTCTGGTTTGTGCTGGGCAATTTTGTCGGCGGTTTCGTGGTATTTATGATTTTTCTCACCGGGCTCAAGCAGGATTCCGGCGGCGACAAGCGCCCGGCACCCCCCGCCCAGAAAGCTGAAGAGCAGTCAAAGCCGCGCTTCGATTTCTATACCCTGCTGCAGGAAAACGAAGTGGAGGTGCCCGAACCCAAGGTGGCCAAGCCCTCCCGCCGCGTCACCGGCCCGCCGGACGGCGGCGCGCGTAGCGAGCCCCCCCGTGAGGAAACACCCGAGAGAGACGATCCGCAACTGGTGTACATCCTGCAGGCGGCCTCCTTCCGCGACGCCGCGGAGGCGGAAAAACTGCGTGCGCAGCTCACCCTGGCCAACCTCGAAGTAAAGGTGGAGACCGCCACCGACAGCCGCGGCACCTGGCACCGGGTACTTATCGGCCCCTACCGCAGCCGCTCCAAGGTGGCCGCGGCGCGGGAGACACTCGCCGACCACAAACTGATGCCACTGGTGCTCAAGCGTCCGGCGCGCTGACGAACTTGCGCGTCAGCCGGTGAGACAGCGGCGCGATCACCGACACCAGCGGAAACGCCACCGCCCAAGCCACCACCCACGCACTTGCCCAGCGCCACATAAAACCGCCGTCGAAACCGGTGTTGATAAAGGTGATCACCGCGGACATCAGCAGCGACATCAGGCCGGACATGATCAGCGCGAATACCAGGGTGTACAAACGTGAGGGAAGGGCTGGCACGGCGGGTCCTCTGAGATACATCGGGCGCGCATTATAGGCTTTCGGCCCTTTCTTGTTGAAATTCCCCCTCCGCGACCACACTTACCCTAGACCTGAACAGATTCCTCCTTGTAGGAGCGGCCGTTGGCCGCGATTGATCCGAGCTACGAAGCCAATCCGATCGCGGCCAACGGCCGCTCCTACAGGCACCGACAAGTAAGAGGCCTCCCTTGGAACAGTATCGCGGTACCACCATTCTCTCCTGCCGGCGCGGCGGCAAAGTCGTTATCGGCGGCGACGGCCAGGTCTCAATGGGCAACACCATCATGAAGGGCAATGCGCGCAAGGTGCGCCGCCTGTACAAAGACAAGGTGATCGCCGGATTCGCCGGCGGCACCGCCGATGCCTTCACCCTGTTCGAGCGCTTCGAGGCCAAGCTGGAAGCCCACGGCGGACAGCTCACCCGCGCCGCGGTGGAGCTGGCCAAGGACTGGCGCACCGACCGCGCCCTGCGTCGGTTGGAGGCGCTGCTGGCGGTAGCGGACGAAAGCGCCAGCCTGATCGTCACCGGCAACGGCGACGTGATCCAGCCGGAGGACGACCTGATCGCCATCGGCTCCGGCGGCCCCTTCGCCCAATCGGCCGCCCGCGCGCTACTGGACAACACCGAACTGGACGCGCGCACCATCGTCGAGCAGGGCCTGAAGATTGCCGGCGATATCTGCGTCTACACCAACCAGAATCACACCATTGAAGAACTGAGTTACTGAAAGGTTTCATAGGAGCAGCCCCTGGGAACGCCGAGCTCCAGCTCGGCATGCGGGCCGAAGGCCCGCCCTCGCGGCCAACGGCCGCTCCCGGCCGGACCGCTCCTACAGAGGATGCTTTTTCGATTTGCACACGAGAATTTCTATGTCCGAGATGACCCCCCGCGAAATAGTCCACGAACTCGATCGCCATATCGTCGGCCAGCAGGACGCCAAGCGCGCCGTGGCCATCGCCCTGCGCAACCGCTGGCGGCGCATGCAGGTAAACGAGGAGCTGCGCGCGGAAATTACCCCGAAAAATATCCTGATGATCGGCCCCACAGGCGTGGGCAAAACCGAGATCGCCCGCCGTCTGGCAAAGCTCGCCAACGCGCCCTTTATCAAGGTGGAGGCCACCAAGTTCACCGAGGTGGGCTACGTGGGCCGCGATGTGGAATCCATCGTGCGCGACCTGGTGGAGATGGCGGTCAAACTGGAGCGCGAACAGGCCATGGCCGGGGTGGAGCAGCGCGCGATGGATGCCGCCGAGGAGCGGGTGCTCGATGCCCTGCTGCCACCGGCGCGCTCCACCGAACCGGGCGACCGCGACTCCAACACCCGCCAACTGTTCCGTAAAAAACTGCGCGAGGGCGAGCTGGACGAAAAGGAAATTGAAATAGAGATCTCGGTGGCCCCTGTGGGTGTGGAAATCATGGCGCCCCCCGGCATGGAGGAAATGACCAACCAGCTGCAGGGCATGTTCTCCAATATGTCCCAGGGCCGTACGCGCAAGCGCAAGCTCACCGTCAAGCAGGCGCTCAAGCAGCTCACCGACGAGGAGGCGGCCAAGCTGGTCAACGACGAAGAGGTGAAGAGCCGCGCGATCGAGGCCGCGGAACAGAACGGCATCGTGTTTCTCGACGAGATCGACAAGGTGGCCAAGCGCCAGGAAACGGGCGGCGCTGACGTATCCCGAGAGGGCGTGCAGCGCGACCTGCTGCCGCTGATCGAGGGCAGCACCGTGAGCACCAAGTACGGCATGATCAAGACCGACCATATTCTGTTTATCGCCTCCGGCGCCTTCCACCTGTCCAAGCCCTCGGACCTGATCCCGGAGCTGCAGGGCCGGTTGCCGATCCGCGTGGAACTGAGCTCGCTCACTTCCGGGGATTTCCAGCGCATCCTCACCGAGCCCTCCGCCTCGCTCACCGAGCAGCAGAAGGCACTGCTGGCCACCGAGGGCTTGCAGCTGGAATTCTCCGAGGACGGCATCCGCCGCATCGCCGAAGTGGCCTACCAGGTCAACGAGAGCACGGAAAACATCGGCGCGCGCCGCCTGCACACGGTACTGGAACGACTGCTGGAGGAAATCTCCTTCGACGCGGGCGACGGCGACAAAACCATCACCATCGACGCCGCCTATGTCGACAGCCACCTGGGCGAACTGAGCCGGGACGAGGACCTGTCCCGCTTTATCCTGTAACTCGAAAAGAAAGCCTCCCCTTTCCCTCTGGGAGAGGGGCCGGGGGAGGAGAGGGCGCCGGAAGCGGCTCCGCAAACAGCTAAATATGAAAGCCCCAAAAAAAATCCGCCTAAACCGCACAGAAAAAAACCTGCAGCTGCTATTCGACGATGCCGAATACACCCTGCCGGCGGAATACCTGCGCGTCCACTCCCCCAGCGCTGAGGTGCGCGGCCACGGCGCGAGCGAGCCATTGCTGGTCAGCGGGAAAATGCATGTAGGTATTGAAAGCGTCGAGACCGCCGGCCGCTACGCGCTGAAAATTGTCTTCGACGACGGCCACGACAGCGGTATCTACACCTGGGAATACCTGCGCGAATTGGGCGAAAACTATGCGGTCAACTGGGACGCCTACCTGCAGCGCCTGCAGCAGGCGGGCAAGGGTCGCGATCCGGACGAGAGCCCGGTCAAGTTTATTAACTAAAGATCCTGTTTAATCCCCCTGTCACACTTCCGGTCTTTAATGCGCGCCAAATAACCGAATACCGGAGGTTTTTCCATGGCGAAGCGCATCGCCCGCGCGCTGGCCGCGTGTTGCCTGTTTCCCACCCTGCCCCTGTCCGCCGCCGAACTGCCGGATTACCAGCGCAACAGCGACTGGTTTACCGACGGTGAAAATCGCCTGGCCGCCAAAGCGGAAGACGAGCGCGGGAATAAAACCGCGAAGAACGTGATCCTGTTCGTCGGCGACGGCATGGGCATTTCCACCCTCACCGCCGCGCGGATTCTCGAGGGTCAGCTGCGCGGCGAGAGCGGCGAGGAAAACAACCTGTCCTTCGAGGAGTTTCCCTACAGCGCACTGGTAAAAACCTACAACACCAACCAGCAGACACCGGACTCCGCCGGCACCATGACCGCGATCATGACCGGGGTGAAAACCCGGGCCGGCGTAATCAATATCGATGGCGACGCCCTGCGCGCGGACTGCGCCTCCAGCAAAGGCAGGGAGCTGAACACCTTCCTGGAACTGATGGAGAGCCGCGGCAGATCCACCGGCGTCGTCTCCACTGCGCGCATTACCCACGCCACACCGGCGGCCACCTACGCGCGCACGCCGGAGCGCAATTGGGAGCACAGAGCCGAGGGCGACTGCAAAGATATCGCCACGCAGTTGGTGGAAATGGAAGCCGGTGACGGGGTGGACGTAATCCTCGGCGGCGGCCGCCGCAACTTTATTCCCACCGGGGCCGACGGCGAGCGGGCGGACGGCCGCGACCTCACCGCCGAGTGGCTGGCCCGTTACGAAGGCGAACAGCAGGCGCAATATTTGGAGACGGGCTCAGCACTGAGCGCAGTGGATATTGCGGGTACCGACAAACTGCTCGGGCTCTTTACCAGTTCCCATATGCGCTACGAAGCGGACCGCAAGGCGAGTGGCGCCGACGAGCCGGGCATCGCGGAAATGACCGATGCCGCCATCGACCTGCTGCAGAAAAACGACGACGGCTACTTCCTGATGGTGGAGTCCGGTCGCATCGACCATGCCCATCACGCGGGCAACGCTTACAATGCGCTGCACGACACCATCGCTTTCGCCGAGGCGGTAAAAACGGCGGTGGAAAAAGTGGACCTGGAGGAAACCCTGATCCTGGTGACCGCGGATCACAGCCATGTGTTAACCATCGCCGGCTATCCCACCCGCGGCAATCCCATCCTCGGTAAGATGGTCACCAACGACGGCACCGGCGCGCCGCAGGCGGAGGTCGCTGCCGCCGGCGATGGCCTGCCCTACACCACGCTGAGCTACGCCAATGGCCCGGGCCACGCCGATCTGGGCAGCGAGACGGATGCGGACGAACGCTATACCACAGCGGTGAATAGCGGCCGCAAGGACCTGAGCGCGGTGGATACGAAAGCCCCGGGCTTCTATCAGGAGGCCCTGGTGCCCCTGGGCTCCGAGAGCCATGCCGGCGAAGATATCAGTTTGCACGCCATCGGCGCAGGCAGCGAGCTGGTGCAGGGTACCCTGGAACAGAACGCGATTTTTCATGTAATGGTCGGCGCAACCGGCATTCCGGTAACGGCGGAATAATTTTGGGGGTAAAACAATGAAGCGATACAACAAACTGGCGACGGCTTTTTCTCTCGCCCTGCTGGCCAGCGCCTGTAGCGACAGCGATTCCGATCGGGGCCGGGAACCCGACCTGCCCGAACCGGACCCGGAAGAACAGGCCCTGAGCCTGCCGCAGTCCCAGCGCGAAAGCAGCTGGTTTACCGCCGGCGAAGCGGCGGTGGATGCGGCGCGCCAGCAGACCGTCAACAACACGCCCGGCGCGGCAAAAAATATCATCCTGTTTGTGGGCGACGGTATGGGCATCTCCACCGTCACCGCCGCGCGTATCCTCGCGGGCCAGCAGCAGGGCCTCGACGGCGAGGAGTACCAGCTCAGCTTTGAGAAAATGCCTTTCGCCGGCCTGGTGAAAACCTACAACACCAACCAGCAGACCCCGGACTCCGCCGGCACCGCCACCGCCCTGATGACCGGCGTAAAGACCAAGGCCGGCGTGATCAACGTCGACGAAACCGTGGCCCGCGGCGATTGCGCGGCGAGCCTCGAGCGGCCCCTGACCACCGCGCTGGAACTGGCGGAGGCCAAGGGCAAGAGCACCGGCATTATCAGCACCGCGCGCATCACCCACGCCACCCCGGCGGCCACCTACGCCAAGTCGCCGGAGCGGGGCTGGGAGTACAAAGCCGAGGGAGGCTGTGTAGATATCGCCGCGCAGCTGGTGGAACTGACCGCCGGCGACGGCGTTGACCTGGTTCTGGGCGGCGGCCGCCGCAGCTTTCTGCCCAACACCGTTACCGACCTGGAGGGCAAAGCCGGCAAGCGCGAGGACGGCCGCAACCTGGTGGACGAGTGGCGGAAACGCTACGGTGACGGAGTCACCAATGCCGCCTATATCGAAAACCAGTCCGGCTTTGACGCGCTGGATATTGCCGGCATCGACAAGCTGCTGGGCCTGTTCAACGCCTCGCACATGCACTACGAGGCGGACCGCGTGAACGACGTGGCCGGCGAGCCGTCACTGAGCGAGATGACCGCCAAGGGCCTGGAACTGCTGCAGAAAAACAACGACGGCTATTTCCTGATGGTGGAGTCCGGCCGCATCGACCACGGCCACCACGCCGGCAGCGCCTACAGTGCGCTCACCGACGCGGTGGAATTTGCCAGGGCGGTGCAGGTGGCAATGGACAACACCAGCGCCGAAGACACGCTGATTATCGTCACCGCCGACCACAGCCACGTGATGACCATCGCCGGCTACCCGACCCGCGGCAACCCCATCCTCGGCAAGGTAGTCACCAACGACGGCAGCGGACAGCCGCAGGAAACTCCGAGCCTCGCCGACGACGGCCTGCCCTACACCACCCTCAGCTACGGCAATGGCGCCGGCTACGCAAACATGGGCGAGGAGACGGATGCGGACGAGCGCTACACCCACAGCAGCGGCATCGATGCCGGCCGCAAGGACCTGACCCACGTGGACACCACCGCACCCGGCTACCACCAGGAGGCGCTGGTGCCGTTGGCATCCGAGTCCCACGCCGGCGAGGACGTGGGCGTCTGGGCCCGCGGCCCCGGCGCGCACCTGGTCAGCGGCACCAATGAACAAAACTACCTGTTCCACGTAATGGCCCGCGCGGGTGGTCTACTCAACTGATTTCCCCACCTTCGGGTAATTTGCCCACCCAGTAGGAGCGGCCGCTGGCCGCGATCGAACTCTCGGAAAACCCCGAAGCCCGATCGCGGCCAGCGGCCGCTCCTACACAAGAAATTCACGAAGTACCTGCCCAATTACTAGCCACGACAACATCTGCTATCATCCCGCCCGCAAAACCTAAGGGGTGGCTTCGGCCTGAGATGCGCGGGGATCTGAACGATTCCAACCGGCAAACCCTTGAACCTGATCCGGTTAATACCGGCGTAGGAATAGGTAAGTCCTCAAAACCCTTCTCACGTCGCCCCCCGGGTCTCTTTCACTCCAGCTTTCCCCGAGAGAGAACCATGAATCACCCATCGAGAAAAAGTCCGCTTGCCTGGTCGATCAGCCTTGCCGGCTGCCTGTCGGCTGGAACGGCCACCGCCGTTGAAGCAAACAGCACCGGCCTGGAAGAGATCATCGTCACCAGCCAGCTCCGCGCCGCCAATCAGCTCGACCTCCCCACCAGCGTCAGCGTACTGGACAAAGCCGCGATCAGAGCCCGCGGCGCCAGCAACCTGGAACAACTGCTCAACCTGGCCCCCAACGTCAACTTTGCCGCCGGCGCATCGCGAGGCCGTTTTATCCAGATTCGCGGCATCGGCGAACGCAGCCAGTTTATCGACCCGGTCAATCCCTCGGTGGGCCTGATTATCGACGGCATCGACTTCACCGGCCTGGGCCTGGCCGCCAGCACCCTGGATATCGATCAAGTGGAAATTTTGCGCGGCCCCCAGGGAACCGTATACGGCGCCAACGCCCTGGCCGGCCTGATCAGCATGACCAGCCAGGCCCCGACCGCCGAGCCCATGGCAAAAGTGTCCGCCGAAGTGGCGGAATACAATGGCCGCACTCTGTCCGCGGTCGGCAGTGGTGCCCTGACGGACAAGCTGACCTATCGGCTCGCCGCCCGCACTCAGCAATCCGATGGTTACATTGAAAATAAATACCTGGGTCGCAGCGACACCAATAATATCGACGAGTCGATTGTGCGCGGGAAATTGCGCTACCAGGCCAGCGAAGACTTGCAGCTGGACTTCACCGCACTCACTATCGACACCGATAACGGCTACGATGCCTTCTCGCTGGAAAACACCCGCGAAACCTTGTCGGACCAGCCCGGCTGGGACCGCCAGAAAACCCTGGCGGGCTCGGTGATCGGCCACTGGACCGGCAGCGAGAATTTCACCCTGGAAACCACCCTGAGCATCGCCAACTCGGATACCGAGTACGGTTACGATGAAGACTGGACCTACGCCGGTTTTCACCCCTGGGGCTACAGCTCCACCGACAACTACCAGCGCGATAAAGACAACCTGAGTGCGGACCTCCGCCTGCTATCCACGGAAGCCTCCAGGCTGTTCAACGGCCGCAGCAGCTGGGTTGCCGGCGTTTATTTCCGCGATGAAAGCGAAAGCCTCGAGCGCAATCAAAGCTTCACCAGCCAGTTCGATACGCAAAACGCTGCGCTCTACGGCCAGCTTCGAACACAGCTCAGTGAGGCTTTCGACCTGGTAACCGGACTCAGGTTTGAAAAGCGCGATGCCGACTACGCCGACTCCCTCGCCGTGGACTCCAATAAAAAGGAAAATCTGTGGGGCGGCAACGTCACTCTGGAATACAGCCACAGCGAAAACACCCTGATCTATGGCACGGTATCCCGCGGCTATAAAGCGGGCGGCGTCAACGGCCGGATCATCTCGGCTTTCGCCAACAACTCGAATATCGGTAGTGACCAGTTCGAATTCGACACCGAGCAGTTGATCAATTATGAACTCGGCATCAAGGGCGCCTGGCTGGAAAACCGCCTGCAGGCGCAACTGGCGGCCTTCTATCAGGACCGCAGCGACGTCCAGGCCAAACAATCCGTGTTCGATCCCAGCGATTTTTCCTTCGATGACTATCTCACCAACGCCGCCGGCGGCAAGACAACCGGCCTGGAAATCGAACTCAACTATCTCGCCAGCGAATCCCTGCGCCTCTTTGCGTCCGCAGGCTGGCTGAATGCGGAATTCGAGGACTTCCTGAGCTCGTCCCACGTGGATGCCAGGGATGATTTCAACGGCATAGCCCTGGCACCGGTGAACCTCGACGGCCGCGATGTGGCCCACGCGCCCAACTACCAGTTCTTCACCGGCACGGAATGGTCAGTGACGCCCAACCTGGTATTGCGACTGGAAGTGGAAGGCAAAGACGACTTCTACTTCTCCAACAGCCACAACGAAAAATCCACCGCCCACGAACTGCTGAACGCCCGCCTGACCTATCACGGCAATAACTGGGAGCTGGCACTCTGGGGCAGAAACCTCACGGACAAGGGCTACTACACTCGAGGCTTCTACTTCAGCAACCAGTTCGGCAACAACCCCGCCAACGGCTATGCCCCGGAAGCCTACTACCAACAAGGCGAACCGCGGGTAGCGGGAATTTCCGGTACTTACACTTTTTAAAAATTTGGGGAGGCTCTTCCGGGGCTGAACAACTCCACGTCGTCATTCCGGCGAAGGCCGGAACCCAGAAACCCCCGGGACATCCCGGCACTCCGGCGTTAGCTAAAGATCCCGGAATGACGATATTCAGAGTCTGCCCAAATAACGCTCCGAGGAGCAAAGCTTATGAAACTCTCCGTAGAAATCAGCATGTACCCCCTGAAAGACGAGTACATCCCCACCATCCAGGACTTCATCGACCGCCTGAACAACCACCCCAACCTTAAGGTGATCACCAACACCATGAGTACCCAGGTATTCGGCGACTACGACCAACTGATGGATGTCCTCAAACAGGAAATGCGCACGGCCTACGAAAAACACGGCCGCGCCATCTTCGTATGCAAATTTATCGACGGCGATCTGGCCCCGGAAGCAAGCGATGTTTGATCGTGATATCGGCACCGCCATAGCCACCTCTCTCGCCGCCATGTCATGGTGGGAAGCCGCCGCCGTCATCCTCGCGCTGGCCTATCTCCTGCTGGCCATGAAGGAAAAGATCAGCTGCTGGTACGCCGCCTTCGCCAGCACCCTGATCTACCTCTTCCTGTTCTGGGACGTCAGCCTGCTGATGGAATCCGCCCTGCAGGTGTTCTACCTGCTGATGGCTGTATACGGCTGGTGGCAATGGCGCCACCACCGCGACAAACAGCGGGATCTGCACATCCACCGCTGGCCGCTGCGCACGCACCTGATTGTTTTTGCGGGTGTTGGCCTGCTGACGCTGGTATTCGGCTACCTGCTGGATACCAACACCGGCGCCGCCCTGCCCTACCTGGATTCCTTCACCACCTGGGGCGCCGTGGTCACCACCTATATGGTGACGCGCAAGGTGCTGGAAAACTGGCTCTACTGGATAGTGGTGGACGGCGTCTCCATCTATCTGTATCTCGACAGAGGACTCTACCTCACCGCCCTGCTGTTCCTACTCTATGTGGTGATTGTTATCGTGGGCTTTTTCCAATGGCAGGCCATCTACAAACGGGAAAAGCAGGCCGATGGATCTTCGCCGTCAAATATCGAACCTGCGATCCTGGCACAGTGATAGTCTCAATATGATCGCCGCTGCGAATGACATTATCCCACCCGACTGGCCGCGCTGGAGTACCGCCAAGCCCTCAGTCATCAAGCCGCTGACCGGCGGCTTGACTAACCAAAGCTTTCTGATAATTGCTGGCAACGCCCAGCTGGTATTGCGCAAGAACTCCGCGATCAGCGAAGCGCTGGATTTAAACCGCAGAGCGGAGGCCGCCGCCCTCCGGCGCGCCGATAAAGCCGGCTTGTGTGCCCCGGTGATTTACTGCGATCCCGGCCATCAATATCTGGTAACCCGTTATATCCAGGGAGAGCCATGGTGCGTGGGCAGAGCGGACGCACTGAAGCAACTCGCACAGCTAGTGCGCAGCATCCACGCACTGCCGGCCATCGATGCACAGCTGGAAATAGACGATAAGGTGGCGAGCTACTGGCGATCGATCGACGACGGAGCGGATTTCTATACCGCATTGCGAGCGCTGGATCCAAAGCTCCAGCGCCATATCGCGATCGCCAAATCACTGAATGACGGTATTTGTCTTTGTCACAACGATTTATTGATGGCAAACCTGATTGCCGTCGATAACGGAACCCTGTATGCGATAGACTGGGAGTACGCCGCGATGGGCGATCCCTTCTACGAGCTGGCAGTTATTGTCGAAGAGTACCGGCTGGACAAGCGGCAGCAGCAACGGTTACTCGCAGAATACCTGAACCGTCCAGCAATGCAGATCGATAGGCAGAGGCTGGATCACTGGGGGGTGATCTACGGGTATCTATCTGTGCTTTGGTATGCGATTCAGTGGTGTAGTGGGGCTATGAGTCAGCCCCACATCAATACTAAAATTCGTGATCGAGCCAGTAATTTATCCGCACAAAGTTCTGCTATTCTCCAGCTTAAAAGGACAAAACTGTTTTAGGGCATTCAGTCGTCGATAAAAATTTATCGTAGATTAATTCACGTGTTTTCTCGTTGGCGTTTTTATTGGATTTTACTTGCACCGTTGCAAGTGGACATATACGGTCTTTTGCAATATAGCTGATCACCAACCGCTCATGCATTTGAAATGGCTCATCATCGGTCCCCCAGCTAACACGAAATACCATAAAACGCGGTTGGTGATTATCGCTATACCATTCAAGCACCGGCCCGGTCTCCAATGGCAAATCACCGCTTAACTCTTCAAACTCGGACATTGCTTCAGCGCTACCCTTCTTGAGGCGCACCGTAAAGATAGTGGGCGACTGAACAGTAATATGCAAATCATGCTCACCCACCTTTCCACAGTCCAAAATGGAAAAAGCTGCGTTGTCGTTTTGCACAGTTTCCTTACATGAATCAATGCGAGTATAAGATGTTTGCAGGGTATCCTTTGGGGTTCTGTTATCGGCTTCACTATTGCAGGCGGCAGAAGTAAAACTTACCAAAACAAGCAAAGTCTTTAGGGGTATTTTCATATTTATTCCAGCAATCTCAAATTACAGTCAAGAAGACGATGGTTTATCAAAGCCTGCGATTGTAAAGTGCATCCCATCCTTTCTTGAATAGTTTCCACCCCAGAAAAAACCAGCATCAGTAAAACATTTCACAAATGCTTGCGACATCGTTGGTGCTTGGCCCAGGCCATTCCCTGTCATATTTATATCAATAGCCAAAGCCCACGAGTGCGCAGACCAAGTCGTGGCTCCTCTTGTCGCCCGAATATTGTGGGAGCCGCCAAACTCTTTTAAGTCTCCCAGCAACCCCTGCTTTTGCAGATTTTTAAGCGCGGTGTCAAGGAAGGGATGCATCGCTTTATGGCACCAGATTCTACTCACGTTTCGTTTCTTGGGGTCATATACATTTACCCAGGCATAATTTTTGTCTTTTGTGATTGACTCCGGGATTTTAAACATTTTCAGATAAGTGCTTTTCTTTGCCCAAACTTTTTCAGCAGAAATAGAACCATAGGCCGTAGCAACCGCTGCACGTGTCATTAATTTCCTGGGATCATCAGTGACAACGGCCGCGGTATTTGTATTTGCAGAAACTTTTTTAGGTGAGGAGACACTTGCCAAGTCAGTAAACGAAAGAGACGGGTGTATTCCAAGACTAAATTCATATACTCGCTGTTTTTGTGGAGATGCGTAATTCTCCAATGCTTTTATTGTTCCGCCGTTAGAATCAATACGCCCATCGGGGTGTGCCAAACCGACAATATGGCTCTGAAACTCTTTAATACAACCAATAGTGCGCGGGCCGCACTTTCCATCTACCTTAAGAAACTGCAAAACATAAATCGCTCGGGATTCGATATACCTGTTAAGCAATTTCTGTATATAAAGCACAACTTCCTTTTGATTCGCACCACCTAGTCCTACGCTACTACTAATCATTTCAATCCCTGCCTGTAGGTATATTCCATACGGTTAAACATATATCAATTGGGAAGCTGCATCTTAAACAATCACTTATCACCTGCACAAGCAATGACTTAGACGCCATCTGGGTTAGCAGCCAACGAGCTAACAGCAATAGTGCTAAAAATCTGAACAAATATTATCCCAATCATTGCATAAATTTTGACACTTCCGCGACTAGGCCGCAGATTTCATGGCATCGAGATAATGCAACAACTCCGATTTGACAGCACTGTTC
>NZ_JACHWZ010000011.1 GCF_014191725.1 Microbulbifer rhizosphaerae
CTTGAGGGAAGTCGAACTCGGTAACTGACCCGCTTCGCTTTCCCTGGACTGCCGTCTCCGGCAACCCCTGAGGTGGCGCGCATTATAGCCGCCTCTCTCTGCCTGACAAGCGCTTTCCCAAATTTTTTTGAGAGCCACCTGCCGGCGAGTCGGAGCAAAAAAAACACCCTCTCAAAAGAGGGTGTTTTTAGATGGCGGTGAGAGAGGGATTCGAACCCTCGATGGGCGTTAACCCATACGCCCTTAGCAGGGGCGCGCCTTCAGCCACTCGGCCATCTCACCGTAAAACTCCTCCTCCAGCGATGCGGCAATCAATACCGTGGACCGCTGAAAGTGGACGGCATCATACCAACGGCCAGACAAAAATCAATGGGGAATCAATAACTTTTTGCCGATCGTCGCCAGGCGGGACACTTATTATACAGCCATCGGAAAGAGTGAAACGCGGCTGCGCATTCCATTAAAAAAGGCCGGGAAACCCGGCCTTTCTTGTGGCGGACACCGGAACGGCTATTCGCCGGTGCCCTCCTCCTCTGAGGATTGCTTTTCGCGCTGAATGCGTTGGTAAATCTCTTCGCGGTGCACTGCCACCTCTTTCGGCGCATTGACCCCGATTCGAACCTGGTTGCCTTTCACGCCCAGCACAGTCACGGTCACATTGTCGCCAACCATCAGCGTTTCGCCAATCCGGCGGGTTAAAATCAGCATTACCTACTTCTCCTTGATCATCCTGTGATAAAGCACAACCGGAGTTCCCCTCACAATGTGCTTATGGTCATCATAACCGGATGGCGGCGCTAGAAGTCGAATATTGTCCATCTCTGTATTCAGTATTGACCAGCCGATCAAAATCTCAACAGGTCGGACTCTACGCCAAATGACTAAATCGCTATGGAAAGCGCGTCGCCGCCTTCATTCTGGTTATAGTTACTCACTCCCGGGTTCCGACAGCTCGAACGCACTGTGCAGCGCGCGCACCGCCAGTTCCAGGTAGCGTTCGTCGATAATCACCGAGATCTTAATCTCTGAGGTGGTGATCATCTGGATATTGATGTTGTCTTCCCCCAGAGCTTCGAACATCCTGCTCGCCACATTGGCGTGGGAGCGCATGCCCACACCGACAATCGAGACCTTGGCGATCTTGTCGTCGGCTACCACTTCCCTGGCGCCCAGCTCCTCCGCCACCCGCTCCAGCACCTCCCGAGCCTTGACCAGGTCATTGCGGTGCACGGTGAAGGTGAAGTCGGTAGTGCCATCGACGGAACTGATGTTCTGTACGATCACGTCTACTTCGATGTTCTCAGCACCAACCGGCGCCAGGATACGGCAAGCCACCCCGGGGTTATCCGGCACACCGCGAATGGTCAATTTGGCCTCATCGCGGTTAAAGGCTATGCCGGAAACGACTGGCTGTTCCATCTCGTTGTATTCCTCATCCAGACTGATCAGAGTACCGCCACCCTCTTCAAAGGTGGAGAGTACGCGCAATGGCACCTTGTACTTGCCGGCAAATTCCACCGCGCGAATCTGCAGCACCTTGGACCCGAGGCTGGCCATTTCCAGCATCTCCTCGAAGGTGATCCTGTCCAGCCGGCGGGCGCTGTCCACCACACGGGGATCGGTGGTGTAAACGCCGTCCACATCGGTGTAAATCTGACACTCAGTGGCATTCAATGCCGCAGCCAGGGCCACGCCGGTGGTGTCGGAACCGCCGCGGCCGAGGGTGGTGATATTGCCTTCCTCATCGACCCCCTGGAAGCCGGCCACTACGATGACCTTGCCCGCATCCAGGTCCCGGCGCATCCGCTCCACATCGATACGCTGGATACGCGCCTTGGTATGGGCGTTGTCGGTGAGGATCTTTACCTGGCCCCCGGTATAGGAACAGGCGTCATAACCACGCTTTTTCAACGCCATGGTGAGCAGGGCAATGGTGACCTGCTCACCAGTGGACACCAGGACGTCCAACTCGCGGGGGTCGGGCTTCTCCTGGACCTGGTATGCCAGGTCGATGAGACGGTTGGTCTCGCCACTCATGGCGGAGAGCACAACTACCATCTCGTGGCCCTGGGCGCGAAACGCCGCCACTTTATCGGCCACCGCCTCGATGCGCTCGATAGAGCCAACCGAGGTACCGCCGTATTTCTGCACGAACAAACTCATGGGGTTAAGTGTTTCCTTACTGCTACAAGGTTAATGCGCTCGCGGCAGCTATTCGCGCAAGCCGCGCACTAAATCACCAAACTCCGCTGAAATCAACTGATCAGCCGTTAACAAGTGTTAACTTGGCCTAAAAAGACCAGTGGTGAGTACTTGGTGGTCAGGGATCAGTACTTGAGTGCCGCTGTTGGTCACCCATCGTCGATCACTAACCACCCAGATGCCCTTCGACCCAGGCCGGCACCTCTGCCAGCATGGCTGGCAACGCAGCCACATCAGCGCCGCCTCCCTGGGCCATATCCGGGCGACCGCCGCCCTTTCCGCCCAGTTTACCGGCGGCAAAGCGCATCAGTTCGCCGGCGGCGATACGTCCGGTCAGGTCCTTGGTGACCGCGGCCACCAGAGCGACTTTGTCTTCTCCGGGGGCGGCCAGTAACACCACGCCGCTGCCCAGCTTGTTCTTCATCTGGTCCGCCAGGTCGCGCAGGGATTTGGCGTCGGCGCCATCGACAGACGCCGCCAGCAGTTTGAACCCATTTAGTTCCACCGCCTGGCTGGCGAGATCACCGCCACTGCCACTGGCCAGTTTGGTTTTCAGTTGGGCCAGCTCTTTCTCCAGCTTGCGGTTGTTGGCCAGCAACTGTTCGACCTTCTCCGCCAGGGTATCCGGGCGCGCTTTGAGCAGGGCGGCGGCGTGCTCCAGCCGCTGCTGCGCACTATCGAACAGGGCCAGGGCATGGGCACCGGTCACCGCTTCGATACGCCGCTGGCCGGAGGCGATGCCACTCTCGGCCACTATCCGCAGCAGGCCGATATCGCCGGTGCGCTGTACGTGGGTGCCGCCACACAGTTCCACGGAGAAGGGGCTCCCGTCGTCGATCTCACCCATGGACAGCACGCGCACACGGTCGCCGTACTTCTCTCCGAAGAGAGCCATGGCCCCCTTCTGCTTGGCGGTTTCGATATCCGTCTCTTCGGTTTCCACCGGAGTGTTGGCGCGGATCTGTGTGTTCACCAGGGATTCGATCGCATGCAGCTGCTTGGCGGTAACCGCCTCTGGATGAGAGAAGTCGAAACGCAGCCGCTCCGAGTCCACCAACGAACCTTTCTGGGTCACGTGCTCACCGAGCACCTTGCGCAAGGCCGCGTGCAGCAGGTGGGTGGCGGAGTGATTCAGCGCAGTGGACTGGCGCACGTCCGCGGATACCCGCGCGTGCAGTTTGTCGCCCACGGCGATCCCGCCGCTCAGCACTTTGCCGCTGTGCAGGTGGTGCGCCCCCTGTTTGGTACAGTCGCGCACCTCGAAGCGGTCATCCGCTTGTTCCAGATAGCCGCTGTCCCCCACCTGGCCGCCGGACTCGGCGTAGAACGGTGTGCGATCCAGCACTACGGCGCCCTTTTCGCCCTCTTCCAGGCGCTGTACCTGCTCGCCGTCCTTGATGATGGCGAGCACCGTGCCTTCGGCTCCGGTGGTTTCATAACCGAGAAATTCGGTAGCCCCCTCCAGGTCCAGGGCCCCGGCGTACTCCTGTTTGAACTTGCCGGCGGCGCGGGCGCGCTGGCGCTGGGCCTCCATAGCCTCCTCGTAGCCGGGCATATCCAGGGTCAGGCCGCGCTCGCGGGCAATGTCCTGGGTGAGGTCGGTGGGGAATCCGTAGGTGTCGTGCAGAGTGAAGACCAGCTCGCCGGGGATCTCATTGCCCTCGAGGGTCGCCAGAGCGTCGTCCAACAGCGCCATGCCCTTGTCCAGGGTTTTGGCGAACTGCTCTTCCTCTTTGCGCAGGGCGTTTTCGATAATCTGTTGCTTCTCGCGCAGCTCCGGATAGGCGTCGCCCATCTGCTCGGCCAGGGCCTCTACCAGTTGGTAGAAGAAGATTTGCTTGTGTCCCAGCTTGTGGCCGTGGCGCACGGCGCGGCGGATGATACGCCGCAGCACAAAGCCGCGGCCCTCGTTGGAGGGCATGACGCCGTCGGCGATCAGGAAGGAGCAGGAGCGGATATGATCGGCGATCACACGCAGGGATTTTTCTTCCAGGTCGTCACAGCCGACGATTTTCCCCGCGGCCTTGAGCAGCGCCTGGAACAGGTCGATCTCATAGTTGGAGTGCACGCCCTGCAGAACTGCGGCGATGCGCTCCAGGCCCATGCCAGTGTCCACCGAGGGCCTGGGCAGCGGATGGAGTTCGCCGTCGGCGGAGCGCTCGAACTGCATGAATACCAGGTTCCAGATCTCGATATAGCGGTCCAGGTCGTCGTTGTCGGAACCGGGCGGTCCACCGGGCACGTCCGCGCCGTGGTCGTAGAAAATCTCGGAACTGGGACCGCAGGGGCCGGTGTCGCCCATCTGCCAGAAGTTGTCCTCGTCCAGGCGCGAGAAACGATCCGGGCTTACACCCACCTCCTTCTGCCAGATATCCGCGGCCTCGTCGTCGCTGATATGCACGGTGACCCAGAGGCGATCCTCCGGCAGTTTCAGCACCTGGGTAAGAAACTCCCAGGCAAACTGGATTGCCTCGCGCTTGAAGTAGTCGCCGAAGCTGAAATTGCCCAGCATTTCGAAAAAAGTGTGGTGGCGGGCGGTGTAACCGACGTTTTCCAGGTCGTTGTGCTTGCCGCCGGCGCGCACGCAGCGCTGGGAGCTCACCGCGCGATTGTAGGGGCGGGACTCAAGGCCGAGGAAAGTGTCCTTGAACTGCACCATGCCGGCGTTGGTAAACAGCAGCGTGGGATCGTTGCCCGGTACCAGGGAGCTTGAGGGCACAATGGTGTGGCCCTGCTCGGCGAAGTAATTCAGGAAGGCGTCGCGTATCTGTGCGCTTTTCATCCAGCGTAATTCCACATCGTCAAATTAAAAATTCAATTGCACCTGACTGGTGCTCAGGCGGCCCTGCTACCGGGGCTTCGCATCACGGTCTACGCTCTGTCCAAAACCATTCAATCCTGAGCCAGATCCTGCTCGCGCATCTTGCGCTGAGCCAACAGATGGATATGCAGATGGAAAACCGTCTGCCCCGCGCTGCGGCCGTTGTTCACCACCAGGCGGAACCCCTCGAGTCCCAGCTTGCGGCCCAGTTCCCCGGCCACCCACAGCAGGTGGCCAAGCAGCGGCTTGTCACCGGCCTCCGCCTCGGACAGGTTCACCAGCGGCTTGCGCGGGATAATCAGCAGGTGGGTGGGCGCCTGCGGAGCGCGGTCCTCGATGACGATGCACTGATCGTCCTCGTAGACGCGTTCGGCGGGAATTTCGCCGGAGATGATCCGGCTGAATACACTGGGTTCGGCCATGGGCGTCAGTTGTTCTTGTCCAGCTTTTCATCGGCGGTCAGCTGGCGCGCCTCGGACTCCAGCATCACCGGTATGCCGTCGCGCACCGGATAGGCCAGGCCGCTGGCCTTGCACCACAGCTCCTGACGGTCCTCGTGATATTCGAGCGGCGCCTTGCTCACCGGACACACCAACAGACTCAGCAGCTTCTTATCCATACCCCTGTCCCTATTCCCACTCACCGGCCCCGTCAGGGCCCAAAAATGACCGCGTATAGTACAACGCTTGGGATCAGCGGGAAACCGCGGCTGCCGGCATGGGTAGCAGCAATTCGAGATGTTGCAGCAGCAGCTCCTGCGCCCACGGCCCTTCCTCCGCCTCGTTGAATACCTCGTGATAGGCATCGGGAAAAACATGCAGCTGTTTGTTCCCGCTGCCCAGGCGCTCGAACCAGGCGCGGCTGGTGGCGGCATCCACCACCTTGTCCGCTTCCGGCAGCAACATCAGGCACGGCTCGGTGATCTGTGGGAGGCGGGGATAGAGGTAGTCCCGCTCGCGCAGGAAGGACACAAACCACTGCAGCGATACACGCCCGTGCACCAGATCGTCCGCCCGGTAGTCGTCGACCACGGCGCTGTCGCGGCTGAGCCAGCACGGATCTATGCGATTGGGCAGGGTCAGGCGCGGCGCCAGCACCGCCAGCCGCTGGGCCAGCCAACGCTCCAGGGAGCCCGGCTCCCGGCAGCCGCGAAATGCCGGCGCGGAGAGAATCAGGCTATCGATACCCCCGTAACGCACCGCGCAGCCACAGGCGATAACGCCCCCCATGCTGTGACCCAGCAGGTGCAGGCCGCAGCCGGCATTGTCCCGCTTAACCAGGCGGATAAAGTGGTGCAGGTCCTCGCTGTAGTGGGCGAAGTCGTCGATATGGCCGCGCGGCCCCTCAGACAGGCCGTGGCCGTAGTGATCCAGCGCGTAGACGCTGAAGCCGGAGCCGTTGAGCAGCCGCGCCAGTTGCCGATAGCGCCCGCTGTGCTCCCCCAACCCGTGAGCGACCACGACGGCGCCCAGCGCCCCTTCGACCCACCAGCGCCGATAGTGGAGGCGATTGCCTCGGGAAACGAACTCCATTTTTCTCTCCTCATCATCTATTTATTGTTATTTTCCGCCCGCCGACCTATTCGCGCTCCAATCCCTCCTGGTACTCCCCCAGCATCGCCAAGTGGTTGAGCTCCGCGCGCTTCAGAAGCGCCTGCTGCGCCGCCGGGCCGTTTTCGGCAACGCCCTGCCAGGCTTTGAGCGCCGACTCCTGTAACGCGCGGCCGTAGGAAAAACTGAGCTGCCAGGGAGCATGCCACAACTGGTTGAGTGCATTGAGGTTGATCGTGGCCTCTTCGGGCCCTTGGCCGCCGGATAGGAAATTGATACTGGGCACCGCGGCGGGTACGGCGCGGCGCAGACTGCGCATGGTGTACTCCGCAACCTGTTCGGCGGGTGCCTTGGCGCACTCCTTGCCCGGAGTGACCATGCTGGGCTTCAGGATCATCAGTTCCAGCATCACGCCGTGCTGGTGCAGGGCATGAAACACCGCGTGCCACACCTGTTCGTTCACTTCGGCGCTGCGCTGAATGCTGTGATTGCCGTCGATCAGCACCTCCGGCTCCACAATCGGCACCACTCCCCTGGACTGGCACACTGCCGCGTAGCGGGCGAGCATTTCCGCGTTCGCGGTCAATCCCAGCCGGGTGGGGTTTTCCGGGGTGATCGGGTAGACCTCGCGCCACTTGGCGAAGCGCGCCCCCTGCTCCTTGTAGCCGTCCAGCCGCTCGGCCAAGCCGTCCAGACCGTAGGTAATCATATCCCCCGGCGCACCGGGCAGCGGGCCCTTGCCCTTATCCACCTTGATACCGGGAACGATCCCTTGCTTCGCCGCCAGTTGCAGCAGCGACGTGCCGCTGTCGTCCGCCTGCCCCAGGGTCTCCTCGAACAGGATCACCCCGCTGATGTATTCACCCAGCCCCTCGGTGGACAGCAGCAGCGAGCGGTAAAAACGGCGATGCTCCTCGGTGGATTCAACCCCCACGGAGTCGAACCGTTTGGCGATGGTGCCGTTGCTCTCGTCGGCGGCGAGAATGCCGCGACGGCCGTCGACCATATCAGCGATGGTGCTTTGCATCTCTTCGTTGACAGACATTACTGTTCCCCTCTATTCCCTGGTTTCAGCCTCGTTTCAGAATAGGCGCTCTGTTCCCTGTCACCCGTCTTCTGTCATCTGAACGCCCGGCAGGCCGTCACCGCTTTATGCCAACCACCGACCAGTTCATGCCGACGCGCCGGTTCCATTTGCGGCACGAAGTCCCGCTCGATCTCCAGCAGACATCGGGGCATATTACCGGCGACCCAGATGCCGGCGCCGATCCCTGCCAGCAGCGCCGCACCCACGGCGGTGGACTCAATCTGCCGCGGCCGCTCCACGCGCACCCGGGAGATATCGGCCTGGAATTGCATCAGGAAATTGTTCGCACTGGCACCGCCGTCCGCACGGATATGGCTGATTTCCATCCCGAGCCCCTCCGCCATCAGCTGCGCCAGTTCGTCGCTCTGGTAGGCGATGGACTCCAGGGTGGCGCGAACCAGCTCCGCCTTGCCGGCGCCGCGGGTGAGGCCGCAGATGGTGCCGCGGGCAGCGGAATCCCAATGGGGCGCACCCAGCCCGCTGAACGCTGGCACCAGGTAGACGCCACGGGTATCCGGCACCCGATTGGCGATAGTTTCAGTCTCCGCAGCATGCTCGATCAGGCCCAGTTGGTCCCGCAGCCACTGCACCGCGGAGCCGGCATTGAATACCGCGCCTTCCAGGGCATAGACCGGCGCTCCCGCGGGATCGCAGGCAATAGTTGTCAGCAGGCCCCGGGGCACCTGCGGCCGCTCGGCGCCCGCGTAGGCGAGCATAAAGCAGCCGGTGCCGTAGGTATTCTTGATGCTACCGGGCTCGGTACAGCCCTGGCCGAACAGGGATGCCTGCTGGTCGCCGGCCACCCCGCAGATGGGTACTTCAGCGCCGAGAAACACCTGAGGGTCTGTGGTGGCGAAATGTCCGGCTGAGGGCAGTATCTTCGGCAGCAGCGACCGGGGGCACTCGAACAACTCCAACAGCTCGCCGTCCCAGTTTCTCTCTTCCAAGTTGTACAGCAGAGTGCGGCTGGCGTTGGTGTGGTCGGTGAGATGGGCGCGGCCGCTGCTCATCTTCCAGATCAGCCAGCTGTCCACGGTACCGAAGCAGAGTTCGCCGGCGCGGGCGCGGGCCAGCAGTTCCGGCTGCCGCCGGAACTGCCACTGCAGCTTGCTGGCGGAGAAATAGGCGTCCAGTACAAGGCCGGTCTTCTCGAGCAGCCACTCGGCTTTACCCGCGCGCTCCAGCTCGGCACACAGTTCCGCGGAGCGGCGGCACTGCCACACGATTGCCGGACACACCGGCTCGCCGGTTTTCCGGTCCCACACGATGGTGGTTTCCCGCTGGTTGGTGATCCCCAGGGCGGTGAGATCGGCGGCGGCAATCCCCGCCCGCTCCAGCGCCGCGGCGCAGACCCGCAGTGTGACCTGCCAGATCTCCTCGGCTTTCTGTTCCACCCAGCCGGGGTGGGGATAGTAATTGGGGAGTTCGGAATAGCTGCGGCCCAGCAGGGTGCCGCTGGTGTCAAAGACGAAGGCGGTGGTTCCGGTGGTGCCCTGGTCGATGGACAGGATCATGGGGAATTCTCGCGCTTATTGTTCTCGGCCTCATCATCTTGTAGGAGCGGCGGGGCGGCCATCCGCCGCTGGCCGCGATAGCGGGCCTGCGGCCCGCGTGCCGAGCTGGAGCTCGGCGTTCCCAGGGGAGCCGTTCCTACAGATTCAGGTCAGAGTATAAGCCGGATTCCTCCGCGTCCAGCGCCCAGTTGATGGCGTCGGCGGGAAATCCGCGGTAGGCGAGATAGCGTTGGCGCCGCGCTCGTTCCTTGAGCTGCTGGTCACGCGGCAGGGCGGAGCTGACCGGACTGCGGAATTTGCGCTGCAGTTGCTCCGCGGCGAGCGCAAACCAGTCCGCCTCCAACTGCTCCAGCGCATTGTTGATCAGGTCACCTTCGACGCCGCGCTGCTGCAATTCGCGGCGGATGCGCAGCGGCCCCTGGCCGCGCTGTACGCGGGAGCGGGCGAAGACCTCGGCGAAGCGGTGATCGGACTGGTAGTTGAGATCCTGCAGGCGCTGGAACAGTGCATCGAAATCGGCGCCGGGGAATTTATCTGCGAGCTTCTCCCGCAATTCGAGGCGGGAGTGCTCGCGTCGGGAGAGCAACTCAAGCGCCGCGCCGTAGAGCGCTTGAGCCTTGTCCTCGGAGGGAAACACTAGTCTTCCGTGATTTCCGCTGCGGTTTCCTCCGGCTTCGCCGGCACCGGAGCACCCAGCAACTGCGCGCGCAGCTGGCCTTCGATCTCATCGCGGATTTCCTGGTTCTCCTTCAGAAACTTGACCGCGTTGGCCTTGCCCTGGCCGATCTTGTCGCCCTTATAGCTGTACCAGGCGCCGGCCTTGTCGATCAGGCCCAGCTTGACGCCGTAGTCGATGATCTCGCCGAGCAGGTTGATGCCCTGACCGTACATGATCTGGAACTCGGTCTGCTTGAACGGCGGCGCCACCTTGTTCTTAACCACCTTCACCCGGGTCTCGTTGCCCACCACTTCATCGCCCTCTTTTACTGAGCCGATGCGGCGGATATCCAGGCGCACGGAGGAGTAGAACTTGAGCGCGTTGCCGCCGGTGGTGGTCTCCGGCGAGCCGAACATCACGCCGATCTTCATACGGATCTGGTTGATGAAAACGCACAGGGTATTGGTGTTCTTGATATTGCCGGTGAGCTTGCGCAGCGCCTGGGACATCAGCCGCGCCTGCAGGCCCACGTGGGAATCGCCCATCTCGCCCTCGATCTCCGCGCGCGGGGTCAGCGCCGCCACCGAGTCCACCACCAGCACGTCCACCGCCCCGGAGCGCACCAGCATATCGGCCACTTCCAGCGCCTGTTCACCGGTATCCGGCTGGGACACGATCAGCTCGTCCACATTCACGCCGAGCTTTTCCGCATAGATGGGGTCCAGCGCGTGCTCGGCATCGACGAAGGCACAGGTGCCGCCCTTGCGTTGGGCTTCGGCAATGACCTGCAGCGTCAAGGTGGTTTTACCGGAGGATTCCGGGCCGTAGATTTCGACGATTCGGCCACGGGGCAGACCGCCGATTCCCAGGGCCACATCCAGGCCCAGGGAGCCGGTGGATATTGCCGGAATCTGGACGCGTTCCTTGTCCCCCATGCGCATCACCGTACCCTTGCCGAACTGGCGCTCGATCTGAGACAGCGCCGCCTGCAGTGCCTTGTCTTTGTTGGAATCCATGACCCTTCCCGTGTGTTTGAGCGTTGTTTGTTGGGGGCAAGCTTAGCGAAGGATTACTGTATAAGCAACCAGTAATCCCGGGAGCGCGGAGCTCCAGCTCCGCTCGCGGTCCGCAGGACCGTCACCGGCTCAAAACTGAAGCAGAATCACACCCGGTCGCTACTCCGGATGCGCCCGCACCAGCACCAGCATCCCCCGCAGCGCCTCGGCCACCGTCTGCGCCTGGACCGCCGCGCGGTCTCCCTCGAAATGGAAACACTGCGCCCGGATGGTCACCGGCTCCTGCCCCGCGGATATGGCCCAGGCGATCCACACCGTGCCCACCGGCTTCTCATCGGTACCGCCATCCGGGCCGGCAATGCCGCTCACCGCCACGGCGATATTGGCATCCATGGCCGCCAGCGCGCCGCTGGCCATTTGCCGTGCAACCTGCTCGCTCACCGCGCCGAAACTGTCCAGGTCCTCCTCCGCCACATCCAGCCAATCGCGCTTGATCCGGTTGGCGTAGCTCACCACCGAACCCTCGAACCAGTTGGAGGCCCCGGGCACCGAGGTGATGGCCGCGGCGATACCGCCGCCAGTGCAGGACTCCGCCGCGGTGGCGTGCCAGCGGCGGGCCAGCAACTCCTCCCCCAAAGTGCGGGCCAGTTGCGGGATATCCAGGTGCTCAGTCATCCATCGGTCTCCGCAAAGAAAGGACCCGGTTGGTCAATAAGGATCATCGCCGAAGCTCTCAAGCAATCCGGCCAGAACTTTCGGATCGATCATCCCGAGCATATCGTCAATCGAGGCTGTGGATGCAAAGGGAACGGATCCCGCGTTCAGGATTGCGGGGCGCAGTATGGCGGCCAGGCTGTGCGCGAGTGCCGGCTCTTGCCGGGTTCCTTGCGGTTGCCGCGGTGGATACCAGTCCAGGGATACTTCTTCGTCAAAGAGAATCTTGTGGAAAACCCCGGCGGGGTTCAACAATATCTCCTTGGCTTGCAGCAGGCGGCCGTGGCGCTCGGGAAATTGATGCATGGGGTAGCGCCGCGCCAGCCGGGTGTAGGCGGCGACAATGGCCTTGGGTTCGGCCCCGGGGGATAACCTGAGCGTCTCCAGGGCTGTGCTTTTATCCATCTATTTCTCCGAAAAGCTCCAGATTGGGAGATCTGTCAGTCTCCTTTTGGCGTTTCTTGTCAGGCATCGGCCTTTTTTCAGGTACAGGTTTGGGGGCGAGTTTTCGCAGCCGCGGGTAGACCCGGCAAAGGGTGTGGAATTCCCGGGCAAACGGCGATTGTTCCCGCCGGTCGATCAGGTGCTGCAACAACATTTTGAGGTTTTGTTCTATGTCGGGATCGAACCGAATCTGTTGCAACAGGCCACAGATACTTTCCAGGCGCGCCAGCATTTGCTCCGCCCCCTGAACCTGGCACAGACGGTTGAACAGTTGGCAAACCCGTTTGCGCAACCAGCGATTGTCACTCTGTCGCAGCCAGTGGCTGGACTGGCGCAGCAGCAAATCGATGTGTTCCGGTTTGATCCAGGCACTCGCAGCCCGCTTTTGCTCCAGCGTGACCAGGGCCGCGTAAAATAACCACTCGGCTTCCACTGCCTGGCCGGCGATCACATTGGCCAGCGGCTCGCGGGAGCTATCGAACAGGCTGTTTTGCAGTTTATGCCACAGGGTGTCTGTGTCTGCATCGGCGTTGCACAGGATTTCGCGGAGCACATAGGCCGCTAGGCGCTTTTTGTCTTCGCCGCCTAAAGGCCAGTAAAAATGCGCCAGAAATTTGTCCGGCTTAGCAATCCGGGTCAAGGCGAAATAGAACAGGCCCGGATCGACCTGATAGAAATCAGTGGCCGCCTCCCGCTTGTGAGTCCCGCTGCCGGCAAAAGCCGTGCCGGCAAGAAAATTGAGCAGTGCGAGGCGGTAGTTGCCGGGATATTGGCTGCAGGGCAAACGCAACAGGCGGCCATGGATCAACGGCAGGCGCCGTTGCTGTATCCCCTGGCAAAGCCATTCCACCAGGGTTTCCAGACAGGCGCGGGCGGTGGATTTTTGGTTCGGGGGCACGCCGGTGCAGCAGAGTCTGAACAGGCTGTTGAGCTGGTTTTCAAATTCCCGGGTGCCGTCCGGATCGTCGTCGAGGTAGCGGCTGAGGAGGCGGCAACGCAGCAATTCATACTGCAAACGCGAGGCAAAATCCAGTGAGGCTTTTTGCGTGGCCTTATGGATTTGCTGCAACAAGGCTGTGCCGGCCCCATCCAGGTCAATGGCCCCGCCGGGCCGCCCTTCCCGCTCGACCTTGCCCAACAACTGCCCCAGGGCGGGCAAGCGGGCCCATTGTTCAGGGGTCAATTGCATGCCCGGGTTTCGTTGGATAAAAAGCAAAACAAGATGCTTGATAGCGTCCTGCCAGGGCGTTTGATGGAACCAGTCCTCCCCGGCCAGGGCCTGCTCCAAAGCGAGCACGGTTTTTTGCGTCGGTTTCGGTCTTTTCAGTTTGAAGAATCTGCTGAGCGCCGAGACCAGGGGGTTCGAGCGGGGCTGGTGCAGGTACGCGGCCAGGTATTTCGTCAGTTCACCGTCATGGCCCGGCACACCCAGCAAATGCCGCACCAGCTCCAACGACGCCTGGAAAGGCGGCCCGGAACTGTGGTCGGTCCAGGCGATCAGCGGCGCGGGATCCCCCGCTTGCAGTTGCGGGTGATTCAACAGGCAATACAACTCCATGACCTCGTACAACCAGCCGTATTCCGCCTTGATAAGGGGTGTTTTATAGGCGGACAGCGCCTGGCCATTCCCAAAGGGAAGCGCATCCAAAAACAGGAACTCCAGCAAGCCCTCAAACAGCGCCTGCAGGCCCCCAAGCCGAGGGTGCTCACGCCAGCTTCGGAAATCCTGCATAACACCGGGGGGTGGTGGCTCACCTCTTTCCAGGCTGATTTCCACGATTTCACACAGAGCCATAACATCGTGGCGAGGTATCGAGGGCCCGGACGAAGACGACCGTTTCTTTTGCGGCTTTTTGCGCGGCTTTTGCGGTTTGCGTTGACGATGTTTTTTCTTCATAACGGAAGCGGCTTACTCATCTTCTACCCATTCGTAGAGCTGATCCTCCAGTTCATCCAACTGCTCGTCGGCATCCTCCCTGCCGAGCAGATCCTTGTAGCGCTCCATCAGTTCGACGATTCCTTCCGGAGCCGGCTGGCACTGCTCCAATTTCTGCGACACTTTTTCAATCAGGAAATTAGTAACGCGGGCTTCGTCTTCACTATCGTCTTCACCGACCTGCTCATGTTCAGTGAGATTATCACCGAAGCCGCCGTCCTCACTGTTTTCGGACACGGAACGCGCCAGATCCATGGTGAATTCACGCCTGGAACCGCCCGAACCTTCGCTGACGATGATCTTTATAGTGCCGTTTACATCGTATTGGAAACAGACATCGAGTTTTTCGCTGCGGCTCTGGCTGAATTCGATAAAGAACTGGCCGATGAAATTGTTGTGCCGGGTATTGCTATTTTCACCCTGGTAAACGGGAACGACGGCACCCTTTTGACTTGGGTGCGCCTTGTAAAAAGTGCGGCTAAAACTGGCGGGCAAGCGTGTATAGCGGCGAATGAGCGGGGCGAAGGTCAAGGGGTGGTCGCGACCGGAAGTCGGAGCGACTATTTCGTCGTGGTCTTCCTCGCCCACCGCGGCGATACCCAGGGAGTGCGGGCAGATATCCACCACGCTGCGATCGAAAATCTCCCCACAACAAATCGCCGCGCGGGTGCAGGCCCCCAGCGCTACCGACAAGTCGGCGTCAAGCCAGCTTTCCGGGTCGATATCGAAGCGTTGTTTCAGCCTTTCCGCCACCAGGGGAATGCGGGTGGAGCCGCCCACCAGCAATAGCCGGTCGACCTCCCGCGACTGACTATTGACATCCGCCAGCACCTGGGCGGCCTTGTCCAGGGTGGAGTCGATCAGGTCCCCGATCAATGCCTCAAAGTCTTCCCGGGTGATCCTAAGCTCCAGCATGACGTTGTCGCCCCCGACCGTCAGGGGTTCATGCAAGGTGACTTCGGTCTGATGGGACAACTGGATTTTGGTGTTTTCCGCCAGAAAGCGCAGGCGCGTTCGGGCGAGGACATCGCCGGCAGCATCGACATTGTACCGATCGCGCAGATGGGCGATAAAACGTTCCACCAAGCGGTGGTCAAAGTCATCCCCACCCAGAAAGGTGTTGCCTTCGCTGGCCAGCACTTCGTAGCTGGCGGCGGTCACGTTCAGCAGGGAAACATCGAAGGTGCCACCACCCAGATCGTAGACCAGCCAACGCTCCTGGGCACCGTCGTCGAGTTGGATCCGTTCGTGGGCAATGGCCGCGGCCGTGGGTTCGTTGACAATTTGCAGAACGTCCAGACCCGCGCGCCGGCCGGCTTCCAGCGTGGCTTGTCGCTGCTGTTCCTGAAACCAGGCGGGCACGGTGATCACGGCCCTGGTCACGGCTTCACCCAGTTCCCGCTGGGCGGCCCCCACCAGCGCTTCGAGTATTTTGGCCGAAACATCGACAGGGGAAAGCTGTTGGCCGCCGAGTTCCACGCGGTAGCCCGGATCATCCATTTTACGCTTGATGGAAATGACCGCCTCTTGCGGTGCCACAACATAGTGGTTGCGTGCTGCCGTTCCCGCCAGCCATTGCCCGTCCTTCCAGGCCAGCATGGACGGCATGGTGTTCTGCCCGTCCAGGGGCACAACCCGCGGCTGCCCCTGCTCCAGCACAGCGATACAACTGTTGGTGGTACCCAGGTCTATGCCGCAAAAACGTGAGGTATCAGATGTCACTGGAAGATTCCTCCACTGGCGTGGGCCGGCTGCTGACAACCACTTTGGCAGGGCGAATCAGCTCGCCGGTTTCTCTCAGGTAGCCCTGTTGTATGATTTCACAAACCGTGCCGGGGGCCCGGCCCGAGTCCGGCATCGCACTGAGCACTTCGCAGCCCTGCGCCGGATAGTGTTGCCCCTGGCACACAAGTGGATGAAGACTGGCCAGCTGCTGCATTTGGTCGATCGCCTGATCGGTCAGTTGGACCACGGCGTTATCGGCGGAAGCCGCCGTGCGTATTCGCTGTAACCTGTCCAGCAGGTCGATGACCTGCCCCTGGCTGAAGATTATGCCGTTGCGCAGTTGCAGGGTGGACTTGAGGGAAAGAAGCTGCTGTGACAACTGTTCCAGCGCCTCTCCCTGTTGTTTTTGCGCCAGCGACATGCGGCGCAGACCTTTTTTCTGTTCGGCAAACTGTTCCAGCATAAGGAGATTTTTTGCAGCCAGATCGGAAAAAAGCGGATCTTGCTGTTGTGTGGAAAATAGTTTTTTAAAGCGGCGCAGCACGAAAATTCAAGCCTCTTGAATTTACTGATTACAAAGCTGGCGATCTTAACAGAATTGAAATTCTTTTACATCCGTGCTAATTGGGTGGCAACCCTGTCCGCCGCTCCTCCCGTAGCCCCGCCCTGGATATTGTCGCGACTGGGGCCTCGGCCCCCGCGCTTGCGTATCCACCTGCGCCTCGGCAATCATCACCTGGCCCCGGAATTCGCGCTCTTCGTCTGCCCGGCCGCGAGCGAGAATGGGCATGCCGCCCTCCAGCGACGGCAGGAATCGTTCCGACCGGGTAAAGTCGAGTTACAGCCGCGAGACATCCTGCAGCGTGGTGATTTCCTCAGTGGGCGACACCATGGTGCCGAGGCCGATATTGCGCGGCCCCAGCTGCCCGGCGAAGGGCATGCGGATCACCGGCCTTCATAGATACGCGCCTCGACGCATCTATGAAGGCCGGGTTGTCGCAATGGGCAACTAAGCCTGTATCAATTGGCATTATCGCCTAACGGGTTTACATTATTAATTTATATTCAGCCCGCCTCTGTGCAGATGAGAGAAGCTTTTTTTTGCGACAACCAGGAGGAAACCGCCGTGGCTGTCACCGTCGACCGAAGGTATCAAAGAGAGCTTCACCCGCTTCACGCATTCCTGCTTGCGGGCATGGTCCCGCTGTTCCTGGGGGCCATGCTGAGCGACATCGCGTACGCCTTCAGCTACCAGATCCAATGGATCAACTTCGCTTCCTGGCTGATCGCCGGTGGTCTCGTGTTTGGCGCCTGCGCGCTGGTGTGGGCCGTCATTGACCTGTTCCGCGCCGATCGCCTTGAACGGTTCCCCCTCGTCTATGCCCTTCTTCTGCTGGCGACCTGGATACTGGGATTCATCAACGCCCTGGTCCATGCCAAGGACGCCTGGGCGATCATGCCCGCGGGCCTCGCTCTTTCGGTGATCGTTGTCGTGCTTGCGGGCGCGGCGACATGGGCCGGCTTCTCCGGCATCCGCGCAAGGGGTGACGTATGAAGCGCTTGAGCGTGTTTTCGGCCATTGGTCTTTCGGCCCTGTTGGGCGCCTGTGGCGGCGGCAATTCGGACCCGGAGCAGTACGGCCCCGACCCGGCGCTCCCGGACCCAAAGCGCGGATTGTTGCCCGGCATGGCCGTTCCGAAGCCGGCGGAATGGGGCGACCAGCGACCGACCGTGCCGCAGGGCTACACGATCGCGGCCATCGCCACCGGCCTGAAGATCCCGCGCCAAACCCTGGTCCTTCCCAACGGCGACATCCTGGTGGCAGAAGGCAGGGGCGGCGGAGCGCCGAGCCTGAAACCGAAAGACGTGATTGCCGGTTACATCAAATCCAAGGGGAACACCCAGGTCGAGGGCGGCGACCGGGTGACCTTGCTGCGGGACAGCGATGGCGACGGCACCTACGAGGAACAGACTGTCTTCGCCGAGAACCTCAACGCGCCTTACGGGCTCGCACTGGTCGACGGCAGTCTTTACGTCGCCAACCAGGACGCACTGGTGCGGTTTGATTACCGGGACGGCCAGACCCGGGCCAGCGGGCCGCCGGACAAGGTCACGGACCTACCATCGGAGATCAACCATCACTGGACCAAGGCGCTCACCGCCAGCCCCGATGGACGTTTTCTCTACGTCGGCATCGGCTCCAACAGCAACATTACCGAGCGCGGAATGGCGGCCGAGGTCGATCGGGCAATGGTGTGGCAGGTGGACGTGAAAACCGGAGCGCACAAACCCTATGCGACGGGCCTGCGCAATCCCACCGCGCTCGCCATCCAGCCGGGGACGGACCGGTTGTGGGCAGTGGTGAACGAGCGCGACGAACTCGGCCCCAACCTGGTCCCCGACTACCTCACTTCCGTGCGCGAAGGCGGATTCTACGGCTGGCCCTACAGCTACTGGGGCCAGAACGTGGACCCTCGTGTCCGGCCGCGGGACCCGGAAAAGGTCGCCTCGGCGATCGTTCCAGACTACAGCCTGGGATCGCACGTCGCCGCGCTCGGCCTCGACTTCTCCACGCCCGCGATGGGCGCCGAATTCGCGGACGGTGTGTTCGTCGGCGAACACGGCAGTTGGAACCGCGAGGAACCCGTCGGCTACAAGGTGATCTTCGTGCCGTTCCGCAACGGCCGCTCCGCCGGTCCGCCGGTCGACTTCGTCACCGGCTTTCTGCTGACGGACGGCAAGGCCCGTGGCCGGCCGGTGGGCGTAACCGTTGATCCGCGCGGGGCGCTTATCGTCGCTGACGACCTTTCGAACACCGTGTGGCGCGTGACACCCGCGCAATGACCGGCAGTCGCTCGCGGGCCTCGGTAAGGTGAAAGCTCGCAACCGATTGCCTTTCTCCGCCATCGCTTCCCTGCTCCGCCGGTTTGGGGCAGCGTCACCACCCAAACCCGGTTTAATCGACAGCCCGACCCGCTACAATAGCGCCCCTTCACATCCACAACTGAACAAGAAGAAGCAGCCCTTCCATGCCGCAGACCGCGACTATTCAGCACACTCCCATGATGCAGCAGTATCTAAAGATCAAGGCCCAGCACCCCCAGGAGCTGGTGTTCTACCGCATGGGCGACTTCTATGAACTCTTTTACGACGATGCCAAGCGAGCCGCGGAGCTGCTGGATGTGACTCTCACCGCCCGCGGCAAGTCCGGCGGCGATCCCATTCCCATGGCCGGGGTACCCTACCACGCGGTGGAGGGTTACCTTGCGCGGCTGATCAAGGCCGGCGTTTCCGTGGCCATCTGCGAGCAGATCGGCGATCCGGCTACCAGCAAGGGACCGGTGGAGCGCAAGGTGGTGCGCATCGTCACCCCCGGCACGGTGACCGACGAGGCTCTGCTCAATGAGCGCCGGGACAATCTGCTGGCGGCGGTGGCGCAGTTGGCCGACAAGTTCGGCCTGGCCCTGCTGGACCTGGCCACCGGGCGCTTCGCGGTGCAGGAGGTGGACAGCTTGGAGACGCTGGCGGAACAGGTGCAGCGACACGGCCCGGCGGAGCTGCTGGCGGCCGAAGGCCTGGCGCTGCCCGCGGAAATAGAGAAACGTCCGGGCCTGCGCCGACGCGCGCCCTGGGAGTTCGAACAGGAAACCGCCCTGCGCCTGCTGAACCAGCAGTTCGGCACCCTCAATTTAGAAGCCTTCGGCTGCAGC
The DNA here is from genome assembly GCF_014191725.1 of Microbulbifer rhizosphaerae. GTDB lineage: Bacteria > Pseudomonadota > Gammaproteobacteria > Pseudomonadales > Cellvibrionaceae > Microbulbifer > Microbulbifer rhizosphaerae. The sequence continues at coordinate 19,378 of NZ_JACHWZ010000011.1, forward strand.
CAACTGCATGCGGCCCTCTCTGCCGCGGGCTGCCTGCTGCAGTATGCCCGCGATACCCAGCGCACGGAGCTGCCTCATATCCGCAGCCTGCAGACCGAAAGCAGCGACGATACCGTGGCCCTGGACGGTGCCTCCCGGCGCAACCTGGAGATCGACCTGAACCTGGGTGGCGGTGATGAAAACACCCTGCTGTCGGTGTTCGATAGCTGCAAGACCGCCATGGGCAGCCGCCTGCTGCGCCGCTGGCTGAACAACCCGCTGCGCCGGCTGCAGACCCTGCAAAACCGCCAGGGCGCCATTGCCGCACTGATCGACGACTACCGCTTCGAACCGCTGCGAGAAGCACTGAAGCCCGTCGGCGATATGGAGCGCATCCTCGGCCGCCTGGCTCTGCGCTCCGCTCGACCGCGGGACCTGGCGCGGCTGGGGCTGTCCCTGGCGCAGTTCCCGGAGATCCAGCGGCAGCTGGCGGAAACCGATGCCCCTCTGCTCGCGGAGCTGGCGCGGGAGATCGGCGAGTGGCCGGAGACGGTGGAACTGCTGGACCACGCCCTGGTGGAAAACCCACCGGTGGTGATCCGGGACGGCGGTGTGATCGCCGATGGCTACGATAGTGAGCTGGACGAACTGCGCTCCATCAGCGAAAACGCCGGCGACTATTTGGTGCAGTTGGAGATCCGGGAAAAGGAGCGCACCGGCATCCCCACCCTTAAAGTGGGCTACAACCGGGTGCACGGCTACTTTATCGAGATCAGCCGCGGCCAGAGCGACAAGGCCCCCGTCGATTACATCCGCCGCCAGACCCTGAAGAACGCCGAGCGCTTTATCACCCCGGAGCTGAAGGAGTTCGAAGACAAGGCCCTCTCCGCCAAGAGCCGCGCCCTGGCGCGGGAGAAAGCCCTGTACGAGGAACTGATCACCCAACTCAACCAGTCCCTGGCGGAACTGCAGGGCGCCGCCGCCGCGGTGTCCCAACTCGACGTGCTCGCCTGCCTCGCCGAGCGCGCCGACAACTTGCGCCTGTGCCGCCCGGAACTGCGTGTGGAGCCCGGCCTGGCGATCGCTGCCGGCCGCCACCCGGTAGTGGAGCAGGTGCTGGACGAGCCCTTCGTCGCCAACGATATCGAGCTGCGCGACGACCGCCGCATGCTGGTGATCACCGGCCCCAATATGGGCGGCAAGTCCACCTATATGCGCCAGACCGCGCTGATCGCCCTGCTCGCCCATATCGGCAGCTATGTGCCGGCGGACTCCGCGCGCATCGGTCTGCTGGACCGCATCTTCACCCGCATTGGCAGCGCCGACGACCTGGCCGGTGGCCGCTCCACCTTTATGGTGGAGATGACCGAGACAGCAAACATATTGCGCAACGCCAGCGAGCACAGTTTGGTGCTGATGGACGAAATCGGCCGCGGTACCAGCACCTACGACGGCCTGTCCCTGGCCTGGGCCTGCGCCCACTACCTGGCGGATCAGGTGCGCGCCTTCACTCTGTTCGCCACCCACTACTTCGAGCTCACCGCGCTGCCGGAGCAGTGCCCGGAGGCGGCCAATATCCACTTGGACGCCACCGAACACGGCGACGGTATCGTCTTCCTGCACCGCATCCAGGAGGGTCCGGCGTCCAAGAGTTACGGCCTGCAGGTGGCTAAACTGGCGGGGATTCCCGGGGATGTGCTGGTGGAGGCGAAGCACCGGCTGGAGGCGTTGGAAAACGGGACTCGGGAAACAGCAAGCGAGTCCCGTGGAAAGGTACCGCAACCGGCACCCGCGCCCGGTTCGCCCCAACAGGTGGACCTGTTCGGCGCCCCCACCCATCCGGCGGTGGAAGCCTTGGAGGGGCTGGACCCGGACGACCTAACTCCCCGCCAGGCGCTGGAGAAGCTCTACGCGCTGCGGAAACTCTTGTAGGAGCGGCCGTTGGCCGCGATCGGTCCGTGATCGAAACCACCAACGATCGCGGCCAGCGGCCGCTCCTACAGGGAGGTCATAGACACATTTCCAGCCTTCAACGGTTATAAGTACCCAACCAATCGGACTCAAAAGCCTCTACATTTCGCGCCAGTAATTGCTAAAATCCGCTGCTCCATTGACTCAGGGCATTATCGAGGGACAAGCATGACATTCGTAATTGGGGAAAACTGCATCAAGTGCAAATACACCGACTGTGTGGAAGTTTGCCCGGTGGACTGTTTCTATGAAGGCCCCAACTTCCTGGTGATCCACCCGGACGAGTGCATCGACTGCGCCCTCTGCGAGCCCGAGTGCCCCGCCAACGCGATCTTCTCCGAGGACGAGGTACCGGAGGATCAGCAGGAGTTTATCGAGCTGAATGCGGAGCTGTCGGAGATCTGGCCCAATATCACCGAGAAGAAAGACCCGCTCCCGGACGCCGGGGAGTGGGACGGCAAAAAGGGCAAACTGGACCAGCTGGAGCGCTGAACCGATCACTGAAAAGCCGTCACCGACGGCTTTTTTTCATTTTGGCCCAACAAGAACAAAAGCAAAATGAAAATCATTCCCACCGCAATCGACGGCGGTGAACAGGAAAGCAAGGAGCAACCGTGAACACATCGGGATACGGCAGGGCGGCCAAATGGCTGGGACTGGCCCTGATACTGTCATCAGCGCTAGCTGTCGCTCTCTATCTGATCAGCAAAAGCGTCACTTGGCAGGCCTTCGGCGAGATCGTCCACCGGGTGGATACGCGGGAAAAAGTTGTCGCCCTCACTTTCGACGACGGCCCGAAACCCGGCGCCACCGAAGAGCTGCTGCGGTTACTGGACGCGCAGGGGGTAAAAGCCAGTTTCTTTCTGGTGGGCAAGTCCCTGGAGCGCAATCCGCAACAGGCAAAAATGATCGTCGAGGCCGGGCACCAGTTGGGCAATCACTCCTACAGCCACTCCCGGATGGTCTTTTTCGATTACCGGCGGGTGGCCGAGGAATTGGAAAAAACCGAGGCGCTGATCCGGCAGACAGGCTATCGGGGTGAGATTCTCTTCCGCCCACCCTATGGCAAGAAATTGTTCAACCTGCCCCGCTATCTCGCCGATAACCGTATCACTACGGTCACCTGGGATATCGCCCCGGAAACTTTCGACGGCCCCATGCCGCGGCCGGAAGAAATCAGCAGCGCTATTCTCGAGCAGGTGCGCCCCGGTTCCATCATCCTGCTGCATCCTATGGACGGGTACCGGGAAACGGTGCAGCAGGCCCTGCCGGTAGTGATCGGGAATCTGCGACAGAGAGGATTCCGCTTCGTGACCCTGTCCGAGTTGCTGGCGGAGGCGCAATAGTACTGCGGTATCCCTAACGCCACGCCTGGTATCAAAGGGGACTGGAAAACGGCTGCGCTTCACCTGTGTCGCCCAGCCCAGTGGGCCGCCGCTACCTACTCGTGCTCAAGCCCCAGCATATCCGCGAAGCGGTTAAAGCCCGCGGTCATCTCCATCACCCCCAGGGCCTCCACGACCTCCTTATTGCTCACCCCCACGTCCCGCGCCGCATCCAGCAGCCGCTCGCCGTGGTCGTAGGGGGCAATATTGGCGTGGCGAGCGAGATCGAAGAGTTCGTGTTCCCCGGGGGGATAATGCACGTGCTCGGGGTAGGAACGGATGCGCAACACCTCCTTCGGATCCACACCCAGTTCCTGCAGGGTGATGCTGTGGAAGTAGATAGAGTAGTCGCAGCGATTGTCGGCGGAGACCACCAGGGCGATCCCCTCTTTCAGCTGCGCCGACAGGCAACCGTGCAACATCAGTGCCTTGAATTTGTCCCAGTTCGCCTTCAGCAAGGCCGGGTGGTGGGCATAGGCCCGGAACAAATCCGGCACCGAACCCAGTTCATCCTCTATCTCCGCGAAGACTGCCCGAACCTCTTCATCTTCGGGGTCCTTTACCAGGGGGATACGGCTCATGGTTCACCTGCCTGCTCGTTCATCGAATTCACTTCAGTCCCAAACTCACCCACTTCCCGCCCGGCCGAAATACTGTATATAATCCCAGCATGCGAAAAATCATCCACTGCGACTGCGACTGCTTCTACGCATCGGTCGAAATGCGCGACGATCCGAATCTGCGCGGCCGGCCGCTGGCAGTGGGTGGCGCCAGCGACAAGCGCGGGGTCATCTCCACCTGCAACTACGAGGCGCGCAGCTTTGGCGTGCGCTCGGCCATGCCCAGCGCCCAGGCGAAGAAGCTCTGCCCTGATCTGATTGTAGTACCCGGCAACATGAAAAAATATCGGGAGGTCAGCGGCCAGATCCGGGATATTTTCCTGGAATACAGCGACACCATAGAACCTTTGTCCCTGGATGAGGCGTTCCTGGACGTTAGCGACAGCGCGCGCTGCCGCGGCAGCGCCACCCTGATCGCTGAGGAGATACGCCGGCGGGTACGCGAGGGGCTGGGGATCACCATCTCCGCCGGAGTGGCACCGAACAAATTCCTGGCCAAGATCGCCAGCGACTGGCAAAAACCGGACGGCCTCACGGTTATCCTGCCGGAGGCCGTGGACGGGTTCGTACTGCGCCTGCCGGTGCACAAGATCCACGGCGTAGGCCGGGTGACCGCGGAGAAGATGCACCGCCAGGGCATCCGCACCTGCGCCGACCTGCGCAATTACTCGCTGATCGAGCTGGTTCAGTCCTACGGCAAATTCGGCCGCCGGCTCTACGAACTCTGCCGCGGCATCGACGAGCGCCCGGTGAACAGCGACGGCTCGCGCAAAAGCGTCAGTGTGGAACACACTTTCAACGAGGATCTCGTGGCGCTGCCCGACTGGCAGGAGCAGCTCACCGAACTGTATATTCGCCTGCTGGAGCGGCTGGAAAACCTCGACGACCGCTACCGCATCAGTGGCGCCGCGGTAAAGGTGAAATACGGCGACTTCTCCCTTATGACCCAGGAGCGGGCGAGCCAGTCCTGCCGCATCACCGAATTCAAACACCTGTTGCAACAGTGCTGGGATAAGCGCGCGGAGCCCATCCGCCTGCTGGGGGTCGGGGTGAAACTCAGGGATTTGCGCGCCGAGTTGGGCCCGGAGCAGCTACCCCTCCCATTGCCCGGTGCGGAGCGCCTGTCCGCCTGAATCGGCACCCATTCCCACTGCAAATCTGGCGCCGCCGCACACTTCGCAAACCCGGGCTCCAAATCCCCGGAACTATACTCACCAAAGCACCCGCTAAGGATCTGTCCGATGAAGAGAGTGCTCCCCAGCGCCCTGGTCGGCTGGTTTCTGAACTACGCCAGAACCCTGGAGCACCCGCAGCTGTTCAAATGGATCAGTGTCATTTTTTTGGTGGATTTATTTATTCCCGATCTGGTGCCATTTGTCGACGAAATATTACTGGGCTTGGCTGCACTGTTTCTGGGACGGTGGAAAAAAAGCCGTTCCGGAAAAGAGCCTGCGGAGAAGGCCCCCGGTGCAGGGGAATCCCGGAGCGGATCACACAGGAAGTAGCGGATCTCAACCGGCGCAGGAGGCGCGACTGAGTGTTCTGGAATCATTTCCAACAGCTGAGCGATGAAGCACTGCTCGACTACTACCACTCCACGCGCAATATCCGCGCCTTCCGCCTGCTCTACGCACGCCACAAAGACAGTCTCTATCGCTATTGCAGCCAGATGAATCTCGCCGCCGCCGGCGGTGTGCTGGAGGAGCTCTGGAGAAATATTCTGGAACGCCCACCGCAACTGTATGGGCGGCTGCTGCGCAGCTGGTTGTTTATTCATGTAAACAAACTGTTGCATAACGCCACGGAGCAAAACCAGGATACGGCTGCGGAAGCACCCCTGCCGGGCAGCAAACTGCTCTCCGCGCTGCAAAACCTGCCGAGAATCGAGCGCAATATTTTACTGCTGCATATGGAGTGCCGGCTGCCGCTGGCCACCATCGCAGATATCGAAAGAATTTCCCTGAAAAAATGCCGGGAACACTATCGCAACGGCGGAGAGCGACTCGAAACGCTCCTGAACGGATCGCGTAGGCAACCCTGGCGGACGAAAGAGGTGGCGGTATGAGCGCGTGGGAAAATCACTACCGGGACGCAGTGGCGGAGGTGATCTCCCCGGATTGCCTGGATGAAAAAATCCTGCAGCACGCCCGCCGGTACAAACCGCTGAAAAAAGACAATCGCTGGTTATCCAGGACCGCCAGCGGTTGCGCCGCACTGGCTGTGGTCGTGCTGCTGGCACACCCGGCCCAGTACCTCGGCGCCCTCACCCCCAACGGGCACGCGGTGGACCAGAGCGATCACATGGCCAAGTGGAGACGGAGCAGCGACCACCTGTTGGAGAAAACCGATTCCTGGTATGCACTGCGCAGCGAGGTGAAAGCGGGCAATTACGTCAACCTGTGCAACCAGTGGCGGCGCCAACAGCGCAGCTCCGCCCTGGAAAAACTCCCCCGGGACCTGGAAGCAGCGGCCCGCAGCCACTGCCGCCTGCTTCCCGCTCCCTGATGGCGGTAATTCTTATACGAATTGCATAAACAACCACTCGGCCACCAGTGCCGGCTTATCCCCGCCGTCGATTTCCATAGTGACCTCCAGCTTAAGCTGGTACTGGCCGGGATTTTTCTCCAGGATGTCGAGTACTTTTGCGTGCACCCGCACCCTGCTATTGACCTTGACCGGATTGATAAAACGCACCTTGTCCAGACCGTAGTTCACACCCATCTGCATATTCTCGATTTCCACTCGCAGTTTTCCGGCAAAATACGAAAGCAGTGACAGGGTGAGAAATCCATGGGCAATGGTACCGCCGAAAGGTGTCATTTTCGCCGCTTCCGGGTCCACGTGGATAAACTGGCGGTCCAGAGTACATTCGGCAAAGGCGTCAATGCGTTGCTGGTCGATCAGCAACCAGTCGGTGGGTTCAGTAGTGTACCCGATATAGTCTCGGATTTTTTCCCGCGGAATCAGCGTCGACATTATTTTTTCTCCATACGGCGCTACTGAATCTTCGCAGAAGGCCGCGCCTTAAAAAGCGGAAACACCGCCGTCCACCGCCAGCGCCTGACCGGTGACGTAGCTGAGCGACGGTGAGCAGAGCATCACCATGGCATTGACCACTTCCTCAGGCTCCGCCAAGCGTTTCATGGGGCAGCCGCTCGCCATCGAAGCCCGCAACTCCTCACCGCTCACACCCGGAGGGGGCTCTATTCCGGTGACCATCGGCGTCAGGGTGAAAAACGGGCAGATGGCGTTGACGCGGATATTGTACCTGGCATTCTCCACCGCCGCGGTGCGGGTCAATCCGATCACCGCGTGTTTGGCCGCGGAGTAAACACCGGCCTTCGGCGCGCCGCCGAGGCCGGCCAGGGAACTGACATTCAGAATAATACCGGAGCCCTGCGGCTTCATGGCTTTCAATTGATGCTTGAGGCCGAAGAAAACCCCCTTTACATTCACACTGTGCTGGCGGTCCAGCATCTCTTCGTCCGCATCGTCCAGAAACGCGAGAGGTGGGGCGATACCGGCATTGTTGACTGCGATGTCCAGGCACCCGAAGCGCTCAACGGCCAATCCTACCAGTGCCGCACAGTCCTCCTCTGAGGACACGTCGCAGCGCTGCGCATGCAGTTCGATTCCCGCACCACCCAATTTATCCGCGGTCTGCGCCAGGCCGGCTTCGTCGATATCCCCCAGCACCAGCCGCGCCCCGCGACGGCCCAGTTCTCTCGCCAGCAACGAGCCGAAACCGCTGGCCGCTCCGGTGATCAGCGCCACTCTGCCGGTAAAATCCAGCAATGGATCCCTGGACATATCAGATTCCTCCGCAAGCTGTCAGCCCGCCGTCCACCACCACGCACTCGCCGGTGGTATAACTGGAGGCGTCGGACACCAGATAGAGCACAGTGCCCGCCATCTCCTCCGGCTCCGCATGGCGGTGCAGGGGGATATGGCCGATGGCGGTATTGTAAATTTCTTCATGGGAGAACAACGCGCCGGCGAACCGGGTTTTCGTGAGCCCCGGCAGCAGCGCATTCACACGGATATTGTACTGGGCGCATTCCTTGGCAAAGGCCTTGGTCATATTGACCACCGCCGCCTTGGTAATCGAGTAGATTCCCTGGCCGGCGCCCGGCTGCAGGGCATTGATGGAGGCCGTGTTGACGATGCAGCCGCCGCCCTGCTCGCGCATCATCCTGCCCGCCTCTACCGACATAAAGAAATAGCCGCGAATATTGACGTCCACGGTTTTCTGGAAGGCCCCCAAGTCGGTATCGAGAATATGGCCGAAATAGGGGTTGGTCGCCGCGTTGTTGACCAGGATATCCAGCCGGCCGTGTCTTTCGCGGATATCCGCAAACACCCGCCCGATCTCTTCCATATCGCCGATATGGCAGGGCAGCGCCTCGGCGCTGCCGCCGGCCTCCACTATGGATTCCGCCACAGCCTGGCAGCCCTCGATCTTGCGGCTGGACACCAGAACATGGGCGCCCTGCTCCGCCAACAGCCTGGCGACCGCCTCCCCAATACCGCGGCTGGCGCCGGTTACCAGGGCGACTTTTCCTTTCAGGTCAAATAGATTGGTCGGCATTGATTTATCCTCTTTAATTTCTATCGCTCAGAGCCCTCCTGTAGAAAGGGCAAAGCGAAGTGTGCTCATCCTACAAAACCGTGACGGGAAGGCGCTGATGCCGGTGGCTTTTTGCGGGACCGTCGGAGGCATGGATGCCGACGCCGAGCGTACAGGGACGTATTAGGGGGGCGCCCAGCCCGTGTCCCGCAAAAAGCCACCGGTAGCAGGGCCGCCAAAGCCCTTCACCAAATCCCACCCGGTTCAGTATTCTTTCTCGATTATATTCAGTGCCATACGAGCCACTGGCTCCACCAGCGCCCCTAACCGCGCGGCATTTTTATTCGATGCATTGCCATCCCGGGCCCGCTTGGCCACGCCCTGGATAATCGCCGCCAGGCGGAAAAAGCTGAACGCCAAGTAGAAGGCCCAATTGTCGATTTTCCCGATGCCCATTCGCTCGCAATAGCGGGCCACATATTCAGCTTCGGTGGGAATACCCAACCCATGGCGGTCCACTCCCATCAGTCCGGAGATCCTGTCGCCATCGGCGGGCATGCGAAGTTGCATACACTGGTAGGCCAGATCGGCGAAAGGGTGGCCGAGAGTGGAGAGTTCCCAATCGAGCACCGCGATAGCGCGCGGTTCATCGCGGGCAAATATGATGTTGTCCAGGCGATAATCGCCGTGCACCAGCGCCACGCGGCCGTCGTCTTCCGGCAGCGCACCCGCCAGCCAGTCGATCAGTTCGTCCATGGCCGCAATTTTTTCGATTTCGGAGGCGCGGTACTGTCCACTCCAGCGCTCGAACTGGCGCTGGAAATAATTGCCCGGGCGCCCGTAATCGGAAAGGCCTACAGTTTCCACATCCACACCGTGCAGCGCCGCCAGCACGCGATTCATCTCCTCGTAAATCGCGCCGCGCTCCGCCCCGTCCAAATCCGGCAGCGCGGCGTTCCAGAAGATGCGTCCCTCGCAGTACTCCATCACATAGAACAGGGAGCCGATCAGCTCCCTGTCCTCGCACAGATGCAACACCCTCGGCACCGGCACATCGGTGCCGGCCAGTGCCCGCATTACACGAAATTCGCGGTCCACCGCGTGGGCGGACTTCAGCAACTTGCCCGGCGGCTGTCGACGCAGCACATAAGTGCCGGATGCCGCCTGTAACTTGAAAGTGGGATTGGATTGACCGCCGGAAAATTTACTGACTTCGAGCGGACCGCGAAAACCCTCGATACAATCGGTCAGATATTTTTCCAGCCGCTCCAGAGGCAAGTGGTCAACCGCATGTTTTCCGGATTGCATTTCCTCTGCCATAGGAGTTCCCCCTCAATCGCTTTCCGCACCGTAACGCGCCGCCAGATTGCGCCCCAGCTGCATCATATGCACCTGGTCCGGCCCGTCCGCCAGGCGAATGGTGCGCGCGTAGCTGTAGTGCTGCGCCAGGTTGTAGTCCTGGCTCAACCCGGCGGCCCCGTGGATCTGTATCGCCCGGTCGATCACATTGCAGGCCATCTGTGGCGCGACGATTTTGATCATCGAGATCAGGTCCCTGGCCGCCCTGTTGCCGTACCGGTCCATCCAGTCCGCGGCTTTCAGGGTAAGCAGGCGCGCCTGTTCGATTTCACAGGCGGACCTGGCGATATCCTCCCGCACCGAGCCCTGCCGGCTCATCGGCCGGCCGAATACCACCCGCTGCTCCGCGCGTCGGCACATCATTTCCAGCGCCCGCTGTGCCTGGCCGATCAGGCGCATACAGTGATGAATGCGACCCGGGCCCAGACGTCCCTGGGCGATTTCGAAACCGCGCCCCTCCCCCAGGATCAGGTTGTCCGCCGGTACGCGCACATTGTCGAAAACAATTTCCGCGTGGCCCTCCGGCGCATCGTCGTAACCGAACACGGTCATCGGGCGAATAATATTGACGCCGGGAGTGTCCACCGGCACCAGTATCTGCGACTGCTGCCGGTGGCGATCGGAATTGTCCGGGTCGGTCTTGCCCATCACGATCAGTATTTTGCAGCGGCGGTTGAGGGCGCCGCTGATATAGAATTTGTGCCCGTTGATCACATAGTCGTCGCCGGTGCGCACAATAGAGGTTTCAATATTGGTGGCATCGGAGGAGGCGACTTTCGGCTCGGTCATGGCGAAGGCGGAACGGATCTCTCCAGCGAGCAGCGGTTTCAGCCACTGTTCCCGCTGCCGCGGACTGCCGTACCGGGCGAGTACTTCCATATTGCCGGTGTCCGGTGCGCTGCAGTTGAACACCTCCGACGAAAACAGCACCCGCCCCATCTCTTCCGCCAGTGGTGCGTACTCCAGGTTGCTCAGCCCGGCGCCGGAGTTCGAATCGGGCAGAAACAGATTCCACAGCCCCGCCTCCCTGGCTTTGATTTTCAGCTCCGCGAGTATCGCCGGCTCGCCCCAGCGGTCCTCCTGCAACTGTCGATGAAAAACGGCTTCCGCCGGATAGACATGGTCATGCATAAAGCACTTGAGGTGCTCCAGCAATTGCTTTGTCTTGTCGGAATACTCGAAATCCATTGCTATCCACTCCAGCTGGCTACAAGTAAATGGCCCAGGTCAAGAGAGCGGGACCTTCGCATCACGGTTATCGCTTAACTCAGCGCTATTCAGCTGTAGGTAATAAACTCCCGCCGCCCTTCGCGCTCCAGGTGCGGTACATGGTTGAAACTGTGCAGGCTGATACTGCCGGCACCGCAAAAGAAATGGCTCACTGCCGTGTTTTTGATCTGCATATTGAGTTTGGTCACCGTCTCGGCGTGGGCGCCAAGCACCTGGCGCACCATCATTGCGATGGCGCCGCCGGAGCTGACCACGAGGGTTTTCGCACCCCGCGGGCTGTCGCCAATCAGCTTCAAGGCTTCCCCGATGCGCTGCTCGAACGCCTGCCAGCTCTCCACCGGGCTGATCTTTCCCTCGGCCCAGGCGAGCATCGCCTTCTTGAGAAAGCGGTAATAATCGGAACGGCCGGCGCCTTCGCCCGGCACGGACTGCGGATCGCGCTCGCCGTAACTGCGCGTCACGCTGTGAAAATCGAATTCATTCAGCTGGGGCGCCAGCTCCACTCGCGATACATCCAGATCCATTCCTTCGCAAATACCCTGTGCCGTCTCCCGGTGGCGCCGCAGGTCGCCGCAGAGAATACGATCGAACCGCCCCCCCTCGCGCCAGTGCTCCCCCAGCCAACGGGCCTGGCGCCAGCCGAGGTCCGATAATCTGTCGTAGTCGGCAGCGCCAAACGAGGCCTGGCCGTGGCGAACTGTGTAGAACTCTGCCAATGTTTTCCTCCCTCCCAACGGGTTTAATACGGTAGCTCCCGGCATTGAATCATCAAAGTTTATTATGCGAATATCCAATCATTCATAGTATTAATGATGGTGACCGCTGTGCAGCTGAAACAGATGGATATGAACCTCTTCCTGGTGTTGGAGGCCATCTACAGCCAGCGCAACCTGACCCGCGCCGGGGAGCAGTTGCATATCACCCAGCCGGCGGTCAGCAATGCCCTGGCGCGGCTCCGCCGCACCCTGGATGACCCTCTGTTCACCCGCACCCCCGCCGGTATGCAGCCGACGCCGCTCACGGAGCGCATCATGCCCAGGGTCCGGCAGGCCCTCGCGCTGCTCGGCGGCAGCCTGAGCGAACAGCGTTTGTTCGACCCGGCCACCGAGGAGAAGACGCTGCGCCTGTCCATGAACGACATGGCGGAAACCCTGCTGCTGCCCCGACTGCTGGAACGGCTGCAGCAACAGGCGCCGGGAATTGCGGTGGAATCCTACTATGTACCCCGGGACCAACTGGTCAAGGAGCTGGCCGCGAATACCCTGGATTTCGGCCTGGATATCCCTTTGGTCTCCGCCACCCAGCTGCATCAGCAGCGCCTGGTCAACGATCGCTACCTGTGCATACTGCGCACCGACCACCCGCTCGCAGATCAGACCAGCCTAACCCTGGATCAGTACCTGAAACTGGAGCATATCCACGTCTCCAGCCGCCGCAGTGGGCCGGGGCTGGTGGATATCGCCCTGAACAAGCTGGGGCGCCGCCGCAGTATCAAACTGCGGGTACAGCACTACCGGGTGGCGCCGCTGGTGGTAATGCGCACCGACCTGGCGCTCACGGTACCGGCCAGCCTCGCCGAGCAGTATCCGGCGCGGCTGTTCGAGCTGCCGTTTCAGATTCCGCAGATGGACTGGCACCTGCTGTGGCACAAGAACCAGCATGAAGACCCGGCGAACAAATGGCTTCGGGGGCAGTTGATGGATTTGTTTGTCCCGTGAGGAAGCACCGCTGCGGCCGGAGATTGATCACTGATTTCGGCCGGATCGGTCACTGCCGCTCACTATTCCCCCCTGCTATTCTCCGTCGCATCAATATGCAAAGAGTTGCATATACCTTTCCGGTCGTGACTAAAGAAAGAGAGAACCGCCATGTCCATCGCCTATCCCCACCTGCTGGCCCCACTGGACCTGGGTTTCACCACTTTGAAAAACCGGGTACTGATGGGCTCGATGCACACCAACCTGGAGGAGCACCCAGGCGGCTTTTCGCGGCTGGCGGCCTTCTATGCCGAACGCGCGCGCGGTGGCGTGGGCCTGATGGTGACCGGTGGGATCGGCCCCAACGAGGAGGGCTGCGTGGCCATGGGCGCGGCCAAGATGACCACCACTGAAGAGGCGCAGCAGCACCGGGAAATCACCGATGCGGTGCACGCCGAAGGCGGCGTCATCTGCATGCAGATACTCCACGCCGGCCGCTATGCCTACAACCCCAACCAAGTGGCGCCCTCGGCGGTCCAGGCACCAATTAATCCCTTTACGCCCCGCGAATTGAGCGGTGGGGAAATCGAAGGCCAGATCGACGACTATGTACGCTGCGCCACCCTGGCCCGCGAGGCAGGCTATGACGGCGTGGAGATCATGGGATCGGAAGGTTATTTCATTAACCAGTTTATCGTCTCGCGCACCAATAAGCGCACCGACGAATGGGGCGGCAGCTTCGAAAACCGCATCCGCCTGCCGATCGAAATCGTACGGCGCACCCGGGAAGCGCTGGGGCCCGACTTTATCATTATCTATCGTCTGTCCATGCTCGACCTGGTGGAGGGCGGCAGCAACTTCGAGGAAGTGGTCACCCTCGGCAAGGCCATCGAGAAAGCGGGCACGACCATTATCAACACCGGTATTGGCTGGCACGAGGCCCGCATTCCCACCATCGCCACCAGCGTACCCCGCGCCGCCTTTAGCGAAATCACCGCCAAGGTAAAGCAACACCTGAATATTCCGGTAATTACCAGCAACCGCATCAATATGCCCCAAGTGGCCGAAACCGTACTGGCTACCGGCCACGCGGATATGATTTCCATGGCGCGGCCCTTCCTGGCGGATGCGGAATTCGTCAACAAGGCGGCGGAAAACCGCGCGGATGAGATCAACACCTGCATCGGCTGCAACCAGGCCTGCCTGGATCACACCTTCGAGTTGAAACTCACCTCCTGCCTGGTCAACCCGCGCGCCTGCCACGAAACCGAACTGAATTACCTGCCCACAGTCCATCCGAAGAAGATTGCCGTAGTGGGCGCCGGTCCCGCCGGCCTCGCCGCCGCAACCGTGGCCGCCGAACGCGGGCACAAGGTCACACTGTTCGAGGCCGAAGACAAAATCGGCGGCCAGTTCAATATCGCCAAGCGGATTCCCGGCAAGGCGGAATTCCAGGAAACCCTGCGCTATTTCAAACGCAAACTGGAACTTACCGGCGTAACCGTCAAACTCAACTGCCGGGCTACTGCGGACGACCTGCAGGCATTTGACGAAGTGATTATCGCCACTGGCATCGCTCCGCGCACCCCGCCCATCCCCGGGATCGAGCACGAAAAAGTGCTCAGTTATCTGGACGTGCTGAAACACAAAAAGCCGGTGGGTGAAAAGGTGGCGATTATCGGCGCCGGCGGTATCGGCTTCGATGTGGCGGAGTACCTGACGCACGAGGGGAATAACGACGAAGAGCTGATTGCCGTCGGCAAAGAGGAGTTCTTCGATGAATGGGGCGTGGATATCCAACTGGAAAACCGCGCCGGTCTCAAGATGCCTGCAACCGTCACCACCCCGCGCCAGGTGGTTCTGTTGCAACGCAAGACCTCCAAAGTAGGCGCCGGCCTGGGCAAGACCACCGGCTGGATTCACCGCACCAGCCTGAAACACCGCGAAGTGCAGATGATTCCCGGCGCCGAATACGAGAAGATCGACGACCGCGGCCTGCATATCCGCGTGGCCGATGAGCAGCAGCTGCTGGAAGTGGACAACATTGTGATCTGCGCCGGGCAGGAACCGGCGCGGGAGCTGTACAATGCCTTGCTGGACACAGCAGCCAAAGTCCATCTGATCGGCGGCGCCGACGAGGCTGCCGAACTGGATGCCAAACGGGCCATCGACCAGGGCTCGCGGCTGGCCGCTGAAATTTAAGGAAACGAGGGGAGAGTGTCGCAATGCTGCAAACCGATAACCCGGCACTGCTGGTGGTCGATGTACAGTTGGCCATCGATCACTTCTCCCCTCACCTGCGCAGCAACCCTCAAGCGGAGGAGCATATCGCCGCACTGCTGCGATACTGGCGGGCACAAAGCCGGCCGATTATTCATATCCGCCACTCCTCCCGTTTTCCCGAATCCCCCTACCACGCCGACAGTCCGTACTTTGCATTCAAGCCGGAAGTGGCACCCGAAGCCGGTGAAGTGGTGGTAACAAAACGGGAGAATTGTGCCTTTATCGGCACGGAGCTGCACGACACCCTCACACAGTTGGCAGCGAGCGAACTGGTAGTGACCGGTGTGGTAATCAACCACTCGGTGGACGCCACCGTCAAGGTGGGTGCGGCACTGGGCTACCGCATTTATTTGCCGGAAGACACCACGGCCACCTTTGCTACGCCGTTGCGCGACGGCACGCTGATTGAAGCAGAGCAGTTACAGGAAATTTTTCTCAGCAATCTACAGGGCGAGTACGCACAGATCTGCCACAGCCGGGAACTGATGACTCAAATTTAAGGAACCTCTGAACCGCTTCTATAAAAAAGGCCCCGCGAGGGGCCAAGAACAGGGGTTTCTTTCAAAGGTTCCTTTCAAGGGTTCCTTTACTGCGGCTGGGCCACACCCTCACCAATTTCCGCTTGATCCTCCACATCGTGCCACCGCGGCCTGGAGAGGCGCTCAGTCAGGCGGTAGAGCAGAAACACCAGGCCACAAAGGCCGCACATCAACCAGTAGAGCGCCGGCCCGCTCCACCACTCGATCACTATGCCGCCCACCAGCGGCGCCGCAGACCAGCCCAGGGAGTAAAAGGACGAGGCCCCGAAGTAGCTGCCGCGCAGGTGGTCCGGCGCAAGGCGGTCTATCTGCACACTCATGGTGGGGAACAGCACCGCCTCCGCCAAACTCACCACAAAAGTGGCTCCCATCCACCCGGCAAACCAGTGCACGGGATTGAGTGCAAACCACACCTGCCCGGCGGCCAGTACGCCCAGCCCGATCACAATCCGCCCTTTTATCTCGATATTGCGCATCAACTGCAGCAGCGGAAACTGTAATAGCACGATAGTGAGCGCATTCACCAGGATCATACTGGAAATCAGCTGTACTAAATTGGGCGCCTGCGCCCGGGTCAGGTACTGCACCAAGCTGGAATCCATATGCGCATAGATAAACAGCGTCAGCACATTGGCCACAATCACCACCAGAAATACATGGTCTTTTCTCAGCACCGCGAGGGTACCGCGGAAATTCGCGCTCATATCCCGCCGTCTGTGCGCCAGACGTCCGGTTTCCGTGCGGGCAAATCCCCACAAAAACGCCAGGCTCAACAGCAGGTAGCTGAGCGCGGTGAGCCCGAAGGTGGACTGCTGGGCACTGAGCCCGGCCCAGACACCGATAATCGGCCCCAGGGCCGCACCCACGTTGATCAGGAAATAGCGGAATTGCAGCGCCAACTCGCGGCTCTGTTTGTCCCGAACCAGGTCACCGATCAGTGCACTGGCCGGCGGCTCCCAAACAGCGCGACCGATGGAGCAGAATGTCATTGCCAGAATAAAAGCCGGCAGTGCCTGGGCCACCGCCAGCAGGGCAAAGGCGAGAAAATTGATCGCGGTGCCCGCCAGCAGGACATTGCGCCGGCCGTAGCGGTCGGACAGTGCCCCCACATAAAAACCCAGCAGAGCCGCACCCACCGCGGAGGCACTGAGAATCAGCCCGATCTCCGCGGCTCCCAGCTGGAATTTCTCATACAGCAGAATGGCCAGAAACGGCCACACCATAAAATAGGTTCCGCGGCCGAAGAAACTGCCGACCAAAACAATCCAGACCAACGGCGGAAAACCGTGCAGGCGCTGCCACCACTGCCTATCCATCTTTTACTCCTTGGACTTCTTTTTGGGTAACTACTCACCCCTAGGGAACCCGCATTGATTCAGCGGAACCACCTTGTAGGAGCCTGCTTGCAGGCGAACGGCTACGGCGTTCCGTTCTTGTTCGCCTGCAAGCAGGCTCCTACAGGGGTAAGTAATTACTTTTTTGGAACCTGTTCAGAGACAAAATGCCGCAAAAAAAAACCCGGAAGGTAAGCCTTCCGGGTTTTCTCTTGGGAGGAAGGCTTTTACACCTTCCATCGCCTGAAGCTCTGTCGGGTGTGCTAGGTGATCACTGCGGTCACCGGGCGCTTATACATGGAGCGGATTTTGCGAACACCGACTCCACACCACAGGCGCACAGCGACCGGCAGCAAATGCTGCAGGGCGGAGCGCAGGCGCGGTAGGTAATGGAGAGATTGCGTGTTCATCGGAAACTGTCGCTACTTGACACTATGACGTTAATACTATCCGAGCGCCGGATGTTTGCAAGTGGAACTTTCAATATTTTTTCTCCGGCCGCGGACAGTAGATAAAAAAACCTGCCAGCTATACTGAAATTGTCCAGGAAGGAACAGGAGCAGGGACCGGCCCATGACCAGCGACGCCAATATTCGCCATGAAATTCATCGCAACGTGCGAGAGGAGACTCAGATACTGGACGCACCCGCCGGTCCCCTGATCGGCGCGGTGGACGGGAAGACGGGTGTTCACTGTTTCCTCGGCATTCCCTATGCCGCGTCACCCACCGGCGAGCTGCGCTGGCAGCCGCCACAATCGCTGCCGCCCTGGCAGTCCCCGCTGCGCGCCACCGCCTTCGGTATGCCGGCGGCACAGAATCCCTCCGGGCTGATCGAGGTTCGCGGCCCCAACGGAGAGACGGCGGACAGCGAGGACTGCCTCTACCTGAACATCTACGCCCCGCCGGGCCGGCGCGATAAAAAACTGCCGGTGATGCTCTGGATACACGGCGGCTCCTTCTATATCGGCTCCGGTTCCCAAGAGGTGTACAACGGCTGCTACTTGGCCGCCAGCGGTCGCGCTGTAGTGGTGACCTTCAATTACCGCCTGGGCGCACTGGGGTTTCTGCGCCTTGCGGATATCAGCGACATTCCCTCCAGCGGCAACGAAGGTCTGCTGGATCAGGTGGCGGCGCTGGAGTGGGTTCGAAAAAATATTTCCGCCTTCGGCGGCGATTCGGACAATATCACCCTGTTCGGTGAATCCGCTGGCGCGATGAGTATCGCCACCCTGCTGACTTCGCCCCGCTGCCACCGCCTGTTCCGCCGGGCCATAGTGCAGAGTGGCAACCCCTGTGCGTTGCACTCCCGCAACAGAGCCAACAGCCTGGCACAGGCATTTGTCGAACATCTCGGTGAATCGCCGCATCGCGCGGACACCCGCACGCTGCTGCGTGCCCAGCAGGCAATACTGTCGGATCCGCACCTGGAGCAGAAATGGGGCCAGTTGCCGTTTAAGCCGGTGCTGGACGGCGAACTGCTGCACACTGAACCCATGACTGCGCTGCGGGACGGCAGCGGCGCAGAGGTATCGCTGTTGCTGGGCAGCAACCTGGATGAGTGGAATCTGTTCAGCGCCATAGCGCCGGAAACCTTTACCCTGGACGGCGAACAGATACGCGCGCGCCTGGAATGGCTGTTGCCGCGGCACCACCTCGACCCGCTGCTGGGGCACTACCACAAGCTGGCCAGCTCCCTGGCCGGCAATCCCTGGCCGGAGTGGAGCCGCACCTGGAACCTGTTGCTCACCGATATGGTATTCACCCTTCCCGGCCTGCGCCTGCTGCAGGCCCACGGCGGAGACCGCTTTCACTATCACTTCGCCCAGCCGCTGGCGGCGCAACCGCTACTGGGTGCCTGTCACGCCGTGGAACTGGGATATGTATTCGGCACCCACGGCGAAACCTCGCTGCAATCCCTCTACGGCGGTGAGACCGAGCCACACAAGCTCAGCCACACCGTGCGCGAGGCGTGGCTGAATTTTGCCGAGTGCGGCGACCCGGGGAGCGACTGGCCAGCTTTCGCCAACGGACACAGCCGCCGCTTTGGCGAACACCCGGAAGACCGCGCCTTCGATACAGCGCAGCTCTCTTCTCTGTGGCAGGATATACCGGACAGTACATTGGGCAGTTACCTCTGAGCATCCATGACAAAAATATTGCTGATACGCCATGGCGAGGCGGCAAAAACGCCGGAATCCGTCGATCCCGATCTCACCGAACGGGGGTGGCAACAGGCGCGTCGACTGGCGCAACACTTTACCCGGACGCCCCCCATTGCGCTGGCCAGCAGCCCCAAGGCGCGCACCCAACAGACGGCCCAACCGCTGGCCCAACTCTGGCAGCGCCCGGTGAACATCGAGCAGGCGGTGACTGAAATTCCCTCCCCCGAGGGGCTGCCCACCAGCGAGCGCAGGGACTGGATTCGCCGCCTGCTCGACAGCAACTGGGACGACGGGGACAGGCAGCAGGTGGACTGGCGCCGGGGGATCGCGCGGTACCTTCTTCAACTGGAACGGGATACCGCGATCTTCTGCCACTTTATGGTGATCAATTCAGTCGTGGCGCATATACGGGGCGACCGACGCATACAGCAGTTCCGGCCGGACTACGCATCGGTGACGGAGTTGCGGCTGCAAGGGGGAAGGCTCAAGGTTCTGCGACTGGGCGAGGAACGCCGCAGCCGTATCCTGTAGGAACAAGCTCCGTAGCTCTTCGCCTGTAAGCAGGCTCCTACAGGGTACTCCGTAGGAGCCTGCTGTGACCGCCATGGATGGCGGAATGCCGCCCAGCGGAAATGCAGATTTTGCAGGAGCAAAAAATCTGTCAGGCGGAAGGATTAGCGCTCTGTAGCTGTTCGCTTGCAAGCAAGCTCCTACAATTCGGTCCGTAGGATGGGCAAAGCGAAGCGTGCCCATCATCTGCGGAGTGATGGGCACGCTTCGCTTTGCCCATCCTACGCAAATCCCGAGTCCCGGCCATTAAACCAGGCTCTTACTCACCACCTCATACAAATCCCGAGACAACCTCCCGGATTCCATCACCGATTGCAGCGCCCGGTGCATTTTTTCACCCAGTTCGCCGGTGTATTTCTTCCAGCGGGTAATGGGCGTTACCAGCCGCGCGGCGATTTGCGGGTTGAGTTTGTCCAGGGCGACCACCTGCTCCGCGAGGAACTCGAAACCACGGCCATCGGCTCGGTGGAACTGGATAAAGTTGCGATTGGCAAAGCCGCCGATTACCGCGCGCACCTTGTTTGGATTGGTCAATTCGAAGGCCGGGTGTTGCATCAATTCCCGGACTGACTCCAGGGTACCCCGCCGGGCACTGGTACTCTGCAAGCCGAACCACAGCTCCACCACCTGAGTATCCTGTTGCCAGCGTTCGTAGAAACTCTCCAGCGCCGGCTGCGCCATATCGTCGGCGGCGTGGTTGACCAGAGAAGCCAGCGCCGCGGCGCTGTCGGTCATATTGGCGGCATTTTCGAACTGCGCCTGTGCCAGCGTCAGCAGCTCCGGCTCTTCGGTAACGCAGAGATAAGCCAGGCAGGTATTTTTTAAACTGCGCTCGGCGATATCGGCGGCCTCCGGGCGGTAGGGTTTGTCACAATCCAGTCGCCGGTAGCAGTCCAGCAGTTCGCCCTTCAGGGCCTCCGCCAGCGCGCCCCGGGCAAATTCCCGCGCGACAATAATTGCCTCCGCATCTATCCGCTCGCACTGTTCCGCCAGGGTCTGCGCGCTGGGCAGTGTCAGCATCTCCGCCACCAGCGCCGGGTCCAGTTCAGGGTTTTGCAGCACACTGCGGTAGGCGTCCACCAGTTGTGGTTGCAACTGCAGGTCGCGCCCTTCGCGATAGTCTTTCTGCAACTGCTCCAGCGCCATAAAGGCCAGGCGCTGGCCGGCGTCCCAGCGATTGAACTCGTCCGAGTCGTTGCGCATCAGGAACAGCAGCTGTTCGGTGCTGTAACCGTAGCGTACCTTGACCGGCGCGGAAAAAC
This sequence comes from Microbulbifer rhizosphaerae, assembly GCF_014191725.1. Lineage (GTDB taxonomy): Bacteria > Pseudomonadota > Gammaproteobacteria > Pseudomonadales > Cellvibrionaceae > Microbulbifer > Microbulbifer rhizosphaerae. The sequence continues at coordinate 40,337 of NZ_JACHWZ010000011.1, forward strand.
CGCGCAGCAGCGACGGCAGCGGCTTTTCCTTCAGGCCCGTGAAGTTGAAGGTCTGCTCCGTTTCGCTTACCTGCAACACTTTTTGTGTGGTGCCCTGGGGATCGAGGGACAGGTCGCGGCCGTCGGCACCCAGCAGTCCCACCGCCAAGGGGATATGGAAGGGCAACTTTTTATTCTGTCCGGGCGTGGCGGGACAGGACTGTCTGACAGTCAATATGTAGGTGCCATGGGCGGCGTCGAAGGCGTCGCTCACCTCCAGCACCGGCGTGCCCGCCTGGCTGTACCAGCGGCGAAACTGAGTGAGATCAACACCGTTGGCATCCTCCATCGCCGCCACAAAGTCCTCGCAGGTTACCGCGCATCCGTCGTGACGCTGGAAATACAGGTCGCTGCCTTTGCGGAAACCTTCTGTACCCAATAAGGTGTGGATCATGCGCACCACTTCCGCGCCCTTTTCGTACACGGTGAGGGTGTAGAAATTGGAAATTTCCATATAGGAGTCCGGGCGCACCGGGTGGGCCATGGGGCCGCCGTCCTCGGCGAACTGTGCGGTGCGCAACAGGGAGACATCCTCGATCCGCTTTACCGCGCGGGAATTCATATCCGCGGAAAACTCCGCATCGCGAAATACGGTAAAGCCCTCTTTCAAGCTCAGCTGGAACCAGTCCCGGCAGGTCACTCGATTGCCGGACCAGTTGTGGAAATACTCGTGGCCGACAATGGATTCGATACGCTGGAAGGTGGCGTCGGTGGCCGTCTCAGGGCTGGCCAGCACGCAGGCGGAATTGAAAATATTCAGCCCCTTGTTTTCCATCGCCCCCATGTTGAAATGATCCACTGCCACGACCATGAAAATATCCAGGTCATATTCGCGCCCGTAGACCTCTTCGTCCCAGCGCATGGCTTTTTTCAATGAGCGCATGGCGTGGTCACATTTACGGATATTTTTCGCCTCGGTAAAAATCTGCAGCTTGACCTCGCGGCCGCTGGCAGTGGTAAAACTGTCCTCCACAGTCTGCAGTTCTCCCGCCACCAGGGCGAAGAGGTAGGCGGGCTTGGCGAAGGGGTCCTCCCAGGTGACGAGCAGGCGCCCGTCTTCGGTGGCGCGTCGCTCGATCTGGTTGCCGTTGGACAGCAATACGGGGTACTGGCGCGGCGCCACTATGGTGGTGGTGAAGCGGGACATTACGTCCGGGCGGTCAGGATAGTAGGTGATCTTGCGGAATCCCTCCGCCTCGCACTGGGTGCAGTACATGCCGTTGGAGAGGTACAGTCCCTCCAGCGAAGTATTGTCTCTGGGATTGATACGGTTGTGGATTTCCAGCACAAACTCCGGATTCTGCACATGGATCGAAAGGCCCTCCGGCAGCTCCCGGTAGCGGCTCGCCGGCACCAGTTCGCCGTCGATGGACAGGGACAGCAGTTCCAGGTCCACACCGTCCAGCAGCAATGGCGGCAACGTCTCCCCCGGCGCCGATTCCGCCGCCGGATTGCGGCGAATCTGCAGTCGTGACTTCACCAGGGTGTCCTGCGGCTGCAGTTCAAAATGCAGACGGGTGCTGTCGACCAGGTAGTCAGGTGCGCGGTAGTCCTTCAGGTAAACGGTGCGGGGTTGGGCGTCTTTCATGGCAATTCCAGTTTTTCCACAATCCGGTCTCAGAAAATGAGGCACACGTTATCACTCCAGTGAGAATCCACAAGAGGTCGGGCACAATGGCACTAAGTTAAGCCTTGGGCGGTCCCGCAAAAAGCCCCCGGCATCAGGCCCTTCGCATCATGGTTATCGGCTTAACTAGTGCCATTCAGATCAGGGCATACAACCGCGCCACTCGCATCCCGCAGTTCAGAAACCCGCCGCCTGCCCGTCCTTGCGGCTCTCGGACGCCCCCTGATAAACGCCGTTCCCACTCCGCATTATGGCCTGGTAGCCGCCGTAGGGGCCGCTCTCGAAGCGCAACTGGTGGCCCATCTGCACCAGCCTGCGGCGAGTTTCCATAGGAAAGCCGTCCTCCAGGCTGATATAGCCGCCGTCGAGCATCATCTCCCCGGTGGGCTGGCTGGAACCGCTGTGCAGGATGCGTGGTGCGTCGCCGGCCTCCTGGATATTCAAACCGAAGTCCAGCATATTGATCACGATCTGCGCGTGCATCTGCGGCTGGGTGGCGCCGCCCATGACACCGAAGCTCATCACCGGCTCGCCATCTTTGGTGATAAATCCGGGAATGATGGTGTGGAAGGGACGCTTGCCCGGCCGGTACTGGTTGAAGTGCCCGTCTTCCAGGCTGAACAGTTCACCGCGGTCCTGCAGGATAAAACCCAGGTCGCCGGGCGTCATACCGGAGCCCATACCCCGGTAGTTGCTCTGGATCAGCGAGACCATATTGCCGTCCTTGTCCGCCACCGTCAGGTAGATGGTGTCGCCGTGGCGCAGCGCCTCATTGCCCGCGTCGTAGCGTTTCGCCGCCCGGTCGCTGTCGATCAGTTTGCGCCGTTCCGCGGCATATTTCTTCGAGATCAGTTGCCGCACCGGAATCTCGTTGAACGCGGGATCAGCGTAGTATTTTGCCCGATCCTCAAATGCCAGTTTTTTCGCCTCCGCGAACAGGTGGATATATTCAGGGCTTGTCCGCCCCAGCGCCGCCAGGTCATACCCTTCCAGGATATTGAGGATCTGCAGGGCAGCTATACCCTGGCCGTTGGGGGGCAGCTCCCAGATATCGTAGCCTCGGTAGTCGGTGGAGACGGACTCCACCCATTCGGACTGATGGGCGGCCAGGTCATCGTAGGAGAGAAAGCCGCCGTTGTCTTGCATATAGGCGGCGATTTTCTTCGCGATTTCCCCCTTGTAAAAAGCGTCGCGCCCGCCCTCGGCAATGGCGCTATAGGTTTTCGCCAGTCGCGGGTTGCGGAAGATTTCTCCCTCCATGGGCGCGCGGCCGTTTGGCATGTAGGTCTCGCGAAAGCCCGGATATTTTTCCAATAGCGGCACAGATCGGTTCCAGTAGTAGGCCACCAGTTGGGTGACCGGGAAGCCTTTTTCCGCGTAGTCGATTGCCGGTGCCAGCACTTCCTCCATGGGCAGGCGGCCGAATTTTTTATGCAGCTCGAACCAGCCGTCCACCGCGCCGGGAGCCGACACCGGCAGCGGCCCGTGGGAGGGGATTTTATCCAGGTGGTTCTGCGCGAAGTATTCAAAAGTCAGCGCCCTGGGAGAGCGGCCGCTGGCGTTCAGGCCATAGAGTTTCCCATCATCGGCGCTCCAGACGATGGCGAACAGGTCGCCACCGATGCCGCTGCCGGTGGGCTCCATCAGCCCCTGCGCCGCGTTGGCGGCGATGGCTGCATCCACGGCGCTGCCGCCGCGCTTCAGGATATCCAGTGCGATCTGCGTGGCGAGCGGCTGGCTGGTGGCCGCCATGCCGTTGCGGGCCAGCACCGGCGAACGGCTGGCAAAGCCCTCGCTGTTTACCCGGTCGTAGGCGCCGGCCGGGGCGGCGGTTGAAAGCAGGAAAGGAACCAGTATGGCGATATAAAAAAAGCGGATTGTGGATTTCACGATCGGTACCCCCGATTATTCTCTTGTTCCGTTACACTAGTGTCCTGTCTGATATTAAATAGTGATATCAGCTATTTAATATCAGACAGCACACCAGGGTAGCGGCGATGTCGCCAGTCTCCCTGTTTACGACTGTGCCCGCAAGCCAGCTTCAACCCAGCTCAAAGAGGTCCCTGTGCGCAAATACCGCCTGATCACCCTCGCTGTGACGTTGCTGATAGCGGTGGCGATCTGCTGGTGGGGATGGCGGGACAGGGACAGGGTTGTGCCCTGGCTGGTCAATCCGTGGCTCGGCGGCGACCGGATTCACTCCGCACAGGGCCTGCAGTTGAGCACCGATGCCATCTCGGCCGACAGCCTGGAAATCCTTTTGGCCAGTGGCGCCAGCATCCAACTGCGGGACTTGCGACTTCGGCACCCGCTGGGCGCGCTGTTCGGCGATGAAGACAACCGCAGCCAACTGACTATCGCCGGGCTTACCTATCATCCGGGGCCGGCTCCTTTGGAGCCCGATGAAGCCGCGACAGAAATCCCCCACGAAGAGTCGGAGGCGGAGCCGAAACTCTACCTCAGCGAATTGCTACAACTGCTGCGCCGCAAGCTGCCCCGGCAAATCGACATCGATAAACTGCAATGGGCCGGGCCCGAGCCCCGCAGTGGGCGTTTAAGCCTTCGCCGGGAGAATGGAGATACCATCCGTGGAGTCCTGCACAGCGGCGACTTGGAGGCCCAGTGGCAACTGGTCGTGCAGGACGCCGACGCCCGGCTTCTTGCACGGATTTCCTCGGCTACCGGTGAGAGCATCCTGCAGTTGGATGGCAGTGCCGACCGTCAGGCAAAAAAAGAATGGCATGGAGAGTTACGCCTACAGGCGGACCTGGAGCAGCTGGCGGCGTTACCGCCCATTGCCGGAACCGTCACCGGGGCCGGCGGCGAGTTTTCCCTCAGGATTGAATCGCAATTTCCCGATCAGTTGCTCAACCTGGAGGGATACGGCCGGACAGTCGCCCGGCTGAGTGCAAAATCCCTGCACATCCCCCTGCCGGAAGACCCGATCGGTGCACCGCTTCAACTGTCCGCCGACACCCTGGAGCCGCTCTCCGTAGACCTGGCGTCACTGTGGCCGCTGACCCCCAGGCAACTGTCCGGCAGCGCGAATATCCGTATCCTGTCTCCCGGTGCCGAACAGGGCACACTGCTGGAACTACAGCTCGACGCGCGCACGCCGCGGGACGCCCCCCTGCTCACCGCCAGCGGCAACCTGGACCTGCGCGCCGCGGCACCGCTGCTTCAGTCCGCCCGCTGGCGGGAGCTATTGAGCCCTGTTGCGATAAGCTCCCCGAAAGGCAGCTTCTCCTTCCGGGGAACAGCGGAACTGCTGCCCCTTGCGGAGATGGACGCGCAGCGCCGCCGCAATCCCCTGCGCCGCTTTACCGTAACTCTTCTGCCGAAAGGCAATGCAAATGCGGTAGTGGGCAGTTCAGACGAAGGATCCCTGTTAGCGCAGATGGGCTGGAATCGCGGGACGGTGGACCTGCAGCTGCCCGCGCCGGTTACGATTGCAGCGGCCCGGTGGCCAGGTAGGGTACAGATTGAAACGGAGACGGTACAGATCGGCGCCCGGGAATCGGCGGAAGCGCTCTCCCTCGACACCACCCTGAAAAATATCAGCTGCAGACTGGAAGAAGATATCCAGTGCACTCTTTTCCAGGAATCGGCCATTTCCCAGCTCGAATTCGACGGTATTGACATCCGGCAACTGCAGACCGACGGCCAAGTGGAATTTTCCCGGAAAGATGAACAACAGCACTTGCGACTGATCAATCCGTCCCTATCCACCGGGGAAATCCGCACGGAAACGGTACAGGTGAAATCCGCGACGCTAAAGTCCGCGGAGATGGAGTGCACCCGGCACAAACAGGACTTCAAGTGCTTCGGAGCATCGGCCGATATTGAGCTGGGTGCGCTTAGCGGCCCGGAATTTCAGCTAAAGGGCGCACTGGCGCTGAACGATCTGCACTTCGCTTCTGCCGCCAGTCGGCTCCGCGCCAGAGCCCGCTACCAATCCGATGAGCTGCAATTGCGGGCGCGCAACCAGTACCAGCTGAAAGCCAGCGTTGCCGGCGATTTGGCCGCCGAGGGAAACCAGCTCAGCGGCAACAATCGGCTGCGCTCCGGGGCGCTGGCCATTGAAAGTGAATGGCGGCACCAACTGGACAGCGACGCGGGCAGCGCCACTTTCACTGTGGAGCCCGCGACTTTCAGCCAGCAACAGCCCCTGAGCGACTCCATAGAGGGGCTGCCGGTGGATCTGGTGGCGGGAGAGCTTTCCGCCAAAGGCCGGCTGTCCTGGCCCGCGGCGCAACGGGATTTTCTCGACGCACGGCTCGATAAAGTGGCCGCGGTCTACGGGGATGTATTTGCCGTGGGAATCACCGGTCAGCTCTCCTCCGGCCGCAAGGGCGACAACTGGATCGCGTCGCGGCCTCAGCCGTTCACAGCGGAAACCCTGGATATCGGTGTCCCGGTAGAGAATATCCGGTTTGCGGTCTCGCTGGACGAAAAACGAGATCTGGTATTGACCGGCGTCCGTGCGGAATTGCTCGACGGCGCATTGGAAACGCGCGAGCTGCGCTGGAACCTGGACGGAGAAGCGCGCAGCGGCCTGGTAAATCTCTCCGGTATTTCCCTGCGGACGCTGACCCGGGAGTTGGAAACGGAAAACTTCGCCGCAACCGGCACCGTCGACCTGCAGATACCGCTGCACACCGGTGACGAGGGCATCACCGTGAAACAGGGCCGGATCGAGGCGCGCCCCCCCGGCGGGCGGCTGCGCTACTACGGCGCCTTCTCCGCCGATATGCTGTCCGCCAACCCCCAGCTCAAACTGGTCGCCGGAGCCCTGGAGGACTACAAATACCGGGAGCTCTCCGGTACGGTTGAGTACCCTCCCAGCGGCGATATGCAGATGCAGCTGAAGCTGGTGGGACGCAGCGAGTCGGTGGCCGCCGATCGGGACCTGATCATCAACCTGAACCTGGAAAACAACATTCCCGCCATGCTCCGCTCACTGCAGGCCAGCCGCGACCTGACCGAGGCACTGGAGAAACAGCTCTAGTGTGGTGTAAGGTGCTAAATGCGGTTATCAGAGCCCCCCAAAATGTTCACAGCAAGGCGCCGCTCGCAGGGAATGGCTCGCCCTTTTCAAGAGCGGCAACGCAGCTGTGGGCATTTTGGGGGGCTCCCTCCGGGCGGGCCGCTAAGCAGCCATCTGCGGCGTTGCATTTGCTTGACGTAGAACAACTACGCCAGCGCAAATGCGCCTTGCATCTGGCCGCTTAGCGGCCCGCTGATATCCGCATTTAGCACCTTACACCACACTAGACCGGCAAATACGTCGCGCCACCGGAGTTCAGTTTGGGTTAAGCTACCCGGGCTACAATGCCCTTGTTGTTCAACCCCGAGGAGCGTCCGATGACGACCACCCGACTGATTCCGCCGCTGTTGCTCAGCGCTGTCATCGTGGCGGGCTGCACGCCAACCGTAGCGGTGCAGGCGCCCAAAGAACCGATTACCGTCAACCTCAATGTGAAGATAGAGCACGAGATTCGTGTGAAAGTCGACAAAGAGCTGGACAACGTGTTTGAGGATAAAGAAGGAATCTTCTGAGGAGCCTAACCATGAAGCTTTTAAAGACTGCCCTGCTCTGCCTGGGCCTGGCCATCGCCCTGCCCGTAGCGGCCATCACCCTGGACGAAGCCAGAAGCCGGGGACTGGTGGGAGAGGCCAACAGCGGCTATATCGCCGCGGTGGGCGAGAGTTCACCGGAACTGGAAAGTCTGGTGGCGGAGGTGAACGCCAAGCGCAAGGCGGAATACGCAAGGATTGCCAAGCGCAACAATATCGATATCTCCCAAGTGGCCGCACGCGCGGCGGAAAAACTGGAGGCGCGGCTGGCCGCCGGGCAGTACTACCAGGATACCCGGGGGCGATGGGTCAGGAAATAGTGGCAATTAATCGCTAGCGCCCTGTAGGAGCGGCCGTTGGCCGCGATCGACGCAGCTACGAAGCGGGATCGATCGCGGCCAGCGGCGGATGGGCCGCCCCGCCGCTCCTACAGCAAGGGGCAGAGTGAGGCCCCGGGTTTACAGATTGCCGAACAGCGACTGCCCGTCGAGGCCCTGCTTCTCCATCACTTCCCGCAACCGTTTCAACGCATCCACCTGGATCTGGCGCACCCGCTCGCGGGTGAGGCCGATCTCCCGGCCGACTTCCTCCAGGGTGCTGGCCTCGAAGCCGCGCAGGCCGAAGCGGCGGGACACCACTTCGCACTGCTTGTCCGGCAGTTCGCTCAGCCAGCGGTTGATGCTGTCAAACAGGTCGCTGTCCTGCAACAGCTCCGCGGGGTCGGATTGGTGCTGGTCCGGAATGGTATCCACCAGCGTTTTTTCCGAAGAGGGCCCGATAGGCGTGTCCACCGAGGTGACGCGCTCGTTCAACCCCAGCATGCGCTCGACATCTTCCACCGGCTTTTCCAGCAGGGTGGCGATCTCTTCCGCCGAGGGCTCGTGATCGAGCTTCTGCGCCAATTCACGGGACGCCCGAAGGTAGACATTCAATTCCTTCACAACATGAATGGGAAGGCGAATGGTGCGGGTCTGGTTCATTATCGCCCGTTCGATGGTCTGCCGAATCCACCAGGTCGCGTAGGTGGAAAACCGGAAACCCCGTTCCGGATCGAACTTCTCCACTGCGCGAATCAGGCCCAGGTTGCCTTCTTCAATCAGGTCCAGCAGCGCCAGACCCCGACTGACATAGCGACGGGCAATCTTGACCACCAGGCGCAGGTTGCTTTCGATCATGCGTTTTCTCGCCGCCGCATCGCCACGCAACGCCTTGCGCGCGTAGTAGACCTCTTCCTCAGCGGTCAACAGCGGGGAGAAACCGATTTCATTGAGATATAGCTGTGTGGCGTCGAGGTTTTTCTGCAGGTGGCTATCACTTTCCACCTTGCGCGCCCTCGATTTAATGGGGGAGGGTTCGGAGGTTTTCTTTGCCGCTGTCCTCCGGGTGCGACTCTTAACGTTGTCCTCTGTTTGATCTAACTGTTGCTCATTGTGGTCCACTGCCAACTCTGGAGGAAGATCCACTTGGCTACCCAACATCCGGTCTTGCCGTTGTGCTTCCATTTCCCCAACTCCTTGTACTTTGCCAATGTCAGCCGCACTGCAGTTCGACTGCTACCAGCTCGTTGACTGCGGGTGCGACAGTCTCCGGATCGATGACCAAGGGACGGCGATGCAGAAATTGCAGGAGCATTTTCTGCCGGCCGCGGCCGTCGCGACTCCGGTGACTACCTCAAGTGGTACAAACCAAAATCCATTTTTATTGCAGAGTCAGACACCAACCCGGGTCATGGCAAATAGGCCAGCGGGTCCACAGGTTGACCGTTGCGGCGAATTTCAAAGTGGAGCTTATTGCGGTCGGTACCACTTGAACCCAGTTCCGCGATCCTCTGCCCCGCTTTGACTTCGCTTCCCTCCCGCACAAGTAGCTTGTGGTTATGGGCGTAAGCACTGAGGAATTCCTCGCTGTGCTTGACGATCAACAGTTTTCCGTAGCCTCTCAGCGCACTTCCCGCGTAGATCACGGTGCCATTGGCTGCTGCGAGTACAGAGTCTCCCTTTTCTCCGGCGATATCAACACCCTTGCGCAAGGGATCCTGTGACCGAAACCGGCTGATTACTTTCCCTTTTGCCGGCCAGTGCCAGCGGATGGAACTATTCGAGGAATGGCTCTGGGTTTTGCGCGGTGTGGCGCGTGTTAAGGATTTTGAGCTTTCTGGCGGAGCTTTTGCCGGCGGTGGCGGCTTCCGCTTCACTTTGGCGGGCGTTTTCCCCATTGCAACCGGCGCAGGGGGCGCCTCGCCGGTGACCCGGAGTCGCTGGCCGGGATAGATCCGGTAGGGGGAGGGAATGCGATTGATGGCCGCCAGCTCCCGGTAGTCCCTGCCGTAGCGCCAGGCAATAGAGTACAGGGTCTCGCCGCTGCTCACTGTATGATGGTCGAGAAAAATGCCCGGCGGCTGCTCCAGTGAACTGCTGGGAGCGCGCGGGTTAGAGCAGGCAGCAACCAACAGGGACAGAAGTGCCAGGCTTAATATCTTGAACGCTATCAAATTAAGCTGGCGGGGAAGATGTTTTTTCCCCAGCCTTTGTTGGCATTCAAAATGTTGCAATTGACGACATTTCATTATTCTCTTTTTACATCAGAGGGTCGCATTTATGGAAAAAGTGTCTAAAAAAATGTTCCAAAAATCCGCCAAAAACCTTTAGAAAAAGCTGCAACTCCGACTTAAAACAGATCTTATTGCGGCGGAGACGCAGCTCTCAACAACTATTGCTTTTCCATCCCGTGCCTGTTCCCGAGGTATTCCACCAGCAGGACCAATGCCATCGCGGCGAATGCGGCAATCAGTGCGGCCCCCAAATGGGCGCCCTCGCCGGTGCGCGCGACAAAGGTCGTCGGCGAGGTGTTGGACATCAGCGGTACCAGTTTGTCACCCACCGACTCGACGCCGTGGGCGGAAAGTTTCCAAGGCCAGATAATTTTCAGGCTGCCCAGCAGTATCCCGGCAAGGAATGCCAGGGTCGAAGCCAGGTACCGGTGCATTAACCACGACAGCAGCCGGCTGAACAGCATCAGGCCAGTGGCCGCGCCGGCGGCGAAACAGGTGAGGTTGAGCAACTGCAGTTCGTGCACCGAGGCGAGCACACGGGGATAGATGCCGATCAACAATAGAATAAAGGCCCCGGAGATTCCCGGCAGGATCATGGCGCAGATCGCCAGCGCGCCGGAGAGAAACAGAGTGATGGGCGTCGCCTCGATTTGTGCGGGGCGCAGCTCACTGACGGCTACCGCAACCAGGGCACCGCCGACAAAGCAGGCAAATACCAGCGGGGACCAGCGGGGAACCCGCCGCAGAATCGGCACCGCGGAAGCCAGTACCAGGCCGAAAAAGAAAGCCCACACCACAATGGGATAGCTTTGCAGTAAGGAGCTGATCAGCCTGGCAAGGCTGAAAATACTGATCAGGATTCCGCCGAACAGCGCCAGCAGAAAATTGCCGTTAATCACTCGCCAAGCCACCAGGGGGCCGCGACGAGCGAGCAGCTTCAGGCTGTGGGGGCCGATACTGCTCAGGGAATCCAGCAATTCCTGGTAAATACCGGTAATAAAGGCGATGGTGCCACCGGAAACACCCGGCACCACATCCGCCGCACCCATGGCCATACCACGCGCCATCACGCCCCAATAGCGACTTTGCAAAATAGATTTCATCGCACCACACCGGAGAGCAGCGGCACGAAGCGCACCGCCTCCATAGTCTCCACATCAAATTGGTCGCTGTCCTCGCGGCGGGTGACCACCGTAAGATGTTGTCGCTCGTTGCCCACCGGCAGCACCAGCACACCGTTGGGCGCCAGTTGTTGCTTCAGCTCCGCGGGCACGGATGCGGGGGCGGCGGCGGCGAGAATGGCATCGAAGGGGCCCTTCTCGGGCCAGCCGAAACCGCCGTTGCTGAGTTTCAGTTCCACGTTGTAAATACCCAAGTCGCGCAGGCGCTGCCGCGCCTTTTCCAACAGCGGGCCGATACGCTCCACCGAGTAGAGCTGATCCACCAGACGGGCGAGTATTGCGGTCTGGTAGCCGGAGCCGCTGCCCACTTCCAGCACCCGGTGCAGGGACTTGGCGCGGCTCAGAAGCAGCTCCGTCATGCGGGCGACGATATAGGGCTGGGAAATGGTCTGGCCGTAGCCGATGGGCAGCGCGGTGTCCTCGTAGGCCCGTGCCGCAAGCGCCTCGTCCAGGAACAGGTGTCGCGGCGTGGATGCCATTACATCCAGGACTTTTTCGCTGTTAATGCCCTCTTCCCTCAGCCGCTGAATCAGGCGATTGCGGGTACGCTGCGAGGTCATCCCCAAACCTTCTCGTTTCAAGCGATCCATATTTCTTTATTGTTCCAACTTTTCCGCTGCGTGTGGAATTCCTCTGGCCCCCTTGTAGGAGCCTGCTTAGAGGCGAACGAAATAGGACTCCGTAGCTGTTCGCCTGCGAGCAGGTTCCTACTAGGGGAACTGAGTTTGTACAAGCAAAGCCTCCATCACCGACGGCCCGCATACGGAGCCGGAGCTCCGGGTCCCTGGAATTCTATGTGGCGTCCGCTGCATTGACCAGCTCCGCCACCTCGCGCAACAGCGCTGTGGCAAAAGTCCCCGGCGGCAGGGCGAACTCCAATACCAGGTCGTCCCCGTTCCATTCGAACCCGAACGCCTCGGGGTACAGTACCAGCGGCCGACGCTCCTGCTTGAGACCGCAGTGCTCCAGCCAGTCGCACCAGCTCTGCCAGGGAGCAATTACTTCTCCCTCCAGTTGCCCTTGCTCTCCGGCCGCCGGATTCCTGCCTCGCCCCCAAAGGGGACCGCTGGCTTCGGCCGCAGGCTCGCCGGGGAGTAGCTCCCTCCAGTTGCCGCGGCGCACCCGCTCAGCCAGTACCTGGTTGAACAGCCAGCTGCGCGCAGCGGACATGGCAAAGGCCTTGGAGCTTTTCTGTACCCGGATATTCTCCTCTGCCAGCTGCCGCGCGAGATCCAGGTTACCTCCGTCGCGGCCAAAACGCTGCTCGCCGAAATAATTGGGCACCCCAGCGGGCACTTGTGCCAGCAACTGCTCCGTCCTGTTCCGGTCGCCGCGAATGTGCCGCAGGCGAATCACAAAACGATTGCCGCTGTGTTCCCCCCGCCGCAGTTTTCGCGGCCCGCGACAGTGTTCCAATAAGGTTATTTCGCTACTGTTCAGCCGTTCCCAATCCGGCTCAGGCTTCTGCGCCAGCCATACGCTGAACCACTGGGTGGTTACCGCGTGGCGGTCCTTCAGGCCGTAGTAACCCACGTCCCGCGCCTGCACACCGGCGAGGCGCGCTAGCTGCCCCGCTACCCAGCCGGTATTGGCGCCGACCTTGCGCACCCGCAGATAGACGTGCTCGCCACTTTGCGCAACCGGCGGCGCCGCCAGTTCCTCCACCACGAAATCCTCCGGATGGAAGCGAAAATCGCCGGTTATCGTCGCGCCCCCGAGCGCCCGCGGCCAGTCCAGCGCCTGCGACCAATACAGAGTCGAGGAATCAGTCATGGAAACGCTCGAGCAACACGGCGGCCTGGGCGGCGATGCCCTCACCGCGGCCGGTAAAACCCAGGCGCTCGCTGGTGGTGGCCTTGACGCTCACCGCCCCGATATCCGCGCCGCAGTCCGCGGCGATATTCGCGCGCATGGTTTCGATATATGGGGCCATCTTCGGCGCCTGGGCGATCAGCGTGGCATCCGCGTTGACCAGGCGGTAGCCGCGTTCCGAAACCAGGCCGACCACTTTGCGCAGCAGCGCGCGGCTGTCGGCGCCGGCGTAGCTGGCATCGGTATCGGGGAAGTGGTGACCGATATCCCCCAGCGCCAGGGTGCCGAGCAACGCGTCGGCCAGCGCGTGCAAAAGTACATCGCCATCGGAGTGGGCTTTCAGGCCTCGCTCGTGAGGAATTTTCACCCCGCCCAGGATAACGTGATCACCGGGACAGAAGGCGTGTATGTCGAAGCCCTGGCCGATTCTAAAACTCACTAGCGTTTATCCTCAGTGGGTGCATAGCGGAGGCGCAAAATAGTCTCCGCGAGAAGGATATCGGAAGGGTGGGTAATCTTCAGGTTGTCTCCACGGCCCGGCACCAGCTGCGGCGCGTGGCCGAAGAGTTCCAATGCGCTGGCCTCATCGGTGACCGGCGCACCCTGTTCCAATGCCCGGCGCAAACAGGAATGCAGCAAGCCCAGGGGGGCGCGCTGGGGAGTCTGGGCCAGCCAGATGCTGTTCCGGTCCAGGGTTTGTTCCACATACAGACGGGGCTCTGGCTCCCCTCCCCCGCTTGCGGCAGAAGGAGCTGCAAGCTTGACCGTATCGCTGGCGGGCAGAGCCAGCAGTGCCACCGGATCGGCCCGCAGCAGCGCTTCGATATCCGCCAGCGCCACACAGGGCCGCGCGGCATCGTGCACCAGCACGGTGGTCTCCCCGGCTTCCCGTGTCGCCAGATAGTTCAGCGTGGCCAACACCGAATCGGCGCGCTCCACGCCGCCGACCACCCGGTGTACCAGCGGATGCTTCGCTTCCGGCAGGTGGGAAAAGTAGGCATCGTCTTCGGACAGGGCCACGACCACACCGGCCAGCCCCGGCCAGGATAGGATATTCCGCAGGGTGAGAGACAACAGCGGGCGCCCCAGCAGTGGCAGGTACTGCTTGGGCCTGTCCGCCCCCATGCGCTTGCCGACACCGGCGGCGGGCACCACTACCCAATAATCACTAATGAGAGAACCGCTAATCATTCTTCTGTCTCTTCCGGATCGAGAAAAATAAACAGGGTTTCGCCCTCCTCAATCAGGCCCAGGTCGTAACGCGCCTTCGCTTCCACTCCATCGGTGCCCTCCTTGAGGCTGCGCACTTCGCGCAAAAGCTGGCGGTTTTCCCGCTCCAGCGCGGTGTTTTTACCCCGCTGCTCGGCGAGCTGGCGTTTCAGCCGCGCGACTTCCGCCAGGCTGCCCTCACCCACCCAGAGGCGGTATTGGGTGACGAGCAGTATTGCGGTGAGAATTGCCAGCAGCCAGCGCATCGGGCTTCAGAAATGCGGAACGCGAAATGCGGAATGCGGAATGCCACACTCCGCTACGGAGGAGCCGCAAATATTCCGCATTCCGCATTCATAATTCCGCATTTACTTAAACTCGGCGCGGCCGCGGTACGGAGCGGAGCCGTTCAGCTCGGCTTCGATACGCAGCAGGCGGTTGTACTTGGCCACGCGGTCGGAGCGGCACAGGGAACCGGTCTTGATCTGGCCCGCGGCGGTGGCTACTGCGAGATCGGCGATGGTGGTGTCCTCGGTTTCCCCGGAGCGGTGGGAGATCACCGCGGTGTAGCCGGCGTCCTTGGCCATCTTGATCGCGTCCAGGGTTTCGGACAGGGAGCCGATCTGGTTGAACTTGATCAGGATGGAGTTGCCCACGCCCTTCTCGATGCCTTCCTTGAGGATCTTGGTGTTGGTTACGAACAGGTCGTCGCCCACCAGCTGTACTTTGCTGCCGATCTTGTCGGTCAAGATTTTCCAGCCGTCCCAGTCGCTCTCGTCCATGCCGTCTTCGATGGACAAAATCGGGTAATTACCGGCCAACTCGGCCAGGTAATCGGCAAAGCCTTCGCTGTCGAATTGCTTGCCCTCTCCGGCCAGGTCGTATTTGCCGTCCTTGTAGAATTCGGAGGAGGCGCAGTCCAAGGCCAGGGTGATGTCGTCGCCCAGCTTGTAGCCGGCCTTTTCCACCGCTTCGGCAATCATCTTCAGCGCCGCTTCGTTGGACGGCAGGTTCGGTGCAAAACCGCCCTCATCGCCAACCGCCGTGTTCAGCCCCTCGCTGGCCAGCACCTTCTTCAGGGCGTGGAAAATTTCCGCTCCCTGGCGCAGCGCTTCGGCGAAACTGGTGGCTTTTACCGGCTGGATCATAAATTCCTGGATATCCACATTGTTGTCGGCGTGCTCGCCGCCGTTGAGGATATTCATCATTGGGACCGGCAAAGTGTACTGGCCGGCGGTGCCGTTGATCTCGGCGATATGCTGGTAAAGAGGCACGTTCTTGGAAATCGCCGCAGCTTTTGCGGCGGCCAGGGACACCGCCAGAATGGCGTTGGCACCCAGCGTGGATTTGTTCTCGGTGCCGTCGGCATCGATCATTGCCTTGTCCAGGGCGCGCTGGTCGGTCGCGTCCATGCCTTTCAGCAGGTCGGCAATAGTGGTGTTGATATTCTCAACGGCTTTCAGCACGCCCTTGCCCAGGTAGCGGCTCTTGTCGCCGTCGCGCAATTCCAGCGCCTCGCGGGAGCCGGTGGAGGCACCGGAGGGGGCGCAGGCGGAGCCCACGGCGCCACACTCCAGAATTACATCGGCGTTTACCGTGGGGTTACCGCGGGAATCCAATACTTCGTAGGCTTTTACGGCGACAATCTTGCTCATTAATTTGGGCTCCGTGTTGTTGAATGACTGAACAGGTTTTTCGTTGTTGGGTGGGCCTTCGGCCTGAGCCCTCTCCCCCGGCCCCTCTCCCGCAAGCGGGAGAGGGGAGTACGGAGTCTGGCTCCCAGCTAGGCGCTCCCAGCCAGGTGCTCCCAGCTATTTGGTATCCAGTGGTGGAAGGCTTTTGACCAGGTCGTCCACCGCCTTCATCTGCGCCAGGAAAGGCTCCAGTTTTTCCAGCGGCAGTGCGCTGGGGCCGTCGCACAGGGCCTTGTCCGGGTCCGGGTGCGCCTCAAGAAACAGGCCGGCGATACCGATCGCCAACCCGGCACGACCCAGTTCGGTGACCTGGGCACGGCGGCCGCCGGAGGCGGCGCCTCCCGGGTCGCGCATCTGCAGCGCGTGGGTCACGTCGAAAATCAGCGGCGCGCCGCCGGTGGCGTCGATCATGGTGCGGAAGCCGAGCATGTCCACCACCAGGTTGTCGTAGCCGAAGCAAGCGCCGCGCTCGCACAGGATAACCTTTTCGTTGCCGCACTCGGCAAATTTCTCCACCACGTTTTTCATCTGTGGGGGGCTCATAAACTGCGGCTTCTTCACATTGATCACGGCACCGGTCTTCGCCATGGCGGTCACCAGGTCGGTCTGCCGCGCGAGGAAAGCGGGCAGCTGGATGACGTCCACCACTTCCGCGACAGGCGCGGCTTGGTGCGGCTCGTGGATATCGGTGATCAACGGAACGTTAAAGGTTTTTTTTACCTCTTCAAAAATTCTCAGGCCCTCTTCCATTCCCGGTCCCCGGTAGGAGTGAATGGAGGAGCGGTTGGCCTTGTCGAAGGAGGCTTTGAAGATATAGGGAATACCCAGTTTTTCCGTGACTTTTACGTAGTGCTCCGCCACCTGCATGGCCAGGTCACGGGATTCCAGTACGTTCATGCCGCCGAACAGGGTGAATGGTTTGTCGTTGGCGACCTGGATTTTTCCAATTTCAATAATTTTCAATTCTTTCCACCTGTCTGTTCGCCTGCAAGCAGGCTCCTACAGCGGGGCGGGCCTGCGGCCCGCAAGCGGAGCTGGAGTTCCGCGGTCCCGGGTTTCTAGCTCTCGGCCTGTTCGCGCTGCTTCATCGCCCCGGCGATAAAACTCTCGAACAGCGGGTGGCCATCCCGGGGTGTGGAGGTGAACTCCGGGTGGAATTGGCAGGCGACGAACCAGGGGTGCTCGGGCAGTTCCACCATTTCCACCAGGGTGTCGTCCGCGGACCAGCCACCTATCTTGAGGCCGGCCTTTTGCAGGCGGTCCACGTAGTTGTTGTTCACCTCGTAGCGGTGGCGGTGGCGCTCGACGATCACGTCGGAGCCGTAGATTTCCTGCGCCTTGCTGTCCTTGGTAAGCCGGCACTCCTGGCCCCCGAGGCGCATGGTGCCGCCCAGGTCGGAGGATTCATCGCGCTTCTCCACCTGGCCCTCGCTGTCGATCCACTCGGTGATCAGGCCGATCACCGGGTGCGGGGTATTCACGTCGAACTCGGTGCTGTTGGCGTCCTTCAGGCCCAGCACATTGCGCGCGTATTCGATCACCGCCGACTGCAGGCCGAGGCAGATGCCCAGGAAGGGGATATTGTTCTCGCGGGCGTAGCGCACCGCTTCCAGCTTGCCTTCCAGGCCGCGCTCGCCGAAACCGCCGGGCACCAGGATAGCATCAGCATCCTTGATCAGTTCCAGGCCGCCCTCGGCCTCCACGTCTTCGGCATTAATGAAATCGATATCCACCTTGGTACGATGCTTGATACCGGCGTGGGTAAGGGATTCGATCAGGGATTTGTAAGCGTCCAGCAGCTCCATGTATTTGCCGACCATGGCGATTTTCACTTCGTGCTGCGGGTTCAGCTTGCCGTCCACCACCGCGTCCCACTCGGACAGGTCCGGCTGGGCGCATTCCAGCTGCAGTTTTTCCACCACGATATCGTCCAGGCCGTAGTCGTGCAGCATGCGCGGCACGCTGTAGATGGTTTTGGCATCCGGCAACGGCACTACCGCGCGCTCTTCCACGTTGGTGAACAGGGCGATCTTGCGGCGTGAATCATCGTCGATGGCGCGCTCCGAGCGGCACAGTAGGATATCCGGCTGTAGGCCGATGGAACGGAGTTCCTTCACCGAGTGCTGGGTGGGCTTGGTCTTGGTCTCACCGGCGGTGGTGATGTAGGGCACATAGCTCAGGTGGATCAACAGCGCGTGGGACAGGCCCAGCTCCACGCGCAGCTGACGCACGGATTCGAGGAAGGGCTGGGACTCGATGTCGCCCACGGTGCCGCCGATCTCGACGATGGCCACGTCCACATCGCGGCCGCCCTCCAAGACGCGGCGCTTGATCTCATCGGTAATATGGGGGATCACCTGCACGGTACCGCCCAGGTAGTCGCCGCGGCGCTCTTTGCGCAGCACGGTTTCGTAGACCCGGCCGGTGGTGAAATTGTTGCGCTTGGACATGCGCGTGCGAATAAAGCGCTCGTAGTGGCCCAGGTCCAGGTCGGTCTCGGCACCGTCTTCAGTGACGTAAACCTCGCCGTGCTGGAAGGGGCTCATGGTGCCCGGGTCCACGTTGATGTAGGGGTCCAGTTTGAGGATGGTGACCTTGAGGCCGCGGGCTTCGAGAATAGCGGCCAGGGAGGCGGAAGCGATACCTTTCCCCAACGAGGAAACCACGCCACCGGTGACAAAAATATAGCGCGTCATGCAAAACCTTGGTCAGTTGAATGCCCGATGGAATCGAGCGTGCGGGGCTGGCTCGGGAGGGCTTGAGGACCCATCCCAGAGAGCGTCTCTAAAATCGCAGCGAGCCGCCGCCGGCGCACGTGCAATAAATTCTGAGGCGCTCTAGTGCCTTCGAGATGGGACGCCAGACTACCAGAAAGGCCCTGTCCGCTCAATCGCCAATCACTCGCAGGCCCCGCCATAGCGCCATTTGAGCGTTCCTGCAAGCCCCTCGCCACACAGGAAAATATCCCCCACTGCAACCAGTTCACCGCCGCGGTGGACCAGGGGTACAAGGTCCCGCAGCCAGGGTTCCAGGGCCTGTTCCTGCAGGAGTTTCTTCAGCGTCTGGGAGTGCTTCCTGCCCGCCGGTCTGGCCCGTTCGCCGCCGCGGCGAAACCGGACCTGGTAATGTCCCGTCGGCCAGTCGGGCCCCGGTTCCAGCACCCAGCCACCGGGCAGCGCCAGAGTCCCGGCGCCATTCCACCGCCACTCACCAGTGAGGTCCGCGGCGGACAGCGGCGGGGTTATATAAAGGCGCTGGCGGAACCGGCGCACCACAAGACCGCCCAGTGAGACAGCCATTTGACTGTCACCCGCGGCCTGCAGCGCCTGGTTCAGGGCCTGCTCGAGGTGCGCCGCCTCCGGCATATCGCCGCCGCACTTCGCCAACCAACTGCGCAGCAGATTTTTCCGCCGGCGCTCCGGCAATTCCCGCAGCGCGCCGAGAGCGACGCTCTCACCGAAGCGCTCGCGGCGCCGGTCGCACGAGTTCAGGTCCGCATTACCCAGGTCCTGCAGTAGCTCGGCGGCCTCGCGCAGGTTGTCCACCGCCCGTCCTACCCGCTCGCGCAGCGGCCAGCGCTCGCGCAGCAGGGGCAGCACCGCCGCGCGCAGATAGTTGCGGTCCAGGGACTGGTCCTCGTTGCTCTCGTCCTCTATCCATTGCAACCGCTGCTCGCGCGCATAGGCCTCCAGCTGAGGGCGGCCCACGCCGAGCAGCGGACGCAGCACGGTCGCCCCCCCGAGGGAGCGGCTGCCCGCCATGGCGGCCAGACCCAGAGCGCCGGCGCCGCGCAACAGGCGCAGGAAGAAGGTCTCCACCTGGTCGTCGCCATGCTGGGCCAGCAGCAGTTGATCGCCCGGCTGCAACAATTCCTCGAACACCTGGTAGCGGGCGGCGCGGGCGGCCTGTTCCAGCCCGCCGCCAGCGGTGTTCACGGACACAGACTCGCAGCGGAAGGGCATCCCCAGCCGGCCGGCCTCGGCCTCGCAGTGGCGCCGCCAGTCGTCCGCGTTGGGGCTGATGCCGTGGTGGATATGCAGTACCCGCACCTCTGTCCCGAGGGCGGCGATTAGATGAAGCAGTACGGTGGAGTCCAGCCCCCCCGAATAGCCGAGCCACAGACGACCCGACGCTGGATGCGATTGCAGTGCGGCACGGACAATATCAGGTAGCTTTGCGTCGGAAGCGGGCACGGTAAACGGGAATCCCCAGGCGGAATTTGCACGACAGTATATACCCGCCCGCAGGCGAGGACGCTCGGGCGACCCGTGGCGGGGCCTCTCTCTACTCCTCTCCGATGCCGAGTCCAGCCTTGAGGGGCGCTTAACCTTGCCTTGATTCCGGTCGGCATTTCGCCGGAGGGCTTCCCTCCGGCGGTTGCGGCCTTCCTGCCCCTCAATTCCGGCTATCACCTGATCGAAAGGCTGGCAAGTGCTACTTAGTGGCCCGTTTCTGCAGACTGTTCGCACTTTTACCCGGTTCAACTTTGCGATTTTTCCAGAAGTCGGACGATTTGCGACAGAATTCACGGAAAGATTGGCTCCTACGACCACTCCCATATCGAAACCAATAGATTAGGTAGCATCACCATGGAAGCGACCGAAAGTCTTCCTCAAGCCGGCATGGCCGAGGAGCAATCCACAGCCTCGCTGGGCTTTATCATTCTTATCTGCAGCGTCGCCACCATCGGCGGTTTCCTGTTCGGTTTCGACAGCGGCGTCATCAACGGCACCGTGGCCGGATTGCAGGAGGCCTTTGATTCAGACAGCGCCGGCACCGGCTTCAATGTGGCTTCCATGCTGCTGGGCTGCGCCGCCGGGGCCTTCTTCGCCGGGCGCCTGGCGGATCTCTGGGGGCGCCGGCAGCTGCTGTTGCTCGCGGCGGTGTTCTTCGTCATCAGCGCCTGGGGTTCGGGCATTGCCGGCGGTTCCGCCGAGTTCGTTTTCTACCGGATACTGGGGGGGCTGGCGGTGGGTGCCGCCAGTGTGATGTCGCCGGCCTATATCAGCGAAGTGGCGCCGGCGGCCTGGCGCGGGCGCCTGATCACCATCAACCAGATCGCCATTATCTCCGGTCTGTTCGCCGCGTTTGTCAGCAATTACCTGCTGGCGCAAACCGCCGGCTCCGCCAGCATCAGCTGGTGGATGGGCTTCGAAGCCTGGCGCTGGATGTTCTGGGTGGAAATACTTCCGGCAGCCATTTTCTTTGTCTCTCTGCTGTGGATTCCGGAAAGTCCCCGATACCTGGTCCTGTCCAGGCGGACCAGGCGCGCCCGCAAGGTGTTGCGCAGACTCTACGGCGAAGGCAGCGTGGAGTCCAAACTGCGGGATATCGACGCGTCCATCGCCGCAGACCACCGGCCGCGCCTGAGCGATCTGCTCGACAAGGCCGGGCGGCTGCGCCCCATCGTGTGGGCGGGCATCGGCCTGGCCACCTTCCAGCAGTTGGTGGGTATTAACGTGGTGTTCTATTACGGCGCCGTACTCTGGCAGGCGGTGGGTTTCTCCGAGGCGGACGCGCTACTAATCAATATCATCTCCGGCGCGGTGAGCATCGCTGCCTGCGTGATCACCCTCAGCCTGATCGACAAGATCGGCCGCAAGCCGATCCTGCTGGCGGGCTCCTTCGGCATGGCCATGACCCTGGCCCTGGTCGTCATGGCGTTCACCAGCGCCGATATCGGCGCGGACGGCAAACTGGTGCTGTCGGATTCCATGGGCCTGCTGGCACTGGTGGCGGCCAACGCCTACGTGTTCTTCTTCAACGGCTCCTGGGGTCCGGTGATGTGGACCCTGCTCGGGGAGATGTTCCCCAACCAGATCCGCGGTTCCGGGCTGGCGGTCGCGGGGCTGTCCCAGTGGGGCTCCAACTTCGTCATCACCATGACCTTCCCGCTGCTACTGGCCGGCATCGGCCTGGCGGGGGCCTACGGTATCTACCTGCTGTTCGCGGTTCTATCCATTCCCTTCGTGGTCCGCATGGTGCGGGAGACGATGGGGCGGGAACTGGAGCAGATGGAAGGTTGAGCCCGCAGCGCTGATCCGGCCCCTTACAACGCAATTTCGTCGTTCCGGCGCAGGAACGTCATGCCGGAGTTGATCCAGCACCGGAACCCAGATGCCATGGTGTGGTGTAAGGTACTAATTGTGTATATCAGCTGGCCGCTAAGCGGCCAGCCGCAAGGCGCATTTGCGCCGGCATAGTCATCTATGTCAAGCAAATGCAACGCCGCAGATGGCTGCTTAGCGGCCCGCCCGAAGGGAGCCCCCCAAATCGTCCACAGCTGCGTTGCAGCTCTTGAAAATGGAATGACCATTCCCTGCGAGCTGCGCCTAACTGTGAACAATTTGGGGGGCTCTGATATACACAATTAGTACCTTACACCACACTAGACTGGATACCGGCCTGCGCCGGTCGCCGCAACCTTCTCCGGCTGGTTGCGGTGCCGGTATTCGGTGGGTGTCATACCCACCAGCTTCTTGAAGAAGGAATTGAAAGTCGCCTTGGTGTTGAAACCCGAGTCGAGCATGATATCCATCACCGTCTGCTCCGCGCAGTCCGGGTCCGCCAGGCGGCGCTTGGCCTCCTCGATTCGGTAGTGGTTGACGAACTCGAAGAAGTTGCGCCCGAAGTGCCGGTTGACAGTGTTGGACAGCGCCCGCTTGGGTATCTCCAGTTGCACTGAAAGCTGCTCCAGGGTCAGGGTCGGCGCCAGGAAGGGTTTTTCCTCTTCCATATAACGGGTGATTTTCTCCGCGAGCGCACTGTCCACCGCGGGCTTCTCCTCCGCCTTTTGCTGCGGCTCATCTTCGTCCGCTTTCCGCTCCAGGCCCTCGAACATGGAGGAGTAGCTGAGGCTGAAGAAAATCATCGCGCTAATCAGGATAAAGACCGTGTAGTTGCTGGTGAGCCCCATAATGCGGAAGTCCACCATGATATCCAGTTGCGCAGCCAGGGTGAGCGCTATGTTCACCAGCACTGCCCAGCTGCGGATCACCAGGAAGCCCAGCACCAGCATCATCAGCCAGGTGAAGTCGATTTTCTCGATATTGGAATAGGAATCCTGTATCCGACGGCGGCAGTTGTGGATCTCCAGCAGGCACAGCACGCCGAACACCACCCGCAACACCTCCCGCCCGAAACCGATCGCCAGGTTCAGCAGCGTCTCATCGTAGGGCGTGTAACCCTCGAGCATGGAGACTTTTGTCGCGGTATCGAAGCGGAAATAAGAAAAGTATTCGAACAATGCGTAGGCGATGAAGGGCACCAGGTAGATCAGGTCCCGGCGGGTCAGGCGGTATTCCCGGTAGATCAGCGAGCGGGTGTACCAGAGCAGTACCGGCCCTTCCAGCCAGTAGCCGAAACCGAATACGTAGAAAAGGTTTGGAGAAGTATGAATTGCCCAGTCGCGGAAACCCGCACCAAAATTGATCAGGATATCCAGCGGTATCGCCGCCTGGGTGAATAGAAACAGTGCCAGCAGCACATTGCTGATATAGCCCTCCCTGCGGATTACCAGTAGCAACAGCGCAAACAGAGTGCACTGGTAGCTGGTCATCATTAGGACTACATCATGAAAATTGAACAGAAGAATATCCATATCCGCTCTACCATCGCTCTTGTTTGTTCTTGTAAATCCGACGTCAAAGGTTAATTGTTAACCAGGTGCCAGGCAAGTGATGACTTCTCATTCCGTCCAACTTTGCACTGCGCACAAAGTTGGACGTCCAAAATTGTGAAGCGGCACAAATCAGGACGATTGTGGCCGGGCCCGACGGGAAAATACCGCCGAGACATCGAAACCCGATTCTAACGATAACAGAGGGAGCACCGGCAGTGATGTTCACTGCCGGACCGGCGACATCACCGCGCCTCCGACCGGACGGTATTCCTGCGGGACCTCCCGTACTTTCACTGAACCCTATTTCCCGGAGTGTCTATGTTCTACAAACAACAATGCGCGGCCTGTGCCCTGGCACTGAGCGCCCTGCTTACCGCCTGCGGCGAGCGTTCACCGGCGGATGCGGATGCCGGCGAACCGGCGGAACCCAGGAAAGAAACGGTCACCGCAACCACCGGGAGCGCCTGGCCCCAGCTTCAGCCGGCTCTGCCCGGGAACTCCGAGCTGGAGGAGAAAATCGCCGGTCTGCTGCAGCGCATGTCCCTGGAGGAAAAAGTGGGACAGCTGATCCAGGCGGAAATCAAGTACATTACCCCGGAAGAAGTGAAGGAATACCATATCGGCTCCGTCCTCAACGGCGGCGGCACCTACCCCAACAACGACAAGTTCGCCACCGCCCAGGACTGGCAGAAACTAGCGGATGCCTACTACGAAGCCTCCATGGATACCTCCGATGGCGGCGTGGCCATCCCCATCATCTGGGGCAGCGACGCGGTGCACGGCCATAACAACCTGGTGGGGGCCACCCTGTTTCCCCACAACATCGGCCTGGGCGCGAGCCGCGATCCCGAACTGATTCACCGCATTGGCCGCGCCACCGCGCGGGAGGTGGCGGCCACCGGCGTGGACTGGACCTTTGCCCCCACGGTGGCGGTGGTGCGCGACGATCGCTGGGGCCGCACCTATGAAAGCTACTCCGAAGCTCCGGACGTGGTGAGCGAATACGCCCGCAGCATGGTCGAGGGCATCCAGGGCAGTAAAGGCTCCAAGGAATTTCTCGACGGCCACCACCTGGTCTCCGCCACCAAGCACTTCCTCGGCGACGGCGGCACCACCCGCGGCATCGACCGCGGCGATACCCGGGTGAGCGAACAGGAACTGGCGGAAATCCATGCGGCCGGTTATATCAGCGCGCTACAGGCCGGCGTACAGACGGTGATGGCCTCCTTCAACAGCTGGAACGGCGACCGCCTCCACGGCCATCAATACCTGCTCACCGAGGTGCTGAAAAACCGCCTGGGCTTCGACGGCTTCGTGGTGGGGGACTGGAACGGCCACCGCTTCGTGGAGGGCTGCACCGTGGATAACTGTGCCGCGGCGATCAACGCCGGCCTGGATATGTTTATGGTGCCCTCGGACTGGAAGGCGCTCTACGTGAACACCCTGAAACAGGCGAAGAGCGGGGAGATTCCCCCGGCGCGGATCGACGATGCGGTATCGCGCATTCTGCGGGTCAAACTGCGCGCCGGCCTGTTTGAGCGCGACCGCCCGCTGGCGGGCCGTGCCGATATCCTCGGCAATCCCGAGCACCGCGCCCTGGCCCGGGAGGCCGTGCGCAAATCCCTGGTGCTGTTGAAGAACAACGACCAGCTGCTGCCCCTGGACCCGCGCCGGAACATCCTGGTGGCCGGCGACGGCGCGGACAGTATCGCCAAGCAGAGCGGCGGCTGGACCATCACCTGGCAGGGCACCGGCACCACCGCCGAGGACTTTCCCGGGGCCACCTCCATCTACCAGGGCATCCGCACCGCGGTGGAAACGGCCGGTGGCGAAGCGGCGCTGAGTGAAAACGGCGATTTCTCCGCGGACACCTTCGCCAACGGCAAAAAGCCCGACGTGGCGGTGGTGGTCTACGGCGAGGAACCCTACGCCGAGTGGCACGGCGACCTGGCCAGCATCGAGTACCAGTTGGGCAACAAGGAGGACCTGGAACTGCTGAAGAAGCTCAAGCGGCAGGGAATTCCCGTGGTAAGCATCTTCCTCTCCGGGCGGCCCCTGTGGGTCAACAAGGAAATGAACACGTCCGATGCCTTTGTCGCCGCCTGGCTGCCGGGCTCCGAGGGCGCCGGCGTTGCCGACGTGATTCTCACCGACGCCGAAGGCGAGGTGCAGCACGACTTCACTGGCCAGCTCACCTTCAGTTGGCCAAAGCTGGTCCACCAGACCACCCTCAACCCCGGCGACAAATCCTACGAACCGCTGTTCGCCTACGGCTACGGCCTCGACTACAACGACAAGGTCCAGATCGCCAGCGACCTGCCGGAGGACGGTGACACCTACGCCCAAGGGGCGCTGGAAGACGCCTGGCTGATGGTATCCCGCCCGCGGGAGCCCTGGGGACTGTTTATCGCCGACGGCGGCGAACCGGTACCAGTGGCGGGCAACCGCGCCAGCAGCGGGGACGGCAACATCACCGTGGCCTCCATCGATATGGAATCCCAGGAGGACGCGCGCCTGATCGACTGGAAAGGCCTCCGCCGTGGCAGCGTACAGCTGCGCGCACAGAAGCCCCAGGACCTGAGCCGCTACCTGGACGAAAACGCCGCACTGGCCCTGGATATCCGCGTGGACCGGCAGCCCGAAAAACCAGTGTACGCGCAGATCGCCTGCGCGGAGGGCTGCGCTGGCGAACTGTCGCTGCTGAAACCGCTGCAGTCGCTGCCCGCCGGGGACTGGTCCCACCTGACCATCGACCTGCAGTGCTTCGCCGAGAGCGGCGCGGACTTCTCGCGCATCTCCCACGGCCTGGCGCTAAGCAGCAAGGGGCCGCTGTCCCTGGCGGTGGCGAATATCAAGTATGTGCCGGGCGGGGCGGAATCCGCGCAAATCCGCTGTCAGGGCTGATGTTATGAAACCGGCCGCCGGGGGCAATCGTGCCTGCGGCCATTTCTTTTGTAGGATGGGCAAAGCGAAGTGTGCCCATCGAGGCCGCAGAAGATGGGCACGCTTCGCTTTGCCCATCCTACGAAAATCCTCCCAGACCCCAATGGCACTAAGTTAAGCCATAAGTTCGATGCGAAGGGCCTGATGCCGGGGGTTCTTTGCGGGACTGTCTGCGAGAGGGACCTCGCAGACAAGCCTACAAGGACGTATTTACGGGGGGCGCCTAGCCCGTGACCCGTAAAGAACCCCCGGCAGCAGGCCCGCCCCTAAGCTTTAACTTAGTGCCATTCCTCCCAGCCCCCTCTTCCCGCTGGCGCAAAGCAACCGGCAAACACAACACTTACAAAAGCTAACGCAAATCGTTATCATTAGCTTCTTTATTGGAGGCTCCTCCATAGAACTCAACGACTTCCTAATCACAATCAATCGGAAAATATCGATGGAAATGCGCTTACTGGCCCTCGCCCTGGCGGCGGCCACCTGCACCACCACGTCTTACGCAGAAGAAACCAACCGGGATATCGAGCAGGTCATCGTCACCGGCAGCCGCTTTGTGGAAAGCATTGACGAGGTCCCGGTCTCGGTCACCGTCGTCGACCGGGACACCATTCAACAGCAGTTGCAGGTCAGCTCCGAGTTGCAGAACCTGCTGGCCATCCATGTCCCGGGCCTGGCTGCCGCCAACGGCAGCACCAGTAATTTCGGCACCACCCTGCGCGGCCGCTCGCCGCTGGTGATGATCGACGGCGTGCCCCAGTCCACCCCGCTCCGCAACGGCGCTCTGGGAATGCGCACCCTGGACCCGGACGTTATCGAGCGCATCGAGGTGATCAAGGGGGCCACCTCCATCTACGGCAACGGCGCCGCCGGCGGGATCATCAACTACATCACCAAAAGCGCCGCGGACAGCGAATTCGCCGCCCAGGCCTCGGTCTCCAGCCGCTTCAGCGCAGCCAAGTTCGAGGACAGCGCCGGCCTGCGCACCCAGGGCTCGGTGAGCGGCACCCGCGACAAATTCAGCTTCGTGGTCAGCGCCTCTCGCGACGAGCGCGGCGTGGAGCGGGACGCGGAAGGGGACGTCATGGGGACCATCTACGGTCTCTCCGAGAGCGTGACCGAGAACTACTTCACCAAGCTGGGCTACCGGCTGGATGATGAGAAATCCCTGCAGCTCACCTACAACTATTACGAAGGCCGGCAGAACGCCGACTTAGTGGATGTGCTGGGTTCCGTCAACGAGGGCACCAAGACCTATGCCCTGCCCCTCTCCGACGGCGACACCAAACTGGGCGATGCCCAGGGCCCCAGGGGCAACCACAACCTGGCGATCAAATATGTGGACGACCACCTGACCGACAACACCCAGATGACCATCGACGCCTACGGACAGAAGATCGAGAATGTATTCTTTTTCTCCACCGCCCTGTCCAACCCGGAAGAGGGTTATGACGGCGGCCAGTCGATGATCAAATCCGGGAAAAAAGGCCTGCGTTTCAATTTCAACACCCAGCTCAGCTGGGAATGGGTGGACGGCACCCTGACCTACGGCCTGGACGCCCTGAACGACGTCACCTCCCAGCCGCTGCTCGATGGCCGCATCTGGGTTCCGGAAATGGACATGGACAGCCTGGCCGGCTACCTGCAAACCAAGTGGATTCTGGACAACGACTGGATCTTCAAGGCCGGCGTGCGCCGCGAAAACATCGATCTGGTGGTGGACGATTACCGCACCCTGAAATTGTGCGCGAACGCGGACACCTGCTCCGTGCCCATGGATGTGAAGGGAGACACCCTCAGTTACGAAGCCACCACCTACAACCTGGCGTTGCGCTACCACATCAACGACCACTTCAGCCCCTTCGCCAACTACTCCCAGGGCGCGGACATCTCCGACCTCGGCGGCCTGCTGCGCTCCGCCACAGTCAACGATATCGCGCTGATCCAGACCGAAGCCTCCATCATCGACAACTACGAAATCGGCTTCGACACCCATTTTGACAATTTCGATTTCAGCATCGCCGCCTACAAGAGCACCTCGGAACTGGGCACCGCCAGCTTCTACAACCCCAAAACCGGCGTGTACGAACCGGTCCGCGCGCCCCATAAAATGTGGGGCTACGAGTTCGCGCTCAAGTACCGCATTTCCGAGAGCCTCAACGTCGGCGCCAACTACAGTTGGGTGGAAGGCAAGAACGAGAAGACTGACGAATACCTGGATGCGCGGATCATCTCCCCACCCAAGTTCGTCGCCCACCTGGACTGGCGCCCGGTGGACAACGCCAACCTGGCCCTGACCTATTATCGCGTTGGAGAAAGGAAGCGCTTCGAGCCCGACGAAAACGGCAATTGGGGCGGCTCCTTCGCCCCGGTCAGCGCCTATGACGTGGTCAATCTCAGCGCCAATTACCGCCGGGACAACTGGAACTTCTTCGCCGGTGTGGAAAACCTCCTCAATGAGGAATACTTCTCCGCCCGCGCCCAGGCGTTCACCTATAGCGGCGGCGCCTACCACACCATGGGCCTGGGAACCACGATCAATACGGGCGTGAACTACAGCTTCTAACGAAGACAGATTTCCTCATTGTAGGAGCGGCGACCGCCAGGGATGGCGGAGTGCCGCCGCCAACACGGGCGTCCATATGATAAACCTGGGCAGTGAATTCATTTGGCCGAAGCCATTTGATTGCCTTGACGCCAAACGGGATTGTAGGGTGCGCCGTGCGCACCGTAAGAAACGGACGCCTGCATCAGCTGGAATGGTGCGCACGGCGCACCCTACGGCAGCGGAACTGCCATTTTTAGGGGTGCTCTTTTGATCGCTTTATGACCAAGCCCATCGCCTGCTTCACATACCCGTATATTTCAGGGCACCCACTCTGCCTCGGACCCGCAACATTCAGGACATTGATACCAGACGCCGTAATAAAGTCCACTAAAAGAGTGGCCGCAACTTTCGGGCTGACAAGTTCAATATCAATCAATTTATGCGGCTTCCCCAACCTGATACAGAGCAGCACTGTCAACTCTGTGCCGCCTTTAAGGTACGATTTATAAAAGACCGCTGTACCATCGGATTCCTCGACATTCTTCCTGGTACGCTGACGGTAACCGCCACTGATTTCCACCAGGGGATATACGTCCCCTATCGGCCCGTCTTCAGCCATCCTTCCGGCCGGGCAGGCTCCACCAATCGGGAACCCCGTCTCAAGGCCCGCATCCAATGCAGCTCTATCGGCGCCCGTTTGTCCTCCGCTTATGATTTTTGAAAGCATTCTGAAATCCAGTCAATGTACCGTTTGTGTTAATCGTCCGAGGATGTGTGTCGCTTCCCCAAGGCTGACGTTGAACCTGTTTTAAGGTTGCCCATGAGCACCCCCGGTGACCTCCCCAATCACCAGCAGAAACGCACCGGTTGTCAAAGTGGATGGAGAAATGCGTTCGATAAAACGCGCAATCGGCCCTCCAGTTGGAATTTGTATGGCGGTCCGGAATCGTAATCGCTCCACCGGAAGATCTCTGAAAAGTCGGCGCACCTCGTTTACAGTGTTCCAATGAGCGCCTTGGTATCCTCCCGTACCGCCGCCGCAACCTTTCCGCAACCAAAGTATGCTATGCCGATTAAGCAAGCCTATAGCAAATCGCCGACGGGCAACGCGGAGAATTTCACGAACCGCGGCAAGCTGCTCCTCAATAAAACAGAGAGCTGTAATGGAAATGACCAGGTCGAAGCTCGCAGTGGCGTACGGAAGTGAACGCGCATCGGCGATGTCAAAGGTTGCGCGGCCATCGCTATGAAGGCGCGCATACTCTAGCCATTCTTGGTTGATATCAACGCCAACAACCTCGCCATCCATCGAAGCGGAAAGATTACGGGTGAAGAACCCCGTCCCACACCCGACATCGAGCAACGATTCCCCCGAGCTTGGTTGTAGGCCCTCAAGAATCAGCGCGGTCTCCCGTTCCCCGATCCATCGGCCTCGTGGTGTCTCGTACCAGGATTCATAAGACTGTGCGTCCATTGCTGATGCCGTTTTATTTCCAATTGATGACTGCCATTAACTTTGTTCGCCAACCCTGCGCTTGAAACTTCATAAGGTCTACCTCTCCGTGTGAAGCATTTGGCAAAAATGAGATTTCAAACTATCCAAGACGGCCAGTCACTATAGACTGGCCGCCTGTTTCTTTCGTCATACAAACCACATTTTAAAGGGGCACCTCCATGAGGATTGTGAAGGAAGTTAATCCATTCCTGGCTTTGTGCATTCTGACACTTGGCACCTCTGCTCAGGCCGACAGCTCAACACACAATGGAGAGGGCACTTTTTACGGATACGGTGGTGGCGGCAACTGCAGTTTCGAGACAGTGCCGGACAACATCCTGACCGCGGCCATGAACGCAACTGATTACGCCGGTTCAGCCACCTGCGGCGGGGTTATCGTAGTTACCAGTATCGACACGGGTCTCAGTGTAACAGTTCGCATCGATGATCAATGCCCGGAATGTGCAGAAGGCGATGTCGACCTGGATCAGGAGGCGTTTGCCCAAATTGATGACACAACAAAAGGCCGGATCCCGATCAGCTGGACCTATATTGCCAATCCGGTGGCGGGCAATATGAAACTTTATTTCAAAGAGGGGTCCAGCCAGTGGTGGACCGCAGTCCAGGTCAGAGACCATCTATACCCGATATCCGCACTGGAGTATCGCATCACCGGTTCCAGCGATACTTATACCCAGCTTCCCCGGGAGCCCTATAACTACTTCGTTGCTACCAGTGGTTTTGGTGTTGGCCCCTACGACTTTCGTATCACTGACTTTTGGGGCCAGACAGTGGAAGTCGGCGGTATCTCGCTGGTGCTGAACACAGAAATTGATACCGGCACTCAGTTCTCTGAAGTGTCTGGCGGAGGCAGCAGCAGCTCCTCCAGCAGCAGTTCCTCCAGCAGCAGTTCCTCGAGTAGTAGCTCCTCGAGCAGTAGTTCTTCCAGCAGCAGCTCCTCCAGTGGCGGTACGACTGGAGATGCCCAAACCTCCATTCGCACCGACAGCTCCTGGGATACCGGTTATTGCGCGACCGTAACGGTTACCAACCCGAACAGCACGGCACTGAGCTGGACAGTGGAACTCGATATCGGCGCAACCATAACGTCGGCTTGGAATGTCGAGTGGTCGCAAGCCGGGACTCTTCTCAGGGCATCGGGGGTTTCCTGGAATGCAACATTGGATGCTGGCGCATCGACTGAGTTTGGGTTCTGCGGGAGCTACGAGCTATGAACCTCGTAATCTGTTTGGTCGCCGGATTATCAAATCAATAATAAATTCTAGGGAGAGGTTTATGTATAAAGCGAAACTGGCAATTGTGTTGGCCTGCATGTTGCTGGTCAGCCAGGCCTTCGGTTCGTACAGTTGTACGGTGTCGCCGACAAACGTCTGGGACAGCGATTATCAACTGGATATTACGGTGACCAACAACGGTCCCGATTCCATCAGCGATTGGATGGTTCAGGTCGATTTCAGTGAACCGGCCAATGTGACCACCAGCTGGAACGTGACGATGACCGGTGGCGACACCACCTCGCCGTCGTTCACCAACTGCTGCGGCTGGAACGGCAACCTGGCGCCGGGCCAGAGCACCACATTCGGGTTCCAGGGTACGCACGACGGCAGCTTTGAGACGCCGACCTGTTCCGGCAACGGCACTTCCTCCAGCAGCTCAAGCACTTCGAGTTCTTCGTCGAGCTCCAGCAGCTCAGGCTCCACTTCGGGCGGCACCAATATCGCGCCTCTGGCCACCGCCAGCACCTCCTATGTCTCCTCCTGGGAGACGCTGAGCGCGGTCAACGACAATAGCAGCCCGACAAACTCCAACGACAAGTCCAGCGGCGCCTACGGCAATTGGAACAACCCGAATTCCATTCAGTGGGTGCAATATGACTGGCCGCAGAACTACACGCTGACTTCCTCGCAGGTGTACTGGTTCGACGACAACGGCGGCGTCCTCGTGCCCACCACCGCCTACATGGAATACTGGAACGGCAGCTCCTGGATGACCATTGGCGACGTGCCCCTGGCCGAAGACGCGTTCAATACGATTTTTATCGACAACGTTACCACCAACCGCCTGCGGGTATCGATGCTCAACACCAGCCAGTCGACGGGCATTCTTGAATGGCGGGTGTCCGGTACGCCGGCGGGAACAAGCTCTTCTTCCAGCAGCTCGTCGTCGAGCAGCAGCTCCTCCAGCTCCTCCGGCAGCGTCTACACCCCGGTCACCACGGAGTACGTGTATCGCGGCATCACGACCGACAATGCATTGTTCGAGGACTCGGAGCATTTCCGCGTCTACTACGGCACCGACGGTCGCGACGCCGGAGGCATAGTGGGGCACAACAGCCAGGCACAAGTGATACAGGTACTGGACTTCCTGGAAGCCGCCTACGACTACTGGATGGTGGAACGCGGTTTCCGCTCACCCGGCCGGCCGGTGAATGGCCGTCCGGGCGGCCCCTTCAAGATAAACGTCTATTCGACGGTGGACCTCGACGCTGCCGGCGTCATGGGCTATGACTTCAACGCCGGGCTGCCTTATCTGGTCGTCCATACCAACTCAATAGACAGCCCCAACGTCTATGTCCATGAGTTCGGCCACTGCATCACGCTGTCCGAGTATAACTGGGTGGACAAGGGCAACACGGGCGCCTGGTGGGAAACCACAGCGCAATGGCATACCGACGACTTCGTGGCGTTCGCGCCGCAGTATGGCCCGGTCGCCCAACGCTACGGCCAGCCGACGACGAGCACGATCATCAATCTCGACACCGTGATCGGCCGCTCGTACCTGACGCTCGTGCACGCGGATAATCGTTACGAAGCCTGGCCCTTCCTCACTTACCTCAACAGCAATCCGGACGGCTACCCGGGTTTCGGTCAGAACGCTGTGGGCGCCATGTATCGCTCCCACCAGGGCAACGAAACGCCGCTGCATACGGCCGCGCGCATGACATCGACACCATGGCAGCAGGTGGTGGCCTCCTACTGGGCCCGCATGGCCTATCTGGACATCGGCCATCCGCTGGCACAGCAGCGCCTGATGAACGTCATCAACAACAGCGCTTTTCGGCAGCGGGCCTACCGGAACCTGACCTCCACCGGAAACTCGTTCTACAGGGTCATCGGGTCGCGGCAGCCCATGTACGGCGGCAGCAATATTATCCCATTGACAGTCACCGGCGACGGCAACGTCAGTTTCGCGATTACCAATCTCGGCAACGGTCTTCCGGAGAGCAATTTCACGGCGATGGTCGCAATACGCTCAACCTCCGGCAACGTGCGTTACGAAGAACTGTCGTCTGGAAATGGTTCCGTGTTCGTCAACGGCAACGAGGAAGCCACCCTGGTGGTTGCCAATACACCGGACACTTTGTATACCTATGATGCCTTTGCAAGTGAAGGCGATGATCCGGAAATCAGGGGACTGGACTACCAGGTACAGATTACCGGCGCACAGCCGCGGGACTTATAAGTAGTTTTTCAACGGCATAAAACAAAAGCCTGGAGAAAGCTCTTCTCCGGGCTTTTTATGGAAGCCCAGTGTATCTTCTTTACCCGATTGCCCGCTTGATTAGGCTGTTGGATGGTTCACATGAAGGATCGAACACTTTGCGGGAGGCCTCGATCCCCCTCACCGGCAGTTGCTCCGCATCGATCAAGCCGACCTGCTCAAGTACAGAAGCTTGGTCCCAGTAGATACGCTCACCCGCGATCTTTCCGCCCTCGAACTGCACAACGACGATAATGGCAATTTCGACGCGTTTGCCCGTCGGCTGGACGCCGGGGAGAATCCACGGCATTTCAATAGTATGCGTAAACTTGTGAATCAGCTCATCCACGATCCGGTCGTCTCCGACTGTGCGAGCGACCGGTACGGATTCGGTATCCGGTGGATTATCCGGGATAAAATAAGTGCTGTAGAAGTGACGCACCTCACTTGAGCCGACACCGCCCGTCATTACAGGGACATTATTGACGAAGGGATTCGGCGTCATCGTCGTCATGGTGGCGTCGATATTTTTCTGCTCGAACTCGGCGGCCGTGTGCCGATCCCACATCTCGACCATTGCCTGCTGTTTCCGGGATAGGTCATTACTATCCATAGTTTTCCGCCCTCCTTCGGTTATTAGCGACATGGCAGCCGACTATCCGCCAGGACCAAACCTAATTCGCGCCATGGTTTTTCACCAGTCGCACCGGTCTCCTTTCTGCTGCTTCAAGAGCGACTTCTGTATTGTAGTCCCAAAAACCAGTATCTCCCGGCTCATAATTCAACTGGGACAATCCTGACAGAAGTCACTTAAAACCAGGAAACATCAAAGCCTATGGGAACACAGAGAGAGCGTCTGGAGGCGCCAACCGGAGAGAGAAGGCGGTGGAATTTGCAAGTGATATACGAGTATTGTGAGACTCTACGGCTCGTCGTCAAGCTGTTATCAGGCTAAAAATTGGACATCTTTAACGCCTCTTTATGTAATTTTTGAGCCTTGGCGTGGAGTAAGAACTGCCAACACCACAGCTACCACTATTAACGCAGGAACATCACCCAACAGGTGTCCAATATGCTGTGGATCAACGAGAGCCTGCACGGCCATGATCCCTCCATGCACGATACTCGACCAGACAGTGAACCAAATAAGGCTTAAGTGTGCCATTGGATTACGCGAAGCAATGATCAGGAATACGCCAAGCGTCGCATAGATCCCGAGAATCATTTGGAGGTACTCCGATCGGCCTCCTGTATGCCAAGACCAACCGGAAGGCCATAGGATAGTGAGAGGCCATATACCGAAAATAAAGACAAGCCCTACGACTATAAGAGCGACGCGTAAGAATTTTATGCGATTGGCTTCATCCATGTTTTTCTCCTTCATATCCCCCTTATAGACTGTAAGATTGATATCCCGGTATCGATCTGGATTGGGCCATCCCAGGTGGCGCCAAGCTGCAATGTTGATGCTATTTCTTCATCTATTATTCGGGCGTGCCGGAGAACTCCGGAACCGGTCTCGCGTCCGCCTCTGCCTGGCTGCCAGCCACTCCATTGGCCCTGATATCGGCGATCAGCCACTCCATCTCCTTAATTTCCCTGCGCTGTGCCTTGATGATCTTATCTGCAAGTTCCCGGACTCGAGGGTCCTCGATCCGCGCGCGCTCACTGGTCAGGATAGCGATCGAGTGATGTGGAATCATGCCTTCCATATAGTCCACTCCGCTAACCGTTGTCTGGCTACGCACCAGCCACACAGCGGACAGGAACAGCAGTCCGGCACCAAGAAAAATCGTCATATTGACTTTACTGCTCTTATACATACCCAGCATGAACGCCAGCATTATCGCAATCATTGCGGAACCCATAATGAACGTCATAAACAGTCGCGTTTCACTGAACCACGCATGGTCGAAAATCTGGTAGGAATTCAAATACATCAAGACAAACATCGCGACCATCGCAGTCCCGATCATCGCAAAAAACTTCGTGTAACTCCCGTGTGTACCTTGGTTATTTCCCATGATATTGATCTCCAAAGTTCGATAAGGAAGCAGAAAAGCTTCAAGGGATGCGCTTGCCCTTACAGGTTAATTCTTTCTGACCTGACTGATCCCTCCGCATACCAGGCGCGTTGATTCCGTCGCGCTGGATAACGGCAAGACGACCGACGCGGACTACCACAGGGCGTACTTCAACGCTATCAACGCGCACGACTCACCCGCCAGATGACATTGCCCACATCGTCCGCCACCAGCAATCCGCCCCTCTGGTCAATCGCCACTCCCACCGGCCTGCCGAATGCCTCGCCATCCGCGCTGATAAATCCGCTCAGCACATCCACCGGCTCACCGGTAGGCATACCGTCGTCAAAGGGCACGAATATCACCTTGTAGCCGCTGCGGGGTTTGCGATTCCAGGAGCCATGCTGGCCGATGAACATGCCGTTGCGGAAACGTCCGGGCAGTGAATTGCCTTCAGCTGCGGCCAAGCCCAGCGAAGCGGTATGCGGTCCCAGGGCGTAATCGGGGACAATGGCACTGGCAACCAAGTCAGGGCGTTGTGGCTCGACCCGCTTATCCAGATGTTGACCGAAGTAACTGTATGGCCAGCCGTAGAAGCCGCCATCCCGCACGGAGGTCATGTAATCCGGCACCAGGTCGCTACCGAGAGCATCGCGCTCGTTGACCGCCACCCAGAGTTCACCACTGTCCGGTTGCCAGGCCAGGCCGACGGGATTGCGCAGCCCCGAGGCAAAGATTCGATAACCGCCGGTTCGGGGGTCGACCTCCCAGATGGCGGCGCGCCCCCATTCCTTTTCCAGGCCATACTCGCCTACGTTGCTGTCCGATCCCACTCCCACAAAGAGCCTGCTACCGTCAGGGCTGGCGATCAGGCTTTTGGTCCAGTGCTGATTGATGGGCCCGGCGGGCAACCCGATAATCACTTCCCCCGGTGCGGTGATTCGGGTCTGGCCCACCTCGTAAGGGAAACGCAGCAGCGCATCGGTATTGGCCACGTAGAAATCGTTACCGACCAGCACCATGCCGAAGGGTGAATGCAATCCCTCGAGAAACACCGAACGCCGATCCGCCACGCCATCGCCGTCGGTATCACGCAGCAGGGTAATGCGATTGGCACTCTCGCCACCCGAACCGGCCTTTTTCATCAACAGGCCGGCAATCCACGCCCTCAGCCCTCCCCCTTTCTTGGGAGGTCTGTTGGTTTCTGCGACCAGTACATCCCCGTTGGGTAGCACATAAAGCCAGCGAGGGTGATCGAGTCCCCAGGCGAACGCCACCACCGCGGTACCGGTGGCCGAGTATGGTTTGGCCCCTCCGGGCCAGCCCTTGGCCGGCGCGATATTCACCGTCGGAATCAAGGATTCCCTGGGCGGTGGCAATACCGGGTTCGGACCGGTTCCTGCGGAGACCGGCAGGCGGGCCATTTCACTACAAGCGGCCAGTGTCAGCGCGAAGCAGATGAAAGCAACCAGGCGGTGCAGATACATAACGATATCCTTTTCAAATTATCCTGGCGCGCCGCCTCATCAGCCAATGCCGCGTGCCGGCATCCGCCAACGCAGCACTTACCCTCGTAATTCAAAGCATCAGGCTGCAGTCTTCGGTGAGGCCCGGCTACTTCTTGGGCAGGTAGGCCGGGAGCCTGGCCGACGGCCTGGAAACATCGTAGACCACCGGGGAGATATTCTCGATTTCATTGATAATTCTGACCGCCATGGATGACGGGAATGCGAGCCAAATTGCTTGGAGTAATTTGAGCTGCGAAGCTGCCCAACGGGCTGGGCGCATGGATGTGCCCATTACAAATGTAGGAGTTCTGCCTGGCGGTCACAGCAGGCTCCTACAAGAAGGGTTCGGCTTAATTCAGTGCCACTCGGGAAAGGCAACCGCTCACCCGCCGGATTGGCGCAACCGGAACTCGCGAAGATTGGATTTCAAAGCCTTGGCTCGCTGGGAATTCTGGGGCAGCTTTTCGGCCACCTCCTCAAACGCTTGAAGATTCTGCGGGCTCAAGTGAGGCAGGATATTCAGGGCCACTTCCTGGGCGACGAACAGGCTGCCGGTTTGCAGGGATTGCGCCAACAACTGATCAACCTGGGGCTGTAAGTCCGGGTAACGCTGCAGCTCTTTCATAGCCTGGTTCACGATCTTGGCGTCGTAGCTGCTCTCCAGGGCCTCTATCAGCACCAGGGCATTGTCTCTATTGGGGGCTTGCATGCTCATCAGATCAATGGCTGCCTCCTGCACGAAGCCATCCGGATGGTCGAGAAAGGCACGGGCCATTTCGGCGCTTTCTCCGTCAAAGTAGTCATTCTCGCGGTGAAAATCGGCATAGGCCCGCAACTTCTCGGCCAGCATTTTTCCCTGCAGAATATCGGACGCCCGCGGATCGCTGAGATTCTGCGGGCAGCTATAGGTCTGATGGCAGTTGGCCAGCTCCACTATCTGTCTGTGCAGGAGGCCTCTTTCCTGCCTGGACTGGTCATCGAGGCTTTGGCGCTGCACCCTGGGCTGGTCCAGGGTCAATTCTTGTGGCGTTGGCTCGCCCGACAGAGAGGCGGGCCGGTCGGCTTCACCCGGTTTTTCTTCCGCCGTGGCTGGCGCCGGGGCCTGCTGTTGCCCGAATTCCGCGGTCAAAAGTAGTGCACCGACCAGCGCCAACATAACCGCACTGAGCAGGTATTTCATGGTTTATTCCTTGCCATCTGGCGATCAATGGCTTTTTTAAGGGCGCGGGCCTTGGCACTGTTCTCAGGTAACTGCCCGAGCAGTTGTTGATAAAAGGGCAGGTTTTCCGCCGTCAGGAACGGTTGAATGTGTTGCGCCAGCACTTTGGCGGCATTAAAACTGCCCCGCTGCAAAACATCAGCAAAAGCGCCGTCAATCTCCTGTCGCAGGTGTGGGTAACGCTGCAGTTGAACCAGCAGCGGAACCAGCAGTTGTTTATCTTTGACGTCGGGCAGTACGGTCAACAGTTGTTCGGCTGTGGCGTCATCGGCACTCATTTCCGCCAGTATCTGTACCGTCTTCGTCTGTACAAACTCGTTGGGGTAAATCAGGTAGTGATGCAACAGCGCGCGGCTTTCGTCACTGACCCCAAACTGTCGCTGCCATTCCGCCAGTTTGTCCAGCTCTTCATTGATTTGTTCCCCCAACAGATAAAAGCTGTTGCGGGGATTGGTGAGGTCTTGCGGGCAACTTTGGGTCTCTTCGCAATTTTCCAGCTGTGCCAGTTGTTCTTTGATGGAGTGCCACTGCTGCTCGGCAGTGGTCTCTCCCAGAGCCGGTACGCTAATCACCAGAGCAATTATCAGACTGTAAACTTTTTGCATGGTCAATCCCGTTTTGGAAGGCAATTCCCTTTGCCTTTTACCAATTCTAACTCAGTCACAATGCTGGTAGAGGCTCTCCCAGGAACTACTACCGATTGACCCGCCCCATTTGACACAGGAACCGGGAGCGTGTTTTTTGACTGGTCCGGCAAAGTAACTGAAGTTGCCGGAATCGGTTGCCTTAGTCCCTCCTTCCACTTGCAGGGAGGCCGACACAGCCGATGGTGTTCCCACATTTGACGCCTTCATCGTCACAACGCAGTTGTAGCCGTTGCTTGAGTTGTACAGAAGGTAGATGCGTCCACCAGTGAGCGCGTGGGAGTTGATTGCCGAGTAACCACTGCCACAAGCTTCTTCGGGTGTATAGGGGTTTGGGCTGCCTCCCTCGGTCCCGCCGTTCAGGATCCATGGCAGGTTGAACTTGCGGAATGCGATCGAGCGGTGCGAGGTAGCACTGCTGTGGGTGTTCTCGTTGACCTCGATCAGGGCACCGACGGCGAAGTCGGCTGTCTTGGCCATGCTGGAATAGCCACCCTCGGCCCAGTTGCCGTCTCCCAGGCCCCGCCAGGAGGGTAGCGGCGCGTCGCTCAGCGGGCGTGAGATCGGCCAGGTCTTTCCCCCGTCGTAGCTGATCCGCACTCGCATCTTGGTGCGGGTCACCGTGCTGGCCGAGTTCAGGAATATGATCCGGGCCGGCGAGTCGCGGTTGTAACGCAGGATCGACCCTTGCGAGCGCGGATCCAGCAGCGTCGAGTCGGGCGCATAGGTGTCGAAGCCGCCTTCGATGGTGCCGCGCGCAACCCAGCGGCGCTTGCCCCTCTCCCACACCGAGCCGCCCGCGCGATCATTGCGCATCAGCCTGCCGTCCATCAGCTCAACCACGCTGCCCTCACCGGTGACCTCCTGGTAACCGCCGGTCGAGGCATCGATGATGCGCTGCACCTTCCAGGTGGCGCCGTTGTCGTCGCTGTAGATGTTGCGGTGGCTCGCCGGGATGACCAGCCGACCATTGGACATCTGGATGCCCACGCCCGGTCCCATCGCGTCCCATGCCCAGGTGGCACCGTTGCTGCGTGTCCTCGGCTTGAGGGCCGCCGTCATGTCCGCCGGCTTGCTCCATGTCCGGCCGTCGTCGGTGCTGCGGGAGACGTACACCTTGCGGTGGCTCCATGCGGTGATCTTGGTCGTGCCGTCCTTGCCGCCCAGGCTGTAGCCGGCCGGATTCCAGGACATGAAAACCCAGATGGTGCCCGTCTGCCGATCGGCGACGGCCGTGGGGTTGCCCCAGGTGCCCGGGCCGGCACCGACCACCTCGTCCAGCGCGGACCAGGTGGCGCCGTTGTCGGTAGAGCGTTTGAAGAGCACGTTGATGTTGCCCCAGTCCCGGTTGTTGGACGCCCGGCCTTCGACGAAGGCGATCAGTGTGTTCTCCTTGGTACGCACCAGGGATGGGATGCGGAACGAGTGGTAGGTAATGCCGTTCAAGCGCTCGCCACCGCCACCGTCGAACAGCAGCTTCTCGCTGTGCGCTGGGCCGGCATTCGCCGCCTGGGCCACGGTCGCGCCTACCAGACCCGCCAGCACGCCGGCGCAGGCCATCAGAACGGATCTCCTGCCGATCTTTATATGCTTCATGGTTTTTATCCTTAGGATGTGATGGGAATTCGGCAAGCGCTCAGCCGGCTGCTCTGCAGAGCTTTTACCAGCGCCACCGCAATCACGCTGAGCAGGTATTTCATTGTTTACTCCTTATGGAAGTAGCTGGTCCGGTCGCAAGCAAAATCGCGTCCGGACCAGCGGCATTTCTAACTCAGTCGCAATGCTGGTAGGAGCTCACCCAGGAGCGACTACCGATTGACCCGCCCCATTTGACACAGGAACCGGGAGCGCGTTTTTTGACTGGTCCGGCAAAGTAACTGAAGTTGCCGGAATCGGTTGCCTTGGTCCCTCCTTCCACTTGCAGGGAGGCCGACACAGCCGATGGTGTTCCCACATTCGACGCCTTCATCGTCACCACGCAGTTGTAACCAGTGCTCGATTTGTACAGCAGGTAGATGCGCCCACCGGTGAGCGCGTGCGAGTTGATTACCGAGTAACCACTGCCGCAAGCTTCTTCAGGTGTATATGGATTGCTTTCGACTTCGTCATACGGAACGATCCAATCCTGCAGCGTCATGCCATTCAGTACCTTGCCACCGTAGATATATCCGGTTTTGCCGCCGTAGCTGACCTCGTAATAGACGTCGTTATCGGTTCCCTGAATAACAACGGAAATTACAGACAGTATTTCATCTGTGGGCACCAAGCCGATCAAGTTGCCCGCCGGTACATCGCGCAGGTTGATGCCGGAGGACGGGACGACCTGTATCTGGTCGCCGGCCAGGGGAATGAAAACCTCACCCAGTCCACTGTGACTGGCTCTGGTGGTCCAGCTTGTGTGGTCACCGGCCTCGCCAGCGTAGATATATCCGAGCTTTCCGTTTTCGCTGATCAGGTAATAGCGATGCTGCGCGTCGATATCGTCGACCACATAATCCAGCACCTGGTAGACCTTGCCCGGCTGGGAGGTAAAACCCAGGGCACTGCCGCCCGGGGTGGCACGCACGTTAATCTCAACCTCCGAAGTTATGGATTGCCCAACCATAGACAGACCGGTCACAGCACCGGCGAAACAGGCGTGCTTTTCATGCACCGTTTTACCGTAAGCGTCGGTCACACTGGCAGACGGCGACAGAGAGCCGCCAGTGGATGCACCGTACTGAATATTCAGACAGAGCATATCCACCGCTTCGGCAACGCACTCGAACGCATTATTTTCAAAGCGGCAGGCCTCGCCGGAGGCCAGGTTGATTTGCCGCCCGGGCCAGTTGGCCGGATCGTCGGCGTCCACGGGCTCTACCGCGGCACAGTCGGCATTTCCCTCCATAAAACAGGGAATATCCAGTGTCGTTTCGTGGTCCCTGTTGCTGATATAGTTCAACCAGGTCCGGCTATCGTATTTGTCGGCATAGCCGATATCGTTCCGCGCCCAGGGATCGTTGGGATTGGTCCAGCGGCAGATCTTGCTGGCGCCGCCGTTATACACCGAGTAGGCGCTGCGCGCGCGATTCCGCCAGTTGCTGGGGCTACTTACGCAGGAGGCGTTGGCGGCGTCTTGCCAGGCATCGTAGAACAGCTCCATACCATAGATGATATTCTCGAAAATATGCCACCCTTTGCCCTCTTCCAGCTTGGGAAAATGCCAGCGGTCGTCAATCTGCACCATACCGTGGCCGTGGCCGGAATCGCCTCGGACCATTTTTATATTGTCGTCGGTAGCCTCGCGATAGTGGGTCCAGAAGGTCTCCTGGTGGGCCTTGGCGAAATTGGCCCGCTGCCAGGCGGCAACCTCGGCCCCGCTGGCAGAGGGCTTGCGGGCCAGCAGGTAGTATTCCACCGAGTCCCGCAGCATTGCGTGGACTTCCAGCATATAGCGCTGCCTTTCCGTGGAGCGGGTGACATTATCGTCGAAAATCACGGGAACGAACTGGTCGATCACATAGGCGGGATCGCCCCAGGGATCGACGTCACAGGCGGCGGGCACGCGGCCAAAGTTCCACTCACCTCCGACCCGGTTGTTACACAGGTAGTAATCGGGCGTGTCAGCGGGCGCTGCCAGGCTGAAGGGACAATACAGCCCCAACAGACAGAACAGCAATGCCGCCACTCGGTTAATACTCGTTATCATTCTATCCATGGTTTCGCTCTTTTTATCTGGTTTTATACTAATGGGACAAGTAAGTATCGAGACATGCGAAATTCCATTTTTCAGGCCACAAATCTGCGTTTAAACCGTAATCATGTCCGGCTACTTTGGTTCTTATTAGTAAGACTGTTCAATTGTTGAAATAACGGGAAAACTGATCCGCTGTCGGTTTCACGAACCCCCTCAACACGGAAGCAGCTGGTCCAATCGCAACCAAAATCGCGCCCGGACCGGC
The DNA here is from genome assembly GCF_014191725.1 of Microbulbifer rhizosphaerae. Lineage (GTDB taxonomy): Bacteria > Pseudomonadota > Gammaproteobacteria > Pseudomonadales > Cellvibrionaceae > Microbulbifer > Microbulbifer rhizosphaerae. The sequence goes on from NZ_JACHWZ010000011.1 coordinate 83,468, forward strand.
GACACTGCTAACTCATTCACAATGCTGGTAGGGACTCTCCCAGGAACTACTACCGATTGACCCGCCCCATTTGACGCAGGTACCGTGCGCGTGTTTCTCGACTGGTCCAGCGTAGTAACTGAAATTGCCGGGATCGGTTGCCTTAGTCTCTCCCTGCACTTGCAGGGAGGCCGACATAGCCGACGGTGTTCCCACATTCGACGCCTTCATCGTCACCACACATTTGTAGCCGCTGCTCGAATTGTGCAGAAGGTAGATGCGTCCACCAGTGAGAGCGTGCGAGTTGATTACCGAGTAACCACTGCCGCAAGCCTCTTCGGGTGTATAGGGGTTGCCTCCGCTTGCATCGCTGTCTTTAGTGGCCCAGTACAACAGGTCTTGGGAGACGAAGTCGTCTGTGACCTCCCACGGCGAGGACACCGCCACGGTTTCGGTACCGTCGCGCGTCACCACCGCGCTGTGGAACCCGTAATCGAGTTCGAACAGTTCGGCGTTCACACCGGCCGGTGCCGGGTAGTCGTACGGGCTGCCGCCGATCGACACATCCACGACCGCGTTGTCGGTCAGGAAGGTCAGCACCTCCACGGTGTCGCGCGGCGTGCCGCCGTTGCGGCGGACGGTCTGGAACTTCGTCTGCGGTCCCGACGTTGGCCGCGCGTGGGCAAACTGCTTGCGGTGGGTGAGATAGAGGGTGTCGCGCTGGATTTCGGGCGGCTGCCCGGTCTTAAACCAAGTCAGATAGTAGGAGGCGAGATCCAGCCAGACGCCGTCGCTGGCCACCGACGGTGAGACTTGGTGATTTTCCGAGTAGTCGTTCCAGGTCATCAACTGCACCCAGTCGGCGCCGCCGGAGATGGCCGCCTCCCAGCCTGCGCGGAAGTTTTCGGTGTTGTTGGCCTCGTAATAGTTGCCCTGGTTGGGCCGCGTATCCTGGGGAGCCAGGGTCGGCATGAAGATCAATCCGGCATCCTGCACCCTGGCGATCTCGGACGGAATACTCGCCTGGCCCGCGGGCGCGCCGTGGCTGCCCTCCGACATGCCGTAGCTGATGGACTTGTAGGCATCGAGGTTACTCAACCCGCCGTGCTTGACGTCGTGAAGATTGAGGAACATCGGCACGAACGCGACCTCCTCACCGTGCTCGTCGGCCATAATGGACATGAACTCCGACCACCACTGCGGACTGCGGTTGGAGGCTTTGAACGGGGCCACCACCAGCCTGCCGTCGTCCAGCCGATATACCGCGTCGTATGCGGCCAACTCGGCGACGGCTGCGGCCAGTCCGGCGGCGTCGGTGCGCCGGATGGTCCCCGCGTTCATGTCGGGCATGAGCACGATGTCGAAGCCGTCGTCCACCATGGGCGCAGCGGTGAGCAGATCGTTCATCGCCCGCCAGTGGTAACTGGACCGGTTGATGCTCAGCATGTCCAGGGTGAAACCGTCCAGCCCAGCCTCGTGGGCCCGCGTCACCTCCGTGACTTTATCGGTCAACTCCCAGTTACCCGACAGCGGCTCGCGCGGTAACGGTCGGTCCCGGAGAAACCCGCCGTAGGCGGCGTGGATGCCGCCCTCGCCTTCCGGGTTCAGGTAGTTGCGGGTGTAGTAGTCGGATTCCGCCGGCCGATTGTCGATCGAGATGCGGAACTGCGTGAAGTAGTGGGCGAAGACCTTGCGGTCCGATGCCTGCAGTACCTCGGCCGACGGCAGATCGAAGGGCAGCACCTGCTCGTCGGACTCACCCGAGCCCACTGCCGCGCTGGTAGCCAGTGCCAGGATGGCTCCAATGGTCAACGTCGTTTTCCATGAACGCAATCGCATACACATTTCCTCTTGAACAAAGGTTGGGAGGGTTGGACGTATTCGTTGGCGTACTTGCCACAGGATGCGTGATGGGCCATGCGTAAATTCTGTAACCGATTGCTTCACCAAAGGCAGGTCGCGTTGAAAAAGCCTGGATTAGCGCTGCTACTCCTGCGCTTTTTCGCCTGGAGCCTGTGGCTGTGTGTTTTGGTTACCTTATTTATCGCATGGCCGACCAGTACGATCGACCTAACGTCGGGACTGCTCCCACCAGGTGAAGCTGCTCCGATAACTCGACGGCGTGTTATCACCAGCGTGACCGCGTAATCCATTCCTGCCGAAGTAGTAGTCATGTACCTGCGCTTGCGCCGTCCTGGACATGTCCGTGTCCGCTACCGCAACCGCGTGAATATGGTAGGCGAAGCCCTGGGCTGGTGTGCGTAGCCAAGCCGCGAATCCAACGTCGCGCAAAGCTTTGACTGTCTTCCAACGCTGGGTCGCAGACATTCCACTCACACTGATGTCAACTACTCCGCCTCCATCGTGTGTACCGGCGGAACCGGGATTTGACGAGGTATAGGAACCTTGGGTGAGAACCAAACTCCAGGAAACCTTGGCATCGGCCGCAGCCAGCATACGCTTGGTGCGGGTATTGACGCGCTTGCCGCCGTAGCTTTCCCAACGAGATCCAGTATTGATCACGCGGGTTACGTTAAAGCGGCCGCTGCCGAGCTGCCTCAAGGAGGTTGGCCCGGGCAATCCGTTAGCATCGAGGCCTGAATAACCCAGATTTCTTTGCCATTGGGCGTAGGCCGAGATCGTTGACGATCCGAAGTGCCCGTCAACATAGCGCGAGCTCAGCAGCCCCTTAGCGCTCAAGGCCCGCTCCACACTCTCAACGTGCGCTCCGGCTCCGGGTGTGATTCCGGTGCCGGACTTTGGCGGATCGACCATGGCGGCTACAACCAGTCGTTCCATATTGACGGTGGTTTGAGCTGAAACTGCTGGCGGTATCAGTACTGATAGCACCGTGACGGCCCCTGTAACCATAAGGGTAAGGGCGCGTAGCTGAATCTGACGGCGAGTGAGAAGCGTTGGCTTGTCTGAGGAATGCTTTGACATGACAGTGTATCCTTTCTTATGAATATTTTATGCCGAACAAACTACATCTAACGAATATTTTATTATCGTGATTGTCTTTCAGGCACTTGTCAAGTTTTGGGACTACGGATTTTGGCAGGAAGGTCGAAGGTGTTAATCAGTTCAAATTCGAGTCTTTGTTACGGGCGGCAACCGTCACCTAGGCACCGGGGGGGGGGCGTGGGCGACGATCGAGTAGGCGCCGTCGTCGAGGGGCTCGATCTCGAAGAAAACTGGGTCTCGACGAAATCGCACTCGTATCCGGCGACGAGGTGGCCGGGCGCGGGTAGCCAAGCAGGCGTGTTACTGGTGGGTGGAGAACTCCTGGACCAATGGCAGGTACTCGGTGGGGTGGCCGCCACCGGCCTGATCGGTGGCCGTCCAGATACAGGGCAGCTCAGACTGGCACTCCGGGCCCCACAGCAGTGCGACCGCGGCTCCACCATCGCGCATGCCCTCGATAGCGGCGCGCAGCAGGCCCACCGTACTGGCCTCGCTGCCGGCCCTCTCCGGAGCGTAGAACTCCGACCACCACACCGGCAACTCGGTGCGATCGGTAATCCATTGGGTGATAGCCTGGAACTTTTGGTAGGTCTCCACTTGTGTCGGATGGTATCCATCATTTGTCGATGACCAAGTGTCGACGGTGAAGAACTCGCCGCCAACCGCGTTGGCCAGCCAGTACTCCATGGCGTTCAGGTCACGCTGATCGACCGTTCCCCAGGACCCCTCCAGGTCCGAGCAGTCGTGCGTACAGTAGGTATAGGTGTTCAGCGACAGGTACGGGCCGCCGAGCTCGGCGTCCGGGCGCACCTCCTTAACCGCCGCGTACACCTTGTTGTACAGCTCGGTGTATCCCTCGTAGTCCCACCGATTGGCCTCGTTGTTCCAAAAGCCCTTGAATTCATTCCAAACCTGGAAGTACGTAACTTGCGGATACCGCTGCGCAGCCTCGGCGGCCAACTGCGCGTAATCGCCGTAGAACTGCGGTTGGGGAGCCTCGTATTTGTCCGGCCAGTCCTCGCCACCGGGCGTCATCCACCCGGGCGCGCAGCACAGTGTGATCACCGGGGTGCCACCGGTTTCCTCAATGAGTTCGATCCGCTCGTCCAGGCTCTGCCAGTCCCGCTCGTCGGAGTGCTGCTCCGGCCACGGATTTACGGCGCCGAAGCCCATCAGATGCTGGTTCTGCAGCGGACCGACGCTGCTGAGGATCCGCTTGGCATCTGCCACGGCCTCCTCGTCGCCCCACCAGTCGGCGCTGTGCCGCTCATGTGTGACTCCGAGCTGGAATTCCGCGGCCGTGGTGTCCGGCGCGTCGGTCGGACCGCCGGCGAACACCGGAAGGCTCAGCATGACCGCTAGAGAAAATAAGGAAATAGGTAGAAGTTTCATCAGCTTTAACCTTCTCAATTTAACTACTCACCCTATGTAGGAGCGGTCCGGCCGGGAGCGGCCGTTGGCCGCGATCAATCTCGCCGGTAGCCCACCATCAATCGCGGCCAACGGCCGCTCCTACATCGCTTGGATCAATTTAGGGGGTGAACCGCTCGGATCCTGTGAGAGCCGGAGCTATTCGTCGTACTCGCCCGTTATGAGGGCCATGGCCAGCTTCTCGCTGAACTGTCCAGCGGGGATGCCCTCGCCGTAGTTGCAGCTGCCGTCGGAGTCACCGGGGACCTTCAGCCACAGCACCGCGTCGGCCGGGCCTTCGGGGGTATACCTGGAGTGCTTGCCCAGCCTGGCGCCCCTGGGATTGCACCAGTTGTTCTCGCTGGTGTCGGTCTTGCCGGCGCCGTTGCGGCTGGTGTCGACCACATAGCCGGCCCTGGTGCCGAGGAAGTAGTTGATGGTTCCGGCCCGGTCGTAGGACTTGTAGGTCTCGTAGTGGTTGGAGACATTGAGGGCGAAGCCGTCGATCTTATCCACGCCGGCCTCCTGGAGGGCGGCGGCGATGGAGGAGGCATCGCCGGGCCATTCGGCGTTGCCCGCGTCAAGGTAGACCTGGGCGTTGGTCGCCTTGGTGGCCAGGGAGTTCACCGCGTAGGCCAGCAGTTCCTGGCGGGCGGGCTTGTCGATGTTGCCGCACACCAGGTATTGGGTGAGGGCGTCCGGTTCGAGGACGACGAGGGCCTTGCGGTCGCCGATAGCCGAGGCGAAGTCGTCGATCCAGGCCTTATAGGATTGCTTCGAACTCGCACCGCCGTTGGACTCGCCGCCGCAGTCGCGCTGGTACATGTTGTAGGCCACCACGATCGGGATCTGTCCGGCCGCCGCGGCGTCGGAGACGTACTCCCCAACCGGTTGCACGTCCCACGGCTGGTCGTGCTGGGTGCCGTACCACTTGCCGCCGGCCTGTTCGGCAATATAAGTCTTGATGGTCTCGGCGTTGGCGCTGCCGCCGTTCAGCCCCACCCACTTGTAGGCGTTGGAGCCGGGGTCGGTGTAGAACTCATTGACCGCCTGCGAGGTGTCGTTTGAATGAGATTCTCCTGCGAATACGCTAAGGAAAATTAACAATAGAATAGAAATTTTCATTTATTCACCTGTGTGCGTAACGCCCGGTTTTTTTTGGGGCGGACTTGGAGCTGCGAAGCAGCGGAAAGGCCGTCCCGGCCCCGAAGGGGCGACAACAGCCGTTTGTTAGTGCGTCTTATGCACGCCCAACAAATTTCGAAAGCGGTTCGCCAAGGATGCCAGGAATAGTGCGATACGAGGCCTCCCAGATCCCCTTTACCTATTGACGGTGGCTTGAGCTGAGGCTGTGGACGGTATCAATACTGATGGCACCGTGACGGCACCTGTAACCATAAGGGCGCGCGACAGAATCTGACGGCGAGTGAGAAGCGTTGGCTCGTCTGAGGAATGCGTTGACATGACGGTGTATCCTTTTTTAGGAATATTTTATACCGCATAGATTATTCTGAACGAATATTTTATCATCGTGATTGTCTTTCAGTCACTTGTCAAGTTTTTGGACTATGGATCTTGGCAGGAGGGGTGAAGGTGTTAATCAGTTCAAATTCGAGTCGAGGTCACCGTACCCAATTAGCATGGGGCATAACGGCCTCTCAGAAAGCCTCTGGGAGGCTTTCTTGCATTTCGATGAATCTGAAGTCCGGACAGAGGAAGGGTTTCTGGATTGGATGGCGCTCCCGCACCATGCCTCAGCTGTCGCTGTTCTAGCTACGACGCTGTTGAGTTAAGACTTGGCACCCTTCTGTAGGAGCCTGCTTGCAGGCGAACAGGAACGGAGCTCCGCAGTCGTTCGCCTGCAAGCAGGCTCCTACAAAAGTGGCTTGTCCGGGTCAATGGCGCGAAAATGGCGGCAATCGCTGTCTGCATCGGGTTACCACCAGGGGCTGTAACCGTCATTCGGGTGAGGCACCACTGCCAGCAGCGGCCGGTTGTCGATGCCCCGGAATTCGATGCCGCCGATGGCCCAGCCGGTTTCAATCGCGTCATGCGGCGTGGCCATGTAATAAAGATTCGCCTGGAAGCGGATCAGCACGGTCTGACCGGCATACGCCAGACCCAGATTCAGATTGGTTCTTGTCATCGCGGGATATTCCGGCGATACCTCGGTAAATTCCATATTGGCGACATCGAGAATGTACCAGGATTCGCCGCCGTCGGTACTGATCTCCACGAAACCGTTGCCCCGCACTTCGTAGCGGGGGTCCCGGAAGTCCCAGGCATGCTTGAGCAGGATTTCGAAATCCCGGTTGGCGCTGACTTTCAGCGGCGGTGAGATGAGGTAACCCCGGAAGCCGGCATTGCGGCTCATGGCCCGGTACACCGGGGTCCCGTCGAGTTCGCCGCGTTCCCATTTCACATCGGCCAACAGCGATCCGTATTCCCCAAGTTCGCGTGCCGTCTCCCAGGCGGCGAAGGTTTCCTCGAAATTGAGCCTATCGGACCTGCTGTTACGCTTAATGTCGTAGTTGACAAATGTCCGGTCCCTGAAGATGTGTTGCGGATAGGTCGGCCCTGAATAGTGGCTGATCATGATGCGTATCTGACGCGCTTCATGGACACCCGCCTTGTCTATGGTGCCGGCAATCGGCAGCGCGAAGTGTGCGCGCTGGCCCGGTTGTATGGCGGGGAAGTCGAACGGCCCCTGGGTGAGGAAGTGGCCCTCGTCGAATTCGAGCTGCACGTAAAATTTTGCATCCTCCACTTTCCGGAACCCGGTATTTCGCGCTGTCATTTTCACCAGCGGCAGTTCGCCGTTATCCCAGATGCCGTCGCCGTCCCTGCCATACCCCCGGTCGGTAACCTGGATGTTCGTGACGGTTAGGGCGGCTTCGCCCTGGTGAAAGCTTTCCTGCACGCCGGCGTTGTCGGACGCGTCGCGCGCAGGTGCCCGTGCGCCGGCGCCCATGCCGCGACGGGCGAACGCCCGCTGCACAATCCTGTAATCACTCAAGTCCGAAGCCCGCACCACGGCCAGTAATGCGTCCCGCGCCTCCAGGAAGGTCGGGTTTTCGGGGGTGGCTTTCATGCCGGCCACCAGGTACTCGGCCATGCGGCGGCGTTTTTCGGCGAAGGGCAAGTCGCTGCGCTGCTCCAGCAAATCGTGATAGGCCTCCCAAAGAGTGACGGCCCAGACTTCGCCAGCGCTGTGATACTCGGCATTAAACAGCGAACGTCCCTTCCAGTCGAAGAAAGGCAGCCCGGCCGGCAGGGCTACGCCGTGCTCGATGTGACGGAAAGTCAGCGGATTGCGGGTCATGTCGACGGACAGTGGATACCGCCGGATGCCGTAATAGTAGCTGTCCTCGGGCGCGCCGACGCCGTCATAATAGTCGAGCTCGTAATCCCGGTTGTAATAGACACCGACCGCGTAGGTGCCGTCCCAGGCTTTGGCGCCGGCGGGCAGTCCGTCCGACGCTTCAACGGTCAGGAAGTGACCGATGAAATCCGACCAGCCTTCATTCAGGCCGGCACCCTGAATGTTGCCCATATAGATGCCGGCAGCGACCAGGCGGCGTACCATGTAATGCGTCCATTCGTGACCGATGACGGCCAGATCGAAAGATGCACCGCGGCGCGAGGTGCTGTAGCGGTTAAGACCGAGCCGCATGTTCGGCGAAATGCCGTCCTCCGGCGTGTAAATGAAAGTGCTGTAATATCCGGCGTGCACCAGCATCGGATCTCCATCCAGTCCGCCGCGGCCGAAATTATCCGCCTGGGCATTGCCGGCAGCCTCGTCAAAGCCGACGTCGTAAAACAGGTCGTGCAACCAGTTGTTGACGTAAAAGGCGTGCACGATCTTGGCATTGAGCTGCGGGCTGTCCGTCGGGACGGGATCAACCGGCGCGGGATCGGGATCGAGCGGATCCTGGAAATAGTCGTCCGGCGCATGCGCTACGTTATAGACGTAGTCGAATACGCCGGGCGCAGTCACCTTCGCGCGGAAATCGCCGTCCTGGGGCCGGTAGTCGGGACCGTCCTGTGGCGAATCGTAATCGCCTAGCGTACCTTCCGGCGTAATCAGCGAATTGAAGAAGGCATCCACATTGTTGCCCACCGTCTCGGTCGCGCCATCCGGCAGCCAGGGGTCGTTGTGCCGGTTCGACAACTCCGAGACTTCCACCAGCGATTGAAGTGCCGGCGTCGTCGGCTTGTAACCGGTGGGCATGCCGCTCGGGTGGGGAAGGATACGGCCATAGGGATCGTCGTATGGATAGCCGTTCGCATCGCCGTAAATGCGATAATGGAAGGGTTCATAGTGGTGAATGTTATTAATCTTCCCCAGGATCGCGCCGTCGGTATCGACGTAATAGGTGGCGGCAACGGGCCGTCCGTCGACATCGACCATCGGTGGTATGTCGATACGGTAGGCGTCTACCAGCCGGCCCTTGTCGGACCAGATCACGCTGCGCGTTTCGATGGGGCGTGAAGGTGAGTTCTTAATCATTGCCGGTGCGCGCCACTGTTGTGCGCTATCCGTTTCTCCCTGCGGCTGCTGGCGCCCGCCGGTTACGTCGGCAATCAGCGCCGGGATCACATCCTCCGGTGATTTGACGTAGGCGGATTTCGCCAACTGCAGCCCCGCATCTTCCGACTCCGGGATCTCCGCCATATGATCGAAGCCGCCGGTCACCGCCGTAACGCCGCCCGCGCGGTTCATCACGATATTGAAATGCTGGCCGATCACCGGTGAACCGTTAAAGATGCGCTGTATCCGCAGAATTATCGGCCCCTGCCCCGTGTCGTGTGCCAGCGACAGTTTCCAGTCGGTCGGCGCGCCGGAGAGGTCGAGTCCGGTGTTTTGCAGAAACTGCGCCAAACCGGGAGCGTCGGCCAGCCTGGAATTCCGGTTCGGATGAATCAGCGACAGGGACACCCCGTCGTCGTCGAACAGCAATAGTGTACGGCCGGCAAAATCCGGCTCGGTCCACTGCCCGCTGTTGGAAGGAGGGTCAGCCGGAATACTGCTGGAGCCCACCCCTGGATCGGCATTGCAGGGCGCTATGCCCTTCCCCGTACAGCCGATTGGCTCTATTGCCAATTTGGACGGGTCGACGGTTATGAAATCGGCCGAAAGGCCGGGCACGGATATGAACAGGAACGCCAGTGACAGGCAGACAATACGGCGCATCAAAAACTCTCCTTGATTAGTCATGCCGCCAAGCACCGCGCGCTTTAATCGCGGCGATGCGGGGCAAAATGAAGCCGCTCGGTTTACTACAAGAGAGCAGCGAAATTTAACTTAGAAGCTGTTTCATAGCTACAGCACGGTCGTCCACCGGTGCTAGAGTGGAATCCTCAACTATTACCTGTACATTTCAGCTTCTAATTGACTACCGGTTCGGAAGAAAAGGATCTCGCTCTCCCGGGACACGCTGCATATACACCCCTGTACGCTCGTAATCGGCATCCCTGCCTCATACGCGGGAGAGGTTCACCACTCCCTGAAGTTTGATTAGGAAATTGTCTCTCTAAGTGAACCTAGCCACCTGAGGGAAATATTACCGGAATCATCAGTATCGAACTCTTTCGCTTTTTCTAGATTTGCCCTTGAACACTCAGAAACAGTCTCAATCTCACACTGGGAGTCCAGTATTGCAGCTATAGAAACGATAGATTTGTAGTATGTTGCTTCTGAATTGAACAATTCAATCGCTCGATCTTCAAAATTTTCATCGATAAAATAAGCGGTAGCAACCAATTGTGGAGAAACCCAGCTACCTGCTTCAATTCTTTCCCAAAGCGCCGCTACAACCTTTTGACTATGAAATCCCAGAGCTACAAAAGCACACGCAATATTATGAAACCGCCAGTTTACTGCGTGAAAAAGGTGGATTAAATCTAATTCAATCTGTTCTCTCGGGAATCCATCTAGCAGAGCGATCAACTTGTCTATTTCTTCTGAAACTTTATTGCCTCGCATAGAGAGAAAAGCAAGATAGTTTGTTTTGCTTACTCTTACAGAGCGCCCCTCATACTCTCCGTCTTCGAAAAATATAGTATTCAGAGCTTCATCTTCCAGCTCTCTATTTACTTTAAGTCTCTGGAACATTCTCTTTACCTAACGAGGCTGTAGAAAAACTCCAGCCCACTTTCTGGTTATATTTTGCGCAAAAAATAGTGCTCGCAACGCCATAAAGTTGATATGATCTCATTCATCCAAAAATTTCATGGCTATCCTACGGCAAATAAACTAGATCAGCATTTTGGCACAGTGACTGCCTCAAGCTGTCTCACCGAGGCACTTACTTACAATGAGAGATGGTTAAAGCGCATCCCATGACTAAATACGGAGAACCGCCAGCGGGAGGGGGCCCTCCTGTCGTATTGCAAGAATTGCCGCGCGAATTTACGACTCTTATTAATTTCTCACAGTAATTCGCGAGAAAAATTTACTATATTGTTACCGTACTCATTTATAGCTCTTTCTCTGAGAGGCTTTAATAGCAAGCGCAGCTCGATCAATTCGTTTCCAATATCCGCAATTTCATCTTCATTATCGGAAGTCTCACAAATAGCACTCTTACGGGCCTCCATTTCAGTCAGGGCTTCGAGAACAATCTTTAATTCAGATTGTGCCAACTCTAAATGAAAATTACTCATACCACTTTACCTTCTTTCTTAAATACGCGAGTAGCTTTGAGAGCCATTTCTTCCAACAAGCCCTTGTATTTGTCTATGGGCATATTCTGAGTTGGAGCTATGCAAAAATGATGCGGCTTATCCTGGACCAGTTTGAGACCAAATGGCGGTTGCGTATTAGGAGGAAACCGCCACACCCAACCAGTCATTGGCGACTCATTAATACCATCCGTATCAAACACACTAATACCTTTCCCATTGGCCCTTATCACCGTTATGCCGTTTATCTCTATCGTATCCACATCCCTTGAACGAACATTTGACAATTTAGAACTGCTCGAATTACCCAGCCGAAAAAGCTCTTCCGGAAGTATAAAAAACTCTTTTGGAAACATGACCATCTCCTTTGTTCAATGAAAGTTAACGAGTAAACTGGTTACTCTCTAAGTGTCCGTACTTGGCAACGTGGTAGTGCTAAAACCGTTATCTACATGTAGTACTTGACCTGTTACCGCCGAAGCAAAATTGCTTGCTAAGAATGCAGCGCTATTTCCGACTTCTTCAATAGTAACGCAGCGCCCCAATGGCGCTGACTTTTCAAACTGAGTGAGCATTTTCCGGAAGTTTGAGATTCCTGCTGCCGCGAGCGTTCTGATTGGACCTGCGGATATAGCGTTCACCCGAATACTACTTTTACCCAAGCTAGCTGCCATAAAGCGGACATTGGCTTCCAATGAAGCCTTGGCAAGCCCCATCACGTTATAGTTGGGCATGGATCTCTCTGCGCCCAGATAGCTTAGGGTGATCAAAGAGGATTCATCATTCAAATATGGGCGAGCTGCCTTAGCCATCGCTGCGAAGCTATAGGAACTTATGTCATGGGCTACTTTGAAGCCCTCCCTTGTGACGCAGTCCAAATAGTCACCGTCAAGTTGCTCTGCCGGAGCGAAAGCAATTGCATGAATAAACCCGTCGAACTTAGGCCAATTCTGCGAAAGATTCTTGAATAGGTCTTCAATTTGCTCATCTGAAGACACATCGCATGGATACAGCAGATTTGACTCACACCGTCCCGCAACCGCTTCTACGCGGCTCTTCAATTTATCATTAAGGTAGGTAAAAGCTAGTTCAGCACCTTCTCTATATAGGGCATCAGCTATCCCAGTGGCGATAGATCTCTCACTAGCTATTCCTGCTACCAATATCTTTTTACCTTCCAAAATTGCCATTTACTTACCTTGTATTGCTAGTTGTACGAAATTTTTACTCTCGTAACGGCATTCACAACCCACGCTGCACAGCGTAGTTTGCATCCGAACAAGCGCCTTGTTACGCACAAACATCAGAATCAATCAATCAAGGCTGTTGGACTAATCTGTGGGGAGCTTTGCTAGCTGCCGGCTGTCCGCGCCACCTTTCTGGCGTCATCCCGATGCATTGATGCCCCTAGGTCCAGCCAATGAATGACGTTGTAGTAGCGATAGTTATCGCTGAGGACATATTCGCGAAGAATCGACTTGATCCGCTTCGCCGAGAGTGCCCGGACAGTCAAGACAGCCGCAGCTTTACGCACCTCATCTGACTCGTGATTGAAGAGGGCTAGCAAGGCATCCCGCGATATTTTTGCGAATCTTGATTCCGCGCATAGTTCAATTGTTTTCTTCAGAATAGCCGATGGCATACCTATAGAAAGAAGATCTGAGACTGAGTGTCTCTTACCGATTGAAGTTATGGCCCTCGCAACTTCGACCTTAAACTCCTCATCACGAGATATCGTTAGCGGTGCCACACCGAACTTTGGTCCCTCGGCGTTCACAAGCATAGGTATATCAATCCACTCTCCGTACCTTCCTAGATACTCAGCCTCATGCTTCGATGCCCCTGCGAAGCCGTCACGGAGGTTGGCCCTTACTCTCTGCAAATCCTCGGGTTTTTTCGCCACACACAGCACATTCAACCCTCGCCTCGTGAGATCTCTTCTCATAAATCCTTCCAGTTCTCTTGTCTTCTTTACAAGATCTCGAGTGTCGTAGCTATCACCGAATTTAGCTTCTATTCGTCGAATCCGCTCCTCGAAGTACGTACTAAACCTGTCGTCAATGTTGCGGCGCAGCTCATCGACATGACTTCTGAAGTATCTCTCCACAAGTGCGAAATACGCGGCATCGTCGTGCATGAAGCTCGCCCCAACCTTCTTCTCTAGCTCCGGCTCAGGAAGACCCTTTAACACATCCAGCCGATACTGTTGAAAGAGTTCCTCTCCAGTCTCATCTGAGTCCGCCGTACTGGCCAAACCCAGAAGGCCAGGTCTAGATTGCTTCTGTGGTGGGACAAGGATCTTCTTGACCTCCTCCTCAGCAAGCGGTTTTCCAAGTTTCAATAGCACCCTGACAGCCTCACTACGCACTGGAGCATTGCTATCCCCAGTTAGCCGTCCAGCCATACCGATATCCAGCGCTCCCCGACTGTGCAGCGACTTCATTGCGCACAGCCGAACCTGGGAATTGCGATGTTCAAGACCAAGAAGCAGCACGGAGGTTTCCAAGCCTTCGAACCCGGATAGCACAGATCTCAGCAGATCAGTGTTGAGCGTCTCGAACTGTGACTCTAGGACCAGCTCTTGGGCCGCTTTCGGCTGACCAGTTCGAAGCAGAATCTCGACCATGCACTCAAGTGCGCTGCGAGATGTCCCGTAGTCGCTCCGATCGTATTCCTTCTTGGCGATCTCCAGGTCCCCCGTAGTGCCGCATTTGGCGAGATATCCGAGAGCCGCCACCCGGACTTTGGTCGACGAGTTATCTGAGAACCAAGCATTGATGAGCCTGTCTCGTTTGATCCCGTCATCATCCGTAGGGAGATCGAGAGCCAGTGCGGTCAACACGGAAATCGCTCCAACCTTCTCGTTCTCGTCAACTCCGAGGAAAGAGGAAAGAATAGCGGGATCGACCTGTGAATCCGCTAGAGCCGAATACCAACACCACAGGGGTACGTTCTCGTAAGCGAGATGCTGAAAACCCAAACGAGCTAGATAGTATTTCTCTCTCTTACCCAGCTCCATGCCTTCGAGACGTGCCGCAGAGAGGATGTTGGTGTCATGGACACCTAGATTCATCTCCTCGTTACCTGGCTTCGATATTGAGTTCGCCAGCAATCTAAACCGTGCAATATCACTCGCGCTCAGCGCGTCTAAAGAGTCCGGCTGCCTGATCCTTCCGACGAGATTCTCGAGAAATTCAAAGCCTTCAGCAGACAACGGAGACGATTCATTCCCACCTTCCTCCCTAGAACTGGTTCGAGCACGTTTTGCTCGCAGCTCATCGGGCTCGGATAATTCATCTGCGGCCCTAACACGATTTACATAAGCAGTGACGCATTTCCTCGCTAGCGCTTCTATATCCCGCGTCATCGAGAAGTTCTGAAACAGGATTTTCTTGCTGGCAATGATTTTCTCGCGAAATTCAAGAACTTTCTTCAGGTCGTCTCCTGGGTCCACCATGAACTCCTTCGGAATTTCCTTGAAAAATAGCGAAATCTCAGGAATTCCGGTCTCCTCGCATCTTGATATCGACCGTTTGAATTCCTCTTCGAACCCAGAGGAGAATTCTCCATCGTGATCTGGCGGAGTACCCCACCTCTTCCAAATCATTCCAAGAAATAAATCACACCGATCGAGATCTTGGTTAATGAGATGCTGCGGCCGACCGAATCCAGCGACGGTTTCCTCCCAACCCATAAGCTCGACTTGATATCCAAGTTCGTTCGCCCAAGACTCATTAAATTCGTCAACTACATGCCGAATAGCTTTTCGCTCTTCCTGAAGGTCGCCAGGTGAGGCTATAAATGCGCGAATGATCTTTCGAGTACTAGGCATATCAGATTACCAAGACTTGCGACTTGCAGAAAGCCTTTTTAACGATTGACAAAAATGAACTCCCCATAGTCCGGCACAAAGGGACCATCAACAGTATCAACAAAACGCTTCGCAGATCCGGCCATGTTCTCCTAAGAGATGATCCGCTAAGGCCATATCTGGATTTCTCAACTCGCGCCCAACATCAAGCTTTGGAGCGGCTGGAGCGGTAAGCCGTCCCAGCTGAGATAGCGGCGACAACAGCGCCTTGCTTGTTAGCTGCTGCCCTTTTCTGACTTAGGTGGCTTAACCTGCGGCATTTGAGGCGGATTTTTTGCAGGCTGAAGACCTCTCTCTTCAGCTAGTGGCTGCGGGCGCGGGGTTTCGCTTGATGGTTTTTTATCTTTTGACATATCGCCTCCTATGCCGGGTAGAAATTACTTAAATATTCGGTAGCAGATGCTTCTGCCTTCGCGTGCATTGAATTGTTTGTGGAAATCGTAGTCTGAATATGTTTTTTCAGTGATTTTTGTTTCGCGGATCGAATTTCAAACCTAGCCTTATTTATTTCTGTTGCCGTAAGTTTTCCCTCCGCAATAGCATGCCATTTGAATTCAGCCTGGATCATTAATTCTTCTAACTCATGAAGAAGAGATGAATAAGCCTTAATTCTGCTTTTGTAAGGTAGGTATGGATTGACCGCTGAAACCACCTGAGAAAAGGCAATTATTCCGGCCCATACCCACGACAAATGATTCCAAATTACCCATGCGCCAATGCTAGAGCTTGAAGCAATTGCTAAAACTATCTTTAATGCCCGATCAACACTTTCAGCTTTCTCAAGTTGAAACTCAATAAAGCCAATATGGGTCTTAAGCTGGTATATTTCTTTCCAGTATTGTGCTTGTACCATTCCGCTTTTCCCCTTGCAGCACCTGTTAGATCCTATCCTTGCTCACCAAATTCCAATAATGAGCGCCAAGCACAGTTAATTTACAACCGGCGGAATTCATTGCAGCGAAATACATATGCTCCTCATCAACAGGTTTAACCAAATTGATGCGATTATATTTTTGTAACAATGCGAAAATATCGGTATTTTTATCATTTGGTTCATCAGAGGTCGGCTCAAAGCTTGGATTTAGAGGAAATATGTGCGTGGTATCGGGGAATACTTCTTTTATCTTGCGCAAATCTTCTAAATCAATAGGAGGTCGAACCTCTCTCAGAGAAATGAAGCGCTTTACATTTGTTTTGAAAATTGGACGCTGCTCCCAAGGACCTAGTGATTGATCGATATGAGCATAAACACTACCGGGCGTAATGTCACCGACTAGATTCGAAGCACTTCCATTTAGAGCATCTACAAATAGTGATGTAAAGACACCTGAGCCGCCATTTTCTATCGAATATTGCTCTTTAGCAGATGCGGTAAGAATAGTGACACCTTCGCTCAAATACGACTTATCCGGCGCAAGGGACGGGTTACCAGCAGCACCTGAATGACAGCAGTCAAGTATCACCACTTTATTTTTTGCTTTTGAAGCATTTGCTATTGTTAATAGCTCATCCATAGAAAATCCATCATCACCATCAGAGCACTCAGATGTAATGAGATACCCTCCTGTTGATTCGATATATCCATGGCCCGAGAAATAAAAGAGAGCAATATCAGCATCATCTTTAAAAAGCTCGCTCACTAGGTCCTTCAGTTTTCGTCTATCCACAGGTGATGACGCGTCTGACGAAACAACAGTATTTACCCCAAAATTCGGCGAACCATCGCCGTGTCGCTCTAAAACATTTTTTACCGCGTATGCGTCATTCACACATCCGTGCAAACGATTAATATTTTCATAGTAATCGATACCCACAATAAGTGCTTTTCTCATAAGGCGCCTAAATTGAGTGATTCCTTATTGCGTTCACAATTGACGCGCTGCTCCATCTAACAATTGCGTCTGCATTATCTTTAACTATCTTTGAGGTTTTCTCTGAACCCCAGGGTTCCACCGCAACTAAGGGCTTTGAATAAACTTTCTTTGCAATTTCTATTTCTTTATTGATCCACTTAGAATATGTGCTATACACACCTGCCATCATGACAATGCAATTCACAAACGGCATCTGCCTTTTTATTGCTTCATATAGGGCCTTATCATTTGGCGCATTATGAATGGGATCATTCTTAGGAACTGAATAATCTATCCAGGTGAAATTAGGGTGTTCATTAAAAAATTTAACCAACTTCTCGTAAGCGTTCCCGTAAGCCCAAGAGTGGCTAATAAATAATTTATAGGTTTTTAATTGTGGCATCGATCAATATCCCCCACCCCATATCTCAATTGGTAAAAACTGGCCAAGAATGCACCGAAAACCAGAAAACATCAAGCTTACAGGCAATTCAACGTGCTTGATTCCATCTACAAAAGTAATCGCTAAGCCTCATACCCCCCACTCCTTTAGACCTTGTAACCTTATGATTTTATTAGGCTTTTTGATATACCATCATCTATTTTGAAAATATCGGGCTCCGCGCTCAATTTTCGCGGCCACTGGCCATAGTGCCCGACAACCATCAGGGTATCTCAAGCAACGATTCACTTATCAATTGGTACAACGGTACATCAAATTAGATGGGATTAGGGGGAGGTTCTGAATAAGTGCATTTCGGCATTTAGGCGAATCTGAAGCCCGGATAAATGGAGAGTTTCCGGATTGGATGGCGCTCCTGCGCCATGCCCTCAGGCCACGCGCTTTGCGTGTGCTCGCTTCGGCATCCATGCCTTGGCTGTCCGGCTTGGGCTTCGCTGGTGCAACTGCAATGCTGTTGAGCTAACTCGCCCTAACCTCTGCAGGGACTTGCTTGCAGACGAACAGAAACGGAGTTCCGTGGTCATTCGCCTGCAAGCAGGCTCCTACAAAAGTGGTCCAACGCAACTGTGCCGGGTCTGGCTCGCAAGTTGGTCCCAGCCCGCGTTTTTAAAGTCAGTTTGCACCACACACTGGCATCTGAAAGCTGCCGTCATGATTACCCTGGAATCCAAAGCTGGCGGACTGCCCCGGTTGCAGGTTTCCGTTCCAACCGATATTGGTAACGGTCAGAGTCCTGCCATCCGCGGACAGTTTGAAGTTGCCGTTCCAGCCGTTGGTCAGCTCTACGGCTTCGGGGAATTGCAGGGTTACCTGCCAGCCGCTGGTGGTGGAGTTGCCGCCGTTGGTGACGGTGACATTGCTAAGCACGAAGCCGCTGCTCCATACATCCGCAGTGCCCGATTCGCAGGTCACGCCGCCGTTTCCGGACGGTGTTCCCACGGTGATGGAAACTGTGGCCGGTTCGGAGGCAGCACCGGCGTTGTCGGTTGCGGTGAAGGTGAAGCTGTCGTTGCCGGAAAATCCGCTGTTGGGTGTGTAGAGGCGGTTGGCGCCGTTGCCGCTGAGGTTGCCATTGGCGGGACCGTTCTGCACGGTGTAGCCGGTGATACTGCCGTCGCTGTCACTGCCGCTCAGGGTGATCGGCAATTGTGTTTGGTAGGCGGTGGAGAGGTTCTGGCTGTCGGCTACCGGTGGGCAGTTGCCGCCGCAGGCAGAGCCGCCGCCGTCCCAGTTGCGGACGATGTCCCGCACGAGTTGGCCGGATGCGGTGAGCTGGTCCTGGCCCCAGCCGCCGGTGACGCTGGCGCCGGGTACGAGTGCGGAGGCGCCCTCCTCTTTATCGTTCAGGGCCCAGTTGGCGTGGCTGAGGTTATTGTCCTCGAGAAAATTCATCCAGGTCTGGGTCTCGCCATAGTCCACCGCGCCGTCACCGTCGGCATTGACAGCGCCCCACTCGGTAACGAAAAGCGCGATGCCGTTGTTCAATGCGGTCTGCGCTTTGTCCCGCAGGTATTGCTTGTGGGTGCCGGCGTAGAAGTGCAGCGTGTAGGCGATATTGGCGTAGCCCTGGATCGGGTCCCAGGAGACCGCGTCCACATCCTGGGACCAGGTGGGTGTGCCGACGATGATCAGGTTGTCCGGGTCGATGGCGCGAATGGCGGAGATCACGGTTTCCGCGTAGGGCTTGATCACGCCGCTCCAGGAGACCTGCAAAGGTTCGTTGTAGATCTCGTAGATTACGTTGTCGTGGTGGCCGTAGGTCTGGGCCATTTCCTCGAAAAAGGCCACCGCCTGGGCGGTGTAGTCTTCGGCGTGGTGGGAGTGCCAGTCGATAATTACGTACATATCGTTGGCGATGGCGGCATCCACCAGGGCGATAACGCGGCTTTTGTTGCCGTTTGGGTCCTCCAGGTAACCGCCTTCGGCATCCACCCCCATGGCGGCGCGCACCAGGGTGGCGTTCCAGTCGCTCTTCACCCAACTCACCGCGCCGGCGTTGTAGAACCGCTCGCCGCCCCATTCTGTGTTGCTCCAGAAGAAGCTGGGGCCGGCGAGGCTGCGTGCCTGGCCGCCGGCGAGTATGCGGTTGCCGTTTACGGTTAGGGGTTCTACTGCCTGGGTGGTGTTGCCGAGTAGTGATATTAAAAGTGCCGCGGCGACGGTGAACCACCGGCGACGAAGGAAATTTTCTTTTGTTTGGTTTTTCATTTTTAATTCTTCCGTGTGGGCTCTATACGAGGTGTAGCCGGAATGGTGGATGCGCTTCGCTTATCCACCCTACATTTGGAATGTTGCGTTGTGGGAGACTGCTTGCAGGCGAATATTGCTGTGCCTTGTCGCGACGCTATTCGCCTGACAGATTTTTGCTCCTGCAAAATCTGCATTTCCGCTGGGCGGCATTCCGCCATCCATGGCGGTCACAGCAGGCTCCTACAGGGAGGTTCCGATTAACTTAGTGCCATCCGGTTGAGAGCATTCAGCTTGTAGGATGGGCAAAGGAGTGCAGCGACATGCCCATCTTTGCGGTGTTGATGGGCACGCTTCGCTTTGCCCATCCTACAAAAATTCCGTACCGTTTATTTAGTTAGCGGAACACGTCGGTAGTGCGAAGTCTCCGCCGTGCTCTCCCTGGAAGCCAAAGGTCACTGTCTGCCCTGTCTGCAAATTGCCGTTCCATTCCAGGTTGGAGACGGTGAGGGTGTGGCCGTCGGGGGACAGGGAGAAGTTGGCGCTCCAGCCGTTGATTGAGCTTACCGGGGAGGCGAAGCTCAGTACCAACTGCCAGCTCTGTATGGGCTTGCCGCGGTTGGTTATCGCAATATTGCTGAGTACGAAACCATTGCTCCAGATATCGCTGGTGCCCAGTTCACAGTCGAGTTCCGCGGAGACCGGTGTGAACACTTCGATGGTGACGCTGTCGCTTGCGCCCAACGATTCACCGTTGCTGTCCACCGCGACTACATCCAGAGGGTAGAAACCGTCGAGCAGCGGCGCGGTGAGGTCCAGGCTGTCGCCGCCCATTGCGGTCTGGCTGTTGCCGTCCAGGGATGCGGTTACGCCGGCGGCGTTTTCCAGAGTGTAAGTGACGGTGATTTCGCTACCCGCTTCCACCCGGCTGTTGTCCGCCGGCGCGGTGATTTCCACTGCGGGCTCCGGTACGACTTCATCGACCACGCGGATGGACAGGGTATCGCTGGCGGAAAGCTCCTGCCCCTGGCCGTCCACGGCCACCAGTTGCAGCTGGTAACTGCCTTCGACCGCCGGCGCGGTGACAACAGCGCTGCCGCCGCTGGCGGTTTGCAGCAGGGCGCCGTCCAGGTAAATATTGACCGCGGCGGCCTGCGCCAGGGTGTATTGCACAGTGATCTGCGATCCGGGCAGGAACTGGCTGCCGCTCGCGGGTGCGGTGATGGCCACCGAGGGCTGTTGTCCTTCGTAATACTCGCTGACGTTGGTGCCCACTTCGGAGTTGCCCAGAACCACACGGTGATCCAAGCTCACAAATTTGCCGCTGCCGTCCTGCCACAGGGCGGGTTTCAGCAGCGCGTATTTGTCTTCGTCCCAGGTGGTCCAGTCGTAGTGCCAGAGGCCGCCGGTATCCCCGGAGTTGGGGTTGAGGCACCAGAAGGTGTGGTGCAGGCCGTGCTCCACGATCAGGTCGCGGGCATAACCCATCCATTTTTCATTCTGGCCGCCGTCCAGGTGACCGCCCCACTCGCCGAGCAGCAGCGGCGATAGGCCCTGCTCGTGGAGGTAGAACCAGTTGGCCCGCCAGGCATCCTCTATCAGCGATTGGTAAGTGAAGTCCGGCTCAAACCAGGGCTGCTGATAAACGGACGGGCCGTAGATATGCGGGGAGTAAACCAGTTGGTCCTGGTTGGCTCCCAGGTCGATGGGGTGATCGGCCGCGCCGCGCAGGTTTCCGCCCCACCAATAATTGTGGTAGTCCGGACCGGCGCCGCCGCCCCAGCTAACGCCATCTTTGGGATAGGACTCTATGCCCTCGCAGAGCACCAGCAGGTTGGGGTTGATCGCCAGCACGCGTTTGGAGGCGGTTTCACAGGCGTGCTTCCAGTTGTTGACGTCGGTGGAGCTGTCCCACTTGGCATAGGGGTTGTCTGCCCAGGGTTTGCCGTGGGGTTCGTTTTCAATATCGAAGGCGATAACGGTATCGTCGTTCTTGTAGCGGTCCGCCATCCATTCCCAGGTCTGGTAAAAGATTTCGCTGTCCAGGCTGCCTTCGTACCACATGGGGTAGAAATGGCCGGCGTTGTCCGCCTCGGCGCTGTGCACGTCCACGAGGATTTTTACCCCGTATTTTTTCGCCAGGGCCACGGCCTCGTCGAAAATTTCCAGGGAGGTCATGCCCTCCAGTTCAGGGTTTACATGGGCGTTGATGTTGGGCACCGCGGCCATGCCGTTCTGCCACTCCCAGATCAGTTCGGTGGAAATCGGTACGCGCAGCAGGTTGATGCCCCGCTCCGCCAGGTCGCGCATGCGCCCTTCCAGGTTGGCGGCCCAGAGGCCGTGAAAAACCCGTTCGCCGGCGTTGAAACCGAACCAGTTGGCGCCGGTGAGCCAGACCTGGTTGCCCTGCTTGTCGAGGATTTTATTGCCCTCCACGTGCAACCAGTCGTCGTCGGGAAGGGGTTCCGCCGCCCGGGCCTGGGCAGCAGCGAGCAGGGCGGCCGAAGCCGCCAGGGTAAGTAGAATTTTCATGATTTGTCCCATCGATTATTGGGGAAACGGCGGGCGGCGGATGCCGCCCGCGTTTTCAGATCAATTGACCGTACACACCGGCGTCTGGAAGTTGCCGTTGTGCCCGCCCTGGAAGCCGAAGCTGGTGCTGTCGCCCGGCTGCAGGTTGCCGTTCCACTCGGCGTTGGAGACGGTGAGAACCAAGCCGTCCGGGGACAGGTTGAAGTTGCCGCTCCAGCCGTTGACCAGTTGGATCGGCTCGGCAAAGGTAAGGGATATCTCCCAGCCCTGGACCGCGGTGTCGCCCTCGTTGGACACGGTGACGCTGTTGAGTACGAAGCCGCTGTTCCATACGTCGGCGCTGCCCGGGGCGCAGCTCAGCGCGCCGGCCACCGGTTCGTAGACTTCCACGGTGACGCTGTCGCTCGCGGTCAGTTCCTCCCCACCCTCGGTGGCGACGATTTGCAGCTGGTACAGGCCGATTTCCGCAGGCGCCGGCACCACCAGGGTTCCGGAGCCGCTGCCGCTACCCACCAGCGCGCCGTCCAGGTACAGGTTGACACCCTCGGCGTTCTGCAGGTTGTACTGCACCGGGATGTCCGCACCCAATGCAAAGCGCGCGCCCTCGGCCGGGCTGGAAATATTGACCGCGGGAATTTCCGGTGCCTCCACGTTGACGGAGACAGTGGCGGCCGAAGACGTCGCGCCTTGATCGTCAGTGACGGTGAAGGTGAAACTGTCGGTGCCGAAGAAACCCGCCGCCGGGGTATACAGGCGGCTGGCACCGCTGCCTTCGAGCGTGCCATTGGCGGGCCCGCTGGCCACAGTGTAATCCGCAAGTGTACCGTCGCTGTCGCTGCCACTCAGGGTGATGGACAGGGAGGTTTCGTAGGGAGTGGAAAGGCTCTGGCTGTCGGCGCTGGGCCCACAGTTGACGCCGGTTTCGCCGCCGCAACCGCCGCCGGGCTCCTGGCCCCAGACCAGCTGGCCATTGTCGTAGAGCCCGATCATCGGCGCCTGTTTATGGCTGCTGGTGTAATCGTCCCAGGAGGGATCGTTGTCCGGATTCCAGGGCGCGCCCTCGGGCACGGCGACGCGGTACTGGGTTTCCTTTTTCGACGCGGACTGGCCGCCGGGATAGATGTCCACACCGGCGAAGGACACTTCCACATAGTAGAGGTTGTCGGAGGACTCACCCCAGGGGTGCGGGCCGGTGTAATCGGTGCCCTGGCTGTAGGCACTGGTGAGGATCAGGTCTTCGGGACCGTAGCCCGCATCCACCAGTTCTGAAATATCGATCCAGTAGCGCAGGCTCAGGTTGTCGGTGACGCGCGCCGGCCAGGCGGTGTGGTTGTGCACGTAGGAACTGATCTCCGTGTGGCGCGGGCCACTGGAGTTGAGCTTGGCATCCACGAACAATTCCAGGTCGCGCTCCTCTGGAGCCGGGAACTGGGCTTCGGGTATGGGGTTGCCGCCGAAGTCCAGCCACAGCCGCGCCAGGGCGGAGGTGAAGCCGGAGTTGTAGTCGGTGGCCACCTCGTTGAGCACATAGTCGCCGCGGTCGTTGACGAAATTGTCGTTGGTGTCCGGACCACCCACCAGTGCACCCACCAGGGTGTGGCGGTTGTCCACCGGGTCCTGCAGGCTGTCGTTCCAGGAACCGTGAGCAGTGCGGTGGTGCGGTGATGTGGGGTAGACGCTGCCGTAGCCGATCTGGTAGCTCATATTCATCGGGTTTTCCCCCAACAAATATTCCATCTGGCCCACGGCGAAATCGTAATAGGTCTGCGCGCGGCCGTTGCCCGGGTCCGCGGATTGCAGGTAGTCGGAGTACACCAGGGCGATAAACGCGGTGTTGGAGGAGTAGCGCGCGGCACCCCACTGGTCCAGGTGCGCGAGGCCCCCGGGGGTGTAGGTCACCCGCTGGCCGTCGTAACCGGTGGTCCAGAAGTCCAGCCAGCGCTCGGCGTCGGCGCGGTACTCGGCGTTGCCGGTGAGCTGGGCCATCAGCACGTAGCTGCCGTAGCTCTTGTCGTCCCAGGCGTGGGTCCATTTGAAGGACCTGATGGACTGCTGGGGTTCGGTGGACAGGTTGCCGTAGTAGCTCACCGCCTTGTCCAGGTAGGCCTGGTCGCCGGTGGCGCGGTAGAGCCAGGCGGCGCCCCACACCAGTTCATCGTTGTAGCCGCTGTGGGATTTGTAGAAGGTGCCGGCGTCGGTGATGCAGTCGCTGTATACGCCACGGAAGTCGTCGGCGAAGCTGTAGAGCTGTTCCGCGTGGCTCAGCAGGTTTGCCGCGTAGGCGGCGTCGGTGGACTCGAACACCATGGCGATGGCGGCGAGCGCCGCGGCGGTTTCCCCGGCCAGGTCGGAGCCCGGACAGTTGGCGTCGATCTTGTAGGAGGGCCGCGCCATGGGCATGACTTCCGCCGCACCCCACCAGGCGTGGTCGGTTCCGCCGTTGCCCACCTGTCCCCAGAGTTCGTTGGGCGCGGTGTGTGCCTTGACGAAATAATCGGCCACGAAGCGCAGGTTATTGCGGATATGCTGCAGTTGGCCGGTCTGCGCATAGGCATCGCGGTTTTCCACCACGCCCCAGGCCAGCAGGGTGGCGCTGGCGGCCATGGGGAAGCCGAATTTCACATGGTCGCCGGCATCGTACCAGCCGCCCAGCAGGTCCACATTGTTGTCGGCGCCGTCTGTCATGCCGGAATCGTCGCGCCACTCGTTGCGATTCCAGGAGGGGATGGGGCCCGACTGCTGCGCCTCGTAAAAGTAAATGGATTTTTGCAGCGCTTCGCCGTAATTAGCGGCGAGGGAATTTCCCGCCACGGTCACTCCGGCAACCAGCGCGCACAGCGGTTGACAGACTCTCATCAATCGTTTCATACAGATGCCTCACTCTTTATGGTTGGGGAAGCGCTGAACAAACTGAGCAGTCGCTGCGATTGCAAGCAAACGATCCAAACAGCAGACCGCCGCACGCGGGGACGCACTCTCAGGCCTTCCTTCCCTGTTGTTTTATTTTTTTGATTACCGCACTTTCAATCTAACGGCAGCAACCTATACATTCGTCTAAATAAGTGAAGCATCACAATTTATTCACGCTGACCAGGTTCAACTTTGTGAAAAACCACAAGGTTGAACCGCTGGATGAATAAGCTGTAGGGTGAATACAAATCGGCAGGATTGCCGATTTCCGGGAAAGCCGTGAAATCATTCCCGAGCCCCATTGTAGGAGCGGCCGCTGGCCGGACCGCTCCTACAACAGTAAGGTCTGGGCGTCGTTACAGCAGCCCGGGGAAAAACCGGTAACGCACCTGCCGGCAGTAGTCGACGTAGTCCGGGTCCGCGCTCAAGTGACGCTCTTCGGTAGTCGCCCGCCAATAATAGATCCAGGTCATCAGCAGCAGGCCGAGGGTCTGCGCCAGGGCCAGTTTCCAGCCGGCGTGGAAGGCACTGTAGACAATTGCCGGGAACATCACACACCACCAGGCGAAGTTTTTTGCTCCGTAGGCGGGGTGGCGTACCAGGGAATAGAGACCGGTGCGGATAATGCCGCGGTTGGTAAGGTTGGAGAAACGCACCCCGAAGTGCAGGGTTGCGGCCATGTATATCAGGTAGCTGGCCAGCATCATGGAAGTGAACAGGGTCACGAACCAGGGGTTACCCAGGCGCAGCACTTCCCGTTCCCCCGGTGAGGCGTAGTAGAGGCCCAGGTACATCTGGAACGGGGGATAACACAACAGGCACACCACCCAGCCCAGCATCGTGGGCTCGGCGGAGCGGGTCTGGTTATCCACCCAGCGGCTGGAAACCATGTAGCCGCACCAGGCCAGGGCCACGTCGATGGAAAATACCAGGGCCACGGAAATATTGAAAAAATCCAGGTTGAACTGGCGGTGGCTGTAGCGGTTTTCCGCGATGGCCGCGGGCAGGCCGTCGAACATATAGCCGACGTTGCTGACCAGATGGGGAAATTGGTCGGCGAAGAACACCGTCATCAGCGGTGCGAAGAACAGTTTCACCAGCAGTGCGCGCAGATTCTTACGGTCGTACTCGTCGAACTTCGGCCAGCGAAATGCGAACAGCGAGACCATCTTCAGGCAGCTGTTTGCCAGGTCCATCCTGTCCGCCTCCGGCGAGTGCTTGAGTGCGCGGGTCAGCAACACATAGGGCAGGCCGCCCCAGAGCCAGGCGGCCCAGGCCAGGTCCAGCAGGCGGAACCAGGGCTTGTAGTAGGCGTTGCCGCGGGCAAAGCCGTACTCGCCGGCGGTGCGGAAAAAGAAAATCACCAGTGCCAGCAGCCCCAGGTAGACCAGGTAGTGCACCAGGGCCTCCATGGCAAAGCGCATCCAGTGACCGCGGGCCAGGGTCGGGTGCAGCCGAAAGAAATCCTGACCCAGCCAGAGCCTTAGCCGCGGCAGCTCCACCACCAGCATCGCGCAGCTGCTGATGATCAGCGCGGCGAGAATGCTGTCCAGGCGGTTGTCGGTGATCTGGAAGCCGGCGATGGAGAGGCCGCTGTTCAGCAGGCCGCCGGCATTGTAGGCCGCCGCGCAGATAAGCACCGCCATGGCACCGACGGCACCGGCGACCCAGGCGCGGTCGGTGATCCAGCTCTCCGCCCTGTCTGCGGCGGCCAGCGCCGCCGCGTTGGCTACCCCGCTGGACAAGGGTCATCCCCCGTAGCGGCGCTGAATAATGGAAGTCTGCTCTGCATCTGAAGATTTCCTCTTGTGCTTATCGTTTTTTATTGGCTTTGTAGGATGGGCAAAGCGAAGCGTGCCCATCACCGGCCCGGACGATGGGTACGTCGCTGTGCTCCGTTGACTCGCCATCCATGGCGCTCGCCCGCTTCGCGGGCGCCTTGTGCCCATCCTACCAAGAATATGGCCCTGTAGGAGCCCGCTTGCAGGCGAATAGTTCCCGAATAGTTTCGGCATTAGCCCCATCCCTGAGCCTCATCCTTGGCGCTACGGCATTGCCTTCGATCAGGCCCCGGCCCCGCCATCCATGGCGGGTCGCCAATCCGCGCACAAAACTATGTTTTGGTGCACTAGTTACAGACGTTAAAGTTACCTCCCTGAACGTTCACGTCAATCCAATTGACATTCTCGCCGCAAGGTTGTTCGCGGACACTGGTGTTGAAGACGTCGAGATTGGCAATGGTGATGTCGCTGTTGTTGGGGAACTCGGAGCGCGCCGCCAGTCGCAGTTCACCGCCACCATTGATCACGCCGCCGTCCACGGTGACGTTGTGGCAGTTCTCGATCAGGATCGAGTTGTTGCCGTTGTCGGCGAAGTCGATGTTGTTCACCACCGCGCCGCCGGAGTTGGAAACGCAGAAGAAGCCCCGCCCTCCGCGGCGGGAGATGACCCGATCGACGAAGATATTGGTGGGGTAGCCGCCGTTGATGCGGCCATTCTCGTTGGCAAAGCGCAGGGTGGCGTAGCCGGTTCCGGTGCCGGTGTCCTCGCCGTCCACCAGCCCGATCACGGCGTTGCGGGTGTTGTTCAGCAGCAGGCCCGAGTAGCCGGTATTGCGCGCGATGATGGTGCCGATTTCCAGCCCGTCGATATTCCAGGTCTCCACCCCGTGGTTGCCGGTGCCGGAGACGTAAACGTAATCCATCCGCACATTGGTACTGCCGGGCCGATCGCGGTCAAAGCGGATGCCCAGGCCGCCGTTCAGGCGCAGGTCGATCTGCCCCAGATGCAGGTCGTGGGCATCGGCGAAGCGCATACCGAAGTAGGGGCTGCCGGTCATCTTCAGGAAAGGCACCGAGACGTTCTCCACCCCGATCGCCTGTATGGCACCCCTGCCCGCGGCATTGCCCACATTCA
The DNA here is from genome assembly GCF_014191725.1 of Microbulbifer rhizosphaerae. GTDB lineage: Bacteria > Pseudomonadota > Gammaproteobacteria > Pseudomonadales > Cellvibrionaceae > Microbulbifer > Microbulbifer rhizosphaerae. Next base: position 111,237 of record NZ_JACHWZ010000011.1, read on the forward strand.
TGGTGCCGCACACTTCCAGCGCCGTGTGGCTGGGCAGGACTATGGAGTTGGCGCCGATGGAGCCGTCGGCGAATACCGTCACCCGCTCCTGTGAATTGCGTCCGGATGACAGGCTGGCGATGGCGGTGTTGATCGCATTGAAATAGTTGCCGCCGACGCTGTTGCCATTGACCTGGTAATTGCCGGGGCCGCCGGTCACGGTGGCCTGGGGCGTGCCCCCGCCGCAGTCGCCGGAGGGGGGATCGCCGTCGACGGGAACCAGTTGCCACTGCTGCACCGCGGCGTCGGTGGGCGTGAACTGGGAGATGCGGGTGCCGGCCTCGGTGGACCAGTCCCAGTTGTCCAGCGCCTTGCCGCTGAAGTTGTTCACCAGCCGGTAATAGCCGCCACCCATATCGTCGAGCCGGAACTGCTGGTTGGTGCCGTTCAGGTCCTCCCACTGGGCTATGTCAGCGCCGTCCGCGTCGTTCCACTCGTATACGTCCAGGACCATGCCGGAGTGACGGGCGGCCAGGCGGTAGTAGCCGTTGCCGGAATCGAGGAAGCGGAACTGCTGGTTGGGCGCCTCGTTGGGATTCCACTGGACCAGCCGCGCTCCGGCCTCCGTGGATCCGCCCTCGATATCCATGGCCATGCCGGAGTGGCGGTTGACCAGCATATACCAGGTGTCGGGATTGACCTGTGCAAGCGTGTCGGCCGCGAGCCAGAAGGCGGCAGTTGCGGTAAGCAGGATTCTGATAAATCTGTTCATGGAAGTTCTCCCTTTTTTGTCGGGATTGTTGTGGGAGCCTGCTTGCAGGCTCCCACAACCGGTGTGCTGTTCCTTCACTCAGGGTGTTTGAATATCCGGCCAGGGATAGTCCGTCACCTCGCTGCCGACGTAAAAACTCGGATGCGGCGGCTGGTTGTAGCCGGTGTTCTGCCAGGCGATGGCTACCCGGTACTGCGGATCGTGCATCAGGGTAGGAATGCGCAGTTCCGTCGCGTGCGGGGTGGCGTAGATGCGCAGCGCCGAGCTGTCCGAGGTGCGCCACACCACTTCCTCGCGCCAGTCACCGAAAATATCCGCGGAGAGCGCCGGGGTGGACTTGCTGCCGTTGTTGGAGCTGACCCCGGAGCCGGTGAGCAGCCGCTGCGAGGGGTCGTACTTGTCGATATGCGTACTGTTCAACAGTTCGCGCTCGCCGTCGCCGTCCCACCAGCTGAGGAAATTTATCGAGCCGGGTTTGCTGCCCACGCTGTTGCCGCTGGCGTTGAGCAGCCCACTGACGCGGGCCGACCAGAATTCCCCGCCGGCGTTGCCGGCCCAGATATTGGCGGCCACGCCGCGGCCGTTGTCGCCGCCGGGGGCGGTCTGGAAGATGATCGAACCGTTGGTGCCATCGACCAGCCGCGACGAAGGCTGGTTGCTGTGCTCCCCGGGCATAAAGACTTCCTGGCCGGGGCGATTGGGCAGGAAGTCGCTCACGTGCAGGGCGTCGCCGTGGTACAGGCGGGTATTCCACAGCGGCTGCCCGCCGGAACCTATGGCCATGGCGCCGAAAACGACATCCTGGCGGCCATCGCCGTCCAGGTCGGCGATGGAGAGGCTGTGGGCGCCCTGCCCCTCATACTGGCTGCCGGCCTGATTGGAATCAAAAATCCAGCGGGTGGAAAGGTTCTGGCCATCGAAATCCACCGCCCAGATCACCGTGCGGGTGTAGTAGCCGCGGGAGAAGATCATGCTCGGATTGCGGCCGTCGAGATAGGCAGTGCCGGCCAGGAAGCGGTCCACGCGGTTGCCGTAGTTGTCGCCCCAACTGCTCACATTGCCGCGCGGCGGTTGGTAGTCGACGGTGTCGATGGCGGCGCCGGTGCGGCCATTGAAGATGGTGAGGAATTCCGGGCCGGAGAGAATGCGGCCGCTGGAGTTGCGGTAATCCGCGCTGCCGTTACCGATGGTGGTGCCGGTTCCATCGACAGTGCCGTCGGCGGTTTTTACCGCGATTTCCGCGGTGCCGTCACCGTCGTAGTCATAGGCCTGGAACTGGGTGTAGTGGGCGCCGGCGCGGATGTTGCGGCCCAGGTCGATGCGCCACAGGCGCTGGCCGTCCAGCCGGTAGGCGTCTATGTAAACGTTACCGGTATAGCCCTCGTGGGCGTTGTCGTGGGCGTTGCTGGGGTCCCACTTGACGATGAATTCGTAGCGGCCGTCGCCGGTGAGATCGGCCACGCTGGTGTCGTTGGCGGAATAGCTGTAGGCCTCGCCGCTCGGCGTGGTGCCGCCGGCGGGGCGCTGCAGCGGGATATCGAAGTAGCCGCTGCCGTTGAACACCGCTTCCGCGGAAGCCGCCGCGCCCTCGCTGCCGCCGGTGACCGCGCGCACCATGTACTGCGCATTCGCCGAGCCGCCGCCGTCCCGGTAATTGCTGGCGCCGGTGAGCGGCGAGCCGTTGAGCTTCTGGCCGTCGCGGTACACGTTGAAGGCCACGGCCGGATCATCCGTACCCAGCAGGCGCCAGCTCACCAGGTTGCCGCCACCGCTCGGCACCACGGTGACGCCGCGGCCGAGGGCTTCCATACGGTAGCGACCGGAACCGGAGGCGCAGGAAGCGGCTTCCGGGGCGTTGCCGGTCACCGTGAGAGAATCGATGTTCGCCAGGCCGGCGTCGCCGGTGGCCGACAGCTCTATGCGGTTCTCGCCCTCGCCCAGGAAAATGCTCGCGCTCGCCGCGGCCCAGCTGTCCCAGGCCCCCGTGGAGAGGAAATCCACCGCGGCGACGGTGGAACCGTTGACCCGTACTTCCGCCGGCCGGGTGTCCGCGCCATTGGCGTAGCGCCACTCCAGCAGGTATTCGCCGCCGGCCGCGTTGAGGTTCCAGCGGATGCCACTACCGCTGACGTTTGTGGTATTGGCGAAACCACTGCCGGTGTAGCCGGCGTTGTTGCTGTCGATGGTGCCGTCGACGCCGCAGAAGCCCATCGCGTTTTCCTGCAGGGTGACCGCGCTGCCGCCGCCGGATGAGCTACTGCTGCTGGACGAACTGCTGCTGGAGGAACTGCTACTGGAGGAGCTGCTGCTCGACGAACTGCTGCTCGACGAACCGCCGCCATTGCAGGTGACGCCATTCAGAGTGAAGGCTGTCGGCTGGGAGGCCGGTGGCGCGCCGTCGCTGAGCTGGATGCCGAAACGGTTGGTGGCCCCGGGGGCTATCGTGCCGTTCCAATGGCTGGCCGGGTTGGACGCGGCGATGCGGGTGCCGCTCTGGTTGATATCGGCGTTCCAGCCACCGCTGTGGGTTTCCCCCGTGCCGACGTCCCACTCCAGGGACCAGCCGGCGATGGGTTCGCTGCCGCTGTTGGTAATGCCCACGTCCACTTGGTAGGCGCCGTTCCAGTCGCTGATGGGGTAATCCACTTCGCAGGATATCTGCGCCTGCGCCGACAGGGCCCAGCCGCAGGCCAGCGGCAGGGTCCAGGCGTGGATGAATGGATTATTTTTCATTTCCGTTTCCTCTTTTTGGGGGCATCCGGATTAAATTGCGATCGCAGTTCGCCTCCCGGTTTTTGGCTATTTAATTTCGAGCAGGCTCGCATATAACGGGCCTGTAGCGGCCCCGGTTCGCCTGCAAGCAGGCTTCTACAACACGGCTGTGAATTACTCGGCGGTACAGCTGACGCCCGGCAGACTGCCCGGCTCACCCTGCATACCGAAGCTGACGCTCTGCCCCGGCTGCAGTTGGCCGTTGTAGCCGACATCGGTGCCGGTCAGCAGGCTGCCGCTGCTGGACGACAGGCTGACATTCCAGGAGTTGGTAATGGCGATCTCCCGGCCGAAGTCCAACTGTACCGTCCAGCCGCTCACCGTCCGGGTGCCCTCGTTGGTTACGGTGATGTTGTTGAGCACAAAGCCCGCACCCCAGTCGTTCACGGAACCGGCGGTGCACACCAGATCGCCGCTGCCACCACCCGAGCTGCTGGAGCTGGAGGAGCTGCTCGAACTGGAACTGGAGGAAGAAGAACTGGAGCTACTGCTGGAGCTGGACGAACTGCTGCTCGAGGAGCTGCTGGATGAGCCCCCGCAGCCGGGGAAAACGGTGGCGCACTGGGCGGTTTGCGCGATGCCATTCTCGCCATTGATCAGCCGCTCGCCCCAGCCGGAAAGATTGTTGGGGTCCCAGTTCAGGGCCATATCCAGGTAGGGCTCGGTATTGCCGGACCAGGACCACCCCAGGTAGCCGATACCGCGGGCCTCGGCCTGGGCCAGGATCGCGTCTTCATCCACCGGCTGGCCCTGGTGTTCGTGGCCGAACTCACCCACCACCAGCGGCAGGTTCATGTCCTGGAAGGCCTGCATATAGTTGGCCACGCTGTTGTTGTCCGGGTACACCTGATACATATGCACCGAGAACAACAGGTTGCCCAGGGGATCGGCGGCGGCTATCTGCGGGGCGTTGTCGCGCATGTAGCCTTCCCAGTCCTGACCCCAACTGGAGGCATCCACCACGATGGTGTGGGTTAGGCCCGCGTCGCGCAGGGTCTGGATGGCGGCGGTGGTGCCGTCCACGTAGTTGCTCTCGCCCACGCCGTTGCCAAAGGGTTCGTTGGCGATATCGATCAGCACATAGTCCTCTTCGCCGGTAATTGCGGCAAGGATATCCGGGCTGGTCCAGTATTCCGCGGCGGAGGAGATATGCACCGCCGCACTGTCCTCGCCCCAACCGGTGGCGTCATGTACTTCCAGCATGCAGATAAGGGCCAGGGATTTACACTGGGCGATCACATTCGCCACATCGGCGCCGTCGTTGCGCGTCCAGCGGCCGCCGTTGGCCAGCACTATGCGCACTGCGTTGGCGCCGGTGGCGGCGATATCGGCGAGTGCCTGGGGCGTGCGGCTGTTGTACCAGGTGTGGGCGTGGTTGACGCCGCGCATGATGAAGGGGTTGCCGTTGGCGTCGAGCAGCTGGCCGTTATTGATGGAAAAACTGGCCCAACTGTTTAGCGAGGCCAGCATAATTCCCGCAGTCGACAGGCCTTGTATCAGTTTTTTCATGTTGTTTTCTCTCTTTCCGGGAATCTTCATTACCGGATTGACCATCTCCTGTAGGAGCGGGCATGCCCGCTCCTACAGGGAGTTTTTTTCCAGCTGGTTTTTATTAGTTCAGCGGCGGATAGGCGTTCTCCAGCAGTACCTCGAAAGCTTCCGGGAACCAGCGGCCCGCATGGGGTGCATTGGGCAAGGCGCCGGTCATACTGTTGCCGTTGCGCTCATTTCCCCCGTAGTTCGGGTCGCACATGGGATCGTGCTTCTTGTTGGGATCGTTGGGATCCTGTTCGAAGTTGGGATCCGAGATGCCGTCGGACTCACCCTGGGGCTTGACCCACACATAGGCGTCGACACCAGGGTGCGGGTTGGCCTGGGGTCGGAAGCCCACGCCGCCGGGCTGGTTGCACCAGTTGCCGCGGTGGATACGCCGGTCGATACGCGACTCGTTGACGTAGGTGTTCAGGTCGGTGCTGGTGGAGGTTCCGCTGGGCCGGCCGGAACCGCCCCAGCCGTTGCGGCCGGTATCGATCAACATGCCGAGGGTGGTGGGCGCACCGCGGTTGATCATCGCCTGGCGCCAGTCCTGCACGAAGTCCAGTTCCTCAAAATAATCGTTCCACTCGTAGAAATTCGCCGAGCGCACCGGCTGCCCACCCACAGTAAGTGTGGGGTCCGGCAGGTAGGGCTCCTCCACCGGGGTGTAGTTGGCGGAATTGCTGACGAAGCCGGCGACGCTGTCCCAGCCCGCATCGGTGCTCTCCACCACCTCGCCGATCAGGTTGACCGCGGGGCCGAAATTACTGCTCCATCCCAACCAACCGGAGTGGGCGACGTCGACGTAGGAGTAGACGTTGTCCACTTGCGAGAGCTGGTTCAGGGCGTAGCGGATGCCGTCGCGGTAGCCGCCCGGACCATTGGCCTCCTGGCACTCTGGAACGCTCAGGTTGGTCACCAGGTTGGGCAGCGAGTCCACCTCGATGATCGCCACAATATTGATGCCGCTATAGAGCGGGTCGGAAATAATATCCACGATGGGACTGATGTATTCGTTCTGGTAGCGCTCGAAACCGTTTTCCGCAATCAGCAGCTCGCCGTTGGAGGCCAGCGCCGAGCAGTCACGGTTGGGCAGGTCGTAGACCACGAACATAAACAGGTCATCCCCGTTGGCTAGCGCGGTGTCCAGGTGACCGCGCAGGCCCATGCCGTCGGTGATGGCACCGATGCGGTCCATCCACACCGCCGAATTGACATTGGCGATGGCGCTGCCGCCGGGCTCCGCCGCCGCCTTCGCGGACCACTCCGGATTTACGTACCAGCTGCTGGACGCGGCAAAGGGATTGTCCAGGCGACCACCGGAACCGCTGCTGGATGAACTGCTCGACGAGCTGGAGCTGGAACTGCTGCTCGAGGAGGAGCTGGAAGAGCTGCTGCTGGATGAACTCGAGGAGCTGGAACTCGACGAACTGGAACTCGATGAGCTCGAGCTGGAGGAACTGGAACTCGAGGAGGAGCCCCCGTCCCCATTTACGATCACCGCTACCGGCGACACATTTCCCGGCGTGCCGAGAAACCCGATATTCACCTGGCCGCCCGGCGGAATGGCATCGTTGTAGCCAGCGGACCCGACCGTATAGTGGTCGCCCACATGGGACTGGATGACACCGCCCCACAGGTTGCTAATATCCACCGCCATGTCGAACTCCACAGACCAATTCGACAAAGTGCCGGCGCCGTCATTGACCACCACTATCTCGGCCTGGAACCCCTGGCCCCAGTCGTTGACGATATTCATGGTGGCCTGGGCGGCGAACGCCGAGGGCACCGTGAAACATAACCATAAAATCAGTAAATTTTTTTTGAGTAACCGTAACATTTTAATTCTCCCATCATCGCTGATTGTTTTTTTGAAATTCACTTCCTGGCCCTCTCCCCCAACCCCTCTCCCATAGGTTGGAGAGGGGAGCAATAGCCCCTCTCCCCACTGGGGAGAGGGGGTGGGGAGAGGGGAAAAACTGTGGCATTTACTCCGCCGTGCAACTGGGCGTACCGACACCACCGGGTTCACCCTGCATGCCGAACACCGCGCTCTGCCCCGGCTGCAAAACGCCGTTGTAGCTCACGTTGCTGCCGCTGAGGTGGGTACCGCTCTGGTTATCCAGTACCAGGCCCCAGGCATTGGTGGAGGTCACCATCTGGTCGAATCCGATCTGCACGGTCCAGCCGTTGATCGGACTGCTGCCTTCATTGGTGACCGTGTAATTGTTCAGCACAAATCCGGAACCCCAGTCGTCCACAGTTCCGGGGGTGCAGCTGATAGCGACACCACCGCCGGAACTGGAGGAAGAGGAACTGGAAGACGAACTTGAAGACGAGCTGGAACTGCTCGAAGAGGAGGATGAACTGGATGAGCTGCTGGAGCTGACTCCAAAGTATTCGCGCAGCCACTGCATCGCCGGGCGCTCACTGCCGTTGTTTGCCACCAGCCAGGCGTCCGACTGCCAGGTGATCCCCTCCAGGTAGCCCCACAGGGTGACGCCGACCACGCCCGGGTGCTCCCAGAACACCGGGAATTTTTCCTGGTACTGTTGCAACTGCGCTTGGTCATCCGCGCTGTTGATATCCAACTCGGACACATAGATCGGCAGCCCGGTGGCCGCCAGCCGGTCCAGGTTCTGCCGGATCAGGCCCGCCGACGCCGGCACCACATTGAAGGTGTGCGCCTGCACGCCAATGCCGTCGATCAGGCCTCGGGATTGCAGCAGTTGGATAATTTCCAGGTATTCACCGGTAAGATTGCCATCGTTGACAATGCCGTACTCGTTGATCAATAGCTGACCGCTCACATTCTGGCGGGCCAGTTCAAACGCGGTGATCACCCAGTCCCAGCCGGTCTCGCCGCTGCCGCCCAGGGCTTCGGCATAAGAGGGCGGATCATGCAGCGGTTCGTTGACCACGTCCCACAGATCCGTCTGCGGATAGCGCGCCCCCGCCGCCTGTATCCACTCGGTGACTTCCGACAGCTGCTCCTGCTGGGTCAGGCCGCCGATCCATCCCGGTTCCTGGTTGCCCCATACCAGGGTGTGCTGCTTGAATGGAATGCCGTTGTCCAGCGCGTACTGGTAGGCCGCGTCCAGGCCGCTCCAGTTCATGCTGTCTCGGCTGGACTCCACGGAACCCCACTTGCCTGCGTTCTCCGGGGTCACCTGATTCCAATAGGCACCGAAGGAGGACGGCACACTGTTCTGGGAAATATTACCGAGAAACTTGCCCTGCCCTTCCGCCAGTTGCGCCGTTGCCACGGATGCCGGCAACACGAACGCGAAAGGCAGGAGTGTTTCCATGATTTTATTTTTTTTCATATAACCGCCTGTCTACTGACCAAATTTTCCCCGGATTCAATCCGCGGCGCTTCAGGTGGTGCGATAGTTCTTTATCGTTATATTTATATTCATCATTATCGAAAGCCCTGCGCACTTACGACACTGCCATTTTTTCCTGTCAGAGCGCGTAGGTTCGGTTACTCTTTAAACCATCCGCCTCCAGCTCGAGCTGCAGGACGTTCTCCGCGGGGAAATACTCCACTCCGATCACCCGCTCCAGGTTCTGATCCAAAACCCGGTATTCGCTACCGTCCGGCCGGCTCACCGCCACATCCACTCCGTCGCGATACGACAGCAGGCCGTCGCCGTCCGAGTCGCGGGTTATCACTTCGTAGTAGAGGAATATCGCCGCTGCGCCGTAGCCGACGTTGTTTCGGTAGAGCTGCCGGTAATTCACAATCAGGTTGCGGCTATCGTCGAACAACCGCCGCGGCAGGATTCCCCGCCGGAAGACAAATTCCAGGTTGCGGATTTCCCCGCTTCCGGCGCTGTCGCGGACTTCCCGCAGACGCAGTTTCTGTCCCAGGATTTGCACCTCTTCCCCCGCTGCCAGTTGCACGGGAACCAGTTCCGGATGCTGCAATTCCGGAGCTTCCCGCGACTGCTCTTTCGCCGCTTGAACAGCGGGCCTCTCCTCATAGGCGGTATTCATCCGATATGCGGAATCCCCCATCTGCTGCTCCTCATTGGAAGCCAGGTAAATTGTTGCCAGGAAGGTTGCACATAACAAAATCACCGCCAGGTAGGGCGAATAAACAGAGTCCTCGCGTTCAATACCGTTCATTGCACCCACCTCAGGTTGGAGTTCCTGGTCACCGAGCCGAACCATTCATTCTCGTTTCCGCCATCCCTGTCCATGGTACGCAGGGAAAGCTGCCGGCTGTCCAACTCCGGGGCGTAAAGAAAGGCGATACGACGGCCGTCCGGGGAAAATACCGGGGCTTTGTGCAGGGCCTTCCGACTGGTCAGTTGCCGGTGATTGCCCTCCAGGTCCGAGATATATATATGCATGGCGCCCTCGTATACCTTTCTGTGTGCGCCCTCGTCGTAGTGAAAGCGATAGTCGGCAAGAGCGGCGTAGAGCAGCCGCCTACCGTCGGCGGACCAGTCCGGCGGCTGCTGTATCTGCAGGTTTTCGGGGGATATCCGCTGTTCGCGGCCGCTGTCCAGGTAACGCACCCACAGCTGTCGACTCTCACCATTCAGGGGATGGACGATATAGGCGACCTTTCCACCGTCTGGAGACCAGCGGGCGGAAACAATGCGAAGGGCCTGGCTAGCGTTCTTTAATTGAAGTGGCGGTTCCGAGTTATCGTCTGAAACCACCAGAATTCCGGATTCCTCCCCGACGCGCCGGGCCAGGGCTATCCGGCGGCCATCCGGTGACCAGGAGAAATCGTATATTTCATCCGCTTCGGCCAGAGCCCGTTCACCTTTTCCGTCCGCATCCGCCACGAGCAACCGATGTCGGGTGCCACTGCGGATAACGGCGATGTTCCGGCCGTCGGGACTGAACCGGGGTTTCAATTCCCGGTCGCGGCTGGAAGCAATCTTTTTCGGCTCGCTGCCGTCTCTTTCGATCAGATGGATATTGAAGTCTTCAGAGGTTCTGTTCAGATCCATCCGGGGGTTGTCCTCGCGGTTCGAAGAGAACACCAGCCTGCCATCGACGGACATATCCGCATCCAGATCCCGCCAGCGGATATTTTCGGTGATTTTCCGCACTTCGCCGGATTCGCTCACGGAATAAATATTGGCAACGGGGCCGAGAACTTTTGCGCTGAAAATAATTTCGGCATTTCCGGGTCCGGAAAAAACCAGAAGGAAATCGGCAAAGACAAAGCGCAGGAATGTTTTTGCAATGCGAGGGTAAAACCTCATCCCCATAAACTGTAGAGTCACATTTTCTCCCGTGGGCGGCCTCGATTGGGGAAATACCAAGCGGGACCGCTTCTGCTCGAATAACGGATTGGTTTTCTAATTACAGGTCACAGTACCGGGATCGCCACTGCCCTGTATGCCGAAGTTCGTGCTGCTGCCCGGCGCAATGGAACCGTTGTAATCGACGTTGGAGGCCGTGTATGGACTGGCCGAACCCGACAGGGTGACACTCCACGAACCGGTTACCGTAATCGGATTACCGGTCGACACATCGAAAGACCAGCCGTTGGTGGTGGAGCTGCCGTTGTTGGTCACCGTCATATTCGCCACAAAGCCACTGCCCCAGTTGTTCAGGTCGATGCTGCAACTCAAGGCGTCGCCACCGCCGCTCGACGAGGAGCTTGAAGAGCTGCTCGAGGCACTGGAGCTGGAGGATGAGCTGCTGCTCGTCGAGTTGGAACTGGACGATGAACTACTACTCGAACTGCCGGATGGTCCGGAACTGCTGACAAACGTGGTCACGCTCTGGGCATCCACCGATACCGACGCCGAGTTGTTCGAGACATCAACAATCCCGTCGTTGCTCACGTTCTTACTGCCGGAGGTGGTGTATTTCGTGAAACTGCCTGTACCGATATTCTGCAGGTCCAGCGTCAGGTCGCGCGGCGAGGTGTTCATGTTCACGACCACCACCGTGATATCGTCGCCATTTTTATAGGCGGTGGCATAGACATCCAGAGCCGGGTTGGCCGTCGCCCCAATGCGTGTGTAGCCCGGCCGGATAAACCTGGAGTACTGCGATATCAGGTAGCCGCGCTTGCTGACGTTGCCGTCTTCGGTAAGAAGCCCGTAGCTGCGCCGGATATACCACCACACATAGGCGCTGAAATTCGCCATCATGCTGTCGTGCAGCTCTTTACCGACGTCCAGCGCCAGGGGCCAGGCGTTCGCCGGATTCTGGCTGTCTGTATAGTGCTCGGTCATCCATAGTTCCTTGCCCTTTTCCCGCGCCAGCGGATAATCCTGCAAACCACCGCCGTAAAGGTGCCCGGCGATAATATCGACATGGGGTTCCGCACTGGCGTTGTTCAGTATGGGATCGGTGAGGGCGGGATTGAAATTCAGGGACTCGGCGGCCATGACTTTCAGGGAACCGAAACGCGAACCCTGGCTGCTTAGAAAATCAATAAACTCGCCGGAACTCCACAGGCAGGATTCATAATCCGGGTCCCAGTCCGGTTCGTTTTGCAGGGATACAGCGTGCAGGGACACACCGTTCCCGGCCATGTAATCGGCAAAGTCCAGCAAATACTGTGCGTAATCGTCGTAGTAATCCGGGTCCAGGCGCCCGCCGATAACATTGTTATTGGTTTTCATATGCGCCGGCGGCGACCAGGGAGTGGCGAATACCGTAGCGCCGTACAACGACTGGGCGCGCGCCGGCGTGGCCACCTGTGCGCTCCAGGCGTCGGGATTGGCGGGAATCTTGACTCGTAGAATGCTCAGTCCGAGTTGCCCGGGACCATTGCCGAATGCGGTATCCACCTGCGCCGGAGTCAGGTCGTCGATCCATTCCGGAACGTTGATCCCACCGAAACCACTGATGTGCTGGTATTCGGTATCCGGGTTGATATTGATTGCTGCGGGGCCGGAATCGCTGGCCGCTACGATCTCCCCGGCCGAGGCGATCAGGGTGACCCTGTCCAGCCGCGCGCCGTCCTCCCTGCGCTTGATTCTGAGTACGTGGGTGCCCTCTCCAAGATTGGAGAAGGTCGCAGGCATCAGCGATTCCCAGCCACTGGTCACGGTGTTGTTCTGCGTGCTCCAGGAGCCAGAATCGATACTGTAATAAAACGAGTCGTCATTGGCATTGGCCATACTGGCCAGCACTTGGAACTGCACGTCCGCCGGTTGCGACAGTGAAAAGATGATTTCGACCTGTCCCTGCTCACTGTCAGACGGCGAACTCAATGCCTGGTCGCCATTATCCGGCCAAACGATGTACTGTCCGCCGGAAGCGGCGGAATCGCTCTGCACGGCAAACGGCGAAAAATTGCTCTGGCCCGCGAGACTTTCCAGTTCCACGTTCAGCGTGCTGCTACCGCCCGAGTCGCCGGTAAAGCGGTACCAGTTCATGTTTACCCGGCCGTTGGCACGCAGGAAAAGATCGTGCAGGCCGCTCGCCGATACATCGGCCGATTGTATTTGCCAGTTCTGCAGCCCACCCGTGACGGAGACCTGCAGCGTGCCCACTGGCGGATTGTTTACGTCGTCGAGAATAATATCGATGGTGGTATTACTGTTGCTCGCCAGTCTGGCCTCGAAGCCACCGGCTCCGGAGCCGAAATCGACATTGGAGATCTTTATCCAGTCTCCGAAATCCATCATCACATTCTGGGCACCATCGCTGCTGTGCTCGGCTTCTATACCCTGCTCGCTGTCGATGGTTTCGGCTTCTTTTCTGGCAAAGGGGTCGACATTTTTCAGCTTCGGCACGCCCGCCGGTCCAGCGTCGACCTGCTGGATGCTGCCGTCGCCGTTATAGAAGAGCCGGTCCACGTTGATGGATCGCTGGTAACTGCTGGCTCCCCGCTCATTGGCCACTGCGCGGTTGTGGTAAAACATGTACCACTGATTGTTGTATTCAAGTATGGATGCGTGATTGTTGTTGAAATTGTTTTCCCAGGGATTGGGCAGCACAGTACCCTGGTACTGGAACCCCGAGGTGGGGTTGCTGCTGGTCATGTAATCGATTCGCATCCCGTTGTCGGGATTGGTGGAATAGGACAGGTAATAGGTCCCGTTCCTCTTGTGCATGTAAAGCCCTTCGAAGAAATAGGGCACGTCGATGGTGATGGCCGATCCGCTGGTGCTGATCATATCGTCGTCCAAGCGGATAACCCGGGCATTGCCCGGCCCGCCGCCGCCGAAGTAGAGGTACGCCTGGCCGTCATCGTCGATAAACACACCTGGATCGAACAGCCACTGCACGTCGGCGTTGGGCGTGTTCCGGTCGACCAGTGGCCTCCCCAAAGGATCGGTAAAGGGGCCGTCGGGACTGTCGCTCACGGCGACACCGATCGAACCGGCGCCGTCCGGGAAGTACAGGTAGTACTGTCCGTTGCGGGAAATAATGTCCGGGGCGTAGGCGCGGTTTGCCCAGCTGGTATCGGTCCGCACATCGAACACCACACCGTGGTCCCGCCAATTGACCATGTCGTCCGAAGAGAACATGCGATAGTCGACCATGTCGTAGCCCGACTGGGTATCCAGGTCGTGCGACGTGATCACGTACATTCGTCCGTCGAACACCCGCGCCGCCGGGTCCGCCGTGTAAACCTGGGATACCAGCGGATTGTCGGCAAGACAGACGCCGGAAACGGACAACAAAAAAGCGGCGAAAACGATTCTTAGCGCTTCTTTTATCTGTCTTTCACCTATACGGGGCCAGCGATTTACACTCATTCTGTTCATGTCCCCCTCCAATTAGGGTTTCACAACGCAATGAGCGGGTGTCTGGCGGCAGACGCCGCCAGACACCCGCAGGAGTTATAAAACCGCTTTTACTGGCTACTCCACAGACGGTTCAGCAGGTTTGTCTTTCTTTGATCAAAGTCCTGCCACTCACCCCAACCCTCGGTGTTGCTGATGGGATCGTAGGCGTGGCCGTACCAGCCGCCGGTATCGCCGGATTCCGGATTGATGGACCAGTAGCATCCCTGGATGTTTTCCTCCACCATGTAGTCCACGAAGGCATCCTGCCACTGTCCGTCGACAATGCCGGGCTGGATATGGGACCAGCGATTCTGGTCGCGCACCGCGCCTTTGTCCGGCCAGTCCAGGTTGCCGCCGAACTCGCCCACTACCACGGCGTAGCCCATGTCTCTCAGGTAGCCGAAGTGCTCTTCCCAGCCGGGAATGAGGATTTCCGGATTGATTACGATATTGCAGTCGGCGTCGCCGGCGGCATCACCTTCCAATCCGTCACACGCGGGCTGAGCCGGGTCCATGAACATCTTCTGCACGAACACGGAGGGGCCATAGACGTGCGGAGAGAATACCAGCCGTTCGCGGGGAATATTCGGCGGGTTGACGCCGGCCTCGAAGAGGTTTTCGCCCCAGTTGGGATTGGTGAATTCCTCACCGTGAGGCACCTGGGTGATGGTTTCCGGCGTGCCGTCCTGGTTATCGGCAGTGGCGGAAATGCCCTGCACGAACAGCAGCATGTTGGGGCTCACCTCGTTGATGACCGCATAGGCATCTTCGATATGAGTTTTCCAGTCCGCCCAGGTGTAATCCCAGGGCTCGTTGAAAATATCGATGCCGATAATGTTGTCCACGCCCAGTTCCTGTTCGAGTTCGGCCAGCTCGCGCAAAGTATCGAGCCAGGCGGCCTTGTCGTAGGGCTGGATGCGGGTCACACCATCCGGGTTGTTGGTAGCCGCGCAGGAGGTGTCCTCGCGGAAGAAGTCGTAGTTGTCGCGGTCAGCGTCCGCATAAGGCGGGCGTGCATCGAAGCGGCCGGCGCGCCAGCCCACATAGTTCGAGCAGGAGTGGACGTCCAGCATCACTTCGATATTGTTCGCATCCGCGGCCAGGATGAACTCCTCAAGCGCTTGGCGCGCATTGGGTACGCGCACGGACTCGTGGTTTTTCAGGTAGGGAGCCTGACCCTGGGGATCATTGGCATCCAGGGTTTGCGGCGCAATCGGGAAGCGCACCACGTTGACGCCCATGGCGGTGATCTCACTCATGTCCTGCTGGAGGGTGCGACCGGTGCCCTGGTTGCCATTGGCCCAGAAGGTGTTACCTATATACAGCTCCATAGGTGCGCCGCTGGGGTTGGTGGGATCGTCGGACGGCTCGTGCCGACCCTCGAGACCGAACCAGGAGCCACACTGCAGCGGGAATACCTCACCGTTCTTGGTGATATTGCCGGTTTCGTCAACACGGAATCGTCCACCGGAGCTGCTGGTCGAGGAGCTGCTGCTTGAGGAGCTGGAGCTGGAGGAAGAAGAAGAGCTGGAGCTGCTGCTGGAAGAGCTAGAGCTGGAAGAACTGGAACTCGAGCTCGAAGAGGAGCTGCCGCCGTCGCCGTTCACTATCACCGGCACCGGCGATACATTGCCCGGCGTGGCGGTAAAGCCGATGCTCACCTGGCCGCCCGGCTGGATAGTCCCGTTGTAGCCGGCATCCTCGACCACATAGTGATCCCCAACCTGGGATACGATGACACCGTTCCACAGGTTGCTGATATTCACCGCCATATCGAACTCGACGGACCAGCCGGATATCGTCGTGGACCCGTCATTGACTATCACTATCTCTGCCTGGAACCCCTGGCCCCAGTCATTGACTATGTTCATCGTTGCCTGCGCCGCAAAGGCGGAAGGCACGAACAAACATAGTAACCACATCAGTAGGTACTTATTGATCGATCGAAACATTCCTATTTCTCCCATCATCGTGAGTTTTATTTTTAACGCTAAAATTCTTCCCATGAACACGGCACCCGACAGGCGCGCCGACATACTCCTTTCTGACTTCGTGAACAGGCACAGTAAATCCGCTGCACCCACTTGTTCAAACAGTACCGCCGGCACGAAAAATCCTTCGGGCGGACAGCTTCAAATGGAAAATCCCCCTCAATAGCGCGTGCGAAAAAAATCGGCGGGAGGTCAACCTCCCGCCCAAGCTCGCACCACAATTCACAATCGGTAGTTGACCCCCAAGGCCACCCGGGGCTCGGACATGCTGTAGGTCATGGGGTTGTCGGAGAATTCCAGGTAGCTGGTCTGTTCCTCGCCGGTGAGATTGATTGCCTCGGCGGTAAACGACAGGTTGTCCATCGCATGCCAGGTCACATTGGCATCCCATTGGCCGTAGGCGTCGAAAAACTCCGCCATCGCCGGGGTTTCCACCGTATTCACCACGTGGTTGACCAGGCCGAAGTTAGAGCGGTAAGGGGACAGGTATTCGTCCCGCCAGGTGTAGGCCAGCCGCGCGCTCAGGAATTCGTTTTCGAAAAACCCCATCAGGTTGAAGGCATTTTCCGATACGCCGGGCAGGCCCAGGTCGTCGTGGGTCATTGAGGTGACCGACGTCTTGCTGTCGGAGAAGGTGTAGTTGAAGGAATAACCGAAGCCGTTGTCGAAGGACTGCTGCAGGGCAAATTCCAATCCCTTTACACTGCCGCCGTCGCCGTTCACCGGGCGGGAGACGCCGCCGGTTCCCACTTCGTCCGGGCTGAAGTCCGGCTGGGTTTCGGTGCGCGTTTCGGTGGCGATAAAGGTGTCCACCGCCTTCATGAAGGCGCCCACGGAAACATAGCCCAGCTCGCCGAAATACCAGTCGTAGGCAATATCCGCCTGGGTGGCGCGGAAGGGTTCGAGCAGCGGGTTACCGGCGCTGCCGCCGGTGAACTGGAAGTAGTCACCGCCGCCCGCCGCGTCCACGCGGGTGTAGTTTTTGGAAAAGCCCTTGCCCATATCCTGCAGGTTGGGCCGCGCGATCACCTTGGCGGCGGAGAAACGCAGCTTGGTGTCCTCGCTGGTATCCAGCGCGAAATTGACGCTGGGCAGCAGGTCCCAGTAGGTCTCTTCGGTGGTTTCGGTGGTAAAGGTGCCGTCCAGCAACACACCCTGGCTGTTCCAGCCGTCGGTGGCGAGGGACTGAAGACTGGCCTGGGGGGTGGTGACCACCGAGGTGATTTCCACATCGGTTTTCACCGCCCGCAGTCCCACATTCAGGTTGTAGGGCAGCGCCTCACCGACAAAATCCGCCTCCACATAAAAGGCGCTGGTGGTCTGTGCCGCGGCCCAGGATTCCAGCGGCACCAGGAACAGTCGCGAAGGTGCGTTAGGGGCCAGGCCATCGTGCCAGGCAGAAACATCGTCGGTGATTACACCGGCATCCGGCATGATCACCCGGCCCAGGTAGCCGCCGGAGGGGAAGAAGTCCCCGACGCTGGTGTACGCGCCTGGGTTCATGGTGAAGTTCTGCCAGGGAATCACACCCGGGGAGCTGCTCCAGCGGTCGAAATCCGCCCCGTAGAGCGCCTGGGAGAAGGGAATGCCACTGGAGGTGGTCAGTTCCCCCGCTTTCGAGCCGATGGCAGAGTCATGGAAATAACCCCAAGGGCCGAAGGGCTGGTTGTCGTCGATGCCGTCGCCATCGATATCACAGCTTTGGTTGGCGGGAATGCCACCGTTGCCGCACAGATCGTAGTAGACCGCTTCCTGAATGCCAGGATTGCCCTCGCCCGGATCCGCGTCGGGATCAAAAGTGGAGTCGGCGATCAGGTTGCCGTCCTCATCGAACTGTGCCGGGCTGGCGGCGCCCTGGGTCCGGGAAAAGTCTGTCAGGTAGCGCAGCTCGTTGAACTCCACATCCTCCCCGGCCATGCGCAGGCCGAATTTCAGAGTGCGCAGGTCCCCAAGGGCGATGTCGTACTCCACATCCGCGCGCGCGGACCAGTTGTCGTATTCCACATCCGAGCCCAGGGCCCAGGCGGACTTGTAGTTGCGGTAGGCGGGGTTCTGCAGCCAGTCGGCATTGCGCATCGCCAGATCCGGCCGGTCTCCTGCGCTGTAGCTGTAGCCGTAACTGCCCCCGTCCGGCCCCACATTGTTGGGCGTGTGCGCCCAACCGCTGGGGCTGGCATCCGTGCCCACCCAGCTGGTCACGTTGTAAGGCGTCATGCGCGAGTCCATATAGCCGGCGCGCTGCTTCTGGTCGGCCGCTGCGTAGTTGATGCTGCCGCTGGCGCGCCAGGGGCCGCCGTCGTCGAAGCTGACCCGCAGGGCGAAATTGTCCGCGGTGGATTCGCTCACCTCCCCGGCGGTATTGGTTTCCATGCCGGCGCCGTCGGCATTGAACACCGCCGATTCCACCACCCCGACCTTGCCGCTGGTATCCAGGCTGAAGGGCTGGCTCTCGTCGAAACCGGCAAATCCGTCGGTGGCCATGGGGTGCTTGACCGTGTACTGGTGGTTTACGACTTCCAGTTCGTTGCGGAACCAGTCGAAGCCCACTTCCATGGAATCGGTGGGGCGCCACTGCAGGGTGACGGAGCCGCCGATGCGCTCGCGCTCCTGTTCGGTATCCATCACGTAGTACATGCCGGGAGCCATGTAGGGAGTACCGCCGGCGTCACGTACTGTCTGCAGGAATTCGTCGAAGGTCATCGACGAACCCAGTTCCTCCACACTGACGTCCCGCTCTGCGGCCATGCTGTCGAAAGTGTCCTGCACCGCGCCGCCGTTGGTGGTGAGGATGCCGCTATTCTCCCGCGAGAAGTTCTGGATAAAGTCCGTGTGCTGGGTCTTGTTGGTGGTGCTGAGGGTGACGATCGCTGCAAACTTATCGTTCCAGTTGTTGCCCAGCACCAGGAAACCGGAGGGCTGCGCGTCGCCGGAATCCTGGCCGTAATCGCCTTTTATATTGGCGGCCACCAGCGGCGCATCCAGGGCGAAGGCACTGCGGGTCTTCAGGTTAACCACGCCACCCATGCCCCCCTCCACCATGGAGGCGACGGGGGTCTTGTACACTTCCACGCCGCCAAGCAGTTCCGAGGGCACTCCTTCGAGGGAGCCGTCGTATTCCTGCTTCCACTCATTCATCTGAAAATATTCCATGCCGGAAGTGAAGCGCTCACCGTTCAGCAGAGTGACATTCTGGTCCAGGCCGCGGATGCGCACTTTGGTGCCCTCGCCGTCGCGGCGGTCTATCTGCACACCGGGCAGGCGCTGCAATGTCTCGGCAATATTCTGGTCCGGCATTTTGCCGATATCTTCGGCTGTGACGGCCTCCACAAATTGAGTGGAATTCCTGCGGATATCGATGGAGTGTTCCAGTGAACTCCGCAAACCAGTGACCACCACCTCTTCCATGCCATCTTCACTGGCGGGTGCGGATTCCTGGGAAATTGCGGGCACTACGACGCCAGTACCCGTCAGGGCAATGGCTACAGCCAGGGGTTTCATACCAATCATTTTCTCTCTCCGTGACTTTCCTTATTGGTTTTGTTACCTCGGGCACGTCGAATGGCTATGTCAAGGCTTTAGAGCGGACGGCCGTTCTTTGCGGGACACGGACCAGGCGCCCACCGCAAATACGTCCCTGCAGGCTTGTCCGCGAGGTCGCTCTCGCAGACAGCCCCGCAAAGAACCGCCGGTATCAGGCCCTTTGCATCAAGCTTTTTGGCTTAACTTAGTGCCATTCACCTCGGGCCCTTGTACGCAAAGGCCCCTGATACATCATTGCTGGACATCACTACCGGGTTACATTTCGAACAATCCCGGCCGGTGGATAATCCGCAGCCGGTGGTAATAAAGATGGAAGAGACAAATAAGGAGGGAATTCCGCCGAGTCCATTTTTCGGAAAAACGCGGGGGTCCGCATTCGGTAGCGGAATGGGGGACACTTGCCGGCAACCCTCCCAAGGAAGGATTTCGGCTGCTCTCTCTCAATCATCGTTCTAATCCGTCTTATTTATTATATTTATCACCTGAATATGCACTCGGCCAGCAGGGACAAATTTTTCCTTTCTTTTATAGGGGAGGGATTTTGGATGAGGTGCCAGGGGAGGTCGTCCAGGTTTGCACGGGGACAAATATTTTTACCAAGTTTGTGGTCGCTGGGCGCATTCCTTTACCTCCCTCACTCCACCCGGCGTAATGCGGAGCACCTTCGACCGAGAAGACGTTTTATATGACAAATGCTGGCGGAAAAATCACCTAAAGTTAAACAATTTACCGAGTAAACATTCCTGCGTGACAATTATTCTTACCACTTTCGTACCAACTAGCGCCATTGGAAACAACGTGGAGAATCCGAACGCCGACGGACATTGGCAGTAAAAAGCAAGCTTCTCGTCCCGGATTGCACTCCCCCAGGGGTTTCAGCAGTGATAGATTCCACCCAGCCTCTCCACTAACCGCTGAGAACAGCAAGGGGATCAGCGGCCGTGAAATCAAGGAAAAGGCGGAGGTGTTCAGCCGCAAAATCCACGGCTATGCGGCTATCAGGGACGTCTACTATGTGCGCGAGCGTGCGCGAAACAAGAACGAAAAGAGTATCAGCTGGCTCAAAGCCATCGCCGCGCGCCACCTGGATATGCACCCTATCCTGTCGATGCACGGCGATGGCAGCACCGTGGCGGACACCCTCCGCGGCTACGACAACTGCACCGAGGCGCTGTTCAAGCTGGCGGCGGACAGAATTCAGGCCGGAGATCTGCTGGTGCCCATGGTGGTGGTAAGTATTGCCGGCAAACTCGAGCAGCTGCCGGAGATGGCGGGGTTTGCGGAGTTGGAGCAGGTATCGCGGGAACACAAGGTAAAAATCTACCGCTCGGTGATGAGCCTGTCCGGCGGTATAAACCTGGGGCCGGGGACTGTGTCGTTGGCCCTGGCGGTATAGTAGTCAAATCAAACTCTCATTCTCGTCATACCTGCGCGGAAACGTCAGCCCGGATTTGATCCGGTACCGGTAGTCCTATGGCATCTGGGTTCCGGCCTGCGCCGGAACGACGAAAATGCGCGGGGGACACTTATAGCGAAAGACGCGATATACACCATGCGAAGGCCCTAACCGGGGGCTTTTTCCAGACCTTACGCGGCCAGGGAAGGCCGCGTAGAGCGTACATGGAAGTATTTAAGGGGGGCGCCTAGCCCGTGTCTGGCAAAAAACCCCCGGTAGCAGGCCGCCACATAATCAACTACAGGGCCCGAAGCCTGTAACCCTACCCTGCAGATTTCAGTTTGATGCCCCCTGCATCAAGGCATCCAGAGTTTGCTGATCGAACACCGTATTCGCCGGCCTGTCGAAGATACCCGAGGCGAAGTTCCCAGTTCCGCCATTGTCCCAATAAAACGGTAGCATCCCATAGGCTCTCGCTTGTTGCGTGACGAACCTGTGGTAGTAGGCTCTCGACTCAAGGTGCAACGCCAAATCGTCTCCTGAAAGCTGCCCGGTACGGCGCATAGCGGAGAATTCACCCAACACCACGGGGATTCCGTTGTCAATAAATTGTGTTTTCATCAGGGAAAACAGCGCGTTCAGGTCGTTTTCCTCGCCCCATGTGGGGTTATGGGCTGTATCCGTGGTGGAGTGATTACCGGCGCCCCAATAAAAGAATTGATTACCCCAGCTCGCGTCCTCCGTCATACCCGCAAATTGCCACGGGGTATAATAGTGGATCTCGGCCATCATACGGTTTGAAACCGTATCCACCGGCATTTCGGTCATCAGCTCGTTCGTTCTTGTAATATCCGTATTCGGCCCCTGAACCACCAGCACCCTGTAGGCATTTTTGCCACCGGTTTCCCGCACGGCGTCCACAAAAGTCTGGTGGTAGGACAGTAAAACGGACATTTGTTCGGCGCTATCGACATTGGGCTCATTGGCGCTGGCAAACATCAGGTGCTCGTCGAAGTCGCGCAGGTAGGTAGCGATTTGTTGCCAGTAGGCCCTCTGTTTATCGTTGTTTTCCGCCTGCCTTTCCGGGGTCACATTGTTCTCAAGCCAGCCGCCATCCCAGTGGATATTGACGATGACGTACAGGTCATTGTCCACGCAATATTGAACGACGTCTCTCACCCTGGCCAGCCAGCTCAGGTCGATCTCCGCCGTGGCCTGATCGGCATACTGGTTCCAGGAGACGGGTAGCCGTATCGCATTGAAACCGCTCTGTTTCACCAGGCCGACAAATTCCGCGGTAATCACCGGGTTACCCCAGGCGGTCTCGCCTCCAGTCGCCTCCAAACTGTTGCCGATGTTGAACCCCAGAGTGATGTTGTCGGCAATATCCAGCGCACTGCTGCTCATTCCCGTCATGTCTGCGGGGAGAGGATTGATATTGTAATTCGGGAACCGGCCGCCGGAACTGCTGCTCGAGGAGCTGCTGGAACTGCTCGAAGAGCTGGAGCTGGAGGAAGAAGAGCTGGAGCTGCTGCTGGAAGAACTGGAGCTCGAGCTCGAAGAGGAGCTGCCACCGTCGCCGTTCACTATCACCGGCACTGGCGACGCATTCCCCGGTATGGCGGTAAAGCCGAAACTCACCTGACCGCCCGGCTGAATACTTTCGTTATAGCCGGCATCTTCGACGACATAGTGATCCCCGACATGAGATACAATGACGCCGTTCCACAGATTGTTGATATCCACCGCCATGTCGAATTCGACGGACCAGCCGGATATGGCCGTGCTTCCGTCATTGACGACCACCACTTCGCCCTGGAACCCCTGCCCCCAGTCGTTGACGATGTTCATGGTAGCCTGCGCCGCGAAGGCGGAGGGTACGCACAAACATAGCAACCACATCAGCAGGTATTTACTGATTGATCGAAACATTCCTATTTCTCCCATCATGGTGAGTTTTATTTTTTTCAAAAAACTTTCTCCGCTGACAGCAACTGGCGAAATTCTGCACTTCCTTTTGATATCCTCCCCATCTAAGGTCAGTCGGAATGGTACTTGAGTTAGTTAAGCCCCGGGCCGTCCCGGCCCGGGGGTTTTGTGTTGTTACGGTAAATATGGCTCCAACCAAGACATCTGCGGCGCTTCCCTGCCGTCCGCAGTGGGCTCTATAACCAGAATATTGGATTCCCATGTCCACCAGGGGCCACCTGCCCACCAAGTCCAACCTATCCAGTGCTCTCTGTTGTTATCAATGTACTGAAGTGCGCTTTCAACAGACATCCTACAGTCGTCGTTAGAGGCACCACTAAACTCACCGAGGAAGCCACGCAAGTTGTTAGCGGCGAGCCATGAAGTAAAGTCAGACAACACTTCAGAGGCATCCGGTACAACGCATTGCTCCGAAGTGCCTGAGAAGTCACTGTCAAAATACTGGTGAACTTCCACCACAAAATTATTGCCTGGATCCACGAAATCCAGCAAGGCGGTGGCATTAGCGGTGCCGTACCAGGTGTGATTCCACGAATGTGCTCCAGTCCACGCATTGCCCGGCACCGTAATCAAATTGGTGGCGCCGGTGTTGCGAATAGCGGCGGCGGCGGCATTGGCAGCACTAACCCACTGCTCGGTGGGCATAGTGTGGGGCTCGTTTATTAGGCCAAAAATCACATGGGAGTTATCTTTGTATTCGTTTGCCAAACGACTCCAAAAATCGGCGAAGGCGCTGTTAGGCACCTGGGAGCTCCCAATTAAATTACCGTAGTACCGCGCATAGTTGTGCGGATCGAGTAATACGTACATATCTTTGGCGGTAGACTGGGTAACAAACGCGTCAAGACGCGCAAATTCTGCGCTATCAAAGGCCTGGTTCATTGTGCGCTGTAAACGCTCCCAGCGGAAAGGCAGCCGTATGATATTCATGTTTTTGGATTTGTAATAATCCACCTCATCCTGATTTGGATAGGTGTAATCCGTTCCAAAGACACCAGGTAAGTTACTTTCACCGAAGTCAGCACCGGCCAAACTAACCCCTTTAAACATGGCCGCAGCCCCGGAGGAGCTGGAGGAGCTGGAGGAGCTGGAGGAGCTGGAGGAGGAAGAATTGCTACTGCTGGACGAACTTGAGCTGGACGAGGAACTCGAAGACGAGCTGGAACTCGAGCTGGATGAGGATCCACCGCCATCGACGATCACCGCTACCGGCGACACATTGCCTGGCGAGGCGGTAAAACCAAAGCTCACCTGGCCGCCCGGCTGGATGGTCCCATTGTAGCCGGCATCCTCGACCACATAGTGATCTCCAACCTGGGATACGATGACGCCGTTCCACAGGTTGTTGATATCCACCGCCATATCGAACTCGACGGACCAGCCGGATATCGTCGTGGCTCCGTCATTGACTACCACTACCTCTCCCTGGAACCCCTGGCCCCAGTCACTGACTATGTTCATCGTTGCCTGCGCCGCAAAGGCGGAGGGTACGAACAAACAAAGCAGCCACATCAGTAAGTGCTTATTGATTGATCGAAACATTTCTATCTCTCCCATCATTGTGTGTTTTTATTTTTACTACTGAATTTCACCTTTGAACGCGGCATTCAACAACTGGAGGAAAATTCCGCCAAACGGAAGCCCCCGGTCAGGTTCTCGCTCATATTGTGAACCACTTCAAATTAATTATATTTATATGATAATTCTGCGAGGGGAATTATGGCGGGCACGGTTGGGAGTGTCGTCCAGCTTTGAGTAGTAAACGCTTTTACCAGGTCCAAGTTAGCGCACAGCAGCTGGTGCAACCCTTTACCTGGGGGTCTGAAGGCAAAAGAAGAATGTGGCGACAGCAGTATATCCGGATCAAACAAAAGCCCCGGCGGGACATCCCGCCGGGGCTTCCGATGTAACCTGATTCAGGCCGGATCTGACACAGATCCTTGAAAAGGGATTACTGCCTGCAGATACATTGGCAAGCAGTAAACCCCGCCTCCAGGTTTTAGTTTGCTGCTCCTTGCATCAAGGCATCCAGAACCTGCTGGTCAAAGACCGTGTTCGTGTTCCTGTCGAAGATACCAAAGCCGTGATTCCCGGTTCCGCCGTTATCCCAGTAGAAGGGAACCATTCCATAGGCCTTCGCCTGCTGTGCAACGAACCGATGGTAGTCAGCCCGCGACTTGAGGTGCAAGGTCAAATCGTCCCCTGAAAGCTGTTCGGTACGACGGATGGCGCCAAATTCACCCATTACCACGGGGATGCCCTGGTCGACGAATTGCGTTTTCATCAGGGAAAACAGCGCATTCAGGTCGTCTTCCTCACCCCATGTGGGGTTATGCGCTGCATCTGTGGTGGAGTGATTGCCGGCGCCCCAATAATAGAACTGATTGCCCCAGCTCTCGTCCGCTGTCATGCCCGCAAAATTCCACGGCGTATAAAAGTGGATCTCCGCCATCATGCGGTCTGAAACCGTATCCACCGGCATTTCGGTCATCAGGTCGTTCGTCTTTGAAATATCCGTATCCGGCCCCTGGACGATAAGCACCCGGAAGGCATTTTTTCCACCGGTCTCGCGCACGGCATCGACAAAGGTCTGGTGATAGGACAGTAAAACGGACATCTCTTCCGCATCGGCGACATTGGGCTCATTCGCACTGGCAAACATCACATGCTCATCAAAGTCCCGCAGATAGGTAGCGATTTGCTGCCAGTAGGCCCTTTGCTTGTCGTTGTTTTCCGCCTGCCGCTCCAGAGTAATATTGTTCTCAAGCCAGCCGCCATCCCAGTGGATGTTGACGATGACGTACAGGTCATTGTCCACGCAATACTGAACAACTTCCCTGACTCTGGCAAGCCAGCTCAGGTCGATCTCCGCTGTGGCCTGATCGGCATATTGGTCCCAGGCAAGGGGCAGTCGTATCGCATTGAAACCGCTCTGTTTCACCAGGCTGACAAAATCCGCGGTAATCATCGGGTTACCCCAGGCAGTCTCTCCTCCGATCGCCTCCATGGTGTTCCCGATGTTGAACCCCAGCGTGATATTGTTGGCTATATCGAGCGCATTGCTACTCATTCCTGTCATATCTGCAGGGAGGGGGTTGATATTGTAATTCGGGTAAATGGACGAACTGCCACCGTCGACAGTGACAACGAAGTCCTGGGATGATGTCGCTCCGCAGCTGTTGGTATACACCGCGGTGGCAGTGCAGGAGGCGGTTGGAGCAATTGCCTGCTCTCTCGCATCCCCGGAAGTGCCACAGTCGCTCCAGGACCAGCTTCCTCCGCTGACCGGTTGCGGACCAAAGGTGATTTGCGTTCCGGACGGGATGGTTACCGAGGAAACCTGGCTCCATGCGCCGTCGACCTGGATATAGGGAGTAATGGCTGTAGCGTCACAACCTGCCTCCCGCACCGCTGTTGCCGCATTGGAATTGTAAAATTTCCCGTCCGCCCTGAACTTGATCCAATACCAATACTGGGTGCCGGCCACCGCTGTAGTATCGGTATAGCTTCGCTCACTGGTGCTCAGTATTGCCAATCGGCTGCGGCCGCTTGGATTACTATCCGTGTCTCTGTAGACCTGTATTGAATCGACTGTTCCGGACACCGTCCAGCTTAAAGCTATGTTATCGGCTGAGCCGGTGGCAGTGAGGCATACCGTTGCCCCTCCTCCGCTACCGCAGCTTTGCGCATAAGTCAGGGAACTAAATATGAGCGATAAAAACAGCGAGGTTATAGAAATTAGGGACTTCATAAGTCTCTCTCCTCAATCCAAGTAGATGTCCCCCGATAAAGCTGGAGGCTTTTTTTATATGCCACTTAAAGCGGCGTTAGATGGGGCTTTCCGCCCCTTGCCCCCGAAGGGGATTCCGTCAATTTCACCCCGGCACGAAATAGCCTCGCGCCCGGAGGTGCGGCTTAACTCCAGATAACGGGTCTATTTTTCTCAGATAAAATCGATCGCCCCGACAAAGGGGGGCGGATTATCCAGCAGAAGTCGGGTGACGCCGGCTTTGCGACGGGTGCAGGTTGCAGTTGCCGTATATGGCTGCGGAATGGAAGTAGTTACCGGTAATCCTCTCCCTGGAAGACCGACGATCAGTTGCTTGGTCATCGCTGTGAATTACCCTAATTATTATCCTTTATATTATATTTATATTATATTTATTTGTACGGCAAATAAATGTGACGCCCACCAGGGAATCACTATGAACCGGTTCAAATTTTTATATTTGCGGGTTGAGGATTACGGATGGGGAAATGAGGGAAAAGGAAAGAAGCCGGTCCTTACAAGGGGCGAACATCGTGTTCCTCCAGGTCCGTGTTGATATCCACCAAGGGCGAACACAAGATTCGCCCTACAGCAGTCTCGAATCAGATATCAGGAGGCGATATTGCCGTAGCTCATCAGCCGCTGGTAACGCTTCTCCAGCAGTTCGTCGACAGGTACGTTGCGCAGCTGTTCCACCTGTGCGGACAGGCGTTCCTTCAGGCGCGCGGCCATGGTATCCGGGTCCCGGTGGGCGCCGCCCAGGGGTTCCGGGATGGTCTCGTCCACGATACCCAGCTCCTCCAGCACGCTGGAGGTCACGCCCATGGCCTCTGCCGCCAATGGCGCTTTTTCCACGGTCTTCCAGATGATGTTGGCGCAGCCTTCCGGGGAGATCACGAAATAGGTGGAGTACTGCAGCATATTCAGCTGGTCGCCGACGCCGATGGCCAGGGCGCCGCCGGAGGAGCCCTCGCCGATCACCGTGCAGATGATCGGGGTGCGCAGGCGCGACATCACTGCCAGGTTCTGCGCGATAGCCTCGCTGATGCCGCGCTCCTCGCTGTCGATTCCCGGATAGGCCCCGGGGGTGTCGATCAGGGTGAGCACCGGCAGTTTGAAACGCTCCGCCATCTGCATGATGCGCAGGGCCTTGCGGTAGCCCTCCGGCTTGGGCATTCCGAAGTTGCGCGCCACCTTGTCGTTCACTGTGCGGCCCTTCTCTTCGCCGATCACCGCCACCGGCACGCCGTCCAGGCGCGCGATACCGGCGATGATCGCCTTGTCGTCGCCGAAGTGGCGGTCGCCGTGGAGTTCGTCCCAGTCGGTAAAGATGCGCTTGATATAGTCCTGGGAATAGGGGCGCTGGGGATGGCGCGCCACCTGCACCACTTGCCAGGGGGTCAGGTCCGCGTAGATGGACTCGGTGAGTTTTTCGCTCTTTTCCCGCAGGCGGGTCACTTCGTCGGCGATATTCAGCTCGTTGTCGTCGCCCACATGCTGCAGCTCTTTTATCTTGCTTTCCAGTTCAGCAATCGGCTGTTCAAATTCGAGAAAATTGAAATTCATGAAATCCGCGCCTTGAAATCTGTTCCGATAATGCCTAGAGCGTCACACCAGTGCCACCCGCAAAATTCTCGCCTGCCGCCAAGTTGCATTCGGCCACGAAAACGGTCGTATAAAAATGGCGGCTAGCTTACCGGGATAGAACCAGCTAGTCGAGCCTGCCGCTCGTTGTAGTTGAGCACCACCCGCTGCCGACCGAGCAGTTCGCGCAATGACTGCACCAACTGATCGTTGGGCTCCACATTCCACTCGCCGGGCAACCGATAGATACCGCGGGCATCGCTGCGCGCCACTTCCAGGGTGACACCGCAGTTGCTGCCGGGGCCATTGGTATAAGGCTGCAGGCAGGCGGCCAGCCGCCTGGCCAGCCCCCGCGGTGCGGTGGCGCTGTCCAGCTGCAAACGTACGCCGGTCACACTGCCCTGGCGCAGTTCATCCAGGGTGGACACATTGTTGACGGTCATCTTGAGGCCGCCGCTGTAATCGTCATGGGAGACGGGGCCGTCCAGTACCAATAGGGAGTCCTTGGCAAGCTTTTCCCGGTGCTCACCAAAGGCCTCGCTGAACACCGCCGCTTCCAGGCGGGCACTTCTGTCGTCCAGGGTCACGATGGCCATGGAGTCGCCGCGCTTGGTTTTCATTACCCGCATGGCCACCACCAGGCCCGCCACCTTTTGTGCTTCCCGGCCCGGCTTCAGGTCGGCGATACGCGCCTTGACCAGGTGCTGCAGCTCGTCTTCGTATTCGTCGATGGGGTGGCCGGTGAGATAGAGACCGAGGGTATTCTTCTCTCCCTCCAAACGCTCGCGGATACCCCAGGGGCGCGCGCGGCGGAACTCGGCGTAGACGTCCCCCTCCGCCGCGGAGGGCACCACTTCGCCGAACAGGTCCATCATCCCGGCGCTGGCATTCGCGGCCTGCTGCTCCGCCGCCTTGACCGCCTCGTCCACCGCGTTGAACAGCACCGCGCGGGAGTAGTTTAGGCCGTCGTCGCCGTCGGCGCTGGGGCCGATGCTGTCCAGCGCGCCGGAGCGCACCAGCGCCTCCAGGGCGCGCTTGTTCACCTTGCGCGGGTCGATGCGGGAGCAAAAGTCGAACAGGTCGCTAAAGGGCCCGCCCTCTTTGCGCACCGCGATGATATTTTCCACCGGCCCCTCACCCAGGCCCTTGATGGCACCCAGGCCGTAGATGATGCGGTTGTCGATGTCCACCGAGAACTGGTAGCTGCCCAGGTTCACGTCCGGCGGCACCAGCTCCAACTTCATGGCCCGGCACTCTTCGATAAAGGTCACCACCTTGTCGGTCTTGTCCATGTCCGAGGACATGGTGGCGGCCATGAACTGCGCCGGGTAGTGAGCCTTGAGCCAGGCGGTCTGGTAGGACACCAGGGCGTACGCGGCCGAATGCGATTTGTTAAAGCCGTAGCCGGCGAACTTCTCCACCAGGTCGAAGATCTTGATCGCGAGATCCGGATCGACCCCCTGCTCCTTCGCGCCGCTTTCAAAGATCTCCCGCTGCTTGGCCATCTCCTCGGGCTTTTTCTTACCCATGGCCCGGCGCAGCAGGTCGGCGCCGCCGAGGGTGTAGCCCGCCAGCTCCTGGGCGATCTGCATCACCTGTTCCTGGTAGACGATAACGCCGTAGGTGGGCTCGAGGATCGGCTTCAGTTTCTCGTGCTGGTATTTCGCGTCCGGGTAGGCCACCTGGGCGCGGCCGTGCTTGCGGTTGATAAAGTCGTCCACCATGCCGGACTGCAGCGGGCCCGGGCGGAACAGGGCCACCAGGGCGATCATGTCCTCCAGGTTGTCCGGCTGCAGGCGCTTGATCAGGTCCTTCATGCCGCGGGATTCCAACTGGAACACCGCGGTGGTCTCGGCCCTTTTCAGCATCTTGAAGGTGGGTGCGTCGTCCAGCGGCAGCGCGACGATGTCCAGCGGTTCGAGCCCCTCCCGCGCGCGCTGCTCATCCACCATGCGCTTGGCCCAATCGATGATGGTGAGAGTGCGCAGGCCGAGGAAGTCGAATTTCACCAGCCCGGCGTCTTCCACGTCGTTCTTGTCGAACTGGGTCACCAGACCGCCGCCGGACTCGTCGCAGTAGAGCGGCGCGAAATCCGTGAGTTTGGTGGGGGCGATCACCACGCCGCCGGCGTGCTTGCCCACGTTGCGCGCAACCCCTTCCAGCTGCACCGCCATCTCCCAGATTTCCTGGGCCTCTTCGTCGCTTTCCAGGAATTCGCGCAGGATTTCTTCCTGGTCGAACGCCTTCTGCAGGGTCATTCCCACGTCCGGCGGAATCATTTTCGACAGCTTGTCGGCCAGGCCGTAGGATTTGCCCTGCACCCGCGCCACGTCGCGCACTACCGCCTTGGCGGCCATGGTGCCGAAGGTGATGATCTGGCTCACCGCTTGGCGGCCGTAGTTGTCCGCCACATAGCCGATCACCCGGTCGCGCTTCTCCATGCAGAAGTCCACGTCGAAGTCGGGCATGGATACCCGCTCCGGGTTGAGGAAGCGCTCGAACAGCAGGTCGTACTGCAACGGGTCCAGGTCGGTGATATCCAGGGAATAGGCCACCAGCGAGCCGGCGCCGGAACCCCGCCCCGGCCCCACCGGGATATCGTGTTCCTTGGCCCACTGGATAAAGTCCATCACGATCAGGAAGTAGCCTGGAAAGCCCATCTGGATAATGATGTCCAGCTCGAAGCGCAACCGGTCCTCGTAGACCTTGCGTCGCGAAGCGTAATCCGGCGCGGACTTGTCGAGAATTTTTTCCAGGCGCCGCTCCAGCCCATCGAAGGAAACCTTCTCGAAGAACTGGTTTTCGGTCATGCCCTCGGGAATCGGGTATTCCGGCAGGAAATACTTGCCCAACTGGATCGGCGAGGTACAGCGCTTGGCGATTTCCACAGTGTTGTGCAGCGCCTCGGGGATATCGCTGAACAGCTCCCACATTTCCTCGGGGGTGCGAAAATACTGCTGCGGGGAATAGCGGCGCTCGCGCCTGGGGTCGTCCAGCGCGCGGCCCTCGTGAATGCACACCCGCACTTCATGGGCCTCGAACTCGCTCTCTTCGAGGAAGCGCACGTCGTTAGTGGCCACCACCGGCAGTTGCAGTTCCTGCGCCAGAGCCACCGCGCCGTGCAGGTATTCCTCCTCCCCGGGGCGGCCGGTGCGCTGCAGTTCCAGGTAGTAGCGCCCGGGAAAGGTCTGCGCCCACTCCCCGGCCAGGTCCCGCGCCTGGGCAGTGCGCCCGGCCACCAGCGCGCGGCCCACATCGCCGAACCTGGCCCCGGAAAGTGCCAGCACCCCGGCGCTATACTCCTTCAGCCACTGGCGGCGGATATAGGCCTGGCCGTGGTACTGCCCTTCCATCCAGGCGCGGGAGATCAGCTCGGTGATATTGCGGTAGCCGTCGCCGTTCATGGCGTAGAGGGTGATCAGCGTGGGCTTGTCCTCACCGCCCTCGCTGAGCCAGAAATCCGCACCGGTAATCGGTTTGATACCGGCACCCAGGCAGGCTTTGTAGAACTTGATCTGGCCGTAGAAATTGGTCTGGTCGGTGAGCGCCAGTGCCGGCATCTGCAGCTCTCCCGCGCGGGCCACCAGCGGCTTAATGCGCACCAGGCCATCGATCAGGGAAAACTCGGAGTGGGCTCTTAAGTGGACAAAAGGTTGGGTCATGTTTTTTCGATCTAATTCTCGGCAACTTAACCTGTAGGAGCGGCCGCTCCTACAAGGTATTTTTAAAATTCTTTACCAGAGGCGGCCCATCTGCCGCGCGCGCTCTGTACAGCTGTGCAATACCTGCCGCCGCTCGTCATCGCACATGACGCCCCACCGGCTGATCTCCCGGCCGCTGCGAAAGCAGCCCTCGCAGATATCGTCGCTGTTGAGTGCGCACACGGAAATACAGGGGGATTTTACCGGCCGCCCGGCCGCCGCTTCTCTCTCTGACCTCACGAATCGGAAACCGGGGTGAGCTGTTCGGAAAAATACCGGCCGTTGGCCGCGTAGTGGTCGCTGCTGGCCTTGAGCAGTTCGAAGGTGGATTCGTCGAGGGTTTTGACCACCTTGCCCGGGGTGCCCAGCACCAGGGAATAATCGGGGATCTCGGTGCCCTCGGTGACCAGGGCGTTGGCGCCGACAATACAGCAGTTGCCGATCCTGGCCCCGTTCAGCACCACCGCATTGATCCCGATCAGACTATAGTCACCTATTCCGCAGCCGTGCAGCATCGCCTTGTGGCCGACAGTCACCCCCTTGCCGATGGTAAGGGGAATACCGGGGTCAGTGTGCAGCACCGCGCCGTCCTGGATATTGCTGTATTCGCCGATGGTGATCCGGTCGCAATCGCCGCGCACCACGGCGTTGAACCACACGGAGCTGTGGCCGAGCAGTTGCACATCGCCGATTACCTGGGCCCCCGGGGCGATATAGTGCCCCTCGCCTTCCAGTTGCGGTTGTTTTTCACCCAGTTTGTACAGCATTTGACTCCCGCGTTCCGATCATTCAGGCGCGCTATTATCGCGGTCTGAGGGGATTGTGGCCAGCGGATGGATCTTGCGCTTTTGCCAGGGGCGGCTGCGCCGCCTTGCGGAGCTGGAACTCCACGGTCCCAGAGGTTACAACAGCTGATTCTGTTGTACGAAACCAGCCCCTTCCAGGGTCAGCAGCCGCGCCTTCATCTCCAGCCCGCCAGCGTAGCCGGTCAGGCTGCCGTCGGCACCGATCACCCGGTGACAGGGGATCACCACCGCAATGCGGTTGGCGCCGTTGGCCCGCGCCACCGCTCGGATCGCCTTCAGGTTGCCCAGCGCCTCCGCCTGCTCCCGGTAGCTGCGGGTGTTCCCGTAGGGAATGCGCAGCAGCTCATCCCAGACGCGACGCTGGAAATCCGTGCCGCGGGGATTCAGCGGCAGCTCGAAATCCCGGCGCCCACCGGCGAAGTATTCCTCCAGTTGCCGCGCGGCCAGGTCGGTCTGCGCCGTGGACTGCCGCTGCCAGTCTTTCTCCAGTCGCATGGGGCGCTCGGCGCTGTGGAACTCCAGTGCCACTATGCCCTCGTCGTCTGCGGCTATACCCACCTCGCCGAATCCGGTGGAGTAAATTTCATAACTGATCATTGATCCTCTCCATTCTTTAGCGACTGCCACAACAGCAGCGCGCCGTAGGCCCGCCAGGGCCGCCAGTTCTCGGCCCGTGCCAGGGCCTGCGTCGGTTTGGCTTTCTCGCCGTTTTTCCCAAGTGCCTGCAGTATGCCCAGGTCGGATGCGGGGAAGGCGTCCGGCATGGACAGGCCGCGCATGGCGATGTACTGCGCGGTCCAGTCGCCGATACCCGGCAGCGCGGTGACCCGGGCACACCAGTCGGCCAGCTCCGTTTCGGCGAAATTCACCCGCCCGTCCAGGGTGGCGGCGACGAATTCGCGCAGGGTCTGCGCCCTCGCGCGGGTCAGTCCCAGGCCGTCGAAATCGGCATCCGCCAGTTGCTGCGGAGCTGGAAACAGCCGGTGCTCCTCCCCCGAGTCGTCGACAAAGGATTCGCCATAGCGAGCCACCACCCGCCCGGCGATGGTGGTGGCCGCAGCGACCGAGATTTGCTGGCCGAGAATCGCCCGCATGGCGTATTCGAACGGGTCCCAGGCTCCGGGCAGGCGCACCCCCGGTGTGCGGGCGAGCTCCCGCGCGAGCAGCGGGTCCGCAGCCAGCTGCGCGGTGATCTCCGCAGTATCCGCATCCAGGTCGAACAGCCGGCGCAGGCGCTGGTTCAGCAGGTAGAGCGCCGCGCCGCCCTCCCCGGAGACCTCCACCACCAAGCGGTTTTTCGACCCTTGGTCGCGCACCCGCAGCACACCGCGCACCCCGTCCAGCACAAAGCTGCGGCGGTACACCTCGTCCTCCACCTGCTCCACACCGGCAAGAGCCCGGGCGCGGAAAAACGCCAGCAGTTCCCGCCAGTGGAACGGCGGCCGGTAGTGGAGGTAGAGGCGGGTACCCGAAGCCCCGGCGCCACCCGCCTCCCCCTCCACCGATTCCCGGCGCACATCCGAGGGCGTGCGCCGGTAGATATGTTTGAACACCCCGTTGAAGCGGCGCAGGCTGTTGAAGCCGGACTCGTAGGCAATCTGCGACACCGGCAGGCCGGTATCCCGCAGCAGCCCGAACGCGAACAGCGCCCGCTCCGCCTGCCACACCGCCAGCGGGCTCACCCCCAGGTGCTCCGCGAACAGCTGGCGCAGGTAGCGGCTGCTGACCCCGAGCCTGTCCGCCAGCGTCTCGATGGACTGGGCCTCGCGCTCGCTACGCATCAGCTTCAGCGCCCGCTGCACCGTGGTGGACACCAGCCCCCAGGCCGGACTGCCCGGCGCCGCATCCGGCCGGCAGCGCAGGCAGGGCCGGTAGCCCGCGTTCGCCGCCTCAGCGGCGGTGGCGTAGTAGGTGACATTGCGCTCCAGCGGGGGCCGCGCGGGGCAGATGGGCCGGCAGAAGATCCGGGTGGTCTTCACCGCGGTAAAGAATCGCCCGTCGAACCGCCGGTCACGGGCGAGGCGGGCGCTGGAACAGATACTGTGGTCGAGTTGCACGGCAATCTCCTCTGGTTGCGGGCCAGTTTAGGAGCGGGCGGCATCGTGTACTAGTCATTTTCGGAAGCGACAGAAAGGAACTTCTGTGTCGCGGCTGGCCGGAAAGGGGAGCGAGCGCAAAGACTGAGGAGTCGATATGAAAACGGCCGGTGTTCTCGCGGATGAACAGCAGGGAACTGTTCACCTGCCGGACCAATGGCAACGGCCCACAAGCGGGGCCGTGCCAGCGGCTTTATCCTATTTCAGGCCCAGCACTTCCCTGCCCTGGATAAAGGTCACGTCCACCGGAATATCCGCTTCCGACAGGCGGTCCAGGTCGGCTTGGAGTTCGGCACCGACCACGCCCTTGCTGTCCAGCAGTTGTTTGGCTTTGGCGTAGTCGCCGTCGCCCTGGATGGTGAGGATCAGGTTCGACAGTTTGGTCATCGCGTCCTGCATCTTGTCGAAATCCACACTGTACTCGCCGGTTTCGGCATCGCGGGTAAAGGCGCCCTGCTCCTTGAAGAAGTTGAAGCGCATCATATTGGCCTTGCCGTGGGCGCTGGCGGCGCCGAAGCGCACGCTGCGGAAAATGCTGGCGAGGAAGGTGACGTAGTTGTCCATCAGTTCGCCGTCTTCCAGTTCGCCCTTCCCGTGCAGCTCGGTCACCATATACAGTCCGAGGATATCCGCCTTGCCCTCTTCCAATGCGGAGGAGGACTCCTTCAATGCCTGGCGCACGTTTTGAGGTTCAGAGTCGCCGTCGGTAACGGTCTTCTTGATGCCCAAGCCGTGGGCCACTTCGTGGAACATGGTGTTGGCGAAGAAGGCCGGGAAGGTGATGTGCTTGCGCTGGTCGTCGGCGATCAGCAGGTCGCTGATGGGCACCAGTATCTTGTCGAACTTGGCGCGCATGGCGTTCTTCAGCTGCAGGCGGCGGGTGCCCTTGGCCAGTTGCACCTCTTCGTCGTTGGGTAGGTTGATGGCGATGGTCTTGGAGCCGGCGTTGCTGTGGCCCGCGTAGTAGAGCACATCGTAGGCATTCAGGTCGGAGTCGGTGCCCGGTGTTTCCGATTTGTACTTCTCCGCTACCGGCAGGCCCTTTTGCAGTTCCGGCAGGAAGGCGGCGAACTTGGCCAGCTTTTCGCTCCACTCCTTGTCTTTCAACAGCACATAGGATTCGTAGGCGGTGCGGTAAGCGAACAGCTGGTCCTCGTAGTTTTCGATAGGGCCGATCACCACGTCGATGGCATTGTTCTTCATATCCATCCAGGCCATATCGCTGGGACGGAAGTCGTCGCTCACCAGGGCATCGGCGCGCAGGCGCAGGTAGTTGGCGAACTCCTCGTCCTTCGCCAGCCCGCCGGCCTCGCGCAGGATTTCTGCGGCGCGGGTCAACTGATCCTTGTAGGCCTGGCTGTAGGGCACCAGTTCCAGCTTGCCCTCAGTGTTGCGGCGCACCAGGGAGTAGAGGCCATCCTTGCCGGGCTGTTTCCAGGCTTCGAATTCGGCTTTGGTCATATCCGCGGGGTAGAAGTTGGCCCCCAGCGGTTTGGGGCCATAGCCTTTGATAAAGGGCTCGTTGTTGTTCAGGCGGTCCCAGGGGCCGTAATTGATTTTGGCGAATTCGCGCTTGCGGCTGTCCTCGATACTGGACAACAGCTCCTCCGCAGGGCCGTAGGATTGCAGCCAGAAGAGGTGGTCCATGATCTTGCTGGCGTCGATCAGCAGGCCGATCATCTGCCGCTGGTTGTCGGAGAGATCGGATAGGTCCGCATTCAGAATCACCGGGGCATAGATATCGAAGCGGTCGTCGGCGTTTTCCACCGGCTGTTTTTTAGCCGCCGGTACCGTTTCGGATTCGACGATACGGGCTTCAGTTTCAGTCTGTTCCGCGTTTTCCGCCTGCTTGTCCCGCGGCGAGCAGGCGCACACAAAAATCAGTGCCAGCAGTGTGGCGACAATCTGTACAGTTTTTATCGGCGTTTTCATAGGAATTGTGCCTGTCGTTATCTTTACTCCGGCGCCACATTAGTCCGGCGCCGTGGTTTTATCAAGAAGGGGGAAATGGCCCGTCGGGATTGTAAGAACTTTGTTTCAAATCAGGTTCTCATTGACTCGTCGTTCCGGCGCAGGCCGGAACGCAGTTGCCACCGAACGGGATACCGGTACCGGATCAAGTCCGGCATGACATTCCTGCACCGGTATGATGAGTAAACGAGAGCTTGAATTGAAACAGGGTTTCTAAACGGATGACACAGCAGAAGGTAGCGCTTCCGCACTGTGCTCCTGCTGCTGCATCCGCCACAGCGCCGCGTAGTGGCCGTCCCGGGCCAGCAGCTCGCCGTGGGCACCCCGCTCGACGATACGGCCCCGGTCCATCACCAGGATCACATCCGCGTCCACCACCGTGGACAGCCGGTGGGCGATCACCAGGGTGGTCTGCTCGCGGGCGATCTCCCCCATGGCGGCGAGAATGCCCCGTTCGGACCGGCTGTCCAGGGATGAGGTGGCTTCGTCGAACACCATGATCGGGGGCCGCTTGAGCAGTGCACGGGCGATGGCCACCCGCTGTTTCTCACCGCCGGAGAGTTTCAGCCCACGCTCCCCCACCAGGGTATCCGCCCCTTCCGGCAGCTGCCGGATAAAGTCATCCAATTGCGCGTGACGTATCGCCTCCATTACTTCCTCGTCGCTGGCGTTCGCGCGGCCGTAGCGCACGTTTTCCAGGATCGACTGGTTGAACAGCACCGCGTCCTGGGGCACCACGCCGATGGCGCGGCGCAGGGACTGCTGGTCGACCTCGCGGATGTCCCGACCGTCGATCAGGATGCGGCCATCGCTGACG
Organism: Microbulbifer rhizosphaerae; assembly: GCF_014191725.1. Classification (GTDB taxonomy): domain Bacteria; phylum Pseudomonadota; class Gammaproteobacteria; order Pseudomonadales; family Cellvibrionaceae; genus Microbulbifer; species Microbulbifer rhizosphaerae. Next base: position 148,679 of record NZ_JACHWZ010000011.1, read on the forward strand.
TCGTAAAAGCGGAAGAGCAACTTGAACAGGGTGGACTTGCCGGCGCCGCTGGCGCCGACGATGGCGACTTTCTGCCGCGGCGCCACCGAGAAGCTGACACCGCGGAGGATTTCCCGGTCTTCGCGGTAGCCGAAATGTACCTCCTCGAAATCGATACGGCCGCTGCGCACCTCCAGCTCGCGGGCATCGGGGTTATCGCTTACCGCCGGCTCCACCGCGAGCAGCGCGAACATTTTCTCGATATTCGCCAGGGCGCCTTTCATTTCCCGGTAGACAAAACCGAGAAAATTCAGCGGGATAAAGATCTGCATCATGATGGCGTTGATCAGCACAAAGTCGCCAATCGTCATCGCGTCGCGGGTCACATTGACGGCGGCGAGCACCATAGCGCCACACATGGCGCTGGCAATAATCAACGCCTGGCCCGCGTTGAGGCCGAACAGGGACAGGCGGTTCTTGCGCCGCGCGGATTCCCAAAAAGCCAGCTCGCGGTCGTAGTGGCGCGCCTCGTGGGCTTCGTTGCCGAAATATTTCACCGTCTCGTAGTTGAGCAGGCTGTCCACCGCGCGGCTGCTGCTCTGGGATTCCGCCTGGTTCAGCTCGCGCACGAAGCGGGTGCGCCACTCGGTGGCCACCACGGAAAAGCCGATATAGGCCACCACCGCGCCCAGCACCAGCAGCGCGAAGGCAGCACTGTAGTTCCACCACAACAGCCCCACCACCATGGCGATTTCCACCAGTGTCGGCACTATGTTGAACACCATAAAGCGCATCAGGAAACCGATGCCCGCGTTGCCGCGCTCGATATCCCGCGACAGGCCGCCGGTGCGGCGGTTGAGGTGGAAATCCATATCCAGCCTGTGCAGGTGCTCGAACACCTCCAGCCCCACCCGGCGCTGGGCGCGTTCGGTAACGCGGCCGAAAACCGTATCGCGCAGTTCGCCGAACAGCACGCTGGAAAAACGCACCGCGCCGTAGGCCAACAGCAGCCCCAGCGGCAGCGCGACGGCCTGAGCCGCACCGCCGGCGCTGTCCAGGTCGTCGACGATATGCTTGAGCAGAAACGGCAACCCCACCCCCGCCACCTTGGCCCCCACCAGGCACAGCAGCGCCAGCGAGACCGCACGCTTGAATTCCAGCAGGTAGGGAAACAGGGACTTCAGTGCGCCCCAGTGCACTTGGTCCAGGGCGATATCGGATTTGGGTCTGGGCATGGCTCTGCTCGCGAATAACTGGCGCGCATTATACGCACGCGGTTGACAGCAATGCGGTAAGGGTAGGCCCTCAAGCAAGCTTGAGGTCAACAAGCTTCCGGCGGCGGGACCGGAACAGCGCTGACTGAAAACTGGGATCGCGGCCATGGGCCGCTCCTACGGGCAAGAGCAATGCGGCTCGCCTTAATTCAATGCCCGCAGCGGCACATCGTCCCGCCGGCCTATAGGCGCATCCAGTACCTTGACCAGGAACTCGGTCAGCACGCCTGCGGTAAAACCCCAGATTTCGTAGCCGCGGTAGAGATAGGCGGGCAGGTAGACGGCGCGCTGGTCGATAGTGATCCGGTCGGTGCGGATACGGGGATCGGCCAGGAAGAACGACAGCGGCACGCGGAAAACCGCATCCAGTTCGCCGGGGTTGGGGGTCAGGTTCACATCGGGGGAAACCACGCCCACCCAGGGAGTGACCTGTACCTGCCAGCGGGTGCTGCGCGACCACAGCGGGCCCAGCAGGCGAATCTGGCCGGCGGGGAGTCCGATCTCCTCCTCCGTTTCCCGCAGGGCGGTGAACTCCAGCGAGGGATCGGTTTCGTCCCAGCGGCCGCCGGGCAGGGATACTTCCCCGGAGTGGGTGGAGAGATGGCGGGCGCGAAGGGTGAGGATGACCTGCGGGTCCGGCTCCTCGGTCAGGGCCAGCAATACCGCGGCATGTCCCTGTAAATCGGGGCCTTTCGGTACCTTTTCCAGCAATTGGCCGCTCAATTTGGCGAGTTTGTGTTCGATTACATCCAGCATAGGGTCACTGCTCAAACCACCAATTCACAAGGTGGCTGTACAAACTATACGCTAAAGCCGAAAGTGATCAAATTGGCCGCTACAATCGTCACTTGTCGCCTTCCAATCACAATATGAAACCCATAAAACCATTATAGGCAGCATAAGCATCGCAGGTTGCGCCAACAACAACCCCCTAACCCATCATTGTTTTCTCGCTCCTGGCCGTCGGCAGGGTAATTGACCTGTTGATTGATGTACCTCAATTCAGCCTCGTTGGCCCTATCTATACTCCCCGTGTGTAATCCCGGCGACTGAGGCCGTTTTCGCCCGGGACGAAGCGCAGTGAGCGCCGTACGGGTCGTTCGAACTACGACAGAGGTCTGCGGGCTTTAGTGAACAGGTTCCATACCAACAGAATCAGAGAAAAAAGGCGGGCCACCAAATGTCCAGGACTATGAAAGCTGCCGTTGTACATGAGTTTGGCAAACCGTTATCCATCGAGGAAGTGACGGTTCCCAATGTTTCTCCAGGAAAAGTTCTTGTCAAAATAGAAGCCTCCGGCGTTTGCCATACCGATTTGCATGCCGCGGCAGGGGATTGGCCGGTCAAGCCCAATCCGCCATTTATTCCCGGGCACGAAGGGTCCGGTGTTGTGGTTCAGGTTGGTGAAGGCGTAAAGATTGTCAAAGAGGGGGACCGGGTCGGGGTACCCTGGCTGCACACCGCCTGCAGACACTGTCACCATTGCGTAACAGGTTGGGAGACTCTCTGTGGAGAACAGTTGAATACCGGTTATTCCGTCAATGGCTGCTTTGCCGAGTATGTGCTGGCGGATGCTGATTATGTCGCCCGTTTGCCCAGAGGGTTGGCGTTCGACAGTTCCGCTCCGATTCTCTGCGCCGGGGTAACGGTTTACAAAGGCTTGAAGGAAACCGAATGCAAGCCCGGAGAAACTGTCGTGATTTCAGGTATCGGCGGACTCGGGCATATGGCCGTTCAGTACGCCAAAGCCATGGGGATGAAAGTGATTGCGGTGGATATCGACGATGAAAAGCTGAAACTGGCCAGTTCCCTGGGGGCGGATTTGACCCTCAACGCTAAAAACACAGATCCCGTAGCTGAAGTACAGAAGCAAATGGGGGGCGCCAACGGCGTGTTGGTTACCGCCGTTTCCGGCAGTGCATTCACACAGGGTGTGGGCATGCTGGGGCGTCATGGCACCATGGTGCTCAACGGCCTGCCTCCGGGCACTTTCGACCTCGATATCTTTGATACGGTGCTATCGCGCAAAACCATTCGCGGCTCAATTGTCGGCACCCGTGCGGACCTTGAAGAGGCGTTGGAGTTTGCCGGTGACGGCAAAGTGGAATCCCACTTTACCACTGAGCCTATCGACAATATCAACAGCATTTTCGACCGCATGAGGGAAGGAAAAATTGAAGGCCGGATCGTTATGACCCTTTAGCTGACAAACCGGTTCTAGGAACGGCTGGAAAACATAGCGAGCAGGCGCCAAGTGGGGGCTGGCGTGGCCTTCACTGACGGTCGCGGTAGCGGGCACTGCATGACCCGCCGGATCGTTCGCGCCCCGGTCGATGGCTGATCCTCGACCCTCCCTGGATCACGGCTCCGACAGACTGACGGCCGGCGCGGACGCGGTTATACTGGCGCCATGAAATTCTGCAGTTACTGCGGCAGCGACGCCGTCACTTTCTCCATTCCCCAGGGCGATGACCGCCCCCGCCACCTGTGCGGGAATTGCGGCGCAATCCACTATATCAACCCCCGGGTCATCGTCGGCGTGCTTCCCTACCTCGGCGACCGGGTGCTGCTGTGCAAGCGAGCCATAGAGCCGCGCCTGGGGCTCTGGACCCTGCCGGCGGGTTTTATGGAAAACGGCGAGACCAGTGAGGAGGGGGCTCTTAGGGAGTCCTGGGAGGAAGCGCGGGCGAATATTCGCGTGAACGATCTCTATACCGTCTACGATATCCCGCATATCAACCAGTTGTACCTGATCTATCGCGGCGAGCTCCTTGATACAGATTTCGGCCCGGGGCCCGAGTCACTGGAGGTGGCGCTGTTCGGGGAGGATGAAATCCCCTGGGAGGAAATGGCCTTCCCAATTATGCATCGGGCCCTCGAGCACTATTTCGAGGACCGCAAGGGGAGCGGCTATCCCCTGCACCGCGGCGTTATCCACCGCAAACTATAAACGAATGCAGGAAAAGCAGGGGCAAACCTTTGTTCGTCGCTGGAGGCGAATACGGATCAACCGCAGCGCTCGTCCAATTTCCACAGGTCGAACGCCGGCTCCTCATAGGGGTGTGCCTCGCGCAGTGCGGCCAGCGCTGCGTCCACCAACTCGTCGGCGCACACCATCTCCACCCGGTATTCCGATACCTGTTCCACTACACCGATCTCGCCGATAAACGGCTGGCTGCCGGCCTGCGGGCGGAACTGGCCGATGCCCGGCACCTGCCAGCAACAGCAGTCGTAGTCGCCGATCCGGCCCGCGCCGGCGGCGAACAGTGCGGTTTTCACCTTCTCCAGGTGGGTTTCGGGAATATAGACGCAGAGTTTGTACACGGTTTCTCCAGCCCTGTAGGAGCAATCGCTGGCCGCGATAGCCGGCCGATATTTTCCCACATCGATCGCGGCCAACGGCCGCTCCTACAGAGTCGATTCAAATCAATAAAGCAGGGTCATCAGCTTGCGCTGGTACTGTGTCGCCAGTGGATCACCAGCCCCCAGGCTCTTCACCATATCCAGGTAGGCCTGCCTGGCAGCGCCGTCGGCAAAATTCATATCCCGGCGCAGGATGTCCAGCAGCAGGTCCAGCGCCTCCTGGTGGCGCTGGTTCTGGCTGTACTGTATCGCCAGTTGGTAGGCGGAATCGAAATCCTGCGGATTTTTTTCCAGCGCCTGCTGCAAAGCTTTGATCTCCGGAGAGTCCGCCGCCTGCTGCTTGAGTTCCAGCTGCGACATCAACTGCTGGTAGTCGCTGTCCTGATCCGCCAGCATGATCTTGCCCAGCACCGTCTCCGCCTCCTGGGTGCGATTCTGCTCCAGCAGCACCGCCGCCAATTGCTTGGCGATATCCGCGCGCTCATCGGACTCGCTGTAAGCCTGGCGCAGGACCGGCAGTGCCTCGTCCAGCCTGTTCTCCGCCACCAGCGCCTGGGCCTGCTGCAGTTTCAGATCCCAGGGTTTGGGCAGGTACTTGTCCAGCATTTCGCGGATCTGTTTCTCCGGCTGAGCGCCGGCAAAGCCGTCCACCGGCTGGCCGTCCTTCAGCACCATCACCGTGGGCAGGCTGCGCACGCCCAACTGGCCCGCCAGCATCTGCTCGGAGTCCGCATTGACCTTGGCGAGCAGGAACTGGCCGTCATATTCCTTGGCCAGCTTCTCCAGCACCGGCATCAGCTGCTTGCAGGGCTCGCACCAGTCGGCCCAGAAATCCACCACCACCGGGCGTTTCATGGATTCCTCGATCAGTACCTGCTGGGCGTTCTGCGCCGTTACATCGACTATAAATTCGTTCACAACTACTCCTGATTCATTTATCGGTAGACCGCATCCGGTCCGTAAGCCAGTTCCAGGGCTTCGCGTTCGACCTTCCGCAGCCCCTTGACCACCAGCCCGTAGGAATTGTCCATCATCCTCTCAATTTCATAGCTCGGCACACTGCCGTCCAGCAACACCGTGTTCCAGTGCTTCTTGTTCATATGGTAACCGGGCAGCACGCCCGGGAAAATATCCCGCAACGCCTGGGCCTCGTCGGGATCGCATTTGAGGTTGACGCTGACTACGCCCCTGCGGGTGCTCAGCAGGGCGAACATCTTGTCTTTTATCTTGAAAACCGCGGCATCCGGGCCGAAAGGGAAGTCCTCGACAGCTTCGGGGCGGGAGAGCAGATAATCGCGCGCAGCTTTGTAGTCCATCGCCCGTGCCTACCAGTTAAGGGAAGAGGGCAGCCGCGGCGACGACAGCAATTTGCCAAAGCGCTGCCAGCGTTCATCGACAGAATCCGCGCCCTGCTCCACATAGTCCGCCACCAGCTGCTTGCCCCAGTTGTAGTTGATCACATAGGCCCCGTAGGCATCCACGAAGCGCAGGCGCTGCCTGGCCTTTTCCGGGCTCATCAGGGTGTATTGCTGGAATAATTCCACCACCTCGTCGCCGTCGATTTCACCGTTGATATACTGGCGGGCGATCTCGTTGCCGGCGAAGCTGAGTTTTTCGATCAACTCCAATACACGATCGTATTTTTCTGCATCGGCCGGATTCAGTCCCGCGAGCGGGTACAGCACTGACTTTTCAAACTCAATCTTTTCTCCGCCGGGAAACGCCAGCTCGATGCCATAGTTGGCGCTGCCCTCGGCGATCAGGGACTGGGGGCTAAATAGCGGGTAGATGCTGTATTCCACCCAACCGCGCTTGTTCACCAGTTCGTCTTCCAGCAGCGCATTGTAGGTGTGGTGGCCGGGGTAACCCTCGTGGCAACCGAGGTCTATGGCGCGGTCGATCATGATCGGCAGTTCGGTGTTCACCTGGATCAGGCTCTGCGCATTGCCCTGGTACCAGTTGTAACCGCTCCAGGGTTTGTCGGTGACATATTCCAGCACGAAATTCTCATTGGCCGCCAGCCCGATATGTTGTTTGGTGCGCTCTCGGCAGGCGTCGATGGCGGCATCGAATACCGCCTCCAGCTTGTCCGCGGGGATTTCGAACTGTTTCTTGAATTCCTGGACGCGCAGGTGCAGGGGGCCGTCCCCGGGGAGCAGCTCGTCCAGCTCGGCGAGTACCGGCTCAAACTCGGCAAATACCTGCTGCGGCGGCTGGGTGTCGTAGAGCAGTTGCGCCTCGCGAGCGAAATTCCTTTCCCCGTTTCGGGCCAGGCTCTCGGCGTGGGCCTGCACCGCGCGCAGTTGGGTCTTCAGGTAGTGAGCGCGCAGGTTGTCGATGGCGCCGTCCGCGGCAATCTCGCCCGGCAGCTGCTGTATCAACTCCTTCGCGCGCCGGGCCAGGTCGGCGGGCGTCGCCGCGCTCGCGGCCGCCTTCTCCTTCCACTCCTTGGGGCCGTAGTAGGCATCCACATAGGTCTCGTCATGGTTGCCCAGTTCCAGCACCAGTTCCACATAGGCCTGCGCTACAGCATCCTTATCCACCTCCCCGGCACCGGCCGCTTCCACCTGCTCCGATACCCCTGCGTCTACCGCCGCCTCGCCGAACTTTTCCTCTTTCTTGCCGCCGCAGGCGCCGAAGGCCAGCAGTATTGCCACTACGGCCAGCGGCCAGTGCAGTGTACGGATCAGGTTCATGCCGGTTTCCCCTTTGTTTACTCGTTTTTTTGTGAGGGTTCGCTGCCACAAATCCTGCTCGTCCAGTGCCAAGTCTATCGGTGGGCAGTGCGCCGATAGCCGCTTTCCAGACCGCAACTTCTACCCTCGGCGGCGACATAACCCACAGCGAGTTCCTACCGGCGGCTACTATAGCGGCTCTCCATTTACTCGGCTAATGGCTCTTGCGATTTTGAAGGCGAAATCCTGCTGCATTTTCCAGACTTCATAATAGCTATCGCTCATCAGCATCTGGACAGGTATCCGGGCGCGGTCAATGTTTGTCGATTCATACTGCTCCCCACCTGCGGAATATTCTCTATTCACCTCCCCCCACGCCGTGGCATTTGACCCCGCCGGTGGCGGCGAGCTGGCCGTGGTTGCCGAAGGGGAGGGCTTCGGTCGTGGCGACATCTTCTTGGGTGTCAATCTCAACGACGGCAGCAAGACCCTCTCTCCGGGCCGGACGAGGAAGGGACCAAGCTCGGCAAAGGCCCTCGACTCAACGAGGTCGGAGATATGCTGTTTGACCCCAGCGACGCCAGCCGGATCTGGGCCACCGACACGGGCCACGACAAGGTCTTTGTGGTGGATCTGAGCAGCGGCGACCGGTTTCCGCTGGAAAACAGTCTGGGCAGCGGCCCGGACTTCCTTCGCCTCGCCGCTGTGGCACTGCTGCCCAACGCCAGTTCCGGCCAACCCGCGGCGGTGGTGCTGAGTGGAGCAGACCAATCGCTCTACGGCATGAACCTGATCCCGGGCAGCACCCTCGGCGACCGCGCCCCGCTCTCCGGCTTCGATGCGGACAACCCCAACCAGATTCGTGGGGAAGGCCCGCAGTTGCGCAACCCTCGAGACCTGGTGGTGGATGCCGCCAACCGCCGCTTGCTGGTAGCTGATTCGTCGGCGCAGGTCGTGGTGGCCGTGGACCCGGAAAGCGGGGATCGTTCCATCCTCTCCGGTGATGCCGTGGGCGGGGGGCCGGCATTCGGCAGTATCCGGGCGGTGGCGGTGGATGCTGCCAACAACCGCGTATTGGTGGCCCAGAGGGGCGGCCTGGTCGCGGTGGATCTGGACAGTGGCGATCGCGCCCTGATCTCAAGGGGAGACGGCACCGACGAGACAGACATCGGCACCGGCCAGGCGATTCTGGACCCGATATCCGCGACGCTGGATACGCAGAACAACCGCCTGCTGCTGGTGCAGTTAATTAACGAAGATATAGGCCACCTGATGAGCGTGGATCTGGCCACTGGCGACCGGGCGGTGATCTCGGATCAGGCTACCGGCAGTGGCAATGTACTGGTGACCCCGAAATCCGTCTCTCTGGACCCTGCCAACAACCGCGCGGTGATAGTGGATTCACAATTCCTGGGGACCAACAACGACACTGTTATCGCTGTGGATCTGGACACCGGCGACCGCAGCGTAATTTCCGGCCATGACCGGGGCCCGGATGGCGAATTCAACAGCGGTGATGAGCAGCTGATTGGCGGCGGCAGCCCCTTCAACGCGTCAGCCGTCCTGAGCGACGCCGCTTTCGATGCAGAACAGGGGGTTCTATATGTCACCGACAGCGCCACCGGCAGCCTGGTCGCGGTGGATCGACAGCGGCGACCGGGTGCTGGTGTCCGGGTTTGATTTCTGACCCAGCTTTTTATTATTAACCCGGCAATAAAATATTGCCGGGTTAAGGGACGGGGCCGTTTTTTCGCAATGCTGCGTTGCAGTTCGCTTATGTGGCGGGCCACACCGCGCTCACTGCACCTTGCCTTGCGAAAAAACGGCCTCCGTCGCAGCCATCGAATTTAGTGTGCACAGGCCCTAGACTGAAAAGTGCGAAGACTCAGTCAGTGGCGCTGAACTCCGGCGCCTTTTTCTGCCTATGGCCAGTGTCACCTTTCGCTTCTACCGGGAACTGAACGACTTCCTGCCGCGACACCGGCGCCAGCGCGCCTTCGTCCGGGAGTATGTGCCGACCGACTCGGTGAAGGACGCCATCGAGAATGTCGGCGTGCCGCACACAGAGGTGGACCTGGTCCTGGTGAATGGCAAGTCGGTGGATTTCGCTTACCGGCTGCGCGACGGCGACCGCGTCAGCGTCTACCCGGTGTTCGAGGCGCTGGATATCTCCGACGTCACCCGCCTGCGCCCGCGCCCCCTGCGCGTCACTCGCTTCGTGCTCGACTGCCACCTGGGCCGCCTGGCCGGCTACCTGCGCATGCTGGGGTTCGACAGCCTGTTCCGCGGCGACTACCACGACGATACGCTGCTGCGCATTTCCGTCGAGCAGCGGCGTATCCTGCTGACCCGCGATCTGGAACTGCTGAAGCGCAAGCAGTTGCGACGCGGCTACTATGTGCGCGCCACCAGGCCGCGCCAGCAACTGGCCGAAGTGGTGCAGCGGCTGCAACTGGAGCGCAAGGCCCTCCCCTTTTCCCGCTGTATCGCCTGCAACGGCCTTCTGGCTGAGGTGAGCAAGGGGGCGGTGGAACCGCTGCTGCCGGAGAATACCCGCCGCTATTTTCACGAGTTCTTCCAATGCGGGGACTGCCGGCGCGTCTATTGGAAAGGCAGCCATTTCGAACGCATGCAGTTGCTGGTACAGGAAGTGCTGCAACACACCGGCGATAGCAGCGAACCGCCAGCATGACATTTTCCCAGGAGTGCTTCACGGGCAATGGTAAAGTTTCCATTGCATTTTGGGACTTATTTGGTTATTTTTCCCATAATGAGCGGCTATTTATCCCAGAGTGGAAGTGGAGACGGTCTATGCACAAGATCCAGGTTGATCCGGAACACGCCCTGGCAGAGGGCTTTTTCGGCGCCGCCGCGGCCCTCGGGCTCGGCAATACCGAACTGATGGCGGTGCTGGGACTTAGCCGCTCCTCCCTGGGCCGCCTCAAGCAGGGGGGCACCATAGATCCCTGCTCCAAGACCGGCGAAATCGCCATGCTGGTGATCCGCATCTACCGCTCCCTGGTGCCGCTGAACGGCGGCGATACCGCCAACATCCGCCACTTCATGCAGACCTACAACCACCATCTGGGCGGCCGCCCGCTGGAACTTATCCAACGCATCGACGGCCTCGCGCGAACCTGTAACTACCTGGACGCCATTCGGGGCGCAGCTTGAGCACCTCGGGACACGGCTCGAATATCTGGGCCGAGGCGCAGGGAGAGCGCTACATCCGTCCCCTGGACGGCCAGTGCTGGCGCATCGTGGAAAGCCAGCGCCAAGTGGCCACGGTGTCGATCACCAGCAGTCTGGAGAGCCAGGCAGTACTGGAGGAACTGCTGGAAACCCACAGCAAACCGCCCCTGCCACCGGCAGCCGCTGACCTGCACTACCTGCTCGGCTCCCCCTTCCGTTACCCGCCATTGCTCTGGGGCTCCCGTTTCGGCCGGCACTTCGAGCCGGGAATATTCTACGGCGCAGTGCAGATAGATACCGCCCTCGCGGAGTGCGCCTTCTATCGTTTTGTGTACCTATCCGGCATGGATACCCCGCCCCCCAACCGCATCGACACCCAACACACCGCCTTCACCCTGCGCTACAGCTGCGAGCGGGCCGTACTGCTGCAACAGCCGCCGTTCAACCGCTACCCGTCTCTCAGTTCCCCCTCGAGCTACCATGACAGCCAGGCTCTGGGCAGCGAAATGCGCGAGCGCGAGGTGCAGCTGGCGCAGTATGTCTCCGCACGGGACCGGCGCGGCGGCATCAACGTGGCTATTTTCGATCCCACTGCACTGGTGAGCCGGCGCCCGGCGCGGGAGACGGGTATCTATTCCCAAGCCACTATCGATCGCGTCGAGTTCAAGGTGGGTAGCCGCCTCTACCAATTTGCCCGCAGCCAGTTCGAAGTGGACGGCCGGCTGCCAATGCCGCCCTCTTAATCAACCCCGCTATACTGGCCTAGCCCTCCTCCCTCCGTTGCTCGATCTCCTCTTCTTCCGGTTCGAATTCCTCCGACACCGGCGCCCTGCGCAATACCAGGAAACCCGCAATGCCGGCGATCACCGACGCTAGCAATACACCGGCCTTGGCCTGCACCAGCAATTCCGGATTACCGGGAAAAGCCAGTTCGGAAATAAAGATTGACATGGTAAAGCCGATCCCTCCCAACAGCGCCACGCCGACAATATGGTGAAAGCTGGCGGCGGTGGGCAGCGTGCCAAACCCCAGCTTCCAACCCAACCAGGTGGCGCCGACGATGCCCACCAGCTTGCCCAGCACCAAACCGCAGATCACCCCCAGGGTCACCGGATTGAACACCGCGGTGGTACTGGTAAAGCTGTCCACGGGAATGCCGGCATTGGCCAGGGCAAAAATGGGGATCACCAGGAAAGCCACCGGTATATGCAGGCGTGTTTCCATGCGCTGCAATGGCGACTGCGCCATACTGACTCCTTTGCCCAGCGCGTTCACCCGCGCGCGCAGGGCATCGTTGGCGATGATCCTGTCCCCGGGGCGAAAGCAGCGGTCAAAGCTGCGGATAATATCCTTGACGAAAGTGCTGAATGCCACCGGATCGTATTTCGGCCGGGCCGGGATGGCCATGGCGGTGACCACCCCCGCCAGGGTGGCGTGCACACCGGTGATATGCAGCTCGTACCAGAGTAAAACCCCCACAAAGATATACGCGGGAGAGCGACGGACGCCGGCGAATTTCAGCAACCAGAGGATTACCACCAATATACCCGCCACCGCCAGCGCCACCATATTGACGCTATCGGTGTACCAAATGGCGATCACCAGTATCGCGCCCAAGTCATCGACGATGGCCAGCGCCACCAGGAAGGTCACCACCGCCCGCGGCACCCGATTGCCCAGCAGGGCGATACAGCCCACCGCGAAGGCGATATCCGTGGCCATGGGGATTCCCCAACCCCGCGCCCCCTCGGTACCGCTGTTGAAAGCTGCGTAGATCAGCGCCGGCACCAGCATGCCACCGACGGCCGCCATCACCGGCAGCACCGCATGTTTCAGGTCCGACAGCTCGCCCACCAGAAACTCGCGCTTGAGTTCCAGGCCGACGAGAAAGAAGAAGATGGCCATCAGACCGTCGTTGATCCAATGGTGCAGGCTGAGGGAGAAGTCCCAGTCGCCGGCATTCAGGCTGACGGGTAGTTCCAGCAGGTGTTCATAGCCTTCCTGCAGTGGGGAATTGGCTATGATCAGGGCAATCACCGCGCAGGTTATCAACAGCAGGCCGCTGCTGCTCTGGCGGTGAATAAACTCCTCGAAAGGCGTTACCAGGCGCCCAAAGGCTCCCTCCAGAGGTGCCTGGAAAACTCTCCCCTTGCGAACCCTGAATTTGCCCAGAACGCCTTTCGCCATCTACCGCCAACCTCCCGTATCCACTAAGCATAGAGCTTCTCAACGGCGTGGGCGGAGGTTAGGATGGCATCCACTTCATCCATCATGCCGACAGAAACTCATAACCATTTATGACTCGACTGGATCTGCTACTGGTACAGCGCCACCTGGCCAGCTCTCGCACCCATGCCAAGAAGCTGGTGGATGCCGGCCGGGTATGGCTCGCCGGTGGCGCCGGCTGGCAACCGGCACAGAAAGCCGGGCAACCGGTGGGCGAGGACTGGGAGCTGCGGGTGGAGCCGTTGCCGGAAGACCGCTATGTCTCCCGCGCCGGGCTCAAGCTGGCGGCAATCCTGGACTATACAGGGCTGGACCCGCGCGGCTGGCGCGTGCTGGACGTGGGCTGCTCCACTGGCGGCTTCAGCGACTGCCTGCTACAGCGCGGCGCGGAACTGGTAGTGGGTGTGGACGTGGGGCGCGGTCAATTGGCACAGAAACTGCGCGATGATCCCCGCATGCGACTGTTCGAGGGCGTGAATGCTCGCAATCTGGAGGCCGCGCAACTGGCGCCCTATGGCAACGATGGTTTCGACGCCATTGTGATGGACGTGTCGTTTATCTCCCAGACCCTGATACTGCCCCGCCTGCCGGCACTGTCGAAACCCGGCGGTCACCTGCTCGGCCTGGTAAAACCCCAGTTCGAAGTGGGGCCGGAACATATCGGCAAGGGCGGGCTGGTGCGGGACGAAAAGCTCTATCCCCAGGTGCGGGAGAAAATCACCACCCTGTGCGAATCGCTGGGACTGGAAGTGGAGGCCTATATCGACAGCCCCATCAAGGGCGGGGACGGCAACCGGGAATTTCTGCTCTGGGCACAGAAGGCCAGGGAAAACCTTCTGTAGGAGCGGCGGGGCGGCCATCCGCCGTTGGCCGCGACCTGCATCGCCAACGACAATGCCGTTCGCAGCCAACGGCCGCTCCTACAAGGGCTTTATCCGACCGCGGTTACAGGATTTTCGTCACCACCCCGGTCTTCACCGAATTGGCGAGAAAGAACAGCATCACGGTAAGAGTCTCTGCAATTTGGCTTTAAAGCCGTGGTCCGGCACTTCTGTCGGTGAACTGGTGCGAGTCGGACGCTGCGCCAACTGGCCCTGGCAGTTTGGACAGCTGTGTTTCAGCGCCTCTTTGCACTGCGGGCAGAAAGTGCATTCGTAGGAACAGATATAGGCCCGGTCAGCCAGCCCCAGTCGAACGCCGCAGCGTTCACAGCTCGATTTCATTCTCAACATGGCAGCCCCGTTTGGTACATTAAACCTGAATCCTTGACGTCATGACGGCGCAGAGCACAAGCTTTTGACGCCACAGCGAATTTTCCTCAGTCGGACGTAGTCCCGGATACGCCACTCCTTCGGAAAATCCACTGTGACGCCAATATCTTGCACTCTGCATCCGCCCTGAAGTCACGGAGTCAGGTTAAACAAAAAACGAAGCGCCAGCCGGGAGGCTCGTTGCTACTCCGCTTCCAGTTGTCGGTCGGTGCGCGCGGCCAGAATAAAGTCGTTCTTGTGCAACCCTTTGGCCTCGTGGCTCCACCAGGTCACAGTGACCTTACCCCACTCAGTCAACAGTGCAGGATGGTGACCAGCCTCTTCCGCAATCTCGCCCACGCGGTTGGTAAATGCCAGCGCCTGCTTGAAATTGCGGAATTTGAACACCCGCTCCAATTGCATAATTCCGTCGCGGGAGACCGGGGTCCAGTCGGGGATTTCCCGCAACAATTCCGCCAGTTCTTCGTCACTGACCAGCGGTGCGTCAGCTCGGCAGGCTTCACATTTTTGCTGGGCGAGATCAGTCATGGGGTAGCTCCTATCAATTATTATTTATTGAGTTGCGCCCCACTCTACCCGCCGCTTTGTGTGGAAACAAGCGAACCGACAGAAAACCAATTTTATTTGGTTTTGCCCCAAGCAAATGGGACAGAGTGCTAAAAAAAGCGAAGAAATATTTAAACTGAATGAGCGACCACGGGCCGCAATACGAGGCCCTGATGCCGGTGGCTGCTTACGGGACCATCGCGGCCACGAATGACCGCGATGGGCTACGGGGAAGTATTCACAGCGTGTCCCGCAAACAGCCGCCGGTGACAGGTCACCGGAACTTTAATTTAGCGCCCTTTCCGACCCATAAGCAGAGCTGGAGTTCCGCGCTCCTTGGGAATTATTTTACCGCCACCTCGCCGGCGGCGATTTTTTCCTTCCAGATCAGCGGTCCGGTGTTGTGTACCGATTCGCCCTGGCTGTCCACCGCCACGGTTACCGGCATATCCTCCACCTGGAACTCGTAGATGGCCTCCATTCCCAATTCCGGGAAGGCGACGACTTTGGCGTCCTTGATGGCCTGGGCCACCAGGTAAGCTGCGCCCCCCACGGCCATCAGGTAGACGGCCCGGTTGTCGCGGATCGCCTCAATCGCCGTGGGGCCGCGCTCGGCCTTGCCGATCATTCCCAACAGACCGGTCTCCTCCAGCATGGTGCGGGTGAACTTGTCCATACGCGTGGCGGTGGTGGGGCCGGCGGGACCGACCACTTCCTCGCGCACCGGGTCCACCGGGCCCACGTAGTAGATAAAGCGGCCCGCCAGGTCCACCGGCAGGGACTCGCCCCCGGCGAGGATATCCACCATTTTCTTGTGGGCGGCGTCGCGGCCGGTGAGCATTTTGCCGTTCAGCAGCAAGGTCTCCCCCGGCTGCCAGCTGAGCACGTCCTCGCGGGTCACCGTATCCAGGTTTACGCGGCGGGTGTTGCCACCGGCTTCCCGCGCCACCTGCGGCCAGTCTTCAAGCTTCGGCGGGACCTGACGCGCCGGGCCCGAGCCATCGAGGGTGAAGTGGGTGTGGCGGGTGGCAGCGCAGTTGGGAATGATCGCCACCGCCTTGTTGGCGGCGTGGGTCGGGTAGTCCCTGACCTTGACATCCAGCACCGTGGTGAGGCCGCCGAGGCCCTGGGCGCCGATGCCGAGCCGGTTGACCTTGTCGTACAGCTCCAAGCGCAGTTCTTCGGCCCGATTGGAGGTCCCGCGCTCTTGCAGTTCCTGGATATCGATGGGATCGAGCAGCGACTCCTTGGCCAGCAGCATGGCCTTCTCCGCGGTACCGCCGACGCCGATACCGAGCATGCCCGGCGGGCACCAGCCAGCCCCCATCTTCGGCACCATCTCCAGCACCCATTCGACTACCGAGTCGGAGGGATTCAGCATCGCGAATTTGCTCTTGGCTTCACTGCCGCCGCCCTTGGCGGCGACATAGACCTCGACGGTATCGCCGGGAACTATCTCGTAGTGAATCACCGCCGGGGTGTTGTCGCCGGTGTTCCTGCGCGCGCCGTCCGGATCCTCGAGGATTGAGGCGCGCAGTACATTGTCGGAAAACTGGTAGGCGCGGCGTACGCCCTCGTTGACCATATCGGTCACGCTCATCTCCGCATCCCAGCGCACATTCATGCCCACTTTCAGCTTGACGGTCACAATGCCGGTATCCTGGCAGATGGGACGGTGGCCCTCGGCGCACATACGGGAATTGATCAGAATCTGCGCCATGGCGTCCCTCGCCGCCGGGTTGGCTTCCTTCTCGTAGGCCTTGTGCAGGGCCTGAATGAAATCCTGTGGGTGGTAATAGGAGATAAACTGCAGCGCATCGGCGACGCTGTTGATAAGGTCATCCTGGCGGATAGTGGTCATGGCCGGCTCCGGTGTAACATCTCGAAGGCGGCGATTTTACACGAATTGTGGGACTTTGGCGGGGATTGGATCCAGAGGGGGAAAGCCTGTGTTCGCCCGAGTGGTTCCACGAAAAAGGGCGAACCAAGGTTCGCCCTACCTATGATATGGCTCGGGATGCGGTCAGGGAGTGGAAGCAGTAGCGGAGCCGGACTGCAGGCTGCGGATAGCATCGCGCAGTTGCACCAGGTCCCGGTTCACCGACCGACGGTAGGCGTCGATGGACTCCACAGCCTCCTCGTTGGCCCCCACCCGCGCAGTCAGGTCGCTGCGCACTGAGGCCAGCTGGCGCTCCAGGCGGGCGAGGGAGTCCTTGAGTTCACGCTGGCTTTCGGTATTGGACTTGCGCAGTTCCGTCAGCGAGGACTCCACCGCGGCGATCTTCTTCACGCTGGACTCCATGCCCTTGACCTGGGAGGCCAGGCTGGCCAGCTGCTTCTTGTTGGCGGCTGCGGCGCCCGTATTGGCGGCGATGTTCTTGCGGTTGGTGTCATAGGCCACGCCCCACAGCTTGCGGATCTCCGAGGAATTCTCCTTCGCCTTGGCGTTCAGCACCTCCACCGAGGCCGAGGACTCCTCGTCAGACATTTCGAAGCGCTTCTCCAGTTCGACGATACGGCTCTCCGCATCCACCAGTGCCACGCGGCTGAGCTGCCACTGGTTGTACAGGAAGGCGGCGGCCCCCAGGCCGGCGAGCGCCAGGATCAGGGCCACTACTGCGAGCATGGACACACCACCGCCACCGCTGCGCTCTTCCGGCTCGGCGGCCGGCTCGCGGAAGGAGCGGCCGATGGGGCGCTCCAGTTGGGGTTCTACGGCTGCGCTGGTGCCGTCCAGTGTAGGCTCTCTGCGTTGCATGGTTGACATATCCGGTGTTGACAGGCGCGCGGCGGGATCGCCGATACGCATGCTCTGTGATTAGTCGAATTCAGCGGCAGTTATACCAAAAAATTGACGAAAAAGTAATCGGTTTAGCTAAAGCCTAGCCCACACGCTTGTCTTTGCGGAACCAGCCCCCACTACTCTTATCGACCACGCGCCGGGTTAATAATGCCTCTCCACGCGTGTAGAATGCCCCCACCAACAACCTAAGACAAAGGAAGGAAGACACCATGGCTTTCGAATTGCCCGAACTCCCCTATGCGAAGAATGCCCTGGAACCACACATCTCCGAGGAAACTCTGGAGTATCACTACGGCAAACACCACAAGACCTATGTAGACAAATTGAACGGCCTGCTGGAAGGCACCGCAGAGGCCGGCAAGTCCCTGGAAGAGGTGATCAAATCCTCCTCCGGCGGCGTGTTCAACAACGCCGCGCAAGTCTGGAACCACACCTTCTACTGGAACTGCTTGAGCCCCAACGGCGGCGGCGAGCCCACCGGTGCAGTGGCCGAGGCCATCAACGCCGCTTTCGGCTCCTTCGACAAGTTCAAGGAGGAGTTCTCCAACAGCGCGGTGAATAACTTCGGCTCCGGCTGGACTTGGCTGGTGAAGAAGAGCGACGGCTCTGTGGCTATCGTCAACACCTCCAACGCCGGCACCCCGCTGACCGATTCGGACCAGACTGCCCTGCTTACCTGCGATGTCTGGGAGCACGCCTACTACATCGACTACCGCAACCTGCGCCCCAAATATCTCGAAGCCTTCTGGAGCCTGGTGAACTGGGACTTCGTCAACCAGAACTTCGCCTGATAACGGCAGTCGGAACAAGCGGGCCCAGTGCCCGCTTTTTTCATGCGGAACCCCAAAACAAAACAACGCTTTTGACTTTGACCGGAACACCACCATGAAGTTGAACAAGACCCTGATCGCCGCCGCCATAAGCGTGCTGGTGATGACAGGCTGTGACCGGGGGCGGGAATCCAGTGCCACCGAACAGGCTATCGACACCACCACCGTTGAGAAAGCAGAGAACACAGCGACAGATAGCAAAGCCACCCAGCCCAACGCCGAAGCTATCGCACGGACCAACCAGATGTTCGAGGACTTTTTCCAGGAGCACCTCGACCGCAGCCCCGAATTCAAGACTTTCCTGGGCATCAAGGAGGACTACGGCAAGTGGGACGACCTATCGCCGAAATTCGAGGCCGAAACCAATGATATCAACAAGCGCCAGTTGGCCGAGCTGAACAAGCTCGATCCCGCCGAGCTGGACGATGCCACCCGCCTCAGCCTCTCTCTGCTCAAGCGCAATCTGGAGATGGATATCGAGGGTTATAAGTGGCGCCTGTACAACTACCCGGTCAACCAGATGTTCGGCACCCACTCGGAAGTGCCCTCGCTGCTGATCAACCAGCACCGTATCGACAACGCCAACGACGCCAACGCCTATATCGCGCGCCTCAACAATCTGCCCAAACACTTCGAGCAGCTGATCGCGAACCTCAAGGAGCGCGCCAAGGCCGGTATCATCGCCCCCAAATTCGTCTTCCCCTACGTGATCAACGACAGCCGCAACCTGATCACCGGCGCTCCCTTTGAGGAGGGGAAAGACAGCACCCTGTTCGCCGACTTCAAGGGCAAGGTCGATGCACTGGATATCCCCGACGAACAGAAAACCGCACTGATCGAACAGGCCCGCAAAGCGCTGCTGGGCAGTGCCAAGCCCGCCTACGAAAACCTGATCGATTACATGGGCGAACTGCAACAACAGGCCACCACCGACGACGGCGCCTGGAAATTCCCCAACGGCGACGACTTCTATGCCTTCGCCCTGAAGCGCACCACCACTACCGACCTCAGCGCCGACGAGATCCACCAGATCGGCCTGAAGGAAGTGGAGCGCATCCACGACGAAATGCGCGGGATCATGAAAAAGGTGGGATTCGAGGGAAGCCTGCAGGACTTCTTCGAATTCATGCGCACCGACGAACAGTTCTATTACCCGAACACCGAGGAGGGCAAGCAGCGCTACCTGAAGGAGGCTACTGAACTGATCGAGACCATGAAGGGCCGCCTGGACGAGCTGTTTATCACCAAGCCCAAGGCCGACCTGGTCGTCAAGGCGGTGGAACCCTTCCGCGAACAATCCGCCGGCAAAGCCTTCTACCAGCGCCCTGCCCCCGACGGCTCGCGTCCGGGCATCTACTACGCCAACCTGTACAACATGAAGGATATGCCCACTTACCAGATGGAGGCGCTGGCCTACCACGAGGGCATTCCCGGCCACCATATGCAGCTTTCCATCGCCCAGGAACTGGAGGGGATTCCCAAGTTCCGCAAATTCGGCGGCTACACCGCCTATATCGAGGGCTGGGGGCTCTACTCGGAGATGGTGCCGAAGGAAATGGGTTTCTATAAAGATCCCTACTCCGACTTCGGCCGCCTGGCCATGGAACTCTGGCGCGCCTGCCGGCTGGTGGTGGATACCGGTATCCACAGCAAGAAGTGGAGCCGCGAACAGGCCATCGGCTGGTTGGGGGAAAACAGCCCCAACCCGCAGGGGGACGTGGTCAAGGCGATCGAGCGCTATATCGTGATGCCGTCGCAGGCCACCGCCTACAAGATTGGCATGCTGAAGATCGTGGAGCTGCGGGAGAAAGCCAAAAACGAGCTGGGCGACCAGTTCGACATCCGCGCCTTCCACGACACCGTCCTGGCCAACGGCGCCGTGCCGCTAGATGTGCTGGAGGAGCTGGTGGACGAGTGGGTCGCCGCTGTGAAGACACAGCAGTCCCAACAGTAATCCCAACTCCGCGGGCCGCCTTGCGCGGCCCGCATCCCCCGTCAACGCCCTCCTTCAATAGACCTTCACCGGCGACACATAGCCACGGGGTTTCAACGCCAACAGCGAACAGCTGATTTTCTGCAGGATATTTTCCGCGGTATTGCCCATGATAAATCCGGGGATACCGGTACGCCCCACCGTTCCCATCACCAGGAGGTCGATTTTTTTCTCTTCGATTACCAGTGGGATAAAACGGTCCGGGCGGGCGATGGCGTGGTGGATATCCAACACATCGCCGATACCCGCCGCATTGATCAGTACATCGAGCTTTGAGCGGTGTTTGGATCTCGCCGATTCAGTTGCACGGTTCAGCTGCTCGTCAGAGACATTGATGGGGAAATTGCGGCGCAGGTAGGCGTCCACGTCGTAATCCCAGCAGGAGATAATATGCAGTTCGTCGCTACAACTGTCGGCCAGCGAGTGCGACAGCCGCAGCAGGCGTATCGCCAGGTCGTAGCTATTGGGTTCCTTGCAATCCGGGTCCACGGCCACGGCTACGCGGATATCGCCCGGAGAGTGCTTGGCCGGACGGCACAGCCATACTGGACAGGGGCACTTGCGCAGCAACTCCATATCCATCGCCTTGAATCCCGCACGCTGCTTCTTCCCCTCTACACTCTTGACCACCAGGTCGTAATCGTCGCGCTGCACCCGGTGGATAACGCGCTCGGCGGGGGTGCTGCCGCAGTCCACCTCGATATCCACCTCCAGCTCATCCTCACCAAGCTTCAGCGAACCGAGGACGTTTTTCACAGATTCCCTCACCCGCTCCGAGAGGGCATCCATATACACCCGTTTGTATTCCCCGAACTCCTCCGGCAAATCCGGGCAGACTACCACCACCTTCACCGGTGCGCGGTTATTGCGCGCAACGCTGAGCGCCTGCATCAAGCTGCCGCTCTCATCGCCGATCGCGTGGCTGACAAACAGGATGTTATGAAAATTCTGCATAACCAGTACCTCGCCCCTCTGGTATCTCGGAATTAAAGGCCAACCCGTGCATTCCAACTAGAATTCAATAGCGACAAAAACAGGCCCGACCCAAATGGCACTACAAATGGCACTAAGTTAAGCGATAGCTATGATGCGAAGGACCTGATGCCGGGGGCTTTTTGCGGGACTGTCTGCGAGAGGGACCTCGCGGACAAGCCTCCAGGGATGGATTCACGGCGTGTCCCGCAAAAAGCCCCCGGTAGCAGGGCCGCCCAGGTCTCAACTTAGTGCCATTAAGGCCCGACCCCTATCCAATCATTATGGAAGCTCCGGGCCGCTCTTTCCGGTGAACCGGCGCAATCCGGCAACGGCGATACCGAGGCAGGCGATGGATGAAACCGGCCAGCTGCAAGCCTTCAGGATGGGGATAGACACCCACGAGGAAGCGGTGGTGTATATGCGCAGCGACAGTGATATTTGTCGCGCCGAAGGGTTTACCGCCAACACCCGCCTGCAGATCCAGGCCGGGGAAAAAACCATTATCGCCACCCTGAATACCGTCGGCCAGGCGGTGCTGCCCGTCGGCAGCATCGGCTTTTCCGACAGTGGCGGCCATGGACAACCGGCGGCTCACCCGCCTGGCCAAGGTCGGCGACGCCATCACCGCGCGCCAATCCCTGGCCACCCTCTTTGCCGATTCACCAGGGGAACTGGACTACGCCCACGACTACTACCCCCGCAATCGCGACCTGTTCGAAATAGGAAATAGCGGTTGAATGCTGGGGGCGGGCTGTACCTGCAGAACCATTAAAGCCACAGCTGCCAGGTTAAGATTAGAATTTTTTCATATTCGCCTTACACAAGACCTGTATTCAATTACGATTGTGAAACTGCACCAAAGATAACCAATAACTGGAGCCACCATGCTATCCCACCGCCTGACACGGCTTGCCGCGGCAAGCTGATCGTTGGGAGGACCCGGCACTGCAGAACATCGATACGGAAAGCAGCGCACTGGTCTACGGTGCGCTGGTGGCGCCGGAGAAATAGTCCGCCGCTGTCAGATTCCCAACACTTCCTTGACAAAAGGAATGGTGATCTTCCGCTTCGCCATCAGCGAAGCGCGATCCAGCTGTTCCAGGCAGAGGAACAGAGCCCGGGTGCCCCGCGGCGCGCGGTGGAGGATATATTGCGCCACGTCTTCCGGGAGATCGAAGCCGCGCAGGCGGCTGCGCCGGCGCAGGGCGGCAATTTTGTCGCGGTCGTTGAGGGGCTGCAGCTGGTAGATGAGCCCCCACTGCAGGCGGGAACGGAGGTCGGCCAGCGCTATGTCCAGGCCGCGAGGGGATTGGCGGGCGCCGAGCAGCAGCTGGCCGCCGCCGTCTCTCACCCGGTTGTATAAATGAAACAGCGCGGTCTGCCAGTGGGGCTGCTGTTCGAGCCGGTGCAGATCGTCGATGCAGACCAGTTCCAGCTGTTCCAGGCCGTCGAGGATAGGGGCGGGGTCCATGTCCAGGAGCTCTGCCAGCGGCAGGTACTGGAAGCTGCGCCGGTTGGCCTCGGCGTGCAGACAGGCGGACTGCAGCAGGTGGCTGACACCGCTGCCGGCTTCGCCCCAGAGGTAGAGCGCCGTATCACCACCCCCGCCTTCGGCAAATCGCTGCAAGGCTTCTACGACCTGGAGATTGGGATCGGCGTGGGCCAGGTAGAAGTTGGCAAAAGTGGCGTCGTCCCGCAGGGATATTCCCAGCGGAAGCTGCTGCGGCACACCTTTTTCCGCGGTCATCTCAACGCCAGTGGTAGCGCAACGGGTGCTCCGCGCTGCCGAGTGGCGCGCGATAGCCGCTGAGATCGATGGGGCCTTCGTCCGCCTGCGCCTGCAACCTGCGGTTCAGGGCCAGGGCATCCTGCAGGTTTTGCAGCCGCGAGGAGGTGGTGAGAGCCACCCGCATGCGGTCACCGTTGATCGACAGCAGGCCCGCGCTGCTGACCACAGCCAGCTCCTGCAGGTACCTGGAGGCTTCGGTGTAGTCGGCGAAGCTGTCGATACCGGAGAGTTCCAGGACCACCGCACTCTGCTGGCTGGTGCTGTCGGAGCGCACGGCGTAGCGCTGGGCCAGGAGATCGGCGGCTTCGTTGATGCCCCGCAGGGCAACCTCTTCCATAGAGTCGCCGCTGGCATCGAAGGCGTAGCTGCGGCCGCCATGGATCAGCAGCCAGTTGGCCTGCCAGCGCTCGCCAGAGGTCTGCAACAGGCGGCCCATCAGGGTGGCATCCGGCCCGTAGCGTACGCCGGCGCGTTCCGCGGCCTGCTCGTCTTGGGCCCAGAGCTCACCGAGGGGCATGTTACGCTGGTCGTTCAGGTCCATCACCGGGAATTCCACCGGCAGGCCGCGCTCAATGGCGAGACTGTCCAGTACCGCGAAGAGTTCCGGGTAGTCTTCCTGGCGCAGGACACTGCGCCCGTCGCTCAGGGTGTCCACCGCCATCCACACCAGGGTACCGGGGCGGTTGTTGGGCCACATGGGCAATTGCAGTTTATGCACCTGCTCGGAGATGGCCTGGGGTTCGTAGGAAAGATGCAGGTAAAGCTGGTTGTCCTCGGTCTCGTAGCGGTAGCTCTGTACATACCGCTGAGCCCGCTGCAGCACCGGCTGCAGGCGCGGATTGCTGCCGATAGCGGCGTCGCCGGTAACCCGCACGAACACGCGCTCCAGCCCGCGGCTGCTGGCCGCGGTGCGGTCGGTGGTGCCGCGGCTGGGCACAGCCTCCACCACTTCGTAGAGGTCCGGCACCACGCGGGCCTGGGCCGGTAGGGCCAGCACCCAGAGTAGCAATGCCAATGGTAGCGAGCAGAGCCGGAGCGGTGTTCGCATCTGTTTTCTCTCTTCAGACTTCTATGGACGGCTGCCGTGGAAGCGGCCAATTTGCGGCTATTGTATCAGTGTCGGCTTTTTCTCCCAGTCTCTAGTCCGCATTTCTCACAAACGGTCTGGGGCCGCCGCCGCGGGCCGTTTGTGAGAAATGCGGGCTGGCTCGCATATTCGGCAGGTTTTCCACTAGAATACGCGCCCTCCGAAAGTCCATTGCGGGATGAACCATGAGCGATTCCAAACCCCATTCCCTCAGCTACAAAGACGCCGGTGTCGATATCGATGCGGGCAACGCCCTGGTGGAGCGCATCAAGCACGTCGCCAAGCGCACCCAGCGGCCCGAGGTAATGGGCGGACTGGGCGGTTTCGGCGCCCTGTGCCAGCTGCCCAGCGGCTACAAGGAGCCGGTTCTGGTCTCCGGTACCGATGGCGTGGGCACCAAGCTGCGCTTGGCAATGGACCTGGGCATCCACGACAGCATTGGCATCGACCTGGTGGCCATGTGTGTTAACGACCTGGTGGTCGCCGGTGCGGAGCCGCTGTTCTTCCTGGACTACTACGCCACCGGCAAGCTGAATGTTGATATCGCCGCGGAGGTGGTGACCGGCATCGGCCGCGGCTGTGAGCTTGCAGGCTGTGCCCTGGTGGGCGGTGAGACCGCGGAAATGCCGGGCATGTACGAGGGTGACGACTACGACCTGGCCGGCTTCTGCGTGGGTGTGGTGGAGAAATCCGAAATCATCGACGGCAGTAAAGTCGCCGCCGGCGACAAGCTGATCGGCCTGGCCTCCAGCGGCCCCCATTCCAACGGCTACTCCCTGATCCGCAAGGTGCTGGAGATCAGCGGCGCCCACCTGGAGCAGGAGATGGGTGACACCACCCTCGCCCGCGCGCTGATGGCGCCGACCCGCATCTATGTAAAGAACCTGCTGCAACTGATGAAGAGCGTCCAGGTCAACGCCCTCAGCCATATTACCGGCGGCGGCCTGTTGGAAAACCTGCCGCGGGTCCTGCCCGAGGACACCCGGGCCGTCATCGACACCGGCAACTGGCAGATGCCCCCGGTATTCCGCTGGCTGCGCGAGGCGGGCAATATCGATCTCCGCGAGATGTACCGCACCTTCAACTGCGGCGTGGGTATGGTGATCTGCGTGCCCGCGGACGCTGCCGACCCGGCTCTGGAAACCCTGAGACAGCTGGGTGAAAAGGCCTGCGTTATCGGTTCCATCGAGGCAAAAGATGGTGAAGCTGTCGAACTGGCGGGACTCTAATGTCGCGGAAGCTGTGTAGAGTCGCGGTACTGGTTTCCGGCAGCGGCACCAATCTGCAGGCGCTGATCGACGCCGCCGGCGAGCGTGCCGAATTCTCCATTTGCGCTGTGGTCAGTAATAGACCCGGGGCCTACGGCCTGGTCCGCGCAGCCGAAGCCGGCATCCCCGCGTCGGTAGTGGACCACCGGGACTACCTCAACCGGGAGTCGTTCGACAGCGCGCTGATGGCCGAAATCGACCGCCACAATCCCGACCTGGTGGTACTGGCAGGCTTTATGCGCATCCTCACCCCCGAGTTCGTGCGCCACTACAGCGGCCGCCTGTTGAACATTCACCCCTCCCTGCTGCCCAAATACCAGGGTTTGCATACCCACCAGCGGGCGCTGGAGGCCGGCGACAGCGACCACGGTGCCACAGTGCACTTTGTAACCGAGGAGCTGGACGGCGGCCCCGCCATTGTGCAGGCCCTGGTCCCCGTTCAGGCGGAGGACAGCGCCGAGCTACTTGCAAAACGCGTGCAGGTACAGGAGCATAAGATCTACCCGCTGGCGGTAACCTGGTTTGCCCAGGGCCGGCTGCGCATGGTGGAGGACCGCTCGGAACTGGACGGCGAACTGCTGCCGCGCAGTGGCAAAAAAATTACTGGGGCTTGTTAACACACCGCCGCGGACCGGTTGATCGACTTATCGTGGCGGGGGTTTGGACATCCGGAGGTCACCGTGCCGTTACGTCTTATCGCCTTCCTTATCTCTGCCGTGTTCGCCGGTTTCGCGCTGGCGCAGGAACCCAAACTGAAACCTTTTACCGCCACCTATGCCGCCAAGTACAGCGGCATTGGCGTCACCGCCACACGGGAGCTATCCGGTAGCGGAGGCAACTGGCGACTCGATTTCAACGCCCACTCCCTGTTCGCCGACATCCGCGAATAT
Source organism: Microbulbifer rhizosphaerae (assembly GCF_014191725.1). Lineage (GTDB taxonomy): Bacteria > Pseudomonadota > Gammaproteobacteria > Pseudomonadales > Cellvibrionaceae > Microbulbifer > Microbulbifer rhizosphaerae. The sequence goes on from NZ_JACHWZ010000011.1 coordinate 174,840, forward strand.
TCCCGGTTTATCGCCGCGAACAACCAACTGTCCCCCCGCCACTACGAATATCACAAAACCGGCCTGGGCAAAGACCGCCACACAGTCCTGAATTTTGAGCAAGGCAGGGTGGTCAATGTTTCCGACAAAAGCCGCACCCTGGAGAATGTGCCCAATCACATTCAGGACAAACTGAGTTACCAGTTGCAGCTGGCGCTGGATGTCGCTACCGGGAAAGAGACACTGAGCTACAAGGTGGCCGATGGCAAACGTATCCGTGAATATGAATTCTCCGTGGTTGGCAAGGAGCTGCTGCAGACGCCTCTCGGGGAAATAGAGACCATTAAAGTACAGCGGGTGCGCGACGGAGATTCAGATAGAGAAACCAGTATCTGGTTTGCCCCCAAGTGGGATTACGCACTGGTCAAATTGATGCAAGAGGAGGATGGCAAAAGCTACCAAATCTCCTTGACCAAATTATCCATAGACGGAAAAAACATCTCCGCCGGCCAATAAAATCCTTCCTTCCGTCTAAAGAATCAAAAAAACTGTGCTCCCGCATGGATTTTTTGGCTTTTTACCGATATAAAGTCGCCGTTTTCTTCTGGCGCGAAAGATCGTGACTGCTAAACTTTCCGCACCAGGATTTACTTTGCGAAAGTGGGGAGCTTTGTAAAAAGCTTTTCTCAATGTATTAACAGCGATAAAAGAGTGGGACCTCATGAACAAGATAATTCTGCGTCGGGCCATTTTGGCTGCAGCAATCAGTACCGCGTCAAGCGGTACCATGGCCGCTGGCTTTTTCCTGAATGAGACCAGCACCTCTGGCCTCGGCCGCGCCTTTGCCGCAGAGAACACCATCGGCGACAACGCCGCAATTCTGGCCCGCAATCCCGCCGGTTCCGCCCTATTCGATACTATTACCATTTCCGGTGGCGTGACCTACGTCAATCCGGAAATCGATGCAGAGGGAGACATCAGCTATTTCGTCGATACACCATTCGGCGTTGTCGAAGTCGGCCCCTTCCATGAGGAAGATAACGACTACGCCAGCAGCGCCTTTGTACCGAACGCCTACTTGGCGGTGCCTATCGACGACTGCTGGTCCTTTGGCCTGGCCATGTATACCAACTACGGCCTGGAGACCGATTTTGACAGCGACTCGTTGGTACTCAATATCGCCGACAAGACAGAACTGCTGACAGTCAATATCGCGCCGTCAGTGGCTTACAACTATCAGGATATATTCAGTATCGGCCTGGCGGTCAATTTCCTCTATGCCGACGCCGAACTGAAAACCAGAGTGCCCGACGACTTCCCGCTGGATGCCGTCCTCCCCTTCCCCCTCTCCGGCGCCCAGATCCTGAAACTCGAAGGCGACGACTGGGATGTGAGCTGGAGCATCGGCGCCCTGTGGAATATCACCCCAAGTACCCGGCTGGGGCTGTCCTATCACGCGGATTTCGATCCCAAGCTGGATGGAGACGTAAGCTCTGACCTTCTTCCAAGCCCGCTGGCGCCGTTTGACGATGTCGACGGCAACCTGACCTTGGATCTGCCGGACTACTGGGAACTGGGCCTCTACCACAAGTTCAACCAGAACTGGGGCATTGCCTTGGGCGCCACCTATACCGACTGGGACGACTTCCAGCGTTTGGAAGCTTTTCTGCCAGGTCAGGGAGCGCCATTCAACCCTCTGCCTCTCAAGGAGGAAAACTTCGAGAGCGGCTGGCGCTTCAGTATCGGTGGTGAATATTACCCCTGCGAGGAGGTCACTTGGCGCATCGGCTACGCCTACGACGAGGGCGCTGCGCGCGATGGCCTCAATCCGACAGAGGAGACCGCCAACGCGCTCGGGCTGCCGATCACTTGGCGCACCCTGTCCATTCCGGATACCGACCGCCACTGGGTGACTTTCGGCGGTACCTACGAGTTCGACCAGCACCTGAGCGTCGACGGCGGCCTCGCCTACCTGTGGGGTGACGACGAGAGGATCCAGGAGTTCACCGCAGCCCCGGTACCCACTTACTACAATGGCGGGACCACCAATATCGCGGCCTGGCTCGCCGGTGTTTCCCTGAACTACCGCTTCTGATCTCCCGGCCGAATCCCTGCCAGCACAAAGGGCCGGACGGCAAAGTCCGGCCCTTTTCTCGCCGATAGTCTGTATATCCAGGCACATAAATGCCGGCACCAACAGCCGAAACTGCACCACAATAGCGCCCAGACTCCGGGAATGGAGCTGCGCTCCGCACCAAAAAATTCCCCCTTCACCCATCCCTGCACTAAAAAGACCTCCCGGTTACAGGTCCACTTGCCCCGTGCAACCCCTCGCCTGCCTCCGCATCTCACTGACTCAAGACGATTGAAATGGCAGACATCCGCCGTTGGCCCGCCCGCTCCGCCGCCGTCCGAAGAGAAGAAAAAAACCTAGTAAATACAGACACTTAACTGATGAAAACGGGCGCTTTCACCAACTTCTCCCCGGCATTAGCAAGTTTCCGGCAAACCCCGACTCCAAGCCACCTGAGAAAAATTGGCACACTCTATGCAGTGCATCTACTGCGAGGCGCACCCGGCCGGCCGGCTCGAGAATCGATAGCCAGTCGCCGCAGAATTTAAACGGTGCTCAACGAAGAAAAAATTCAGACTCAACCGACCCGCTCGGTTGATTATGAGCAGAGGCGCTCATTGACTCGCTGCCTGACGGTAGCCGGTCGATGAGCGCTTTTTTTATGCCCGCAATTTTCAATTGATCATCAACTGGGGGACTCTGATATGAAGTGGACACAACTTTTCAGGCGCGCCGCGATAACCGTGGGGCTCGCAAGCACCCTCGGGCTAGCGACACCGGCGACATCCGCGGAACTCGGTTATCCGGAAAAAGAAGAGCTGACTTTCGGTTTTATCAAACTGACCGATATGGCGCCCATCGCCATCGCCTATGAGAAAGGCTTCTTTGAAGACGAGGGCCTCTACGTCACCATCGAGGCACAGGCCAACTGGAAGGTATTGCTCGACGGCGTGATCGACGGCCGCCTGGACGGCGCCCATATGCTCGCCGGACAACCTATCGCCGCCACCATGGGATTCGGCACCAAGGCGGAGATCATCACACCCTTTTCCATGGACCTGAACGGCAACGGTATCACTGTTTCCAATGAGATATGGGAGCAGATGAAGCCGAACATTCCAAAAATGGACAACGGCCTGCCAGTACATCCGATCAAGGCGGATGCTCTGAAACCGGTAGTGGAAAAATACAAGGCGGCGGGCAAGCCGTTCAATATGGGCATGGTTTTTCCGGTATCCACCCACAACTACGAACTGCGCTACTGGCTGGCCGCAGGCGGTATCCACCCGGGCTACTATGCGCCGCACAAAGGTGATATTTCCGGGCAGATAGACGCGGACGCCCTGCTGTCGGTAACACCGCCGCCACAGATGCCCGCCACCCTGGAAGCCGGCACCATCTACGGCTATTGCGTAGGCGAGCCCTGGAATCAGCAGGCGGTATTCAAGGGCATCGGCGTGCCGGTGGTAACCGACTACGAAATCTGGAAGGACAATCCGGAAAAAGTTTTCGGCATCACCAAAACTTTCGCGGAGAAATACCCCAACACTGCCATCCGAATCACCCGCGCGCTGATTCGCGCTGCCATGTGGCTGGATGAAAACAACAACGCCAACCGTCCGGAAGCGGTAAAAATTCTCTCCCGATCCAATTACGTCGGCGCCGATTATGAGGTTATCGCCAACAGCATGACCGGTACTTTCGAGTACGAGAAGGGCGACAAACGCGAAGTACCGGATTTCAACGTTTTCTTCCGCTACCACGCCACCTACCCTTACTACTCCGACGCCATCTGGTACCTGACCCAGATGCGTCGCTGGGGTCAGATATCGGAAGACAAGAGTGACGACTGGTACAAGGAGATGGCGGCGAAGGTCTATCGCCCGGATATCTATCGAGCCGCGGCGGAATCCCTGATCAAAGACAAGCTGGCTTCCGCGGATCAGTTTCCAGACTTCTCCAGTGAAGACGGTTACCGCGAACCGCAGACCCACTTCATCGACGGCATCGTCTACAACGGCCAAAAACCCAACGAATATATCGGGAAGTTTCCTATCGGCCTCAAAGCCGGACAAAAGCTCTAGTTCAGAAATCAATCTGGGTGCGCACTGCGCACCCTGTGAACCCAACAAGCCGAAAACAACCATAAGTCGACGTAAGGCAGAGGACCATGACATCGAGCAGCTTATCCATCAGTAAACCGGCCAGCTGGAAGCTTTCACTGTTAGACAACAACCTGTTCAACAGCGCCATCCGATACGTGGCGGTTCCCCTGACTGGTGTTCTGGTATTTCTGCTGTTGTGGTCCGCAACCGCGCAGAATATCGATACCTCCCTGGGGAAATTTCCCGGACCTGCCGCCGTATGGGAACAGTTTGGCGCACTCTATCAGGAGCATGAACGCTCGCGGGAAAAGGCAGCCGCCTTTTATGAGCGCCAGGAAATCCGCAACGCGGAACGGCTCGCGGAAGACCCCGGCTATCAGCCGAAGATTCGCGACTACACCGGCAAAGAGACTTTCATCGACCAGATTTTTACCAGTCTGATCACGGTGATGAGCGGATTCCTGCTCGCCGTAGCCATTGCCATTCCTCTGGGAATTGCCACCGGCCTGAGCCGCACCCTGAGCAGCGCAATAAACCCGATTATTCAGATATTCAAACCGGTATCACCGCTGGCCTGGTTGCCGCTGGTGACCATGGTGGTCAGCGCCCTGTACACCTCGACGGACCCGCTGGTGGCCAAGTCGTTTCTCAACTCCATGATCACGGTCACCCTCTGCTGCCTCTGGCCAATGGTTATCAATACCTCTGTCGGGGTGGCCGGTATCGAAAGTGACTTGGTGAACGTCAGCAAGGTGTTGCGCCTGTCCCCGCTGAAACATGTGCAAAAAATTGTACTGCCCGCCTCAGTGCCGATGATTTTTACCGGTATGCGCCTCTCCCTGGGCGTGGCCTGGATGGTGCTGATTGCCGCGGAAATGCTGGCTCAGAACCCGGGCCTGGGCAAATTCGTATGGGATGAATTTCAGAACGGCAGCTCCGACTCCCTGGCCCGTATCATGGCCGCGGTGATTGTCATTGGTGTGATCGGCTTTCTTTTGGATCGCGCCATGCTGCAGTTGCAGAAACTGGCTTCCTGGGACAAGGACAGCATTACACACTAGCTCCAATCAAACTCGGTCCTATCAAACTCTGGAGAAGAATATGGGCGTATTACTGGATATCAGCCATGTGGATATGGAGTTCCCCACTCCCAAAGGCCCCTTTACCGCGTTGCGCGATATTGATCTGCAGGTCAGGAAAGGGGAGTTCGTCTCCCTGATCGGGCACTCGGGATGTGGCAAGTCCACCGTACTGAATGTGGTCGCGGGCCTGTATCGCGCCACCCGCGGCGGCGTGATCCTCAATGGCAAGGAGATCACCGAACCGGGGCCGGAACGCGCAGTGGTATTCCAGAACCACTCGCTACTCCCCTGGCTCAGTGCCTATGAAAATGTGGAGCTCGCGGTAAGGCAGGTATTTGGCAAAACAAAATCCAGAGCGGAAATGCGCGAATGGATCGAGCACAACCTGCAGTTGGTGCATATGGGACACGCCATGCACAAGCGCCCGTCGGAAATTTCCGGCGGCATGAAACAGCGGGTGGGCATTGCCCGGGCTCTGTCGATGCAGCCCAAGGTTTTACTTATGGATGAGCCTTTCGGCGCGCTGGATGCGCTCACCCGTGCACATATGCAGGACTCGCTGATGGAAATCCAGGCGGAACTGAACAACACCGTAATCATGATCACCCACGATGTGGACGAGGCGGTTCTGCTTTCCGATCGTATTGTGATGATGACCAATGGCCCCGCAGCAACCATCGGCGAAATTCTCGACATTCAACTGGAGCGTCCGCGCAGCCGTCTGGAACTCGCTGACGATCCACACTACAACGGTTACCGGGCCAGGGTGCTCAAGTTCCTGCACGAGCGTCACAGCAAACGCGATCCGTCACCGAAAAAATCCGCTGCTGATGAAAAAACGAAGTTCGAGACCAAGTCTGTGGAACACGCTGCCTGAACAATTTAATGAAGATATTCAAAAACAGGCATACACAAAATCGCTGAAAAACGCTTATTGACCAACCATCCTTTTTTGGGAACTAAATATGAAACGACTGACTCTTCCATCACAACAACATATATTGGCTCTGGCGATTGCCTTTATCGCCGGCGCCCCGGCGCTTGCCGACGATACCGTTGAAGCCGCAGAACCTTCCGCGGCTTCATTCAGCGAAGCACTGGGACAGGGAGAAGCCACTCTTGGCTTCCGCGCGCGAACCGAGCAGGTGGATGCCGACGGCGCCGACAAGTTGGACCTGACCAGCCTGAAGACCCGTCTCACCTATCAGTCCGCCGCTTATCGGGGCTTCAGTACCCTTATCGAAATGGACGACGTAACTCATCTCACCGACGATGACGGCGGCGTAGCAGACCCGGAGGGAACCGAGGTAAACCAGGTGTACCTGGCCTACTCGTTCGGCAACACCGCGATCAAATACGGCCGTCAGCGCATACTGCTCGACAACCAGCGCTTCGTCGGCGGGGTCGGCTTTCGCCAGAACGAGCAGACTTACGACGGCTTCAGCATCACCAATAACAGCCTGGCCGACACCACACTGTTCCTCGCCCATATCGACAACGTCAACCGCATCTTCGGCGAGGACAGTCCGGTGGGCGACCACGAAAACGATACCTATCTGCTCAACGCGAAGTACAGCGGCCTCGCCGCCGGCACCCTTTCTGCCTACGCCTACCTGATCGACAACGAAAACGCCCCGGTTTTCTCCACCGATACCTACGGCTTGCGCTTTGCCGGCAAGAGCGGCGCGGCGGATTATTCCGTGGAATACGCTACTCAGTCCGCCGCCGCCGACAACCCCGCCAGCTACGATGCCAACTACATCCTCGCTGAGGGCGGCTACAAGCTGGGTCCGGTAACGCTGAAAGCGGGCTATGAACTTCTCGGCGCGGACGGCAGCGACGGCCAGTTCATCACTCCGCTGGCAACCCTGCACAAGTTCCAGGGCTGGAACGACAAGTTCCTGGGCGGCGGTACCGGCAATATTGCCGGTGGTATCGAGGATGTCTATGTGACCCTCGGCACATCGCTCGCCGGAGTAAAGCTCGCCCTCAACTACCATCAGCTCAACTCCGATGATTCAGATGTTTCCGGAATGGATAAACTCGGCAATGAATACGGTTTTTCCGTGGGTGGGAAAATCAGTGCGGTTGATCTGAACCTGAAATACAGCAGCTATATCGCCGACGAATTCAGTGTGGATACCGACAAGATCTGGCTTACTGCACAAGCACAGTTCTGAACTGAACCTTGATCGCGCCCGGCTCTTCAATGGGCCGGGCCCCCTCGCTCTTCTACAGAATCAATAATGCTCAAGGAAAGAGGTGATGAAAAATTTCCTGGCACTTTTCCTGTTTTTACTGAGTGTGGATGCCGTCGCGTTCAGTATGGGCGATGCCATCAATATCGCCGGGCGCCAGCGCATGCTTTCCCAGCGTATTACCCAGGCTTACATTCTCCGCGGTATACAGCCGGACACCGAACGACACCAGCAGATTTTCGAACGATGTATCCGGGAGTTCGCTAACAACCTGGATCAGCTGGCCGACTTTGAGGGGGCGGCGCCGATACGGGATGATCTCCAAACGGTACAGCTGGAGTGGAAAGCTTTCGAAGCGATCGCCCATCAACCTGTCACCAAATCCACCGCTGCCGAACTGTTTCGGCGCAGCAATAGCCTGCTGCCTGCCGCCCACGCCTATGTCATGCGCCTGCAGGATCTCGCCGACCACAGCAGCGCGGAACTGGTCAATGTCTCCGGCCGCCAGCGTATGCTCTCCCAGCGCATTGCGAAAAATTATGTTGCGCAGTTTTGGGAAGTGGCCGGCGAAGAGGGAGGAAAGTGGCTGAACGAAGACCTGGCGGAGTTCCAGCATATGCTGGAATTTCTGCTGCAGAGCTCGCTGAACACGCCGGAGATCACCCGCAACCTGCTCAAGACCCAGGGGTACCTGAACTATGCCAGCCGGGGTTTCGAGGGTGAGATGCAGATATCCGGGGCGCGCCAGATCCATGTGATTACCGGCACTACAGATATGTTGTTGCGCAATATGGATGTGATTACCGGGCAGTATGCCGAGCTGCTGAATTCAGCGCAGCTTGCAACGCGCTAACGCTAAAATGGCTGGGGACAATTGTAGGAGCGGGCCATGCCCGCGATCGATCTTTCCAGTCATTTCAACCTCGATCGCGGCCATTGGCCGCTCCTACAGGGGGAGGCCTGTGTAGTCCGTAGCGCTTTTCCTGAGCCCCAAAAATTCTACCAGCCGCAGTTTCTGTCCCTGTTCTGTTCTTCCAGATAAACCATCAACGGCTGGAAATAATCGATAATCGCCGAGGCATCCAGTTCCCGTTGGCCGGTCAGCGCTTCCATCTCATCGGGCCAGGGCTTGCTGGCGCCCATGGCGAGCATTTTGCGCAGCTTTTCACCGGCCGCATCGTTTTCATAGATAGAACAGCGGTGCAGCGGGCCCGTCTCCCCGGCCGCTTCGCAGAGCGCGCGGTGGAACTGGAACTGCTGGATACGCGCCAGGAAGTAGCGCGCGTAAGGGGTATTGCCGGGGATATGGTACTTGGCGCCCGGGTCGAAATTGGCTTCGGAGCGCGCCACCGGTGCCTCGATACCCTGGTATTCCTCGCGAAGTTTCCACCAGGCCTCGTTGTAGCCCCCCGGCTGCACCTCGCCGTTGAACACCTGCCAGCGCCACTTGTCCACCAGCAGGCCGAAGGGCAGGAAGGCGATCTTGTCCAGGGCCTGCTGCATCAGGTAACCCAAGTCCTTGTCCTCGCTGGGCACCTCGTCCATCAGGCCGATCTGCTTCAGGTATTTCGGGGTGATGGACAGTGCAATGGTATCGCCCACCGCTTCGTGAAAACCGTCGTTGGCACCCTCCTTGTACAGGAAAGGCTGGTCCTTGTAGATGCGCTGGTAGAAGTTGTGCCCCAGCTCGTGGTGAATAGTGACGAAGTCCTCACCGGTTTTCTGGATGCACATCTTGATGCGCACATCGTCCTGGCCGTCCATATTCCACGCGCTGGCGTGGCACACGACATCGCGGTCCCGGGGCTTGGTGAACTGGGAACGCTCCCAGAAAGTCTCCGGCAACGGCTTGAAGCCGAGCGAGGTGAAGAACTGCTCGCCCACCTTGACCATGTCCTTTTCACTCATGCCGGAGTCCACCACCAACTGGGTCAGGTCGTAGGGCGCCTGCATGTCTTCGTCTTTCACCAAGTCGTAGACATTGCCCCACTCCTGGGCCCACATGTTGCCCAGCAGATGTGCAGGTATCTTGCCCTGGGGTGGTACCACGTCGTCGCCGTAGTGTTCGTTCAACTTGGCGCGCACATGGCAGTGCAGCGCCTCATACAGCGGCTTGACCTTGTTCCACTGCGCATCCATATCCTCGGCAAAGGCATCCGGGGGCATATCGTACTTGGAGCGCCACATCACGCTCAGGTTGTCGTAACCGAGTTCCTCGGCGCCGGCGTTGCCGATCTCCACCTGGCGCTGGTACAGGGGCTTCATGGGCGGCGAGACCTCGCGCCAGCCCACCCACAGCTCTTTCAGTAATTCCGGATCGCGGCTCTCTGCCATAACCCGCCCCATTTCGGTGAGACCGTAGCACTTCTCCTCGCCGCGCTCTTCCTTGCAGTATTTGCCAGAGCCGTACATGCCCTGCAGCTTGGAGCCGATCTGCGCCAGTTCCGCAGTCAATCCCGGGTCCCTGGGCGCGGGGAACACCAGCCCCTGCTTGAGCATGGTGAGCTGGCGGCGGGTCTCCGGGTCCAGATCCAGGTCGTCGAACCTGGCCGCCTCGGAGGCCAGCTCCACCGCCATGGCGGTGTAGCGCTCGTTGGCCAGGGATTCCACATATTGGGAATCCACATTGATATAGGTGGAAGCCAGCCAACTGGCGTGACTCGACTCCTCGGCCATCTCCTCCAGGCGCGCCTGGGCGTCGCCCAGGAAGGTCCTGGCGTCCTCCGCGGTCAGGTTTGCGGATTTGTCGGTGCCGTTCACTTCGGCAGCGGCCGCAGTCGGCTCGGCGGGTTTTTGCTGTGTCTGACGGTCTTCGCAGGCTGCGAGCGTCGCGGCGACAGCCACGGCCAGGGCGATCTTCTTCATGGCTCCCTCTTGTTGTTATCGGGTAAACGGTCAAATATGCCGCCGTTTATAACACAGCGAGCCGGGAAGGGAGTTCCTACAAGAAAAAGCAGGCAAAAATAGCGTGGGAGGCGGGGAAATCAGCACAAGAAACTTCTGTCTTCTGATTTCTGTTCCCTGAAAATGGAGGCAGCCCAACCAGCACACCCTCGGCACATGATACCACTGCTACCGTTGCTCCCTTCCGGGCCTGGCGGGGTTCACAGCTGTTCATTGCGAGGGGACCGGAAGGGCCGCCATTGCAAGAGGGCGCGATTATAGAGACTCGAAGGCGCGAGTTCCAGCCCTGCTAAAAGGTTATACTCTGCGCGGCTAGAAACCATCTCAAAAAACAGCGGTTGCCGCCAGACGCACGCGCAGCCGTTTTTGGGATGGCCTCTAGTGGAGGCCACTTCAAGCAAAGAGTTATTCATGCACCTGTTCGTCGACAATCTCACCAATATCGATTTCAGCTACCTGGATCACCAACGCGGCCTGGTGGGAGAAACCTGGCTGGCCAATGCCGCGCTGGACGGCGCCCTGGACAGCCAGGGCATGGTGTGCGATTTCGGGGTGGTGAAGAAGACCCTGCGCCACTGGCTGGACGATCAACTGGACCACCGACTACTGGTACCCATCCGCTCGCCGCATCTCGAACTGAAACAGGAAGACGGACAGATCGCCCTCACCTGGCTCTTGGCCGACGGTGAACAGATCAACCTCTCTGGCCCCGATCAGGCCTTTGCCCTGGTAAAGGCCGAATCGATCGACGCGGAGAGCGTCGCCGCCTGGAGCGTGCGACAGCTGGCCTCCGCCTTTCCCACCAGCGTGGAGCGGCTGCGCCTGGAGTTCACCTGCGAGGAAATTCCCGATCCCTACTACCACTACAGCCACGGCCTGAAGAAACATGGGGGCAACTGCCAGCGCATCGCCCACGGCCACCGCTCACGCATCCAGATTTTCCTGGATGGCGAACGCAGCAGCGAGTGGGAGCGCAAATGGGCGGAGCGCTGGCGCGATATCTATTTGGGTACCAGCGAGGATCTGCTGGCGCAGACGGAGCGGACACTGCAATTCGCCTACTGGGCGCGACAGGGGCATTTTGCCCTGGGCATTCCCGCCGCGCGCTGCGAGCTGATGAATTGCGACACCACGGTGGAACAGCTGGCGCAGTATATTGCCGACACCATCGCCGCGGGGCAGCCGGGAAAGGAAGTCAGGGTGCGCGCCTACGAAGGGCTGGGCAAGGGCGCCATCGCGTCCGCCAAAGCATAAAACCTAGGATAAACGCCAACCGTCGACGAGTGTGAGCCGTTGAACCTGATCATCCTGGAACCAAGCGATTTCATCGGCCCGGGGCACGCGCGGCTGAGCGGCCGCCGACAGAAACATATCCTCGAGGTGCACAAAGCGAACCCCGGCGACACGCTGCGGGTGGGGCTTCTGGATGGCGATATCGGCAGCGGCCTGGTCACTGTTCGGGAATCGGGCTTTATCGAACTGCAGGTGGAACTGCAGCGCCCTCCTCCCCCCGCCCTGCCCCTCACCCTGGTCCTCGCCCTGCCGCGACCCAAAATGCTGAAGCGCACCATAGAGCACGCCACTGCGCTGGGAGTAAAAAAACTCTACCTGATCAACGCCTACCGGGTGGAAAAATCCTATTGGCAGAGCCCCTGGCTGACCGATGGAAAATTGCGCGAGCAGTGCCTGCTGGGTCTGGAACAGTCTGTGGATACGGGACTCCCGCAGATCGAATTGCGCAAGCGCTTCAAGCCCTTTGTGGAAGATGAACTGCCGGAAATTGCCGCCTATTCATTAAAGCTGGTAGCCCATCCGGTCACTGACAACCCCTGTCCGGTGGATATTCGGCAAAACGCCACCCTGGCGGTGGGCCCGGAGGGGGGCTTTATTCCCTACGAGGTCGACAAGCTGCAGGAGATCGGCTTTGCCGCGGTACACCTGGGGCCGCGTATTCTGCGTGTGGAAACGGCTTTACCGGTGCTGCTCAGCCGACTGTATCCCGGACGGTAAGCCGCTTCTTTGCGAGCCAAGCCGGCGTCCGCCAGCTCCAATAAAAAAGCCGCGTAAAAACGCGGCTGGAAAATGGTGGCACCCGCCACCAAGCCTCACAGAGCGAGGCGCGGGGGGTAGTGCGCCTCTTGGGGAGAAAAACAGCTCCATAACAATCGAAGCACGTCGCCTTAAGCCGCCGCGTCTTCCGCGATTGCGGATTTCTGCAGCGCCAGCTTCGGGTCCACATACTCGTAACCCAATACATCCGCCACTGCCTGGTAGGTCACCATGCCGGCGTGAACGTTGAGGCCTTCCAGCAGGTTGGCGTCGTCCAGCAGCGCCTGCTTGGCACCCTTGTTGGCCAGCGCCACCGCGAACGGCAGGGTGGCGTTGTTCAGGGCCATGGTGGAGGTGCGCGCGACACCGCCGGGCATATTGGCCACGCAGTAGTGCACCACGCCGTCCACCACGTAGGTGGGTTCGGTGTGCGTAGTGGGCTTGGAAGTCTCGAAGCAGCCGCCCTGGTCGATGGCCACGTCTACAACCACCGCGCCTTTCTTCATACGGCTGATCATGTCGCGGGTCAGCAGCTTGGGCGCCGCAGCCCCCGGAATCAGCACCGCGCCGATTACCAGATCAGCCGCCAGCGCGTGTTTCTCGATAGCATCGCCGGTGGAGTACTCGGTGCGCACCGCGCCGCCGAAGATATCGTCCAGTTCGCGCAGGCGCGGCAGGGAACGGTCGAGAATGGTCACGTCCGCGCCCATCCCCAAGGCCATCTTGGCCGCGTTGGTGCCGACCACGCCGCCGCCGATAATCAGTACCTTGGCCGGGGCCACGCCCGGCACACCGCCCAGCAGAACACCGAGGCCACCCTGGGCTTTCTCCAGGTGATGGGCGCCGCACTGCACGGACATACGGCCGGCCACTTCAGACATGGGCGCCAGCAGCGGCAGGCCGCCACGCTTGTCGGTCACGGTTTCGTAGGCGATGCAGGTAGCGCCGGATTTCACCAACAGTTCGGTCTGCTTGGGGTCCGGAGCCAGGTGCAGGTAGGTGTACAGCAGTTGGCCGGGGCGCAGCATTTCGCACTCGTGGGGCTGGGGCTCTTTTACCTTGACGATCATGTCCGCACTGGCAAAGATCTCTTCCGGCGTATCCACGATACGGGCACCGGCCTGCTCGTACATTTCATCGGAGAAACCAATGGCAGCGCCGCCGTCCTTCTGCACAATCACCTCGTGACCGTTGGCGACCAGCTCCCGTACACTGGCCGGGGTGAGGCCGATGCGGTACTCGTGGTTCTTGATCTCTTTCGGGACACCAATCAACATTTTTTCGACTCCTCGTTTTCCGGCTGGCGCGCCGTTTCGGTGACGGGCACATCACACCCTGTTTCTGTGATTTCGACCAGTATAGACCCAGGATAAAAGTGTATTTCTGGCAGTTTTTGCATGACACCAGTGGAATCCACTAGAATCCACCAAAAAATGGCCGATTCTTGAACAACCGGAGAACTATCTGATGCGCAAGCGCGCCAGTGAACTGAGCACCATCGACCGCAATATCCTGCGGGTACTGCAAAAGAACGGCCGCACCAGCTACGCCGAACTGGCCCGCCAGGTGGGCCTGACCCCGACCCCTTGCGTAGAGAGAGTCAAAAGACTGGAATCGGACGGTGTGATCCAGGGCTACACCGCGCTGATCAACCCGGAGTTTCTCGATGCAGCCCTGGTGGTCTTCGTGCAGATACGCCTGAACCGCTCGGCCCAGGACGCCTTCGAGGAGTTCCGCAATGCTGTGGCGGCGCTGCCGGAGGTACAGGAGTGCTACTTGGTTTCAGGCAACTTCGACTACCTGATCAAGGCGCGGGTGGCGGATATGAGCGCCTATCGCAAATTCTACGGAGAGACACTACTCAGCCTGCCGGAGGTGCTGGAATGCACCAGCTATGTGGTGATGGAACAGGTGAAGGAGACACTCGAAGTGCCGGTGCACTACAACAGATAATGCGGACAAATTTGTCCGCATTCCGCATTAATACCTGATTCCCAGTCTGCGATAGATAAAAGCGATCACCCACGCCGGCCCAATCAGCAGAAATTGCAGATCCTTGAAAAACGAGGGCTTTTTACCCTCAATATGGTGGCCCACAAACTGCAGAATCCACATCAGCACAAACAGGACCAGGGCAGTGACCCACACCGAAAACCCCAGCCGGTCCGCCACCGCCCAGCCCCACAGACACACTACGCTCAAGGCTGCCATGCCCAGTGCCAACGGGAAGGACATCACCAAGTAGAAAAGCAAAGTGGGAATGAGCGCCACCACCGCCCAGTTCAACCAGGGAATGGCGGCCATAAAGGCGGGCTGGGGAATCGCCCACAGCAGCCCAACCACAGTGGCGTAGATCACCGGCACGGCAATCCAATGAATAGCTTTGTTGGTGGGATTCTGGTGGCTCTCGCCATATTCGGAGAACCACTGTTCAGCACTACGCATTGTCTCCTCCTGTCCATTATTATTATCAGGCTGATAATCTGTGACCAATCTTCAAGAATCAATGACCGAAAGCGCCATCAGGGCTCACCTTCGCACGTAAGCCTCCAGTTGCTGCCGGTACAGATCTGCCATTGTCTCGTCGAAACAACAAAAGATTATCTGCTGCGGCTCGCTATCCCGCTCCAGATGCTGCTGCACCTGCTCCACGGCGACCTCCACCGCTTGCGCCGGCGGATAATCGTAGACTCCGCAGCTGATCGCGGGAAAAGCGATGGAGTGCATATTCTCGCGCCGGGCCATGGCGAGACACTGGCGGTAGCAACTGGCCAACAGTTCCGGCTCGCCGAAGCTGCCGCCCCGCCACACGGGCCCCACGGTGTGATAGATACGTTTGACAGGAATGGCAAAGGCGGGCGTGGCACGCACTTCCCCAGCTGGACAGCCCCCGAGTTTGCGGCAGACCTCCAGCAATTCGGGACCCGCCGCCCGGTGGATAGCTCCGTCTACCCCACCACCACCGAGGAGCCGCTGGTTGGCGGCATTGACGATAACATCGACTTGTAATCGAGTGATATCACCGAGATGGACTTCGATCACTCAGTTTCTCCAACCCCTGCACACACTCGCAGAGGTTGGATAGCCCGAAAACTCAACCGGGCAGCCCCAGCACTCGACGGTGGCGCGATGCTACTTCTGCGGGACATTTTGTCACTGCGCTTACTATCACGATAGCAGCTGAAGAGAGAAGGAAGCCGGGTAAAAGCTCGTAGATATCGAAGATCCCACCGGAAAGCTGCTTCCAGACCACCACCGTCAGACCGCCCACCAGTACACCGGCAATGGCCCCGGCACCGGTCATTCGCGACCAGAAGAGGCTGATCAGAGTCGCCGGGCCGAAGGCGGCGCCCAGGCCCGCCCAGGCATAGGCCACTACGTCCAACACTTTGGAATCCGGGTCCATGGCCACCCACACCGAGATCAACGACAGGGCGATTACCGCCCAGCGGCCCACTTTCACCATTGCCTGGGGGCTGGTTTCCCGCCCAAACCACACATGGTAAATATCCTCCGCAAGCGCCGCCGAGGACACCAGCAGTTGGGAGTCGGCGGTACTCATAATCGCCGACAGAATCGCCGCCAACAGTATCCCTGCCACCAGCGGGTGGAACAGCGCCTCCACCAGCGCCATAAAGATGCGTTCGCCGTCGGGCAGAGTCTGTTGCAGTTCCAGATGGCCGAACAGGCCCACGGACAGGGCCCCGAGGAAGCCGAACAGGGACCAGACGGCGGCCACCGTCGCGGCCGCAGGCACATCGTCCGGGCTGCGCACCGCCATAAAGCGCGCCACGATATGCGGCTGCCCGAAATAGCCCAGGCCCCACGCCAAAGAACTCAAAATCGCCGCAATTCCCAACGTCTGGCCGGTATTGTCCTGCATCCAGTGCATCAACTCCGGCACCTTGTCGTGCAAATTGGCCCAACTGGCGGCAAAGCCACCCTCATTCTGGATAACCACCACCGGCACAATGACCAGCGCCAAGCTCATCAGCAGCCCCTGGAACACATCGGTCCAGGACACCGCGAGAAAACCACCGAACAGGGTGTAGGAGATCACCGCCCCCGCACCGATCATCACCGCCCACCGATAATCCCAGTCGAATACCGTCTCGAACAGCTTGCCACCGGCGATCAACCCGGAGGCCACATAGAACAGGAAAAACAGCAAAATAAAAAAGGCACAGAGGGTGCGCAGATAGGGGTGCCCCATATCAAACCGCCGATGCAGATAGGCGGGGACGGTGAGGGAGTCGTCGAGAGCGCTGGTATAGATACGCAGACGCCGGGCCATGATGGTCCAGCTCAGGACAATACCAGAGAAGAGACCAATCGCGATCCACGCCGAGGACAGGCCGGCGGTATAAGCGGCCCCCGGCAGCCCCATCAGCAACCAGCCGCTCATATCCGAGGCACCGGCACTGAGCGCCGCCACCGCCGGCGGCAGCGAGCGCCCACCGAGAAAATAGTCACTCGCGTTCTTGGTGCGCGAGTAGGCGTAGATACCAATCACCAGGATCAGCGCCAGGTAAGCTACAAAGGTGAGCGCGACAAGCCATTGTCCGGACATAGAGACCCCTTCTTATTGTGGATTGCGACACCTTGCTGAAAAACCCTTCAAGAACGGGCGTCACGGCTGTTTTTTGTGTTTATTGCGCTCAAATCTACTAATTCGCTGGCACAAGCTCAATCGGCAAACTACATATTGGAGAAACATTCGGAAAATCTGACATCACTATGGGTATCTGTCTGGACGAGCTGCGCCTGATGGTGATTCGTCCCACCCTGAAGCATCTGAGGGCTTGGTCTGCGGGAATGGAAAACCTGCTGCTAGGCACCGCGGCCCGGGAGTCACAACTGGGCTTCCACCTCAAACAAGGCCGCCGCCACGGACTGGGTATCTACCAGATCCAGCCCCACACCCACCGCCATATCTGGGACCACTACCTGATCAATCACCCGGCCCTGGCCTCCAAGGTGCGCGGTCTGGCCAGTCAGCGGGACTTCCTGCACCACCCCCACAGCGAACTGGCCACCAACCTGCGCTACGCCACCGCCATCGCCTGGCTGATCTACCACTCCGCGGGCGTCGACGATGTGGAGGAAAACGACGTGGCCGTCATGGCGCGGCTGTGGCACCAGTACTTCCACCACGGACCGGTGGCAACGGAACAGGATTTCCGGCAGAGCTACACCCAGCTGGTAAAAAAGGGGAAGGGGGGGGTTACAGATTCAACGCATCGATATAGCGCGGTTCATCCACCTCCTCATCCGGCACCCAGGAGTGAATCTGCCGCTCGAGCGGGTAATCGCCCTTTCCGCCAGCCGCTGGCATAGAGCGGTCCAGCTCCAGGCTCTCGAAATCGTACAGATCCCGATCCGCCAGCTGCGACGGCGATACCCGGGTGAGTGCTGAGAAGATGTTTTCAGTGCGGCCGGGAGACTTCCTGTCCCATTCCCGCAGCATCTGCTTGATCGCCTGCCGCTGCAGGTTTTCCTGACTTCCGCACAGGTTGCAGGGAATGATCGGAAACGCCTTGTACCCGGCGAAACGCTCCAGGTCCTCTTCGCGGCAGTAGGCCAGTGGGCGAATCACAATATTGCGCCCGTCATCCGCGCGCAGCTTCGGTGGCATGGCCTTGAGTCGTCCCCCGTAAAACATATTCAGGAACAGCGTCTCGACGATGTCGTCCTTGTGGTGCCCCAGCGCCACCTTGGTCGCGCCGATCTCCTCGGCAAAACCGTACAGGGTGCCACGGCGCAGGCGCGAGCAGAGCCCGCAGGTGGTCTTGCCCTCCGGCACCACCTCTTTCACCACCGAGTAGGTGTCCTTCTCCACGATGTGATAAGGCACGCCCAGTGACTGCAAATACTCCGGCAGCACGTGCTCGGGAAAACCCGGCTGTTTCTGGTCCATATTCACCGCCACCAGTTCGAACCGCACCGGCGCCGTCTTCTGCAGGTTGAGCAGAATATCCAGCATCGCGTAGGAATCCTTTCCGCCGGAAAGGCACACCATGATCCTGTCGCCCTCCTCGATCATATTGAAGTCGGCGATGGCGCGGCCCACATTGCGGCGCAGGCGCTTTTGCAGCTTGTTGAATTCGAGCCGCTCGCGGCGGTTTTCCAGGTCGGTCATGGGTGCTTGATTCTCTTAATACAGTTTGCCGGGAGGCCGGGCTTCGATTTCATATCCTGGGTCGGGACCCGGGACCCGGGACCCGGATAAGAATACCGAACTCCAAAGCGAAGGCCCTGATGCCGGTGGCTGTTTGCGGGACCTTCTGCGGCCATGGATGGCCGCGGAGAGCGTACAGGGACGTATTCACAGCGTGTCCCGCAAACAGCCACCGGTAGCAGGGCCGCCCCTAAGCTACCTAAAGGCCGGGGCCGCGATTGTACGCATTTCGATCAGGGGCTGCACGCGTCCACCGGCGATTCGCCCAGCAGCGCCTGCACGCAGGGCCAGACATGATCCAGCAGGGCCGCCTGGGCCATCGCAGTGGGATGAATACCGTCCGCCTGCATGGCCCCTTCCTGCAGGGCCACCGGCTCCAGGAAGAAAGGTATCAATGGCACCGATTCCGCTTCCGCCACTTGGGGGTAAACCGCGGCAAAGGCCTCGGTATAGGCCCGGCCGTAGTTGGGCGGCATGCGCATGCCCAGGATCAACACCTCGGCGTCGGCCTCCCTCGCCAGACGCACCATCCTCTGGAGATTCTGCTGCAGCGCGCGGGGCGAATAACCGCGCAGGCCGTCGTTACCGCCCAGCTCCACTATCAACCAACGCGGCTCGTGTTCCTGCAGCAGCCGCGGCAGCCGCGCCAATCCACCGGAGGAAGTCTCCCCACTGATACTCGCGTTCACCACCTCGACCGGGTTGTCTCCATCCCTCAGCCGATCGCGCAACAGCTGCACCCAGCCCTGGCTCTCATCGAGGCCGTAGGCGGCACTGATGCTGTCCCCCAGCACCAGCAGCGTATCGGCACCGCGCGCCTGCGCCAACGGGACCGACAGCAACAATAGCGGGACAAAAGCCCTTATCAGTCCCCGGAAAAAATCTGTCCTCATGTCATACTCTCCACTGCCTTACGCGTATATCCAAGGAAGCTCTATGTCCACCAAGCTCACGGCTGCGTCCACCAAGCTCACGGCTGCGTCCACCAAGCTCACGGCGTTATCCGCAATGCTCAGGGCTGAAAGCCTGCACCATCATGTAGCCACCGGCGAGGGTCCGCTGACCCTATTAAATAATATTTCCCTGCAACTCGCCCGCGGCGAATCCCTGGCGATCACCGGCGCCTCCGGCTCCGGCAAATCCACCCTGCTGGGCCTGCTGGCCGGGCTCGACCGGCCCAGCGAAGGCCGCATCTGGCTCGCCGGCGAGGAAATCACCGCGATGGACGAAGAGCAGCGCGCCGCCCTGCGCTCCCGCTGCGTGGGCTTCGTATTTCAGACCTTTCAATTGCTGCCGGGACTCACCGCGCGGGAAAACGTCATGCTGCCCAGCGAACTGCGCGGCGAACGCAGCGCCGCCAAACGCGCCGGGGAATTCCTCGCCCGCGTGGGCCTGGAGCACCGACTGCACCACTACCCGCGGCAACTTTCCGGCGGCGAGCAGCAGCGCGTGGCCATCGCCCGTGCATTCGCCAGCTTCTCCGGCGACGACGGCATACTCTTCGCCGACGAGCCCACCGGCAGCCTGGACGCCGGCAACGGCGAGAAGGTTATCGAACTGCTATTCAAACTCAATGCCGAATCCAACACCACCCTGGTGCTGGTCACCCACGAGCAGCGCCTGGCGGAGCGCTGTGGCGCGCACCTGCGTATGGCCGCCGGCGAGATAAAGGCCGGGGAAGCCGATAGCGGCAGTCTGTCGGAGGTGTCCATCTGATGCCCGCGCTCAAACACTCCCTGTTGGCGCTCCGGCTGCTGGCGAGAGACTGGCGCGGTGGCGAACTGGCGCTGATCGCCACCGCCCTGGTGCTGGCGGTGAGCTGCGTGACCGCCATCGCGCACTTCACCGACCGTCTGACCCGCGCCATGCATATTCAGTCCCAGACCTTCCTCGCCGCCGAGCGGCTGGTGAACAGCAGCCAGCCGGTGGACAGCGCCTGGTTGAACAAGGCGCGCGAGTTCGGGTTGCAGCAGGCGGAAACGGTGCAGTTCGCCTCCATGCTCGCCGCCGGCGACGAGTTCCAGTTCGCCGCGGTCAAGGCGGTAAGCGACGGCTACCCGCTGGTGGGCCACCTGGAAATGCGGGCCCTCGAGGGCGACCCCAGCCGTGTGGTACAGGGCGGGCCGCCCCCCGGAGAAGTCTGGCTGGAACCGCGACTGCTGCCGCTGCTGAAGCTGGAAATCGGCGATAGCCTGCAACTGGGAGACACCCAACTGACGGTCAGTGGCTTGCTGGACCACGAGCCGGACCGCAGCGACAACCTCTTCTCCATGGGCGCGCGGCTGCTAATGAACCTGGACGACCTGCCCGCCGCCGATATCCTGCAGTCGGGTAGCCGGGCGCGCTACCGCTACCTGTTTGCCGGCGACGATCAGGCTCTGGAGCAGTACTTTACCTGGCTGGAGCCACTGCTGACCGAGCACCAGCGGGTGATCGACCTGCGCGAGGGCCAGCCGCGGGTGGCCTCGGCACTGGACCGGGCGGAGCGCTTCCTGTACCTGGCCGGCAGCCTCGCGGTGCTGCTCGCCAGCGTCGCCGTGGGCCTGGCCGCGCGCCGCTACAGCCTGCGCCACACCGCCTATGTGGCGGTGATGAAAAGCCTGGGCGCCGGCCGCGGCAAAGTGCTGGGAATCTACGTGGGGCAGTTGGCGGCGCTGGCCCTGATCGCCACCCTGCTGGGCCTGCTGATCGGCAGCCTGGTACAGTCCCAGGCGGTGTCGCTGATGGCGGACTTCTTCCCAGCGGAGCCGCCACCCAGTCATTGGTCGCCATTGATCGTCGGCCTGGCCACCGGTTTCGCCTGCGCCCTGGGCTTCGCCCTGCCACCGCTGTTCCGCCTCGCGCGCACCGACCCCATGCAGACGCTGCGGCGGGACTGGAGCAACCCAGACAGGCGCGAATGGCTGGGCTTGATACTCGGCCCCACCAGCATGCTGCTGCTGATCTGGTGGCTGTCCGGCAGCCTGGCGATCACCGCGGCCCTGTTCGCCGGCATGGCACTGCTGGTGGGCGGCAGCGCACTGGCCAACCAGTTGCTGATACGCGGCAGGCTGGCGACCCTCGGCGGCAGCTGGCGCATCGCACTCGGCAGCCTGCAGAGACGCGCGGCCTTCAACACCCTGCTGATCGCCGCCTTCGGCACCGGCCTGCTGGCCATGCTCGCCCTGGTGTTCGCGCGCACCGCACTGATCGACGAGTGGCGCATGCAGTTGCCCGAGAAGGCGCCCAACCACTTCCTGATTAATATCGCCCCCACAGAGGTAGACGGCCTGCAGGCCATGCTCGCGGACAACCAGGTCACCAGCACCGAGTTCTACCCGATGGTGCGCGGACGCCTGACCGCCATCAACGGCGAACCGACCAAGGACCGCAGGGAGCAGGACAACGCCCTGCGCCGGGAACTCAACCTGAGCTGGACCGACACCCTGGCGCCGGACAACCGCATCCTTGAGGGCGAGTGGTGGGACGAGTCGGACGAGGGCGTCTCCCAAGAGGAAAGCGAGCAAGGGGTCAGCGTGGAAGTGGAACTTGCCGCGCGCCTGGGCCTGGCCCTAGGCGATCGGCTGCGCTTTTCCATCGGCGGCCTGGAAATCGAGGCTCCGGTGGCCAGCTTCCGCTCCCTGGACTGGAACAGCATGCGGCCCAATTTCTATATGCTGTTCGCCCCCGGCGCCCTGGAGGACTTTCCCGCGACCTATATCACCAGCTTCTATTTACCGCCGGAGCAGAAACTGCTGGTCAACGACCTGGTGCGCAATTTCCCCAGCGTCAGCGTGATCGAGCTGGACAAGATCATCCAGCGCATCCGCGATACCATCGACCAGGTCTCCCTGGCCATCGAGTCAGTGATGGTGCTGATGCTGGTGGCCGGGGTACTGGTACTGGTAGCCGGCGTGCGCGCCAGCATCGCCGAGCGTTTGCAGGAGGCGGCGATTATCCGCACACTGGGCGGCCGCCGCCGCCTGCTGCTGCATAGCCTGATGCTGGAATTCGGCCTGCTGGGCGTTGCCGCCGGCCTGCTCGCCGCCGCCGGCACCGAGGCGACCCTGGCGGTGCTGTCGCAAAGAGTGTTCGACCTGCCGTTTGTCGCCCACCCGATGCTGTGGCTGCTGGGCCCGCTGGTGGGCGCGCTGCTGGTGGGCACCGCCGGCACCCTGGCGTGCCGCAGCTCGGTGAGCGAGCCGCCGCTGAAAGTTTTACGTGAGTTGGCCTAAAAACAACTGACCCTGTAGGAGCGGCCGTTGGCCGCGATCAGCATATACTACGTAGCAAGGCCGATCGCGGCCAACGGCCGCTCCTACAAAGTAAAATTCCCCGGACCTCGAAAGAAAAAAGGTTTATGGATTTAGACTTCGACCGCAACCATATCTGGCATCCCTACTCCTCTCTGATCGATCCGCCGCCGGTCTACCCGATCGAACGCGCCGAGGGCGTACGCATATACCTGGAGGACGGCCGCGGCCTGATCGACGGCATGTCCTCCTGGTGGTCCGCCCTGCACGGCTACAAGGTGCCGGAACTGAACCGCGCCCTGAGCGAGCAGATGGAAAAAATGTCGCACGTGATGTTCGGCGGCCTCACCCATGAACCCGCGATCACCCTGTGCAAAAAGCTGGTGGAAATTACCCCCCACACGCTCACGCGGGTCTTCCTCGCCGACTCCGGTTCGGTATCGGTGGAAGTGGCGATCAAGATGGCGTTGCAGTACTGGCAGTCCCAGGGCCGCAGCGGGAAAAACCGGTTACTCGCGCTGCGCAACGGTTACCACGGCGACACCTTCGGCGCCATGGCCACCTGCGACCCGGTCACCGGCATGCACCACCTGTTTGCCAGCCAGTTGACACCGCATTTCTTCGCCCCGGCGCCGCAGCCGAAATTCAGTGAACCCTGCGGCGACGAGGATATCGCCGAACTCCGGCAGCTGATAGAGAAAAATCACAACCAACTGGCCGCGGTAATTCTCGAACCGGTGGTTCAAGGCGCCGGCGGCATGCGTTTCTATTCCCCGGAATATCTGCAGCGGGTGCGCCAGCTGTGCGACCAGTACGACCTGCTGTTGATCGCCGACGAGATCGCCACCGGTTTCGGCCGCAGCGGCAAGCTGTTCGCCTGTGAGCACGCGGATATCAGCCCCGACATTCTCACTCTCGGCAAGGCCCTCACCGGCGGCACCATGACCCTGGCCGCCACCCTGTGCACCGATCGGGTAGCGGAAGGCATTTGCCGCGGCGAGGCCGGAGTGTTTATGCACGGCCCCACATTTATGGGCAACCCGCTCGCCTGCGCAGTGGCCAACGCCAGTATTGAGCTGTTGTTGAGCGGTCCCTGGCAACAGCGGGTGGCCGCCATCCAAACCCAACTGGACAGGCAGTTGGCGCCGTTGCGGGACGCTGCCGGCGTGGCCGATGTGCGCACTCTCGGCGCCATCGGCGTGGTGGAGATGGACCAGCCGGTCGATATGAGGCAGGTTCAGGAAGCGCTGATCGAACGCGGTGTGTGGCTGCGCCCCTTCGGCCGCCTGGTGTACGCCATGCCGCCCTACGTGATTTCCGAGGTGGATCTGGGCCGGCTGGCCGGCGCCATGGTCGAAGTGCTGGGCCGCTAAGAAGTCCAAACAAAATGTCCGGCAAAGTCACGGAATTCAACCTATGCTTAGGAGCGAAACGGCAATTTGCGGAGGTTGTATGTACCGCCACCTGCCCCTGTTAGCATTGATTCTGATCTTCGGCCTAACCGGCTGTGACCGCGATAGAGACGACACCCCCCAGCCCATGGAACCGGGGGGAACGATGGAAGAGCCCGTCACTCCCAATGGGGACACCACCACGGACGGTATGGACGACGGCACCACCATGGACGATGGAACAACCACCGACACACAGATCTGCACGCCGGAATGGTTTGCCTGGGTCCACCAGGAGGTCCAGACCATGCCCGATGGCAACATCACCCAGCTCTACCCCAGCGGCCTGCCGGAAATAGGTAGTGAGGAATGGTTTATCGCCGTCGACAGGCTCACCGGAGGCACCGGCACCCAGGGCCAGGGCCCGGAGGGCGGCACCCCCGAATGGTGTGCCATGATCCAGCAACGGCTCAGCCAGTCCTCTCAGTCCCCCCAGACTCCCTGATTCTCGCAAACCCTCCGGGCCGGTTCCGCCGGCCCGCGTTTCCCAAACAGCAGAGGAACACACAATGATTCCGGCAAAAAACCTGTTGCTGGCTTTCATTTTTGGTGCAGTCCTGCAACAGCCGGCCCTGGCCGACGAAAAACCCCCGCCCGGGGCCATGGCCCTGTCGACGGTCCTCACCAAACTGGAACAGCAGGGTTATACCCCCATTGTCGATGTCTCGCTCGACAACGGACACTGGGAAGTGGCAGCCTACAAGAGCAACGAAAAGCGGGATCTGGAAGTGGACCCCAATTCCGGCAAAATACTCTCGGACAAGCCGGAGGGCGATTGACCCCTCCTCCCAGCTCCCTCTCCCGAGGGAGCACGACATTCCTTCTCCTGTTTCCGAAAAAATCGGCGAGGTGGTACCGATGTGTCCCCCCGCCAACCAGATGCTACGGCCGTGTTAAAGTGGCGGCTCAATTCATCGGGGAGCAGGTCCCATGTCCGCATCGGCCATCGTCACTTTTGCTGTACTGGTTATTGTCGCTGTTATCCTGATTCGTGAGCATCGGCGGGAAGCCCGGCCCCGCGGCTCCCTGCAGGCAGCGGTAACCTCCCATACCGAACCGGAACTGGCGGACAGCGAGGTGGAAAAGATACTGAACTCCATTGATGCTCAACTGGAAGCGCACCGGCTGGACTATATCAACCTACGGCCGGTTGCCGCACCCGCGCCAACCCCCTGGAGCGGCAAATTCGGCGGCAAAGCCTACTGGCCCAGGACGGCGCCCTATCCCGAGGCGGAAAACGGCCACAAACTGTACCTGTTGGCCCAGCTCAATTTTTCCGAACTGCCCGCCCTGCCCGGCTACCCGGAAAGGGGCCTGCTGCAGTTCTTTACTACCGACGACGACCTGATGGGCCTGAGCTTTGCGGACAGCGGTGGGAAACAGGCGGAACTGAGAAAAAACCCGGGCAATTTCCGGGTCGTCTACCACGAGGAAATTCTCGAAGACCCGGGTGCGCTGGAAACCGAAGTTCCGGATACCGGCGAAGCCGAATATTTTCCGTTGTCGGCCGAGTACGCCCTCAAGGCGGAGCGGAAATCCGGCTTGCCCAGCAGTACCGATTACCGCTTTGAACAGACAGGTATCGATCTCACAGCCATGCCGGACCAGGTAATGGACGCTCTCTGGGAGCGCAACGACGCCGCCGGCAGCCGGGTCGGCGGCTATGCCACATTCACCCAGGACGACCCTCGCTACGGCCAGCCGCAGGACGCCTGGCTGCTGCTCTTCCAGATGGACACCTCTTACGATGACACCGTGGATATCATGTGGGGGGACTGCGGCGTGGGCAATTTATTTATCCAGCCGGACGCCCTGGCAAAACGGGACTTCAGCAGGGTCTGGTACAACTGGGACTGCTGCTGACAGCG
Source organism: Microbulbifer rhizosphaerae (assembly GCF_014191725.1). GTDB lineage: Bacteria > Pseudomonadota > Gammaproteobacteria > Pseudomonadales > Cellvibrionaceae > Microbulbifer > Microbulbifer rhizosphaerae. The sequence goes on from NZ_JACHWZ010000011.1 coordinate 200,960, forward strand.
ATCCCGGCCAAAACCTCAGATCGCTCCCGCCTCCCCCGCAATCAGGGTCAGCAGCCGGCTAAAAGCCTCGTTGGCGGCCATGGTGGAGGACTCCTCCATGGTGTGATAACCGGTGGTCGGTATCTGCAGCGTAGTGCCCTGCACAAAGCCGTTGGATGCCAGAACTATGCGCCCCAATTCCGTACTGCCCAGGGACTGGGGCTCGTTGCCCAAGGCGACGGCCTCGCGGTTCTGCTCGTCGATATAGATATCCTTAAATCCGTAGCTGATACCGTTTGAGCGGCACAGGCTCTCCACCATCGCGGTGGTTCGCGGATGAAACTCCGCATTGGCATCGCGCCCGCGCAGCACCACCTGCTGGCGATCGGCGGTTTCCCGATCCGGATAGGGGCTGGTATCCACCACAATCAAACGATCGGTGCCGTCATTGAAACGGCGAAACCACTCCAGCAGGTACCGCCAGCTGCTGCCCGCCTCCTCCTGTGCGGTGAAGAACGCAGTGCCCTGGAAACCCAGGGCGTAGAGGTGCACCAGGTGCGTCGCGGTGAGCACATTGTCCAGTTGCGCACTCAGAATGCCGTTGGCCATGGTCAACCGGTCGGTAAAGGCCACCGGCGTCCCGGCCACCAGGTGTTCCAGACCGTCCACCTCAAAGATCAGGTTGTTGCGGTACTCGCATACATAGGCGTTCCTGATCACCCCGGTACCGCGGTAGGAACCCGACCAGGGTTCGTAGGCCATCACCGGCACCGACTGGAAGCGATCGACGATTTTCATCATCAGCTTTTCCGACACCGAATTGCCCAGCAGATCCGAGCGGTTGCCGGTGACAAAGGCCGCGTACTGGAACTCGTTCGGCCCGGTACAAATCAGCCCGTGGCGATCGATATGCGCCGAAAACATGGCCGCATCCGGCCTGTCCCCCTGCGCCACCAGCAGCCCCTCATACCAGGTCACCCTAGCCCCGCGCTCCTCCAGCGCGCGCTGCAACACCCGGAAAAACGCATGTTCCGCACCCACTACACTGGGGCTGCGGATCAACTCTTTCAAAAGATCGATAAACTGGTCGGCTCCCTGCATGGATGGGAATACCTCTGTAAAAACTGCAAAGTGTTTAACCAGACCGCCTGCGTTGCGGGGTTCTATTTCACACAGGCCTGAACAAACGCCCGAACCAGCGGCGAAAGCTGCCCCTGCAAGGCCCAGCGCTCGGGCTGGAACAGGGTCGCGATAAAGAACGGATGCCTGTCCAGTTCGATCGCGCGGATCTCATCGGTCATATCGAAAGCGCAGCCACGCATGGGGCCCCCGAGCAGCGCCCGCCTGAATTCGGGGTTCAGCCCATAGCGGCAGCGATAGCCCTCTGAAATTTCACTGACGCCATAAGCCCGGTAAATCAGCGTGTCTGGGTCGAGGCGTACCAACCCGGTGGTTTCCACCAGCGCGCAGGCCAGCGGTGAAACCACCGCCCTCTTCGCCTCCGGGTTGGACTCCGCGTGATCCGCGTCCTCCCAACCCAGCACATTGCGGGCGTACTCCAGGATCGCATGCTGGAAACCGCCACAGGTGCCGAGAAAGGCAACCTGGTTCTCCCGCGCCCAGCGGATCGCCAGCAATGCCCCATCCATATCCTGATAGGGCGTGGCCGGGACACACCAGATTCCGCTGTAACCGGCCAGGCGCCCCGCGGAGCGGATTTCCGGTGTGGGCACCCACTCATATTCGACGCCGGTGCCCAGCGCGGACACGGCCATTTCAAGAGACGGGGGGATAGCCTGATGGGCCGGCACCGATGGATCGAAATCACCGACCAGCCCGATAGTTGCGACAGTCATGGATTAATCCCAGCTGATTTCAACAAAAGGTCGAAGTACGGAGCCAGTCAGGGGGACCTGCGGCTCGCCTGATTCATGTCGCGGAAGGCATATCCCCGGAACCGGTCTCCTTCGGCTTGCCCACAGTATATCCCTCAACCCGATGCACGAGCGACACCAAAACGAAGCTCAGCAGCATCAGCAGATACCAGGAGGATAGCTTGGCCAGAGGCACCATATTCCAGGCAGCAGCCTGGCTCGGGTAGATCCAGATATTCACAAAGGTCGCGATGTTCTCCGCCAGCCAGATAAACCCCGCCACCAGCAGCCACCCAACCAGCAGCGGCATCTGCCGGTAGGCCAGGTCCACCCGGAAGTGAATCTGCGTGCGCCAGAACAGCAGCCCGGTCCAGCCCAGCAACAGCCAGCGCAAGTCCGGGACAAAGTGGTGGGCAAAGAAGTTGATATAGATCAGCGCAACCAGCAATACCGCCCAGTGATATGCCGGGTACCCCGTGTAGCGAAACTCAAAGATGCGCCAGATCCGCGCAATATAGCTGCCCACCGCACTGTACATAAAGCCGGTAAACAGGGGCACATTGCCGATGCCAAACACAAAGGGCTCCGGGTAAACCCAGGAACCGATGGCATCGGCGGTCTTGAACAACTCCATCACCGTAGCCACCAGATGGAAGACCACGATCACCAGCGCCTCGCGCGGCGTTTCGAAGCGAAACACCAACAGGAACAACTGGAAGCCGACGGCAACGAGAAAAATAAAGTCGTAGCGGTGCAGGGATTCCAGCGGATACCAGTATTTGGTCAGGATCATCACCGCCAGCAGGAAGCCGCCGAACAGGCAGGCGTAGGCCTGTTTGAGGCCGAAAAGAAATAATTCCCTAACCGCGCCAAACGGCATACCGTGCTTACTGTTTCTTTTCAAAGAGCTGATGAAACAGGCGCTCGGATCGCTTAGGCCCTCGTCAGTAAGGACTACAGACTTGGCCTTGCCGACAGGATCGAAAATAAATCCTTTTTCGCAAAGCCTGCCCAAGGCAGACCAGTCGAAGGACTTCCAGGACCGACAGCCATCGTGAAGCGTCAAATACAATAGGGCCAGAATGGTCTCATCGATTTTATCTTTATCAATTTCCATCTTAGAACTTCCTTAATTTAGCTTCGAATTGTTTTTTGTTTTCCAGGATTGCATAGCCAATAGGTGAAAACCGCTGGTCAAACCCGCACCAAGTTATCGACATCGGTTTAGCGGTGTACAACCTCTTCACCTTGAATGCCTTACAACATAGAAAGGTAATTCCCTCACATATTTTGTGCAAGGGAACTCGTAGAAAATAGTTCGTAATACATTCATGCGAATCGTCAGTTAACGCCGCGCACACCGGCGGCAACCGAAGGCTGCGAAGTGCTGCGATTGGTTATGAGTGCTCACTTCTTGCCACCAAAGTTATGATGTTGAAACTGTGGCACAACGACTTCCTTACCCCTCGTGAGCTTTTGACCGCAATAAGGGCAGAACGCCACCTGAACCTTAACGGTCTCGATTGTCTGCCCCTCATACTCAAGATAATGGTCGCGCTCAAGATCTTCCTCTGTCGCTACCATATTCAGGTTTAGATAGACATCAGGGCCGTCTTCTTCGAACCATACCTCAGCGAGTGAGCAAGAAGAGCATCTATGAATCAAATCTCGAACCTCTTCAAGCATTCGCAAAAACGCCGGTTTTTAAGAGTTTTTCTACAGCCTGAACGTTGCAATAACCGGTGACTGGAGCTGTTTATGCGCGAAGCGCATAGCGTAAGCCGTTCGGCGTGCGTTTTTTGCGCGCGTAGTTCATTGCCTTGTTAAGCTTTGCCACTAAACCGCCAGCGCTCATTGTTGAAACCATGTTCTTGACCATTTTCTATGCATCCTGGAAAGGCCCAACCACTAACAAATTCTGACCTGAAACTTTCTGCTTTCTCAGGCGGTAATCCTACGAATACAAATTTAGTGACTTTTGGATGCCCACCTTTGGGTGGAATATTGAAGATAAATTCGATAGTGCAGTTCCCACAAATCAACTTAATAGGTTTTGAAACAGCAATAGGCATTAGCTGCCCTTTGCTGTCTCTCTGCTCTAAACCACACCTTCTGACTTGAACCACCTCGGAATCCAGGGGGATTGTACTCCCCACAGCTAGACCAGGAACAAATAGAAAAGCTAACGTACTGGGCTTCATAGGTAGTGACGCCTCTCGCCGTAGGAACCCCGGTCACCCAAGGCCCCCGACACAGTCCCGGACGTGCGGTTTTCCCGCATCCGGTTCCTCGGTTGTACTCGCTTTCGCGACGGGCACCTCATGCGTACACCAATCGCTTCCTCGCCCATGGCCTGATGGACGGCTTCGGGATACACAAGCGGGTAAGTGCCCGCTTGAACTGCGGCCAGGTAAAGCTGCGGTGCTTTCCTCCCCGTCGATTCAGCCATTTGAAACTTGTCCAAGGGCTTCTCGGTAGAAGCGGTAGAGCCCTTTTTGATTACCTGTTATGCCGTAGTAGTTGTAGTGTCCCTGTAATCGCCGTTTCAGTCCAGCCACGAAGGCGTGGCCCGGGAGGTTGCGATTTCTCTTGATCCAGTCCCTTATGCGTTGCTCGGCTGCCTGTTGTTTCTTCGGCGCCGTGCGTCGCTGGATTTGGGGTATTCCGCTTCGGTTCCAGCCCCACCAGAGTTCGAAGCCGAGGAAGTTGATCCTCGATTCGCTCTGATGGCCAGCATGGAAGCGGCTGAAGCGACAGATCCGTGTCTTCTCCGGCGCTATGGCCAGGTGGAACTTGGCCAGTCTCTTCGGCAGCTCTCGGTAGAAGGCGTCTGCGTCTTTCTTGTACTGGAAAGCGCAGACGAGTCGAGTCGCCCCGGGGACCCTCCCCCCGAGGCGCTCACAGAACCGGACGTGAACGTCTCCGCTCATCCGGCTCCTCCTATCCAGCCTGTC
>NZ_JACHWZ010000012.1 GCF_014191725.1 Microbulbifer rhizosphaerae
TTTTTTTTTGGTGTTTTTATTATTTTTTCAAACCCCCCCCCCACCTCTCATTCCTATACTTTTGGCCGCCCCCCCCCCCCCCCCCCACCCCCACCCACCCCCCCCCCCCCCCCCCCCCCGCTCCTACAAGGGATTCGCCCCCCTTTCTCAGGCCAATAGGCTATCGCCCCAACTCTCCAGTTGATCGAGGAGTTCCGTTTTCTCCGGAAACTGCTCACGCAGGCCGGCAATCTGCTCCAAGTAGGCCTCCAGGGTGATGCTGGCGCCGGCCGAAGGATCGGTCAGGCGACGGGAGCGCCACTCCTGCCAGCGCTGCCGCTCCTCCGTCGACAGGGTATCGGGGAAGTTGCGCGCGCGCAGGCGGAACAGCAGTTCCGGCAGGCGCCTGTCGGCGAATGGGATGTCGCCGGCCAGTGTCCCCGAGCCGCGTTCGGCAAGGGCGCGGTGGAGCTGGCGGCAGAGATCGCGGTCGGCGTCGTTGAGGAAGCCGTCGTAGAGGCTGGCCTCCACATCCCGCGGGGGAAAATCGCTGTCGAGATAAACCCTGTGCAGTTTCTCCGTCAGGTCGACATCCCGCAGCCGGTACCAGTTGGCCTCACAGGCGGCCTTGTCGATTCCCAGTTCCGCCGCGCGTTTGTCCTCGAGCATCTTGGCCGGCGCCAGCACCGGGCAGCGGTTCAGGTGAATCAATTTCAGGCCCACCGGCAGTTCGCTCTCGGCCAGGTCGTCGCGGGCGGTATAGAGGCGTTCGCGCAGGGTTTCCGCATCCAGGCTGAGCAGCGGCTCCGGGTCCATGGCCAGGTTGGCGGCGATCACCGCATTGCGGTTTACCGGGTGCGCGGCCAGCGGAACGATATAGGTGAGATGCCCCTGGGACGCGGGCACTTTGCCGGAGATGTGCAACAGCGGCTTGCGGTTGCGCAGGTCGATCAGCCCGCCGGCCTCCTGCTTGCGCCGCAGCCGGTAGACGTAGTCGTACAACCTGGGCTGCCTGTCACGCACCAGGCGCGCCATGTCGATGGTGGCGCGCACGTCGGAGAGCGCATCGTGGGCGCCCTGGTGGGCGATGCCGTTGGCGGCGGTCAGTTCTTCCAGCCTGAACGACGGCACGCCCGCTTCCCGCTCCGGCCACCGGATGCCCTCGGGGCGCAACGCGTAGGTGAGGCGGACCATATCGATAATGTCCCAGCGGCTGTTGCCGGAGCGCCACTCGCGCTCGTAGGGGTCGAACAGGTTGCGGTAGAGGGTGTGGCGGGTTACCTCATCGTCGAAGCGCAAGCTGTTGTAGCCCACGCCGCAGGTGCCGGGCGCCCCCAGTTCGGCGAGGATGCGCTGGATAAATTCGATCTCGGGCACCCCGTCGGCCAGGGCGCGCTGGGGGCTGATGCCGGTGACCAGGCTGGCCATGGGCTGGGGCAGGCAGTCGTCGGCGGGGCGGCAGTAGAGCATCAGCGGCTCGCCGGTGATATTGAGATCCTCGTCGGTGCGGATGCCGGCGAACTGGGACGGCTTGTCCGCAGCCGGATTGGTGCCCCAGGTTTCGTAGTCGTGCCAGTAGAGTGTGGTGTCGCTCACGGGTCCCCCTGTTTTTGGGCGCATCATAGCATCGCCGGGAGCGCGGCGCCGTTTACCTTGGAGCGCTGAAGGCTCTAGGGCCGCAGGCCCGCCGATGGTCAGCGACAGCCGCATTTGCCTCGCGGACGACAGCGAGAAGGGCGGCTGCAGAGCCCCCGGGGCCAGCTCATCCGTGGGCCTGCTGCTATACGTAAAGGACGTGGACAATATTTTCGCGCGGGCGGTGGAAGCCGGGGCCAAACCAAGCGCCCGCCCGCGGACCAGTTCTACGGGGACCGACCGGCACCTGTAGCCCTCCTTCGGCCATGTCTGGTTCCTGGCCACTCATCTTGAGAACCTGTCCATGGAGGAGCTTCAGCGCCGGACGGCACAGTGAGGGGCAGACCGGCGATCTAGTGTGGTGTAAGGTACTAATTGTATATATCAGCGGGCCGCTAAGCGGCCAGATGCAAGGCGCATTTGCGCTGGCGTAGTTGTTCTACGTCAAGCAAATGCAACGCCGCAGATGGCTGCTTAGCGGCCCGCCCGAAGGGAGCCCCCCAAATCGTCCACAGCTGCGTTGCCGCTCTTGAAAAGGGCGCGCCATTCCCTGCGAGCGGCGCCTAACTGTGAACAATTTGGGGGGCTCTGATATACACAATTAGTACCTTACACCACACTAAAAACCTGCCCCGGGATATCGAGCCCATGGCTGACTACTGGATACTGGCGGCAACCTTTGCCGTGGTCGTCTTGACCGTTCTTCCCGTGTGGCATTTCGAGGCCTGGTGGATCCGGGTTCTCGATTTTCCCCGCCTGCAGCTGTTCCTGCTGGCGCTGGCTGTGCTGGCGCTTCAGTTGATTCTGCTGGACCTGTCGGAACCGGGGAGCTGGCTCGCAATCGCCGTGGTGCTGGCCTGCGCGGGATACCAGGTGTGGTGGATCACGCCCTACAACCGGCTCTTTCCCGTGGAGGTGGACTCCGCCCGGGCCGGGGGAGACCGGCTGAGTTTTATCACCGCCAACGTGCTCGCCTCCAACCGCAACGCCGCGGCCCTGCTCCGGCTGGTGCGGCAGCACCGGCCGGATATTCTCGTCACCCTGGAATCGAACCACTGGTGGCAGGAGAGGCTGGACGAGCTCGAGGCGGACTACCCTTACGCCATCAAGTGCCCGCAGGAGAACCGGTACGGCATGCACGTCTACTCGCAACTGCCGCTGTCCGACTGCGCGACGGAATTCCTGGTGGAGAAAGATGTACCCTCCATGCAGGCCGTGGCCACCCTGCCGTCCGGCCACCGGGTATGGCTGCACTTCGTGCACCCCGCTCCCCCCAGCCCGGTGGAAAACGAGGAATCCTCCGAGCGGGATGCCGAACTGATACTCGTGGCCCGCAGGGTGGCCGGCAGCGAAATGCCCGTGGTGGTGACCGGCGACCTCAACGACGTGGCCTGGTCGGAAACCACTCGCCTGTTCCGCAAGATCAGTGACCTGCTCGACCCCCGGGTGGGGAGGGGCATGTTCAATACGTTCCACACCAGCTACTGGTTCCTGCGCTGGCCGTTGGACCACGTATTCCACAGCCACCACTTCACGCTGGGGGAAATGACCCGGCTGCCCCCTTTCGGCTCCGACCATTTTGCCCTGCTATTTACCCTGGTACTGCAACCCAACTCCCGGGACGAAGACGACGGACTGGAAGCGGAAGAAGAGGACCGGCAATGGGCAAATGAAAAGCTCAAGAGACGGGACAGTTAAGGCGGGGCGGTTGCAAAGCCGCCCCCGCCCATTAAAATCCCGCGTTTCCCCCAAAAACCACAGCAGTCCCACCTATGAATATTCGCCAGTTGCTCACCGACAAATTCCAGGCCGCCATGCTCGCCGCCGGTATTCCCGAAGACTGCGGCCCTGTGGTTACCCAGGCTCGGGTGGCGCCGGCGAAAAAAGCGAGCTTTGGCGACTACCAGGCCAACGGCGCCATGGCCGCCGCCAAGCGCATGGGCACCAACCCCCGGGAACTGGCCAGCCGCATCGTCGAACATCTGGACAAGGGCGAGATGATTGAAAAGGCGGAGATCGCCGGTCCCGGCTTTATCAATATCCACCTGAGTGAATCCTGGCTGGCCCGGAGCCTGGCCGCCGCGGAACAGAGCGGGCGCCTGAATATCGCCCCGGCCGCAGAGCCGCAGACGGTGGTGATCGATTACTCACACCCCAACCTGGCCAAGGAAATGCACGTGGGCCACCTGCGCTCCACCATTATCGGCGACGCCCTGGCGCGCCTGCTGGAGTTCCAGGGCCACAAGGTAATCCGCCAGAATCATATGGGCGACTGGGGCACCCAGTTCGGCATGCTGCTGGCGCACCTGTCCGACAAGCTGGAAAACAACGATGCAGAGGTGGCCTTGGCGGACCTGGAGGTCTTCTACCGCGAGGCCAAGGTGCGCTTCGACGAGGAGGAGGGGTTCGACGACCGCGCGCGGGAGTATGTGGTGAAACTGCAAGGCGGCGACCCCGAGTGCCTGAAACTGTGGCAACAGTTTATCGATATCTCCATCAGCCACAGCGAGGAGATCTACGAGAAGCTGAACGTCACCCTGAAACGCAGCGACGTCTACGGCGAGAGCCAGTACAACGACGACCTGCCGGTGCTGGTGCAGGAACTGCTCGACCACGGCATCGCGGTGGAGGACCAGGGCGCCGTGGTGGTCTTCCTGGAGGAGATGGCGGATAAGGAGGGCAACCCCAGCCCGATGATCATCCGCAAAAAAGGCGGCGGCTACCTGTATTCCACCACCGATCTGGCAGCGATCCGCTACCGCGCCAACAAACTCAATGCCGACCGCATCCTCTACGTGGTGGACGCGCGCCAGTCTCTGCATTTACAACAGGCCTTTACCGCCGCGCGCAAGGCCGGTTTCCTGCCGGAATCCGTCGCCCTGGAACACTGCGCCTTCGGCACCATGATGGGCGACGACGGCAAGCCGTTCAAAACCCGCACCGGCGGCACGGTGAAGCTGTCCGCTCTGCTGGACGAAGCGGTGGAGCGCGCGGAAAAACTGGTGGCGGAAAAGAACCCGGACCTGGATACGGACACCTGCGCGGAGATCGCGCGCAAGGTGGGCATCGGCGCGGTGAAATACGCCGACCTGAGCAAGACCCGCACCAACGACTATGTATTCAGTTGGGAGGCGATGCTCAGCTTCGAGGGCAACACCGCCCCCTACCTGCAGTACGCTTACACCCGCGTGCGCAGCATCTTCCGCCGCGCCGGTATCCAGCCGGGCGAACTCAAGGGCGAAATTCACCTGGGCACCGCCGAGGAGCGCGCCCTCGCGATCAGGCTGTGCCAGTTCGGCGAGGTGCTGGACCAAGTGGCCAAAGACACCTTCCCGCATGTGCTCTGCACCTACCTGTACGAGCTGGCCAGCGCCTATATGGTTTTCTACGAGGCCTGCCCGGTGCTGAGGGAGGGCGTGCCGGAGGAACAGAAGCAGAGCCGCCTGCAGCTGTGCGACCTAGTGGCGCGCACCCTTGCCACCGGACTGGATCTGCTGGGTATCGAGGTGCTGGAGCAGATGTAATGGGCGGCGCGATGCGCCGCAAGCCGAGCTGGGGCTCGGCGCTCTCGGGAACGCCGAGCCCCAGCTCGGCTTGCGGGCCAAAGGCCCGCCACACCAAAGGCTGAATTGTGAATATCCTGATCACCGGCGCCTCCGGCCTGCTTGGCCGCAGCGTCTTCAAACAACTGGACGCCAACCCGGATTTTTCCGCAACCGGCACCGCCTTTTCCCGCGCCGGCGAGCGGCTGTTGAAACTGGACCTTACCGACGGCGTAGCGTTGCGCAAAACCCTGTGCAAAATTCAGCCGCAGGTGGTGATCCACTGCGCCGCCGAGCGCTGGCCGGACCGCTGCGCCGAAAATCCCGACGAAGCCTGGCAGCTCAATGTGCGCAGCACGCAACAGTTGGCGCAGCTCTGCAGTCAGACCGGCGCGCAGTTGGTGTATATCTCCACCGACTACGTGTTCGACGGCAGTGCCCCGCCCTACTCTGTCGAGGACACGCCCAACCCGGTCAACTTCTACGGCCGCAGCAAACTGGCCGGCGAGCAGGCGGTACTGGAAAACGGCGATCACTGGGTGCTGCGCCTGCCCTGGCTGTACGGCCCGGTGGCCCACCTGCACGAGTCCGGCGTCACCGCGCTGCAGGAAACCGTCGCCAGCGGCAAGCCGGCAACCCTGGATCACTGGGCCATCCGCTTCCCCACCAGTGTGGAGGATGTGGCGCGGGTATTGGAGCAGTGCCTGCAGATGGCCGCCGCGGGGACGCGATTTTCCGGCATCTACCACTGGAGCGGAGATACCCCCTGTACCCGTTATGAACTCGCCCATATCGTCGCCCGCGCCTGCGGGCTCGACGCCGCCCATCTGAGCGCCGACCCGGAGCCCCAGTTTGCCGAGCCGCGCCCCTACAACTGCCAGTTGGACAAATCGCGGCTGGTGCAAATGGGCATTGCCGGCGGAGAACCGCTGGAAACCCAGCTGGCACGCCATTTGAAACCTTTTCTGAATTCAGGGTGGGGAAAATAGAGGCAGAAAACCGCCGTCAGGCGATTTCCGCCGGTGGGGAAAAGGAAGTCCCGGCAAGGTCCCTATGCGGAAGATCCCTCAGCTCGCTGGCCAGTGCCTGCTCCAGCAACAGCTGCGCAATGGCCAGTTCGCAGTCTTTCATAATCCACAGCTCCGAATGCCAGGCCAGCGGACCATTTTCCGCTGGCGGTACATCGACCGCAGACTTCTGCGTGAGGGCGGAAATTCCCGCCTTTTCCAGCAATGTATACAGGTGACTGACTAACAATTGATCGCTGGCGGTATAAATCCTCTGCGCCATGACAAGCTTCTTCCGCATCCCTGGCGGCTAACCATTCCGGTTATTTGATTTCTCCTTGTGTTTACCCAAAAAGCAACTTCATTTGGGGTACCGGTAAACATAGCTCAGCGATAGCCTGGCTGTGTGGAAACGAAGTGAGAAGCCGCGACAGCTGTCCGGCCGCAGGTGTGTTCGGGAGCCCTGGACAGTGCCAGCATGGCGACTGTCTGCCGCATCATTTGTTTTGAGCGCGCATCTTGTCGAGCATTTTGTCCACGCCCTCGGCAGTGCAGAGTTCACTGCCGTACCTCTCCACAGTGGCCGCGCCCGCCGCCACCGCGTAACGGGCGGCTTCCTTCAGCGGTTTTCCCCTGTCGATGGCCAGGGCGAAGGCGCCGAACATGCTGTCCCCCGCACCCGTCGTATCGACAAGGTCCACCGGGGGCGACTCCATATATTCGCTGCCGTCCCGGGTCACGCACACTGCGCCTTCACTGCCCAGGGACAGCAGTATGATTTCCACCCGCCGCTCCTTGCGCACCGCCGTTTCAGCTTCCTCGATCAAATTCCGGCGGCTGGTTCCGCAATCGCGGATTCGGCCCCACTCTTTCGCGTTGGGTTTGATGGCGAAGAGCTGCTCTTCCGCCAGGGCCTTGCGCACGGCGGCGGACGGCCCGTCGAGAAACAACCGCGCACCCCGGCGATTTGCCACCGCGGCCACCCGAGCGTAGAAGTCCTCCGGAACCCCCGGAGGCAAACTGCCGCTGGCCATCAGCAGCACGTCTTTCTCCAGAACTTTCTCGAGCTTTTCGAGGGCACTTCGCCACTCCTTTTCGCTCAACTCCGGTCCGGGCAAAATAAACCGGTATTCCCCTTCCTCCTCTTCAGGATTCACGAGCAAACTGAGGCGGGTATCGCCTTCGATATTCACCCGCACCGTCTTGACACCAAGCGCCTTCAGGCGATGCTCCATAGACCCGTCCACATCGCCCCCGGAGCAGAACAGAGCAGCAGATTCACCACCCAGGTTTACAATGGCCCGGCTGCAATTGATACCTCCGCCCCCGGGGGTGGTGCGCACCTTTTTGCAGCGCAGTTTGCTGTGGATTTTGAGTTCCGGCACGGTGAACGCCACGTCCAGTGCCGGGTTCATGGTCAGCGTCCAGATCATCAAACACTCTCACGTTGGCCAGGAGGAAGACGTGTCAGCCGTGGTGGTCTGCATTTGCCGCCAACTCCAGCGCCTCTATCTCTTCGACACTGTTCGACAACTGCTCCACCCCCGCCAGGTCGTCGGAGTAAAGCTGGTAATTGTTCTTGCCCCGGTATTTGGCGTGATACATCGCGATATCCGCTTTTTGCAAAATTGCCTCCAGGGTACTGCCGTGCTGGGGAATGGCCACCACGCCGATACTCAGGGTGACTGCCACCATTTCATCGCCGATTTTTACCGGCTCTCCGGCGATGCTCAGCATTTTTTCCGCCAGTGTGCGATAACTACCCGCATCGCTCAGGGAGCGCACGAATACGCAGAATTCGTCGCCCCCCAGTCGCGCGACGATATCGCCAAAGCGCATCACGCTGACCAGCCGCTGCGCAATCACCCGCAGCAGGTCATCGCCACTCTGGTGCCCGAGGGAGTCGTTCACCTGCTTGAAATCATCCAGGTCGACGAAAAACAGGTAGCCGGTGCCTTCGCCAAACTCGCTATCGTGCAGGTATTTTTTCAGCTCCTCGACAATGTTGTGCCGGTTGGCAAGGCCAGTGAGCGTGTCGTACATGGCTATGCGCTCCAGCTCCGCAGTGTTCTGTGACACTATCTCCTTCATCACCTCCAGCTGATCGCATACTGCCAGGCCGGTGGCGTCGAGTACATCGAGTTCGTCGTAGTGGGAAAGGCGCTTGGATACAGGCCGGATGAGGTCGCGCGCCGCATCGAACTTGCCGTCGCTCAACAGGGGCAGTGCCTCCGCCAGCCGGCGCAGGCGGAAGATCGGCCGCCACAGCATGCCGGTGACGGCACCGATAAAAACAAAGGCGCCCAGTACCGATAACAGCAACAGTAGCTTCAGCGAGTCTTCAATATGGCCCACCTGATCGGAGACGTTGTCGATAATTACGAAATGCGCACCCTTCTGATCACCACTGATCACCGGAATGGTTTTCACATCAAAACTGTTATTTTCGAACAAATAGGCTCCGGAAAAATTCAGGCCCGGCATTTCCGTCTCCTCCGCAGCCACCTGGCGCAGCAGCGGCATCAGCATTTCCCTCGATGTGAGCGCGATCACTTCCCGGTTCCAGGCGTCCAGGTAATCGCTGGTGTGGAAGGCGGAAGCATTGTGTTCGGCTGAGAGGATACCGATATCCGACCCAGTGATTTCCCGGAACGAGAGCAGCTCGCCGGCCAGGGACCGGTCCACCTGCAGCACGTAGTCGGTGTTGTCGCCGGCGATCACCGGCACCGCCAGGCTCTGCACGCAGGTGCTGGTGCAGCGCACGCTCTCCAGTGGCTGGCCGCTGATGATTACCTCGCGAACCTGCGTCGCTGTCAGGCGCCGGGTGGATTTACCCCAGGTAATTGGCGGTTGCTCGTCGTCGGTGTACAACTTGAGGGATTCCAGCCCCCAACTGAGCTGCAGATATTCCCACTGGCGGTCGAAGAGTTTTCGCAAAATTTCCGGGCTGGCGGACGTGCCGCCCCGCCACAGGACGATCAGGTCCGCAAGCTGGATCAGATCCTCGCGGGATTGGTTGAGCAGCCCGGAGATCTGGTACTGATAGGTGAGGTAGCGGTTGTTGCGGTTTTTTTCCAGCAGGGAGTGCAGGTTGCCGTTGCCCAGCAGAATAAAAAACAGGCACATGGCCACCACTAGCAGCAGTGAAAAAATACTGGCCTTTACCCGCAGACTGTGTAATCGCATGTTTCCTTTGCAACTCCAGATTTACTGATATCCCACTGTCGGCCCTAGCCCAACGTTAAAACCGGTAACTTATCAGCGCCGCCAGCATTCCTCACCGCTTCTCCAGTTCATCGACGTCCCGGTTATCCGCCAGCGACAGCCAGGCGTGCCATACACGCCATGGTACTCCAAGGCCGCCATCCAGTGGGTTATCGTGGTCATAGCGCAGCGTCGCGGGCGTGCTGCTCCGCGGAGTCCCGGGTCCGGCCTGTACTGATCGTAACGCAGCAGCGGGCGACTCCTGCGATGGAACAGCCAGGTGGTCTGAACATACCAGCACGCGGATGTATCCACGGTGTCGCCCATCGCGTCCGAACGCCCGAGACGCCATCAAACTTGATCTCCCGGTGCCCCGCTGTCTGATGGTAATAACCACCGACGCGGTCCGCCGCGTGCCACAGGTCCCGCAGTGGATCAGAGTGGATAGATTGGGACAACAGCACCGGTGGGCGGCTTCCCGAGTATGGTAGAAGTCCAGGAAGGCAACTCAGGGCCGCTCAGCCGGTTAGGATAAAATAGCGCCAAACGTTCCATAGCAGGATTTACTTCACAATTTATGGCATAAAATAGCACGTTAATCGCACTCTGCACATTGATTGCCGACAATGCTTGCGATTGCTAAGATGCGCGCCTTTCTCACTACTAGCCTCTGGTTTTCTAGCTATGACCCAGCCATCTCTCCAGCAGTTGGAACAGCACGACGCCTTTATCCGCCGCCATATCGGCCCGGACCAGGCGCAAGTCCGCGAAATGCTGGAAACCCTCGGCGTCTCCGGCCTGGAGGAGTTGGTCGAGAAAACGGTACCGGCGTCGATCCGCAAAACCGATGAGCTGGACCTGGCGGACGCGGCGGGCGAAGAGGAAGCCCTGGCGGAACTGAAGTCCCTGGCCCGGCGCAACAGGATCTACCGCACCTTTATCGGTATGGGCTACCACGACACCGTCACTCCCAATGTGATCCTGCGCAACGTGCTGGAAAACCCCGGCTGGTACACAGCCTACACCCCCTACCAGCCGGAAATCGCCCAGGGCCGCCTGGAAGGCCTGCTGAATTTCCAGCAGATGGTCATGGACCTCACCGGCATGGAACTGGCCAACGCCTCCATGCTCGACGAAGGCACCGCCGCCGCGGAAGCCATGGCCATGTGCAAGCGCCAGGTGAAGCGCAACAAGTCCAATGTTTTCTTTGTAGACGCCGACTGCCACCCGCAGACCATCGCCGTGGTCAAGACCCGCGCCGAGCACTTCGGCTTTGAAATCCAGGTCGGCGACGTTGAAAAGGAGCTTCCGACCGAACTGTTCGGCGTCCTGCTGCAGTACCCCGGTTCAACCGGCGCAGTGCGCGACCTGACCGATATCATCGCCAGGGTGCACGAGGCCGGCGGCCTGGTGACCGTGGCCGCGGACCTGATGAGTCTGGTCGCGCTGAAGGCGCCCGGCCAGATGGGTGCGGATGTGGTGGTCGGCAGCAACCAGCGCTTCGGCATCCCCATGGGCTACGGCGGCCCCCACGCCGGCTTCTTCGCCTTCCGCGAAGCCTACAAGCGCTCCGCCCCCGGCCGCATCATCGGCGTTTCCGTGGACAGCAAGGGCAAGCGCGCCCTGCGCATGGCCATGCAGACCCGCGAGCAGCATATCCGCCGCGAGAAGGCCAATTCCAACATCTGTACCTCACAGGTTCTGCTGGCAGTGATGAGCGCCTTCTACGCCGTCTACCACGGACCCGAAGGCCTGAAGACCATCGCCATGCGCATCCAGCGCCTGGCCGACATCCTCGCCACCGGCCTGGAGAAGAAGGACTTCAGCCTGGCTCACGACAGCTGGTTCGACACCCTCACCATCGCCACCGGCGGCAAACAGAGTGAAATCTATCAGCGCGCACTGGACGCAGAGATCAACCTGCGCAAAGTGGGAGACAATGCCCTGAGTATCAGCCTGCACGAAACCGCGAAGCTGGAGGATGTGTCCGACATCATCAATGCATTTACCGGCGCCGCGCACGGCCTGGATCTGCACGCGCTGGACAGAGAGATCGCCGCCAAGGGTCCCAGGGGCCTGCCGGGCGCGCTGGCCCGCGACAGTGAATTCCTGACCCATCCGGTGTTCAACAGTTACCACTCGGAAACCGAGATGCTGCGCTATCTCAAGTCCCTGGAGTCCAGGGACATTGCGCTGAACCACTCCATGATTCCGCTCGGCTCCTGCACCATGAAGCTGAACGCCACCGCGGAAATGATCCCGGTAACCTGGCCGGAGTTCGGCAAGCTGCACCCCTTCGCTCCCGCCGACCAGGCCCAGGGCTACGCGGAAATGTTCAGGCAGCTGCAGCAGATGCTGGCCGCCTGTACCGGCTACGACGCGGTGAGCCTGCAGCCCAACGCCGGCTCCCAGGGCGAGTACGCCGGCCTGGTGGCGATCAAGAAATACTTCGAGGCCAAGGGGGAAACCCAGCGCGATATCTGCCTGATCCCCGCCTCCGCCCACGGCACCAACCCTGCCTCGGCGATGATGGTCAGCATGAAAGTGGTCGTGGTTGCCTGCGATAACAAGGGCAACGTGGATATCGCCGACCTGAAAGCGAAGATCGAAGAGCATGGCGACCGCATCGCCGCGCTGATGGTCACCTACCCCTCCACCCACGGGGTATTCGAGGAAGGTATCCGCGAGATCTGCGAGCTGGTGCACAAGGCCGGTGGCCAGGTCTACATTGATGGCGCCAACATGAATGCACTCATCGGCGTGGCCGCGCCGGGCCAGTTCGGCGGAGACGTATCACACCTGAACCTGCACAAGACTTTCTGCATTCCCCACGGCGGCGGCGGCCCGGGCATGGGGCCGATCGCGGTGGGTGAACACCTGAAGCCCTACTTGGCCGGGCACCCGGTAACCGAGGTGCCGGATACCGACACCGCCAACGGCACCATTTCCGCGGCCCCCTGGGGTTCCGCCAGCATTCTGCCGATCAGCTGGATGTACATCCGCATGATGGGCAAACAGGGCATGAAACGGGCCACAGAGATAGCGATCCTGAACGCCAATTACGTGGCCAAGTGCCTGAGCCAGGACTACTCGCTGCTGTACACCGGCAGCAACGGCTTCGTCGCCCACGAGTGCCTGGTGGACCTGCGCCCACTCAAGGAAGCCAGCGGTATTTCTGAAGAGGACATCGCCAAACGCCTGATGGACTTCGGCTTCCACGCGCCCACCATGTCCTTCCCGGTGGCCGGTACCCTGATGATCGAGCCCACCGAAAGTGAGTCCAAGGAGGAACTGGACCGCTTTGTCGAAGCCATGGCAATCATCCGCCAGGAAGTCGAGGACGTGGCGAATGGCAAGTACAGCGCTGAGGACAACCCGTTGCGCAATGCGCCACACACCCTGGAAGACGTTATGGCGCACCAGTGGACCCACAGCTACTCCCGCGACGTGGCCGGACGCCCGGCGGCCTGGCAGAAGGAGCACAAGGTTTGGCCCGCATCCAACCGTATCGATAACGTGTATGGTGACCGCAACCTGGTGTGTTCCTGCCCGCCGATAGAAGCCTACGCGGAGTAAGCTCGGCACACGGGCCGCAGGCCCGCTCGGGAACTCGGGACTGGGGACACGGGACACGGGACTCGGGGCTCGGGACTCGGGACTCGGGACTCGGGACTCGGGACTCGGGACTCGGGACTCGGGACTCGGGACTCGGGACTCGCAGGATTGTGCCGTAGGAGCGGCCGGACCGCTCCTACAATAAGAAAATGATGCGCACTACACACCCGCCTTTTTCTTTCCACGAACCACCAGCAATCAACTCGCCACCTCAAAAATACAATCCTCCGCGCCGTCGCTGCGGCAGTAGACCTCCCGCACAGTCACCTGTCCCTCCACACCCGATTCCTGCAAAATCCCCTGCAGAAAACCGCAGAAAAAATCTCCGTTGCGACATCGGCTGCCAGGCATACACAAAGGGTTGTTTTTAATGCGCAGTGAGTGCCCCTTCAGGTCGGCGGAAAGCAGGTTGCGCAGGGCTGGGAGAGCGATTTGCTTGAGTGCGCTGCCGAGATCCAGGCGGCCGCGCAGGGGGTAGTCCCGTTTGCACACCCAGACCCCCACCCGGCGGCCCGCGAATTCCATACTCGCACCTTTCTGCCCATCCGGGAGCTTATCGCGCATACTCAGCAGGCGGGGGAAGATGCTCGGGTACTCTTTCGCCAGCGCGGGCAGTTCCGCCTCCACCTGGCCCACCGCCGGAGTGCTGCATATTCCATCCTTCAGACTGCGACCCATCGGGTGCGGTACTCGCCGCGGGCGTATCGGCGCCGGGGTGATGGAGGGGGAGTTGGAGGCCACCTGGTGCTCAGACTCGAAGCTGAGCACCATAGGATGGGAACCCAGCCGCTCCTCCAGCTCAAGCAGGCGTTCCTCCCGGCCAGTAACCCGCAGCCAGAGTTCCACACCGCCATCGAGGATGGACATTCTCTGTCGCAGCAGGGAAAAGCCACTCTGGATGATCAGATTCCCCAACTCGCGCAGCAAACCCTCGCGACGATCGGACAACACGGTAAATTCGACTTCCATTGTTTACCTTATATTTATCGGCCTGACCGGATATTTGGTTTTGCTATCGACGCAGCAACGGGACCGGGGACTGCTGCCCCGAAAGACGCTTTTTTAATTCTCTTATGCATAGCACCAATTTCGTACCTAACAAGTTATTGGCGCTAAACCCTTCGTCAAGAATAAGATCCGTGCAATCGGTCACAGGAGTAATAATGGAGGGGAAAGGAATTGTCAGGAGGAAGTGTTATAGCTATTCAGTGGAATGCCGCGTCACATCAGGAGGCGGGCTGCTGCAAAATGCCTGCAACAGCCCGAGTCCGCTAGCGCTCGGCGCCCTCTCGGCACTCACCGCGCACTTCGCCCCCAGCAGCGTAGACGCTGCGCTCCAGTTCGAAATACCCCTGGCGGCAAAATCCGGTCTCGGTCAGCTTCTGTTCCATGGCCCGATCAAACTGCAACTCGCTGCGCACCCCGCTGCCGTTGTGCGCCATATTGCGGCCCATGCGGCTGCCGCCGATACCGCTTTCGGTAAAGGGGCGCGGCATACCCGCGCGCAGTACTTCCAGAGAATAGGTGAAGCGCTTGGCACCATTGGCGGCGATCTCGGTGTGAAAGGACTCCTTCAGACCCGGGATCGGCAGCGGCTGCTCACTGGCACAAGCGAGAACAAACAGCGGCAGGGAAAAAGCCACAAACCGCCGAAGCCCAAAGGCTCGAATAAAACTACTCACTGTTGCTTTTTTCATTCAGATCTCCTCGCTTCGCGCCATTCTTCCAGCGCCGTATGAAATTTTGTTTTTTGGCTCCAACAACCACAATACAAACCCGCCAGCTACTCCAGATACCCGGATATATCGATCCAGGCAATTCCGTTCGGGGTTCCCGTCGCTCCCCGACTCTGCAGGGCAACGAGTACCAGTTTTGTCCCGTCCGGAAAAAACTTCGCATGCTGTGCCTGATAGCCCGGATCGGTCAGTTGCTCCGGGGCTTTCCCCGGGCTCTGTGTGTCAAACAGGTCAGGTAAATGGAGTAACCTTCCCCACTGGGCGTCGGGTGTGGCCCCTTGGGCCAGCTTGCAATGCCGGGCTGGCCGGCAAATGCCACCAGCAGATCGTTGTCTGTTGACCGGGGCCCCCCGCCGGTATGAATACGAGCGGATCGGGATTGCCCAGGTCGTCGACCACATAGAGGGTGGTATCGCCGGCGGGGGCTCCGGACTGGAATGCTGTCCGCTCGAAAATGACAACCGTCCCGTCGGGCCCCACTGCCGGCCGGTAGTCGCTGTAGTCCGGGTCCTGTGTGATGAAATTCAGGGTCGGGTACTGATCCATACTCCGCTCCTCTGATCGTTGCCGGGCATACAGCGCACGGATTTTTGAATTCCCCACCCAACGGGAAAACCGACAGCCTGCAACCCGATAGTGGTCCCGACAAAAGGGCTATTTGAATACCACGGTCTTGTTGCCGTGAATAAACACCCGCTCCTCCAAAACCAGTTGTAACGCGCGGCTCAGTACCAGTTTCTCCACGTCGCGCCCGGCAGTCGCCATGGCATCGGCGGAATAGGCGTGGTCCACATGGATGATGTCCTGTTCGATGATCGGCCCCTCGTCCAGGTCGTTGGTGACGAAATGGGCGGTGGCGCCGATCATCTTCACCCCGCGGGCAAACGCCTGCTGGTAGGGCCTGGCGCCAATGAACGCCGGTAAAAAGGAGTGGTGAATATTGATGATCCGCCCCCGGTAGTGGGTTACGAAAGCGGGGGTGAGCACACGCATATATTTGGCCAGTACCAGGTAATCCGGCTGGTAGCCGTCCACCAACGCCGTGACCCGCTCCTCGTGCTGCTCCCGTTCCAGGCCGTCCGCCGGCAGGCAGTGGAAGGGGATATCGAACTTCTCAACCAGCCCGCCCAAGTCCGGGTGGTTGCCGATCACCGCGGCGATCTCCACATCCAGGGCCCCGGAATAGCACTTCATCAGGATGTCGCCCAGGCAGTGGGGCTCGCGGGTAACCATCAACACCAGGCGCTTGCGCCCGCTGGCCACCAGGCGCCGCTCCGCGCCCTCCGGCAGGGCCATGTCCAGGTCCTCCAGCAGGGTGATATCGTTGAAATTGCCCTCCAGCGCCGTGCGCATGAAGAAGCGCCCCTGCTGTCGATCCACGAACTCGTCGTTCTTGGTGATATTGAGCTGGTGCTTGTAGCAAATATTGGTGATTTTGGCGATCAGGCCCTTGGCATCGGGGCAGTCGGTCAGCAGTATCTTCTTTTCCATGGTCAAAATTCAGGCCAAACGTTCGGTGCCCAAACTATACACTATGGCGGATTATTGCTTCACACACTAAGGGCTGTTATGGACAAGAACCTCTATGCCGAGCATATCGCCACCCTGCGCAACCGCTACGACGCCATCCTCGAGGAGTGCGGCTACGACACCCTGAATGTCTTCAGCGGCGCGCCCAAAGTACAGTTCCTGGACGACAACCACTATCCGTTCAAAGCCAACCCGCAGTTCAAGGCCCTGGTGCCGGTTACCGACAACCCCCACAGCTGGGTCATCTACCGACGCGGGCAGAAGCCCAGACTGCTGTTCTACCGCCCGGTGGACTTCTGGCACTATGTGCCGCCGGCGCCGGACACCTTCTGGAGCGATCACTACGATTTCGAGCTGCTGGGCAAACCGGCGGATGCAAAGGCATTCCTCGGCGACGACTCTTCCCTTGGAAAGACGGCCTTTATCGGCGAAATCCAGGGCCTCGACGGCTGGCCCATCGGCATCCCCAACCCGGAAGCCCTGATCGCCCGGCTGCACTGGGCGCGGGCCTACAAGACCCCCTACGAAATGGCCTGTCTGCGAGAGGCCAACCGCATCGCGGTGGGGGCCCACCGCGCCGCGGAGGGCGCCTTCCGCGACGGCGCCAGCGAGTTCGAGATCAATATGGCCTACCTGGGCGCTGCCGGCCAGGGCGAGAACCGTATGCCCTACGGCAATATCGTCGCGCTCAACAGCCACGCTGCCATCCTGCACTACACCCACCTGTCCACCGAGCGTTTGCCGGAAGCAAACCTGAAAAGCTTCCTGATAGACGCGGGGGCCGACTGCCACGGTTACGCCGCGGATATCACCCGCAGCTACGCCTACCGCAACGGCGACTACGCGGAGTTAATTCGGGCGATGGACGAGATGCAACAGGGCCTGGTGGCACAGATGCAAGTGGGCCTGGCCTACCCGGATCTGCACCGGGACTGCCACCTCAAGGTGGCCGAGATCCTGCAGCGGTTCGGCGTGATCGCGACATCGCCGGAGAGCGCGGTGGAATCAGGCATCAGCCGCACCTTCCTGCCCCACGGCCTAGGCCATTTCCTCGGCCTGCAGGTGCACGATGTGGGCGGCCACCAGACGGCGCCGGAGGGCGGCACCACCCCGCCGCCGGCGGAATACCCCTTCCTGCGCACCACCCGCACCATCGAGGCGGGCCAGGTGTTCACCATCGAACCAGGGCTCTACTTTATCGACAGCCTGCTGGCGGAGCTGAAAGACTCCCCTCTGGCGAAAGAGGTGAACTGGAACAAGGTGGACGCCTTCCGCCCCTATGGCGGTGTGCGTATCGAGGACAATGTGATAGTGCATCCGGACCGGGTGGAGAATATGACCCGGGACTGCTACGCGGAGTAAATTCGCCGGGAGCGCGGAGCTCCAGCTCCGCTTGCGGGCCGCAGGGCCGCCCCTTCCCTTCTTACTATTCGACCTGTAGGAGCGGCGGGGCGGCCATCCGTCCATGCCCGCGATCAGACCTCCTGCCAACTGAGAACTCGATCGCGGCCAACGGCCGCTCCTACAGATTCCGGAAAAATGTCTTGTAGGAGCGGCCGTTGGCCGCGATCAATTTTTAAAGAAAAATCAGGCCGCCAATTCCGCGCGCAAAGCGCGCGCCGCCTCCACCATATTCAGCAGCGACGAACCCACCTCTGCCCAGTTGCGGGTCTTGAGGCCGCAGTCAGGATTCACCCAAAGCTTTTCCGGGGGGATCGCTTCGGCGATCTTTCTCAACCGCGCCACCAATTCCTCCCGCTCCGGCACATTGGGCGAGTGGATATCGTAAATGCCCGGGCCTATCTCGTTTGGATAGCCGCCGTTCTTTCCGGCAAAGGCGTGCAGCAGTTGCAGATCCGAACGCGCGGATTCAATGGTGATGACATCCGCGTCCAGCGCCACTATCGCATTCATAATTGCGTTGAAGTTGCTGTAGCACATATGGGTGTGAATCTGCGTCTCCGGCTTCACCTTACTGCAGGTATAGCGGAAACAGGCCACCGCCCAGCTGAAATAATCCTGGTGCTCCGATTCCCGCAGCGGTACCCCTTCGCGCAGGGCCGGCTCGTCGATCTGGATAATGCCGATACCGGCGGCTTCCAGGTCGAGCACTTCCTGCCGCAGTGCCTTGGCGATCTGCAGGCAGCTCTCGCTGCGCGAAATATCCTCTCGGGGGAATGACCAGTTGAGAATGGTCACCGGCCCGGTGAGCATACCCTTGACCGGTTTGCTGGTCAGGCTCTGGGCGTAGCTGCTCCACTCCACGGTCATGGGTTCGGGACGGGAGATGTCCCCGAAAATGATCGGCGGCTTTACGCAGCGGGAACCGTAGCTCTGTACCCAGCCGTTGCCGGTGTGCACAAAGCCGTCCAATTGCTCGCCGAAATATTCCACCATGTCGTTGCGTTCCGCCTCGCCGTGCACCAGCACATCCAGGCCGAGTATTTCCTGGCGGCGGATGGCTTCGGCGATTTCCGCGCGCAGGTGTTCCTTGTAATCCGCTTCGGAAATCTCCCCATTGCGAAACTGCTTGCGCACCCTGCGCAGCAGGTCAGTTTGCGGGAAGGAACCGATGGTCGTGGTGGGCAGCGGCGGCAGTTGCCAGCGCTCGCGCTGCAGGGCGGCGCGCTCCCCGTAGGCCTGCGGGCGCCAGATGTCCTCCAGTTCCGCCGCCACCGCGGCGGCCGTCGAGGGCGCCGCGGATTCTTCACCGGCGGCCGCCTCGCCCTTCAGGAGGGACTGCAACTGGCCGAGTTCATTGAGCTTCTGGCGGCCGTAGGCCAGTTTCCGCAGCTGTTCCGCGGGCAGCGCGGTCTCCGTTTCCAGGTCCACCGGGCAGTGCAGCAGCGAACAGCTGGCGGAGAGCCACAGGCGCTCGCCCAGTTGCCGCTCCAGCGGCTGCAGCTGCCGCTGCCATTTGCCCAGGTCGCCGCGCCAGACATTGCGCCCGTTCAACACGCCGACGGAAAGCACCTGGTCTTCGCCCAGAGCCTCCACGGCCGCGGGCAGTTCTTCCGGCGCGCGCACGCAGTCAATATGCACCCCGGCCACCGGCAGGGAGAAGGCCAGGGGCAGGTTTTCCCGCAGGGAGGAAAAATAGGTGGCCAGCAGCAGCTTGAGCGAAGGCGCGGCCGCGGCGAGCTGCTGGTACGCCGGCGCGAAGATGTCGCACCAGGTTACCGGCAGGTCCAGCCCCAGGATCGGCTCATCGATCTGCACCCAGTCGACGCCGGCCCCGGCGATCTGCTGCAACAGCTGTTCGTAGCAGGGCAGCAGTTTCGGCAGCAGGTCCAGCGCCTCGCCCTCGGCGCGACCCAGCCACAGGTAGGTCAGCGGGCCTATCACCACCGGCTTGGCGCTGTGCCCCTGGGACTGGGCCTCGCGCACCTCCTCCAGCAGCCAATCGCTGTCCAGCGCGAATGACTGGTCCGCGGCAAATTCCGGTACCAGGTAATGGTAGTTGGTATCGAACCATTTGGTCATGGCGCTGGCCGCCACCGGCTCGCCGGACGGCGCGCGGCCGCGCGCCAAGCGGAAGTACTGGTCCAGCCTGCTATCCACGGCGCCCTCATCGAAGCGCGCCGGCACCACGCCGAACATCAGTGTGTGGTTGAGCACCTGGTCGTACCAGGCGAAATCGCCCACGGCGACGCGGGAGAGCCCCGCATCGCGCTGCGCCTGCCAGTTGCCGCGGCGAATCTCCGCGCCCACCGCCAGCAGTTCCTGTTGCGAAATCTCGCCTTTCCAGTAGGCCTCCTGGGCCTTTTTCAGTTCGCGGCCGGCGCCAATGCGCGGGTAGCCGAGGATATGTGTCTGTGCCATTTGCTTTCCTTCTGTCAATTCGCTGATCGTTCTGTAGGAGCGGCGGGGCGGCCGTCCGCCCATGGCCGCGATCGATGTTCGAGGAAGTCCGATCGCGGGCCATGGGCCGCTCCTGGGGGGGAGACGGGCCTGCGGCCCGTAGCCGAGCTGGGGCTCGGCGCTCCCGGCATAAATTCGAGGTTGATTCTGAGGGGCAGGTGTTGTTCAATCAATTTCATATTTTTTGCCCTGAACATGAATTTTTCTAAAGATGATTGAGCTGCGACACTTGCGGGCGCTTACGTTGCTGCGGGAGACCGGCAGCATGGTGCGCGCCGCGGAGCGGCTGCACCTGACCCAGTCCGCCCTATCCCACCTGTTCCGCGAAATGGAGGAGCGGCACGACCAGGCGCTGTTCGTGCGCAAGTCGCGCCCGCTGCGCTTTACCAGCGCCGGGCTGCGGCTGCTGCAGCTGGCGGACGAGGTCATGCCCCGGGTGAAGCTGGCCCAGCGGGATCTGGTGCGGCTGGCCTCCGGCCAGGCGGGGCGGCTGAATATCGCCATCGAGTGCCACAGCTGCTATCAATGGCTGATGCCCACCCTGGACCATTACCGGGACAACTGGCCGGAGGTGGAACTGGACCTTTCCAGCGGCTTCCACTTCGCGCCATTGCCTGCGCTGGTGCGCGGCGACCTGGACCTGGTGGTGACCTCCAACCCGGACCCGGAACTGAAAGGCATTCACTACCAGCCGCTGTTCAGCTTCGAGATGTGCCTGGCGGTGAGCCGCAAACACCCGCTGGCGGAGAAGAGCTGGGTAGCCCCGCAGGATCTGGCCGGCGAGGTGCAGATCACCTACCCGGTGGAGCGGGAGCGGCTGGATATCTTCCAGCACTTCCTCGACCCCGCCGGCGTGGAACCGGCGGAAATACGCACCGCGGAACTCACCGTAATGATGGTGCAGCTGGCGGCCAGCGGCCGCGGCGTCTGCGCGCTGCCCAACTGGGCGCTACATGAATACCTACAGAAGGGGTTTATCGCCCAGTTGCGATTGGGGGAGAAAGGATTGTGGAGCACCCTCTACGCGGCGGTGCGCGAGGAGATGCTGGAGCAGGCATTTCTGGAGGATTTTTTACATACCGCGCGGGAGACCAGTTTCGCCGATTTGAAAGGTATTCGCGCTGCGAACTGAAGGCGGAATTCCCGCGAGACAAATGCTTCCCGACACGCTAATGTAATTTCCGCGAAATATGAGGGGAAACACCCATGCAAACCAATATCGACCGCTGGAACCCGGTAAGCAAGGGTTTACACTGGCTGATTGCCATTTTGATCCTCTGCGCCTGGGGATCAATAGAACTCCACGAGTTCTACGAGAAAGGCGACCCTATGCGCAAGTGGTGGGAATACCTGCATTTCACTATCGGTTTCGGCATACTGCTACTCGCGCTGCTGCGCCTCTACTGGCGCAGCACCCACCCCCGGCCGAAACTCTTCGGCGGCCGTTGGCAGCGGAAAGTCTCACTACTGGTACAGGGATTGTTTTACGTATTGATGCTGGCCATGCCGATTACCGGCATGGCCATGCGCCAGTTTGCGGGAAAGGAGACACCACTTTTCTGGCTGTTCAAACTACCGCCGTTGGTGGAAAAGAATATCGATATTGCAGAACAGTTGGAGTTTTTCCATAAAGAACTGCTGTGGAACACCCTGCTGGCACTGCTGGTGCTGCATATTTCCGGTGCGCTCTGGCATCACTTCGTAAATCGCGACGACACGCTGCGGCATATGTTGCCGTGGCGATAAAAAGTTCGGCAACGCGCTTGAAGATACCGTCGTCATACCGGCACCCAGTGTCAGCCTCAAGGCCGGATGGATTCCGGCCTGCGCCGGAATGACGACGATTATTGTAGGAGCGGCCCATGGCCGCGACCGGACCCTTCGCCCCTCTCACACTTGAACACACCATACCGGTGAATACCGGTATGACGAAAAACGCGGGGCGCTATTGTTTGGGCTTGCGTCCTTTCGGTTTGCCGCGCGGCTTGCCACCACCGCCCTCAGCCAGGCGGGAAATATTCATCGCCCTTCCCGCCACCCGCACTTTTTTCAGGTGCTGCAGAATTTCCTTGGGCATACCTTCCGGCAGGTCCACGGTGGTGTATTCCGGGTAGATTTCAATGCGTCCGATATAAGAGCTGTCCAGCTCCACCTCGTTGGCGATGGCGCCGACAATATTGCCCGGTTTCACCCCGGCCTCGCGACCCACCTCGATGCGGAAGCGCTCCAAGCCCTCGTCCGGCGGCGGCATTTTTTTGTCCTTTTCGTAGCCGCCCTTCTTCCGGCCCCGACTTTCGAAATCCTCATCGCGTTCGCGGCGCTCCCGCCTCTCTGTTCTCTCCCGGGGCTTGTGCTCCTGTTCTTTTACCAGCAGCGGCTGGTCGCCCTGGGCCATGGCGGCCAGGGCCGCGGCGACATCCAGCGGGTCGGCTTCGACCTGTGCCAGGTATTCCTCGACCAACTGGCGGTAGGGCGCCAGATCGGTAGCGCCCTCCAGAGTGGTGGTAATGCGCTCGCGGAAGCGCTGCATACGCGCGTCGTTGACCGCAGCGGCGCTGGGCAGCTGCAGTTGCTCAATCGGCTTTTTGGTGGCCTTTTCAATCACCCGCAGCATGCGCCGCTCCCGCGGCGCCACAAACAGGATCGCGTCGCCCTCGCGCCCGGCGCGGCCGGTGCGGCCGATACGGTGGATATAGGCTTCGGCGTCGTAGGGAATATCGTAGTTAATGACATGGCTGATACGCGCCACGTCCAGGCCGCGGGCGGCCACATCGGTGGCCACCACGATATCCAGCTTGCCTTTCTTCAGTTTGTCGATCACCGCCTCGCGCAGGTTCTGCGCCATATCGCCGTTCAGCGCCGCGCTGGCGAAACCGCGCGCGGCCAGTTTGTCCGCCAGCTCCACGGTGCTGTTCTTGGTGCGCACGAAAATAATCGTCGCATCCACCGGCTCCGCCTCCAGGATGCGGGTGAGCGCATCCAGCTTGTGCAGGCCGCCCACCGGCCAGTAGCGCTGGCGGATGGTCTCCGCGGTCTCGGTTTTCACGCGGATCTTCACTTCCACCGGGTCGCGCAGGTATTCGCGGGCAATGGTGGCGATCTCTCTAGGCATGGTGGCGGAGAAGAGCGCGATCTGGCGCTGCTCCGGAATCTGTTCCAGCACCCACTTAACATCGTCGATAAAGCCCATACGCAGCATTTCGTCGGCTTCATCCAGCACCAGGGTCTTCAGGCCGGACAGATCCAGCGAGCCTCGGCGCATATGGTCCATCACCCGCCCGGGGGTACCCACCACCAGTTGCACACCGCGCTTCAGCTGCTGCATCTGGCCGCGGTAGTCGGCACCGCCGTAGATCGGTGCCACATGGAAACCACGCAGATTCTGCGCATAGGACTGACAGGCTTCAGCCACCTGAATCGCCAGCTCCCGGGTCGGCGCCAGCACCAGCGCCTGGGGGCGGCGATCCTTCAGGTCCAGCTGCGCCAGCAGCGGCAGCGCAAAGGCGGCGGTCTTTCCGGTACCGGTCTGCGCCTGGCCCAGCAGGTCGCGGCCGGCCAGCAGGGAGGGGATCGTCTCCGCCTGGATGGGGGATGGGGTTTCGTAGCCCAGCTTTTCAACGGCGCTGAGGATTTCGGGCAGCAGGCCCAATTGGTCAAAGCCGGCTGGCTTGGGGGTATCGGTCATTTCGGGTTTCACTTGAAGCTACAAAGGTGCCCCAACAGTCGGGGGCCGAGTGCGGCGGGGGACAAAAGGGCGCGCAGTTTACCAGACTCGGCGGGTGCTGGCAGCTTGTTATTTGACCAGCCCCTTCACTATAGCCGGGGAAGGCAGAGTGGTGCAGCGGCTTTCGGTTGTTGACGGTACAAAGCGATCGCATCGGCCACCGCACTGCGGCTGGAAACCAGCTAACACATACCGCAGCAGTGCGAATACGGCGGGATTGCGGCTCAGGCGCTACTTGACAGGGTACCGGCGGTATGGGACCCGCCCTCGACAGGCACTTCCAATGTCGACGCCACCTTCTGCCAGGCGGCCTCCACGGTCTGCTCGATGCACTTGTAAAAGCAGCCGTCCAGTTGGGTGTGCTCGTGGAGATAGGGGCGGAACCGGCGAAACAGCTCGCCATCCACCGCATCGGGATGGCGCCAGAAACCCGCCAGGTCCCCCTGGTGCGTCAAGCCGGGGATATCGTACAGCGCCCGCCCCAACACTTTGGTCGGCACCCGGTGCAGCAGGGCGGAAATGCCCACGGTGCTGTTGATGGTGACCACGCCCTTGGCGTGCGCCAGCAACGTAGGCAGGTGCAGGTCGTGACAATAGGTTACCCGGCCAGCCGCGCCACGCTGGGCCGCGAGGATATCGATCAGCTCTCCGTAGTGACAAAAACCCCGGTCCATGGGGTGGTGCTTGATCACCAGCTTCTCAGCGGGTGCGGCATTGGCGGCAAAGGAACTGATCACCAAGTCGATGGAATGCTCGATGGACAGCAGATCCGCGTGCACACGGATCTGGAAATCGTCACAGGTTTGCAGCGGGAACAGGAAAAATTGCCGGTGGTGATCTTTTATCAGACGAGGCAACAGCTTCCATTCGGTAACCCTGTACAGGCCCTTGCGATAAAAGCTGGTCAACCAGCACAGGCCCTCCTCCTTCCAACGCCGGCTGCGGTGGTGCCGGTAGTGGGGGAAGCGGGACTTGGCCAGGCGGGCCATCGCATAGTAGAGACTGGCAAACCAGGCTCGCTGCCAGAAGGTCGGCCCGACTTGCGGGGCGGGCTGACGCCCCGCCGCCCGGTAGCTGTCGATGGCGCCCTGGGACCAGTCGGTGCCCGAATGGGCATTGACCCCGCCCCGCTCCAAAGTAACGAAATCCGGGCGCAGGTAGCCCTCCTCAAACGCCCAAAAGGCGACGCCCAACTGCTCGCAGACCTCGCGCGCCACGCGGTGGTAGAAGCGGCAGTCCCCATAGACAAACACTGCCCGGATATCCCGTTCGCACAAGTAGTCGTGCAAAAACGTCGGCCAGTCGCCGGTGCGGTCTCTATAGTCGACCTGGCGATCGGCCCAGCCGTAGTAGCGGTCCCCGCCGTTGAAATTGATCCTGTGGGTTGTGATCCCCTGTCGGGAAAACCGCCTTGCCAGGCGGGCGAAATAAGGCCCGAGGGGGCCCTGCAAGAATAAAACCGAAGACATTGATTTACCCAACCCTGGCGACCAAAACCGTCGCCCCCCGGCGACGCCCCAAAAGCGCCGAATGCACCGCGCCACTTGTTTTTTTTTCTAAAACTCTACTGTCCCCAACCGCTAACCAGCTGGCTATTGATACTTCCCGGTTACTCCCCAGCCCGCGGAGTTTACCCATTCGAAAAGCCCCTGTCGCCGGTTTGTAATGGGCGTGTAATGAGGTTCAACGGAATGTGCAATCCGGTAGGAACTGAATGGCACTTAGTTAAGTCCCGAGCTGCCCCTGCCCCTGAGGAGTGCGCTGTAGGAGCCTGCTTGCAGGCGAACATTCCCGGTGCCTTGCCGCGACCTCAATTCGCCTGCAAGCAGGCTCCTACAGGGGGATTCCTGCCATTGAGTTCATCCCTGACAACCCCGTTAAATCACTGCAAAAGCTGTTCCAAATACCGGCAAAAGCTAACGGCTGAAGCGGCCGACAAAATTGCGCTGCTCACCGCTGGCCAGTTTTCCCCGATCCAGGCGTCCAAGCACCTTGCCCCAGCCCCACTCGAACGCCCGCGCCGTCGACTTTGGCCACAAGGTAAACAGCGGATTGAAGGGGTTGTCTCTGGCCTGCATCCACACCGTCATCCGGTGGGACCTGGCTTTGGCCTCGCCGCGGCAGTGAAATCCATACACATTGCCGATCAGCAGCGTATTGGCCGGCACACAAAACTTGCGGGGCTGAAAGCCCATTTCCGCCAGATCCCGCTCCGTTACCCGGAAGGAGCCATCCCAGTAGCGCCCGGGGGCGCGGGCATCGCCCCGCTTGCAGGCCTCCAGGCTCTGCCGGTACTCCCATTTCAGCCGGCGCCAGGTGAGGCAATGGGAGCCGGGCACATAGATATACGGGCCGTTGCTATCGTCCACCGGATCGATATAGAGCCAGCCCTTGACGCAGGGATGGAAAGTATCCGCGTGCATATCCCGCTGGGGGTCCGGGCGCGGGGTGACATTCGCGTGATTGCACAGGTTCTCGATATAGAAGAGCGGCGGCCGATTCTTGGAAGAGCAGTAGCGCACCAGGCGATCGAGCCGAGAATCCTCCACCAAGGCCTTCAACTCCGGAAACTGCTCGCGGACTCGATGCGTCATAAAGGCACGCTGGGTCAGGGTGGTGCCCTCCACAAACTCGCGCACCTGCCCTTCATAGTTCTGCAGCTCCAGCACCAGGCACTGAAACTGCTCTTCGGGCAGGAAGTCTTTCCTCAGGATATAGCCGTTGCGCAGGAAATCGCGCCTATCCCCGGCGGCAACCAGCGGCGCCAGCAACAGCAGCCGGAAGCGGAACAGCGACTGCGCCAAAATTACCCGCATGACATGCAGGCCACAGCGGTTTAACCAATAGCTACCGATGATGGGATTATTCTTGAAACTCTTGCCCCAGGAAAAGAGTTCCAGCAGCCACTGGGGCCATTTCCACAGGGCTTTAACAAACGGTTTGGCCATAGGCCTCTTCCCCGAATTAAAAGTGTCTGTAGGAGCGGCCCATGGCCGCGATCAATGAAGGGGGAATACCCGAAGCCCGATAGCGGCCATGGGCCGCTCCTACAGGAAATTCCTACTTTCTTAAGAACCGGTTGCGGAACAACCGGTACAGCCTGGTCCCCAAGCCGGTCCCCCGCCGCCTATCGCGCGCATCGGCCAGCAGCTCCACCGCCGTTTCCGCATTCACATGGTCGCCGCTGTGCGGGTCTATATAGAGCGGATACAAAATCAACGCGCCGGCGACCAGTTGATCGAGACTCAGCCGCCGCTGGCGGCGCGGGCAGTCCAGGCGATCCTGCGTCAGTCCCCAGCCCGCATAAAACGGCAGGCCATAGGTCGCCACTTTCACACCGCGCAGCAACGCCTCGAAGCCGGCCAGCGAACAGAGGGTATGCACCTCGTGCACCCTGTCCAGCAGTTCGGCGATGGATACATCCGAGACCATCGCATCGAACAAGCGGGCCGAATCCGCCTCCCCCACGGCGCCAAAGCGCCCGCCTCCGACTACGTCCGGGTGGGGCTTGTAAACGATAAAGGCATCGGGATTCGAACGCCGCACCTCGCGCAGCAACTCGAGATTGGTCTTGTATCGCGGCGAGCCCCTGGCGATGGATGCATCCGTCTCCACCTGCCCCGGCACCAGTATGACTTTTCTATCCGCGGGCAGATCGAGCGACGGGGCACCGCAGGAGCCCACATTGTATTTACTCAGCCGCTGCTCAACCAACTGCGCCCTGATCTTGCGCGCCCGCTGCAGCAAGTCCTCGTCGAACTGCGTTTCCCTGAGGATCGCTTCAAGATCACTGGCCCTGGCCGCATCGTAATAGATACCTCGCCTGTCCAACACCAGTGACAGCGGCGTTACCAGATCCACACCCAGGCCGACAGAGCGCAGAAAACCGTCCTCCATATGCCAGAGTTCCAGCCCGGCATCGCGGCAGGCCTCGGCAAAATTCGCTCGCAGGCTGCTCGCCCAGGCCACAACCCTGGTACCTGCGGCAACTCCACGCAAGCGCGCGGATTTTGCGGCGATAAAGCGCATGGATTCCGGCCAGCCGAGAAATGCAGGCACAAAACTGCGCTTCCAGGCCGAAAACCCGGCCCCGGCCCAATTGCCACTAAAGCGCTTGTGCAGCCGCCTCTGATCGCCAATCAGGTAAATGGTGTCTTCCAACTGACAGCGCCGGCCAGTGTAGGGATTGATATAGCGGCAATAACGCAAATAGGCCGCGGCAAAAACCTGCTCCAGGGAGCGCTCGAAGCCGCGGCGCTCACAGTGCAAACGGTCATGGGTCAGCCCCCAGCCGGCATAAAATGGCAAACCAAAGCAATGCACCCGCCTGCCGGCCAGCAGCGCCTCGAATCCCAGCTGGCTGGTAACCACATAGACCTCGTCCACCGCGTCGAGCAGCGCCCATGGCGAAATATCCTCCGCGAGGATTCGGCAGCCCCTTTGCCTGGCGGCCTCCAGCAGATAACCGCGCTTTTTCCCCGCAATCACATCCGGGTGAATCTTGACGCAAACCTCCGCCCCGGGATGCTCGCGAACCGCGCACTCCAGCATTTCGACAAAACGCTGCTGATCCGCACCGCCAAAAACCACCGAGGCATCGCCAAAGGTCTGATCCACCACCAGCACACGCGGGCGCGAATCCGGCCAGGTGTACGGTTCATCCGGCGCGTGGTTGTATTTGCACAGGCGGTATTTGCGCAGCAGTGCCATGCAGTGGCGCGCGCGCTCGAGCTCGGCTTCGTCGAAGGGCGCATCGGCTATCAGCGACTCCAGATCGCTGGGGCGCGTGGCATCGTAGTAAATACCGGAATAATCCACCACCAGGCTGTGCAGCGGCGAGCCCGTCACGCCCAGGCCGAGCGAGCGCAGAAAGCCGTCCTCGATACTGATATAGGGCAGGCCTTTGTCCGCCGCCAGCCGGCGGGCCTTTTTCGTGGTGGGTTTCAGTCCCCAGCCGGCGATATGTGTGACTGTCGCATCGGGGCCGCGGAAAACAAATTGGCAGGAGGCTTCGAGCAGGGCATCGAGATGCTTGAGGCGGCGGATACCCGGGGAACAATAGCCGATCACACAGTGCCCGATTACAGACATGCGCGGGCACCTTCCAGCAAACGAGTGCGCAAGGCCTCGTCACCGGCCAGGCGCAAGATCGCCTCCACCCACGTCCGCCCCTCCATCGGCACCAGCAGACCATTTTTCTCGTGCTGGACGACACCGCTGTAAACCGGGCTCTGCGCATAGACACCGACCGCACCGGCCCGGGTGATATCCAGAAACTTGGTGTGCGACCGCGCACGGTTAAATGGTGAATCCAGCAGTGGCGCCAGACCGATGGCGCGGCCGGGGCGGCGAATCAGTGCTTGGTAGGCTGGCCATTTCATCGGGTGCAATACATGCACCCGCGGCAAACCTTGGAACAGGCGGTTGACCGACTTATTTCCAATTACCTCGAACGCCAGGTTTTCGTCCCGCGCCAGAACCTCTTCGATTACCGGGCGCAGCCAGCGCAAGTCGGCGCCGTGGGAGGCAGAGCCGTGATAGAACACCGTCAGCAGCGGCGACTCTTGCTGTGGCAGCGGCCGTGGAGCCAACAGCTGCGGCTGCCACTGGACATATTTCTGTTGCAGGTAGGGTGTGGAAACCAGCAGTTGCGCGCCGACTGATTTCAGCCAGTTCTGTTTCGAATGGCTGTAGCGCAAAATCTTAAACTGATAGCGCAGCGGCATATTCGAGAAGGACCGCCAATCGAACAGATCGTCGTCCATAAAAAAATAGACGGCAGGCTCACCGGTCTTTTGCCCGTCGATCAGGGCCTTCCAGGCCGCGGGCACATAGCGCACGAAAATTACCGCGGCGCCCTGTAGCTCCCCCACCGGCGGCAGCTGTGAAAAAGTGCAGCGCACGGGTTTAACCCCGGCCTCCCGCAGGAAAGGAACAACAAAGTAATCGGTGGAAGGATTGGGCCCTTCCTCCACAATAAAGCACCGTTTACCCGCAACCAAAAATACGCACTCCCAATTTATTCACAACGGCTTACCGGTCCGCCTCGGACGCCTGCGATTCATCAGCAGTTGCTCACGTAGCGGCTCTGGCAGGTTATTCAATGCCGCACGCAACAGCGCCCTGGTCTCCTTAAGAAACGGGAATCGGGGATTAAACCGAAACACGCGCGTACGCCCTACCAGATCACTCACCAGCAGGCCACCGGCCTCCATCCGCTGGAGATGCTTTTGCACAACACTCAGGCTGATACCGTACAGCTCGCAAATCTCCCGGGCGTAGCCAGCCTCCCTGGCTTCAAGGAACAACAGAGTCCGCTCCGCCCCCCCAGAACCAACCAGCGCTTCAAGCATACCGACCTCCAATGGCGGTTATATGACCGCCATTTTAGGTCAACCAACCACCTCAACCAAGAGGCACCAAACCCAGCTCTGCGCCGGCTATCTTTCTGCCCTGGTCTTTGCGCCCGTTAGCAGGCCCATGGTCGCGTCCCCGGGACCGCGGAGCTCCAGCTCCGCATACGGGCCGCAGGCCCGCCAATCTCGGCTAACCGCCGCCTCTCTTCAGAAAACACAGAAATAACTAGTCACCGCCCTGTAGGAGCCTGCTTGCAGGCGAACAAGAACAGAGCTCCGTAGCCATTTACCGAGCACATCCCTGTGCTCCGCCCTTCGGGCAACTTCGCTGCGCCAAATCGCTCCAGGCGATTTGGTCGCCTGCAAGCAGGCTCCGACAAGGTGGCTCCCTTAAACCGGTGCGGGTTCCCTGTGGGTGAGTAGTTACCCACAGAAAACACTGCACGGCTCGATCCAGGTACCAGCTTAGCTACCCATGCCTCAGGCCCAACCATCAGCCAATTATCAATTGGTATCAATTTGATAATTCCACCCGGGCAAGTTTCCAATCGGTTGTTCGAACTCCTGTTAACACCCCCTCCCCCTTCATCGAAGTACTTCCACTGGAACGAACTGCATCGCCGGCAGCCGCCCCTCCAAAATCAGGGAGGCGAGCGTGTCGCCGTTTGGGACGACACCGACTCACAGATACTGCACAGCCCACCTCCAGCGGAAGAGCTGCCCGAGAGGATGCGGGCCATGTGCGAATTCGCCAGCGGCACAAAGAAAGGAGGGCAATATCTGCAGGCCTTCCCAAGGAACGCCGCACCCCGCACTGGTGGAATCCGGGAGGTCCGCACCCCAGTCACCGGGTTGCGCCAAATCAACCGGGACGAAATCAAGATAAATACGCCACTAAAACCGCAGTATAGTGGCGCATTTATTGAAATACGCCACAAAAGGTACCGATCCGTCATCGCAGGAGTTGTAGCAACAATTGTGCGAAACAGAATGAACAGGCTCTCGACTGCATCAAGCGACGCGCATACAGTGACATACTGACAAAGGATCAACCGCGCTATATAGAAGTGACGGAAACCGAACTCATGAGCCTGCACGAAGGCAATATCGCCCGATACCGGCTAAAGCCATCGGAGTTTCAGCGATGGCGCAAAGTCTGGGAGTAGAGTCGGTTCCGCAAGCGATCAACAGGCCTCCGCCGAAAGGACGTAACAAAAGCCCACTCCCCGCCAATATGGATGATCCATATATAGCCCGCAAGACAGTCTAGTGATCTATATATAGATCATTTAAAACTTGACTGAGATACTGGAACCTACTACGTTGACCTATGGAAAGACCATAAAGTACCTTTGTGGTCTATATATAGATCACTTCTTTTAACACGATGCCAAAGTCAATTACCCGCACCTACTCCCGCTATAGCCGCGACGCCACCGCTCTGCTCGGCGCACTGATCCGTGAGGCGCGAAAAGAGCGCAAGTTGACCGCACAAGAAGTGGCCGACCGCGCGGGCATTTCCAGAGGGCTGATGCAACGCATCGAAAAAGGCAATCTCAAATGCGAGATCGGCGTTGTATTCGAAGTGGCCACCATTGTCGGGGTCAAACTCTTTGATGCTGATGAAACCAGGCTCTCCAAACACCTGAGAGAGGCCAGGGACAAGTTGACACTCTTGCCCAAGTCCATCCGCAAGAAATCCAAGGCGGTGCGCGATGACTTCTAACCGCAACACTTTTAATCACAACAGGGAGGCCTTCGTCTGGATCTGGCTGCCGGGCGAAACCGATCCGGTTGTGGCCGGACGGCTGGAAGCAGAAAACGGCAATGTCCTGTTCAATTACGGTAAGAGCTACCTGGGGCGAATCGGCGATCAACCGCCCGCAATTCCAATTTACGAACCCGAGTTGCCGTTGCAGCCCGGAGTCCTGCCTCTGCCGGAAGGGTTGACCATGCCTGGCTGTATCCGGGACGCCGGGCCCGATGCCTGGGGACGGCGAGTGATCATCAACCAAAAGCTGGGACTCAAGGGCGCTGATACGGATACAGCCGAACTGGACGAACTGACCTATCTACTGGAATCCGGTTCCGATCGCATTGGTGCCCTCGATTTTCAGCATTCACCCAGCGAATATGTACCGCGCATCGCAAACAACGTTGGCCTGGAAGAGTTGTTGGAATCTGCCGAGCGTGTGGAGAAGGGCATGCCCCTCACTCCCGAGCTGGATCAGGCGTTGTTTCGCGGCAGCTCCATTGGGGGCGCGCGGCCGAAAGCCCTAGTCCAGGATCAGGGCAAGAAATATGTTGCCAAGTTCTCGTCCAGCACTGATCTCTACAGCGTGGTTAAGGCTGAATTTATCGCCATGCGACTGGCGCAACTTGCCGGACTCAATGTGGCACCAGTGAATCTGGTCAAAGCCGCCAATAAAGATGTACTGCTTATCGAGCGCTTTGATCGCGAGCCAAAGGATGGTGGCTGGTCGCGCAAGGTAATGGTCTCGGCACTGACGTTGCTCGGCCTGGACGACATGATGGCGCGATACGCCAGCTATGAAACACTGGCCGAGATAGTCCGCCACCGTTTTACCGATCCAAAAGACACGCTGAAGGAGCTGTTCTCCCGGCTTGTCTTCAATATTCTCTGCGGCAACACCGACGACCACGCCCGCAACCATGCGGCCTTCTGGAATGGCAAGGAACTGACCCTGACGCCCGCCTATGACATTTGTCCACAGGGGCGCACCGGCAACGAGGCTTCCCAGGCCATGCTGATATCGGGCAACAACAACCTCAGCCAGCTCAAAACCTGTCTCGAGACCGCCAGCAACTTCCTGCTTTCCCAGGACGAAGCCCACAGCATCTTCGCCCACCTGACAGAGGCCATCCAGCAGCATTGGGACAGTGTCTGCGAGGAAGCTGAACTGAGTGAAGTTGACAGAAAACTTTTCTGGGGGCGTCAGTTCCTGAACCCATTTTCAATTCATTGACATCCTCCCCCTCGCTGAAGCTCGCCGCCCATTAGGCGGAAAGGAAGGGGATTCCTACGGCGCTCCGGCGTGGTGTTGAACCAGTGCTGAGTCGCTTCGGTGGGTTCGTGCTACTGGCGGCATTACCACACCGCTCACTTCACAGCTAACCGGGCGTGTCCCGCCCTTAAAATGTTAATCGCACCGACCAGATCAGCGTTTTCCTCTCAGCCGTATTCAACACAGGCAAACCGCTCCTGTGTTCGGCGGCTATCCGCCGATACGTGGCCGCACTCCGGACAGGTCCGACTCGTGTTCCGCGGCGGCACGGCGATGAGATAACCATTGGCGGCGGAACTCGAACCAGCCCTGATCGAGAATGGATTTGTTCAGGCCGGATTTGGCTAGAACATTTTTACCCGGCGCTTCGGTTGTTCCCGCTGAGGATTTGGACATATTTCGTACCTGCAGAAATCCAAAACCCGCCAAATTACGCTAACGAAAAATCCTCATGCACCAGCGTCAGGTTGGGATTATAGGCCGGGTCTGTATCCAGCAAGTCACCCCAGCGCCTGCGCATATATTCCGCTTCGCGTTGGGCACGCTTGCGTTTTGCCATGGTATTGTCGGCACCGCGGGAAACCGACTCATGGTGGTAGAGTTCCGCATAGGGTGTCCACAGATTGCGGTAGCCCGCGTCGCGCACTTTCAGGCACAGATCCACGTCGTTGAAGGCCACCGGCAGATTTTCCTCGTCCAGACCTCCCACCTCCTCGAAAATTGCCTTGCGTAGCAATAGGCAGGCCCCGGTGACCGCCGACAGGTTCTGGACCAGGTGCAGGCGGGAAAAATAGCCGTAGTCGCTGCGGTTGAAATACTTGTGGGAATGCCCGGCCACACCGCCGATGCCGAGAATAACGCCGCCGTGCTGAACAGTGTCGTCGGGATAGTAGAGCTTGGCTCCCACGCAGCCGATTTCCGGGCGGCAGGCGTGGCTCACCATCTCCGATAGCCAGTCGCTGTTGACCGGCTCAATATCGTTATTGACCAGCCCCAGGATCTCGCCTCTTGCCAGCCCGGCGCCATAGTTGTTGATAGACGAATAATTAAACGGATGGTCCCAGCGGCAAACCCTGACTCGGGGATCTGCGCAAACCTCCTCCATATACCGCAGTGTTTCCGAGCAATTGCTCTGGTTATCGAGAATCAACAACTCAAAATTCGGGTAATCCGTCTTCTCAAGGATGGCGTCAACACAAGGCTTGAGGATTTCATAACCGTTCCGCGTCGGAACCAGCAGGCTGACAAGAGGCCTGGGCTCAGGAAAGGGATAGCACACACGATATGTATTGGGCAAAACACCGGCCACAGCGACTGCCCCCGGACAAGCTTGCGCAACATAATCGCTTACCGCGGCCAACCCCGTGGACTCTGTGTACGACTTCTGACCAGAATCCTGCGCAGTAGAGCCGGCTATCGCCCGCCAGTGATACAGCACTTTGGGAATATGAACCACTTTCCGGGCATCGAGATATGGCAAGCACCGCAACAGTAGGTCGTGATCCTGGCTGCCTTC
Organism: Microbulbifer rhizosphaerae; assembly: GCF_014191725.1. GTDB lineage: Bacteria > Pseudomonadota > Gammaproteobacteria > Pseudomonadales > Cellvibrionaceae > Microbulbifer > Microbulbifer rhizosphaerae. Next base: position 34,732 of record NZ_JACHWZ010000012.1, read on the forward strand.
GTACCCTTCCCGGAATCCCCCGACCTTCCGCACGAGCTCCGTGCGCAGCACAGTCAGATGACAGATATAGTTCTGCGAAAGCAGCAGGTCCGGGTTCCATGCCGGCTTGAAATGCGAGTCAAAGCGCTCCCCCTGCTCATCGATCTTGTCCTCATCGCTGTAGATAAGACCAACATCCGGGCTGGTGGCGATTGCTTCGCAAACACACTGCAGCGAGTAGGGGACCAAGGTGTCATCGTGATCCAGCAGGGCGACAAAATCCCCACACGCCACTGCCAGGGCACTGTTACTGGCAGCCGAAATATGTCCGTTCTTCTCCCGCAGGACCAGTGAAATTCGGCAGTCCCGGGCCTGGTAATCAAGTAGCCACTCCCGCAACTGGGGATCGGAAGAACAGTCATCCGCGATGCACAGCTGCCAGTTCGGGTAGGTCTGTGCTATCACCGACTCAATGCAGTCGCGTAGCAGTTTTATATCTGTATTGAAAGTGGGCAATAGGATAGAAATCAGGGGTCCGTCACCGGCTTGAAATACTGCATCCAGAGAATTCGGGTCCGGGATATGTAGTGGTTCCTCGTACTTGATCCAGTGCTGGTAATCCCTGGCTTGGCGTCGCCGGCTGAAAGTTTCGTTATAATGCCGCAGAGCCAGCTCGCGCCAGCTACCGTCACCGTTTACAGCTCGGGCCTTCAGCCCGTCGATCACCTCCCGCTTTTTCAGCCCCCGGAACTGCGCGTGCATATTTGCCAACCGCTGAGCCAGGCGATCCAGGGCAAACCACGGAGCCAACCGAACCAGGTGAAAATGCTCCACCGTAAATTGGCCGGCGGATTCCATGGGATCGAACCGCAGCCATTTCACAGTTCTGGGGAAATAGACAAGACGTTTACTGACACGATTAGACCTTACCGGTAGAAACACACTCTGCGCCTCATTGAGGCCTGCCCCCGTATCAAAGTACAAGCGGGCGTCAGCGCTGGATTCCGTGTGGCGCAGCTTGAGTTCCAGCATATACCAGCCGGGCAGGAAGCGTTTCCTCCGCACCCGGAAGCGGGGATCAATCCCGGAAGAGCGCCAAGTGAAAGCAGACCCAGAATCACCGCAGGCCTCAAGATCGCCCAGCGGCGCAAGCCTGTTCGTCAGTTCCAGACGAAATAACTGCTTCACAAGTTTCACTATACCGCCACTCTCCAAGCGCGCAAACGCCCTACTCGCCACCCTCTTTGCGAACTGGCTCAAACCTTCCCCCGCAGTACCCACGGCGACCCCACCAGCGGCTGACCGGTTTCGGCAACCGTACATTCGATTCGCGCACCCGAAGACAAGCCGACGATCTTCACGCTGAAACCCACAAATCCGCCCCGGCCGATACTCCGTTCCCGCAAGGCTCCCCGATATTCGTGGGCACTTACCACCGCGAACGGCTCTCCGTCCACGGCGAAACACACCGATACCGGCTCGTCGCCTTGTTCGGCCCGCGCCCAGCCCAGCAGGCGCCCGTGTTCCTGGCGCATCAGGGCGCCGGAAACGTAGCCCGGCGCGCTCCCGGCCAGCCGGATGCGCCAGTCCAGTTGAGCACACGCGGCCCGGTACAGACGGATATCGTCCGCATTCAGCGATTCCAGTTCATGCCGCTGTTCCGCCGTCAGGGTGTAGGGCTTCGCAATCGACTCCCTAGCCTGGTTTTCATCGAGAAAAGGCACCGCCATGCCGAACTTCCGGTTGAACTGCTGCAGGGATTCCGCGTAGCGCTCGGTGATCCCGACAAAGCCGAGCCCGGCCCAGGGCACCGCCGCAAGCAGGCGCCCCTGGCGATTGATATTGGACTTGTCGCGGTAAAAGGTCTCCAGTGGCTCGCCGTAGCCGTAGTTGCGCTGGTGATGCTGATACTCCGAAACTATCCGCTGTACCGGGTCCCGCAAAAAAGTGACCATGCGCTCCACACCGAAAAGCCCCGCGTAGCGGCTCGCATGAAAATGCCCAGTGAGGAACAGATAGCCCTCCGCGCGGAAGGCGGAGCGGAAACGCCACAGATCTGCATTCGGCTGAACCCACTGCCTGACGATTGCGCTGGTCTCGACCGAACTGGGGCCGTAATCCCGGCAGACCCGCTCTTTTCCAAGAGCGGCATCCACTCCAAAGCGGAAGCTGGTTCCCGCAGTCTTGGGAATATGAATAAATAACAATGGATCCACAGATACCTCTATCTTCAGTGGATGGGGAACGGCTGCTTGCTCCCTGCTGCACGATCGTTCGGAGCTAAAATTAGGCACTACCATTACAGTCCCTATGCGCGATTGACCTGGCACTCCACATTCGAGCCGTAGATGGTGGCGGAAACCCTATCTTCTTCTGTCAACTCCCTGTCATGTTGGTACCAGAAGCCGCACACCAACTTTTGAGATATTCTCTTGCCTATCACATCCGGGCGTTCCCGGTCGACATCCACGAGCTGCTCAACACCATTGATCAACAACCGAATCTTGAGATTGCCCGTAAACTCCGACACGGCCCAGCCGGAAACAATATTCCCCCTGATGGTCACATGGCCCTGACCGAACGACATATAGGGCGAATCATGTACCAGCAGGTTCTTCAGCTCCTGAATACGCGCCTTCACCGCGGATACATAAGGCAACATACCCTCATCGACCTCGTCGTTCAGGTCGTGCCCCTGGAAGTAGGCCTGCCCCTTTCGCCGACTGGCACTACCGGCACCCGAGCCCTTCCTGTCCTTATTCAGGAAATGCTCCTGCCGTGACTTGACCACATAGTGGTTGATGCGCAGCGCCTCGTAGCTGACTTCGGCCGTCCGCGGCTCGAAGGCTTCACCGTTCTCGAAACCGGCCGGCTGCATGTTGGCGGAATAGTAGCGCCCCTCCTTTAGCGAGCACTCATGGATATTCATGCGCGCCACCATGGAAGGCTTCAGGATGGTCTTGATATGTTTGTTGAACTTATGCTCCTTCCGCGAGCAGCGGATAAAGCGCTCAATAACGGGCCCCTCCTCTTTAAACACATGTCCAGAGGAACCGAAATTGCGCCAGTTCAACGCCAAGGCGCCCGCCTCGGGATTTTGATAGAAAGGTGTCAAATTTTCCTTTAGCGACTTTCCGTTAGTTGAGAATATAAATTCGTCGATATCGATAAATGCCAGCAGATCCACATCGGGACCGTAATCCCGGAGTATTTGATTATATGCCGGCGCCTGCGGTCCGGTATCGCCGACTCGAGGAAAATAAATACGGGTGATTACGCCGGCATTATGTAAAGCTTCCAACACTTGCGACGTGCCGTCGTCGCTGCAATTGTCGGCAATATAGAATTTATCGACACCCATATTTTGATGATAAGATATCCACTCAAGGATATAATCGATCTCGTTCTTAACGATAGCTGCGAGGCCAACCGTGAATTGAGGAAAAATTACACTAGAACCTTTTGTCATTACAGCATACTTACTCTAATTATCAACGCTAAAAATTACGCATAACATGTGAAATGTAAGGCCCGCCCTCCTCAGCTTGCTAAGTTCTTTTCAATAGAAATACCGGTGGCATTCTATACAGGAAAATGATTCTTAGCATTGAAGCTTTGCAAAATGTAAGGATTGACTAGGCCCGACCCCGTTAGCGAAGTAGCGAAGGGTCCCGCCCCTCGCGCCAGCCGTAGTTCAGGTAGTGGCCGAATGGGTCCACGCCGGCGGCGCCGACGTCTTCGTTGTGTTTCAGGTAGTAGTCCTGATCGAAGAGCTGCCTGACCCGCTCGCGGTCGTCGCTTTTCAGTCCGTCGCCGGTTCGGCGTGACTTTAAAATTTTGACGACTCGGGATTTAACCATCCTGAAACATTTAGCGAAAATCACAAATACAACCGCTCAGTTTTTAGAATATGATTTGTTTTGAACAATCCAAAACTTATAAATATTGACACAGCACGCGACGCTTCTGAAAGAAGCCTGTCCCTAATGAGAGCTTCCTGAGCCAGGCAATTTGGCAATAGTGTCAATTGTCAAGACTTGACCCCATCTTGCTGCTAAGACTTGACCCCATCTTGCTGCTAGACTTGACCCCATCTTGCTGCTAGACTTGACCCCATCTTGCTGCTTGACCCCATCTTGCTGCTGACCCCATCTTGCTGCATGACCCCATCTTGCTGCATCTTTGACCCCATCTTTCTTGTGACCCCATCTTTCTTGTGACCCCATCTTTCTTGAATGACCCCATCTTTCTTGACCCCATCTTTCTCCTCTGCGCCTGAGCTTCGCTCGGCGCACTAAGGCCCGACCCCGCCAGATCCATCTTGGCTCCACATATTTCAAAAATCGAGGTCAACTAGCAACCATAGCTTTAATGCAAGCACCTCCAATTCGACACGCCTCTAATCACACAAAATCACACCTTCAACTTCATTAAAAGAAAAAACGTCCCTTCCCAAAAAGATATTACCCACGCGCCAGATCAGCCAGATAAGGCTTGACAGAAAGGCCATTTGACTTAAAAAAATTTATATAACCCGAACTACTGGAGCACCTAACAGCGTCAAAATTATCCGCTTCACTTCTTGACCAAAAGGCCGCCTCATACAATTCTTCAGCAGAGAGGCCTTCCACATCGGAAAAGTGCGAACAAGGAATCCCAGTTGTTTTTGCCAACTCTTCAGTTCTAGAGTCAATTGTAACAACCCTACCGGGAACCCCCATCTGAACCGGCAACGCAACACCGTGATACCTAGGACCCACAGCGACAGAGAACTTCCTAGAATAATTCAACCAATTCTGGGCATCAGCAAAAAATACAGAATACGCCCTCAACCAACCCTCCAACTCGCCCAAACTTCCGAAACAATTGTAAACACTCTTCAGCCGATCACTCTGCCTTTCATCTAGAACTCCCCACCCTTCCAAAACCAACTTAAAAAGCAAATCGGGATGCTGAAGAACATACTCCCCATTAAACTTCTCAACTAACTCTACGAGTAAACCTTCAATTTTTGATGAAGGATGCCACGGATTACCTGAGGGAACCATGACTCGTGGGAATCGGACTTCATCCTTCCTTTTGTAGCATTCTTGCCCAAGATCGCTCCTCGGGGATGTGAGCAATGAAGGACACCCTAAAGGAGAAGTATCATAGCCCAGCTCCTTCAGAACCCACGATGAGAACTCACCACGAGTGATAATATTACTAGCCCCCGCGTCACTCTTTAAATGGCTAACTATTTCCAAAAACTCCCTTGTTCCCTCTGGAACTTCAGGCATCACGCCTATTCGATCAGACTGGGCACCCAGCCCAATTAAAACAACCGGAAGATCAAACTGCGACAAGGCATCGCCCCAATTTTTCAAGTCGACATGAGATCCAACCTGATTAGCGCAGCACACACAGATAAGATCAAAATTTTTGTTCACAAATACAGGATCATGTCCCCAAGAAAGGACTTCAAAGTCATCCATTAAAATATTTTTCACGGAGTGAACGAAGGCCACATTTCCAGTATTTCCTCCCGTAGCTTTCATCACTGCCGACGCATCAGATTTCCACAGATACTCAGAAACAAACTCATTATTGTTCTGCAAGTTAGTTATCAAGCCTACTTTCACAAAACTAACCTCTCCATAACCTAAAAAAACATAGCCAAGGGACATCAAAAATCAGAAGGAACGTCAACTATAAACCTTTCTCTAGTTTGTACAATCAAAAGGTCTGGAGAATACCGTGCCACCTCATCCCAATCAATCCGCTGCCCCCATACAAAACATGAATTTTTGAACGCATCTATGACAAATGGCTTCATCCAATCCATAGAGGATGAATGCCATACCATAACCCTGAAATTGGATGGAGAAGTATTTAGATATTCTTGCCGCCTTCCAGTATTTACCTTTTTATTATTGTATACCTCAATATACCTCTGACCACTTATAGAAACATGTTTTATTTTTTCAATATTAACCGCATCAGTTTTAACGAGAAGATCACTTGCCTGGTAGGAATTCTTATGCTTAAACTCCTCATACCCACTAACACTCACAACCTCCGAGAGGCTCGACACTTTAAGAACCTCTAGAAAAGCCAAGTAAGCAGCGTAAAATGTCCAGTGTGTATCTCCTTTAAAGTATAGATCGCCTTCCTCAATCCCTGAAAAGTCTGGAACACAAAATTTTATTTCTCTCTTATCATAAAAATGGTTAGTCAGAAGTCTTAAAGGCCGACTATCGGAAATAACATAACCTTCAGGTAAATAACACTGACAACAAACCTCTTTCTCTGGCGCAACGAGCGTCACTAAGTCGGCACCAAGCTTATCTGCCTTTTCTTTTCGAGAAACACATAATCGCTCCCACAGATCGCAGAGATTCTCCGGAGACTTAATTTTTCCAGTTAAATAATCCAAGCTTCTATTAGAGTCATTTTTAAGAAATAACCATCCGAAATTTCCGAACAACACTTTATTTTTTTCTTCCTCAGAAATTACTGCCTTAACAGGCGAATTAAACAAGCTTAATCCACTCTCATCAAAAACCTCTATCGTCAAGTATGCTTCGCCAAGATATTTTCCCGGAAGAGACATAGAGAATCCACGCCCAAACCCTTCTAGATCCGCACGAACAATACTTGCGACACACTCATAATTATCCCCATTAATTCTAACGAGAACCTTACTTGGCCCTCCTTCTGGGGTTTTTATCCAGCCGCCAACTCCTTTGGCATTAAATCTTTCGATAAACCCTCTATTTTTCACTAGAAAACCCTTTGCTGTCATCGACTACACAGTCTAAATGGCTGGAGGCACATTCTTGCGAAGTAACAACTTTATTGATTCCAGAAATAATCTTGCTCCAATAATCTCTACTTGATATTGCCTCCGCTATTTTGCAAGAAAGAGACATAGAGCTTCGCGACCTAAACAGTAGTCCATCCACACCGTCATTTATTTTTTCGTTCATCCCACCAATATCGGGGCCAATCAACGGACGCCTGTGGTTAAACGCCTCCTGAATCACCATCGGCGAATTCTCCCACCACACGGAGGGGATGATCACCCAGTCGGCCTGCTCCATCAGCCGGCCGATTTCATGGGATTCGTAAGAACCGTGCAGCGTGACCAAATCGCCGAGATCCTCCAGTAGTCCGTGGATTTTCTCCTGGAACTCCTTCGTCTGAATATCCAAATTGGCGCCGTGAATATCCAGGTGCACCTGCTCTTGAACGTCTTCCGGCAGCAGCTTGAAGGCCTCCAGCAGCACATCTACGCCCTTGTAGGGGTTGATCTGCCCAAAGAAGGCAAAGCGGCCGCGGGCCTCCCCTTCCGCCAACGGACGCGGCGGTGGAGCCTCCACTTCCGGCTGGCCGTTCTCGATCATTACCATCTTCTCTTTCGGGATACCCCAGACCTTGTAACGCTCGATCAGGAAATGGCTGGGCGAGACGAAGACGTCCACCAGCTTAAAAATCGACTTGATATATTTCTCGCGCAGGAAAAAGTCCGCCGTCGAGCGGTCCGGAAAGCAGCGCGCACAGTCGCTGGGCGAGGACTTGTAGCAGAGCTTCATCTGCTTGCCGGGCTTGACCATCTGGCCGTTGTTGGCGCAGATGGCCAAGTATTCGTGCAGCGTCAGTACTATGCGCGCGTTCGGCAGGGTGTTTTTGACCTCGCGGATTAGCTCCAGGCCCATATGGATATAGTGGTGAAAGTGCACCACAGTGGGTCGGTAGCGCTGCAGCAGGCCGTGGAAATCCTGCCACACATGCCTCTTGTAGCCGGACTGGAACAGGAAGAAATCGGACATATGAGTGTGGAACAGTATCTCCCTGTCCGAATTGATGGTGGAGAATGCGGAGCCGCCGTGGGACGGCTGGTCGGTGCGCGCCAGGAACACGGTGTCCAGCCCCTGGCGCTGGTATTCTTTGAACAGGTTGTAAGCGGCCACTTCGGCACCGCCCTTGCTGTGATCCGGGTGGCCGTGGGAAACGATCAGTATTCTTTGTTCGGTCATTGCTACTTCCTTACGCCACCAGTTGCTCGATCAGGCGTCCCCAACGCTGCGTGTGCTGCCAGGCGTTGTACAGGGTGATTTTGAATTTCCAGTCCTGGTTTACGAACAGGTTCTGCGACTGGCGCTCCAGGTGGTAGAGTTTCTCGTCGCCCAGCACGTAGTGCCGGTAGCCGGCCCGACGCAGTTTCAGACACAGATCGGAATCCTCGAAATCCCCGAATACATAGGTTTCATCCAGCCCGCCGACGGAATCGTACAAGGCCTTGTCGATAAACATACAGGCACCGGTAACCGCCGGGTGCTCGCTGACCGCTGGAACCTCCAGCAGCCACTCCGGCGTGCCCTTGCCCGGGTGTTCGTTCAGCCACAGGTTGCCGAACTGCGGGTTTCGCTCGAAGGCCATACCCAGGTGCTGCACAGTACCGTCATCAAACACCAGTTTTGGGGCGGCTACGCCGACATTTTCCAGGCCGGCCATCTTCTCCTCGATGCGCGACAGCCAGCCGGGTTCGCTGGGGATGATATCCGAGTTGAGCAGCACCAGTTTTTTGCTACTGGCATTGCGGGCGCCCAGATTGTTGGCTCCGGCGTATCCCAGGTTGTAGCCGCCGTAGACGATTTTGAAGGAGATCGGGAACAGCTTGCTGGTGTCGCGACAGAAGGGAATAAACTCGTCGTACAGGCGGGGATCATCCAGCACGTAGATCAGCTCGGTCTCCGCGAAGTCCTTGTCGCCGATAAACTGGGCTACCTGGTGCAGCAGAAAATCGTAGCGACCGTAGAGCGGCACAATGACGCTGCGCTTTGGGTTCTCGACCGCCGGCCCAAACTGCAATACCTCCCCTTCCGGCTCCGACAGCAGTGCGCGGCGGTACTTCCATAGGGTGGAAAGGGCTGCGCCTACGTGGTCCCGCATTATCTCGCGATATTGGCGGTCGCTTATGTGGAAATTCACCAGCATCTTCTGGCTGGCCAGGGTGATGTCGTCGCGCACATTGTTTTGTGGCACCGGCAGTATCCCCAGGGCGCCCTCCCTGGTCAGCATTACCAGCTCCAGTCCGGCCCGCTCCGCCAGATGCGGCATGGGTATCCAGGCGTAGAGCCCGGCCTGGTAATCCGAGGACGCTTTGCCGGGAAATGCCTCCAGCACGTCGGTGCGCCTGTAGCGCACCGAGTGTTCCAGCAGGTTCTTGCTGTAGCCGCTGTCCGCCGTGCGCAATACCATGCTCGCGAGTTCCTGCTGGCCGTCCAGTAGCCAGCCGGAAAGAAATACGCCGGACCCGGGAATTGACAGGGCTTCCTCCCAGTGCCAATTGAGCAACCCTCTGAGCTGGCCCTCTTCCAAGCGCTTCAGGCCGGGAATTTCATAGACGCCATTTCCCATGCTGCGATACAGCTGGGCGATCAGCTGGGCCCGTTCATCGCTGCGCCAGCTAGCACTGTGGCCAAATATATCCGCGCCTGCCAGCTCTACGAATGGCTTCAAAGCCAGCAGCAGCTGGGTGCGCTCTATCTCGGCGGTCAGCTGCAGGGCATTCTCTTCCGGGGACTGCTCATAGGGCCAATCGACGAGCAAGCTGAAGCCCCAGCACCCACCGTCTTCATGGGAAAAGTGCCGGTTTACGTCCTGACGGGTGGTGCGCAGTAGGTCCACGGGCAACTTCCCGGTCTTTCCGCCTCCTACCGCCTCGTCCCCAGCTGCATAAGCGACATTGAAGTGCACATCCTCATAACCGGGGTGGAAGGCCCACCCTTGGATGAGCAAGTGCTTGCCACCAATGATGCCGCACACATCCACCCAGGCCTTCACTGCCTGTTTCGGCCCCGTTTCTTTACTGTGCTTTTCTTCCCTGGAAAAAAAACGTATTTTGCTTCCCATATCCGTTCCCTCTCTACCCTACGGCGTCCGCATACTGGCTGCTGATCCACTGCTGGTAACTGCCATCCATGACAGCAGACCACCAGGAGTTATTGTTTAGGTACCACTGCAATGTTTTGCGGATTCCGCTCTCAAAGCTCTCCACGGGGATATATCCCAATTCCTGGTTCGATTTGGTGGGATCAATGGCATAGCGCCGGTCGTGCCCAGCGCGATCGGTAACGAAAGTGATCAGCTCTTGCGCCCCCCCCTGCTTCGCCTTTTTCGCTTGCGGATACTTCTCTGCTAGTGATGGGTCTTCAGCGAAGGCTTGGTTCATCAGCTCGCAGATCAGTTTGACGATGTCGATATTCGCCCACTCGTTGATACCGCCGATGTTGTAGCACTCGCCCAGGCGGCCTTTCTTCATCACCAGGTCGATCCCCCGCGCGTGGTCCTCCACATAGAGCCAGTCGCGGATCTGCTGGCCGTCGCCGTAGATGGGCAGCGGCTTGTCCTGCAGGATGTTGGTGATCACCAGTGGAATCAGTTTCTCCGGGAAGTGATAGGGCCCGTAGTTGTTGGAGCAGTTGCTGGTGGTGACATTCAGGCCGTAGGTGTGGTGGTAGGCGCGCACCAGATGGTCTGAAGCTGCCTTGCTGGCGGAGTAGGGGCTGTTGGGGGCGTAGGGCGTTCTCTCGCTAAAGGCGGGATCGTTCGGGCCCAGGGTGCCGTAGACTTCATCGGTGGAGACGTGGTGGAAGCGGTGGTTTTCTCGATTCAGACCTTCGTCCAGCCAGATTTTTTTGGCGGCCTTGAGGAGGCTGTGGGTGCCGATGATATTGGTTTCGATGAAGGCGTCCGGGCCGGTGATGGATCTGTCCACATGGCTCTCGGCGGCGAAGTGCACCAGGGTGTGGATGCGGTGTTCCTTGAGTAGGGTTTCTACCAGGGGGGTGTCGCAGATATTGCCGTGGTGGAAAACGAAGTTTTGCTTGTTAGCAACCGGGTCGAGGTTGGACTTGTTGCCGGCGTAGGTGAGGGCGTCCAGCACGACTACCTTGTCTTGCGGGTAGGTTTTCATCCAGTAGTGGACGAAGTTTGCGCCTATGAAGCCGGCGCCGCCGGTTACCAGTAGATTGCTCATTTTCCTGTTGTGGTGCCTTTCGGTTTTGTTAAGTGACTCAATTTTTTGGGTTCACAGGCCTGCCTTTTGGCCGTGAGGATTTGTTTTGGTTTTGGTCGCGGCCATGGGCCGCTCCTACAATATTCTGTTCCGACTACCGCCGGGCTTTTGGGTCCGGTGGCTTTTGTTCGCCTGAAAGTAGGCTCTACGGTTTGCCCTCTCCCCGCCCCCTCTCCCGCAAGCGGGAGAGGGGCGTTTTTCTGCGGAGCTGGAGCTCCGCGGTCCCGGGGTGGCCTAGGCGGTTGACTTTTCCTTGAGTACTTCGCGCAGTGCTTGGCGCCAGTGTTTTGGTTCTACTCCCACTTCGCTTATCAAGCGGCTTTTGTCCAGGACGCTGTAGGCCGGTCTGGCCGCGGGGGTTGGGTAGTCCGCGGTGGTTATCGGCTTTATTTGCACCTGCTTTTCTGCGGGGAGCAGGTCCAGTTGTTTTGCTTCCTCATAAATGGCTACGGCGAAGTCGTACCAGCTGGCGGCGCCGGCGTCGGTGCAGTGGTAGGTGCCGGCGGCTTCCGGTTTTCCTACCAGTTTGTAGATGGCTTGCGTCAGCGTATGGGTGCTGGTGGGTGTGCCGATCTGGTCGGCGACTACTCCCAGATGGTCGCGTTCGCTCATCAGGCGCAGCATGGTGTTGCTGAAATTTGCTCCATGGGCGCTGTAGACCCAGGCGGTGCGCAGGATTACCGCCTGAGGCAGCAAGTCCTGTACGGCGGCTTCGCCGGCGGCCTTGCTTTCTCCGTATACGCCCAGTGGGCGCACTGTGTCCTGCGGCCGGTAGGGGGTGGATTGCCGGCCGTCGAAGACGAAGTCGGTGGAGATATGGATAAGGCGCGCGCCGAATTCCCGGCAGGCGAGCGCGAGGTTTTCTGCACCGGTGGCGTTGGCGGCGTAGGCCTGCTCTTTTTCCGACTCGGCTTTGTCGACTGCTGTGTAGGCGGCCGCGTTGATGACGACCGTTGGCTTGTGTTCGGCGACGGCTTCCAGGGCCTGGGGGCAGTTTGTGATGTCCAGTTCATCGCGGCCGAGGGCGACCAACTGGATGCCTTCTGGGATGCGCTGCTGCAGTTCCTGGCCTAGTTGGCCGTTTTTTCCTGTGAGTAGTATTTTCATTGGTTTTTCGTAGCAATTCTGGTTGTTCATTTTAGATGTGCGTTCTGTGGTTGTTGGCACTATCTATCGCGGCCAGCGGCCGCTCCTACAAATCCGCGGACCTGCGGCCCGTTGCCGAGTTGGGGCTCGGCGTTCCCGGCGGGGCGGCTTTGCCGCTTTTGCGGAGCTGGAGCTCCGCGGTCCCGGGGGTTGCCTGCTCGCGGGCTTCTACATTCTGGTACACGCGGCGCACCTTACGGGAAGGTCACTGCGTCCTTCAGGAATTTTCCTTCCGCGTCTTTGGCGGAGAGTTTGGGCGCGTCTCCGTTTACCAGGGGCCATTCGATAGCGAGGTTCGGGTCATTCCAGCATATGGAATGTTCGTGTTCCGGGGCGTAGTAATCGGTGCATTTGTATACGAACTCCGCTTCTTCACTGGTGACGTAGAAGCCATGGGCGAAGCCTTCGGGGACCCAGAGTTGACGTTTGTTTTCCGCGGAGAGGGTGACACCCACCCACTTGCCGAAGGTGGGGGAGCTTTTGCGCATGTCCACCGCTACGTCGAAGACTTCGCCCTTTGTTACCCGTACAAGCTTGCCCTGGGTGTTTTGTGTCTGGTAGTGCAGGCCGCGCAGGATGCCCTGGGCGGATTTGCTGTGGTTGTCCTGCACGAATACCCGCTCCGCACACTGTGTATTGAATACATCCTGGCGGAAGGATTCGAAGAAAAATCCGCGCTCGTCACCGAAGACTTTGGGTTCGATGATTTTTACGTTGGGGATTTTTGTTTCAATTATGTTCATATTGGTACATCAATTTGCCGAGCTGGAGCTCGGCGTTCCCGGGGTGTTCGCCTGCAAGCAGACTCTTACGGCAGGCTTGTGGCCCGTGCCCTGTCGGCCCCTCTCCCGCAAAATCAGGAGAAGAGGGTTTGGGTTAGGTTAGAAGCTGGAGACGAAGCGTTGCTGGTTGAAGGGCGAGGTTTCTCCGCTTTCTACCAGCAGCTGCAGCAGGTATTCGCCGTAGCCGCTTTTCATCAGCGGGTGGGCCTGGACTTCCAGTTGTTCCGCGGTGATAAAGCCCTTGCGGTAGGCCACCTCTTCCGGGCAGGCGATTTTCTGGCCCTGGCGGCGCTCGATGGTCTGCACGAAGTGGGCGGCTTCCAGCAGGTTGTCGTGGGTACCTGTGTCCAGCCAAGCGCTGCCGCGACCCATCAATTCCACATTGAGCTGGCCGTGCTCCAGGTAGATCTTGTTGATATCGGTGATTTCCAGCTCGCCGCGGGGGCTGGGCTCAATTTCCCGGGCCAGGTCGCAGACCTGGTTGTCGTAGAAATAGAGGCCCGTGACGGCGTAGTTGGATTTCGGTTGTGCCGGCTTTTCTTCCAGGCTTACCGCCTTGCCCTCTTTGTCGAACTCCACCACGCCGTAGGCGCGCGGGTCGGCGACACGGTAGCCGAAGACGGTGGCGCCCTCTTCGCGCGCGTCTGATTGCTGCAATATCTGGCTGAAGTGCTGGGCGTAATAGATGTTGTCGCCCAGTATCAGGGCACTGTTATTATTGCCTACATGGTCGCGGCCGATAATAAAGGCCTGGGCCAGGCCATCGGGCGACGGCTGCACCGCATAGCTGAGATTGATACCCCACTGGCAGCCATCGCCCAGCAGCTTCTGGTAGAGGCATTGCTCCTCGGGTGTGGTGATGATCAGTATGTCACGGATGCCCGCCAGCATCAGGGTGGTCAGCGGGTAGTAGATCATGGGTTTGTCATACACCGCCATCAACTGTTTGCTGATGCCTTTGGTCAGCGGGTACAGGCGTGTACCGGAACCGCCTGCCAGAATGATCCCTTTTCGTGACGAAATACTCTTATACATCCTTGATCCCCCCTAAAAAAAATTTTTTCTTTGTCACTCAATAGTAGTTCGGGACTGCTTGTGACCACAGTTTGTGCTTATGGTTTGAATCCATCCCCATGGGATTCAGGCCCTGCGCCATCGTTCTTGCATCCCCAACCCCTCTCCCGCAAGCGGGAGTGGGGAGTTTTAGAATGACAGGACTGCGGCTGTGCCCACGGCGATACGATAGAGGATTTCCGTGACATCCTTGGTTACTTGCAATTCGCTGGCCTGAATTTTTGGCATCACCATAATTTCATCGCCCGGGCGCAGTATTCGCTTGGATTTTCTACCGAAATCGCTGTCATCAACCCGGCTGATGGTGCCGTCCAGGTGCAGCACCACCAGTTCTTCTTCGTTGGCATTATTGGCAAAGCCGCCGGCCAGCGCGATATAGTCTTTCAGCGTGTTACGTTCGTTAAATACCAGTGAAGTGGGAAAAATAACCTCGCCCACCACGGAGATGGTGGAGGCCCGTAATGGCACCACCAGTTCATCGCCGTCCTCCAGCAGCATGGCGCCGGCTTTGGGATTGTTTGCCAGCACCACCTGGCCGCGGGGCTCCGCCCTGCGCGCCTTGGATATAAAGTTCTGGATCATGGCCGCATTGTCTTTTTGCGACACCTGGTCCAGATTGGTGATCGGCTGGCGTGTCAGCGCCTCCATTTCGAGCGCGTCCAGGGAGCGGTCCAGGGCTGCCTTTTGCCTGTCGGCCACACTTTGGCGATACAGCTGTATCGCATCGCGGTCGGCGTTATCCCGGTACTGCAGCAGCGTCAGCAAGTCGTCCAGGGTGGCGCCATAGGGCAGCACGTGGGCGGCGGGGCCGTCCAGTTCGCCCGTTACACGCACGGAAATCGTTTTGATGTCGTTATCACGCACCAGCTCAACCCGCGCGCCCGGATACAGGGGGGTCGTGAAGGCTTCCGATAAGGGCAGGTAGCTCGCTTGCTGCTGCTCATCGATCACTTGGGTAATGCGGGCGAAATTGGCCTGGGGGTCCGGTTTGCTCACCAGTAGCATTTCACCCAACTGGGTGTAGGGGCCGATAAATTCTATTTGGGCGGGCTGTTGCACAGCGCCCTCGATGCTCACTGCACCATGGCGCGGCCCGACAACAATGGCGTCGCCGTTGCGCAGCTGCAGTGCGGGCATGGTACCTTTCACCAGAAAATTGTAGAGATTGACCTTTTCCTGCAGCTTTTCTCCACGCAGCACCTGGACATCGATGAAACTGCCGCTCTTGCGGTCGATGCCGCCGGCACTATCCAGGTAATAGAGGATGGAGTCGGAGGAGAAGCCGGTGTAGAGACCGGGATTGTTGACGTAGCCGGTGACAAACACTTTTACCGGCTGGCTGGCTTCCAGGTTGGCATAGGCGCGCACGTTGTTTTTGAATACACGCTTCACATGGCGCAACACGAACTCATTGAGCCCGCCGTTTTCCACCCCGGCAACGTGCACCGGGCCCACTTCGGGTACAAAGATATTGCCTTGCGGATCTACCGGCAGGGTGGCACTGAAGCTGTAGGCGCCCCACAGTTGCAGATTGATCTGGTCGCCTACGGTAATGCGGTAAGCCGGGTTGAAGCCGCTGAAAGGCTGGTCCTTGAAGGCACCCTGGAACAGGGACTGGCCGAATACCGGCACCCTGGATTCCGGAATCTCTGTGGTCTCGGTTTTATCCAGCAGCTGGGTATCCAGCGCCTGAGCGGTTGGAAATACCAGGGCCGTCAACAGGCCCAACCATCCCCTGTAGGTTTTCAATTTTGTTGCGATCATTTTTGGCGATTTATCAATCCATCAATTTTTTCTGTTCCGGGTGGGCCCGGATGCGCCCCATCCGGGCTGCGCGACTGTAGGAGCCTACTTGCAGGCGAACGCGGCCAGCGGGCACTCCTACATCTTGCGGGCCTGCGGCCCGTTGCCGAGCCGGAGCTCGGCACTCCCAGGGTTCGCCTGCAAGCAGGCTCCTACACTCCCTCTCCCCCAACCCCTCTCCCGCAAGCGGGAGAGGGGGGCTTTAAATTCTGTGGTCGCGGATGCTGGCCAACAGCATTTTTCCGATACCATAGAGCAGTAGCAAAATCACTGCCAAACTGGCCAGGTTATACAGTTTGCGCGGGTATTCGGCCTCTTCTGCCAGGGACGGCTGACTGACTACCATCAGGTGCTTGAGCCTGCCGGAGGCTTCCATACGTGCAGTTTCCAGCGCTTTCAGTGACGCCTGGTAGGCGTCCACCGCAAATTGCAGCTCCAGCTCCAGGTTTTGAAAGTGCGCGCTGAGGCTGTTGAGACGCTGTTCGCCCTGATCGTTCGAGACGCCTACCAGACGTACCTTTTCCGCTGCGATCTGGCTTCCCAGCGCGTCGATTTCCGCCTGCATGGAAACTATCTGGGACGAACCGGGGTTCAGGTAGGTCTTGGCCGCGGTGAGCTTGGCGCGCTGCTCCGCCAGCTTGACCTCCAGCCCCTGGATGATGCTGCTGATCCCTTTGGTGAGTTCTTCCGGGCTGACCACGTTATTGCGGTTCTGGAAGTCGAGGATCTCCTGCTTGGAGGTGCGCAGCTTGCTCTGCGCCAGTTCCAGTTCACTGCGCACAAAGGCAACCTGCTTGTCCGCCAGCTGGTTGCTGATCGCATTGACAAAATCCTCGGATTTCTGCGTAACCGTTTCGATCAGCTGGCGCGCGAATTCCGGCTCGAAGGCCTGCATTTCTATGGTGATAATTCCGGTCTGCTCGTCGTGGCCCACGGCGATATGTTCGCGGTAGTACTCCAGGTAGTCCTCTTGGGAGGCGTCTTGCGCGAGACGCGAGAACACATCGTAGCGATCGCTCTTGTAGTAATCGACCAGGTCCAGCTTGTCGTTCAGGTAGAGGGCCATATCCAGGGACTGGACGTAATTGACTACCAGGAAAGCGTCCTGGCTATCTGCGCCCATGCCCGGCACCAGGAAACCGAGGGTGGAAGACATGCCCTGGCTGGAGCCGTTGTCTTTGACGATCAGTTGGGTGCTGCTGACATAGCGGTCCGATACCCACAGCAGATAGTAGGCACTTACCAACAGCAGCGGGAGGGCTACGCACAGCGCGAGGCCACTCCAGCGACCGAGCCCTGTGCGCAATGCCCCCTGCTCTGCCTGGGGCTCGTTGGCGGCCAGGCGGGCCATAACTCCCCTGACCGCCCTGGAGGCCTTTTTCAACGCGGTGGAATCCGCCTTTCGCTCTACTGCGAGCGCATCATTACTTTCCATGACAACGTCTTATACATTGAGCGCTTGCGCGGCTCGGTTATTTTCTTGTGCCTGGGGCTTCGGCAACCCTTGCTGGTAGAGGGCAATGGCCTCATCGACGGTATCGAAAACCTGCAGGCCATCCGGCCCCAGGTAAATTCCGATATCGCAGTTCTTTTTCAGTTGCGGCATTGCATGAGCGACGATGATGAAGTTGGCCGTCTTGCGCTTTTCGGCGATAACCTGCTCACACTTGTGCTTGAAATGCGCGTCCCCCACCGACATCACCTCGTCCACCAGGTAACAATCAAAATCCACTGCAATACTCAGGCCGAAAGCAAGGCGCGAGCGCATACCGGAGGAGTAAGTTTTTACCGGCGCGTCGAAGTAATCACCGATTTCGGCGAAATCCTGTACCTTGTCCAACACCTTGCGGCGGCTCGCTCCCCAGATCCCGTGCAGGCCGCACACGAAAGCGGCGTTCTCGCGCCCGGTCATGCTGCCCTGGAAACCACCGGCAAGGCCCATGGGCCAGGAGATACGCTGGTCGGTGATCACCCTCCCGTAATCCGGGTAGTCGATGCCGCCCATAATACGCAGCAGCGTCGACTTGCCGGCGCCGTTGCGGCCGAGGATGCCGATGTTCTTCCCCTCCGGAAAAATCGCATTTACATCCTTGAACAGCACCTTGCGGCCCCGTGGCGTACGAAACGACTTGGTGAGATTCCTCAGCTCGATCATTGGCTGCGCACCAGGTCGCGCCACTGGCTGCGGTAGACCAGCAGGCCGAAGCCGAGCATGCCCAGGGAGCAGAAGGCGAAATAACCCAGGTTGGCAAACAGACCGTGGTAGCTGGCGAACAGCCCCTCGCGGGTCAGCTCCACCATGTGCAGCAGCGGGTTCCAGGATAGATAGGGGTGATACTCCTCGGGGATCTGTTCCAGGGAGAAGAAGACCCCGGACATAAAGTACAGCGGCCGCTGGATCATAGGGCCGAACTTGGCCGCCTCCGGGTACTTCTCCCCGGCCACGCACAGGGCCAGGCTCAGGCCGAGGCAGAAACACAGGTAGAGCACGTTTACCGCCACCAGCAGCAGGAAGTTGTTAAAGGTGGTCGATACGCCGAACCAGGCCAGTATCCCCAGCAACGCCACCATACTGAACAGGTAGATGGCAAATTCCAGCAGCACCCGCGTCACCACCGCATCGAATGGGCGCAGCTGACGGTAGTTGAACAGGCCGCGGTTGGATTCCACTGCCGCCAGGGACTTGGTAAAACTGTGGGAGAAAAACAGGAAAGGGGCGATGCCTGCGAGCATGAATAGCGTGGTGGGGATGCCGGGGTAGAACTCCCGCCCCATAAAGCTGAAGATCGCGGCCAGCAGCATGATGTGCATGGCCGGCTCAAGCAAAACCCAGGCATAGCCCAGCCGCCACTTGCCGAAGCGGGTTTTCATTTCGCGAACCAACAGCGAGTGGATGACATCGCGCTGGATCTGCCAGGGGTTGCGTTGAATCGTTGGGTTCATGTAGGGAGAGTGATTTTTTGTATAAAAAATTTTCTGTGTTGCACAGCGGAATGCTGCAAAATGCCTGCCTAACAAATCATCATCTTGTGATTCTAATCAAACTCCACATGTGGAGCACCCGCCATTTCATTACACGCCATTACACAAATGATCGATTTTCAAACGATTCCGCCGAAACCGACTGCACTGTCCTGGCTGCCGTGTATTGATTCGCCCCAAATACGCAAAAGGCCGCACCCTTTCGGGTGCGGCCTTTTGCGTATTTGGTGGAGCTAAGCGGGATCGAACCGCTGACCTCAACACTGCCAGTGTTGCGCTCTCCCAGCTGAGCTATAGCCCCAAATTTGGTGTGCTTTCCGTCGAAAGCGGGGCGCATTCTAACACCGGGCGCGGGGCTGTCAACCGGAAAAAATAACTTTTTAATCAAGCAGTTAGCGACCGGGCGGCCAGTTCCGGACAGGGCGACCGGACCTCGGCCTGCGCCGGGGTGGTGCAGGTTGGGTTGTGATCGCCCCAACTGGGTCAGGCTAGTGCTGCGTATTCCTTCTCCCAGCGCTTCAGCACCTTCTTGCCGGCGCCGCCGAGCGCCTCCACCGCATGGCGCAGGCGCGCGCGGCTGAGGTCGGGGCCCAACAGCACCATGGCATCCATGACCGAGAAGGAGGCGGTGGTCCCACTGATGGCTACAAACAGCGGTGCGTTGAAGTCCTTCAGCTTGATCTCCATGGCGGTGGCCAGGGATTTCACCTGCTCGAAGATGCCGTCGCGGTCCCAGGTCCTGAGCGCCTCCAGGCGCCAGAGGGTGAACTGCAGCAGCTTTTTCTGCTCGTCCGGCTCCAGCTTGTTGCCGCTGAAGTCGGCCTCGGTCAGCGGCAGCGTGCCGGCGGCGAGGAAGCCGACCAGGGGGGCGAAGTCGCCGAAGGTCTCCATGCGCTCGCGGGCGTGGGGCAGCACCCTGAGCAGGTTCTCGCGGTTGAACAGCCAGTCGCGCAGGCGGTCCGCCAGTTGTTCGTTCTCCAGTTCGCGGATCCACAGGCCGTTCAGCCAGGACAGTTTCTCCACGTCGAACACCGGTCCGCCCAGGGAGACCCGGTGGATATCGAAATGTTCGAGCATCTCCTCCAGGGAGAACTTCTCGCGCTCGTCGGGCATGGACCAGCCCATGCGCCCCAGGTAGTTGAGCAGCGCCTCGGGCATAAAGCCGGCGCGCTGATAATAGAGAATGGAGGTGGGGTTCTTGCGCTTGGACAGTTTGGTCTTGTCCGGGTTGCGGAGCAGCGGCAGGTGGCAGAGCACCGGCATCACCCAATCGAAGTACTCATACAGCAGCTTGTGCTTGGGGGCGGAATTGATCCACTCCTCGCCGCGCAGCACGTGGGTGATTTCCATCAGGTGGTCGTCCACCACGTTGGCCAGGTGGTAGGTGGGCATGCCGTCGGATTTGAGCAATATCTGCGCATCTACCTGGGCCCAGTCAATCTCGATGGGGCCGCGCAGCAGATCTTCCACCATGCAGGTGCCGGTCTCGGGCACGTGCATGCGCACCACATAGGGCTCGCCGGCGGCGCGGCGCCTCTCCATCTCTTCCGGCGGCAGCGCCAGGTCGCTGGGCTTGAGGGCGGTGCGACCGGCCTCGCGCAGCTGTTCGCGCAACTGCTCCAGCTCTTCGGCGGTGCGGTAGCAGTGGAAAGCGTGGCCCTTTTCCACCAGTTCGTCGCAATACTTGCGATAGATATCGCCGCGCTCGCTCTGACGGTAGGGGCCGTGGGGGCCGCCCACATCCGGGCCCTCGTCCCAATCCAGGCCCAGCCAGCGCAGGCTGTCGAGAATGGCCTTTTCCGACTCGGGAGTACTGCGCTGCTGGTCGGTATCCTCGATACGCAGTACGAACTGGCCGCCCTGGGCGCGGGCGAAGCACTGGTTGAACAGGGCGATATAGGCGGTGCCCACATGGGGGTCGCCGGTGGGAGAGGGTGCGATTCGGGTTCTTACGCTCATGGCAAACCTGGTTTGGAGGTTGACGGTGATCTTTTCGAGGCGCGGGATTATATCGCCGGAGGAGCATAGGTCACAGGCAAAACCTGGCTGTTTAATTTTTGCACACAACCGTTCCCGAGAAAAAATGTGTCATGCAAATCATCACAAATATTTTGTGACCAATGTCACAAGTGAGTATCATTGCGCCAGTTGTCGCCTGTCTCTTTTTCTCTAAGCAGAAATCCGGGCGCAACGCTATCAAGGGTATCGGGTATACAAAGATCAAAACCCGTACAACAAGAACTTGGAGAACCACCATGCGCGCGACACTTCGATTCCTGGCTGCCGCTTCCCTGGCTGCTGTGACTTTTAATAGCTTTGCCGCTACCGACGGCACCGCCGGCAGCAGCAACTCCAGCGGCAACTTCGATATCACACTCACAGTACCCACCCAAATTATCGTCAAGAACTTTGACGATATGGCTCTGAACACTACTGGTGCCACTCTCGGCAACCCGATTGAAGGTGCAGAGGATATCTGTGTCGGCGGTATCGGCTTCGGCAGCTACAGTGTCAGTCTCTCCAGCCAGAACGGTTCCACCGGCGGCTCTGGTACCGATCCTTTCCAACTGAATGGCGTCGGCCAGAACCTGCCTTATAGCGCCGCCTTTATCAATAACACCAGCAGCACTACCGGTACCGCCGCCGATACCAACGGCGATATCACCGGCAGCTTTGCCCGCAATGGCAACCTGGATTGCAACACCGACAATGCCCGCGTATTCGTCACCGTCAGTGCCACGGAGTGGGAGTCAGCAGTGGAAACCAACTACAGCGACACCCTGACGGTCACCGTGACCGCTCTGTAACCAGGCCGGCCCAACCGCCGACAATGTGTCGGCGGCGCACCATCTCAATGAATCGCGCGCTTGCGGGAGCCCTGCTCGCGCTGGTGCTGTGCGCCCGGAGCGATTTCGGGTTCGCGGCCAGTGCGGCCTTTACGCTGGATACTGCGGCGCCGGACGGCTTCGCCGATCTGACGGAGGCGCAGCCGCTGGTGGCCGACTTGTACTACGGCGGCCGCGCCATCGGTGCGGCGCAGATCACCGTGGATTTGTACACAGTACATTTCAGCGATCCCGCCGCGGTTCTGGAACTGCTGCCCCCCACGCTGGACCCGGAAGGCGTTCTGGCGCAGTTGCGCCGGCCCCAGCCGCGCAATTCCCACAGGGTGTGCCGCTCGCGCCGGCAGCACGACTGCGGTTTTCTCACCCCGGAGCAGTTCGCGCTGATCTATGACGGCGACCGCTTTCGTATCGACCTGTTTTTCGCTCCGGCGCTACTGCCCCAGGAGCCGGCCATCGCCGACCCATACCTGCCGGAATCCAGCAGCGGCTTCTCCTTTATGCAGAACCTCACGGGCACCTGGTCCGGGGTAAGAGCCGACGCCGGCGACTCGCAAACCGCTTCATTGTTCGGCCAGTCGATCCTGAGTTTCGGCGAGAGCGGCCTGCACAGCCAGTGGTCCGCCACCGACGACGGCAACTCGCAGATAACGCAGCTGCACTTGACCAGGGACTACCGCGGCCGCGCCTGGTCCGCCGGCCTGATCCAGCCGGCCGGGGGTTTCAGCAGCTTTGTGGCCTCCCCCTACCTCTACGGCCTGGAGTACCGCAGCTCCAACAACAGCCGGCGGGACAACCGCTACAATCAGGGCGCCCCGCTGGAAATCAATATGCCGGTGCGCGGCCGCGTGGAAGTCTACCGGGACGGCCGCCTGGTCCACAGCGAGCTGCTGGAGGCCGGAAACCGCCTTCTGGACACATCCAGCCTGCCCAGCGGCGCCTACGAAGTGGAGATTCGCACCTTCGACGAGAGCGGCAGGCCCCTGGCGCAGCGGCGCGAGTTCTTCGCCAAAGACTCCCAGTTGCCCGCACCCGGCGAGTGGCGCTGGGCAATCCAGGCGGGCAGGCCCGCCCGGTTCGAGCAAACGGAGCTGTTGCCGGAACAGCAGGACACCTATTTCGCACAGGCCGGTATAGCCCGGCGCCTGTTCGACGACACCGGCCTGTTCGCCAACCTGGCTTCCAGCGATAACCAGCAGATGGCGGAACTGGGAGCGCGCTGGATCAGCGAATACCTGGAAGTTTCCCCCAGCCTGATCCAGTCCAGCGACGGTCGCAGCGGCCACCGCCTCTACGCCCTGCTGAAAACCCCATTGTTCAGCCTGAGCCTTTCGGAAACCCGCCTGCAGGAAAGCGACGACACAACCACCGGCTACAGCCCGCTGGGGACCGGCTACAGCCAGCGCAACGCCGGACTCACCGGCGTCCTGATGGGCGGGCGCCTGTCCCTGCGCTATTCGGAACGGGATCGCAACCTCTATCTCGAGTCCCCCGAATTCACACTGGACACCGAATACACCGGAGCCACGCAGCTGACAACATTGGAGTACCGCCGCGACTTCTTTCGCAACCACCACTGGCACGGAGACCTGACCCTGGCCCACAGCGACGCCGACGGCCGGGGGCTCACCACCGCCACCTTCGAGTTTCGCTTCCGCGGCGACCACTGGAACCACAGTGCCCGCCTGCGCGCGGACAGCGGTCGCGAAGATGGCCAAAACGGCCGAACGGGATTCAACAGCAGCTGGCGCGACGGCGACCGCTGGGCGTCGGAAGTGCACCAGCAGTTTTCCAGCGAAGTGTCGGCAGACGAATACGCCCTGGGCAGCCGCACCCGCGTCGCCGGCCGCCGCGGCCAGCTCAGCTCCACCCTCGACTACCGCCACAGCGACGCAAACGATGGCGGTACCCTCAATTACCTGGGCAGTTTCAGCACCAACCTGATGACCGATGGCGACGCCTTTGCCTGGGGCGGCGAGCGCGCCCTGAACAGCGCGGTGCTGGTGGATATCGCCGGCGGCGAAGACCAGCAGTTCGAGATACTGGTGGACGGTGTGCGCCGCGGCTACGCCAAAGGCGGTGGCCGCTCCGTGGTCAACCTGCCTTCCTTCAAAAGCTACGATATCCAGCTGCGCCCCATGGCGGAAGGTTTTTACGACTATCGGGAAATACAGGATACTGTTACCCTCTACCCGGGGAATGTGGCTGCCGCCGAGTATGAAATCCGGCCGATAATCCTGGTTCTCGGCCGCCTGATACGCAACGGGGAGCCGGTGGCGCACAGGAAAATTTCCATCGGCGAATACACCGCGGTTACCGACGAATTCGGCGTTTTCCAAATGGAAGTGTTCAGCGATCCGCAGTTTCTGCGCTCACCGGAAGTGCAATGGGGAGACTGCCTGGTGCCTTTGCCGGGGCAGACGGGAGGAAAGCACTGGCTGAATTTGGGAGATATTGATTGGGATAAGGCGAATTGCGATACGGAGCGTAACAGTGTTGCTGCGCGCTAATTCCACACTGCTGGCGCTCGGTTTACTTTGCATCTGGACCTCCGGCACAACAGCACAACCAGGTGATCCCTGTAACACAGACACCTATCTCGGCGTTTGTGGATTAACCAACCCCAACGTCTTTACCTACGATTCTCAGTCTCCCGACGTCGGGCAAATTCCATTCAGTGTCCGCAGTTACAACCAATTTTTCATTTGGTCTTTCCCCGTTAATTACACAGTAACCGTACAAGGTGCCGCCAACGGAACCAATTTTCTGCTTTCCGCTCCCGGTGGCCAAGCAGCCATAAGTATGGATTTTACCGATAGTAACGGCGCAACTTCGGATCTCTTGCCAGATACCCCGAGCGCTGCTTTTCAAGGATCGATCAATGCAGAGCCTGTATTCATAGACGTTATCCTGGAGACAAACGGAGCCACTCTATTACCGGACACCTATACCGGAATTTTTCAACTCTCTTTGAATCAACAGGGTTGTCTTGATTGCAGAAGTATTTCCGATATCGAGTTAATCATTGAGCTCGTGGTCGCCCCTGAAATCCGTATCAGCGGCTTAAGCGATATGGCCATCGATGCCAATCTTACCGGCCTGACCGAAGCCCAGCAGACTTTCTGCGTCTACAGCCAGGGCGGAGCTCCCTTCGGCATAGCCGCCGGGAGCGCCAATGGCAACGGGAGCTTCCTGCTGACGGGCAATGTGGATCAGATCGAATACGAAACCTGGATGGAAAGCCTTTCCTCCGGGGGACCGGAACAACTCACCGAAGGGCAGCCCTCAGCCCTCAGCTGGTCGGGCAGCCTATGGGATGAGTGCACAGGAAGTGGGGAAAACATGCAGATCAGCATCCGCATTCAGCAGAGTGCTATCACCGACGCTATGGAGAGCAGTTATACCGACACACTGACATTGACCGTAGAGCTGGACTAGCCATAGCAGTATGCAGTTTTTGAGACACTTAATTTTACCAGCTCTATTGTGGGCTGTGGCCGGCACCCCCCTGGCGCAATCCACCAATATGCGCGACTGTGACAACGGCGCAACATCGCCAGCTGATAACAACCCGGAGCGTTTCATCGGTGTGTGCAACCTGGAAGACAGCACCAGCGTGTTCACCTACGACAGCACTCCGGGTTACCAGGCTGAAGTGCAATTTACGGTGCGCAGCTGTTCCACTTGGTGGGGAGAAACATGTGAGCAGGCTATTCCCTATTCGGTGACCGTTTCGGGCGACGACAATGGTTCCAATTTTATCCTCAGGAGGGATAGAGGTAACGGTAACCAAGCTGTTGCTGTCAACCTGACGTACGCCAGCGGCGGCAGCAGCGAGCTCCTCTCCCCCGATACGGAAAGCTCCACACGATTTCCCGGCGGCGCCAACGGCCTGCAGAGACCGGCCAGCCTGACCTTGAGCTTGGTTAACCCCGGCGCCAACCTGCAACCCGGTGCCTATATCGGCAATTTCTACCTCACTATCGACCAATGCGGTTCCAGCTATACCTGGGGAACAGACCCGGAAATATGTAACGGCCAGAGCAATACCACCCGGCTGATAGACCTTCCCTTCCGTATCGAACTGCATACCCAGGCACAAATTCGCATCAGCGGCCTGCAAGACATGGCTCTCACCGCAAACGCAAGCAGCGGCGCCGAAGCCAGCCAGACTTTTTGTGTGAGAGCCAGCGGGGGAGCGCTGTTTCGTATCAGCGCAGACAGCGCCAGTGGCAACGGGCAATTTCTGCTACAGGGTATCGATCAAGTGGAATATTCGACAACCGTGGAGCACCTGTCCAGCGGACGGGGAGAAGAACTGACGGAGGGGCTCGTCTCGTCGAACAACTGGCCTTCCTACGCCGACGAAGACTGTCAGAACCTGGGCCAGGAAAATATGCAAATCACCATTCGCGTGGCACCGGAAGCTCTTGGGACGGCGCAGGATAGCAGTTATACCGATACCCTGACGCTGACAGTAGAGCTGGAATAGCCTTGTAGGATGGGCAAAGGAGCGCAGCGACGTGCCCATCATCCGGGCTTTGATGGGCACGCTTCGCTTTGCCCATCCTACAGAATTGGAATCACACGCTGTAGGAGCGGCCGCTGGCCGCGATCGATAGTGGTTTATTTCGCAGATTGATCGCGGCCAACGGCCGCTCCTAACAGGTAGAATACCGACCGTGCTGGTCAGCGTTCGGATAAGAGGGGCAGTTGCACCTTCTCTGTCTCCCGGCCCCGCGCCAGCAGTTCCAGATGGCCGCCCAGCAGTTCCTCCTCGATCGGCAGACTGGCACCCGCATAGAGCCGCCCGCTCAACTCCACGGGCCGGCAACCGGCTTCGCTCTGGCAGTGCTGCACATCGCTCACTTCCACATTGATGTTGCCGGTGTTCTTGAGCAGCCACCGGCCGTCTTCCTTTTCCAACTGCAGGCGGTAGGCGCCACCCTCGGGCTGCACAAAAACCAGGGCCTGGTAGGCCACCAGTATCTTCAGCGCGGTCTTGTCAGTTTTGATATCCCCCACCACCGGCTTGAAGGTCACCCGGTAGACCTTTTCCCGATCCAGGTCCCGCTCCAGTGACATCAGCCGAAAGCGCTTCTGCTCGCCGCTGGTGAGCACCGCCCTGGCGGGGCTCACCAGCAGCTTGAATTCTTTCGGGTTCACCACACGCACGCGCTTTTCGTCCGCCATTCCCGGGTTGTCCACCCGGTAGATTTCCGTCTGCAGGTACAGGTTTTCCTTGTCGGGGTTGGAGACCACGATATCGTCCCGGGCGTTCGGGGAGTCATCCAGGTAAACGATGATCTTGTCCAGCGACATACCGGCCAATACCGGTTGTGTCACCAATAGCAGGAAAGCGGCAACGGTTCTTTTCATAGCATATTCAAGCGGCTTCGTGATAAAGATCACATTTTATCCGAGCCGCTAGCCGCGGGGAAACCGCTATTCCGCCACTATCAGAACCATTTTGCCCTGCTGGGAGCTGGACACCGGAACACAGTAGTTGCCGACCTGGCCGGGCAGGCGTTTTTCAGCTGCAGTCTGCTCCCCGATATCCCGGATCGACAGATAGTAACTATGTGCGGGGATATGGCTGAGACACAACTGCCCGATGCCCGGGTCTTCGGTCTGGCGCAACTCCGCCCGAGGAGGGACATGCAGAGTGATTCGCGCGGAGGCAGAGGCGCCGGTGGTGGTTTCGACTCCTCTCGCGGCGGCCGAGAGGAGGACTCCCCCGCATACCAGTGTGCAGATTGCGGACTTTCCATACTCCATAAACGCAGATTCCCGACTTCCACTTCCATTTCCTGCGGCCTGCCATACTTTGCTGACTGACCTTACCAGTCTATCAGCCCGGTGGTTTTTGCAAGGCAATTCCCCGGCAGCCCCTCGATATCTGGCGCCGGGAACTCCAGCCCCCGGCTCTTGCTCTGGCGCCTCATTACCGCCCCGGTTAGGCTGCGCACTCCCCGAAACCGGGTGGCAGGGAAAACGTGTCAAGGATCATGCAGCTTTCGCCTTTCGGCTATCGGGCTTGCCGGCGCGACCAGGGATACGCTTTTCCATATAGCGACTGGGCCAGATGGTTTCAGGGTCTATACCGATAGCAGCAGCAATGATGCGTTCCCCCTTGGGCCAGGGGGCATCCAGTGCTTTGGTCAGAGTGCCAGGTGATTTGTAGCCATGGTGACGCGAGAGTCTACGCAATGACCAACCGGCTTTCTCAAGGGCCGCCTTTATGTCTGCGCGATGCCAGTCTTTACGGGCTGGTTTTTTCGGTAGCTTTTTTTCGTTCATGTATAAACAGTGTTTAGAGGCAAATACGAATGTTTGCTTTGTTTATCACGCAGCAAATTACGCACACAGCCACCCAAAGTCAACAATATATTACGCAAACATCGTCTTTATAGAGCAAGAAAAATGAACAGACACAACAGATTACGCGGGATCGGATATGACTGACGAGCAGCGGACAGAGGGATCTATCCCAGATTCAAGAATCGAGCAGTTGCCAAGCCGGATAAAGCTTGCCATGAATGGAGCATCCATCCGCGCTTTCGCTGAAAAAGCTGGCATAGCGGAAGGAACTCTGCGCAATTTAATATCAGGAGGCATCCCCAGGCTTGACAACGTATTACGCATTGCCGACGCCGCAGAGGTATCCGCCGCCTGGCTCGCCACCGGTGAAGGACAAATGCGCCCTTGGGAAGAGTCCGCCAGCGGCGGGTCGCTGTACGGGATTTCTACTTTCCAGGAGGTCATCGACCGCGTGGAGGAACGGCTCAAACAGGAGGAGACCATTCCCGTGCCACCGGCCCGGGTACTCCGGGAACCAGAGCTCTTGCAGGCGAAACAGCAGCTTGTGTCAGTTCCACAGAATGACGGCGTGCGGTCTCATGCGGACTGGCTTCTTATCCACGTCTTCGGGGAGATACCTCCTACCAGGCAGGGCGAACTCCGTAAGTTGTCGATGCCGGCCCGCCTTCGCCGCGCCGACGAAGCCTTGACGGAAATGGAGAAGGAGATGAACTACAAGCCTCCCGCAATATGGCGGGAGGTTCTCAAAAGCCTCATTTTCTCCCACGGCCTGGATGAGGCGGGTGCGGCGCTGCTGCTGGATCGCCTCCGGCTTGAATTTGAAGCGCGGAAATAATGCGCCCTGCTTCGGGCCTCGCAGGGGGGATGCTTCGCCTGTCCACCCTGCAAAGTTTTCCGCGCTTAAACCGGCGCCATTGAGCTTCACACGCTTCTCCAACAGCCTGTAAAGGAAGCGGTTCCCTATCAGTCGGCCTGCAATCAGGTCCCGCTTGATTCAAAGCAGAGGTCGCCAGGTGCCCTCCTCTCCCTTGCAACATCTTCCCCACCAGCTATTTTTCCAATAGGAGCGGGTGCAGCCGCTACCGATAAAATTCACAGAGACCCGGAGCCCCGCCATACTCACCGAGAGTGGCGCAATGCCCGGGACAATAACGTCTGTCTATCCGGACTCGACCCCCATGTTGATAGCGCACCGAGGCGATAAAATCCGCCAACCGGAAAACACCATCGCCGCATTTGAAGCCGCCCACGGACTGGGAGCCTGCGCCATACAGACTGAGATCCAATTCAGCGCGGAAGGCACCCCTTGGTGTTGCGGCGACGATGTTCTGCAGCTATCTTCTGGCGACGGGAAACGCCCGTTTCATCAGTTCAGCGATCGCGAGTTGAGCCGGCAGCCTCTCACGACATTTTCCCATCTGGTGGACTGGGCCCGGCGCCACCGGCACCTGGACTGGTTTGTGGAGGTGGATGCGAAGAGCCTGAGCAGAATGGGCGAGCGGGCGGTGGCATCGCTGGCGGAGCAATTTCCGGAAGAGTGCGAATCCTTTGCCCTGCTCTCGCGGGACTGCCACAGCCTGCGCCTGGCTCGTAGCCTGGGCTGCCACCAGGTTGCCCTGAAGGTGCTGAGCGTGGCGCAGAGCCTGTGCGCGGAAGTGGTTACCCTGGCGCCCGACTATGTGTTTATTCGCAATCACCGGGTCGACTGCGAAGAGCTGCCACCGGGCCCCTGGCAATGGGTCGTCTACGAGATAAACTCCGCGGAGGAGGCGGTGCGCTGGCGCGACCGCGGCGCCCACCACATCCTCACCGGCAACTTGCCACTATTGATGCGCTCCCGGGAAGCCAGCGATGTCTACGGATTTTGATGTCCTGGTAGTAGGCGCGGGAATCCAGGGCGCCGGCGCCGCTGAAGCACTGGCGGCTGCCGGCTACCGGGTAGTGATCCTGGAGCAGACAGGCATAGCTGCAGCCACCTCCTCTCGGTCCTCCAAATTGATCCACGGTGGTCTCCGCTATCTGGAGAGCGGCCAGTTCCCTCTGGTGCGCGAGTGCCTGCGGGAGCGCCGCTGGCTGCTGGTGAACAAGCCGCAGCTGGTGCGAATGGTGCCCTTCTATATTCCCGTCTATCGCCATAGCAGAAGATCTCCGTGGATGGTGCGCCTGGGGCTCAGCCTGTATGCACTGCTCTCCGGGTTATTCAGCGGCCAGTCACGCTTTCGCGCCCTGCCGAAATCCCAGTGGAACGACCTCTCCGGACTCAACCGGGAGGACCTGCTGGCGGTCTACCGCTACTTCGACGCCCAGACCGACGACGCCGCCCTGACCCGCGATGTAGTGGAATCCGCGATCGCAAACGGCGCGCAGCTGATCTGCCCCGGCAGTTTGGTAGGAGCGGAACTCACCCACAACGGCATGCGCATTGACTACGTGGCCGACGGCCAGTTGCACACTCTGCATACCCGCGCCCTGGTCAATTGCAGCGGCCCCTGGGTGAGAGACACAAACGCTCTGTGCAGCCCGGCAGCACCGCTGCCACCACTGGAACTGGTGGCCGGCAGCCATATAAAGTTGCCCCTGTCCCTCGGCGAGCGGATTTTCTATGTGGAAGCGGAGGACGGACGCGCGGTGTTTGTGATGCCGTGGCAGGGAAAAACGCTGGTGGGGACCACCGAGCGCAGCTACCGTGGCGATCCCCGCGATGTAGCCCCCACCATCGAGGAGGAGAGCTATCTGCTGCGTACGGTACAACGCTATTTCCCCCAGACCCGCTCGATGCAGCTGGACAATATTTGCGACAGCTTTGCCGGCCTGCGGGTACTGCCGCAGACACCGCAGATGCCCTTTTCACGCCCGCGCGAGACACTGATCAGTTGCGACAACAACAGGAAGCCCCGCGTACTGGTGGTGGCCGGCGGCAAGCTCACGTCCTACCGCGCCACCGCGCGCAGGATTGTGAAAAAGCTGCGCCCGACACTGGAGGCCGGGCCCGGGAACGGCGACAAGCTGCCGAGGAACAACAAGAGAACGGCCGTCTCGGAAAAGGAGCGCAACCTGTAGCGGGGCGTTTGCCAATGATTCACCCGCTTCCGGACAGCGGTTACTGTCGGGCGAAGTAATTACCCGACCTATCCTTGACCGAATCGGGCACCAGGCCACCCCACTCGGTGAGCAGTTCTTCCGAATTTTCGGAGGGAGATCGCAGGGTAAAGAGCGGTTCATTTACCTGATAGACCTGTACGCCGTATCTATTTTTCACGTCGCCGTTATCGTAGGAGCGGAAACGGACAGCCGCCTTGTTGTCGCTCGCTTGGAGGGTACAACGAATACGCGAATCGGACTGATAGCCGGTGATGTTCAGCAGACAGCGGTCACCCGCAACTTCGAGGCGGTACTCCACCAGCATGGCCGCTCCACCCGGGTCCTCCCCGAGCTTTTCGCTGAATGTATAGAGACCGTCCCACTCCGCACTGGACTGGCAGGCGGAGGCGAGGGAAAGCAGCAAGACGCAAAGCGCCGTCATAGAGAATCTTTTAAACACGAATCCAACCTCTCAGCCCAAATATCCCTGCTGAAGCCCTTTTTCATACTTCTGCCGGACCTTGACGGAAATTTCTGCCGGAGTTATGACACCGTCTTCGTCCTTGTCGAATCCGGAGTTTTGCTCATAGGTTTTCGCTCCGCGACGAAACAATGCTTCGCCCGGGTCCATACCTATCGCTACGGGGTACAGGATGGCCATATAAATGTCTTCCAGCGTCTTCAGCTTGCCCTTATACGGCAGGAAGTATTTTTCGACATAATCCAGCTGTTTTTCCGCAGTCATTTTTGCCAGCTCTTCTGTCGTGGTACCCAGCCCCCGAGCCGTCCTGGGCATAAACTGGATCAACCCCGTGGCACCACTGCCGGCTGCGTTTTTTATAGAGGGGCTGAACGTTTCGCCGGTTTCAAAGGCCATGCAGGACATCAGGAAATCCGGCGATATGCCGAGATTCACCGAGATCTGCCTGACCCTGGTCCTGAATGCGGCGGATACTTTGGCCCCCCAGGCGATAGCGCCGGAGGCCCCACGGCCGGCCGCTTCGCCAGCGGGCCTATTGCTCCGCGACGGGTGCACGGAAAAAGCGCCGCTAAAGTACGCGGGCCTCTCAGTCACATACCCCGCGCGAGGCTGCGCCATGTGGTACCGGCGACATCGACCCGCCCGTCGGGCCTGACGAAACCGACCACCCTCCTCTGAAAGTCCCTGATCCGGTCGAGCGTATGGGGACCGATCAGGCCCCAGCAGGGCCCAGGGAACACGGGTAGCCCGGTTTAGCAATTCCTGCACCAAATCTGACATCATCGGGGAAATTTCTGCCCTTGAGACCGACGGAACCGGTCAATTCGGCGAGAAACTTCGTATCCAACTCCTTAGAAATCCTGATGGGGTAAAGTGTAAAAAATAGGGGAGACTCAAAATGCGGAACTGTTCACAGGTAGGCCCTATCAGGGTCGGTTTCAATTGACTATACCTGCGCCCAAGTTGGTGGGTCCAGAGGCGTGATCGGGATAAACTATACGCTGTTCCCATTGCGGACTGCCGCGCCGGCAACACAGCTGCTTTTAACCTGAAGTCGAGATATGCCCAACCACCTTTCCCATCGCTTCTGCACCGCCCCACTGATGGACTGGAGTGACCGCCATTGCCGCTACATGTGGCGGCTGTTCAGCAGGCGCGCGCTGTTGTATACGGAGATGGTGACCACCGGCGCCATCCTGCACGGCGATCGCGAACGACACCTTCAATTCGACGCCGTTGAGCAGCCCCTGGCTCTACAGATCGGCGGCAGCGACCCGCGGGAGCTGGCGGAGTGTGCGCGCATCGCTGAGCAGTTGGGCTACAGCGAGGTCAACTTGAACTGCGGCTGCCCCAGCGACCGGGTGCAGTCCGGCCGCTTCGGCGCCTGCCTGATGGCCGAACCGGAACTGGTGGCCGACGGTCTGGCAGCGATGCGCGATGCGGTGTCCATTCCCGTCACGGTTAAGCACCGCATCGGTATCGACGACATGGAGGACTACACCGGCCTCACCCGCTTTGTAGAGGCACAGTCGGGCGTCGGCGCAATCACCTTTATCGTGCACGCGCGCAAGGCCTGGCTGAACGGCCTGAGCCCCAAGGAAAACCGGGAGATACCGCCCCTCGACCACCCGATGGTGTACCGGCTGAAGAGGGACTATCCGCAACTGGAAATCGTGCTCAATGGCGGCATCAACACCCTGGATGAGTGCCGGCAACATTTGCAGCACCTGGATGGTGTTATGCTCGGGCGTGCCGCCTACCAGCATCCAGCCCTGCTGGCCCGGGTTGACAGCGAACTCTTCGGCGAAGCGCCGGGGCCCACCGCCGCAGAGGTAGTGGAGCGCATGTTGCCCTATATTGAACGGGAACTGGGCCGAGGGGCGCGGCTGAACCACATCAGCCGGCATATGCTCGGGCTCTTCCAGGGGCTCCCGGGAGCGCGCCGTTTCCGCCGCCACCTGAGCGAACACGCCCACAAGAGCGGCGCCGGCCCGGAGGTGGTGGAACAGGCGCTGGCGCTGGTAAATCGGGCAGCATAATCCGTTTTGGAAGCTGTTTGGAGTCATGTAGGGAACTCTCCAGGGCCGAGTGGGGTCCCGGAAAGCAGTATCCATCCGGCCCCGCGCTGAAAACTCCAAACAGGCTCTCAAGGCGGGCACCAGGGTGGATTTGGTACAAGTATTAGAGGCCCGTTTCTGCGTATGCTTACCGATCCGCCGCCCGGTCAAAATCGGCCGGCGGGATCACCGATGAATATCGAGGAACGGGCAACATGAGAGGAAAGATGAACAAACTGGAACAACTCAGGCAGCGCAGCCAAGTGGTTGCGGATACCGGGGATATCGAGGCCATCCGCCGCTACCGCCCCCACGACGCCACCACCAACCCTTCGCTGCTGTTCAAGGCCGCACAACTGCCCCAGTACCGGGAGCATATCGCCGCGTCCCTGGCCTGGGCGCAAAACCATTCCGGCGACAGGGCGAAACTCGCGGCGATAAAGCTGGCGGTGGCCATCGGAGGCGAGATACTGCAGCTGGTGCCCGGAGTGGTGTCCACCGAGGTGGATGCGCGCCTGTCTTTCGACACCCGCGCCACCATCGATTACGCGCGCCGCCTGATCGCCCTCTACGAGCAGGCCGGTGTCGAGCGCGAGCGGGTGCTGATCAAGGTCGCGTCCACCTGGGAGGGCATCGCCGCTGCGGGAGTGCTGGAGCGCGAGGGCATTCACTGCAACCTGACCCTGCTGTTCAGTTTCTGCCAGGCGGTGGCCTGCGCAGAGGCCGGGGTGACACTGATCTCCCCATTTGTGGGCCGGATTCTCGACTGGCACAAGGCCAACAGCGGCCGGGATCACTACAGTCCGGAGGAGGACCCCGGGGTGGTATCGGTACGCGGCATCTACCAGTACTACAAGTCCCGCGACTACCCGACCATCGTGATGGGCGCCAGCTTCCGCAATACGGGGGAGATCGAAGCCCTGGCCGGCTGCGACCGCCTCACCATCAGCCCCCAGTTGCTGCAAGCTCTGGAGGAGGATCCCACGGCTCTGGCGGCGGGCTTGGAGACCGACGTGGAACGGGAGCCGCGCCCGGCACGGCCACTGAGTGAGGCGGAGTTCCGCTACCAATTGAACAACGACGCCATGGCCACCGAGAAGCTGGCAGAGGGCATCCGCAACTTCGTGCAGGACCAGGAGCGGCTGGAATCCCTGCTCCGGCAACAGATTGAGGGAGCGGCCAAAGACAATGCTGCAGCAAATTCGCAAGCTTTTTGAACAGATCGGCAGCAGCACCGACGTAGAGGTGCGCAACGAGCAGGATGTGCGCGTGATCA
This sequence comes from Microbulbifer rhizosphaerae, assembly GCF_014191725.1. Lineage (GTDB taxonomy): Bacteria > Pseudomonadota > Gammaproteobacteria > Pseudomonadales > Cellvibrionaceae > Microbulbifer > Microbulbifer rhizosphaerae. The sequence continues at coordinate 69,619 of NZ_JACHWZ010000012.1, forward strand.
GCGCTGCTCTGCTCGCCGAAGTGGCGACAGTGGACCAGAACCTGGACCAGCGAGAGCAGGACACCCTGATCCGGTTGCTACAGGAGCATTATCACCTGGACGCCGACGATGCCGAACAGCTGGTGTACGACGCCCTGGCACGCCGCGACCAGGCCACCTCCCTGTTCGAGTTCACGCAGGCGGTCAACGAACGGCTCGACGAGCACAACAAGTATCTGCTGGTGCGCCAGATGTGGCAGGTGGCACTGGCAGACGAAGTGATCGAGACCTTCGAGGAACACCTGATCCGCCGCGTCGCGGAACTGGTCTATCTCCCCCACGGGCTGTTTACACGGGCGCGGGCAGAGGCGAGGGAGATGAAGAAGAATGATGAATGATGAATACGCGGTCTGATGCCGTGTCTGCCGGAGGAAATGGGGGCCGCGCCTTGACCACTGAAATAGCGGGATCGGGATTTACGGGCCGCGCAGTTTGCATATCCTATTCCGCATTCCGCATTCCGCATTCCGCATTCCGCATTCATCATTAAAAATCAGTGCATGCGCGCGGAGGGCTTGGCGGGTTCGGATTCGAGTTCCAGAGTGTGCACCAGATCGCGAAAGGTCTCGGCGTTGTGTTCGTTCATGCTCATCAACACCCGGTGCGCTTCCAGTACCTTCTCGCGCGCGGCACATTCGTCCGGGGTTTTACATTGCAGCGGCTTGGGCTGGGTGCGGTAGTTGCGGTGTTCGCCGCTGACCTCGATCAGCGCATCGAAGCCCATGGCGTCCAGCAGGTGGCGGATACCCTTGTCGGCGCTCAGGGCGAGGGGTTTGCGGCAGCCGCGCTCCAGCGCGCGAATGGCGATTTTCGCCATCAACCCCAGGGTGGTGCTGTCCACACCCTCGGCATCGTGCAGATCGAAGATCACATCCTTGAAATCGTTGTGCGCGAACATGTCGTTGATGAAATTATCAAAAGAAGTGCACAGGTTGAGGCGCACATCACCCGCCAGCTTGATGACGTAGATGCCTTTGTGGGCTCCAACCATTATTTGCCCAGACTGCATAACAACCTCTGGCACACCCTATGAGCGGCAATTGCACCGCTGGCATGGATGGCGAAAGTTCACTTTTGGAGAACCACCATTTCAAATGCGGGAAACATTTAAATTAGTGCATAAAGTAGGCAGAGCTTACTCCTGACCTGAGAGGCAGGCAAGAGGTAACTAACATCGCACAAAACGGACTGGATGGTCAGGAACTCCGGTCGGTTTCGGTAGCCTCACCCTGCCGCAGGGTAAGGAGAGTGATATCGTCCGGCAGAGCCTCGAAAGAGCCCACATGCAGGGCGGTACACAGGCTGTCCAGATCACCGCCGCTCCGGTCGATCGCCTGCAGAAGCTTGTCCTCGCGCTCGAGTAGGTCGGCACCTTCGATCAACTCCAGTACACCATCAGAACAGGCCACCAGACGCCAGTTCTCAGGCAGGCTGGCGCACAGCACCTGCCAGTCGCCCTGTTCGAACAGCCCGAGCGGGCGGCCCTTACCGGGCAACCACTCGGCGCCTGCGGCAGTCACTATCACCGGCATGGGCACTTGGCCTGCCACCGCATAGTGCAACTTCCGTGCGCGGCAGTCGACCGCTCCCACGAACATGCTGGCGTGCTTGTCCAGGCGGGTGGACAGCAGTTCTCTGTTGATCATGCTGAGGACGTCCAGCAGGTCCTGATCGAGGGTATCCAACTGAGAGAATAGTGGGCGCTCCCGCAGGAGGTGCATGATGCTGTGCTTGATCAGCGCGGTGACCAGCGCGGAAGAGACCCCGTGGCCGGACACATCCACCAGGTAAAAGGCCACGAAACGCTCGCCGAACAGCCCGTAATCGACGAAATCTCCGCTCAGGTAGAGGGAGGGAAACAGCCGGAAAGCGGCCTCAATATTCCCCGGGTAGCGATAGGGGGTACGCGGCAGCAGATGCTGCTGTAGCAGGCGCCCCGCCTGCTGGTCCCGCTGCAGCACTTCCACATGCTCGCGCAGTTCGCGATTGCGCCGCTCCAGCTCCTCCCGATATTCGACGTTCTGCTGCGCCAGGGTATCCGCGTGGGTGATGCGGCAGATCGCATGGTCGAGCGCTCCCACGTTCTCCAAGGGTTTGAGCAGGTAGTCGCTGGCCCCCAGACGCAGGGCCTGCACCACGTCTTTCACCTCGCTGTTGGACGCCAGCACTACCACCGGCGTTTCCGGGGATAGCTGCTTGATCTGGCGCAACACTTCCAGGCCGCTCATATCCGGCAGATGCAGATCGGTGATCACCAGTTCGAACAGGCGCGGGGCAAACTGACCGAGGGCTTCGCCACCATTCTGCGCAATGGTCACCGCAAATCCCAGACGCGCCAGAGCGCGCCGCACGAAGTCGCGCGACGGCTCGTCGGCGTCGATCAGTAGCAGTGTCCGGCGGCCAGCCACGGGGCGGCTCGGGAAGGCAGTGCCAGCGGGAAGGGGTCAGAATTCGTAGTCGTCATCGAGATCGCCGCCGAAGTCATCCTCCAGCTCACCGTCGTTGATCAGGTATTCGCGCCGCTGCAGGTAGGCATCGCGCAGCAATACGTAGCGGTCGCCCTGCAGCAGCATCTCGGCCTTGAGTAGACCGGCGCGCTTCTGAATCATGTCGGTAAAATAGAGGCTGTTGCGGGTGGCGGTGTGATCCACGTAGCTGATCGGATCTGTATAGTAATCCACCACTCTCGCCGGACCGTCCCGCAGGGTGGAGGGTCCGAACAGCGGCACCACCAGGTAAGGGCCAGACGGCATCCCCCAGGTGGCCAGGGTCTGGCCGAAGTCCTCGCCATCGCTGGGCTCCAGCCCGATGTGTTCAGCCACGTCGAACAACCCGGCGATACCGACGGTGGTATTGATCAGAAAACGTCCGGCGTCGTTACCCGCCTGTCCCCACTTCCACTGCAGGATGCTGTTGGTGGTATTGGTGACTTCGCGCAGGTTGCCGAAAAAGTTACTGACCCCGGCCTGCATGAAGATCGGCGTGATCTGGCGATAACTCACGGCCACCGGTTTGAGCACCCAGCGATCGGCGGTGTCGTTGAAGCGGAATACCGCGCGGTTGAAGCCCTCCCAGGGGTCCCGGTCCGCGGCCTCCTGCCCTTCCCCTTCGGCGAATTCTTCAGCGGGATCAAAGCCGTACTCGTCTTCCAGGCTGGAAGACCCGTCTTCACCATCTGAAGCCTCCGCGGCTCCCTCGGCAAAAGGATCCCCACCTTCGTCGGCGCCGGTGGACGCCGGTGCCGTGGTGGAAGCCTCCGGCTCCACCTCCGCAAAGGGGTCCTCCGCTGCCCGTGCCAACACCGGCATCGCAGCCAGGGTGGCGGCGAAAAACCAGGGTGAAATAACTGTGCGTCCTAGCAAAGCCCAGCTCCTCTCTTTCTCTGCCTTTATCTTGGCAGGGATTCTAACGCCCCCAGGAACCATAAACTACCCTCGCCAGCATAGCATTCGATGGCAAAATTCGATCGAATTGATCGAAACAGTGACGATATTGTCAGACTTTGAGCCCGGCGAGAATATCCAGACGCAACAGCCTTTCCAGCAGTTCCCGCCCGAACTCCAGCAACGCGGCGGTATCCGGGTGGCGCATTTCCGCCGCCAGGGTCTCCAGCAATTGCCGTCCGCAATGTTCTCCCTCTCCCGCCAATTGCAGCAGCCGCGCGGTGACCCCGTTGGCCTCCATAAAGCCCACCTCGTCGGCGCGATCGCGATAAACCAGCAGGAATGTGGGGGATTGCGGTGGCTCCGGGGGTTGATAGGCGGGACCGATGCGATGCACGGGAAAGCGGTAACTGAGGCTCCATACCAGGGGGGAGACCACCGGAATCGACGCCAGCACGTCCCCGCTGCAGGCGAGCCCGACCGGAAATTCCTCTCCACTCACATCCAGCGCCAGCTCCACCCACTCATAGTGGGCCAGCTCCAGCAGGAAGGCAGGGTCCTCTTCCCTGTGTCCCCGCTCATTCTGCAGGTAGTGCAGAAACTCTTCGCTGATCTGCAGGAAATAGGGGCTCCGGGAGGCGTGGCAGCGCACGAAATCCCGCACCATCCGGTGCCAGGGCTCATCCGCATAGAGACTGCGCAGCACCGGAAAGCCGCCGCTGATGAAGGATTCGATATTGTTGTAGATCAGCTCGCGGTAGATCCCCATGCGCCGGTCTTCCACAGACGGCGGCGCGGCGCACTGGTCCGGCGCGCGCAGATGGGCGGCGAAACAGCGTTGCAGCTCCCCGAAAGCCGGCTCTGCGCTTCGATCAGCGGAGGGCATGGAGGGGCTCCGCGACGGTATTCGCCTGCCGCTGCCTGATGAGTCTCACCTCTTCGAGCAGTTCCGGCAGCGGGGGGATATTGAAATCCCGCTCCAGCAGGGTGGGTATGGGGCCAAAGTTCTCGTAGGCCCGCTCCAGCAGCTGCCACACGGGATCGATCACCGGCGCGCCATGGGTGTCCACTTTCAAATCATCCGCCTCATCGAAGTGACCGGCGACATGGGCGTATCGGATGCGCTCCGCCGGCAGGCCGTACAGGAAGTCCAGCGGGTCGTAGCGATGGTTGATAGAGTTGACATAGATATTGTTCACATCCAGCAACAGGTCGCAGTCCGCCTCTTCCAGCACCGCATTGAGAAATTCCAGCTCGCTCATTTCCCTCTCCCCTTCCACCCTGGGCGCGGCGTAGTAGGAAACGTTTTCCATGGCGATGCGCTGCTCCAGCACGTCCTGCACCTGGCGGATGCGCCCGGCCACGTAGTGCACCGCCTCGCCGGTGAACGGAATGGGCAACAGGTCGTAGAGGTGTCCGTGGTCGGAGCAGTAGCTCAGGTGTTCGCTGTAGCAACGGATATTGTGTTGGCGGATAAACTGTCTGACCGATTTCACCAGCTCCAGATCCAGCGCCGCCGGCGAGCCGATAGACAGGGACAGCCCGTGAATCACGAAAGGAAAACGCTCGGTGTAATCGCGAAACCAGCGCCCGAACCGTCCGCCCACACCGATCCAGTTTTCCGGCGCCACTTCCAGAAAATCCACCGCCCCGGGCAACAGCTCCTCGCCCATCATGGAGCGGCGCAGCCCCAGGCCGGCGCCCTCTACCGGGTAGTTTCTATTCATAAGCGCGACTCCCGTTGCGGACGGAGCTCCGAAGAGCCCCGCCGCGGGATGCGGCCTCAGGCGCTGGGGTCTTCTTTCTTACCCTCACCGCACTTGCCTTCGCCGCATTTGCCTTCCTGCTTCTTGCCTTCGCCGCATTTGCCTTCGCCGCACTTACCTTCTTTTTTCTTGCCTTCTCCGCACTTGCCTTCGCCACACTTACCCTCTTGGCCCTTGTCGTCCATCATGGCGAGGTTGTAGCCGGAGGACAGCTCTTCCGCGGCAAAGGGGTTAGCGCTGCTGTCGGCGGACACACTTACGGAAGCGGATGCGAGGAAAGCCGCACCGACGGCCGCCGCCAAGGGGGAAAGATTCTTCTTGTTGCTCATAACGATTCTCCTGAGGTAGTAACCCTATCGAAAAACACGCCCGACGGCGCTAAAAATCGCCGTCCCGCGCAGTATACCGACTTTGCGAAGACGACAGTTGCGAATCCGACAGAGCCATGGCCAGAGGGTTTCGGCCGCCTGCCCGGTTATGTGAACTCTGTCTTGCTGTTAGTCGCCGGAATAAACGGATTCTTACAGAAAGACACAATATTTTCAGCCGAGGGGCGCGGCCTGCTCGATTTCCGACCACAGTTTGCCCAGGCGTTTGCCGGAGACCGGCATTAGGGTCTTCAGGGACTGGGCGAAGAGGGAGATGCGGAACTCCTCCAGCAACCACCGGTACTGCACCAGTTGCGGTTCCGCTGCCAGCGCCCGCGGGGAGTGGCGCTCAACCAGGGCCAGGTAGGGCTCTGCGGATTTGTAGTATTCCGCCTGCAGGCGGCGATCGCGGTTGGGGTCCAGCGCGGCCTTTTCCAGGCGCAGCTCGATGCCCTTGAGGTAGCGCCCGTATTGGCGCAGCCATTCCAGCGGAGTATCGAACAGGCAACCGCGATAGAAAAGACCATTCAACTGCTGCTGGATATCCCCCACCGCCATGGCGACGGCGAGGTTCTTCAACTGCTTGATCTGTTTGCGCAGGGGGACCAGCTGCCCCAAGGCCTTGGTCAGCAGCTCCGCAATCTCCTGGGCCACGGATATCAGATCGACACTTTTCTCCAGCGCGCGCAGGAATTCCCCTTCGCTGCGCGGCCAGTTTTCATCCGCCCAGAACAGCTCCCGCGCGGCAGCCAGCAGGATATCGTCCGCGACCTCTTCGCGGCGGCCCAGGTCCGCGGCGGAGAGCCCCAACTCTTTGCCGCGCAGCAGTTCCTTGCGCAGGTATTTCACCGGTTCCGGCAGGTGCAGCAAGGCCAAGCGGCAAATACCGGCTCGGGAAAGGCGCCGCGCCTCCCCCGGGGTGTCGAGCAGTTTCAGCGATACGCTGTCTTTCCCCTCCACCAGGGCCGGGTAGGCGCGCACCTTGAGGGTACCCTGCTGCAGGGTGTGAGTCTGCGGCAGGTCGCCGAAATCCCAGCGGGTAATGCCGTCGCGTTCGAAGTCGTCCCCGGCACTGGCCAGTTCCTTTTGTACCCGGTCTTTATAGCGGGCCTGCAGTTCACCCAGGTTGCGGCCCTGGTCGAGCAGCTCGCCCTCCTCGTCCAATACCTGGATATTGAAACGGTAGAAATCCTCAAGTGACTGCTCGGCGGATTCCCAGGCGGAGTCCGGCAGCTGCTGCGCGGTCTGCCGATGCAATTCCTTCGCCAGGCTCTGCCACAGTGGCGTATTGTCCGGCTGCAGCTTCGGCAGCGCCCGATCCACCGCCGCCGGTACCGGTACGAAAACCTTGCGCCACTGTTTGGGCAGCGTCTTGACCAGGGCGATGCACTTGTCGCGCAGCAGCCCCGGCACCAGCCAGGACAGGCGCGCCGCGGGCACCTGATGCAGCGCACCCACCGGTACATGAATACTCACGCCATCGGCGGCGCTACCCGGTTCGAAGTGATAGCTGAGCGGGTATTCGATACCGCCCGCCACCAGCGTATCGGGAAACTGCGCCTCGCCCACATGGGTGGCGGTGTGCTGCATCAGCAGTTCCCGGGGGACGAACAATAGCTGTGGATCTTTTTCCTCAGCCTGTTTACGCCAGCGCTCGAAGCCCGCCAGGTTGACGATATCCTGTGGAAGCCGCTCGTCGAAGAACTGGTAGATCACTTGGTCGTCCACCAGGATATCCCGGCGGCGCGACTTGGCCTCCAAGTCTTCCAGCTCCCGCAATAACTCGCCGTAGTGGTGAAAGAATTTTCCTTTGCCTCGGTACTTCTGCTCCACCAACGCCTCGCGGATAAAAACTTCGCGCGCGGTCTGCGGGTCCAGCTTGCCGTAGTGAATGCGGCGTTTCTCCACCAGTAACAGGCCGTAGAGGGATATCTTCTCGTAGGCCATCACCTGGCCCTTGCGCGCGTCGTAGTGGGGCTCAGAGTAATTGCGCTTCACCAGGTGTTCCGCGACGGCCAGCACCCACTCCGGTTCTATCTTCGCCACCGTGTGCGCGAACAGCCGGCTGGTCTCCAGCAACTGTGCCGTCACCACCCAGCGCGGCGGTTTCTTGAACTGGCCGGAGCCGGGAAAGATATGGAAGCGGCGGTTGCGGCAGCCGATGAATTCCTTGTTTTCGTCGCGCACGCCGATATTGCCCAGCAGGCCGGGCAGTATCGCACTGTGTATCGATTGATAGTCCGCAGGCTCATGGTTTTCGCGCAGTTTCAGCTCCCGGCAGGCCACGCGCAGTTGGTGGTGGATGTCCCGCCACTCGCGCATGCGCTGCCAGGACAGGAAATTTTTCTGGCACCACTTGCGCAGCTGGTTCTGGCTCAATTCCTGGCGCTGGGTTTCAAATGCATCCCACAATTGCACCAGGGAGAGAAAATCCGACTGCTCGTGCTGCCACTGTTTGTGCTTTTCGTCCGCTGCCTGGCGCTTTTCCGCCGGGCGCTCGCGGGGGTCCTGCACTGCCATTGCACTGACGATCACCAGCAGCTCGCGCAGGCTGCCGTTTTCACCGGCGGCCAGCAGCATACGGCCGAGGCGCGGGTCCAGCGGCAGTCGCGAGAGGGCGCGACCCGGGGGAGTCACCCGCCCGCGGTCGTCCACTGCATGCAGTTCCTGCAGTAATTTGTAGCCGTCGTTGATCAGCCGCTGGTCCGGCGGGTCCACGAAGGGGAAGTCGCGGATATCGCCGATTTTCAGTTGCAGCATCTGCAGAATCACCGCGGCCAAATTGGTGCGCAGGATTTCCGCATCAGTAAATTCCGGCCGCTTTAGGAAATCGTCCTCCTCGTAGAGGCGCACGCAGACACCGGCACTGACCCGACCGCAGCGACCGGCGCGCTGGTTGGCGCTGGCCTGGGAGATGGCCTCCACCGGCAGCCGCTGGATTTTGCTGCGGTAGCTGTAGCGGCTAATGCGCGCGGTGCCGGGGTCGATCACATAGCGGATGCCGGGCACGGTAATGGAGGTCTCCGCCACGTTGGTGGCGAGGACGATGCGCCGGCCGCGGTGGCCGTGAAACACCTTGTTCTGCTCCGCCAGGCTCAGGCGGGCGTAGAGTGGCAGTATTTCCAGTTGCGGAAGCTGTGCGTCCCTCAGCACCTTGTGGCACTCGCGAATTTCCCGCTCGCCGCTCATAAACACCAGGATATCGCCACCGGCGTGCCGGCCACCGGGGTGCCGGCCACCACTCCTGCCGCTGGACTTCTCCTCGTGCAGCAGTTCCTCCACAGCGGCGAGCACCTGTTCGTTGAGATCCTGGTCGCGGTCCGCCGGCGGACGGTAATGGATATCCACCGGATAGGTGCGCCCGGAGACCTCGATCACCGGTGCGTCGCCGAAATGTTGGGAAAATTTTTCCAGGTCGATGGTGGCGGAAGTGATGATCAGCTTGAGGTCCGGGCGCTTGGGCAGAAGGGTTTTCAGGTAGCCCAGCAGGAAGTCGATATTGAGGCTGCGTTCGTGGGCCTCGTCGATGATCAGCGTGTCGTATTTGTTCAACAGCGGGTCGCGCTGGATTTCCGCCAGCAGTATGCCGTCGGTCATCAGCTTGATATGGGTGTGCTCGGTGCTCTGATCGGTAAAACGCACCTGGTAGCCCACCGACTGCCCCAGTGGCTGCCCCAGCTCCTCGGCGATGCGATTGGCGACGGTGCGCGCGGCGATGCGGCGCGGCTGGGTGTGGCCTATCTGGCCGAAAATACCACGGCCCAGCTCCAGGCAGATCTTGGGCAACTGAGTGGTCTTGCCGGAGCCTGTCTCACCAGCCACCACCACCACTTGGTGATAGGCGATCAGTTCAGCGATCTCGGCCCGCCGCGCCACCACCGGCAGGTCTTCCGGCCAGCGCGCTACCGGCAGTTTCCGCCGCCGCTCCTCCGCCAGCGCCCGCGAGGCCTGCAGCTGCTCCTCCAGTTGGGCGAGCATCCGGTCCGCCGGCTTGCCCTCTTTCAGACGCCGGCGTACGGCGTCGAGGGTTTTGCGCAGGCGCTGGCGGTCCCTCCCCATACATTGGGGGATCTGCTCTGCCAGGGAATCAACTTCACTCATCGGGCACCGAAAATCATCGAAAACGGCGGATTATAACAGCCGCTTGGCGCTGAACTATACTGAACTCGATAACGCCTTCCTCTAGTTTGTAGGTTGTAGGAGCGGCCGTTGGCCGCGATAAATTTGCCGAAAACAAATTTGCACAGCCCTGCGAGCCATAGGGTGTAGCAAGCCAGCGGCGGGCCTGCGGCCCGCAAGCCGAGCTGGAGCTCGGCGTCCCCGGGGGCCGCTCCTACAGAAAGATCGCGCTGTGGACGGTGGTCTTCTGGGCCGGTTTCGAGCAGGCCGCCGGCTCCATGAACCTGTTCGCGAAGTACAATACCGACCTGATGATCGGCGGCTGGGAGATGCCCGCCAGCTGGCTGCAGATGGTCAACCCGCTGTTTATCATTATTCTCGCCCCGGTGATCGCCAGCATCTGGGTGGGCCTGATGATGGGGTTGTGGTTCGCGTTTATCGGCATAGCCAACAAGGGCGCGGCGGAAATCGGCAAGCTGGTGGGGGAAACCGGGCCCCTGGCCACTTTCGGCGGTGTGGCCGTGGCGGCAATAGGGGCTGGCATCTTGTTGTATTTCCTACGCGAGAAGCTGGTGGACTGGATGCACGGTGTGGAAGCAGTACACCTGAAGGTAGGGGATTCCACCAGGGAGGAAGTGGGCATCACCGCGGATCACGAGGGAATGCCGCCCCGCCACTTCAACCCTTAGACGCCAGGAAGTCAGGGACCAAAGCAGACAGCTGATTTCCGGCCCATACAATGGTGATGACATACCCGGCTTGAAAATATACTTCAGCAGCCAGCTCCATACCCCGGGGAAAACAGTGATGGAGTCCCTCCTCCAACTGCAACATCAAAATACCTCGGCCTAAATCCACTGAAGTGACTTTTGCAATTTCGAATCCGAAATATCTGCCCACCAAAGGATAAAGCGCCTTAAAGAGGCTTTCCTTCGCAGAAAATACCGCTGTGAACACCTTTTCATACGCCGCACCACTTTCCTCCATCACCGTCCTCTCATGTCGATCTATGATTTTTCTCTCTATATTGCGGATCACCTCGTTGCCAATCCAATCCTCCATATCCACACCGACATAGCGCAACCCGCGTTTTGAACCGACAGCACAAAAGGCCCTATCGGACGTATGGCTGATAGACCCCACAAAACCCGGTTTCCATTGAGGACATCTATTCTTAACGGAGGAAGAAAGGACAGAACTGAAATCAGGTCGCTCCCCCACCAAGCGAGAAAAACCCGTTTTTGCCGCAATTCTTCCCGCCAGAAATTCTGACTTTCTACCCGCCGCGGAATCTTTCAGCCATTCCGGGCAGTCGACTCCGAACAATTCAAACATGGCATCGCGGAAATTCTCGCGGGAAAAACGGACCTCAACCAATATGCCGGGAAAATCAACATCCTCAACTACGGAGCGCTCCCCGACAAAGGCCGAGGGCGGCCCGCCCTCCGATAGCGGAAACAACTCTCTCAGGAAGGGATAAATGCTTTTATATTGCACCTGGCATTCTCAAAACGATTATTTCCTTTGACGGTAGTACCTGCTCAGGTCGACATTTCCGGCGCTGCCACAACCGACAAGCCCCTGAGACACATTATTCTTTGCTTTACGCGCCACTTGTGCAGCAGTGCCCTTCGAAGCCAATAGCAAAGTGAAAAAAGCACTGTGCTTGAAAAATTCACGCCTATCCATTCTTTGTCCTCATCTTCTTCAGCCGTTTTTCAGAATGCGTGCGGCCAGTGCTGGCCACAGCCGATATATTCCCATCAGCAGGCGGGCCTTGCCGACCCGGATCTCTGTATCCCCTCGCACCAGTTTTGAGAGCATCTCCTCGGCAAATTCATCGCTGCTGATGGTATCGGCGTCGCGCCCCGCCGTCATACGCGTGGCCACCAGTGGCGGTATCACTTCCACCACCCGGACGGTGCTGTCCTCCAGTTGATATCGCAGTGCCCGGGTAAAGCTGCGCATGGCCGCTTTTGTGGCGCAGTAGACAGGGGCGCTGCGCTTGGGTGTTACCGCCAGGCAGGAGGTAATGTTGACAATCACGGCTTCCGGGCGGATCAGCAGTTCTGGCAAAAAGCGGTGTGCCAGCTTCATCTGCGCGCAGAGATTGATACCCACCTCTCTATCGATCTTGTCCGGGACCTCCGCGTCACTAACAAACTCATAGGCCAGCTGGATGCCCGCATTGTTGATGATCATGTCCAACCCCGCACCCGCGCTCGATACCGCCTGCGCCAGGGCGTCGATTCCCTCGGCACTGTTGATGTCCGCCCGGACGAAAATCGCCTGCGGGTTGGATCCGCGCAACTCCTTGATCCGCGCCCCGTCGCGGCCGCAGGTGATCACCCTGCATCCCCGCTCGATCAGGCGCGGCAACAACGCCAGTCCGATACCCGAAGTCCCTCCTGTCAAGAGTACGGTTTTCCCCGTCATATTCATGTAATTGCTCCTTCCATTGGCATAGATGGATTTTCGCCGAGCAGCCGCTTTGCAACCAGCTGTCCGGATAATACCGCTGCACCCGCGTGATCTCCTGGAGGATAGACACTGTGCCCAGCATAGTAGATGCCGGTTTTCCTGTCGTAGTTGTCCGGTTTGGGTTCCCGGCAAATATAGGGCATCACCCGGCTGGACATGCCGTGCAGCTCTTCAAACTCCGCCGGGGCAATTAAACGCCGGTATTGCAACGCCTTGCCGAAGCCGGGCAAGAGGCTCTCTATATGCCGCAAAATATAGGACTCCACTTTTTCCGCTTGACCCGGACCCGGTGATCTGACCCCCCTGGGCAAGTAAAAATATACGTTCAAGGTGTAATGGTTTTTCTGTGCCGGCAGGTCGCTGCGAAAAACGTGAAAGGCGAAACTCTTTGGCAAATCGCCCCGCTCCAGGTCGCCAAACCAGTCACTGATGTCCGGCGGATAGTGCACCAGCGTATGCACCCGCGGCGGGAAATGAAGGTCCCGATCGACTGCACAACAAAGCATGCTCAGCGGGATGCCTGTTCGCGTATCTTCGGCATAGGCGTCACGCCTTTCCCGGGTGTCCACCAGTGCCCGGCACCGCAGTTGTTTTCCGCCGTCGAGAGTGACTTGGTAGCTTCCGTTCAGAGCAGCGACGGTGTTCACGCCAGTGCCGGTATACAGCTTTCCGCCGCGCTCCCGAAATGCTTGGGCCATGCTGTCCGCCATGGCCTGGGGACCGCCCACGGGCGTGGCCGGACTTGAGTAACCGTAGTTGTAACGCGCCTCATAGCCCAGGTATCTGGTGGAGAAATCCCGCGGATGCACTCCCATCAGGTAGGTGGGCAATTGGGCGATATCGGATATCAGCCCCGGCGCCAGGTAGCGATCGGCAAACTCACCCAGGCTGAGCGCGTCCCTTGTCATCCACCGGTAGTGCAAAACCCCGAGCACCAGGCGCGCCAGCTGCAGAGGCTCGCGCGCCAGCTGGCGCACGAAATCCAGCGTCAGAGGCGCCACTATTACCCGGTCGCGATAATGCACATGGGTCTGTTTGCACTCGAATGCGACAGGGATCTCCAACTGGCGCAAAATTTCAACCAATCCCTGGCCGAAGTCATTGCAGGCGATAACGTACTCGTAGCCGTCCAGCTCAAAGGTACCGCAGAGCCCGCCGGGGCGCGTCCGGCGCTCGAGCAGGAGCACCCGGCGACCGCCCCGCTGGAGCGCGAGGGCCGCCACCAGCCCCGAAAGGCCCGCGCCGATCACTATTACGTCCTGCATCCCGGCGTTCATGCGACTGCCTCGGTGAAGGGTTCGCTGCATAGACTCGCCCGCACCAAGTGGTCGGCGGAACGCAACGCCAGCGCATGGAGCGTCAACGTGGGATTGACCGAGCTGCCCGATGCGAATAGCGAGGCTCCCCCGATATAGAGATTGGGGATGCCATGTACCCTACCCCAGGGATCAGTGGCCGATACGTGGGGGTCGCGCCCCATACGCATGCTCCCCATGGGGTGGGATTCAAATTCCGGGGACACAAAGGTTTCACTGGAACCGGCGGCCTGCAGTACCTGCCGCATTCGAGCCTGCGCATGGCCGAGCGCCCGGATGTCGTTGTCGTGATAGTCATAGTGGACGTGCGCCTTGGGTACGCCGAACTCATCGCACTGGGCGAGGAGAAGCGTTATGCGATTGTCGGCTACAGGCAGCCCCTCGACGAATGAGACCATCAGTATCGAGTTGTTGTAGGCGGCCATCTTTTCCTTGAGCCGCTCCCCGTTGACGGCTACCAGCGGGTCCAGTGCGACCACCCCGGCACCAGCACCCTGTAGGGACATCAGCGTGAAGCCGCCGGCATAGTCACCGTTGTCAGTGTTTTCACAGGTGTCGAGGGACATGATATTGCCCATGTTGTGACCGATGCTGTTGCGCAGATCCTGCTCCGTAATGCCGTAGCCTATGGTCCCCAGGTGGCAAAAGAAGTTGCGCCCGACCTGATCGTATCGATTCCCCAGTCCGCCGGGGTGAGCGTCATTTGCCGAGGCCAGCAACAGGCGTGGTGTTTCGATGGGGTTGTTGCATACCACCACGAAACGCGCATCCACATCCCGATATTCCCCGCTAACGGTATCGGCAAAGGTCACTCCACACACGCGCCTCCCACACTCCGAAGTGCGCAGGCGCGTGACCACCGACTCGTAGGCCAGGGTCAGGTAGCCGGTGGCCAAGGCCGGTTCGATCAGTACCTTGTCGGCCTGGTATTTAGCATTGATACGACAGCCGGCGCGACAATGGCCACAATTAAGGCAGGCGCCGTTGCCATTGTAGGGCTGGGAATTGACGGCGATGCGTCCGGGCGCCCAGTTCATATTCAACCGCTCGAAGGCGTCCCGGCAGAGGCGCGAGCCCCGGTACAAGGGAAGCGGGGGATTTGGCGGCGGCGGTGTTCCCGGGGCATCCCATACCGTGGGGGCCCCGGATACGCCCATGTGAATCTCCGCCTCTGAATAGTAGCGCCGGAGGTGGTGAAGGCGGATGGGCCAATCGGCGACATTGCTGCCGGGTATCCGTCCCCAGCGGCTGGCAAAGGTGAAATCGCGCTCGAAAAAGCGCAACGCTACGGCCGTCCAAGCCAGTGTGCCGCCGCCTACCGCACGTCCCAGGTTCGGCGTGCCCCGAAAGGCTTTGCCGCTGACGCCGTAGTTGTTGTTGTCCCACAGCAGGTTAAAAACGGCCAGCTCGCTTTCATAGAAATCGTTGTAGTGGTCCCGGTAAAAGGGGCCGCGCTCAATCGCCAGAACATTCAGTCCCGCCGCTGTGAGACGGGAGATATACGCCGCTCCGGCAGCGCCGGCACCCACGACAATGACATCGTATTCTGATTTCAAAGGACTGGTTGCAGGCATGGGAATGTATCCTTGTTTGTTCAGAGCCTGTTTTAAGTCTCAAAAAATTCGACCGTTGTAGGGGCCGGGCAGGGCACAGCTTTCCAGGACACGGACTGAGCGCCCCGCTTAAATACATCCTTGTATGCTCGTAATCGGCATCCATGCCGCATACGGTCCCGGAAAGCTGCGCCCACCCGGCCTTGGAGAGCTCTCTGCGAGAGTCTAAACAGGCTCTCAGGCCGCTGCGGCCGGTTCACCATCGGCGGTAAAACCGCCACTGTCGATACTCGGTCCCGGCAGGCCCAGCGGCTCGTATCCCTCCGGCAGGCCGTAGTAGTTGAGTACCACCAGGGTGCGGAACGGCACCCAGAAGGGGCGCAGGTCCGCGGAATCCGCCAGCAGTTCCACAAAAGTGGCCAGGGTGTAGGCGTCCAGTTGTGCAACCCCCTCCCCGAAAAGGTTCTGCGACAGGGTATCCACGAATTCCAGGCTCCCGGCCAGCTGTTGCTGCATCTCCCGGGGCCAGGAAGCGGCTACGGAAAAGATCATCTCCGCCACCGGCAGTTCGGCGGCACCGGGGGTGTCGGTGGCGGGTACTATGCCCACCCCGAGGGCACGGGCTATTTCCAAATGCGCTTGCGTGAGTGACACCGGCGTCTCCTTTTTATTGATTATCGAGTTGACCTGTTTCGCGCTTCGCCGGCTCAGGCCGTGGCATCGCAGACAATGGCGGCCCTGGCAAAGTGGCCCTGCCGGTAGAGGTTGGCAGCGCGCTTGCGCTGAACCTTGCCGCTGGTCGTCACCGGAATGGAGCGCGCCGGCACCGCATAGATCTCATCCACCGGCAAGCCGGTCTGGCTGATGATCAGCTCCCGCAGCCGGCTCTGCATCCCCAGATGAAACTCCCGGCCGGTATTCTTGCTCTCGTACAGCACCACCACCCGCGGCCCGCTGCCGTCCTCCCGGCAGACCCCGAAGCAGGCCACGCGGCGCGCCCCCAGCGGCGACACCCGCCGCACCACATTTTCGATGTCGTAGGGGAAGTAGTTCTCGCCGCGAATGGTAAACATCTCATCGGCGCGCCCGCACACCAGCAACTCGCCATCCCGCAGGCACGCAATGTCCTTGGTATCGACGTATCCCCCGTCATCGCAAATGCGCTGTTTGACGCCGTCGATATAAGCGTGGCGCGCCATACTGTCACCGCGCAGGAAGAGGCGGCCGGCGCCGCTGCTGTCCAGGTCGCGCAACTGCATCTCAAATCCGTCCATCAGGGGGCCGTTGCCAACCAACCGGCGGTCGCCGATGTGGTGTATCCGATGGAGCTCACCCGGGAGGGAGATAGACACGCCTACCGTGGCCTCCGCCAGACCATAGGATGGCGAGAGAACGCCCGCCCCGAGTCCGAAGGGGGCCAGTTGCTCCGATACGCGCTCGAGCGTATCCGCGCTGACCGGCTCGGCCCCCACCGACCACCAGCGCAGGCTGCTCAGGTCGAGTGAGCCGGGCGCGGCGCCCTTGATTTCCAGCGCTTTTAAAATCATTTCCAGGCCAAAATTGGGCATGCACATAAAGTTCGCGCGATACTCCACCACCAGCGCCATGAACCGCAGCGGCCTTTTGACGAAATAAATCGGCGGCACCATAACCAGGTTCACGCGGTTGAACAGAGCGCTGAGGAAATTTCCCACTAGGCCGTAATCGTGATAAACGGGCAGCCAGGTCAGGTAGCAGTCGCGACCGGCCACCGCGCCGTTCCCGCGGTGGATAGCGGTGGTATTGGCTAGGATGTTCCTGTAGCTGACGACAATTCCCTTTGGTGTACTTGTGCTTCCGGAGGTGTATTGAATAAATGCCTCGTCGTCCGCGCCAAGTGTATGCAAGAGTTCCAGGCGGGAATCCAGCGCCCCTTGCAGGACCGGCTGGCCCCGCTCCAAGCCTTCTATGAGAGGGCCCATGGCAGCACAAATATCGATAAACTCAACAGCGTCCGCTCCGGCACAACCGCTGCACCGGTCGCGGTCCTCCCGTCGGCAGACAAAGTGTTGATGATGCGGCAGCAGCGGCGCCACGCGGTTAGCGAAACTATCGTCGCCGGCCATGGTGACGCTCGGCGGCAGGGGCACCGGTACGGCACCGAGAAGCGACAGCCCCACCCAGGCGAGAACGAACTCCGGGGAGTTCTGTCCACACAGCAGCACTCGTTGGCGCGGGCGCACACCCCGCGCCTGCAGCAGTTCGGCCGCCAGGCACCCCGCCGTTACCAGCTTGCCGTAGCGCAGTTTTACCACGCGGTTACGCATCTCGCAGTGAACCCGAATGGACCCGCGGTCGTCGGCTGCGATATCCAGCCAGAGCGCGGCCAGATCCACATTATGATCGTCGTATTTCATAAGGCTACTTTCCCGAAAAAGGTCAACTGGCTTTGCGCGGTTCCTCGGGTTCAAACAACTTCATCAAATCCGCCACCCGTTTAATGGCTTCCGTCTTATGCGACGGAATCGTTATGTCGAACTCGTCCTCCAGCATGGAGATGAGCAGCATGAACTGCAGTGAATTCATTCCCAGGTCTTCCACTAACCTGGCTTCGCCGGAAAGCCGCTGCGGGTAGCGGGCGGTTTCTTCTACCAGTTTTAAAATCTTTGCTTTCATCATGCATTTCCCTAGTCTGTTAGTTTTGGTGGCTATCAGTTGAAAAATCAGGAGCAGCTTTTCAAGCGTATTCCGCTAGCCTTGCATCGTTTTCGTCCGGGCGCTCTTCGTCTATGGCAAAGTCCCCGCGCAGGCGCTCGAAAACCGCGAGCGCGCGCTCGATATCCCGCCAGTCGTGATTGGCCATGTAGCTTGTGCGGAAGCCCGCCTGGTTTTCCGGGACTGCCGGCGGCAACACCGGGTTGACGTAGACCCCCTCCGCCATGAACTTGCAATAGGCGGCCAGGGCCAGCGCGGAGTGGCCGAACACCACAGGGACTATGGGCACACCGCAGAAATCGGCTTGGTATCCCATCTCGACCAGGCGGTGGGCGACGTAGTGCGCCTTGGCGAGCAGTTCCTGACGTCTCTCCGGCTCGTCGCGCACGATGCGCAAACATTCCCGCACCGTTGCCACCACCGCGGGCGGCAGGCTGGCGGAAAAGATGTGCCCGCCACCGGTATGTTTGATAAATTCAATCACCCGCCGCTCGCCGGCGACGAAACCGCCGAGGGCCGCAAAGGATTTGCTGAAGGTGCCCATCACCAAGTCGACCCGCTCCAGCACCCCGGCCTGCTCACACAGGCCGCGGCCGCCCTCACCGACGGCCCCGAAGGCATGGGATTCATCCACGTACAGGCGCGCACCGTATCGTTCCTTGATGTCGCACAGACGCGGCAGGTCGGCGACGGTCCCTTCCATGCTGAATACGGAATCGGTGACCACAAGGCAGCTGCGATCGGAATTCCTGCCGAGAATGCGCGCCAGGTGTTCCGGATCGTTGTGCCGGTAGATGGCGTACTCGGCACCGGACAGCCGCACACCGTCGAACAGGCTGCGGTGATTGCGCTCGTCCATAAGCACCAGGGTGTTTTCGTCGCAGAGGGCCGAGAGCGCGGTCAGGTTGGTCTGATATCCGGTGCTGCACAACACCGCCGCCTCCCGGCCGGTGAACTCCGCCAGTTCGCGCTCCAGGGCATTGTGAATATCCAGGGTGCCGTTCAGCAGCGGCGATCCGGAGCAGCCGGTGCCGTAGCGCTTGGTGGCCTCGATGGCCGCCTCCACCACTCGCGGGTGGGTATTCAAACCGAGATAGGAGTTCGTACCGAGCAACACCACGTCGCGCCCGCCGTCGAAATCGATAGCCGAGCCCTGTGCCGTGGTGAACTCCGGATAGAAGCCGTAGACCCCCGCCATTTTCATGGCATCGAACTGAAAGTGCCGGTCGGCTTTCAGGAAGGGGTCCCGCGCCGGGAAAACGTCCTGCTCGTAGGCCAGGTATTCCCGCCATTCGACGGCGCTGACAGTGCTGTTGCCTGCGATGACCATTCCCTGGGGAACTGCCAGTTCGTCCGGGTGCTGCAGGCTCTCCAGCAGAATCCGCGCCAGGGTCCGTGACATATCGGCATCGTCCCTGTGGCGCACAAAAAATATCAGCGGGCGCATCTCGGCACCGAGCAGTTTCTTGGGCGTGTAATTGGTTATGCCCAGTTCCAGGCGCTTCTTGCCCAGTTCGATGGTGCGCTTGAGGGACAGCACCGATGCGGTGCGGTACAAACTGGTTTTTTCGTAGAGCTCAAAATCGTAATCCACCCCCCAATCGAGCATGATGTAGTCGTGTTCACCAATCAGGTTGAACATGAACCCCACCATTTTTCCCTCATGGCGCAGCACAATGATCTCGCTCCTGTCGTGCAGGGTTTCCGCCGAGACACGGAAGAAATGCCGGTCCAGCTGCTCGCGACTGTAGTCCTTCGCCCTGGCGTTCACCTTCATCCAGAGGTGCTCCATCTCCTCGGCAAGGTGGGCATAATCGGAGGTAATCTCGATTTCAATGCCGAACTTTTCCTCTATTTTCAGTGAGGTTTTCAACTTGTGCCGGGTCTTGCTGTTCAGGGAGGCCAGGTAGTCGTCGAAGCTCGGCCAAGTATTTTCGATCACCGCGTTGGTGAAACCGCTGGTGGGAAAGAATCCCAGGGGCGACAGCACTTTCTTGTACAAAGGATATTTTTCGAGCGGCACGTCGCGGATCAACAGGAAATCGCTCTCTCCGCTCGCGGATCGCTCGATCATGTCCTCGGCGGCTGCGCGCAGTACGCCCTCGCAGTGCTCCTCTGCGGCGACCTCTAGGCAGTCACCGATCATGGTGAACATGCCCATTTCATACACCTTGAACGTGAGGTAATCCGGGTACCAGGCTTTGATCGTATTTCTCACCGCCGGCGTCAGTGTCTGGTCCATGGTGGAGAAGTCCATGGAAACGGAATAGAAATTCGCTTTGCCGACCGGCTCGCCGGAATCGGTGCAGAAACGCAGGTAGCGGTGCTCCAGGTTGTTGATACCGGAGTCTTCAACGATACTCAAAAAATCGTAGGTCAGGCCGGAATTTCCGCGGTATACAGCATCCCAGTGCTGCTTATCAATTTCCCTGAGGCTCGTATAGGCCTCCGCGGTATAGGTCAGATTTGCCGGAGTTCCACTCGACATTTTTTTCACTCCATGGAAGATAAATGGCTGCTGGCACTGGCTGGGCTCAGGTCTGTTTGACGCCGGTGAGGCGGTAGACAAACCAGCGCGGCAAGCGGTACTGGCGCCGCACCAGCAGGTTAAGGCAGTCGAACAGTTTCACCGGGCGACTGCCAATCTGTTCCAGGCTGGCGGCCAGCTTATCGAGGCACAGTTCTATCTCCCCCTCGGTGACTGTCAACGGCGGATAGAAACGCAGCACCGGGTGGTCGGCGGACTCGTTCATCGAATGGCCCAGATGGATGCCGTGGCGCCCCATTACCATAGTGATGGCCGATTCCACCGCCGGATTCCTGACCTTGAGCCCGGTCATAAGCCCGATACCGGGCGCTTCTTCAATCAACGCCGGATATTGCCGGGCCAGGCGCCGCAGCCCCGAAATCAGGCGCACGCCCAGGCGCTGCGCGCGCTCGGGCAAATTCTCCCGCTCGATAAAATCGAGTGAGGCCAGCGCCGTGGCGCAAGCGAAGGGCGAGGCGCCGGCACCGCTCGCCAGGTAGTCCGCGTCGAAGTCCGACAGGCCGGTCAGGGTTTCGTACAGGCGGTCGCTCATCACCGTCGCGGCAATTGCCGCATGGCCGCCGGTCATGCCCTTGGAAAGCAGGATGATGTCCGGTTGCGCCGCATCGTATTCGATGGCGAACATGCGACCGGCACGCCCGAACGCCGTCTGGATTTCGTCGGCCACGAAAAGCGCACCGTGCTCCCTGCACAGCAGCTCCACCTGTTTGACGTAGCCCGAGACGGGCACCTGTAGATAGGGGCCGCCGAGCACCGGCTCCAGGAATACCGCGGCGACGTCGCTATCCATGGCATCGCTCAGGGCGGCGAGATCGCCGTAGGGGACGAAGTCGACCTGGCGCATCAGCGGGTCGAAGGGATTTCGGTGATTGTGTTGCCCCAGGATATTGAGCGCGCCCAGGGTTTTGCCGTGGTAGGAGTCTCGCGCCACGATAATACGCCGGCGCGGCGCGCGGGCCGCGAGAACGGCGCGCAGGGCTATCTCGCACGCCTCCGCCCCCGAATTCGTCAACCACACGCGGTTGAGATCGCCCGGCAACATCCTCGCAAGCCGTTGCATCAATCCGACCTGACTCGGCTCCATCATCCCGTAAGGCAGCGTTGCGATGCGAGCCAACTGGTCGCAGGCCGCCGCCTGCACATGGGGATTGGCGTGCCCGACGATGAATACGCCGTAACTGCAGGCGAAGTCGAGAAAGCGGTTGCCCTCCTCATCCTCGATCCAACTGCCCTCGGCGCGGTGCTCGATGGTCCTGTGGGACATGTGGTAGAGGGTCGCCGCCGTCGGGTTCCAGTGCTTGTCGCAGCAGTCGATCACCTGCAGCCGGTTCATCACACCACCTCCCGGAGCGCCGCCGGTTCACAGCCGGCTCGCTCGCATCCCCGCTGCAACCGTTGCAGCACCTGCTCCCATTCCCGCTCGCTCACTGTCAACGGCGGCGCCAGGTACAACCAGCGATCCCGCGGCCGCTGCAACAGCAGCCCCGCCCCCAGGCACTCCCGCCAAAGGCGATCGGCCGGAGCGGGACCCGGCAATTCCACGGACACGAGCCCCCCGCAAACCTGATAGTTGCGGATGAGGGATTCCGGGTTTGCGGCGCGGGAAGCGAACCGCTCGGTGAAGGCACGGCCCAGGCCCTCCTGCCGTTGCGCAATCCGCTCCCGCGCCAAGTGACGCAGCGCGACCGTAGCGGCGACACAACTCGCCGGATTGCCGCCGGTGGTGCTGCCGTGCAGTGACGGATTGCGCCCGCCGTATACCGCGTCGTTGATCGCCTTGCTGGTGACATAGACACCGACACCAATCTGGCCACCGCCCAGCGCGTCACCCAGCACCAGCGCATCCGGCACCACGCCGGTGAGCGAAATACCGAGGGGTGTGCCGGCGAAACCGAGCCCCGTGTGCAGCTCCGAGGCAATCATCAGGCAGCCGTGGGTATCGCAACCGCGGCGCATCTCGGTGAGAAAGGCCGCTTCCAGCCGGCAGAGCCCGCGCTCCCGAATCACCGGTTCGTAGACGACCGCCAGTGTGCTCCGATCCAGGCTGCCGGCCAGGGACGCACTGTCGTTGGGCCGGATCGGCACCACCTCCATTCCGAGGGCATCCAGGTAGCCCGCCCCGATACCGGCCAGCAAGGTGCCGTAACTAAGGCTGCCGGGTCGGCTGCCGGCCACCACCAGCAACCGGTTTCGCCGCGGATTGAGCCCTTTGGCCAGCTTGAGGGCACCCTCGAAGGCCTCGTCGCCGGAATTGCACACATAGGAGACCGACAGGGGTGTGGGACACAATTTGTCGAGTTCCACCACCAGTTCCGCCAGGGTGCGGCTGATCAGCACGCGGTTCGACAGCGGCAGTCTGCGCAGTTGCGCCTGTACCGCTTCGACCACCGGCGACACGCCGTAGCCGAAACCGCCGGACGCCGCGTCCAGCAATGTGCGCCCGTCGGCTAGATGCAGGCTGGCGCCCTCGGCAGAAACCACCACGTCGCCAGTGGCCCGCTCCGCCAGATAGGGCGGTGCGTGGCGTTGGAACATCGCCGGCAATTCGGAATAACTCGCTGTATTCATACTTTTCCCTTTTTTCCGAGTAGCTTTCCCGCAACCAATCTTCAAAAAATTAAATTGCACCCTTGGAACACTCAGGCGGCCCGTCCCAGACGGTGTGCCTTGTCCAGCCAACGCTTGCGCTTTTCCGCGCAGGAATTGTGTAGTGGACCGAAGTAACAGGTCTGTCTGGCGCGGATGCCGCAAAACTTGAGCACATTGTCGCGCATCAACTTGGTACCGCGGCTGCGGTGCACGAAGCGGTGCAGCCAGATGGGGACATCCATGGTGATCAACAGTGACGCGCTCTTGTTGTTCAGCAGGCTTTCCACCGCACCGTTGTCAAACCGGAAGGCGAACCCCGGCGTCATTGCACGGTCCAGGGCTCCCTTGAGCAGAGCCGGCATCACGCCCCACCAGTTCGGGTAGACGAAAGCCAGGTGGTCCGCCCATTGAATGGACGACTGCAACCGCTCCATGTCCGGTTCCAGAGGCTGCCCGCCGTAACCCTCCCGCAGCACCGGATCGAAGTTCAGCTCTCCCAAGTCAATTCGCTCGACACGGTATCCCCTGACGGCACAGCCGCTCGCGTAGGCGCTGGCCAGGGAGTGACAAAAACTGTCGCGCTTCGGATTGGCATTGATAATCAGCACATTCATTACGCCGCCTCCATTGCCGCGCGCACCCGTGCCCTGCCCGGCAGGCCCGTGGCGCACAGCAGCGCCACCACCGTCAGGGCAAAGAGCACGCTGAAACTGTTTTGGAAGGCCCCGGCCGCATCCCCGCCGTGGCCGGCCTGCACAAGGTGAATGGCCGCCAGGGTGTTAATGCCGATGGCAGCGCCCAGGTTGCGGAACAACTGGACGGCGGAGGTATAACGACCGAGGTGTTCGGCAGCGGCAGAGTTCTGCACCAGCACCAGGGTGGTGGTGGCGGCGCAACCGATGCCCAGCCCGATTGCCACCTGTGCCAGAACCAACTGCCACAGCGACACTGTGGGCGGCGCGAAGGCCAATACCGCCGCACCCGCGGCCAGCAGCACCGCACCGCAAAGTGCGGCGGTCCGGTAGCCGGTCCGGACCAGCAAAGCACCGCACAGTGCGGAGCCCAGCACCCAACCGAGAGCCGCCGCCAGCACGAGGCTGCCGGAAGTCAGGGTGGCACCGCGGGAAACAGCGGCGAGGTACAGCGGCAGGAGCGTCACCGAGCCGTAAAGGGCCACGGCGGCGAGCGCCGTCAGCAGCGCGGCCGCGCGCAGGTGGGGCTCGGTGAAAAATGCCCGCGGCAACACATCTGCGGCGGGCTTCGCCGCCACGTTGTGCCAGTAAACTGCTCCCAGCAGGGGCAACGCCGCCAGCAGCCACGGCAGGCCGCCCTTCACGCCCATGGCCGGCAGCATGATGGCGGTCAGCAATACGGCCACCAACAGGCAGAAACTCGCCAATGCCGGCAGGTGCAAAGGAGAGGAGACCGAGGTGCCCCGCTTGTCGCCGGCGGGGCAGGTGGCCGCGATCAGCACCGCCGCCACCAGAATCAGCGGCACATTGAGGAAAAATACCCAGCGCCAGCCCAGCAGTTCGTGGACGAGTCCGCCGAGCAATGGCCCGGCAATGGCCGCGAGCCCCCATATTCCGCTGAGTAGCCCCTGCATCCGCCCCCGCGCTCCGGGTCCGAACAGGCGGCCTACCAGGGTGTAGCTGAGGACCATGATCAACCCCGCTCCCGCGCCCTGCGCGGCGCGCGCGGCAATCAGCTGCGGCATGTCGGCAGCCAGGGCGGCCGCCACCATGCCGGCGAGGAAGAGCAACAGGGCGGCGAGCAGCAGGCGCTTTTCTCCCAAGCGATCGGCCAGGGTGCCGCCCATGGCGGCGGCAACGACCGAACAGTAGATAAAAGCCGACATCACCCAGGGATAGAGAGCCGGGCGGGTGAATTCCCCACTGATCACCGGCAATAGGGTACCTACGATGGTACTGTCCATGGCGGCGAGAAACAGCGACAGCAAGACTGCCGCAGTCGCCCATCGCCGCCGGCTACCCGCGCCCGGCGTGGGCGCATCGATATTCTGGCGCATAGTGTCCTCTCCTAGGCAACCGCGCCGTGTACGCGGGTTTCGCTACAAAACGCCGCCAACAGTTGGCGGTGTTCATCGTTCATTGCGTCGTCGACCTTGCGAATTATCTCGCCGCCGAACACCAACTCGCGAAATGCGGCGGTGAGCTGCATCTGGATCTCGTTGGCCCTGTTGCCCCCGGTGTAATCGCAGCTGAAAAAGTCTTTGGCGTAAGCCGCAAAACGGATCGCCAATTCGGTATTCAGGTCTTCGGTGGCGTGTAGTATCTGGCGCATGCGACGCTGTTCGGCGGAGTTCAGCGCGGGAATGACGTGGTCGAATACAAAGTGATCCACCTTGATGTGCCGCGCCTCGTCCAGCCCGTGCGCAACCAGCAGCTGGGTAAAGAAAAATCGCTGCTCCGGGTCCAGGGCCCTGCAGCGGCGTTCAAACACGGTGATTACCGATTCTCCGATGTAGGCCGAACAACAGAGCGCTGCCAGTTTCACCCAGGGGGATTCGTCGCTCTGGTACAGACCGACCCGCTGGGCGTACAGGTTTTCCGGATATTTGAAATCCCGTCCGCTCAGCAACCGCACGTAGAGGTAGAACATATTGGCGTGGTGCAACTCCTCCGCGGCGAAGCAGGACAGTGCATGATGCAATGTATGTCCCGCATTCAATCCCGTCGCCGGCTCGCGCTGTAGTTCGGACAGAACGATCGACAGAACGCCGGTAACGTGCTTCTCAATCTCCGCTAGTTGCGCCAGCTCCTTGGTGATGTACACCACCGCTTTTTCTTCGTGTCCCGGCTCCCCGAAAGCCAGGCGGGACAGGAAATCCCGCTCCGCATCATCGAAAGCCTCGGGCCACGGCAAAGCATTGGGATGAATAGTGTCGATGTGTGCCCGTGTGGCGATGTCCTGCAGTTCGCTGATCATGTCTGATCCTCCATTCCGCTGGTTTCCCGGTCGAAGTCCTGATAGCCGTCTTCGATGCCGATCAAAATGTCCTTGAATTCGGCATAACCCTGAGCCAGCAACGGACTGTCGCGCAGCTCCTCGATCAGGAAGTAGTAATGTTTCAGGTCTTCGGTTTCGAAAATCGCAAAGTCCGTGTAGTGGGTTGCGAAAGCCTCCGCGTCGAAAAATCGCACCCGCACGCTATCGGCATATTTTTCGAACAAGGGAAGGACGTGTGTACCCTGAAAATCCCTGCGCGCCTCACGGCTCAGTTGCAGCCAGAGGTTGGAAAAACGGTAGGTCACGATAATGGTGTACTGCATGGTTGTCTCCGTTCGGGGCTTTTCTCAGACATAGCTGAGCGCGTTGTAAATCGTTCGCCGGGTATCGACTATCGCCCTGCGACCGTGCATGACGCGCGTGTTGTCGATTAGCAGCAGGTCGCCGTTCTTCCAGGTCACCTCGCTGGTCAGCACCCCGGTGACCTGAGTGATCTCCGCCATGATTTCGGCGGGGATGGGCTCTCCGCTATCCAGGGTGATAACCGGAACCTCGTAGTTGTACGATGGCCCGAGAATACTGTTGGCAAAAGCAACGCGACCGGAAAACCGGCCTGTGCGGGCCGCGGGAGTCCGGAACCTGTAGCAAATGGCACCGCCATCCAGCGGATCAATCGTCGCCGTGCTGGTGTCGTTCATCAGGGCGCGCAAGTGGTCAAGTGTGATATCAGCGCGGGGCAGTTTTCCCTCACGGCTGTGGTAAACGTAATCCTTCCACTGCTGTTCGCTCACTCGCCGGCTGTAAACGATGTCGTGCCGTGTGAACATCTCCCGCGCGGTATCACCCAGTGCAGCCCATACCTGCTCCCCGTCGCAAACCGTGGTCTGCGATCCGCTGGTCGCGGCCCGCTCGCAATAGAACCACGCCAGGTCCGGCCAGAAGGGGCTGTTGCCGTTTTCGCAATGCAGTCCTACCGGATCGGTTCCCGCATCCACTTTTTGCGCGACGTTGCTGTGGAAGTTCCTGGCGGGGTCCAAACTGATGCGCGAGCTGACACGCTCGACCATGGCGGTAAAACGCGGCATGTCGACATCGGAGCTGCGAAACAGGATGTAGCCGGAGGTTTGCAGAATATCCAGGATCTCTTCGCGCTCGAGCTCGTCCAGTTGCACGTCACCCCCTTCAAACAGGGCGCCCACTTCACCGCCGACGGTTTCGTGCACATTTTTGATCGCTAACACTTTGCCTCCCTTCGATTTTCCATTTGCGATTTCAGGTAGGACCACAACTTGGTCCGTTGCGGCCGTCCGGTGACCGTGAAGAACCGCTGCACAGCGGGATCCGATCGGGCTATGAAATGAAATGTTTCAACGCGTTCCACCTCCGACAAGCGGCACTTGCCGTATTGGCGCAACTCGTGTTCGGCAATGGCGGGGGGTAATTCATCGTCGATGACGAAAAATCCGTGTACCCGCTCCAGCCCGTTACCGAACAAAACCGCGTGTTCGACAAATTCCAGTGACCGGTAACTGGATTCGACCCATTCCGGGCAGAGATTCCTGCCATTCGCAGTAATGATGATGTTCTTACTGCGGCCGATAATGCGTACAAAGCCATCCGCATCGATTTCGGCCAGGTCTCCGGTATGCAGCCAACCGTCTTCATCGAGAACACAGCTGGACGGATCTTCCGTGGTATAGCCGGCAAAAAGGGAACTGCTGCGCACCAGCAGCTCGCCCGCTTCGGACAGCCTGATGGATACGTGGGACAATGGCTTGCCGACAGTGCCCGCCCGATAGGCGCCATTGTGGTTCCAGCAGACAACGGAACTGTTTTCGCTGAGACCGTACCCCTCGTAGACTGGAATCCCGCGCTCGGCCAGCGCCGCCAACAACCCGGGATCGGTGGGCGCGCCGCCACAGGCGATCGATGGCGATTTCGGCTGGTCAAACACGCGCCGCATAAGTGCTTCGCCGCTCTCGCTGGAATTTGCGACTTCACT
The DNA here is from genome assembly GCF_014191725.1 of Microbulbifer rhizosphaerae. Lineage (GTDB taxonomy): Bacteria > Pseudomonadota > Gammaproteobacteria > Pseudomonadales > Cellvibrionaceae > Microbulbifer > Microbulbifer rhizosphaerae. The sequence continues at coordinate 97,447 of NZ_JACHWZ010000012.1, forward strand.
CGCCAGGCTCTCGACGAGAGCGGGTGTTAAGGTCAGTGCCGAAGGCCGGTTTCTGCGTATGTAGCCGAGGTAATCCCGCGCGTTCACGCCGCGAGAGCCGAGCAGCGGAATCGACGGCGGCAGAAACACGGTGTGCCCACCACTGCAGGCCGGCAGGTAAAGGGCCGTTACCTGTTCGATAAGCAGGCTCAATGGCACCAGGGACAGGTAGCGCTGGTAGTCGTGGGGGCCGACACAACACATCAGCGAGTCAATCAGTGCAGACAGCCCCAAATAGCGGATTTTCACCCCTTTGGGATTGCTGGTGGTGCCCGACGTATGGATGATTTTGCAGATCCAGTCGCACTCGGGGTCAAATACCGGCAGCTGTGTCAAACCGCTGCCGTTTCGAATCAGCTCGTCCAACTTCAGCTCCAGCACCGGTGCATCGGTATCGAGCGTTATTCCCCAATGCTTGAGCGCTTTGACACCGCGCCCATCAACCAGATAAGCATCACAGGCATCCAGCAGGTTGCCGGCCTGCTCGCGAGAGAACGCCAGCGGAATCGGCACTTCCGTAATACCCGCCAGCAGCAGTGCCAAATCGGCAATTGCCCAGCCCGGGGAGTTACCGGCAATCAATCCCACTCGCAGCGGCTGAGACGCGTGCATCCGCCATTGCAACAGATGCTTTGCCAACCCGGCCGCGGACGCCAGAAATTCACCGTAAGTGAGGCTCTGTGTATCGCCGCTTTCGGGGCCGTGGACGCAGAGCGCCTTTGAGCGTGGGTTCCCGGCGCCAACCTCCAGGATTCGATCCAGTAATTTCACGCGCTTTTCCTTACTTCCGGGTACACATCAATTTCCAGGTTGCGAAAGCCATAGCGCCCGGCGTTGGCGAGGAAGATCCCGCTCATCTCGCACACGTTGATATAGCCGGTCGCCGGCTTATTCTGGTAGTAATTTCCCCAGCGGAGCGGGTCTTCGCCGCGCAGGCGCTCTCCATACGCCTGTTGCAGTGGCACAAAGGGAATGCCCAGACGTGCCAGCAGGCGTGAGAGTTGTGAAGTGGCGGTACACAGAATGTATTTCTTGCCCTTGCACCACACCAGCAGTGGAATCAACATCATCAATTCACTGCCGGCCTGGCGGGAAAGAGAAGCCAGGGAACCCACTTCCACTATGTCGTCGCGGTAAATGGGTTTCTGCTCTATTTCACTGAGCATTATCTCGATCGGCAGGTTGAGATACTGTTCTGAAAAGAACTCCACCGGCTTGGCCACGGTAATACCGCCACAGGCTTTCACCTGGTTGAAGCTGTCGTAGTAGACGGCAAAATAATCTGGTGCGGGTTCTATGTCGGCATCGAAATGGGCCCGGTACTTATTTTTCACCAGCGCCACCGCCGCTGACCAGTCGCGCATGCTGGAATCAATCAGCTTGATTTGCATTGAGATCCCTCTCATTTGTAGATATATCAACTCGGTCAGTTTTCAGCCGGGCCAATTTACAGCGAGAGGAAGCACCCGGCACAGCAGGGCGCGGGCCCGATCGGGTCCGCTGGACAGATTTCGCGATCGGCAGCGTCTCGCCGATTGCCAGCAGGTGGAATTCGTCCGGCGCTACACCGCCGCGCTCACGAGCCCGGGCAAGTAGGCGGGGCGGCTCATCCGGAGGCTCGTGAGTGAGAACGAAGGTCCCCCAGTGAATGGCCACCGATTTCGCAGCATCCAGATCCCTGTGCATTTCCACCGCATCGAAGGGGTCCGCATGCTTTTCCTTCATATACCACCGCGGGCCGTAGGCGCCGATGGGCAACAGGGCCAGATCAAAGGCGCCGAACCGATGGCGGATGTCGCACATCATTTCCCTGCTGTAGCCGGTATCGCCGGCAAACCATAGGGTCTTGCCGCCGCTTTCAATGACCCAGGAGGCCCAAAGTGTGCGATTGGTATCCCAGAGTCCCCGCCTCGACCAGTGTTTCGCCGGTGCGGCGGTAAAGCGAATACCCTTGCGGCTCTCACTCTGCCACCAGTCCAGCTCCGTCACGCGCGAAACTCCCTTGACGGCAAACCAGCGCTTCAGGCCGAGCGGGACCAGCCAGTGCACGCGGTTGCCGAGACGCGCCACCACTTCTGCGTCCAGATGGTCGTAATGGTTGTGGGAAATGACCACGTAATCGATCGGTGGCAGTTCATCGAGGCCGACAGGTGCCGACCTCCGGCGGCGCGGCCCCATCCAGCGGAGGAAAGACGCCCGCTCGGCAAACACCGGGTCGGTGAGGACGTTGATGCCGCCCAGTTGCAAAAGCGTGCTCGCGTGGCCGAGCCAGGTAACCTGGAAATCGCTGGATGGCCTGGCCAGGCCATCCCGGTCCGACGCAATGTCCGGCGCCGCGCCATCACTGCAGGCCTCCGGCAGGGCGCCCTCGGACAATCGCATACGCAGATAGGCCCAAAGGCCCTGGTGGCTGTTGGCGGCACCATAGCTGTTGCGAAATCCGGTGCCGGTATGATGATCGGGCCTCCGCGGGCGCGCGACCTCACCGCGCAGCCCCCGGAGCCTCCCCCTCCGTAAAAAATCCATTTTCACTCTCCAAGAGTCGCCCAGGTCACCGACCCCGCAAAAGAAGTCGCATGACCGCTTGACGTTTTCCGCTCACATCGGCACTTGCGGTGTCTCTGGCACCGCAGTGGTGCTTTTGGTCCATTTATTTATTGAGAGTTTTTTCTTTCAAAATATGACGATAATTCTTTTTTTGACGATTAGTCATAAAAAATATACAACCCCTCAATGAGGCTGTACAGAGAATTGCGCGTCAAACTGTCGGATTTATACAAGTGATCGGTGCAGAGGACGGATCAGGCGCCGAAGAAGCTCTGGATGCGGGACCAGGACTGGCGGTAGTCCCAGGAATCACTGAGGGGGTGCCAACCGATACCATCCATTACCAGGCCGGCATTGGTAAGAAGGCTGCTGGTCTGATCGAGTCGGGCGATAGAGTATGCCTGCTCGGCCGCGAGCAACAATGCGGTAGTGCCGAACGCTATGGCCCAGTTGGCGAAGGTCAGCTCGCCGACGATCCTTTCACGATCGGCGGGAATGTCGCCGTTGACCAGCGCCTCGGCCACGACCCGGTCACAGATGGCGGCCACCTCCCGTTCCTTTTGTCTCCTCATGGCAATGCGCTCGGGGGAGGTCTTTTCGATCACATTCGGCGACTGGCCGCTCAACACGCACATGAACAGGGTGGGATGCTGCCGGGCGTAAAGGTAATAGCCGTAGTAGAGCGCCAGCATTTTCTCCCGGCTGGTGCCCTCGAAATCCCGAGTACTGCGATAGAGCTGCAACTGGATATCAAAGCCGCGCAGACACAGCGCCGTCAGCAGGTCTTCCTTGCTGGCAAAGTGGTTATAGATAGTCCCCTTGGAATATTCGGACCTCCGCGCCAGCTTATCCATGGTCATGGTCGCGAAACCGTCCTTCTCCAGCATTTCCAGAGCTGTATCCAGCAGCATCTCTTCCCGCTGCCTGAGTTCCCGTGCCTTTCGCTCTGAAGTCGCCATCAATCAGTTTCCACCTGCCAGTCCAGCCCCAGTATATCTGTCGATCTGCGCGTCAATCCCGGGGTCACCGCCATAATAACAGGCCGGGTGTGGGACTGTGATTTGGGCCAGCCCTTCGAGCGCCGACAACAAGGGACGAGCAGCAGGCTCTCAATAAACCTCCGTCGGGCGGCAAAAGGCGCCAAAAACGCGAATTGATATACAACAGTGGCCGAAAAACTTGACGATTAGTCATTTAAATTAAAAAATCATCCTAGTGCGGTATCAAAATACCATATTCGGATGGATTCAAGACCGAATTTTTCATTTTATTGACAATGTGTCACAAAATGGGGGCTCTATGCGATACGGACTTCTGGCTTACCCCGGATTGGTGGTCTCAGCGATAGCCCTGCTGCTGGCCGCAACGGCCCCCGGCCTGGGCAAATTGGACTTCCGCAGTGACTACCGGGTCTTCTTTGGCGAAGATAACCCCCAATTGCGGGAGTTCGAGTCCATGCAGCGCATTTTTGCCAAAAGCGACAATGTGGCCATCATAGTTGCTCCTGGCAATGGGAATGTCTTCACTCCCGGCAACTTGGCCCTACTCAAGGCAGTGAGCGACGCCGCCTGGCAGACGCCCTATTCCACCCGTGTGGATTCCATTACCAATTTCCAGCATACCGAAGCTGACGGCGACGACCTGCAGGTACGGGACCTGCTAGCCGACTCCGGACTACCTCCCACAACCCAGGCCGACCGAATCCGCCGCATTGCGCTGAACGAGCCGCTGTTGAAGGGCCGCCTCGTATCTCCCCGCGGACACGTGGCGGTAATCAATATCACTATTCAGCTGCCGGAGATCAACAAGTCCCGTGAAGTGGAAGAAGTCGTAAGCTCGGTAAGAAAGCTAGTCGCCCGATTCGAGAATGAATACGCCGATGTGGATTTTTTCCTGAGCGGCATCGTCATGTTGAACAACAGCCTGAGCGAAGAGTCGCGCGCGGACATACAGACGCTGATACCGTTGATGCTGGCAGTCATCCTGCTCGTGCTGACGCTGGCGTTGCGCTCGACGGTCGCCATGTTGGCCACCTTCTCGGTGGTGATAGCATCCTGGCTGATTACCCTCGGACTAGCCGGCTACCTGGGGTATTTTCTCTCCGCCGCCACCGTCAACGTGCCAATGATCGTAATGACCCTCGCAGTGGCCGACTGCGTGCATATCATTACGGGCGTGCAGCAAGCCTTGGCCAGGGGACAGAGCAGACGCGACGCAATAGGCGATAGCTTGACCCACAACCTTTCACCGGTGCTTCTGACCACTGCCACCACAGTGTTCGGCTTTTTAACCTTCAATTTTTCCGACGTACCCCCGTTCAGGGACCTGGGCAACCTGGTTGCACTGGGAGTGATCATCGCCTACATCCTCTCCCTGACCCTGCTGCCGGCATTGCTATGCCTGCTGCCTTTGCGCGCACGCCCGAGCCGCGGTGACAACCGAATGGAGCATCTGGCGGAGTGGGTGTTGGTGCATCGCAATCGCCTGCTGCCGGGCATCCTGCTGTTCAGCTTGGCCTGCGTCGCCCTGTTGCCCCAGAACCGTCTCAACGATGTAGCGGTGCGCTACTTCGACGAACGAGTGCCCTTTCGGCAGGCGGCGGACTTTATGGAAGAAAACCTGAGCGGTTATGTGTTTATCGACTTCCAGTTCGACAGCGGCGTTCCAAGCGGCCTTACCCGAAGTGATGCCTTGCAGCAGCTCGATGCTTTTTCCGATTGGTTGCGAGAACAACCTGAAGTCGCCCACGTTTCCACCCTCAGCGACACCTTGAAACGCCTCAATATGAATATGCACGGCGATCGCCCCGTGGAGTACCGGTTGCCACGGAATTCGGAACTCGCAGCGCAATACCTGCTGCTCTATGAATTATCCTTGCCCTACGGCCTCGACCTGACCAATTCGGTCAACATCGACAAATCCGCCACCCGTATCACCGTCACCTTCTCCAATATCGGCAGCAATCAACTGGTCGATTTCGAGACGCGCGCCCGGCGCTGGATACAGGACAATGCCCCGGACATCACCCTGACGGCGGCCAGCCCCAACCTGATGTTCGCCCACATCAGCGAACGCAATATGTTCAGCATGGTCATGGGGACCCTGTGCGCCCTGTTGCTGATCGCGTTGCTATTGATGGTGCCGTTGCGCTCCTGGCGCCTGGGCCTGGCGGCGCTGACGGCCATGCTCGTCCCGGCAGCCATCGGGTTCGGGCTCTGGGCCATTTACGAAGGCGAAATCAACCTGGGCCTGAGCGTTGTAGCGAGTATGACGATCGGTATCGTAGTCGACGACGCCGTACACTTCCTTGTCAAATACCGCCGCGCACGCCGGAGCGGCAGCAGTAGCGAGGATGCAATCCGCTACAGCTTCTCCTCTGTAGGTCCCGCCCTTATCACTACCACGGCAGTGCTGGCGTCGGGCTTTTTGGTACTAACCGCTTCTTCGTTCCGCATCAATGCCAATATGGGCTTGCTGACGGCGATGATCGTCCTCGCTGCACTGCTTATCGACCTACTAATGCTTCCCCCTCTTCTCACCCATTTGGACAAGGCCAGAGGAGTCATCGACCATGCTGCCGAAAAAAAAATACAAACTGCTTAACCTGTTCCTGCTGGCACTGGCACTGTCGACGCAGGCGCAGAGCGATCCCGTCCAACGGGGCCTTGAGATAGCCCGGGAACGTAAAGCCCGCGACAGTGGCTGGGTCACCAGCGAAGTACACTATCGGATGACTTTGCGCAATGTTGCGGGCGATACCAGCGCGCGAGAAATAGTTACCAGAACCCTGGAAGTGACCGGCGACGGCGACAAATCGCTAACTCTCTTTAAACAACCCGCAGACGTGCGAGGCACTGCTTTTCTCAATTATGCGCACATCGACACTCCCGATGACCAATGGCTGTTCCTACCCGCGCTGCAAAGAGTCAAGCGCATCGCCTCCCGTAATAAATCGGGACCCTTTATGGGCAGCGAATTCGCCTACGAGGACCTCAGTTCCTTTGAAGTGGAAAAGTACGTTTTCCGCCTCGTGGGCGAGGAGACCTTTGCCGGCCAGCGCTGTTTCGTCGTTGAAAGCATACCCAACTACGAATTCTCCGGCTACAAACGCCGCGTAAGCTGGATAGACCAGAGCCATTACCGGCTGCTGAAAACCGAGTACTACGACCGCAAAGACAGCCTGCTGAAAACCCTGTCTCTGAGCGACTACCAGTGGCATGGGGAGCACTTCTGGCGCGCCCACACCTTGGAAATGGTAAATCACCAGACCGGCAAAAGTACTCAGATGCTCGTGCAGCAGCTGAAATTGGATGCGGGGCTGAGCGAGCGCGACTTTAAAAAGAGTGCGCTCAAGAGAGCCCACTGACAGTGCGTACTTTCCTCCGGTGGTTTCTACTGTGGTTGTCGGCGCTCGGTACCAGCGCCGGGTTTGCGCTGGAACAGGATGTCAAGCTCGGACTCGAATACCGGTGGTTTCCCCACGCCCCAAGGTGGCCCCAACAGAGAAATAATAGCTTGGCAATGAGTGCCGAAGCATCACTTTACCACCAGAACGGCGACGAGCGATTCAAGACAACTCTGTTCGTGCGTGGCGACAGTGCTGACGGCGAACGCAGCCACGGCGACCTTCGCGAACTTTACTGGCAGCACCTGGCCGATAACTGGGAGATGCGCCTGGGCATCGCCCGGGTCTTCTGGGGAGCGACGGAGTCGGTACATCGCGTGGATATCGTCAATCAAACAGATGCGGTGGAGGCGCCCGATGGAGAGGACAAACTGGGCCAACCCATGCTGCATTTCACCTATTATTTGGCGGACAGCAGCCTGGAATTCTTTTTGCTGCCCGGTTTCCGCGAACGAACCTTTCCCGGAGTAGAGGGTCGCCTGCGGGCAGAGCGCTCCGTGCTCGACGGCGCCGATTATCGAGCGGGAGCCAATCGCTCCCAATGGGATTACGCTCTGCGCTGGAGCGGTACTTGGCGGGATGTCGATGTGGGTCTGAGCTGGTTTGACGGCGTCAACCGGACACCGCGTTTCGAAGCGCGCAATGACGGCCTGGTCGCCATTTACGAACCACTGCAGCAGTTGGGCCTGGACCTGCAGGCGCCGCGGGGCAATTGGCTCTGGAAACTGGATGCGGTCTACCGGCACACCCCCGGCGAACACTACCTGAGTTACACCGGTGGTTTTGAGTACACCCGGGCAGGTATCGTGGGCACCAGCAGCGATCTCGGCTGGTTACTGGAATACAGCCACGACAGTCGCGGCGATAACAGCACGGAGCCTTACCAGCGCGATCTGTTCGCGGGCGTTCGCTGGTCATTCAACGATATTGCTGGCAGCAGTCTGCTATTGGGCATCAGCCAGGACTTTCAGGCCGGCGACAGTCGATATCTCACACTGGAGGGTGAGCGCCGCTGGAGCGACAACTGGAGTCTGGGCCTGGACCTATGGCTATTCGAAAGCGCCGGCGAAGCCGATCCATTTCACCCCTATACCCGGGACGATTTCCTTCAATTCACTGCGGAATATCACTTCTAATCGGGAGATTCTCATGGATTACAGTCTGATCAAAACCTTGCATATCAGCTTTGCAACCCTGAGCTTGGTGGGCTTTCTGCTACGTGGAGCCTGGATGTTTGCCAATTCTCGACTTCTATATCACCGGGCAACCCGCGTGCTGCCGCACTGCATTGACGCGGTCCTTATTGCCAGCGCCCTCACCCTGGCCACCCTGAGCGGCCAGTGGCCATTGCAGCAGCCTTGGCTAAGCGCCAAGGTGACTGCACTGCTGTGCTATGTAGCTCTGGGATGGTTGGCACTGCGAAGCGGCTACTACAAGCCGCTGCGCGCCGGAGCCTGGTTGGCCGGACTGGCGGTATTCACCTATATTGTTTCGGTGGCCAGCAGCCGTAATCCGCTGCCGTTCTGAGTGGCCCCTTTTCCGGGAACCGAACACTCCGAGCGTCATCTGCCCTTCACCAGATAGGCGATGGCCCGATCCAGCCCCTCCAGGGTCATCGGATACATCTGCCCGCCCACCAGCTGCCGGGTGAGTCCGATGGTGGGCGTGTACTGCCAGTATTCCTCACCCACCGGGTTGAGCCATACCAGCTTGCCGTAGGTGTCCGCCACCCTTTCCATCCAGGCCGCACCGGGCTCTTCGTTCATATGCTCCACGCTGCCGTAGGGGCTGGTGATCTCGTAGGGCGCCATGGAGGCGTCGCCGACAAAAATCACTCTGTAATCCTTACCGTAGGTGCGCAGTACTTCCAGCAGCGGGGTGGTCTCGCTATAGCGGCGCCGGTTGTCCTTCCACACATGTTCGTAGATGAAATTGTGGAAGTAAAAATACTCCAGGTGTTTGAACTCGGAGCGGCAGGCGGAGAAGAGTTCCTCGCACACCCGCACATAGGGGTCCATGGAGCCGCCCACGTCGAAGAAAATCAGCACCTTCACCGCGTTGTGCCGCTCCGGAACCATCCTGATATCCAGCAGGCCGGCGTTGCGTGCGGTCGAAGAAATGGTGTCGTCCAGGTCCAGCTCCTCCGCCGCACCAGTGCGCGCGAACTTGCGCAGTTTGCGCAGCGCCACCTGAATATTGCGCGTGCCCAGGGAAATACTGTCGTCCAGGTTGCGGAACTGGCGTTTCTGCCACACCTTCGCCGCCGAACGGTTGCGGCTGTTGCCGCCCACGCGAATGCCCTCGGGATGATAGCCGCTGTTGCCGAAAGGGCTGGTGCCGCCGGTGCCGATCCAGCGGTTGCCGCCGCTGTGGCGTTTTTTCTGTTCTTCCAGGCGCTTGCGGAATTCCTCCAGCAGCTTTTCCAGACCGCCCAGGCTTTCAATTTTGGCCTTTTCCTCCTCGTTCAACTGTTTGAGAAACTCCGCGCGAACCCACTCCTCGGGGATCATCTGCTCGAGAAGATCGTCGAGGGTTTCCAGGTCCTTGAAGTAGGCGTCGAAGGCGCGGTCGAACTTGTCGAAGTGCTTTTCGTCCTTGACCAAGCAGGTGCGGGAGAGAAAGTAGAATTCCTCGAGGTCCGCGAACGCCAGCCGCTGCTGCAGCGCTTCCAGCAGCGCCAGCAGTTCGGTGGTGGAAACTGGGAGCTTGTAGCGGCGCAGGTTCAGGAAAAAGCCAATCAGCATAATAATTTTCTATACAGCCGGTTAAATGCTGGTGCCCTGTGAGAGCCTACTTGCAGGCGAAAAGTTCGGAGCCCTGTAGCCTTTCGCCTGCAAGCAGGCTCCTACAGGGAGCTTCGGAAGTAAGTTAACGGTTCTCGCGGCGCGCCATAAAGGCCAGCCGTTCCAGCATATGCACATCCTGCTCGTTCTTGAGCAGGGCGCCATAGAGCGGCGGAATCGCGCTGCTACCGTCGCGGTTTTTCAGTACTTCCTCGGGAATATCATCGGCGAGCAGCAGTTTCAGCCAGTCGATCAACTCGGAGGTGGAAGGTTTTTTCTTCAGACCCGGTACTTCGCGCAGCTGGAAAAAGATATCCATCGCCTCCGCCACCAGCTGTCGCTTGATACCCGGGTAGTGCACGTCGACGATCTTGTGCATGGTGTCGCGGTCCGGGAAGCTGATGTAGTGGAAGAAGCAGCGGCGCAGGAAAGCGTCCGGCAGTTCCTTCTCGTTGTTGGAGGTGATGATCACCACAGGGCGGTGCCTGGCCTTTACCGTTTCGCCGGTCTCATAGACGAAGAACTCCATGCGGTCCAGTTCCACCAGCAGGTCGTTGGGAAACTCGATATCCGCCTTGTCGATCTCGTCGATCAGCAGCACTGCGCGCTCCTCCGCGGCGAAGGCATCCCACAACTTGCCGCGCTTGATGTAATTGCGGATATCGTGGACCTTGTCCACCCCCAGTTGGGAATCCCGCAGGCGCGATACCGCATCATACTCGTAGAGCCCCTGCTGGGCCTTGGTAGTGGATTTGATATGCCACTGGATCAGTTGGAGCCCCAGGCTCTGCGCCACCTCCTGCGCCAGCAACGTCTTGCCGGTGCCCGGCTCGCCCTTGATCAGCAACGGCCGCTGCAGCGCCACCGCCGCGCTCACCGCCATCTGCAGGTCTTCGGTGGCCACATAGCTGTCGGTGCCGGTAAATTTCATCGTCGATCCCCAGTATTTGCCCTGGGGCAAATACTAAGGGATAGAGGGAGGGGAGCCAAAGGCGGAATCGGTCAGGCTGAGTGACACTGGTGAAATGCTGGGCGGGCCTGCGGCAGGCAGTGGAACTCCGAGTTCCAGGAGGGAAGGCCGGGGCGTCAGGCCGCCGCCGTGCTGCGCCGGTGCACCACCTGGCGGCCCTTGTCGGTGATATACCAGCGAATGCCCAGGTGGCTGTGGATCTTGCCCACCATTTCCAGCACCACCAGGCTGTTGAGCGCCCGCGCCACTGAGTTGGTCTGCATACCGCTGTCCTGCACCATGCCCGCCAGGGAGCGGAATACGCAGCCACCGCCGTTGAGCAGGGCCAGCACCTGCAGGGCGTTGTCGTCCAGTTTGCGGATCTGGTTAAAGTCCAGAGTGGGCCCCTGCTCCGGATCGCCCTCTATCTCGTGCTCCAGCAGCGGCATCATCTCCAGCTGCATGGTGCGCAATTCCTGCTCCAGGTTCTCCACCCGCGCGCGGGCGATACTGGCATCGCGCAGCTGACGGCGCGCGGCGTTGAACACGAACATGCGGGAGGCGATGGCCGCCAGCAGGCAATAGCCGGTAAAGATCAGCAGTCGCGAGGGATCGCCCTGGATCTCGATCAGCAGGTCGCTCTGGGTGAACTTGAGAAAGATAGGCACCATCAATGCGCCGCACAGCCCCATGATCAGGCAGCGCGCAAGCCCGGCCGGGTCCTCCTCGGTAAACAGCATCTGGTAATAGTTCACCAGGCCGCCGAGAATCCCGGAAACCAGCATGACCGCGGTCAAAATAAGCAGATGGTCGAGCATCCGTGTTCCTCTGCCATGCACTGCCAACGCATCTGCTGGCACTTCTTCTAATGCGATTGGCCCCGGACTGGTGCCGGGGCCAGCTCTATAGATATAGCAGTTGGCGGGGAATCAAGTGCGGGCGGAAGGGGGAAAGGGCGCCTTTGGCCCAGCGATCAGTGCCCAGCTATCAATGAATGGTCATGGACCAATAGTCACTCACAGTGGGCAGCATCTCACTGTTCATTGAAAAAAGGGTCGTCTTCAAACTGTCGCCGCTGCTCGCGGCGGTGGCCCAAATATAAGGCTGCCAGCCCCCAGATCGCCAGCAGGGCGAGGGCGCCGCCGCCGGCGAAGACCAGGGTTGCCGTCACCTCCGGCGCCGCACCCTCCTCTTCGAACAGGGTCTGGTAGACAAACAACGGCAACACCGGCATCGGTGGGGTCTCCGGCGCGCCGGTTCGCGCTGGCGCCAGCAGCACCGTCGCACCCAGCAGCAGCAGCGAGTAGCGCAGCCAGGCCCAACTCCAGTTGCGCATAAACCACCAGCCAGCCGCCAGCAGCACCAGGGTCCCCCCGCCGTAGATCATCCAGGCAATTCGATACTCTTCCGCCATTCTCTTGTTTTCTTATCCAGTGGTTAATCGGTGTCGCCTATCCAGGTGACGATATGCTCCTCGAAATCGTCCGGGTGCACCAGCTCTTCGCTGATGACGCGGCCGCGCACGGAAATGCCCGCCTCGTGCACCGACTCCGAGCGCCCGGAGACCAGTGGGTGCCAGTCCGCCAGCGGCCGCCCCTCGGCCAGGGAGCGGTAGGCGCAGGTGGCGGGCAGCCAGTGGAAGTCGGTCACATCCCGCGCGCGCAGCTGAATGCAGTCCGGCACCCGGCGCTTTCGTCGCGGGTAATCGCTACAGCGGCAGGAATCCGTGTCCAGCAGCCGGCAGGCAATGCTGGTGGTGTGGATTTCGCCGGTATCCTCGTCTTCCAGACGGTGCAGGCAGCAGCGGCCACAGCGGTCGCAGAGGGATTCCCACTCCGCTTCGCTCATCTGCGCAAGGGCTTTGCGCTGCCAGAAAGGTGACTCGTTCACGGCGTTTTCAACGCTGCAACTTGCTGTTCTGTGCGGCGATAGCGCTCATTTCACTCTCGGCGGCGGGTGGCATCTGCAAATAATAGCCCCGCTCGCGGATTTCACTGAGCACCCTGGCAGCCTCGGCGCGGGCCAGCTTTCTCTCCGGGGTGAGCACCAGGGTCACCAGGTGCTTGGGCTCGCCAAAAAGCCCCAGCAGTTTTTCCGGCACCCGCCGGGTACCCTCGCGCTTGTCCACGTAGAGATACATTTCCTCTTCGCGCGGGCTGCGGTAGATATCACACAGGGTTTTCATTTCACAGCATCCTCTCGCGCAGCGCAAAGCGTGTCGAGCAGGGCCCGGCCGATCACCTGCTCGCGCCAGCCGCGCAGGCGACCCTGCAATTCCGGTTGCGGCGACTGTACCAGGTGTTCCAGCTCTTTCTTACGCACCAGTATTTCCACCGGCAGCGATTTCTCTTCGGCGATTTCACTCACCCGCTGGCGCAGCAGTTTCAGGTGCTCGCCCTCGCTGCGACTGAGAGGCTGCGGCAGCGACGGCGGCGGATCTTCGCGCCCGGCAGCGCGGTCGATTATCTGTAACAGCGTGTCACCCAACTGGCGCAGGGCGCGCCCTTCCAGCCCGGCCTGGGTCAGGCCGATGGTGTTGCCCGGCAGTTTCTGCGCCAGGTTCAGGCAGACGTGCTCCTTCAACAGGTGGTTGCGCGGCAGGTCCTGCAGGCGCGCCTCACGCTCGCGCCAGGCACAGATATCCTGCAGCGCGGCCAGTTGCATGCCGCGCAGGCGCCAGGCGCCCTTGACCTTTTGATAATAGAGTTCCGGCGGCGGCGGGTTGCGTGCAGCGGTCACCAGGGCAGCACAGTCCTCCTGCAGCCAATCCGTACGCCCCAACTCACGGAGACGTTTGACCAACACGCCGTACACCAGCGGCAGCCAGGCCACGTCCAGGGCGGCGTAGATTTTCTGGGCCTCGCTGAGCGGGCGCTGCAGCCAGTCGGAGCGGGTCTCGCTTTTGGGCAGTTCGATGTTGAGCAGCTGGCTCACCGTTGCCGCGTAACCGAGCCCGGCCTTCATGCCGGTGAGGGCGGCGGCGATCTGGGTATCGAAGATCGGGGCCGGCACCGCGCCCAGTAGCCGTTCAAGGGTTTCCAGGTCCTCGCTGCAGGAGTGCATGATCTTGGTCACCGAGGTGTCCAGCAACAGTTCGCGCAGCGGCTGAAGATCGTCGATGGCGAGGTTGTCGATCAGGTAACAGTGCTCGCCATCACCCACCTGCACCAGCGCCGGCTGCGGATAGAAGGTGCGGCTGCGCATAAATTCGGTGTCCAGGGCCACGGCATTCTGGCCGCGCCAGCGGGCACAGAGCTCCGCCAGCCGCTCGCTGCTGTCGATCCAGACGGGGGTCGTGTCGATTTCCATCAATGTCCTCAGCCGCCCGTATAAAAAGCTGTGCGGCTATTGAAAGCGTGGGCCAGGGTGCCGCCGTCGATATATTCCAGTTCACCGCCGATGGGCACACCGTGCGCGATACGGCTCACTGCCACACCGCAGGCGCGAGCGCGCTCGGCGATAAACTGGGCGGTGGCCTCTCCCTCAACCGTGGGATTGGTGGCGATAATCAGTTCTCCGACAGGTTCGTCCGCGAGGCGCCGTTCCAGAAGGTCGATACCGAGATCGGCGGGACCCACACCATCGATAGGCGACAGGTGGCCGTGCAGCACAAAATAGCGTCCGTGGTAGTTGCCCGCCTGTTCGATGGCGAGCACATCCGCCGGTGTTTCCACCACGCACAGGGATTTCTCGTCGCGCCGGCTATTGTTGCAGAGGCTGCAGACATCCTCTTCGGTCAGGGTTCGGCACAGGCCGCAGCGGCCGATTTTCTGCACCGCCAGCTCCAGGGTAGCGGCCAGCAGTCCGGCGGCGTCGCGGTCTTTCTCCAGCAGGTACATCGCCATGCGCTGCGCCGACTTGGGGCCCACGCCGGGGAGGCAGCGCAGCGCGCGTATCAGGTCTTCGATCAGGGGGCTAAACATATCGGAACAACAATCAAAAAGGGAACTTGAAGCCTTCCGGCAGATTGATACCGGAGGCCAGGCCCCCCAACTGCTCTTTTTGCAGCTGCCGGGTTTCCTCCTCGACACGGCGCACCGCGTCGTTGACCGCGGCAGCGAGGAGATCCTCCAGCATTTCCTTGTCTTCGCCGAGCAGGCCGGGATCTATCTCCACCCGGGTGACATCGTGGCGGCCGTTCATGGTGACCTTGACCATGCCGGCACCCGCCTCGCCACAGACCCGCAGCTCTTCGAGTTGCTGCTGCACCTTCTGCATCTTTTCCTGCATTTCGGCCTGCATCTTCTGGGCCTGCTGCATCAAATCGCCCAAACCTTTCATTGGCTTTGCTCACTTTCGAGTTCGTCGAGATATTCCACCGAATCCGGCACCAGTTCGGCACCCAGTTCAGCCTGCAGTTCCCCCACCAGCGGATCGCGGGCCAGCGCGTCGCGCGCCGCGGCGTCTCGGGCCTCGCGGGTGGCCGCCGCCAGGCGTGCGGGCGTGCCACCCTGCACTTCGCCCACCTGGATCTGCACCGATACCGGTTGCCCGAAAAAATCCCCCAGCAGGTCCGCCAGACGGCGCTGGTGATTTTCGTCATACAGGCTGCTGTAGGCCTGGTCCAGGGTGAAAGACAGGTTATTGTTCTGCCGGCCCACCAGTTCCAGGTGAAAGGCGATGGAGTGGAGAATGCCGCTGACGCCCAACTGGCTGTAAAGCGCCGGCCAGCTGCCGGGGGTAAGGGCGTCGAGGCGGGCCGCCGGTTTGTCAGAGTTCGGCGCTCGGTTTTCGGGACCCGGGACCCGGGACCCGGGCCCCTGGGGAGGCGGTGCGGGAGCGGTCTCCACCTCCTCCACCTGCCGGCGCAGTTGTTCTCGCAGGGTGGCTTTGGGGTCGGGATCGGGGCTCGGGACTCGATGTTCGGGACCTGGGAACGACGGCGTGGGGATTACCTCCGCCGCTTCCACTTGCCGACCCGGTTGTTCGGGTAAAGTAGCCCGATCCTCCCCGCCCTGTTGCACTGGCTCGGGACCAGGTTCAGGCGCGACGGCCGTCTCCGGCTGCTGTACGGCGACGACGATCTCCCGCTTCCCGGTTTCAGGCGGCACCGGCTCCTCCCGGGTCCCGATTTTCTCCTCAGGTGCAGGCGCTTCCACGACAGCCGCTTCCGGCTGCTGTACTTCGGCAGTAACCTCTCGCTCCCCAATCTCAGTCGGCGCGGCCTCCTCCCGGGTCCCGATCCTGGCCCTGGGCACATCCGCCACCCCCTGCGGCCGAAATGCCAGCATCCGCAACA
Source organism: Microbulbifer rhizosphaerae (assembly GCF_014191725.1). GTDB lineage: Bacteria > Pseudomonadota > Gammaproteobacteria > Pseudomonadales > Cellvibrionaceae > Microbulbifer > Microbulbifer rhizosphaerae. The sequence continues at coordinate 113,409 of NZ_JACHWZ010000012.1, forward strand.
GCGCCATCTCAAAGCCGCTCCTGGGGTCCGGTGCCAGGGGCAGATCGCGGCGGGCGAGCAGTGCCATCTGGTAGTAGAGCTGCACATTCTCCGGCGCCATGCCGGCGGCGTGCCGGCGCAACCGCTCGCCGTCGCCCAGCGCATTGTCCACGCATTCCGGCAGCACCTGGGCCACGGCGATGCGGTGCAGGCTGTTGGCCAGTTCCGCCAGTGCGGCACTGTAGTCCGGCGCCTGCTGGGCCAGCTCCTCCACCGCAGCGAACAGCGCCGGGGCGCTCTCTTCCGTCAGCGCCTCCAGCAGTTTCCACACCAGTCCGGTGTCGATGCTGCCGAGCATGGCGCGCACCTCCGCCTCGGCGATCACGCCGCCGCCGAAGGCGATGGCCTGATCGGCGAGACTCATGGCGTCGCGCATACTGCCGTCGGCGGCGCGCCCCAGGTGCCACAGAGCACCCTCCTCGAAGGGCACCATCTCCTGTTCCAGCACGAAGCGCAGGTGTCCCACCACCCGCTCCGGGCTCATGTTCTTGAGGTTGAATTGCAGGCAGCGGGACAGCACGGTCACAGGCAGCTTCTGCGGGTCGGTGGTGGCGAGCAGGAACTTGACGTGGGGCGGTGGCTCCTCCAGGGTCTTCAGCAGCGCGTTGAAGGAGCTGTTGGAGAGCATGTGTACTTCGTCGATCAGGTAGACCTTGTAGCGGCCCCTTGTAGGCGCGTACTGGACGTTCTCCAGCAGTTCGCGGGTATCCTCCACCTTGGTGCGCGAGGCCGCGTCCACCTCGATCAGGTCGACGAAGCGACCCTCGGCGATTTCCCTGCACGCGCCGCACTGGCCGCAGGGCTCTGAACTGACACCGCTCTCGCAGTTGAGGCACTTGGCCAGGATACGAGCGATGGTGGTCTTGCCCACACCCCGGGTACCGGCGAACAGGTAGGCGTGGTGCAGGCGGCCGTTGTCCAGGGCATTGATCAGCGCCCGGAGCACATGCTCCTGCCCCACCATCTCCCGGAATAATCGCGGCCGCCACTTGCGCGCCAGTACTTGATAACTCATCCAATCTCCAGCGCCCCGCCGGCGCCAAGTCCCATCGTTGAAAGGCGAGCCACATTATAACGGCATCGCCGTCGAGGCATAGCGCGAGTCTATCTATATAAGAATGAGCCTGTTTGGAGTCTCGCCCTGAGCTCTCCAAGCCGGAAGGGGGATAGCTCGCGCTCGTCGACAAACCGGGGCCTGTGTTATAACTGTGCGCCAGCCCGCAACATAACAAACACAGCGAGCGTAGTACGGGGTTCCATTGATCGATGAATAAAGCGCGAAAAACGCTTCTGGAAAGGCTGTTCGCCGAACACGGCCAGGCGCTGGTGCGCTTTGTGGCGCGCATCGTCCGCAGCACCGAAGATGCCGAGGACATCGCCCAGCACGCCTATCTCCGCCTGCAGAAGCTCAGCGACGAAAAAGAGCTGGACAACCCCCGCGCCTACCTCTACCAGATCGCCAACAATCTCGCCGTCGACCAGCTGCGCCGCGGCAAGCTGCATATGGAGTACGTCAGCCAACAGCTGCCCGCGGAGGGCGAGACCGTCGGCGACGACCACGCCGACCACCAATCCCCGGAGCGGGTGCTGGCCGCCAGGCAACAGTTGCAGTCAATCTACGACGCCATGGACAGCCTGCCCCTCAAGTGCCGCCAGGCTTTCCTTCTACACCGTACCCGCGGCCTCTCCTACAGCGAGATTGCCCACGAAATGAACACTTCGGTGAGCAGCGTGGAAAAGTATATCCTGCAGGCACTCAAGGTCTGTCGCCGACGCGTGGAGAGGGGGCACTGACTCGATGAATCTGTTCAATCCTTGTACACAAAAAGTGGCTGCCCATTGCCACCGACGCAGCTTTTCTCCCTCTCACCGCAAAAGATTTGCAGGAACGGGAAGAAGCGCACAGGCTTTGTGCACGCCGGTGCTGATTTTTCGCGAATTTACTTGAGGGGAAGGGCTGGTTGGCCGTCTCATCTCAGAGACCGGGCATCCAAGTACAAAAACAGAACTGAAAAAAAGATAAAAAATCAAATTTTGGCGTATAGTCAACAATTATTGCGCACGAGTGGCACCGCACGAAAAGAATCGCGCCAAATAAACCACTTTGCCAGAATGCCCCAGATTGGGGCGCAGCCTTAGGGCTTTGAACAACCAACAATTAGTTTGAATATAAGGTAAGAGCGGTGGACTCAACGGGCGTACAAAAGGTGCCAAATGAAGGGGTGCCAAATGAAGACAGGCTGGATCAGGCATGTGCCTGGATCGCCCGCCTGCGCTCGGATACCCTGAACTCCACCGACAGGCGCGAGTTTACCGCCTGGATGGCGCAGTCCCCCGACAACCGCCGCGCCTTTGACGAGATGTCCGAGCTGTGGGGAGATCTGGGCGCCCTCGCCCACCTGCCTGTCGATGAACTCTTTCCCGAAAGCGCTCCCCGCCCTCGTGCAGGCCACAGTGACAACAACGCTGCCGCCGACGGCACGGCGGTCTGGAATCTTCCCCAGTGGCTGATGGGCGGCGGCTTAGCCGCCGCTTGCCTGGCAGTCGCCCTGTGGGTGGGCAACCAGTGGCTGGCTGGCAACAGTGATTTCCGCCAGCAGACCTACGTCACAGCGGTGGGCGAGACCCGCACCGTGGCCCTCGCCGATGGCTCCCAGGTCCAGCTCAATACCAACACCGAACTGCGCGTCTCCTTCAGCCGAGAAGAGCGTCGCGCCCAGCTGTTGCGGGGCGAGGCCTACTTCGAGGTGGCGCGGCAGACCGCGCGCCCCTTCAGCGTCGCCGCGGGCAGAGCCAATATTCGTGTGCTCGGCACCAAGTTCAACGTGGAGCGCAATCCCGGCAATACCCGGGTTTCCGTCACCGGCGGCACCGTAGCGGTCAGCGAGGCGCAGGCCGCCAGCGGCCTGCGGCCGGAGTCGGTCAAGCTGAAAAGGAACCAGAAAGTCAGCGTTTCCGCCGTCGGCATCGGCCAGGTCGGCAATACCTCCGCCGACGAGGCGCTGGACTGGACCCGCGGGGTCCTGGTGTTCGATCGCACCCCGCTGGCAGAGGCACTTGAAGAACTCAACCGCTACCTGACGGTTCCCGCCGTCGCTGATGCCAGCGTGCGGGATCGCCCCCTGTCCGGCACTTTCGAACTGTCCGACCCGGACAACACCCTTACGGCCATCGCCGCCGCACTGGATCTGCAACAGGATCACAGTGACCCTAACCTGACTCTCTTGTCACCCAAGCGCAACTGAGTTATAAACCCGCTTGGGCGGTCATTTCTTATACACCCCCCGCGTCACAACAACACAGCAGAAGAATGAACGCCCCTCCCCCAGGGGTTGGGCAACCGCACAGACAATATAGGCATCCACTTGAAGATCCGGCACTGGGCCACACTGTCGCTGGCGACCGTCATGGGGCTTTCCCATGGGGCACTTGCCGGCTGCCCTAAGTCCGGCGTCCACCTGCCAGGAGGCAGTCTTGAGCAGGTACTGATTGCACTGGGCCGCGAATGCCGGATCTCGGTACTGGTACAGGCTTCCTCGGCAACCAGTTTCAAGCTCCCGGAACAGACCCTGGAAACCGCTGCCGGCGATTTCGAGCCGGCACTGCAGGCACTGCTGCGGGATTCTCCGTTTACCTATCACCGCCATGGGCCCGCGGCCGTTGCCGTGGTGCCACGGGATACTCCCCCGGAAGAGACCGGGGGCGACGATCTGCCCGCCCAGACCGAGGAGATCACCGTCACCGGCAGCAGCCTTACCGGCAGCCACCTGCGTCATCTGCAACTGGACAGCTATGCCCCTATCGACGTACTGGCCCAGCCGGAACTGGAAATCACCGGGGCACAGACGGTAGCCCAACTGCTCAAATTCCTGCCGGCGGTCTCCGGCAACTCCACCAGCACGTCGGTGAGCAACGGCGGCAACGGCACCGCCACCGTCACCTTGCGCGGCCTGCCCGCCAGCAACACCCTGGTGCTGATCAACGGTCGGCGCATCGTCAGCAACGGTTTCGGCGGCGAAGCGGCTGACCTGAATACCATTCCACTCTCCGCGGTTGAGCGCGTAGAGATCCTCAAGGACGGCGCTTCGGCGGTCTACGGTTCCGATGCCATTGCCGGTGTGGTCAACATCATTCTGCGGCGCAACTTCGACGGCCTCTCGGTAAACAGTTACTTCGGCGAGGCCAAGCGCGGCGATCAGCAGACTGGCTCCCACTCTATGACCTGGGGCAAGACCGGCGACCGCGGCCACCTGATGCTTAGCCTCTCGCGTTACCGCCAGGGAGTGCTGATGAGCCGCGACCGCGAACTCTCGGAATCGGCGGACAACCGCTCCCGCGGCGGCACCGATCTGCGCTCGGCGGCATCGCCGGCGGGCTATATCGCCCTCGGCAGCGGCGAAGTGGTCACCAACACCGCGGCCGGCGGCTACCGCACCTGGAGCCAGGAGGACCGCTACGACTACCGCGGGTACACCTCGGCGGTGGTCCCCTCCAGGCGCGACTCCGCCTACCTGGCAGGCGACCTGGACCTGGACGACCAAGTGGAACTCTTCGTGGAGGCCATGGGTATCCGCACCCGCGCACAAACCACCATGGCTCCCACGCCGGTATTCACCCGCTTCGACAACGGCGACCTGGCCATCGCCGCGGACAGTCCCCACAACCCCTTCGGGGAGGAAATCACCGACGTGCGCAAGCGGATACTGGAGCTGGGCCCGCGCACCCAGGAAAACCGCACCGAGACCTGGCGCTTCAACTCCGGCCTCAAGGGCAACTGGGACAGCTGGCAGTGGGAACTGACCGCGGCCACGCACTACACGCGCGCCTCCGAGATCCTGAACGGCCTTATCGACCCCACCAGGCTCTCCATGGGGCTGAAGGGCCCCGGCCAATGCAACGCGGACAGCGGTTGCGTGCCGGTGAACCTGCTGGGCCCAAGCGGCAGCATAGACGATGCGCAACTGGACTTTATCCGCGCCGAGAGCGAGGTGGATGGCGCCAGCCGCATGGTTTCGCTGACCTATGTGGCGGACGGGATCGTAGGCAGTTCCGGCACCGGGGAGATCCTCGCCGCAGCCGGCGTGGAGCTTCGCCGCGAGGCGATCGACTTCAAGTCCACCGACGCCATGGGCCTGTCCTTTATCGGCAGCAACGTCTCCGGAGCCGCGGAGGGGGAGCGCATAATCGGCGAGGTGTTCGCGGAAATCTCCCTGCCGTTGGCGGCGGACAAACTGTGGCTCGACGGCGCAATACGCTATTCCGACTACAGCGATTTCGGCAACACCGCCAACCCCAAACTCGCCCTGCGCTGGCGTCCCTGGCCCTCGCTGATGGTCCGTGCCAGTTACGCCACCGGCTTCAAGGCGCCCACCCTGATCGACATGAACCAGACCGGCTACCAGAGCCAGGAATTCCTCTTCGACCCCTGCACCCGCAACGACGCCAACACCCTGCCCGGCTGCCGCGGCCAGGCGGACGGCGCGCGCATCCAGTACCTCACCGAGTTCGGCGGCAATGCGGAACTGGAGCCGGAGACCTCCGACAACCGCTCCCTGGGACTGGTGTGGACCCCGGCACAGCTCAAAGGCTTCAGCGCAACCCTGGACATGTTCGATATCCGCCAGAACGACGTGATCGATACCAGCCCCCAGTACCTGATCGACCAGAATGCCAGGGAGGCGCTGTTCGCCGACCGGGTACTGCGGGACGAGCGCGGTGATATCATCAAAATAGTGGCCAGGCGGCTGAATATCGGCGCCCGCGAAGTACGCGGCCTGGACCTGGCGATGCGCTATGAATACCTCTCCGAGGATATCGGCCAGCTCCGCTGGTCGCTCAACGCCAGTCATATACAGCGCTACCTGGATCAGCCGGCGCCCGGCAGCCCCACCGAGGATCTGGCAGGCACCTTCGTCGACCCCGCCAGCGGCGGCGCCGGCTCCCTGCCGAAGTGGAAGGCCAACACCGGCGTTTACTGGAGCAAGGGGCGCTGGGAGGGCGGCTACACCATTCACCATGTGGGCGCCCTGGAGGAGTCCTTCACTATCGATGAGCAGCGGGTCACCCGCCGTATCGACAGTTGGTCCAGCCACGACCTGCAGTTGGCCTACTCCCTGCCCGTCGGGCTTCGTCTCGCAGCGGGTATCGACAACCTGCTCGACCAGGCACCCCCTTTTGCCGCCACCGCCTTCAACGACAACTACGACGGCCGCACCTACGATCTCAGCGGTCGTTACTGGTACACCACCCTCGCCTATAGCTTTTAGCGTCGGTGCCCACGGCGCACGAGAACGGCCACATCGAGAGAGCCTGGAATGAGCACTTCAGTTAAAGCCAAATCCCTCACTTTCGACGAACACACCATGTGGGTCGAACTCGATGACGGCCGCTCCCTCGGCGTTCCCCTCGCCTGGTTTCCCCGCCTCCTGCACGCCACCCCCGAGCAACTCGCGGATTATCGTATCAGCTACTCCGGCAACGGCCTTCACTGGGACCAACTGGATGAAGACATTTCCGTCGAAGGCCTGCTGGCCGGGCGCCGCGATATGACCCAACACCAAGGCAAAGTCGCCTGATCCAAAACACCGGCGAGACACACTGGTCACCAGCAATCTTCCGCCTGAAGACAGAACTCTTTGAAATTCCCCAACCGAAGTCGCGGGCCGTTTGACTTCCGATACAAACTCCTTACACTTGGTAAGGATTTCTATCTATCCGCGGAACCGTCCAATGAGCACAGCAACAGTGACCAGCAAAGGCCAGATCACCATTCCGGCCGCGATCCGCTCCGACCTCCACATAGGGCCGGGAGATCGAGTCGAATTTGTACGTGTGGGCGATGGACGTTACGAGGTCGTGGCCGCAACCCGGGATGTCACCGAGCTGCGGGGCATAGTCCACGCCGGAAAGCCGGTCTCCGTGGAAGAAATGAATCGGGCAATCAGGAAACGGGCGAGCGGCCAATGATCGGCCTGGATACCAACATCATCGTGAGATACCTCACCCAGGATGATCCAGAACAGTCGAAAACAGCGACTCGCCTGATCGAGACACAACTCAGCGCCACCAAACCGGGATTCATCACCATGGTTACATTGGTCGAGGTCTCCTGGGTGCTGGAGAGCTGCTACAACCTGGCCAAGGCGGAAGTCGTCCACATTCTGCAGGGCATACTGGCCACCAAGCAATTCCTGGTGGAGCGAGCAGATCTGGCGTACCTTGCACTCAAGCATTGCGCGTCCGCGCGAACCGATTTCAGCGACACTCTGATTGCAACCGTGTGCAGCGAACACAATTGTACAAAGGTCCTCACCTTCGACAAAAAGGCGCGCGGGAGCGGAATGGAGCTGTTATAGCTGTACATTACTCCCATCTTGCCCCCCCGCTGAGACTTCAGGCGATACCGGAAGGGCCCGCCATGCTGATCACCGTCGACCACCGCGAGCAGTCACCGGCCCTCTTGGACGAACTGCGCAGGCAAAACATCTGTATAGAGCGCGCGCCGCTGCCTCTCGGGGATTACCGCGTGGGCGATCAGCTGCTGTTCGAACGCAAAACCGCCACCGACCTGCGTCTTTCCCTCGCGGACGGCCGCCTGTTCGACCAGGCGCGCCGCCTCTACCATTGGCGCGCACAGCAGCCTGACCGTCGCGTCGCGCTCATTGTCGAAGGGCGCGTGCAGCCGCCGGGCGCTGGCCAGCGGGAAAGGCGTATCCTTCAGGGTGCACTGGTGAAGATCGCCCTCCTCTGGGACATTCCGCTGTTGCGTACACTGCTGCCTGAGGAGAGCGCCAGGGTGATGCTCTACGCGGCCCGCCAGCACGAGCGAGGCAAATTGCAGGCACCGCTGCCCGCGCTCTCCTGCCCCAATGAAACGCTGGGCACCCGGGCCGGGGATAAGCACCTGGTGCAGCGCCGGCTACTGCAATCGCTCCCAGGCATAGGACCGCGCCGGGCCAGGGCGCTGCTCGCCCGCTTCGGCAGCATAGCCGCGATAATGAACGCGGAGGAAAGCGAGCTGGCCACAGTGGAAAACCTCGGCCGGGAACTGGCGCGACGAATCCGCTGGCTGGTAAGCGAAGCGCCGGGGATCTATCGGGTGACAAAGAGGAAAGGTGAGAATCAGCGGGCCTCCAGTCGCCCCAACAGATCTTGCGGGGCTGCCCATAGAGCCAGCTAGCGTTGTAGGAGCCTGCTTGCAGGCGAACGGTGCGGGCAACAAGTTCAATACTTGTCATCCATGGCGCTGCATTATCGAGTTCGATCTGGCTCCCCGACCTCAGCGGTCGGATCATTCGCATACTCAGTCAGCAACACGACCGTTTCCGGGAAAGCACTGGCCAGTCTCTTGTCCATGGTCACCATGGGAGCCCTCAGGCTCGCTGCCAACGCCACAAACTCGCAATCGTAGGCCGAGCAACTGCTTTTGTTTACAAGAGACAGTACATCCAGAGATGTGACCTCATATTCATTCCCGCTCAGAAGATCCTCCATCTCCGCCTGCACAGCGAGGGCCTCCTCGAAACTGACCAGAGACTTGCGTATATAGAGCGCCAGGACATTGCGAAACTCGCTGCGCCAAAGCGCAGGTGCAACCCATTCCGACTCCCTCAGCAACAACTGTTCAGCCTGGGGCGTATAAGGTGAAGGCAACGCCAAATAGGTGATGACATTGGTGTCGGCAACAATCACGGCCTCCCCCTTTCAATGGCCTTCCGGATTTCCTCGACTGAAACGGCATCGGAGTCGAATCGCGGGCGTTTACTCCGCAATCTGACCAAACGTTCCTCTGGAGTTACCTTCCTGGGGACAAGCACCAGTTCCAAACAACTGATCAACTCGCTGTTGATGGAGCGGTGATGCGCTTGCGCAGATTCCTTCAAGCGCCCATATAGATCGTCTGGAATATTCTTAAGCGTTACAGTAGCCATAGCCACACCTCCATACACAATGGAACCATTATGGTTCCACCCTGGATGAAACACAAACAAGGCTTGTGGCCACCAGTTTGACGCTTAACGTTATTCGATATACTCCGGATGGCCCAGCAGATGTGGCCATCGAGGATTACCACCGAGGAGGTAAATATGTTCAACAGCGGCATGCGCCCCATCCACCCGGGCGAAATCCTGCGCGAGGACCACCTGGTCCCGCTGGGCATAAGCGCCAATGCACTGGCAAAGGCGCTGCATGTGCCGGCGCCGCGCATCAACGACATAGTTAGGGAGAGGCGCGGCATAACCGCGGATACGGCCATGCGTCTGGCCCGCTACTTCGATACCACCCCACAGCTCTGGATGACTCTGCAAGCCGAATACGACCTGCGGGTCGCACAGATCGAGCAAGCGGATCAAATCGCCAGGGAAGTGGCCCCTCGCCAAGTGGCGTGACCCCGGCCTCAAGGCCGCTGGGGCGGACCCAGGAGAAGATGGAAGACCTCCCGAGGCATCCGACGCCCGGAACCGGCAACTCCCTAAGCCAATACTATCGAGTCAAAACTTCCCTCCCCTGTGGGAGCCAGCCTTGCTGGCGAATAGGGGGCAGCAAAACGGGCTCTGAACTACGACGCCATAGGCCGTTTCTTCTACGGCATCGTGACTCCCCGGTTCTAGCCCCCTCAGGTCCTTCCCACCCCGAACGGGGCGTCCTTTCCTCGCACTCCCAAGTTGATCAAAAAACACACAAAACCAACCTCCCAAACCTGACATTGCGAAGTTAAGGAAAAAAAATGCGATTTTTTTGAGGGAACCATCGTGCCACCCGTCAATAGCTGTGTTGGGAGGGAAGTGGCTACTTGGGGGTAGCCGCTTCTAAACATCGCCATTCAAGGCAAACACTATAAATCCAACGATCAAGAGAGGATTTACAATGAAAAAGAACATCCTGTCTGTTGCTGTGAAAGGGGCCCTGGGCCTGACCGCAGCCGCAGTAATGGTTCCGGCCATGCCCGCTTTTGCGCAGGAAGATGCGACTCTGGTGGAAGAGGTTGTGGTTACCGGTTCGCGTATCAAACGCACTAACTTCGACGAAGCTGCTCAAGTTGTGAGCATGGACCGCGCTGACATCGAAGCTCTGGGCAATCTGATGATCGCAGACACCCTGCGCTCGACTCCCCTAAACTCTCTGGGCTCTTTCAACGAGCGCTCAGGTAGCTCAGCTCAATCCAACGCCACCGTTGACCTGCGCGGTCTCGGTTCTCAGCGCAGCCTGGTAATGATCAACGGCCGTCGTATGCCCGGTTCTCCGAACCTGGGCGCTGCGTCGATCAACCTGAACATGATTCCGATGGCCGCCGTTGAACGTATCGATATTCTGGCTGATGGCGCCTCTGCTGTTTACGGTTCTGACGCGGTTGCCGGTGTTGTGAACATGGTAATGCGTGAAAACTTCGATGGCGTAGAATTCTCCGCTCGTCGCGGTGACCGCTCCGAAGACGACGGTATTGAAGAGTCTTTCAGCTTCGTAACCGGTATCACCGGTGAGCGCGGCAATATTACCTTCGCTGCCGAATACAACCGTCGCGACCCGATCTTCGACGGCGATCGCGAATACACAGCTGCCTGGATTCGCGACGACGGTGACGGCCGTCTGGACGCCTATAACGACACCGATGGCTGGTCCTACTATGGCAAGACCATCGAAATCTATGACCCGACTACCGACTACTATGACATTCAGGCAGCCACCAGCTGCGCCAGTGACCCAGTATTTATGGAGACCGGTGCAGCGGCATTCGGTGAAGCGGATGGCACCCTGTGTGCCTACCCCTACGCCAACGTCTCTGCGAACAAAGCTGAGCTGAAGCGCGCCAACACCTTTCTGAGCGCCAACTACGAAATCTCCGACAACGTCGAACTCTTCACCAACGCTCTGTTCTCCAAGGTGGACTCTTTCGGTCGCTACGCGCCGCCCGCTGCTTCCTGGGACAACATGCCGGCTGACTACTCTGACGTACCGTTCGATGTAGATGCTCTGCTGGCAGACGGCTCCATTACCGAAGACTATGAAATCACCGGTTACTATCGCTGGACCAATATCGGCCCCCGCGACAACGTCGTAACCGACACCCAGTACGACCTGACTCTGGGCTTCCGCGGTGACATCACCGACAGCGTCAGCTACGAAACCTACGTACAGCGCGGTCGTTACGAATCCAAAGAACTCGGCTACTACTACCTGTCATACCCGGGTCTCGATTACGTAATGGAGCAAGGTATCGATCCGTTCTCTCCGGAAGGTGCAGGAGCCATGCGCGCCACTACTACCCAGGACAATTACACCGCCATGTCCAAAGTTTACGGCCACATGCAGTTTAATGCTGGTGACTACTTTGGCGCCGGCGAAACCATCGTCCTGGCGGGTGCCGAGGCTTACGAAATCGAGTACGCCAACAGGTATGACTCCGCCTCTGAAGCCGGCTTGGTCGGCGGCAGCTCGGGCAACTCCTCCGGCGGTGACCGCGACGTAGCTGCAGTATTCGCCGAAGCCGTGATTCCGGTCACAGATAAGATCGAAATGAATGCTGCGGTTCGCTACGACAACTACAGCGATTTCGGCTCCAACGTTGCACCGTCTCTGTCTGCCACTTACAACGTGACCGACAGCCTGACTCTGCGCGCGCGCGCCGGTAAAGGCTTCCGCGCTCCGGCTCTGGACGAACTCTACGGTCCGTCCGCCTTCTCCGCTGAAGATGCAACTGATCCAACTACCGGCTTGTCCCGTCAGTGGGATACCTACTACTCCACCAACGAAGATCTGGATGCGGAAACCTCCACTTCCCTGTCCATCGGTGGTAACTGGGAGTTTGTTGACGGCTGGACTCTGGACCTGGGCTTTTGGAATGTTGAAGTTGAAGACGTAATCCTGCAGCCAACCGCTCAGAGCATCTTCTATGCCCTGGCTGCCGGCATAGAACTGGATCCGGCTTCAGGTATCTACACTACCGGTACCGGCGCTCAGACTGAGTTCTTCTCTCAAACCACCAACGCCGGCGTACTGGACGTGACTGGAGTCGACATCAAAGTTGACGGCAGCTTTGACACTGCAATTGGCATGCTGAGCCTAGGCACCCTGGTAAGCCATCAGCTTTCCTATGAAACTGATGCCTACTACCAGGGGCCGGTTCAGGACGTAGCTACTTTCAACTTGTACCCGGATCTGCGTGGTCAGTTCGTGTTCGGCTGGAGCATGGGTATGCACGCAGTTGACCTGACCGTTGATTACATCTCCACTCACGATGAGTTCACCGATGTAACCGACAGCGGCGAGCTGTTCAAGAGCGGTAAAGACCTGGATTCCTGGACTACCCTGAATCTGGCATACCGTCTCAGCACCGACTCTTTCGGTTCCATCAAGGTTGGCGCTCGCAACCTGACCAACGAAGAGCCGGTAATGGATAAAGACGGCAAGTTCGCACGTGACCACTACGACCTGTACGATGCTACCGGTCGCATGGTTTATGCCGAGTACACAATGAGCTTCTGATGAAGCGAAAATATTCTTAAGCTTTCTTAAGAAAGGGAAAGGGCCAACTTTGTTGGCCCTTTTTTGTTAAATAGGTATTGACCATGAATCAAAAACACTGGAATGATTTTTGGAACCAGGGTTTTATTACAACTTTTGGAGAAACCCTACCCACAAATTACACTGGCAATCTTCGGAATTTTTGGGAAGAGGTATTCCTGTCATTAGAGAACCACTGCAAGATTCTCGATGTGGCCACCGGAAACGGGGCCATAGCCAGTATTGCTGCAGATAAAATCTCCCGTTCTAATAAAGACGTGTCGATTTATGCCGCTGATGCAGCAGTTATTTCCGAAAGTGTTAAGCAACTACCCTTAAAAACTAAAGAACTGCGCAAATCTATCAATTTCTTCAGCAACACCCCTTGTGAGTCCCTTCCTTTTTCGCAAGAGCACTTTGACCTTGTTACATCTCAGTTCGGCATCGAATACAGCGACTGGAACCTGTCACTGAAAGAAATTTTCCGCGTCCTAAAGACTGGAGCATCGGCGCACTTTGTCTGCCACCACGAGAAATCCTCAATAGTCGCACCCTCTATGTCTGAAGCCTCAATCTACGAATCCGCCATGAAGAAGTACAGAATATTCGATGCGGCAATTGGATTCATTCAAATTATCGCCACTACCGGATGCCCGACGAACCAACAGGCTTCGACGCAACTCAATAAAACGATTAATGATTTTCGCCTGGAGTTCAGCGGAAACCAACTCTGCAGCTCGCTGATCGCGGAAATCGCTGAACCAATGAAACGACTGCGCGCGATTGGTACGGAAAGAGTACTGACCCAGCTCAAAAGTAGAAAAGCCGAATTTGAATCAGCTCACGCCCGCCTATTAGATATGAAAAATGCCGCACTTAATGATACGGACATTAAGAATGTTCTTGCAAAAAGTCGTGAGATAGGTTTTTCCTCAGCCGATTCGCTCAACTTCAACAACCAATTAGGATTGATAGGCATTCATTTACATTTGGTGAAGTAATAGGCTGATGTATTGATTGCCAAAAAATCCTTCACAACAGACTAGCAATCCGTCGGACTTAGGTCATAGCGAGCGTCTCGAACCACGCAAGGAGTCCGTCGCGTTTTTTCTATAACTCCATTCTCATGGTGATTAATGAAAAAAAACGATCACACTAGCTGTAGTGGTCGCAAGCAGATGCTCGATCCATTGTTGGATTTTTTCATTTCGCCACAAATGCCTATCTTCCCACCTCCGAATAAGGCGGGAAGAACACCTTATTAAGAACAACATCTGCCGGCCGAAATTCAGGCGCAACTGCAGACTGCCTGGCAGGAAGCCCATGACGCCTGGGTCGCCAACGGCAGCAATCCGGAAGACGAAGAATCCCCCTTCCCCAGCGAAAGTTGGCAGGCGGGCTTTGAAGACATGCGCATTCGCCCGGTTGCCGGCGGCACCCGCGACTACGAGCAGGAAACGGATACTTATCGCTTCCTCGCCGGCCTTCGCGGCGACCTAGCCAACAGCTGGAGCTGGGACGCATTCGCCAGCTACGGCAAAAACGAAGGCGAAAACGTGATCGCCAACGCCTATAGCAAGAGCAAGCTGCAGGAGATCCTCAATGGCACCGCGGGCATCGAGCCGGTATTTGCCGGCGGCATGAGCCCCGAGGTGATCGACTATATGCGTTACGCCGACAGGGAAGACAACGAGTACGAACTGGAAAACTATGGCGTCTCTCTTACTGGAGACATAGATGCTGTCCAGTTCCAGGGCGGCGCCCTGGGTTTTGCAGCGGGCGTGGAGTACCGCAAAGAGTCCGGTGAGTTCAATCCCAGCGTGGAAACCCAAAGTGGCGACACCTTTGGCAACCAGCAGGAAGCCACCGAAGGGGACTACTCTGTAACCGAGGTGTTTGCCGAATTCAACCTGCCTATTCTGGCCGGTGCCAAGTATGCGGAAGAATTGTCCGCTGACCTTGCGGTTCGCTATTCCGACTTCGACACCTTCGGCGGCGAAACCACCGGTAAAGTAGGCTTAGTCTACGCTCCGATCGAAGACCTGCGCTTCCGCGCCAGTGCTTCCACCTCCTTCCGCGCTCCAGGTATTTACGAACTCTTCAGTGGCACCGCACAGAGCTACGAGTACCTGATCGACCCCTGTGACACCAGCGAGAGCAACGAGGAAGGCCAGGGCGCAAACTGCGGCATGGTAGGCCCGGGCTTCACCCAGAGCGGCAGCCAGGTTCCCACCAATATCGGCGGCAATCCGAACCTGGACGCGGAAGAGGCCGAGTCCTACACCTTCGGCATCGTCTGGACTCCGGCTTTTGTCGAAGACCTGTCCATCACTCTGGACTACTTCGATATTCAGGTTGAAAACGCCATCACCTCTCCGGACCTGCAGCGTATGCTGGACGACTGCTACCGCGATGGCATCGAGACTGCTTGTGCCGCGATCACCCGCGGTGCCGGAGGCCAGGTCACCAACTTGGAAGGCGCAAAGATGAATATCGGTGAAATCAGCACCCGCGGTGTGGACCTCGATATCATCAACAACCTGCATTTCAATGCCGGACAGTTGGCCTTGCGTCTGCAGGCGTCCCGCCTGCTGGAGTATGACGAATACAACGAGCAGACTGACCAGACCTGGGACAAGCTGGGCTATGTGGGGACTTCCAGCGAGATGTACGTGAAATGGCGCGGCCTCGCCGGTGTCACCTGGTTCGCGGACAGCTGGAGCCTGGGCCTGGATGTCCGCCATCTGAGTGACGGCGAGACCTCCTACCGGGAAGTGCCCTCGCACACCTACCTGGACCTTCACGCGGGCTGGGACGTAAGCGACGCACTGCGGCTGACCGCCGGTGTTGACAACCTGGCCGACCGCGAGCCCACCGATGGCTCAGGTTCCGGCGACTGGAACAGCACCCTGGACTACAAAGGCCGCTACGCCTGGGCCGGAGTCAGCTACCAGTTCTAAAAAGGACCTGGCAAGCAAAAATGAGGGGCGCCGATCGGCGCCCCTTTTTTTCGCCTGCAGGGCAGGCTCCCACAGAGTTGGTTCCCTCCCGAATTGGCTTCAGATTCATGTGGGAGCCTGCCCTGCAGGCGAATCACTACTGCCGGTCCTGCTGCAGATATTCCAACTTGCGCATATAGGCGTTCTTGGTACCCGGATTTTCCGCCAGGGAAAACGCCTCGGTAAAATGCTCGTGCGACTCCTTCATATCCCCCAGGCGGTAATTGGTCAGCCCCATCAGAAAGTGAAAGCGGTGATCGTCGCTGTACTTCCACAGCGCGCGGCGAAGCCGCTTGTGCGCCAGCTCGAATTCGCCGTGTTCGTAGGCATTGCGGGCCTGGAAATAGAGGTAGTAGGGATTGCGCTCGCGGTAGTAGCGGGCCTGGCGTTCGTAGTGTTCCGCCTGCGCCTGGCGGCCGCTGTTGCGATAGAGGCGTTCCAGGTTGCTGATGGCGGTCAGGTTGGCCGGTTTCAAGCGGATGGCTTGCAGGTAGCTCTGCTCCGACTCGGCGGTAAATCCGGCACGCCCGTAGATCACCCCGAGGTTTGCCCAGAGCTCGCTGCCCTGCGGCTGCAGTTCCAGCGCCTTGCGCATGTGCAGGAAGGCGGCGCGGGTGTCCCCGTCCTTCAGCAGCTCCACCGCGCGGTTGCTGTAAAACTGAGCGAAAGCGGCGGAGTCGGACAGGCGGAACTGATCGTACACCGGGTCGTAGGCTGCGAGATCGAAATCCACCACGCGGCGGCCGCGCGGGGATTTGGAGACCATGTTGATATGGCGGTAAACGACGAAGGTGTCCGCGTCCGCATAATCCCAGGTCTGCGGCACTTCCACCTGGTTGAAATAGGCCTCGGCCCCCAGGGCCCGCGTCATGGCCACCATCATTACCGTAAATGCCATGCAGTTGCCGCGCTGCTCGTGGAAGGTCTCCGCGGCGGTGAGGGTGCTGTCCGCGTCGTATTTCACATGAAACTGCCCACCGAAGGCCTTCAGCAGGGCCGCCAGCCTCTGCGAAGAGCCGGCATCCGGGGCGATGCTGTCGAGGAGTTCACGCATCTCGCCGCTTAGGCCGAGGATATCGACCTCCGGCAGTTGCTGTGGCGTCACCCGGTAGCCCAGCAGCGGCTCGCCACTGAGCAGGTGGTCGGTGTCCACCTCCGTGGCTGTCGGCGGCATAGTGGTACAAGCACCCAAAAATACGACCACAAAGAAAATTCCGGTCACTGAAAGGGAGATTTTCATCGTTATAGTTCCCTGGCGGCAGGCTTCTTGCGAGCTTTACCACCAACCGGGTCGTCTGTAAACCCCTCACGCTCGTTTCACTTGCAACCATTAGCCTAAATAACAGCCTACTGTTACACTCCGCAGGTTTTTACCGGAAGCTCTGGGTGCCAGAGGTTCCCGATAACTATTACAGACAGAGGAACTTCTATGTCTTCTAATGTCGCGGATGCCACCACGGCACCCACTGTTGCCGGCTCCGGCGAGTTGCTGGGCCACCCAAAAGGGCTCTATATCTGCTTTGCCACCGAGCTCTGGGAGCGCTTCTCCTTCTACGGAATGAAATATCTGCTCCTTCTCTACCTCACCAAATACCATTTGTTCACTGACAGCGCCGGCTACGATGTGCTGGGCGCCTACGCCGGCCTGGTCTACGCTCTGCCGCTGATCGGTGGCCTGCTCGCCGACCGGTACCTGGGTATGCGCAAGGCTGTGGTGTTTGGCGGAATTCTACTATGCCTGGGTCACCTGTTGATGGCAGTGGAAGGCAGCCAGGCAATTTCCTACGCCGCGGGCACAGTACTGAGCGAGGCGATTACCCTGAACGACGGTTCGGTCATTGCCGCCGGCACCACCCTCGCCAACGACGTGGTAATTCAGGACGTGATGGCGCTCAAGGTGTTCTTTATGGCCCTGGCGCTCATTACTGTTGGCGTGGGCTTCCTGAAGCCGAATATCTCCACCATCGTGGGGCAGCTCTACAGCAAGAATGATCCGCGCCGTGATGCCGGTTTCACCATCTTCTATATGGGCATCAATATCGGTTCCTTTATTGCCACCCTGTTGTGCGGCTACCTGGGGGAAACCTACGGTTGGGGCTATGGCTTCGGTCTCGCTGGTATCGGCATGGTGCTGGGCCTGATCACTTTCCTCTGGGGCCAGAAGTTCCTCAATGGCCTCGCCGAACCCCACGACCCGAAGCTGCTCAAGCAGAAGGCCGTCGGCCCCATCAACAAGGAGTGGGCGGTGTACCTGGGCGGTATCGCCTCCCTAGCTGGCGTCTGGTTCCTGGTACAGAGCGAGCCGGTGGTGCACTTGGCACAGAACAGCCTGTTGATCGTTGCCATCGTCGGCCTGATCCTGTTTGCCATGCTGCACCAGGACGACAAGCGCAAGGACATGATCGCCATCGGCTTGGCGGCGGCCACCGCGGCTCTGGGCCTGACCTGGGCCTTTACCAACGTGGATATGTGGCTCGGCGGTATGCTGCTGGGCCTGGTGGCCTTTATCGCCTACGGATTTATCCGCCACTACAGCGAGGAGTTCTCCCGCACCGTGGTGCTGATGGTGCTGATCACCTCCACCATCGTATTCTGGGCGCTGTTCGAACAGTCCGCCGGCTCCATGACCCTGTATGCCGACCGCGTGCTGGACCGCAACATGGGCGACGGCGAGATCCGCGCCTCCATGTTCGGCTCCCTGAACGCCGGCTTTATCATGCTGCTGGCGATTCCCTTCGCCGCCTTGTGGGTATGGCTGGGCAAGCGCAACTGGGAGCCCAGCACGCCGGTGAAGTTCGGCCTGGGTATTATCCAGGCAGGCCTTGGCTTCGGTGCCCTGGTGCTGGGTGCGCAATTCCCCACCGAGGCCGGCAAGGTCGCGATGATCTGGCTGGTCCTGGCCTACCTCCTGCACACCATGGGCGAACTGTGCCTGTCGCCGGTGGGCCTGTCCGCAGTGACCAAGCTGTCCATCGGACGGGTGGTCAGTGTGAGCATGGGTACCTGGTTCCTGGCCACCGCGCTGTCGGAAACCGTCGCCACCCGTATTGGCAAGATGGCCGCGGTGAACCAGGAGGCCACCGGCGACCTGGCCTCCACCCTGTCCACCTACACCAATCTGTACGAGTATCTGATGTGGTGGGGTCTGGGTGCCGGTGCACTGATGATTGTGCTCTCCCCGCTGCTCAAGAAAGGGATGTGCGGGATCAGATAATAGGGATATGACGAGACGAAAAGGCCGCTGGAAACAGCGGCCTTTTTAATGGGCGAACACAAAGCTCGCGTTACTACGCGCTTCCGTCGTTCCGGCGCAAGCCGGAACCCAGGGCTGGATACCGGTACCTGATCAAGTCCGGCATGACGTTCTTGCGCCGGTATGACGAGCTTGGCTTGGAGTGTGGTGGTCATGGGACGAACCCTGTGTTCGTCCACCCCTATGCAAATAACAACCCGGCATTCAGCCAGATAAACCGCAACCCGATCACACACAGCAGGCCCGCAAAGCAGTTCTTGAGCATCTGCGGCGAGAGCCGGTGGGCCAGGTTGGCGCCGAGCCGCGCGAAGGGCGTGCTGGCAAGCACTATGCCGAGAAACGCCGGCCAATAGATATAGCCGCTGCTCCACGCGGGCAGTTGCCCCTCACCCCATCCCTGTACCGCAAAGCTGATCGCCCCGGCCACCGCAATGGGCAGGCCGCAGGCGGCGGAGGTGGCCACGGCGCGCTGCATCTGCACCCGGCAGTGGGACAGGAAGGGCACGGTGAGCGAGCCCCCGCCAATTCCGAAAATCGCCGAGGCCCAGCCGATAATGCCGCCGCCGGCAGACAGTGCCACGGCTCCGGGCAGGCGGCTGCCGTCAGTAGGCAGTTGCGCGCGGCGCAGGCCATCGAGCCACATCTTGACAGCGATCACCAGGGCAAAAACGCCGATCAACAGCTGCAACCAGGCTCCCGGGAGCAAGTGGGCGGTCACTCCGCCGAGCCAGGAACCGAGCAGGATACCCGGCGTCATGGCGAGAAAAACCGACCAATCCACGGCGCCTTTCAGATGGTGCGCGCGGATGGAACTGAGAGAAGTGATAACGATAGTGGCCAGGGAGGTAGCCACCGCCATATGGGTGAGGATTTCCGGTGCCAGGCCCCGGGCGGTGAACACCAGCACCAGTGCCGGGACAATAATCAGGCCACCGCCAACGCCGAAAAGCCCGGCGATGGTGCCGGCGGCGGCGCCGAGCACCAGATAGATCAGCAGTGTTTCCATCCCCCCCTCCCTACAACACACTTTTCGTGGGAGCCAGCCCCGCTGGCGAAACAGGGGGCGATAGCATCGTTGCAGTCGACTGCAGGGCAGGCTCCCACAAAGTTATTTCAGGCCTTGTCGATATGGAGCCAGTCAAAACCCTGCTGCTGGCAGGCAAAAATACAGTTGGCCGCCTGCCCGGCAGCGTCGGCGAGGGCTTCGCGGGCCCGTTCGACGGTATTGTTCTTCTCGCTGATATGCGCCACCACCAGGTGCTGCAACTGCCCGGCACCGACCCGCTGCAGAAAACCGGCCGCCTGCTGGTTGCTCAGATGGCCGTAGGCACCCCCCACGCGCCGCTTCAGCGACGGCGGATACGGGCCTTGGGCGAGCATTTGTGGATCGTGGTTGGCCTCGAGTACCAGGGCATCGCAATCGCCAAAATGTGCCTCCACATGGGGGGTCACAGTACCCAGGTCGGTGAGCAGGCCGAGGCTGCTGCCGCGGCTGCGGAATACGAACTGCGCCGCCTCCCGCGCATCGTGGGGAACAGCCACCGGAGTCACATCGATATCCGCCACCGCAAACGGCTGGTGGCCCTCGATCAAGTGGACCCGCGGCAGCTTGCCGATATCGCGCGCACGAAGGGTTCCGGGAGTCAGGTAGACGGGCAGTCCGTACTTGCGCGCCAACGGCGCTACACCGGAGAGATGGTCACTGTGCTCGTGGGTCACCAGTATCGCGGACAGGTCCGCCGGCGACACACCGAGCCGCGCCATGCGCCGCTCGGTCTCCCTGATGGTAAAGCCACAGTCCACCAACAGGCAGTGGCCGCCGCTGGCCACCAGGGTGCCGTTGCCCTTGCTGCCGCTTCCCAGCGAGGCAAAGCGCAACATTAAATGAGATTCTGACGAACAGCCATCAACAGTTGCGTCGCCCGGTTGCGGGGCAGGGGCTTCCCGCGGGTGTCGCGAACGCGGACCTGGACCGCCTCCCCGGTGCCGCGTACCAGCACCAGGTAGCCGGGAATCTTCTGGTCCGCAGCGCCGCCCAGGCCCTCGATACCGCTGAACAGCGCCGGGTCGGCAGAGGGATCGATATTGGCCAACAGCTGTTGCAAGGTCACTTTATCCGCGGCCTTTGCCAGCTTGTCCTCGTCCTTGCCCAATCTCCAGGAAAACCAACGGTCGTCATCCTCTTCGGAGAGCTCGCGGTCTTCGTCGTAAGTGACATAGAAGAGGCCGATGTCCGCATCTTCCTGGTGCAGCCGATAGGCACCGACATTGATCGCGTGGGCCACGGTGGCCCGGGCGCGGTCCATGGCCAGGTCCATGGCAATATAGGGTTCTTTGCCCGCCGGCTCCACCAGTTGCACCTTGACCGAGCCGCCGCCGATCGCCTGCGCCACCAGCGACGCAGTCGCGCCGGTGGACTCAGCGGCCAGTGAGGTGGACATCTCGTCAATCATCCATCCTTCGCGCTCCGGGCTGGTGGACCGCTCCGGCCAGTTGACCTGGCCGCCCACCGGCGTGTCGACAGGTACCGACAGGTGGCGCACATGAACCTCCGTGGTATCCGGCTGCACGCCGGACTCCACCCGTAACTGGTACTTGTCTTTGGTGTCGGGACTTTCGCCAAAAGTCAGCCAGACGGTTTCCATAAGCCCGGAACTGGCGTCGGACATGGCCAACTGCAGCCCGGAGCTGCGCAGGAAGTAATGAAGCTGTGGCCATACTTCATCCGGCGGCTGGGAGACCAGCACCCAGCGGCGATTGCCCAGCTTCTGGATCTTCACCCGGTCCATGCCCACATTGGTGGAAAGAGGCTGTGGGCGCGGCACTTCGAACTCGCCGCGCTCCAGTTCACCGCCGCCGACCTGGGGAATCTCGTACAGCTCTTCCTGGTACTTGGCGGTGACCCCGGGCGGCAGCTGCAGCGGCGGCAGGCTGTTGGCCATCTGGTAGTCATCGCCGCGGTCGCGGAAATAGCCGTCGTCGCCGCCAAACATTCCGCAACCCACCAGCGCGAGGCTGGCGATCCCGAGTGCGGTTCCAGCAGTGAATCTTGTCATTATCGATACCTTTACTTTCGAATCTTGGGCGGCGCGTTTTTTACAATATTCCGGCGCTACGCAACGCCTCACGCACTGTGGCGTGATGCTCGGGGGAAAGAGAGGTCAGTGGCAGGCGGATACCGCCATCCACGCGCCCCATCTCCCGCAGCGCCCACTTCACCGGTATCGGGTTGGACTCCACAAACAGCACTTTGTGCAGTATGCGGATGCGTTCGTCGATAGCACGCGCTGTGCCGGAGTCGCCACCGAGTGCCGCCTCGCACATCTGCGCCACCGCCGCCGGTGCCACATTGGCGGTCACGCTGATATCGCCGTGGCCACCGGCGAGCATCAACTCCAACGCCGTGGCGTCGTCACCGGAATAGACGGCGAAATCCCGCGGCAGGATTTCCAGCAGCTCGCGCGCGCGATCCAGGTCGCCGGTGGCCTCCTTGATGCCGACGATATTGCCGATCGCCGCCAGGCGCCGCACCGTCTCCGGCAGCATATCCACCGCGGTGCGCCCGGGCACATTGTAGAGTATCTGCGGAATGGCCACGGCCTTGGCGATGGCCTTGTAGTGTTGGTACAGGCCCTCCTGGGTAGGCTTGTTGTAGTAGGGAGTGACCAGCAGACAGGCGTCGGCGCCGCATTTGGAGGCGGTCTCGGTGAGTTCGATGGCCTCCTGGGTGGAGTTGGCGCCGGTGCCGGCAATCACCGGTACGCGCCCGGCCACCTGATCCACCACGCGGCGGATCACCTCCAGGTGTTCGTTGACGTCGAGAGTGGCGGATTCACCGGTGGTGCCCACCGCGACCAGGGCGCGGGTGCCCTGCTCTATATGCCACTCCACCAGATTGTGCAGACTGTCCCAGTCCAGGCTGCCGTCTGCGTACATAGGGGTAGCCAGGGCCACCATACTGCCGGAAAACATCCTAACTCCTTACCTTTCACCGGTTGAGCCGCCGAAAAACGAAACCGGTATGTTACTGAGCGCGCAGGGCGGATGCCAGACCAGTTGCTGGCTATCTGCGCTTCTTGCGCCGCCGCTTGCGCTTGCGGGCCTCGCCGTAGACGTCCGGAGCACCTTCCGGGCGTGTCTTGAAACGGCGGTGCACCCACATGTACTGGGATGGATTCTCCCGCAGGCGCGCCTCGATAAACTGATTGACCAGCACGGCATCCCGCAGTTCGTCGCCGGAGGGAATTTCCTTTATCGGGGGATAGACCACCACACGGTAGCCTGCGCCGCCCTCCAGCCGGGTCACCATGTAGGGTACCACCTGCGCTCGCCCCAGGCGGGCAAAACGCGAAGTGGCGGTAACCGTGGCCGCGGGCTGGCCGAACAGGGGGGCGAAGACCCCGTGGCTGATGCCGTAGTCCTGGTCCGGCGCATACCATACCGAGCGCCCCCTCTTCAGCGCGCGCAGCATGCCGCGCACATCCTTGCGCTGGTAGACCTCGGAATCCTCCCCGTGGCGCTCGCGTCCCTTGCGCTGCATATAGTCGTACACGGGGTTCTTGTGCGGGCGGTACATGCCGTCGACTTTGTGGCACATGGCCATAAAGGCGGCGCCTATCTCCAGGGTGGTGAAGTGCATCGCCATCAGCACCACCCCCTGCCCCCGTTCCTGGGGTTGCCGCAGGTGTTCCAGGCCCTCGATGGTGAAACGCTTGCGCAGCCACTGGCTGGAGCGGAACCAGGCCATGCCGGTTTCCATCAGCGCGATACCGTTGGAGTCGAAGTTGCGCAGCAACAGCTCGGCGCGCTCTTCCTCAGAAAGCTCCGGGAAGCACAGCGCCAGGTTGCGCTCGGCAATAGTGCGGCGGCGGCTGGCAAGGCGCAGCATCAGCCGGCCCAGGCCGCGGCCCAGGGCCAGTTGCCAGCGGTAGGGTAGCTGCGCGACCAGGTACCAGAAGGCGAAGAGCAGCCAGGTCGGCCAGTAGCGCGGATGCAGCAGCGCTGCGCGAAAGTGGGGTTTTTCCATCGGGTGTCGTTGTCTGCCGCGTGGCGGTCGAAAGCGGCGCATTATAGCGATGGCGGGAGGGAGGTGGCGAGGGGTAGAGTGCGCCGTGCGCACTGTCGGGGCCTATTGGTGCGCACGGCGCACCTACTGTTGGTTCAATGGCGCAGCAGGGTGTCCAGTTCGTCCACCGCCTCGCACCAGTCGGAATCGTCCAGGATCGCCTGCTCCAGGAACTCGCGCTGCCCGTCAGACCAGAATGGCGCCTCGGACAGATGCTCTTCACCGCTCAGGTGGTGGCGCTCAAGAAAACCTTCGACAGCGTCATCATCGGACGGGAGGCCCAGTTGGGCGAAGAGGTCGTTGACGGTGTGGTGGCCGGTGGTTTCCATGATCGCTCCCCGCGGTCGCAATACCTTGCAACAGTATAGGAAAGCGCCGGGGGCGGCTATCCCCCGGCGGAAGGGAAAAGGTTTACGGCGCTGGATTGGGACTATCGCTGTGCACCGCTTCTATCCCCGCCAGGAGTTCTTCGTCAATTGTCACCCCCACACTATCGATATTCGCCCGCAGCTGCTCCATCGTCGTCGCGCCGATAATGTTCGAAGTGACGAACGGCTGCCGGTTGACGAAGGCCAGGGCCATCTGCGCCGGGTCCAGGCCGAACTCCCGCGCCAGGCCGACGTAGGCTTCAGTGGCCGACACCGCCCGCGGGCCCGTGTAGCGCTGGAAGCGCTCGAACAGGGTCAGGCGCGCGCCGGCGGGTTTGCGCCCGCCCAGGTATTTGCCGGACAGGGCACCGAAGGCCAGCGGCGAGTAGGCCAGCAGACCGCACTGCTCGCGAATCGCCATTTCCGCGCAGCCCACTTCGAAGCTGCGGTTGAGCAGGTTGTAGGGGTTCTGGATGGAGGCGATGCGCGGCCTGTTGCCGTGCGCGGCCAGACGCAGATATCGGTGCATCCCCCAAGGAGTCTCGTTGGATACGCCGATATGACGCACCTTGCCGACGCGCACCAGTTCCTCCAGCGCACCCAGGGTCTCGGCAATGGATACCCCGTCATCGAGGTCGTGCTTGTAGTCCAGGCGACCGAAGAAATTCGCGTGCCGCTCGGGCCAGTGCACTTGGTAGAGGTCGATATAGTCGGTGCGCAGGCGCCGCAGGGAATCGTCGCAGCCCTTGAGGATCTGCGCCCGCTCCAGTCGCGGACCGCCGCGGATATGCGCCACACCGGAGTTGGCGTCGCCGCGACCGGTGACTTTGGTGGCCAGAACCACCTGGTCCCGATCGCCCCGCGCCGCCAGCCAGTTGCCGGTAATCTCCTCGGTGCGTCCGTAGGTCTCCGGGCGCGGCGGTACCGGGTACATCTCCGCGCAGTCGATAAAATTCACGCCCCGATCGAGGGCGTAGTCCAACTGCTCGAAGGCCTCGGCTTCGCTGTTCTGCTCGCCCCAGGTCATGGTGCCCAGGCAGATCTGGCTGACTTTGAGGTCGGTGGTGCCCAGTTGGCGGTATTCCATGGAGAAACTCCTACTGGATGATTATGCAGAGATTAGGGAAGGGAGTTGTAGGAGCGGTCCGGCCGCTCCTGCACAGCAGAGTATGCGGCCCGCTTGCGGAGCTGGAGCTCCGCGGTCCCAGGGTTACTCGAAATCCGCCTCTACCATCGGGCTGACATCAGCATCGTAATCAACACCGTCGATGCCGAAACCGAACAGCTTGAGGAAATCCGCCTGGTAGCCTTTATAGTCGCTGAGTTCGAACAGATTGTCCTCGGTCACCTCCGGCCACAGTTTCTCAATCTTGGCCTGGGTTTCCGGGCGCAGCTCCTTCTCGTCCATGCGCAAGCGGTTGGCGTCATCCAGGCGTGGGCTATCGGTATAGAGGCCCTCGGTATAGAGGCGGTAGAGCTGTTCGATACAACCCTCGTGGGTGCCCTCCTCCTTCATCACCTTGTAGACCAGGGAGATATACAGCGGCATCACCGGGATGGCGGAACTGGACTGGGTTACCAGCGCCTTGAGCACCGCCACATGGGCTTCCGCCTTGTCGCTCTCACTGATGGCTCTGGCAGCGCGATCCAGATCTTCCTTGGCCTTGCCGATGGTGGCGTGGCCGTAGATGGGCCAGGTGAGCTTTTCGCCGATATAGGTGTAGGCGACGGTCTTGCAGTCGTCCGCCAGCACGCCGGCCTCGTCGAGGGCGTCCATCCACAGTTCCCAGTCCTCGCCGCCCATCACTTTCACGGTGGCGGCTATCTCCTCCTCACTGGCGGGCTCCACGGTGATATCGGAGATCTCCAGCTTGTCGGTATTCAGATTCTTGGCGGTGTAGCCCTCGCCGATCGGCTTCAGCACCGAGCTGTACAGCTCGCCGGTCTTCGGGTCCTTGCGTCGCGGCGAGGCCAGGCTGTAGACCACCAGGTCGACTTTGCCCATGTCCGCCTTGATCATCTCGATGGCCTTGGCCTTGATCTCATCGGAAAAGGCATCGCCGTTGATACTTTTGGCATAGAGGCCCGCGTTGTGCGCCTCCTCCTCGAAGGCCGCGGCGTTGTAATAGCCGGCGGAGGCGGTGCGCTTGTCCGTGGGCGGCTTCTCGAAGAAGACCCCCAAGGTGTCGGCGCCACAGCCGAAGGCGGCGGTGATGCGCGAGGCCAGGCCGTAGCCGGTGGAGGCGCCCACCACCAATACCTTCTTGGGGCCGTTCTCGATGGCCGGCTGGGACTTGATGTGGTTGATTTGCTCGCGCACGTTGGCGGCGCAGCCCTGCGGGTGGGCGTTGGTGCAGATAAAACCGCGTACTTTCGGCTGGATAATCATGCCTGGAATTCTCCCCCTTGATTTTGGGAACCTACAGTCATTGGCTGGGCATTCTATAGGCATAAACCGGCCAGTCCCATAGCCGGCGTCACAAGGCGCGCAAATCGCTGTCCAGAATATCCCCCTCCCCGGCTAAAGCGCCCCGATAGTCCCAATGGTTTGCTATTGGCGCCATTTGTATGACGAGGCAGCTCTCTACTACTGTATTTGGCACACTTAGTGCACCTTCGATACTGGGGCCGCAGCGGAGCGCGGCCTATTCTTAACCCATAGCAAGACAGAGAGGTAGGCATGAAATACTACTCACGTCACTTTGTGAAACCCGGAGATCTCAACCCGGCGCAACGGCTGTTCGGCGGTCAGCTTCTGGCGTGGATAGACGAGGAGGCGGCCATTTTCGCCGGCTGCCAGATGGGCACCCCCATGGTGGTAACCAAGTTGATGTCGGAGATCGACTTCGTCAGTTCGGCGTTTTGCGGCGACGTGGTGGAATTCGGTTTCGAGGTGGTGGATATAGGCCGCACCTCACTGACCGTGCACTGCGAGGTGCGCAACAAGCAGACCCGAGAGCTGATCATACAGGTGGAGCGCATCGTGTTTGTCGCTCTGGACGCGGAGGGCAAACCCACTCCGCACAAGAAGGCGGGTATGACCCTGGATGAAGCCAGGGAGGACTCCCAGCGGGAGCAGGAAGAGAAAGAGCGGAGGGAGCAGCGACTGGCCAGTTAGAGCCCTCTCCCCGGCCCCTGTCCCGCAAGCGGGAGAGGGGAGCATTCAACTCCCTCTCCCCCTTCGGGGGAGAGGGTTGGGGAGAGGGGCCAAACCGGCGGTATAATCGCGCATTTGCGATTGATACCGCCGCCATGTTCGACCTGAGATTCACCACCCCAAAATCCTGGACGGAGCCGGTACTGGCCGACTTCGACCACTTCCTCCAGGACCACGCCGCCGCAGAGAAAAAGGCCTCCGGCATGGCGGTGTCCATGTTCTCCCACTACCCGGACAAACCGGTACTGGTGGAGGCCATGGTGAACCTGGCGCTGGAGGAGATGAACCACTTCCGCCAGGTGATCAAACTGATGCACGAGCGCGGCGTCTATCAGGCTCCGGACGAGAAAGATCCCTACATCAACGCCATCCGCAAACTGATCCGCCGCGGCAGCGAAGCGTACCTGCTCGACCGCCTGCTCACCGCCGGCATTATCGAGGCCCGCGGCTGTGAGCGCTTCGGATTGGTGGCCGAAGCGCTGCCGCAGGGCACGCTCAAAACCTTCTACCAGGTGATCACCGAAAGCGAGGCCCGCCACCACGAGTTGTTTGTGGAGCTGGCCCTGGAATATTTCCCGCGAGAAACGGTGGAAGCCCGTCTCGGCCAGTTGCTGGATGCGGAAGCGGCCATCGCCGCCGCCCTGCCCCATCGCGCCGCGCTGCATTGATGTCCGCGGGAAAGTATCTGCAAAAATACGCGGAGCCGGAAATCCGCCTGCTGGACACCTGGCCCGACAGCCGCTACCGGCACGCACTGGTTATTCCCTGTTACCGGGAGTCGCCGGATTTTCTGCAGCGGTTGCTCGAACAATTCCCGGCAAAAAAACTGCTGCTGATACTGGTGATCAACCAACCGGACAGCGACGGCAACGCAAACAGCAACCGGGAACTGCTACAGGCGATAGATAAGCTCTCCCCGCCCGGCTGGCAGAACAGACACCTGAGCCTCCGCCCCTGGGGAGAAAACGGCGGCCTTCTACTGGTGGAGCGCTGGCGGGAGACGCTGCACATTCCGCGCAAACAGGGCGTGGGCCTGGCGCGCAGGATCGGCTGCGATATCGCAGCGCAATTGCATCAACTGGGTTTTCTCTCCAGCCCCTGGATACACTCCACGGATGCGGACACGCGGCTGCCCGACGACTACTTCGAGGGACTTCCGGATGCGCAAACCACCAGCGCCGCCCTCTACCCCTTCGCCCACGATAGCGGCCACAGCCCGACGCACCAGGCGCTGCAACTCTACGAACAGGCGCTGCACTACTATGTGGAAAACCTGCGCCGGGCCGGCTCCCCCTGGGCCTTTCACACCATCGGCAGCATCCTGGCGATCAGTGTCCATCACTACTGCGCCGCGCGGGGATTCCCGAAAAAGGCCGCCGGGGAGGATTTCTACCTGCTGAATAAACTGGGCAAGCTGGCACCGGTGGCGGAACTTACCGGCCGCGCACCCGTTCGCATTGCCGCGCGGCTGTCCGACCGGGTGCCCTTCGGCACCGGCCCGGCCACGGCCAAAATTGCCGGGCAACTGGAGTCGGGTGAAGAGCCCACTTGGTATGCGCCCCAGGTATTCGGGGAATTGCGCGATTTCCTAAACGAAGCCCTGGAGGATGGCGGGCAGGTCTGTCAAAACCCCCGCTGGCGGGAGGCGCTGGAAGAGCTGGGCTGGCAACAATTTACCAATCACTGCCGGCAGCAAAAATTACAGGGCATCGCCAGAGAGACCGCATTTCACCACTGGTTCGACGCCTTCCGCACACTGCGTTTTATTCACCTGATGCAGCGCCGGTGGCACCCGCCGCGGCCATTGCGCGAATTGCTCGCGCAAACCACTTTGTAGGAGCCTGCTTGCAGGCGAACAGGAACGGAACTCCGTAGCCGTTCGCCTGCAAGCAGGCTCCTACAAGGTTCCCGTAATTCAATGCGGGCTCCTTACGGGTGAGCAGTTACGATTTGCGAAGGATTTGCGTAGTTTCGTAGGATGGGCAAAGCGCAGCGTGCCCATCCTACAGAATTGTGCAACTGCTACTATTTAACGCAACAGCAACAGCGGCTGGCGGGTATTCAAAAGCATTTGTGCGGTAATACTGCCCAGCAACAGATCGCGCAGGCGGTTGTGACTGAAGGCGCCCATCACCGTGAGATCGGTTTCGTGCTCCTTTTGGTAGGCTGTGAGCGCTTCCACGGTCCTGCCCTCCAGGCGGTTCGCGGTCACCGCCAAGCCGGCACCGTCCAGTTGGGCACTGGCTTCCGCCAGCAGGTTCTCCGCGGTTTCCTCCTGCCCCACATACACCAGGTGGCAGGGGATATCGCGAAACAGCGGGCTCTCCGCCACCATGGCCAGCGCCTTGCGCGCCGCCGCGCTGCCGTCGTAGGCCAGCAAAATCCGGCGCGGTGCGCGGAACTCCTGGTTGACCACCAGGATGGGCTTGTGCAGTGCGCGCACCACGGTCTCCAGGTGCGCGCCCAGGCCCTGTTGGGATTCGCCGTGTTCCTGGCCGCGAATGCCGACCACCAGTACGCGGATGCAATCCTCCAGCTCCACCAGGGTCTCGCCCAGGCTGTCGTGGCGCTGGCAGGTGATCACCTCCCGCACACCCGCCTGCTCCGCGCGCTCCCGCGCGGCCTGCAGCACCAGCTTGCCCTGCTGCACCATCAGGCGCGAGCGCTGCTGCTCCAGGGTGGTCAGTTCCTCCAGAAGCTCTTCCTGGCTGCCGAGACCGATACTGCCGGTGAGATCCGCCACCGCCGGCACATTGCCGCGCTCGATATTGTGCAGCAATTTCAGCGGTGCGCCGGTGTTCACCGAGATCCAGGCGGCGTAGTCGCATACGGCTCTGGTGTAGTGGGAGCCATCGATACACGACAGCACCAGCGGTTGCTTGTGGTGGTTATTATTGTTGTTGTTCAACTCGGTCATCAGTGTCCTCCCAGAACACGTTCGATTTCTTCGGGCTTGTCGTGTACGCCGAAGCGGTCGACGATGGTCTCGCTGGCCTCGTTCAATCCCACCAATTCCACCTGCGCGCCCTCGCGGCGGAACTTCACCACCGCCTTGTCCAGGGCGTAGACCGCGGAGATATCCCAGAAATGCGCACGGCTCAGGTCGATCACCACCCTGTCCACCACCTCTTTGAAATCAAACGCGGCGACAAACTTGTCGGCGGAGTTGAAGAATACCTGGCCCACTACCCGATAGGTACGGCGGCTCCCAGCCTCGTCCAGCTCGGTGGCCACATACATAAAGTGGCTCACTTTGTTGGCAAAGAACAGCGACGCCAGCAGCACACCCACAAATACACCGTAGGCCAGGTTGTGGGTCCACACCACCACAATCACCGTGGCCAGCATCACCAGGTTGGTGGACAGCGGGTGGCGCTTGAGGTTGCGGATGGAATCCCAGTTGAAGGTACCGATGGACACCATAATCATCACCGCCACTAACGCCGCCATGGGAATCAGAGCCACCCAATCGCTCATAAACACCACCATGGCCAGCAGCGCGGCACCCGCCACCAGGGTGGAGAGTCGCCCGCGGCCGCCGGACTTCACGTTGATCACCGACTGGCCGATCATCGCGCAGCCCGCCATACCGCCCAACATTCCCGAGGCGATATTGGCCACCCCCTGTCCTTTGCATTCCCGGTTCTTGTCGCTGCCGGTATCGGTGAGGTCATCCACGATGGTCGCAGTCATCAGGGATTCCAGCAGGCCCACCACCGCCAGCCCGGCGGAATAGGGGAAGATAATTTTCAACGTCTCCAGGTTCAGCGGCACTTCCGGCCACAGGAACACCGGTAGCGTATCCGGCAGATCGCCCATATCCCCGACGGTGCGAATGTCCATTCCCAGGTAAACCGCTACCCCAGTCAGTAATAGGATGCATATCAGCGGCGAGGGCACGATTTTGCCGACGACCGGAACATACGGAAACAGGTAGATGATACCCAGGCCCGCCATGGTCACGGCGTATACATGCCAGGTGACATTGGTCAACTCTGGCAGCTGAGCCAAAAAGATCAGTACCGCCAGCGCGTTGACAAAGCCGGTCACCACTGCCCTCGAGACAAAGCTCATCAGGCTGCCCAGCTTTAAATAGCCGGCGACTATCTGCAGCACCCCGGTAAGCAGTGTCGCCGCCAGCAGATACTGCAACCCGTGTTCCTTGACCAGGGTTACCATCAGCAGGGCCATGGCACCAGTGGCGGCGGAGATCATCCCCGGACGTCCACCCACAAATGCGATCACCACCGCGATACAAAAAGAAGCATAGAGGCCCACCCGCGGGTCCACGCCGGCGATGATGGAGAAAGCGATGGCCTCGGGGATCAAAGCCAGGGCCACGACGATACCGGCAAGCACGTCGCGGCGGATATTGCCGAACCAGTCGGCCTTTGTGGAAGAGAACAGCATAAGAAGGGGACTACCAGGCAGGATTACATCGATCAAAAAAGGCCGCGGATTCTACCACAAACTGCCGCTGTCCGCGTACTCCGAAGGCGGACGGCGGACATTCTGAGCGACCGCTACGCGCTCCGACTGAACAGCGAACAACAGGCGGAACGGGCGGTGTTTTAAAGCCGCTGGATCAAAGCCGCTTGATCGCCTCAACCGCCAACTCGGTCAATCCCGCCCCGCCATCTTGCAAATACGCTCTGATATCCGCTCTCATCGGCTTGGCCCAGAACCTGCGCACATGCGCCGCCACAGCTTCCGCCGCCGCGTCCGGACCGCCGCCCTGCACCGGGGTGTTGGCGGCTATCTGGTTGATCATTTTCACCAGTTGTTCGGAGTGCTTGCTGCTCATGGGATGGAGTCCGGGTATCGTTGGAATGGCTCGTGATCGGTAGAGTGGTAGACGACCTGGCGGCCGTCCCGGGCGAAGCCGATCAGGTTCAGGCCGCTGTGATTGGCACGGTCGACGGCTACGGCCGTGGCGCCGCTGACGGCGACGAGGCTGCCCAGGTCGCAGCGGACCATTTTTGCTACGAGTTCGTAACTGGCCCGGCTGGAAACAAGGACGAAGCCGTTGTCCCTGTCCACTTGCCGACGGTGCAGGGCCCCGATCAATTTATCCAATGCGTTGTGCCGCCCCACATCTTCGCGCAGTAATTGCAGTTGGCCTTCGGGGTTGCACCAGGCGGCCGCATGGATGGCGCCGGTGCGCCGTTGCAGGTGTTGGTGGTCGCCAAGCCGCTGCAGCGCCTGCTGGACGGCTTCCGCTGTCGGCGGCGATTTGCGCGCAATCTCCGGCAGGGGCCGCAACGCCTGTGTCAGCGAAGTCCGGCCGCACAGTCCGCAACCGCTGGGACCGGCCAGGGTGCGGTGCTGGCGTTTCAGCGCATCCATACAACCGCCGTGGATGTGCAGCTTCAGTTCAATGCCGCGGTCGCCGTGATCGGCGATCTCCAGATCGTAAAGTTCCCCGGCGCGGGTGAGGATGCCCTCGCTCAGGCTGAAACCGAGGGCGAAGTCTTCCAGGTCGGTCGGGCTGGCCATCATCACGGCGTGAGAGGTGCCGTTGTAGACCAGTGCGATGGCAGTCTCGTCGGCCAGGCAGTCATCCTGAATGCATTCCCACCAGGTGTCCGGTCCCCGGCGCTGACGCACCCGCACCTTGGCGGTCCGGCAGCCGGCCTGTGTCGTCACAGCGTTGACGGCGACCATGATGACCTCACTCCACCAGCTCTGCCGGCGCGTTTTTGGGCAGCAGGCTCCATTGTTTCCGGTGCTGTTTCCGATGGCGTTCCTGCCAGGCCGAAGGCTGGGCGACCTTCTCGCATTGCACTGCCGTGACCTTGTATTCCGGGCAGTTGGTGGCCCAGTCGGAGTTGTCGGTGGTGATGACGTTGGCGCCGCTGACCGGGTGGTGGAAGGTGGTGTACACCACGCCCGGTTGCATGCGGGTGCTGATTTTGGCTTGCAGTACGGTGTTGCCGGCGCGGCTGGTTAGGCCGACCCAGTCGCCATCGTTGATACCGCGTTCTTCGGCGTCGTGTGGGTGCAGTTCCAGCCAGTCCTGGCCGTGCCAGTGTTGGTTGTCGGTGCGTCTTGTCTGGGCGCCGACGTTGTATTGGCTGAGGATGCGGCCGGTGGTCAGCAGCAGCGGGAAGCGGCGGTTGGTGCGTTCCGTTGTGGGCACGTAATCGGTGAGCACGAATTTGCCTTTGCCGATCGGGAAGTCCACTTCGTGCATGATGGGGCTGCCGTTAGGGTGCTCCTCGTTACACGGCCATTGGATGCTGCCGAGTTCGTCCAGCTTCTGGTAAGTCACGCTGTGGAAACTGGGCGTGAGGCTGGCGATCTCGTTCATGATCTCTTCCGGGTGGTTGTAGTCCATCCGGTAGCCCAGGGCGTTGGCGAGGTCCTGGGTGATCTGCCAGTCTTCCTTGCCGGCGAGCGGCGGCATTACTTTGCGCACACGGTTGATGCGGCGTTCGGCGTTGGTGAAGGTGCCGTCTTTCTCCAGGAAGGAGGAGCCGGGCAACAGTACGTGGGCGTATTTGGCGGTCTCGTTCAGGAAGAGGTCCTGCACGATCAGGCATTCCAGCGAGCCGAGCGCCTGTTCCACATGCTGGGTATTGGGGTCGGACTGGGCGATGTCTTCGCCCTGTACGTACAGGCCCTTGAAGCTGCCGTCGATGGCGGCGTCGAACATGTTGGGGATGCGCAGGCCGGGTTCGTTGTCGATGGTTACGCCCCAGGCGTCTTCGAAGGCTTTGCGCGGGCCGTCCTGGGAGACGTGCTGGTAACCCGGCAATTCGTGCGGGAAGCTGCCCATGTCGCACGAACCCTGGACGTTATTCTGGCCGCGCAGCGGGTTCACGCCCACACCTTCTCGGCCGATGTTGCCGGTGGCGAGCGCGAGGTTGGCGATGCCCATCACCATGGTGGAACCCTGGCTGTGTTCAGTCACGCCCAGGCCGTAGTAGATGGCACCGTTGCCGGCCTCGGCATACATCCGGGCCGCCTCGCGCACTTTGTCGGCCGGTACGCCGGTGATGGCTTCCGTCGCTTCCGGAGAATGGCGTTCTTCGCGGATGAAAGCGTTCCAGGCGGCGTATTCGCCGCTATCGCATCGCATGGCGATAAACATGCGGTCTTCCAGCCCTTCGGTGATGATGACGTGTGCCAGGGCGTTGATCAGGGCGACGTTGGTGCCCGGGCGCAGCGATAGGTGCAGGGCCTCGCCGCCGTGCGGGGTTTTCATCAGGTCTATATAGCGCGGGTCGGCGACGATCAGTTTGGCGCCCTGGCGCAGGCGGCGGCGCAGTTGCGAGCCGAACACCGGGTGGGCGTCGGTGGGGTTGGCGCCGATCACGACGATGCAGTCCGCCTTCATCACGGAATCAAAAGTCTGGGTGCCGGCGCTCTCGCCCAGGGTCTGTTTCAGGCCGTAGCCGGTCGGGGAGTGGCAGACGCGGGCACAGGTGTCGGTGTTGTTGTTGCCGAAGGCGGTGCGCACCAGTTTTTGCACCAAGTAGGCTTCTTCGTTGGTACAGCGCGAGGAGGTGATACCGCCGACGCTGTCCTTGCCGTATTTGGCTTGAATCGCTTTGATGCGCTCGGCCGCGAACTGAATCGCTTCCTCCCAGCTCACTTCGCGCCAGGGCTCGTCGATATGGTTGCGGATCATCGGCGCGGTCAGGCGGTCCGGGTGGGTGGCGTAGCCGAAGGCGAAGCGGCCCTTCACGCAGGAGTGGCCGTGGTTGGCGTGGCCGTCCTTGAACGGGACCATGCGCACCACGGTGTTGCCTTTCATCTCGGCCTTGAACGAACAGCCGACGCCGCAGTAGGCGCAAGTGGTCACCACCGAGTGTTCCGGCTGGCCCTGTTCGATCACGGAGTTTTCCATCAGCGTCGCGGTCGGGCAGGCCTGGACGCAGGCGCCGCAGGAGACGCATTCGGAATCCATGAAGTCTTCATCCTGGCCGGCGGCGACGGTGGAGTCGAAGCCGCGGCCGTCGATGGTCAGCGCGAAGGTGCCCTGCACTTCTTCGCAGGCGCGCACGCAGCGCGAGCAGACGATGCATTTGCTGGCGTCGAAGGTGAAATAGGGGTTGCTGGTGTCTTTTTCGGCGTCGAGGTGGTTCTCGCCCTCGTAGCCGTAGCGCACCTCGCGCAGGCCGACGGCGCCGGCCATGTCCTGCAGTTCGCAATCGCCGTTGGCGGAACAGGTCAGGCAGTCCAGCGGGTGGTCGGAGATGTACAGCTCCATCACATTGCGACGCAGCTTGGCGACGCGTTCGTTCTGGGTAATGACGCTCATGCCCTCGGCCACCGGCGTGGTGCAGGAGGCGGGCAGACCGCGGCGGCCTTCGATCTCGACCGCGCAAAGGCGGCAGGAGCCGAAGGCGTCCAGGTTATCTGTCGCGCACAGCTTGGGGATCTGGATGCCGGCGATGGCGGCGGCACGCAGAACGGATGTTCCCTCGGGCACTTCGACGGATTGGCCGTCGATGGTCAGGGTCACGGTGTGGCCGCTCTCAATCGGAGGCGGCGTGCCCAGGTCCCGGTCGGTCTGTGTTTTGGGGTCAAAAATGTGCAGCATGATCAGGCCTCCTCCCTCGTCGTATTGGACGCGGTGGTGGGGTCGCGATAAAAGTCGTCCGGGAAGTATTGCAAGGCGCTGCGCACCGGGTTCGGCGTCATGCCGCCCATGGCGCAGAGAGAGCCGTCTTCCAGGGTGTCGCACAGGTCGCGCAGCAGAATCAGGTTATCGTCGCGCTGCTCATTCGCGCGAATGCGGTCGATCACTTCCACACCGCGCGTGGAGCCGATGCGACAGGGGGTGCATTTGCCGCAGGATTCGATCGCGCAGAATTCCATGGCAAAGCGGGCCTGGTCGAGCATGTCGACGGTGTCGTCGAAGACGACAATACCGCCGTGGCCCACCACGGCGCCCACCTCGCTGAAGGCTTCGTAATCGAGCGGGGTATCCCACTGGCTTTCCGGCATATAGGCGCCGAGCGGGCCGCCGACCTGGACGGCGCGCATGGGCCGGCCGGAGGCGGTGCCGCCGCCGAAGTCCTCCAGCAGTTCGCGCAGGGTAATGCCGAACGCCAGTTCCACCACGCCACCGCGTTCAATGTTGCCGGTCAACTGGAACGGCAGGGTGCCGCGTGAACGCCCCATACCGTAATCGGCGTAGGCTTGGCCGCCTTCGGCGAGGATAAAGGGCACGGCGGCGAGCGTAAGCACGTTGTTGACCACCGTCGGCTGACCGAAGGCGCCTTTCAACGCGGGCAGCGGCGGTTTGACGCGCACCTGGCCGCGCTTGCCCTCCAGGCTGTCGAGCAGGGAGGTTTCCTCGCCGCAGATGTAGGCGCCGGCGCCGAGGCGAACTTCCAGATGGAAAGCCTTGCCGCTGTTTAATACGTTGTCGCCCAGGTAGCCGACTTCCTCGGCCCTGGCGATGGCCTCGTTCAAAATTTGATGGGCGACCGGGTATTCGGAGCGCAGATAGATGAAGCCGGTGTCCGCGCCGACGGCGAGGCCGGCGATGGTCATGCCTTCGATCAGCATAAAAGGATCGGCTTCCATCACCAGGCGGTCGGCAAAGGTGCCGGAGTCGCCTTCGTCGGCGTTGCAAACAATGAATTTGCGTTTGGAATAGGGGCTGTTCGGCGTGCGCGCGTCGGCATCGAGCACCGTCTGCCATTTGATACCGGCCGGGAAGGCCGCCCCGCCCCGGCCGCGCAGGCCGGAGGTTTTCACTTCGTCGACGATTTCCTGGGCGATTTTGGCGAGCGCCTTGCGCAGACCGACGTAGCCGCCGTGGCGGATATAGTCGTCGAGCGAGACCGGGTCGGTGATGCCGGCGCGCGCGAAGGTGAGGCGCTGCTGTTTCTTGAGGTAGGGAATCTCTTCGGTCGGGCCCCGATACAGCGGGTGGCCGGGTCGGCCATTGAGCAGGCCTTCGTCGAGCAGGGCCGGGATATCTTCGGGCGCGACCGGGCCGTAGGCAATGCGGCCCTGGTCGGTCTCGACTTCGAGCAGCGGTTCGAGCCAGAAGAGGCCGCGGGAACCATTGCGGACGAGCTCGACGCCAAGGTTGCGCTCGGCGCAGCCCTGTTCAAGCTTGGCGGCCACTTCGTCTGCGCCGAGCGATAACGCGGTGGTGTCGCGGGGAACGTAAATTCGGGTCACGATTCGGGCTCCTCCGCCAGCGGTTGAAGGGTCAGCGGAACGGTGGCGGCCTGGCCGAGCAGTGCGTCCAGCCGTTTGGCCGTCACCCGGCCATGGATGTCGTTATCCAGCCGCACCGAGGGGCCGGTGGCGCAATTGCCCAGGCAATAAACCGGCTCCAGCGTGAACTCGCCATCCGCCGTGGTCTGATGGTAGTCGATACCCAGTTTTGCCTTGGCGTGCGTCTCCAGAGAGCGGCAGCCGCGCGCCTGGCAGGCCTCGGCCCGGCAGATCTGCAGCCGGTGCCGACCGATGGGCGCGGTGTTGAAGTCGTGATAGAAGCTGATGACACCATGGACTTCGGCGCGGGTGATTTGCAGCCCTTCGGCGATGATCGGCACCGCTTCCTCGGGGATGTACCCCAGACGGTCACGGATGCTGTGCAGGATGGGCAGCAGCGGGCCCGGCTTGACCTTGAGCGCCGCGACCTCGGCTTGAATCCAGTCCAGGGGAAGGTCCGTCCCGACGGATGAATCTTGCGCTGATATATGCATAATTGTTCTTATCTGACACGAAGGTTTTTACGCTTGAATCCGAAAGTATCACGCCACAGCGCGACTACAAATATGAAACGCCATGCATAAGAAGAAGCTCAGCATCACCCCCAGTTGGGGGTTCCGGACGGAAACGGATGCGCTGTTCGAACCCGTCCTATTCAACCTGCTCAAGGGCATCCGCGACACCGGCCGGCTCACCCTGGCCGCGCGCGAGGCCGGTATTTCCTATCGCCACGCCTGGAACCTGATCAACCGCGGCAGCGACTTTTTCGGCCTGCCGCTGGTGCGCAAGCACAAGGGCCAGGGCACGGAGCTGACGCCCCTGGGCGAGGTGTTATTGTGGTCCGAACAACGCATCAAGGCCCGGCTCGGGCCGCAAATAGACAGTATGGCGTCGGAACTGAATATCCAATTGCAGCAACTGTTGGAAGGCGCCCATCCGGTGCTGCGGCTGCACGCCAGCCATGGCTACGCCGTCGCCTTGCTGCCCCGCTATCCGGAGCGGCTGGAACTGAAACTCCAGTACTGCAACACCCGCGAGGCACTGGCCGCCCTGAACCGCGGCGACTGCGATCTGGCCAGCTTCCACCTGCCCACCTCACCCGCCCTCGCCGAGCAGACGCTGCGCTACTACCAGGACGACCTGCAGGCAGGCGATCTGAAGGTGATCCGCTTCGTCACGCGCAAACAGGGGTTGATCATCCCGCGCGGCAACCCCAAAGGCATCGAGGGCCTGAAGGACCTCGCCCGGCCCCACGCTAAGCAAGAGTTGCTGTTCATCAACCGGAACCGGGATTCCGGCACCCACTTGCTGCTCACTATGCTGCTGCGCGAGGCCGGGCTGGACCCGGCAGACATTCGCACCGCGGAGCAGGAGGAGTACACCCATACGGCAGTCGCCGCCTACGTCGCGGCCGGCATGGCCGACCTCGGCTTCGGCGTCGAAGCGGCCGCGCGCCAGTTCGATCTGGATTTTATTGAGCAGGCCAGCGAGCACTACCTGCTGATCTGCCACGAGGACCGGCTGCACCAGAACACCATCAACCAGTTGCTGGGACTGATGCGCGCGCCCGATTTCATCAAGGCCATCCACGACCAGCCAGGCTATGCGCCGGACCAGTGTGGGGAGATCGTTACGCTGCAGGAACTGCTGGCGAGCCAGCCCTGAGTTGAATGGCGCTAAGTTAAGGTTTTGGGGCGGGCCTGCTACCGGGGGTTCTTTGCGGGACACGCCGTGAATACGTCCCTGTAGGCTTGTCCGCGAGGTCCCTCTCGCAGACAAAACGGCAGGACTGCCGTTTTGGACGCCGAAGGCGCCCGAAGGGCGAGGGCCATGGATGGCCCGAGTCACAGTCCCGCAAAGAACCCCCGGCATCAGGCCCTTCGCATCAAGCTTATGGCTTAACTTAGTGGCATTCAGCCCTGAGTTCAGGTATCAGGCCGCGACCGATCCATGCGGGTCGATCACAAACTTCTTCGCGGCCCCGCCGTCGAAATCCAAATAGCCTTCCGGCGCCTGATCCAGGCTGATCATCTGCACATTCACCGCCTGGGCAATTTGCACCTTTTCGAACAGGATCGCCTGCATCAGCTGCCGGTGATATTTCATCACCGGACACTGGCCGGTAAAGAAGGCGTGGGACTTCGCCCACCCCAGGCCAAATCGCATATTCAGCGAACCGACTTTGGCCGCATCTTCCTGCGCGCCGGGATCTTCGGTGACATACAGGCCGGGAATACCGATCCGTCCGCCGGCGCGGGTCAGTTGCATGGCCGAATTCAACACCACTGCCGGCTGTTCCTCGTGGTGGTTGCAACCGTGGCAACGCGCCTCAAAGCCCACGCAGTCGACAAAGGCGTCCACCTCGGGCTCGCCGAGAATCTGCTCGATCCGCTCGGCCAGATCGCCGTCCTCGCGCAGGTCCAGTGTTTCGCAACCGAAACTGCGCGCCTGTTGCAGGCGCTCCGGAATCATATCACCGACGATGACGCAGGCCGCGCCCAGCAATTGCGCAGACGCGGCCGCCGCCAGGCCGACGGGGCCGGCGCCGGCGATGTAGACGGTCGAACCCGGCCCCACCCCCGCAGTCACGCAACCGTGAAAACCTGTTGGGAAAATATCGGAGAGCAACGTCAGGTCGCGAATTTTTTCCTTCGCCTGGTCGGCGTCCGGGAATTTCAGCAGGTTGAAGTCGGCGTAGGGCACCATCACGTATTCCGCCTGGCCGCCGACCCATCCGCCCATGTCCACGTAACCGTAGGCGGCGCCGGGCCGGGCGGGATTGACGTTGAGGCAGATACCGGTGTTGCCCTCCTTGCAGCTGCGACAGCGGCCGCAGGCGATGTTGAAGGGCACGGAAACAATATCCCCGGCCTTGAGAAACTCCACATCGCGGCCACATTCGATGATCTGGCCGGTGATCTCATGACCCAACACCAGCCCCTGGGGCGCGGTGGTACGGCCTCGGACCATGTGTTGGTCAGAGCCGCAAATGTTGGTGGTGAGCACTTTCAGAATCACGCCGTGGTCGCAGCGGCGTTTGCCCAGGGCGAGTTCGGGGAAGGCGATGGATTCCACCGAGACCTCGCCGGGTCCCTGGTAGACGACACCGCGATTGGATTGCTGAATGTTCATAGTCGGGATCTCCTGTTTAGTGGGCAGTGCGGTGGGAATGGGGCGCACGGGAATCGAGACTCAGGCCTTTGTAGAGGCTGAGGCACATCGAAATGAGAACAATGGTGAACGGCAGTCCGGCAGTGACGGCGCCGGCCTGCAGGGCGCTCAAGGCCTGTTTGCCGCCGCCGTACAGCAGTGCGGCGGCGATCAGCCCCACCAATGTGGCCCAGAAAACCCGCTGGGCAACGGGGGTATCTTCCTTACCCCCGGCGGTGATGCCGGCGATCACCAGCGAGCCGGAATCCGAGGACGTCACGAAAAACAGCAACACCAGGCAGATGGCGCCGGCGGAGAGCAGTGGCGCCATCGGCAGGTTGGCGAGCATCTGGAACATACTGAGCGAGACGTCGCTGACGCCGTTGGCGAGTTCGCCGACATTGGCCTGTACCTGGTCCAACGCAGTGCCGCCGAAGGCGGCTACCCAGATGCCGCAGACCAGGGTGGGGATGACCAGCACGGCGGTCAGGAATTCGCGCACCGTGCGGCCGCGCGACACGCGGGCAATGAACATGCCGACAAAAGGCGACCAGGAAATCCACCAGGCCCAATAAAAAATGGTCCACCCGTGAAACCAGGTTTCGTCCTCGCGGTGGGTCCAGCTGCTGAGCTGTAGGATGTTCCGTGCGTAGGAGCCGAACAGGTCGAAGAGGTTGGCGAAGAATCCGGAGGTCGAGCCCGCCAGAGTAACGAACACCAGCAGTGCCAGGGCGAGCACCATGTTGAGGTTGCTCAGCACCTTCACACCGCCGTCGAGCCCGCGCACCACGGATAAGATTGCCACGCCGGTAATCAGGGCGATAAGGACCATTTGAGTGGTGGTGTTATTTTCGATTCCGCTCAGGTAACCCAAACCACTGGCCGCCTGCTGCGCGCCCAGGCCGAGCGAGGTAGCCAGGCCGAAGATGGTCGCGAGGGCGGCGAGGGTGTCGATCACGTGGCCGATGGGTCCCCAGATGCGATTGCCGAGCAAGGGATAAAAGACGGCGCGAATGGTGAGAGGCAGGCCTTTGTTGTAGGCAAAAAAGGCCAGTGCCAAACCGACCACACCATACATGGCCCAGGGGTGCAGCCCCCAGTGCAACATGGTGGCGCCCAGTGCCAGGGATTTCCCTTCTGGCGTGTGGATGGCGACGTTCAGCGGGGTGCCGGACCAGCCCGTGAAATAGGCCACCGGCTCCGCAACGCTCCAGAACATCAGGCCGATGCCCATACCGGCTGCGAACAGCATGGCAAACCAGGACGGACGTGAGAAGTCGGGCTTGGCATCCGGGCCGCCGATGCGGATGCGGCCGACGGGCAGCAGGATAAGGGCGAAGCAGAACAGGACAAATAGGTTGGCGCCGACCATAAACAGCCAGTCGAAGTGGTCGATGGCCCAGTCCCGGATTCCGACGAGCCGGGCGTTGGCCGCCTCGGGAAACATGAGGGTGACGGCGACGAATACCAGAATCAACAGGGCACTGATGCCGAAGACGGGGGTGTGCATGTCGAATCCGGCGACCTGGATATTTTGCTCCCCGATTTCATGCTCCACGTCGTCGTAAGCTTGGTCGGCACAGGCTGTCAGTGGAGGAGTGTCATTCATTATTTTTGTCTCCAGCTCACTCGGCTTATCGAATACTTGGATTGATGCCGGTGCTAATTTCGGGGTTCCCCGCTCAGTCCTCGAGGTTCTTGTTTTTCGACTGCCGGGACCGAACTCCGATACTTGCGTTTCATACTAGCGCTTTGTGCGTCGGCAATGATTCCGCAAACGACATCGGGGTTGCGTTTTGTACCTGTTAACGTCATTGACGAATCACACCTTCGGCGACCAGCAAGTCGAAAATTGCCTGCGCCTTCTCCCGGCTGGATTCCTGCTTCATGACCTGCCCGCCCTGCCCCTGGGGTTTGGCGGTGGCGGCTTTGAACCGCTCCGCGGCTGATTTGGCCTTGACCACATTCAGTCGTTTGGGCCTGGGACGGGCTTGCGCTTCCACCCACTCGGCCCGTGCCACATCGGCTTGTGCAAGACCGCGTTGAATGTCGAAGAGGCCACGCTGGCCGGGACCGAAGGCGGTTTGTCGGGCGCCGGGCGCGGCGCTGTCGACAGTGGCGATGAAGGGCAGCGGCACGGTGAGGGCCCGACGCTGGCCGCGAGGCAGGGCCTGCAGCACCTCGGCGCGGCCGTTTTCAATGGCGCGGATCTGGGCGATGCGCGGCACCAGCGGCCAACCCAGTCGCTCCGCCAACAGGTAGGGCAGCAGGCCGGAGGCCTCGCCGCGTTCGGCCTGCACCCCGGCCAGGACGATATCCGCTGGATGGGTGGCGAAGTATTGCAACAGGGACGATGCGGCGTCCGCTTCCGGGGCTTCCTGCAGCACGGTCATTGTGCGCAGGCCCATGCCCAGGTATTGGCGCAGCGCCGGCTCGCCGGCGTCGCCGACGTGAACCAGGGACAACGACCGACCTGCGAGTGTCAGGCCAAGTTCCACGGCGCGGGCGTCCTGATCGGCGCGACGCGCGCGGCCGGAGACCGGGTGCTGGCCGACCGAAACCAGGACGGCGATGTTCAGCGATGTTTCAACGGGCATGGTGTGCTTCCTCGATGAATGTCTTTTGAGGGCTACGCCCAACACTGTTTTGTTAGACCTCATTCTGTGGGGCCTGCCCTGCAGGCGATTCACTCGGTGCTATCCGCCACGTCCCATTCGCCAGCAGGGCTGGCTCCCACAGGGCTAAAGCCTTTGGGGCTAGGCCACTTCCAGTGTCTCTGGCACGGTTGCGTCCGTGTCTTTCCCACCCCGGTGTTCCCGCGCCAGCGCCAACAGCTCCGCCAGGATTTCCGAACTGTCGCCGATGGCGCCCAGGTCGGCGCGCCTGACCATGTCGCAGCCGTCGTCGAGGTTGATGGCAACCACTTTTTCGCAGCGGCCGATGCCCTGCAAATGCTGCACCGCGCCGGAGATGCCCACGGCGACATAGACCCGCGCCGTCACCCAGGTGCCGGTCGCACCGATTTGCCGGAACCGGGGCATGAAACCGTCGTCCACGGCGACACGGCTGGCGCCTTCGGTCGCGCCCAGTGCGGTGGCCACTTCGTGGAACTGGTCCCAGTCGCGTACGCCGTTTCCGGCAGAGAGAATAAATTCCGCCTCCGCCAGCGGGATCTGGCTCGGGTCCACCGGCACCAGGCCCTGATCGTGAATGCA
Organism: Microbulbifer rhizosphaerae; assembly: GCF_014191725.1. Classification (GTDB taxonomy): domain Bacteria; phylum Pseudomonadota; class Gammaproteobacteria; order Pseudomonadales; family Cellvibrionaceae; genus Microbulbifer; species Microbulbifer rhizosphaerae. Next base: position 157,341 of record NZ_JACHWZ010000012.1, read on the forward strand.
TACCCGGACGTCCGGGTACTCGTCGAGCTGGATCGGCAACGCCTGGTGACGGCTGTCGTCGACCGGCAGGGCGCATTCCTCGGCCAGCAGCAGCACCCGGGGAGTGTGGCGACGAATATCAATGCGGCCGCTGCCGCCGCGACACAGTGTCTCGGTTTCGGTGACCTGCCAGGCGTGCACCGCCGGTCGTTCGCCCAGGCGCACGGCCAGCCTCGCCCCCAGATCGGCGCCGCCGTGCACGCTGTCCGGGAACAGCCAGAAGCGGGGCCCCAGTTGATCTTCCACGGCCTGCAGTACGGCCAGTTTCCGTTCGGGGCAATAATCGTCCAGTGCCTGACCGTCGCAGTGGGTCACCTGGATCAGGCGGTCGGCGCCGGCGGTGTCGAAGCCGGCCTCGCGCGCCTCGCCCAGTACAATGGCGACCACCGCGCCCTGGCCACCTCCGCTGCGCGCCAGTTGCTGTGCCTGGCCGAGAATATCCCGGTCATGGGATGTCAGGCGGCCCCCGGCCATATCCAACACGGCGGCCACATAAAAGTCCGGCTGCTCGACCCGGTGCAGGGGCAGTGCCGGCTCCTCGCTATGTGTCGTGGCGCTCCGGCGCAGATCCCGCCCCGACGGTGCCGGGCCGGTGGAACTGCGATCGATGCGTTTTAGTCCGTTGGGCCCGATAAACCCCACGGCGTGCGGGTTCCTGCGTAACAAGCCTGTCGGTCCCCGCACCGGGCCACCGGCCAGGGATTCGTGCAGGGGATGCAGCCGGTTGCGCAGTATTCTCTCGGTTCTCGGGTCGCGGCGGATCACATCGCTCATCAGTGCTGCTCCTCTTGGCTCATGGCTGCTCTTGGCTCACGGCTGCTCTTGGCTCATGGCTGCTTTCCGCGGCTCATGAACCTCTTCAACCAAAGCATCGGCGACCAGTTCGGCGAGGTCTTTGATCTGTGGGCGGGGCTCGACCACGCCTTCCAGCATGGCAGTACACTGCTGGCAGGCGACGGCGATAAGATCCGCCTGAACAGCGCGGGCATCTTCGACCCGCATGTCGGCGATGCGGCGTTCACCCGGTACGTCCGTGATCGGGGCGCCACCGCCACCGCCGCAGCAGCGGGAGCGATAGCCGGATCGTTCCATCTCGCTCAGTTCGATGTTCAGGGCGTTCAGCAGGGCGCGCGGCGCTTCATATTCGCCGTTGTAGCGCCCCAGATAGCAGGGGTCGTGATAGGTGACGGTGCCGCCTTTGTGCGCTTTCAGTTGCAGCCTGCCGTCTCGCACCAACCCGTTGATGAAGGTGCTGTGGTGCAGCACCTCGTAGTCTCCGCCCTTCCCTTCTGGATAAAAATCGCCGTATTCGTTCTTGAGAACGTGAAAAGCGTGCGGGTCGGTGGTGACGATGCGCTCGAAGCGGTATCGGTTCAGGACGGCGATGTTGTTGCGGGCCAGGCTTTGAAAGGTGGCGTCGTCACCGAGGCGGCGGGCGAGATCGCCGCTGTCGCACTCTTCGTTGCCGAGTACCGCGAAATCGACCTGCGCGGCCTTCAGGATCTTGACGAAGGCACGCAGGATTCGCTGGCTGCGCATATCGAAGCAGCCGTCGCTGACCCAGAACAGCACCTCGGCACGGCCGACTTCGGCCATCAGCGGCAGGTTCAGGTCCGCCGCCCAGTTCATCCGGCTGTCGGGCGCGAAGCCGCCGGGGTTGTCGGTGGCGATAAGGTTGTCCAGCACCTCCGCGCCCTTGTTGGGCGTTTCACCTTTCTCCAGGGTCAGGAAGCGGCGCATATCGACGATGGCATCGACGTGTTCGATCATCATCGGGCACTCTTCCACGCAGGCGCGGCAGGTGGTGCAGGACCAGAGCGTCTCGGCGCTGAGCAGGCCGTCGACGATGGGCTGGTGGGGCGCGCCGCTGGCGTTACCGGGTTCGACACCGGGGTAGGGACTGCCGGCATAGCGGGCGTCGCTGCCGCCGCTCAAGCCGACCACCATATCCTGGATCAGCTTCTTGGGGTTCAATGGCTGGCCGGCGGCGTAGGCCGGGCAGACGGCTTCGCATCGGCCGCACTGCACGCAGGCGTCGAAGCCGAGCAATTGATTCCAGGTAAAGTCTTCCGGCTTGGCCACCCCCAGGGTGGGCGCCTCCAGGTCCACCGGTTTGAGGCCGGTGGAGCGGCCGCCGCCGAAGCGCTCCGGGCGGCGGTGAAAGGCCAGGTGCAGGGCGCCGGCAAAGGCGTGTTTCATGGGCCCGCCCCAGCCCATGCCGAACAGCATTTCCGCCAGGCCGAGGGCAACGCCGGCCGCCAACAAAATGCTAAGGACCCAGCCGCCAAAACCTTCGGGCAACAGACCGGAGGTCAGCAGGGTGAGTACAAAGAAGGAGGCGGAAAACACCAGCAGATTCTTTGGCAGCCGCATCCAGGGACCCCTGGAAAGGCGCGCCGGCGGATGGCGCCGGCGCAGGAACACGAACACCGCGCCGCAGAACATGAGCAGGGTGGCCAACAACAGGGCCAGGTTGAGCCATCGGCTTTCCAGCCCGAACAGGTGCACTGGCACGATCAGCAGCATGGAAAGGACAAAACCGCCCGCCGTGGCCACGTGGGTGTTGGACATATAGCGATCGCGCTCTACCACGTGGTGCAAGTCCACCAGGTAGCGCCGCGGCATGGCCGCCAGGCCGGCCAGAAACGCCACGGGCTCGGGACGGCCCCGGCGCCAGAGGCGGATGCGGCGCAGGGCGCCGGCGAACAGCAGGCCCAGGGCCGCGGCCAGCAGGGCGGGAAGTAACCAGTCCAGCATCATCACCTCTCCGAAAACAACTCTTAAACCAATGCTGTTAAGTTAAGGATTGGCACTTTGTAGGAGCCTGCTTGCAGGCGAACAAGAACAGGGCTTCGTAGCCGTTCGCCTGCAAGCAGGCTCCTACAAAAGTTGCCTAACTCAACAGCATTGCTCTTAAACCGGATTACAAATCCTTGCACAGGCGCAGGGCATCGTAGATGGCGGCGTGGGTGTTGCGCTGGGAGACGCAGTCGCCCAGGCGCCACAGAATCATGCCGTCACCCTCTTCCGCCAATACCGGCTGCGCCTTGCAGTCGAACAGCGCCTGCACGTCGATCTGGCCGCGGTTGCGGGACTCGGGTTTGAGTTCGTAATAGAGCGCCTCGTCGGGGCGTATGCCGTTTTCGATCACCACCTGGTCCACCACCCGCTCTTCGCGCTGGCCGGTGTATTCGTTTTCCAGCACGGCCACTTTCTTGTCGCCTTCCGGGTAGACCTTTTCCAGCATCAGGTCCGATGTCATTACCACTTCCTTTTCGTAAAGGCTGCGGTAGTAGGTGGGAAAGGTGGTGCCGCCGATGCCCACACCGGGTTTGATATCGTCGGTAACCAATTCCACGAGTGCACCCTTGGAGGCTAGGTAGTCGGCCACGGACATGCCGGAAAACTCGCAGATGGTGTCGTACACCAGCACGTTCTTGCCCGGCTCCACGGCGCCGCTGAGAATGTCCCAGGAGGACACCACCAGGCCCTCTTCTGCGCCCCATTCCGGGGCCTGGGTGATAAAGGGCGTACCGCCGGTAGCCAGTATGCAGACGTCCGGGCGCAGCTCGCGCACCAGTTCGGCGTTCGCCTCGGTACCCAAACGCAGGTCGATACCCAGGCGCTCCAGCTCCAGGGCGTACCAGCGGGTGATGCCGGCGATCTGGTCGCGCTGCGGGGCGCGGGCTGCCAGGGTGATCTGTCCGCCCAGCTCCTCGCCCTTCTCCAGCAGGATCACTTCGTGGCCGCGCTCGGCGGCAATACGCGCTGCTTCCATTCCGCCCGGGCCGCCGCCCACCACCACTACCCGGCGTCTGGGCCCGTCGGTTTTTTCGATGATGTGGGGCAGGCCCATATATTCACGCGAGGTGGCGGCGTTCTGGATGCAGAGCACGTCCAGGCCCTGGTACTGGCGGTCGATGCAATAGTTGGCCCCCACGCACTGGCGGATCTGATCCACCTGGTTCATCTTGATCTTGGCGATCAGGTGCGGGTCGGCAATGTGCGCCCGTGTCATGCCCACGAAGTCCACGTAGCCGGCTTCCAGGATGCGCTGGGCCTGGTTGGGATCCTTGATGTTCTGGGCGTGGATTACCGGCACGTCCACCACTTCCTTGATGCCGGCGGCCAGGTGCAGGAAGGGCTCCGGCGGGTAACTCATGTTGGGGATGACGTTGGCCAGGGTGTTGTGGGTGTCGCAGCCCGAACCCACCACGCCGAAGAAATCCAGCAGACCGGTGTCGTTGTAGTAGCGGGCAATCTCTTTCATGTCGTCCTGGTTCAGACCGTCGGGATGGAACTCGTCGCCGCAGATGCGCATGCCCACGGCGAAGTCCCGGCCCACTTCCTCGCGCACTGCTTTCAGCACTTCCAGGCCGAAGCGCATGCGGTTTTCGAAGCTGCCGCCCCACTCGTCGGTGCGCTTGTTGACCCGCGGCGACCAGAACTGGTCGATCATGTGCTGGTGCACGGCGGAGAGTTCCACGCCGTCCAGGCCGCCCTCCTTGGCGCGGCGGGCGGCCTGGGCGAAGTCGCCGATCACACGCCGGATTTCCTCTTCCTCGATAGTCTTGCAGGTGGCGCGGTGCACCGGCTCGCGGATGCCGGAAGGCGACATCAGGTTGGGCCAGTTCTCACCGTCCCAGCGCGAGCGGCGGCCCATGTGGGTGATCTGGATCATGATCCTGCCGCCATGCTTGTGTACGGCGTCAGCCAGATTCTGGAAGTGAGGGATGATGCGGTCGGTGGAGAGGTTGACCGAACTCCACCAGCTTTGCGGACTGTCGATGGAGACGACACTGGAGCCACCGCAGATACACAGGCCACAGCCGCCCTTGGCCTTTTCCTCGTAGTACTTGACGTAGCGCTCGGTGGTCATGCCGCCGTCGGTGGCGTAGACCTCGGCGTGGGCGGTGCTGACGATTCGGTTGCGGATAGTGAGCTGATTGATCTGCAACGGGCGGAAAAGTGCTTCGAATTGGGACATTTTTTGTACCCTTTTTAATGCTACATCAAGTTTCGTGTATTCGCTCCAGCGCCGTAATCGCTGGGAGGGAGGCTAGCCCGTGTAAGAAATCGGGAAGACCTCGAACAACCCGTGATCAAGCCCCTCTTCCGCGGCACTTTGTCTCTGTACCGCCCTGGTTTTTATGCCCAGGCCCAGGTTGTTGGCAATTTGATCCATGGCTCCGGCAAACCAACCGGTAAACATGTATTCGACCATGCGATTTACCTTGCCGTATTCGTATACAAAGGCAGAGTGGTCGAGCCGCACCCGTGCCTTACCCAAATCGACGTCCAATTGTTCGACGGTGAACAGGCCCCAGCCACGCTGGGACAGCCGCTTCATGTAATGCTCGAACACCGCGCGACCTATCAGGCCGTGCAGCTCCCCTTCTTTCTCACACCAGTGGTAGGCGGATTTATAGCCGGCCTGGTAGAGGATTTCTGCATAGCGCTCGGGGCCGATTTCGGCCTCGATGGCTTTGTGATTGTTGATAAAAAAGTGCCGGGGCACGTAGAGCATCGGCAGGGCGTCGGTGGTCCAGACGCCGGTCTCGTCATCGACACTGATAGGAAGATCCGGTGCGTGACTGGTCATGGTGGTTTCTCCTATATACCCGCTCAGGGCTGTTTACCTAGCCCGCTCGGGGCTGTTCACCTAACCCGCTCAGGGCTATTCACCTAACCCGCTCAGGGCTGCTCACCTAACCCGCTCAGGGCTGTTCACTCGCCCCAGACGTCGGCCAACACCCGCAGCCAGTTTTCACCCATAACCTTGCGCACCAGTTGCTCGGAGAAGCCGTGACGCAATAGCGCTTCGGTCAGGTTTGGGAACTCGCCGACAGTGCGAATCCCCTCGGGATTAACGATCTTCCCGAAGTTGGTCAGGCGCCGGGCGTAGCCTTTATCGTGCGTCAGCCATTCGAAGAAGGGCTGGCCGTGCCCCTGGGTGAAGTCCGTTCCGATTCCCACCTGGTCTTCACCGGCAATGTCGATGACATAACTGATGGCCTCGACATAGTCGTCGATGGTGGAGTCGATGCCGTTTTTCAAAAACGGCGCGAACATGGTGACACCGACGAAGCCGCCGTGGCCCGCGATAAAGCGGAGCTCCTCGTCCGATTTGTTGCGCGGGTGCTCCTTGAGTCCGGAGGGAAGGCAATGGGAATAGCAAACAGGTTTTTTTGACTCCAGGATCACCTCCTGCGAGGTTTTCGACCCGACGTGAGACAGATCGCACATGATTCCGACCCGGTTCATTTCCGCCACCACTTCCCGGCCGAAATCGGACAAACCGCCATCGCGCTCATAACAACCAGTGCCAATCAGGTTCTGGGTGTTGTAGCACATCTGCACCACCCCAACGCCGAGGTCCTTGAATATCTGCACGTAACCCAACTGATCTTCGAATGCGTGGGCATTTTGGAAGCCGAGCATGATGCCGGTTTTTCCGGCTTCCTTTGCGCGACGAATATCCGACGTGTGGCGCACTTTGATCAACAGGTCGCTGTTGTCTTCAATGAGTTGGTTCATCTCGACGATATTGTCGACAGTGCTCTGAAAATTTTCCCAAACCGACACGGTACAGTTGGCGGCGGTAAGACCGCCTTTACGCATATCTTCGAAGAGCTCACGGTTCCATTTGGCGATAATGAGGCCGTCGATGACGATGGCGTCCCGATGTAGTTCGGTGGCGTTCATGTGTAGATACCCTGTGATTTTCTCGGTGGTCGGGTAGGAAGTGTATTCACGGGGGTAGGGAGCGAGTTCACTGGATGCGACAGGGGGGGCACTAAAATCGGCATGGCGGACGATGCCCGCCATTGGAAAAGAGGATGCAACAAGAGTTGCCCGACAGTTTGTCGTTGAAAAATGGGAGGGGCGATGGAATTCCGTTCTCCACCGCTAGGCTAACCGGCGCGAAGGTGCCTCTTGTCGAACGCCATAGGCTCGGCCACAAATTTGACTGAACCAAAGGTTGGTTCGGCCTGGGCGACCCGCAGTGCCGCGCAAGAGGAGAGCGGGGGCTCAGCCTCATTGGATACCGGGCCCAACTGCGCCATCGACCAGACCGCAGCCCTCTCTTCCTTGGGGGAGATACCGATGTACTTGCGGTAACAGCGGCTGAAATGGGGGGCGGATACAAAGCCGCACATGGCGGCCACTTCTATGATTGAATTGGTCGTTTGCTTCAATAACTGCCGTGCCCGATTCAATCGCAGTTTCAGGTAGTAACGCGACGGTGTGCAATTCAGGTGCTTCAGGAACAGCCGCTCCAACTGTCGGCGTGAGATACCCACAAAGGAGGCCAGCTCCTCCAACTCAATGGGCTCTTCAATGTTCGCCTCCATCAGCTCGGTCACTTCCGCCAGCTTGGGCTGGTCCGACGACAGCAAGCGGCGCAAGGGCGTCCGCTGCAGTTCATTGTCCGGCCGCACCCGGTCACAGACAAACATATCGCAAATCGCGCCTACCAGTGCCTGGCCATGCTGCCGCGTCATCAGGCTGAGCATCATATCCATCGGAACTCCGCCGCCCGTACAGGTCATGCGATCGCGATCCAATGTATAAAGCCGGTTGGTCCAATTTACCTTGGGAAAGCGCTCCTGCAACGCCGGCAGGCATTCCCAGTGTGCACTGCAATTATAGCCGTCCAGCAGGCCCGCGCTCGCCAGGACATAAGCTCCCGTGCACACTGCACCCAGCATCACATGCTTTTGTGCCATCGACTGCAGCCAGAGTGTTTCCTTCCTGGTGAAACTGCGGGTGATATCCACCCCGCCGACCACAATAACGATATCGAAAGGCTTTTTGTCGGCAATGGACGCATCGGGCGCGATTGAAATACCGTCGCTCGCCACTACCGTCTCGCCATCAACTGAGAGCAACTGCCAAGTATAGAGCTCTGTCCCGCTCAACTGGTTTGCCATGCGCAGTGGCTCAATCGAGGTGGCCAGAGCGACCAGGGTAAAGTTCTGGATCAGCAAAAAGCCGACCCGGTAGGGTTGAGTGTTGGCACCAGCGGTTTGAGATACGGCATTATTATTCATGGACTTGCCCTCCACCCGACAAGTAAGCCCAGTCGCCCTAAGAGGCGACTGTGTTGTTTACGAAGGCACGTCAGCCAACACAGGCCGAGGCGCTCCCCCGCTTCTTACTCTTTTCGTCTCACTGCTCTCGCCTCATGGCGGCAAGAATCGGCATGTCACTGGACATGGATTACACGGATAGACCTGGCCTTTCCAAGTTCACAACCTTTGCCGGAAGCAGTTGGTTATTCTTTGACCGATCAGCCCACTTTACACACTTCGGCAGGCCGTTCCAACCCCCCAGTTGATACATTTTTAATGTTTGCAATGGCGTCTTTGGACGCCGGGAGGCGGGAGTGGAAGGTCCATGCTACGACTGACCTTCCGAAAGGAGTTGCCCAAAAACGTCGGAGACAGGCTACTGGTGGGTCCAATAGCGACAAGAGGGTTGCATTTGCGGATTAAAATGAGAATCAATTCCATTTGAGTCTCATGGCGACACATCGGCCTGAACGGTCATCCTTCGATCGTCACATTGGATAGGGGTTTGCTACAGCAGGACAGAATATACCCATCGTTTAAATCCTCTTCAGTAATTCCGCCATTGTGCTGAATATCCACTTCCCCGGCGGTCTTCCGAACCTTGCATGTCCCGCATATCCCAACCCCACACGCTTTGGGAATATTCAGCCCAAGCCGGTTGGCCGCCGCGTGCACCGTCTCCCCGGGCGCCACCTGCACACTCATTCCCGACTGGGTAAACTCTACTGTAAACAGCTCCGAGTCCAGGACCTCTTCCGCCTCGCGAACCGCAATCTCCGCCTGCTCCAACGCATCCCGGGTCACCGCAGTCGGTGTGGCACCGAACGACTCCTCATGGTACAAATTCATATCGAAGCCACTGTCCACCAACATGGATCGCACCGCATTCATGTATGGCGTAGGGCCGCAGCAGAAAATTCGCCGCGACAGGTAATCCGGCACCACCAACTCCAGCTTCACTTTATCCAGGTATCCCCGGTAACCGTTCCAGGCCTGGCCGATCTCGATGCGCTCACAGATCACCGAAAGATTGAAGTTGGGCACCCGGGAGCACATATGCTCCAACTCGCGCTGGAAGATGATGTCGTTCGGTGTACGCGCACTGTGGATGAACGCTATGTCCACGTCGGTATTGGTGTCGAAATACCAGCGCGCCATCGACATCACCGGTGTAACACCCACCCCGCCTGACAGCAGCAGAACCTTCTCTGCCGGATGATCGATGCAGTTGAAATTGCCAACCGGGCCGTGAACCGCCAACTCATCGTTTTCTTTCAGGTTGTCATGCAGCCAGTTGGAGACGCGCCCGCCAGGCACCCGCTTCACCGTAATGGAAAAACTGTACGGGACCGAAGGGGAGCTCGAAATGGTATAGGACCGCATTACCTGCTCGCCGTCGATCTCGAGTTCCAGGGTCACAAACTGGCCGGGCTTGAAAAAGAACATAACCGGCTGCTCCGCATTGAAACAGAAGGTCTTGACATCCCAGGTCTCGCGGATAATCCGTACGCAGCGCACCAAGTGACGGCCATTGGCCCAGACACTGGTGTTCAGGGGATTGAAGTAGGCGGACGATTGAGAAGCTTCGGTCACGCTGGTCATTGCAGAGTCTCCATCGGGGCGGCACTGGCCGCAATTTGGCCGTTCCCGCCATTCTGTTGGAAAAGCACCGAGGGTAGTTAGCCATTTGCGACACGATCTTGTTTATCTTCTCCAGCCTCCCGCGCAGCTCCGATCCGGGCGGAGAGCGAGTCGAAAAGGAATCGTGCCGTGTCGCTATCGGATAAACGACCGGCCCCATATCTACCGAGAATGACTCTTTGCCACCTGGCAGGAGTTCACCCTGAGGATGATGCAGATGAACGAGTATGACCTGTTGAACCTGACATACGGCGGCCTGGAAGAAGCCAGGCGTGACATGGCCCGCTTGTTGGCGGAGCGGTCCCCGACCCACTCACTTCCCCGGCCGTTGTACAACGACCCTTTCCTGTTCCGCCTCGACATGGAAGAGGTGTTTCAGAAGGAGTGGTTGTTCGTTGGCATGACCTGTGAAGTTCCCGGAAAGGGCGACTACATGACCGTGGAGATCGGCCAGGACCCGGTGCTGATCGTGCGCGACCGGGACGGCGAGATCCAGGCATTTCACAACGTGTGCCGCCATCGTGGCTCGCGGCTGTGCACCCAGGCCAAAGGCAAGGTCGCCAACCTTACCTGCCCCTACCACCAGTGGACCTATGACCTGAAGGGCAACCTTATCTTCGCCAGTAACGAGATGGGTGAGAATTTTGATCGGGCGGAGTACGGCCTGAAAAAAATCCATTGCAAAACCGCCGGTGGCTTCATCTTCGTCTGTCTGGCCGAAGGCGAGGCGCCGGAGATCGACCCGTTTCTCACCTCCCTGGCTCAATACATGGAGCCCTATGACATGGACAACACCAAGGTCGCCGCGGAGTCCACCCTGGAGGAAAACGCCAACTGGAAACTGGTCATCGAAAACAATCGGGAGTGCTACCACTGCTCCGGCAGCCATCCGGAGCTGCTGCGCACGCTGCTGGAATGGGACGACACCAATGATCCACGCGCAACACCCGAGTTCCTCGAACACTATCAACTCCAGGCGGAAGCCTGGGACCGGGAAGGCATTCCACACCGACACGTAGAGCACGGCTTGCGCAACCGAATTGTCCGAATGCCGCTGAAAGAAGGTACCCAGGCGATGACGATGGACGGCAAACCCGCCTGCCGCAAGACCCTCGGTCGCATCCAGAATCGGGAGCTGGGATCGATGCGCATTCTGCATCTGCCGAACTCCTGGAACCACATGCAGAGCGATCATTTGATCGTCTTCCGGGTACTGCCGGTTTCGGCCCAGAAAACGCTGGTGACCACCAAATGGCTGGTGCACAAGGACGCCGTGGAAGGCGAGGATTACGAGGTGGAGAACCTGCGCCAGGTGTGGGACGCCACCAACCGCCAGGACCGCGATCTGGCGGAGGAAAATCAGCGGGGGATCAACTCGCTCGGTTATGAGCCGGGGCCCTACTCACAAACCTACGAGTTCGGCGTGATCAACTTTTTGGATTGGTACGCCGAAACCGTGCTGAACAACTGCAAATTTGACAAACTTTAGAGATCACCACCATGTTCAGTAAAGACGATACGATCGCCAATTACGATGACGAACTCTGGGCAGCCATGCAGGACGAGGCCGCCCGCCAGGAAGACCATCTGGAACTGATTGCCTCGGAGAACTACACCAGCCCCCGGGTGATGCTGGCACAGGGCTCCTGCCTGACCAACAAATACGCCGAGGGCTACCCGCTCAAACGCTACTACGGTGGTTGCGAGCATGTGGATCGGGTGGAGCAATTGGCCATCGACCGGGCCAAAGCGCTGTTCGGGGCGGACTACGCCAATGTGCAACCGCACTCCGGTTCCCAGGCCAATGCCGCCGTTTATATGGCGCTGCTGAAGCCGGGCGACACCGTATTGGGCATGAGCCTGGCGCACGGCGGTCACCTGACCCACGGTGCCCACGTCAGTTTTTCCGGCAAGCTGTACAACGCCATCCAGTACGGCCTGGATGAAACCACGGGCGAGATCGATTACGGCCAGGTGGAGGCGCTGGCCCGGGAACACCGGCCTGCGATGATTGTCGCCGGCTTTTCCGCCTATTCCCGTGTGGTCGACTGGGCCCGGTTCCGGGACATAGCGGACGCCGTGGACGCCTATCTGTTTGTGGACATGGCGCACGTGGCCGGGCTGGTTGCGGCCGGCCAGTACCCCAACCCCCTGCCACATGCCCACGTGGTAACCACCACAACCCACAAGACCCTGCGCGGCCCGCGCGGTGGGCTGATTCTGTCGCGGGGGCAACCGGAGCTGGAAAAGAAACTGAACTCCTCCGTCTTCCCCGGCGGCCAGGGCGGCCCGCTGATGCACGTGATCGCCGCCAAGGCGGTCAGTTTCAAGGAGGCAGCCGAGCCGGCTTTTCGCGACTACCAGGCACAAGTGGTACGCAATGCCCGCGCTATGGCGAAGGTCCTGAAGGAGCGCAATTACGATGTCGTTTCGGGGGGCACCGACAACCATCTCTTCCTGCTCAGCCTTGTGAAGCAGGGCCTCACCGGCAAAGAGGCGGACGCTGCCCTCGGCAAGGCCCACATTACCGTCAACAAAAACGCCGTGCCCAACGACCCTCAATCCCCGTTCGTCACTTCGGGCCTGCGCATCGGTTCGCCGGTGATCACGACCCGGGGAATGAAGGACGAGCACTGCACCGTATTGGCGGGCTGGATCGCCGATGTGCTCGATGCGCTCCAAAATGGCGATGCGGAAGTTGTCATCGCCGAAGTGCGCGACAAGGTACAGCAGTATTGCCGGGATTTCCCGGCTTACCGTTAACCGCAACAGAAGAAGAGAGCACCAAATTGGCGATCAGTCTGTTTGACATGTTGAAAATTGGCATTGGCCCTTCCAGTTCGCACACTGTAGGGCCAATGCTGGCCGCGTACCGCTTCGCGACCGGCCTCAAGGCGGCGGAACTGTTGTCGCAGGTGGCGCGTGTCGAGGTCCAACTGTTTGGCTCGTTGGGAGCGACGGGAAAGGGACATGGCACCGGCCCCGCCGTCATACTGGGGCTGGAAGGTCACAAACCCGAGCGCATCGACCCGGCCATAGTCGCGCCTCGCAGGAAAGAAATCCTCGACACACAACGGCTGGCCTTGCTGGGCGAACATGAAGTGCCTTTCCACGAGAGGCAGGACCTGATCTACCACAAGCGAAAAAGCCTGCCTTACCACCCCAATGGTATGAGCTTCACCGTCTTTGACGAAAACGGCCATGTGATAAGGGAACAAACCTACTATTCCGTTGGCGGCGGCTTTGTGGTCAATGAAGACGCCGCCGGCGCGGACCGCATCGTCGAGGACTCTACGTCGCTGCCCTATAAATTCAAAACCGCAGCCGATCTGCTTCGACTGTGCCGTGAACACGGCATGTCCATCGCTGAGATTATGTTCGCCAACGAACAGGTATGGCGCCCTCAGGAGGAAATTCGAAAAGGCATTCTGGACATCTGGCAGGTTATGCGGGAATGCGTGCAGAACGGAATTCGCAACGAAGGTATTCTGCCTGGAGGCCTGAAAGTCAGGCGCCGCGCTGCGGCTCTGTACCAGTCGCTCAAAGCACACGATCGACAGGACCTGATCTCCCCCTCGTTGAGCGCGTTGGACTGGGTGAACCTTTATGCTCTGGCGGTCAACGAAGAAAATGCCGCAGGCGGCCGGATGGTGACCGCACCGACCAATGGCGCGGCCGGCATTATTCCCGCGGTACTGCACTACTATGTCGAATTCTGCCCCGGCGCTGACGACGATGGTGTCATCCGTTTTCTGCTGACGGCGGCGGCCATCGGAATCCTGTTCAAGGAAAATGCATCCATTTCCGGCGCCGAAGTCGGCTGCCAGGGCGAAGTCGGTTCCGCCTGCGCCATGGCGGCGGCTGGATTGACTGCCGCCACCGGTGGCACACCCGAGCAAATCGAGAATGCCGCCGAGATCGGCATGGAACATCACCTGGGTTTGACCTGCGACCCCATCGGTGGCCTGGTCCAGGTTCCGTGCATCGAACGCAACGCCATCGCCGCCGTCAAGGCCATCAACGCTGCGATCATGGCGTCGCGAGGCAACGGCGAGCATTTCGTTTCACTCGACAAAGTCATACGCACCATGCGCCAAACCGGCGCGGACATGCTGGACAAGTACAAAGAAACTTCGCGCGGCGGCCTGGCGGTCAATATCATTGAGTGCTGATTCCAATGGCACTAAGTTAAGCAATAACCGTGATGCGAAGCCCCGCCAGCCCCTTAACTTAGTGCCATTCAGTGCTGATTTCCCCCTTTGTCGCAAATCATCCCCCCAATGTCGCGACCGAGCACATGGGCCCAGGGTGCTCCCCCTACCATCGGTTTCAATCCCCAAGTTAATGGGGCGCGAACCCCGCAGCTCGAGTCATAACGACACCCTTTGCTTGCGGTCGAGCTTATCGAACACCGAAGCCAGTCAGCCTGGATACAAAACCGGTTGCCACTTCAGAGGATTTAACGATGCAGAAATATTCCGGGTTCGGTCTGCTGAAACACGCGTTGACCTACCACGAAAACTGGCAGCGGGTCTGGCGCAGTCCCAAGCCGAAAAAGAAGTACGACGTGATCATCATCGGCGGCGGCGGTCACGGCCTGGCCACGGCTTACTACCTGGCCAAAGAGCACGGGATTACCAATGTGGCGGTGATCGAGAAAGGATATCTGGGCGGTGGCAACACGGCGCGCAACACTACAATCGTGCGCTCCAACTACCTCTGGGATGAGGCCGCGCTGCTGTATGAGCATGCCATGAAACTCTGGGAAGGCTTGTCCCAGGAATTGAACTACAACCTGATGTTCTCCCAACGCGGGGTGCTCAACCTGGGGCACACCCTGCAGGACATGCGTGACATCCACCGGCGCGTCAACGCCAATCGCTTGAATGGCATCGACAGCTTCGCGCTGGACACCCAGGGCGTGCAGGAGCTGGTGCCTATCATGGACTGCTCGGCCAACCGCCGCTACCCGGTGCTCGGTGCTTCCTGGCAACCGCGTGCCGGGGTGGCGCGGCACGACGCCGTGGCCTGGGGTTTCGCCCGGGCGGCGGACGCGATGGGTGTGGACCTGATCCAGCAATGTGAGGTGATCGACGTTCTCGCCGAAGACGGCGCGGCCCGGGGCGTGGAAACCCGTCAGCACGGGGTCATCCTCGGTGATCGCATTGGCTGTGTGGTTGCCGGCAATTCCGGGGTGCTGGCGAAGATGGCCGGTTTCGAGCTGCCTGTCGAATCCCATCCGCTGCAGGCCCTGGTGTCCGAACCAATCCGTCCGATCCTGGACACCGTGGTCATGTCCAACCACGTGCACGGATACATCTCCCAGTCGGACAAAGGCGACCTGGTGATCGGCGCCGGTATCGATGGCTACAACGGCTACGGCCAGCGCGGCTCCTACCCCACCATCGAGCATACGTTGCAGGCAATCGTCGAGTTATTCCCCATGTTCAGCCGGGTGCGCATGAACCGCCAGTGGGGCGGCATCGTCGACACCTGTCCAGACGCCTGCCCGATCATATCGGAAACACCCGTGGAGAATCTCTTTTTCAATTGCGGCTGGGGCACGGGCGGATTCAAGGCGACACCCGGTTCCGGCCATGTGTTCGCGGCAACACTCGCGCGAGGAGAAGCTCACGAGTTGGCCAAACCGTTTTCCATGTACCGTTTTTATGACGGTTCCCTGGTCGATGAACACGGCGCTGCCGGCGTGGCGCACTGAGCTGGGAGATCACTGATGTTTTATATCCACTGCCCCTATTGTTGCGAGTACCGCGAGGAAGAAGAGTTTCATGCCAAAGGCCAGGCTCACATCGCCCGCCCGGCGGACCCGGACCAATGCAGCGACGAGGAGTGGGGCACCTACCTCTATTTCCGCAAGAACCCGCGCGGATTGCATCATGAGATCTGGGTGCACGCGATTGGCTGCCGAAAGTTTTTCAACGTCACCCGTGATACGCAAACCTATGAAATCAAGGAAACCTACAAAATGGGCGAGCAACCCAAGGTGACTTCCGTATCCGATACCCTTGAAACAGAGGAGGCGGCGCAATGACCCAAATCAACCGCCTCAGTTCCGGTGGTCGCATCGACCGCGAAACACCGATCCGATTTGTCTTCAACGGCCGACACTACGGCGGTTACCGGGGCGACACCCTGGCTTCGGCGCTGCTGGCCAACGGTGTGAAAGTGGTCGGCCGAAGCTTCAAGTACGGCCGCCCGCGCGGCATTGTCGCCGCTGGTGCCGAGGAGCCCAACGCCATCTTTCAGCTCGGTGCCGAAGAGTCCACCCAGGTGCCGAACGTGCGCGCCACCCAGCAGGAAATCTTCGAGGGCCTGGTCAGCCGGCCGACCAGCGGCTGGCCCGGCCTGGGGTTCGATCTGATGGGGGCGGCAGGCAAGCTCTTCGGCCGGATGTTGCCGCCGGGCTTTTACTACAAGACCTTCATGTTCCCGCAGTCCTTCTGGGAGGTCTACGAAAAATACATTCGCAAGGCAGCCGGATTGGGGCGGTCACCACGTGTGCCGGATGCGGACATCTACGATCACCTGAATCAGCATACCGACGTGCTGGTTGTGGGCGCCGGCCCGGCCGGCCTGTCTGCCGCCCTGGCGGCCGCCCGCACCGGGGCCCGGGTGATACTGGCCGATGAACAGGCCGAACCCGGCGGCTCCCTGCTGTACAGCCGCGATCTCATCGACGGGGAGGCGCCCGACCGCTGGCTGCACAACACACTGACGGAACTGGCCGGATACGAGCATGTACAGGTGCTGACACGCGCCACGGTAAACGGTTATCACGACCACAATTTCCTGACCATCCACGAGCGCCGCAGCGACCACCTGAGCGACCGCGCCCCCGAAGGCCAGGCTCGCCAGCGCATGCACCGGGTGCGCGCCCACTGGGTGGTGCTGGCCACCGGGGCCCACGAGCGCCCCTTGGTATTTGGCCACAACGACCTGCCCGGCTGCATGCTGGCCTCCGCGGTCTCGACCTACATCCGCCAGTACGGCGTGGTGCCCGGCCGGCGTCTGGTGCTGATGACCACCAACGACTACGGCTATCGCACCGCTTTCGACTGGCAGGACAGCGGCCACGAGGTCGTCGCAGTTGTGGATACCCGCCAGAACCCGGAGGGCCCCTACCAGGAGGAGGCCCGGGCTCGCGGCCTGACGCTGATGCGCGGCTGCGCCGTGATCGAGGCCAAAGGCGGCCAACAGGTGACCGGCGCGGTGATTGCACCCATTGATGCCGACGGTGGGCGGGTGACCGGTGCGACCCGGGTGTTGGCCTGCGACACCCTGGCCAGCTCCGGTGGTTGGAGCCCGGCGGTGCATCTTTCCTGCCATACCGGCAGCCGGCCTGTCTGGCGCGACGACATCATCGGTTTTGTGCCGGGGGAGACGGTGCAGCGCCAACTGGTTGCCGGCGCCGTGGACGGCACCTACAGCCTGGCCGGCTGCCTGCGAGAAGGCCTGCGAGCCGGTGTGGAAGCGGCCGT
The DNA here is from genome assembly GCF_014191725.1 of Microbulbifer rhizosphaerae. GTDB lineage: Bacteria > Pseudomonadota > Gammaproteobacteria > Pseudomonadales > Cellvibrionaceae > Microbulbifer > Microbulbifer rhizosphaerae. Next base: position 174,595 of record NZ_JACHWZ010000012.1, read on the forward strand.
CAAGGCGGGTTACCCGAGCGTTCCCACCGCGGCGCCGAAGGTCAACGAATTGACCGAAGGCGAGGCCATGGCGTTGTTCTGCGTGCCGCACCTGAAGCGCACCAGCCGGGCCCCCAAGCAGTTCGTCGACTTCCAGACCGACGTCACCGCCGCCGCCATCGAACTGGCCACCCGCGAGGGCTTCGAATCCATCGAGCACGTCAAGCGCTACACCGCCATGGGCTTCGGCACCGACCAGGGCAAGCTGGGCAACATCAACGGCATGGCCATCGCCGCCAGGTCGATGAACAAGACGATTCCCGAGACCGGCACCACGGTGTTCCGGCCCAATTACACCCCGGTCACCTTCGGCGCCATAGCCGGGCGGCACTGCGACGAGCTGTTCGATCCGAAGCGCTACACCGCCATGCACCCCTGGCATGTGGAACACGGCGCGAAGTTCGAGGACGTCGGCCAGTGGAAACGTCCCTGGTACTACCCCAAGCCGGGCGAAACCATGCAGCAGGCATTGGATCGGGAGTGCCGGGCCACGCGCGAGAGTATCGGCATTCTCGATGCCTCCACCCTGGGCAAGATCGACATCCAGGGCAAGGACGCGCGGGAGTTCCTCGGCCGTGTCTACACCAACGCCTGGGCCAAGCTTGCGGTCGGCAAGTGCCGCTACGGCCTGATGTGCGGCGAGGACGGCATGGTGTTCGACGACGGTGTGACCTCCTGCCTGGGCGAGCAGCACTTTCTGATGACCACCACCAGCGGCGGCGCCGCTCGTGTATTGGAATGGCTGGAGTTTTACCACCAGACCGAGTGGCCCGAACTCGAGGTCTACTTCAATACGGTCACTGACCACTGGGCCACCATGAGCATCGCCGGTCCCAACAGCCGCAAACTGCTGGCGGAACTGTGCGACGACATCGACCTGGACCGCGATGCCTTCCGCTTTATGGACTGGCGCCAGGGCACCGTGGCCGGGGTGCCGGCACGGGTATTCCGCATCTCCTTCACCGGCGAGCTGTCCTTTGAGATCAACGTCCAGGCCAATTACGGGTTGTACGTCTGGGAAAAACTGTTCGAGCACGGCGCCAAATACAATCTGACGCCCTACGGCACTGAGACCATGCACATCCTGCGTGCCGAAAAGGGTTTCATCATTGCCGGCCAGGACACCGATGGTGCCGTCCACCCCTACGACCTGGGCATGAGCTGGGCGGTGAAGGAGGACAAACCCTTCAGCTTCATCGGTAAGCGCGGCATGAAGCGAGCCGATTGTGTGCGCGAGGACCGCAAGCAACTGGTCGGCCTGAAGACCAGGAATCCGAAAGTGGTTCTACCCGAAGGCGCCCAGGCAGTGAACGACCCCAACCAACCGAAACCAATGACCATGCTCGGTCACGTCACCTCCAGCTACTACAGCGCCAATCTGGGCCGCAGCATCGCCATGGGCCTGATCCGTGACGGCTTCAACCGCATGGGCGATACCGTTTATTACCCGCAGACAGACGGCAGCGTGATCGAAGCCGAAATCTGCAGCCCGATCTTCCTGGACCCGAAAGGAGAGCGTCAAAATGTCTGATGTGATTGATATCGATGCCATTGGTGAGGGACAGGTGGCGGTCATGGATCAACTACCGAGCGGAGAGATACCCGCGGAAAGCCCCTTGCATCACCTCGACAGCACTGTACCCACCTTCACATCGAAGCCGGCCGGCGTGCGCTTGTGGGAGGAAGCCCTGAAAGGACACCTGGTGCTGCGGGGCAATGCCGAAGACCCGACCTTCCAACGCGGCGTCGAGGCCGCCCTCGGAATGGCCCTGCCCGAGCGTTTGCGCAGCGTGCAGCAGGGCCCGCTGTCGCTGCGCTGGATTGCCCCGGACGAATGGCTATTGGTCTGCCCCGGCGACCAGGCAGCGGCGCTGGAGATTCGGCTGCGGCGCCACCTGAGCGGGCATTTCGCCGTCGTCAATGTCAGCGGCGGCCAGACGCTGATCCACCTGGCAGGGCCTGACGCCGCCATGGTGCTGAAAAAAAGCTGCCCCTACGACCTGCACGAGCACAATTTTCCCATAGGCAAGGTGGTTACCACCGTCCTGGCCAAGACTCAGGCGACCTTGTGCAAAATTGCCGCCGACCAGTGGGAGCTGGTGGTGCGACGCAGTTTTGCCGACTACGCGTGGCGCTGGCTGGTCGATGCCTCGGCCGAATACGGGCTGATTGGCGACACACCGGCCACAGCCGCACAGCGACGAGCCTCGACCGGCCGCCATCCAGTGTCTTCCGAAACCTGAGGGTTGAGCGCCATGGTTAATCACGAGCCACTCTGGATCCTCACGGCGCAATGCCCGAGCACTCTGGGCACAGTGGATGTGGTCACACGCAGCCTGGCGGAGACGGAAAATTACATCGTATCGATGAACTCCTTCGATGACCGGGCCACTGAAAGTTTCAGTATTCGTGTTGAGTTTCGACCGCTGTCCGGTACTGCGTCGCTACAGCGTTTTCGGGAAATATTTGCCGAACGGGCGGCGGGTTTCCGGATGAGATGGCAATTGAGCGACCCCGACCACAGGACCAAGGTCGCCATTCTGGTCTCGAAATACGACCACTGCCTGAACGACCTGTTATATCGCTATCGCACCGGCGAACTCGCCATCGAAATTCCTCTCATCATTTCCAACCACCCTGACCTGCAGCCCCTCGCCGACTGGCATGGCATTCCCTATTTTCACCTGCCGATATCTCCCGAGACCAAGTCAGAACAAGAAGCGGAATTGTGGCGATTGATTACCCTCCACCAATGCGAGCTGGTGGTGCTGGCACGATACATGCAGGTTTTGTCGCCCGAACTGTCGAGGAAACTCGACGGCAAGGCGATCAACATCCACCACTCATTGCTGCCCGGCTTCAAAGGCGCCAAACCCTATCACCAGGCCTGGGCCAAGGGGGTAAAACTGGTGGGCGCGACCGCCCACTATGTGAACGATGACCTGGATGAAGGGCCGATTATCACCCAGGCGGTGCAGGCAGTGGACCACAGCCACTACCCGGAAGATCTGGTTGCACGTGGTCAGGATATTGAAAGTCAGACACTGGCCAAAGCGGTGCGTTATCACATTGAAAAACGCGTTTTTCTGCACGGAAACCGGACTGTTGTGTTTGCGGACTAACTCATAGGCAACCGCTGTTTCAGAAAACAGGAGGGGAGTCATGGTACACTTTAACTAAATCGGGCTAGAACGAGGGGTAAAACAACCGAATAGTCCAGTCATATAAAAAATAAAGAGGGGAGTATAGTCATGTTTAAACAAACTACATTAGCGAGTGCCATAGTCGCGGCCATCGCCTCGAGTTCCGCGCATGCGGCCACTATTGAGGAGGTGACGGTCACCGCGACCAAGCGGGCCGAGAGCACCCAGGATATTCCCGTCGCCGTGTCGGCAATGGGTGAGGAAAAGCTCGAGCAGATGGGAGTATCGAACTTCCAGGATTATATGGTGCAAATGCCGGGCATTACCGCCGGTGGCAGCGGCCCCGGGCAGAACACCATTTATATCCGCGGTGTCGCCTCCACGACACCCAACCTGACCACCGCGGGTGTGGCGGGTCTGGCCCCCAACGTGGCGCTCTACCTCGACGAGCAGCCGCTGTCGCAGCCGGGACGCAACCTGGATGTCTACGCCGCCGATTTGAATCGGGTGGAAGTACTGGCCGGCCCCCAGGGCACCCTGTTCGGGGCGAGTTCCCAGGCCGGCACCGTGCGCCTGATCACCAACAAGCCGGACCCGACCGACGCGGGCGGCAATATCAAAGTCGGCACCTCCTTCACATCCGGCGGCGAGCCGAGCCAGAACCTCGAAGCGGTGGCGAACCTGCCGCTGACCAATACCCTGACCTTGCGCGGTGTGGTCTATGTGGACCACCAGGGCGGCTACATCGACAATGTGGCGGGGACGCGCTCGGCAGCCGAATCTGCGCGCTTCCGGCCCGAGGGCACCCTGCGCGACAACGGCGTGGCGGTCAGCGCCCAACGGCGGGGCATCCAGCACGATGCGGATCTCAGCGATGTGACCTTTCTGGAAGCGGACAATGCGGACCTGGTCCAGAAAGACTTCAATGACACCACCTATACCGGCGGCCGATTGAGCGGGCTCTGGGATATCAACGAGGATTGGAGCCTGCTGGTAGGCTACGCGCAGCAGACCATCGATTCGGACGGTGTCTTCTTCGTCGACCCGGATCTGGACGACATGGAAATCCAGCGTTTCTCGGAGGATTCCCTGGAAGATTCCTACCAGAACGTCAACTGGACCCTGGAGGGCAGACTGGCGGAGCTGGAGATGGTGTACACCGGAGCCTTTACCAAACGGGACTCCGATCAACTGGTGGATTATTCCGATTACCTGTTCGTGGGTCAGTACCTGCCCTATTACATCTGCGACGGGTCGGTAAGTTACGGGGGGGATGCGCCCAGCGGCACCTGCCAGGCTCCCAACCTGTATGTCAACTCCACCAGCGAAGCTGAAGTGGGCACGCATGAGCTGCGCTTTTCCACTCCGGATGACAAGCGCATACATGCCACCTTCGGCGCCTTCTATAGCGATATGGAGTTGCGCGAGCGCAACGATTTCACTTATCCGGGATCGACACAGGTCGCCGGCTGGGCGGAGGGTCAAACCGGCTTTGGGCCCAACAAATCCTTTACCACGGGCTACACCTCAGATGCGGGGCCCTATCCCGAAGGCGTGATTTTCCGCAACGATGTCAAACGCACCGACCAGCAAATGGGCGCGTTCGGGGAAGTCACTTTCGAGCTGAGTGATGCGTTTTCAGCCATTGTCGGCGCGCGTTACTACGACATCGAGGTGGATTTCGAAGGCAGCGCCAACTCGTCCTTCTGTAATCTCGGCGGCGAGACGGTCGACGACGACGCCAACGCCTTTGGCACCGATATCAGTGATATTTACAACGGTGACGGTGAATACACCTTCCGTGGCGCCTGTGACACTGATCGGCATATCACATATACGCGGGATATGTCGCTGGAGGAGATCATGGCGACGGATCCGGAACTCTCCGCGGAGCAGGCTAACCAGATCTTCAACGCAACCCGGGCGCCGGATGTGGCCGCCACCGACGGAACCATCTTCAAGTTCACACTACAGTGGATGCCAACGGACGACCACCTGCTTTACGCCACCGCCTCGGAGGGCTTCCGGCCGGGGCTGTTGAACCGGCCCGGCGGGGCGTCCGCCGGGGATTACACGGTGCCCTTCGCGTTGGATACGGACGACACCACCAACTACGAGCTGGGCTGGAAGACCGATTTACTGGATGGCCAGCTGCGTTTCAACGGCAGCCTGTTTTTCGTGGAGATCGAAAAGCTTCAAACCACGATTTTCGACCCCAGCATTACCAACCTCTTCTTCTCGGACAACGCGGCCAACGCGGAAGTCAAGGGCGTTGAGGGGGACTTCACCTGGGCACCGGATATGGTATCCGGACTTCTGGTCAGCGGTTCCTTCTCGGTTCTGGACACAGAGATCACTGAGGTGCTCACCCCGACCGACGACGTACAGGTCGGCGATGAGCTGGCCTTCGCACCCAAATTCCAGGCCAATCTGCAGGCGCGGTACGAGTGGGAGGGTTTTTCGGGGTCGACCTACCACGTAATGCCCCACGTCACCTATTCAGACTCCTCCTACACGGATATCATCAGCATCAACAGGATGGAGCTGGACAGTTGGGCCATGCTGGGACTGACCGCGGGTATTACCACTGACAAGTGGTCCGCGGAATTCTTTGGCAAAAACCTGACGGACGAACGGGCTGAATTGAGCGGGAACTTCGTGTTCGATCGCAGTCGCGTTTCGGTGTCGCGGCCGAGAACTTTCGGTATCCGGGGCTCCTACCACTTCTAACCTGACCACAAGCCGCAAGCCGGGGTGCCCGACTAGGGGCGCCCGGCCTAGCGGCGCCCGGCCTAGGGGCGCCCCTGCCGGGCGCCAAGCGGCACCGGGAGCAGGTCTACAAGAGGGACGATCAGAATGCCGGGCACGGCATAGAGAGGTGAGCTGTGCAAAGTGAGCAACCTGAATCGGTGTTATCGTCGATTCAGCAAAAGATCCAGGCCGGCCAGTTTGACTCGGCCCTGGCCGATCTCAGCCAACACCTGGCACAGAATCCCGACGAAACCGAGGCGCTCTACATGAGCGCCGTTTGTCATCGCTATCAGGGTAGTTTTGAAGCGGCATTGGCATGCCTGGCGCGCGTCAAGGCCCTGGCACCCGACCACGGCCGGGCTCACCAGGAGGAAGGGCACCTGTATCGCCGCATGGGCGCGCTGGACGAGGCGCTCGCGGCCTACGGCAGGGCCTGCCAGATCAACCCGGTTCTGGAGGCCAGTTGGCGTGCGCAGTGGGAAATTCTGCATCAGCAGGGCAGAGAAGCGGAGGCTATCCCGATCCGGGCACAGCTGGAGCGGCTGCGGAAACTGCCCAAGGTACTGGTGGCCGTAACCGACCTGATTGCCCAGGGCAAGCTGCAAAAGGCCGAGAAACTTTGCCGGCAGTTCCTGGAGAAAGTGCCCCACCACATCGAGGCAATGCGATTGCTGGCGGATATTGGTCTGCGCCTTGGCGTTCTGGAAGATGCCGAGTTCCTGCTGGAAAGCGCCGTCCAATTCAGTCCGGACAATGTGCAAGTCCGAATGGACTACATCCAGGCCTTGCGAAAACGGCAGAAATTCCAGAAGGCCTTGAATGAAGCCAAACGCCTCCTGGATCAAGCGCCCGACAACGTACAGTTCAAGTCGCTGTTTGCCATCGAATCCCTGCAGGTGGGGGACTATGCGGCTGCCTTGCGTGTATTTGACCAGATCCTGGATCGGGTACCCGGCGATGCCAACACGCTAACCTCCAAAGGGCATGCCTTGAAAACCTGCGGGCGCTTTGACGAAGCGGTGGGCTGTTACAAGGCCGCACTGGCGAGCCGCCCCCATCATGGTGAAGCGTATTTTTCCCTCGCCAATCTCAAGGTCTACACCTTTTCCGATAGGGAAGTCGACCAGATGCTCCAGCTGGAGCAAACAGCCAACCTGACGCACATGCAACGGGTGTATCTGTGTTTTGCGCTGGGCAAGGCTTACGAGGACAGAGAGGAATATGAGCTGGCATTCGAGTACTACTCCCGGGGCAATCAGCTGAAGAAGGCCCAGAGCCGCTACCGTGCCGAACAGCTGACCGAGGATATGCAAGCCCAGCACCGGGTCTGCACACGGGCGTTGTTCGAAAGCCGGGCTTCGACTGGTCACCCCGCGCCGGACCCGATCTTCATTGTGGGCCTGCCCCGCGCCGGCTCCACATTGCTGGAGCAGATCCTGTCGTCCCACTCCCAGGTGGATGGCACCCTGGAGCTGCCCAACATCCTGTCGCTGTCCCAGCGGCTTCGCAGGTTGTCGCGAGAGGGACAGGAAGCGGGTTATCCCGAGATTTTGCAACACCTGTCCGACGCGGAGCTGGCGCAGCTCGGTGAGGAATACCTTCGCGATACCCGTATACACCGCCAGGGCGCTCCGTTTTTCATCGACAAGATGCCAAATAATTTCCGGCATATCGGCCTGATCAAACTGATCCTGCCCAATGCCAAGATCATCGATGCCCGCCGCCATCCCATGGCCTGCTGTTTCAGTGGCTACAAACAACTGTTCGCCGAAGGGCAGGAGTTCAGTTACGACCTCCGGGATCTGGGTCAGTATTACCGGGACTATGTCGAGCTTATGGATCACTGGGATGCGGTATTGCCCGGTTTTGTTTTGCGGGTGCAGCACGAAGACGTGGTGGCCGACCTGGAAACCCAGGTGCGGCGAATGCTCGAATTCTGCCAGCTGCCGTTCGAACAGGCCTGCCTGGAGTTTCACAAGACCGAGCGCAACGTGCGCACGCCCAGCTCCGAGCAGGTTCGCCAGCCCATCTACCGCAGCGCTGTCGAACAGTGGCGGCACTTCGAACCCTGGCTCTCTCCGCTGAAAGAAACATTGAGCGCATCGGTATTGGCACGCTGCGACCACTAGGCTTCAATGGCTTCCCGCAGGGGCCTGCCTTCGGGCCCCTTAAAATACCCCTCCCTCCCCTGATCGAAATACCACGCTCTCAATCATCTGGTGTCCGGCGCTCTCCTGGCGGACAGCGGACACATAAAGCGGACACCCACGCTTCCTCCCACCTCCCGATAGAACTCTAAAACTCCTTTATCTTCAAGCAGTTACAGATAAATTTAAAACTGGCACAGCCCTTGCTCTGGAGCCGGCAGGGACGGCGAACAACCCTTCGCCACTGCATCCAGATTCGGACCCCGGCGCGTCACACCCCAGCGGGCGCGCCGAGGCGATAACAAGCAACGAGTAACGGAAAGCCACAATGATCAGAGACACCTCCGGGCAGGACATACGAATAGATGCCGCTCCCCCCTGGAAAAACCCAAAACTGCTGAAATCCTCTGCCGCCGGGCTACTGGCAATCGTCTTTCTCACCTGGGGGATCAAATCCTGGTGGGCCACCGGTTCCGTTGACGGCACCCTGTCGCTGTCGCGGGTCAATATCGCCCAGGTGGAGCGCGGCGACCTGGTGCGCGACCTGATAGTCCAGGGCAAAGTGGTGGCCGCCAACAGCCCCACCCTGTTCAGCCCCGCCCAGGGCATTGTCAAGTTCGCGGTCAAGGCCGGCGATACCGTCGAGCGCGGACAGCTGCTGGCGGAAATGGACAGCCCCGAGCTTTCCAACCAGCTGGCCCAGGAAAAAGCCCTGCTCAACAAGCTCTCGGTGGAACTGCAGCGGCAGAAAATCCAGGCCAAGCGCCAGCAGTTGGAAAATCGCCAGAAAGCCGACCTGGCCAAAGTCGACCTCACCGCCGCCCGGCGCGAACTCAAGCGCGCAGAAGTTTCCATTGAAAAACAGATTATCTCCCAGCTCGATTTCGAAAAGGCCAGCGACGACCTAGCCCGCGCCGAACTGGAATACCGGCAGGCCGAACAGAATGCCGAACTGGAAAAAGAAGCGCTGACCTTCGAAACCCAGACCCTGGAACTGCAGGTTTCCCAGCAGACCCTGCAGGTGGAGGAACTCCAGCGGCGGGTGGGCAAATTGGAAATACTCTCGCCGGTGGATGGCACTATCGGAAGCCTGGCGGTGGCCCAGCGCAGCGCCGTAGCCGCCAACATTCCTTTGATCACCGTGGTGGACCTCACCAGCTTCGAACTGGAAGCCGCCGTGCCGGAAAACTATGCCGACGATCTCGGTCTGGCCATGGCGGTGGAAATCAACCTGGGCGGCAAGAAACTCCCGGGTGAAATCACCGCAATCTCCCCGGAGGTCATCAACGGACAGGTGGAAACGCGGGTGCGCTTCGCCGAAGGCCAGCCGCAAAACCTGCGCCAGAACCTGCGCCTGACCGCCCGCATCCTGCTGGAAAACCGCGAAGACGTCATGCTGGTGAAGCGCGGCGCCTTCCTGGACCAGAGCGGCGGCCGCTACGCCTTCCGCCTGAATGGCGAGGAGCAGGCGGAGCGGGTGCCCATCCAGATCGGCGCCCTGGGCCTGAACCAGGTGGAAATCGTCTCCGGCCTCAAAGAAGGCGACCAAATCATAATCTCCGCCGCCGACCGACTGGAAAACGCACAACTGATCGCACTCAAGCAGTAACCCGGGACTCGGGTGATCGTGTCATGTAGACATCATGGATTGACCTGCCCAGCCTCGACATCGTGGGTTATGTTTGGAGGCTGGAAAGAACCCTAAACACAGAGCCACATCGAGGGGGC
>NZ_JACHWZ010000013.1 GCF_014191725.1 Microbulbifer rhizosphaerae
CAGAGGCGGCGAGTCTGGCTGATATTGTTCCGCGCCAGTTGAGCTTCAAGCATAGCCTGCAACTCTGGCAGGCTTACCGTCAATGCCCATTCGATGCCAGTGATAGAGAATCTCTTCTGGAGCTGTTTCACATGATAGAAGAAAAGGTCGTCGGAAACCGGCCAGGAAGAATCGAGCCAAGAGCAGTGAAACGACGACCGAAGCCTTACCCACTATTGACGAAATCACGCGATAAGGCACGGGAACTCGTTAGGAGACATGGACACCCCAAAAAGCAGAGAATGGCGACGGCTGCGTAAAAATGTTCCGCAAATTCAAACACTTGCGCTTAAGTCAGCGCCATTCAGGCCTGACCCCATGACCAGAGACAAGCGTCCCGCCTTGTGGCCTTTCTCCTCCATTTCCACACTTCGCCGCCGAGCCATTCAACGCGCTGGGCGCCTGATTCGTCCCCAAGGGCGGCTCACGCTTTCCATGAGTGCCAATAAAGCCGTCAAACGAGAGATGTTGCAAACTCTTGAGGCCTTGAATGCGGCCGCTTAGCGCTTCCTGTTCCCGGTTTTTATGCAACGCTGGGGTAAACTGTCATCTTCAAAACCTATTCTTCAGTCAGTCTTATATTATCAACCCAAGACTGAAACTGCTCCAACGTTTTTTTATGTCGACGTTTAAGCTTGAAAACATTACAAATATAATCAACTGGGTCGTTGGTTGACTCCTCTACAGCCAGTCGAGCCAAACCCTTAGCTTCTGGATAGGGAATCACGCTCCAATCACGCTCATCGCCCCAAGGATCCAAGCCTCTCCAATCCATCTCATCTACGATATCTTCTGGACGTGACCAGACCACCGGCTTATGAACACCATCGCGTTTTATCCCGGCCCAAGGCTCTATTAGTGAAGTAAGATACTGGAGCTGCTTTTTACTTGTCCTCGACAAGCCATGTAAATTAGCAATTTCCAATGCCAACTCATGGAGGGTAATCCCGTTCTTTTCTTCAAGGATTCCCTTAGCAATTGCAATAAGTGTTGGTTTATAGTCATCATCAAAATAGCAAGAATGATCATATTCGGAAGAAAGTCTATTTTGAGGATCTTTCTCGACTTCAACACCAGCAGAGGCACTTTCAGTAAGAGCGACATCTATAATACTATCCGATTTAAAAATTCCAGAGGGATCATCATTGACATCCACACTCCTTTTTTTCAATTCAGATCTATTTCTATCTTCTTCAAGGATTTCATTCAGGCGGCCATGCATCTTGGATAACGCTTCTTCAGGATCCTGGAAATAATCTGTTGACCACAGGCGAACCAATCGCCACCCTAAGTTTTCTAAGATTCCATGACGAACGCGATCCCGATCCCTAGCGGACGGAGACCCGTGATAGGTAGCGCCATCACATTCGACACCAGCCAAATATACGCCGGGATGATCGGGGTGAATTATCCCAAGGTCGACCCTGAATTTACTAACACCAATTTGGGTCTGAACATTCCAACCTTTATCGCGTAGAGCCCAAGCAACTGCCTGCTCAAAATCACTATCGAACTGATCTACTCCATACGCTGCGGTAGATTGTTCGGACAATGCAATAGGCCCTTTCTCTGCAAACTCCAAATAGTGTTTAAGATGTTCTACTGCTAGAGCTGACGTCCGACTTAGATCGATCATTGATGAATCAAAGCTCGAAAATAACAATACCTCGCTCGTTGCCCTTGTTATTGCAACATTGAGTCTTCGTTCGCCCCCTGACTTATTTAAAGGACCAAAGTTCATACTCATGGTTCGACCGCCCGACTCTGTCGGTCCATAACTCAAACTAAGGATAATGATATCTCTCTCATCGCCCTGTACAGACTCAAGATTTTTTACAAACACTTCATCGTATGTGTCCGTAGATTGAAAATATGGTTCGATCTCAGGGTGCTGTCGACGTGCATCATCAAGTAAATCTTCAATAGTTCTCTTCTGCTCAGTGTTTAGAGTGACCACGCCAATACTTTGATGCTGTCGCTCTGGATCTGTAAGACGCTTAACGATTTCTTTAACAACAGCAGCTGCCTCTATCGGGTTATTCCTCCCCTTACCCTTAGAGTAAACCCCATCAACTCTGTGCAGCGTTACAGCTGACTCCTTAGTATCTGAAGAAGGGTATGTTACCAGTGAATTTTCATAATATTTGCTATTGGAGAAAGCGATTAGGGTTTCATGCCGACTCCGATAGTGACCTTTCAATCTAAGATGAGGCAAGCGTGCTGCTAACGCCTGATCAAGAATAGACTCCAGATCCTCTTCATCCGGATCGTCAACGTCCACAGCACCACTAAAGAAACTGGTTGGAGGCATCTGTTTAGGGTCTCCTACCACAATTACATTTTTACCTCTTGCGATAGCCCCCACTGAGTCCCAAGTTGTCATCTGGGAGGCCTCATCAAAAATAACCAAATCAAATCCATTAAAATCAGAAGGTAAAAATTGGGCAACAGAAAGAGGTGACATCATCATGCAGGGGCACAAATCCATCAGGCGGGACCCCATTTCATTAAATAGCGATCGTACTGGTTTGTGGCGAGTTTTCTTCTGAAGCTCCCTAGCCAAAACGCCAAACTCTTTGGGACTATCCTTCGCGAAGGGGTCGGGAACCTTTTGCGCCGCAATAGCAGCCACATATTGGCTAGTAGTATGGGCCACATTAGCGTCTAACTCTCTAAACTCACGAATCAATTGCTCATGGCTTGACGCTTTAAACAGTCGAAGGTCATCACTTTTATCTATCAGCTGTGGCGCTATCCATCGACAGAAAGCTGTTAATGCTTGATCTTCGGCGTCGTCAGGCAAGATAGTTCGGGCCTCCAACCCTTGTGTCAACTTGCCGAGCTGATAAGCATCAATCGATTCTTTTGCTGCAAGCCATTCACTCCAAGCTTTGAATTTTGACGCGCTGGCTATTAACTCATCAATTGCAAGATCAATAGTTTCAAGGGAAGAGCTTTCATCAAATTCCAGCTGTAGACTTTTGGCTTCATCAGCCACAGCAATATAAGTGTCCCAATGCTGTTTAAACTTATTTTTCTGGGCAACAACCATGGAGCTATCGAGAAAATCACGACCATCAATAAGCTTGGACTTAACTGCGGTAAGTACTATAGAAAGATCATCTGTCAAACCTATAACTTCTGCCAGCGCCTTATGGGCAGCCTTTCCCCTTATCATTGCCGCACTTAAGCTTTCAGCGGTTGTATCCCAACCTTGCCATATTTTGTCTTCTTCAAACGGGGCCGCCAATGACACTATTGACTCTTGTAAATGAGCGGCCTTTTCTATTTCAGATAGCACACCCATGTCTTTGAATTTTTCATAACCAAGCTTTTTAGCAGAAGAATTAATTTTTAATTTCGCAAAGAAGCGTTTAAACCAGCTTTCTTTTACTCCATCATAAATATCCACCCATTCAGCAATAGGGCTATTGGCAAGTATTTCTGGTGAAACATTATGCCCAACATTGTTAAGCGCTTGATCAAACTCTCGCTTTATTACGCTCAATTTATCAAGACTTTCTAATAAATCTCTAGCCCCTTTCGCAACAAGGTAGCTTAATGGATTAGATTGAGCAGATGCAATCAATTCCGCCAAAGCATTTACACGCGTAATATTAGCTATAGTATTCTCTTTCATATCAACATTGAAATTGGATGCTAGTATTGCGGCGCAAGGATAGAGATCATTAAGTACCGATTTATAACGAGTTAGACAGTCAATGACTTGGCTCTGCCAAGCATTAGACCAACGTCTAGCCTTAAGAATTCGGAACTGAGTAGGATTAAGGTGAGATATATCGTTATACGCTAGCGCTGCCAACTTAACAGCCATAAGCATCTCATTCAGCTTTTCAGCGGAGTTAACAGGAGCCGACTCCAAACCCAGTGGCCACGTTAAGGATAAGGAATGCGTGTCCTTATAGAGAACATCGCGAGCTATAGCATCACGTGCAGACAAATCAAAAATAGATTTCTCATGTAAAGCTTGCACAAAATTGTTAAGGCGGTCTCGCTTATCTTTTAACGCTCGAACAGAATCAACCCAATCAGTACTCTGTGCCTCATCGCGCCTAACGGTCGCCACTCTAAGCTGCTCAAGAACAGCTTTTTTATTCGCCTTATTACTGTGCAGCTCTAAACATAAATGATCGAGACCAACTTTTTCCATGCGTCGGTAAACAACATGGAGCGCAGCCATTTTCTCAGCGACAAATAACACTTTTCTACCGAGAGCCATGTTATGGCATATGATGTTTGCTATTGTTTCTGACTTTCCTGTGCCTGGCGGCCCCTCTAATACAAAATCTTGCGGCCTACCCGACGCCTCTACAGCCACTAGCTGTGAACTGTCACAGTTCAGGGGCGTAAAAACCTTTTCTGGATCGATCTTTTCGTCTACTTCATCACGCAATACAAAACTGACATCCTGAACATACGCATTCTGAGGATGATCAACTAAATGCTTAACGAAAAGATTTTCCTTCAAATCGTCAATTCGATCTTTAAGGTCCTTCCACATTAAATATTTAGCAAAGGAAAAAGATGCTAGAACTAGTTCTTCCACTACCTCAAAGCCTGGTTGCTCTGCTATGGCAGACCGGACGATGCTCCATATAAGATTCACATCAATGCCAGACTCATCTTCAGGTAACGACTCACGAAACTGATTGAGGTCTATATTGTGTTCCGTGTATAGGAACTCGATCAAGGTCATATTAAAAAGGGGACTCTCATCTGGCAGTTTACGCACTTTAACCGGGGCCCTGGCGCTGCTTCTGGTAAGCTCGGCGGGTATTAGTATTAAGGGCGCACGGTAGGAACGATCATCTCCTGGATTTTCCTTCCAGCGCAACATCCCTAAAGCCAGATATAATGTGTTCGACCCGCCTTCCTCCAGGTCATTTTTGGCCTTTCGTAAAAGATTTATAGCATTCTGCTCGAGCTTTTTACTGGACATATTCGCCAGAAGAACCTGTTTGTTAAGCTGCTCTAGCGCGTACTCTTTATGTAGATCTGATCCAGCTTGTAATCTGAAAGTTTCCTCGCTGCGCTCGCTATCATTTAATGGGCTTTCTTCTGCGGATAAAAATCTAAATGAAGCACCATCTGCCAAGCTATCTTCCATAGAACCGATATCAGGGCAATACAACTTAATTGCTATCGCTCTGTCTTTAAGCGCCAGTAGTGAATTTCTTTTGGTCAAATCTAATAGCTTGCGCTGCCAAGCGTCGATACGAGTATCTGGCGTATCAGGTACAACCTGTTCCTCAGCCCGAACAGGCGGTAATGGAGGGACAACCGGCAGGCTTAATTCGTTAGTAGCATCCGGACCCTTTTCTTCTGGCTTCTCCTCAATAGTTGATATGGGCCTAATCTTACGGGCTCTAGCTTGCTTAATATCTATCACATAGACAAAGTCGTCTTCCTTATCTTCACTAATCAAGTCTCTCGCGTGTGCTTTTGCCTGCTCAAATGTCACTGGAGTGTCGTTTGTAACTAAAGTACTTTCGAATAGCACAAGATCACGTGCATCAACCCGTTTTCTTAGATCCATGGGGTCATCATTGGCTAGTACGGGAAAACGCTCATCAATTAACCAAACCCCAACAAAAGCGTGCTCCTTCCCCAAAGCAATAACGGGATTAAGCCCCATTAATTCAATACAACTAGCAAATAGGAGAGATGTATCGAGACAAGCGCCAATCTTCGATGCACTTATATCAGCAGCTAATCGAATTCGTTGACCTTTTCGAGCAAAATATTGAGGAGGATTAACATAAGCAATGCGTTGAGCGAATATGACATTCCAGAGTGCTGCGGCCATCAAAAACGGTTTTTCACGGGTATTGGACTGATACCCATCAACACTTCGCCCGTGACCGCCTTTCTCAAGCATTTCTGCTACTTGACGGACTAAAGATTCCACATAAACGCCATTAGGCTTGACGAATGCTGCCAAAAGATCCGGCTGCCGACTTTCCCCGCCCCAAAAGTTGGCAGGAAGTACTGCTATTGAGATATCTTTTTTTGTTAGTGTGGCATCGGGCTCATCAAGCGAGAATACAGCTATAGTTATCGATACCTTAATTTCTTCAGTCAGATTGAAGAGGAGATCATGAGAAACATTCAGGGGGCGCTGCTGTAATAAAATGCCCTGACCAGGGCGGATTTCATCAACTGGCCATTCTTCAGGAGAAAATATTTCAGGGTCGGAAGATAATTTAACAACCAAATGCCTAAAAGGGTACAGTTCTTCCAATAAAGCTTCATCAAAAATTGGGTAACTTAAGCTTAGATTCCGAAACAGGGGATAAGAATTTTGCTGAGAAGCCAATGAAAATGTAGAAAGATGATCGGCTTTGATTTTTAATTGTGATTTCATTTTCCTAAAATTCCTATGCTCAGAATCTATCAATACTTTACTGTCCATATTACTTATAACATTTATATAGTGGCCCTCAAGGCCACTTCGTCCCAGGCCGATATCTCCTGGTGAAATTTCACACAGAATGCCGGCAACCCCCGTCACGTCAAGGTTGTAGGGGGATTCATGCGGCGGCAGCGCGAAGCGACGCCGTCCGCTGGAACGCCTGGTTGGGCATCACTGTTTTCAGCTACACACGTTTTGCCAATGACCATTGACTTGCTTGTACTCGCATTTGGTCGTACCGAGAGGCGGGAGTTCCAGCGACGGGAGAGGTTTGAGGTCTGTGGATGGCAACGGCTTTAGTGGATCAACTTCGATAGAGGGAAGGTCCAGTGTGCTGTCACAAATCTGCCGTACTTGGCAGTTCCTGCCGTAGTCATCGCAGACCTGTGCCTTGCGACACTCTGCCCCTGCCGTAGTGATTACACAAAAAGAAGCTACAACTATGGCCAAGAACCTGTTTGTAATGCTCATGATGTACTCCTAATGTGATGCCCAACGCCGCAGTTCACGGGCGTGGCGAAGCCGCGTCCCGTGGAACTGCTGGTTGTGCCTACTTGCCAAGCAGAGCACAGTTCTTTTCGCGGTACATGTTCTGCTTTTTCATCTTCCATAGCTCCTCATCAGAGGAGAAATTCTCGTACACATCGTCCGCTCGATTCGCGTAGATCTGCCCCAGGATGAAATCCGGAGATGGGCCACTGGTCATGTTCCAAAGAATAGCCACCTTTGGCTTAAAGTCCTTCGCATACGTTTCTTGATGGGTCTGCACGTAGGCGATGAAGCCTCGCCCAACCTTTAGGCCAAGCATGAATAGGCGCTCTGCTTCCGCATCGTTAGGCGCGACCACGGCGCATTCGAATGCACTTAGGGTCAAATAGGAGTTCCGTATCTGTGTCTCCACCGCGGTGTCCGCCAAAGCGACGGCCCCGCTCATCCAAAGGAGAAGCGCGCTAAGTACCCTCATCGTCGACTCCTGTGTACAACATTTATATAGCAGCCCCCAAGACCACTCCGCCCCAGGCCGATATCTCCTGGTTAAATTTCACACAGAATGCCCGCACCCCCCCGTCACGTCAAGGTTGTAGGGGATTCATGTGTGACCGCTTTTGGCAAAGTAATCACCGCGCCTCCTATCCCATTTCCAGGGGAGAGCTGTAACCATTTGTTTCCATTGCGATTTCCGGCCTCTCTGGATTCTGCGCAGAGATATCGGCCTCGATGATCGTTTTTCAGGTAGGAAATATCCGGCAGGAAATAGAGAATCGGCACTGACTGCGGTGAAAGTAAGGAACGGCAGCCCCGGCAAAGGGCTACCGTAGCTGTCAGCCGCAACTAATATCCGCGTCGATATTTTCCACCACGCGAATATGGTGCAGGGAGATATCCAGCTCGCCGTCGCTGGACAGGTAGAAAGGAGACAACACCATATCCAGTTGTGCGCCCTCGGCGGCGAGGCATTGCAGGGCTACGGATATGGTGCGCCACTGGCCGGGTTCGGCGTTCTTCAATAATTCGTTGATGGGTTGGGTGGCGCCGCAGTCGGTGCCGCAGTTGATGCCCAGTTGCACCCGGCCCGCGGGCGGGCGGTCCACTTTTATGTCGAACACCAGGGCGCCGCGCTTTTGCAGGTAGCCGGAAAGGTCGGTACGGCGGTTGGCATAGAAGCCGGCGCTGCCGGGGGTGCGCCATTGAAGGCGGCGGCTGTCTTCCTGCATGTCGCGGTCCACGGCGCGCACGCTGATGCCGTTCAGTTTTGCCACGCTGCTGGTTACCGCGAGACGGTTGTTCTGCGCATCGGCGATTTCCAGGCTCCAGGGGTCCAGGGGGCGGCCGTCGAAGATGTCGAGTTGCTGCGCGGTGTCGCGGGGGGTGAGTCCGCTCTCTTCCGGCAGCTGTGCCAGGGCGCCTTCGTCGGCGTAGCCGAGGCCGTGCCCGAGTGTGAACAGGGCTTCCCCGCCCGCCGCCAGGGGTTGGGTGTCCTTGGGCCAGGTGAAAGGCAGGCGGCCGACGAAGTCGTATTGAATGCCGCCCTCGAGGTCGCGGAACAGTACGTCGGCCACGCCGCCGCCTTCGGTACCCGGTTGCCAGATGGCGACGAAGGCGTCGGAGGCGTTGATCTCCCGGTTGACCCACAGGGGGCGGCCGGAGATGAACAGGGATACCACGGGGATGCTCTGCGCTTTCAGTTGCCGCAGCAGTTGCAGGTCGGCTTCGGAGTCGTAGGCCAGGTTGGGAATATCTCCCTGCATTTCCGCGTAGGGGTCTTCGCCGAATACGACGATGGCGACGTCCGGGGCTGTATCGGGATCGTCCTCGAAGCTGCCGTCTTCGCTCAGCGCCGCGTGCCCGCCGGCACTCTGTACCGTTGCGGCAATGCCCTGGTAGATAGAGGTAGCGCCGGGGAAATCGCTGTTGCTGTTGCCGGTGCCCTGCCAGGAGATACTCCAGCCGCCGGATTGCTTACCGATATTGTGGGCGCCGTCGCCGGCCACCAGCACCCGGCTGTTGCGCGCAAGCGGCAGCAGCTCGCCGTTGTTTTTAAGCAATACCAGGGATTCGCGCACTGCCCGACGGGCGATGGCCCGGTGTTCCTGGGCGCCGACCACGCTGCGGTCTCCGGCCAGCGGGCGCGCGGAGGGCGGGCCGGCTTCGAACAGGCCGGCGCGCAGCTTGACGCGCAGGATGCGGCGCACGGCATCGTCCAGCCGCGCGCGGGGGATTTCACCGCTTTTCACTTGCGCGAGGGTATTCGCGTACAGTTGCTTCCAACTGGCGTCCGGGGCCATAAACATGTCCAGGCCGGCGTTGATGGACTGCGGGCAGCTCACCCGCGAGCAGCCGCTGACAAATTCGTGACCGTTCCAGTCCCCCACTACGAAGCCGTCGAAGCCCATTTTGTTCTTAAGCACTTCGGTGAGCAGGTAGCGGTGGCCGTGCAGCTTTTCGCCCTGCCAACTGCTGAAGGAGGCCATCACTGTCTGCACGCCCGCTTCGATGGCGGCGAAGTAGCCGGGGGCGTGGATTTCCAGCAGTTCCTGTTCGCTAATGGCGGCATCGCCGCGGTCTACGCCGTCCAGGGTACCGCCGTCGGCGATGAAATGTTTGGCGGTGGCGATGATGTGCCCCGCGCGCAGGAAGTCTTCACTTTTCGCCGCGCCCTGCAAACCCTCCACCGCGGCGGCGCCGAATCGGGCCACCAGTTGCGGATCTTCGCTGTAGGCTTCGTAGCTGCGGCCCCAGCGGATGTCCCGCGCCACCGCAAGGGTGGGGGAGAAGTTCCAGTCGATGCCGGTGGCCGCCACTTCACGGGCGGTGGCACGGGTGATCTCACGCACCAGTTGCGGATTGCGGGTGGCGCCGAGTCCGATGTTGTGGGGGAAGAGAGTGGCCCCGACCACGTTGTTGTGGCCGTGCACCGCGTCCGTGCCCCAGATCACCGGGATGGGCAGGCCGCCGTCGCCGGTGTCCATGGAGGCGTGGTAGAAGGTATCGGCCAGCGCCACCCAGTCTTCCACTTCGGCGTATTTGTTGTTGCCGGGGAAGGCGCCCCCGCCGTTCAGGATCGCTCCCAGGTGGTAGTTTTTGACATCTTCCGGGGTAACTTCCTTGAGCTCCGCCTGAATCAGCTGGCCCACTTTGTGCTCCGCGGTCATGCGCGCGAGCAGGGCTTCTATTCGCTGCTCCAGCGCTTCGTCGCGGGCGGCGCGGCTGGCGATCTTCGGCCAGGGGACCGGTGCCTGCCCTTGCGCCAACCGCATTTCCTGGGCCGGCTTTTCGCCGCAGCCCCCCAGGCCCGCCGCCAGCAACAGGCCGGCGCAGGCGCTCCACAATCGATTCATGGTCATCACGTAAACCCCCGCTGACTTTTATTGGTTTTCATCAGCGGGAGTCTCAACTGTCCCCTCTCATCAGTCGTCCCACTTTGATGCGGGGCGGCAAGGTGGCGCATTTCACCTTCTGCCCCGGGCGGACGGGAAATGGGACTCCCGGGGAGATCACTAAGGGGAAGCGACGCGCTTAGCTTCCAGGCCGGGGTTGTGCACGAAAGCGCCATCGGTGCTGGCGCAGCCCTTGCCGGTGGCGAAATCGATGGTGCATTGATAGACGCGCACATAGTCGATTTCGAATTGTTGCGGGAAGACGCTCTCGTCGATGCCGGTGTCGTTGACATTGCTCGGCCAGTCGCCGCCCACCGCGAAGTTCAGGATCAGGTGAAATGCCTGGTCGAAGGGTGCGTTGGAATTGCCCGGAGCCGTGGTGGAGTACCAGCCGTCGCTGGTCTGGGTGGCGTAGTGGTCGCCGTCCAGGTACCAGCGGATTTCTCCTTCTTCCCATTCGACGGCATATTCGTGAAAGCCGTCCGCGGGATTGATGCCGCCGGGCAGGCGGTAAGCTTCGCCGGAATAGACGTTGCCGGGCCAGGGACCGCCGTAGTGCAGGGTGCCGTGTATCTGATCTTCACCACCCACTTTCAGGTTGACCGCTTCCATGATGTCGATTTCGCCGGAGCCCGCCCAGCCGCCGTAGACCCATTCGCTGGGCAGCATCCAGAATGCCGGCCAGGTGCCCTGCCCCTGTGGCAGTTTTGCCCGCATTTCGAAGCGGCCGTATTTCCAGTCACCCAGTCCCTTGGTGCGCAGACGCGCGGAAGTATAGGTACCACTGGCTGAGGTGTCGTCGGGATCGTAATTCGGGTCGTCGTCCGTGACACCGGGGCCTACGGCATCCTTGCGAATGGCCTTGATGTGCAGCAGGTCGCCGGCAACCCAGGAGTTTTCCGGATCGTCCACATAGCACTGGGCTTCATTGTTGCCGCCACCCATGCAGTTGCGCTCGTGAGTCCATTTTTCGCTGTCGATGGCATCGCCGGAAAATTCGTCCTGCCACACCAGGCAGTAACCGGAACTGAGCGGGTCTTCCAGGCAGCGTTCGGGGCGGGTGTTTATCGGCGGATCTACCGGACCGGTGTCGTCGTTATCCGAGCCGCCATCACCGCCACAAGCGGCTGCAGCCATTGCTAATCCGAGTGCAGTTGTTCTGAATAGGAATCTGGACATCGCTGTATTCTCATTGCATGGTTATTGTTTTTCGATCTCTCGCGTCTCGCATCTCCCGCGCTCTTGGGAGAGCAGTTTTTTGGTAACTGCTCCCCCTGTAGGAGCCTGCTTGCAGGCGAAAAATGGTGAGCCTTGCCCCACCGGTTATTCGCCTGCAAGCAGGCTCCTACAGGGGATCATCAGGGCTCCTGGTTTCGAGGGGCGAGTAGCTACGTTTTTTTAACTGTGAAGCACAAAAATGTCGCCCCACATTGGGAAATCACTCAAGGTGGGCCGCAATTTCCAGTTTGTAGATTTGGTACAGGATGAGACGATTACAGGTAGAAATTATAGAGAGCCGAGAAAGTTCAACAGATCCTGCTTTTCGGAAGCCGACAATCCCTGATAGCCGTCATTGGCAGCTTGCCCTTCACCGCCGTGCCACAAAATGGCCTCTTCGATGGAGCGCGCGCGGCCGTCATGGAGATAGCTGTGCTCCGGCGTACAGATTTCATTCCCTTGCCCGCCGATCGGGTTTTCCACCCCACCGGTGACACAGGCGGAAAGCCCCAGCCCCCACAGCGGCGGTGTACGCCACTCGGCACCGCTGGCCTCGCCTTCACCGAGGTTATCCGCGAGTCCGGGGCCCATGTCGTGCAGCAACAGGTCAGTATACGGGTGAATGGTCTGATTGCGCAGTTCCGCCAGGGGATGGTGTTCGCTGGTCTGGTGGGTTGGTGTATGGCAGTCGGCGCAACCGACATTCGTGAATAATTGCTCACCGTTTTGCACCGAAGGACTGTCGTAATCACGCTGCGGGCGGACTCCCAGCAGAGAAATGTACTTGGTCAGATCCGCCAGATGTTGATCGGCGAGTTCCGCGCCGCTCGTACCGCAATCGTTTTGGCTGCTGCCACAATCCGGTTCGGGAAAAACGGAAGTGAGTATCCCCATATCGGTATTAAAAGCGCGAGCCAGTTGGTGTCGAATACTTGCTGTTCCGGCTTTCCAGCCGAAGCGGCCGAGTCGGGTGTCCCCGGTCTCCGGATCCAGAACGCGATTGGCCCGCCCGGAAATACCGTCCCCATCGCTGTCCTCCGGGTCTGCCTGCGCCAGAATCGCGGATTCCCGAATAGCCTCCAGCAGGCCCATGCCTACTAAATTGGGGGCAATGCGTGCGGAGAAACGCTCGGGTGTCACGCCGGTAAAGGCGTAATTCGGCGAGCGCAGTCCGTTCTGCTCGGTCCAGTAGACGATGGATACACTGCCCTCGCTGACGGCGCCGTCTCTCGCCTTGGGCTGCAGTACAGAGCCGAGGTAGGGATCGGGATTACCATTGGTATCGGCCACCTTGAACACCCACTTGTCCAGTGGCTCGCCCACGGGCGCTGCTGCCGCGCGACCGTTGCGCTCGTGGCAGCTGGCACAACTGCTGTTGATATGGTGCGGGCCGGCCAATCCCACCATTTCCGTAAACACGGGATTCTCGATCGGGCGCTCATCGTGTCGGCCATCCACTGCGGAGCTGTGCAATACGCGGCGACCGAGAACAAATGGCTGGGCATTTTCGTACCCCAGGTTGGTCGCCATCTGCATAAAGTGGTTGTCGGTCTCTCCTGACGTCAGTGCGTGAATGGTGGTATCCCCACCCAACCAGGCGCGCTCCGGAATCTTGAAGGAATCCTTGATGCCGCCAAATGGCGTTGTGCCACCGACATCCCAGGGCACCAGTCCCTCACCGACAATGTACAGGGAAGTCGTACCGTAATAATTGGCGCGCCCGTTGGGTACGCTGGGGTCCAGGAACTGGCTGAGTTCAAATTCCAGTTTGTCGCCAATCTGAATGGAACGATTCTCCCGGCAATTGAAACTGCGGACCTTGTAATAATTGAAATCGTCGATCACTTGCATGACGCCGTTGTCACAGTACTCGGCGACGGTGCCGACACCGCGGTAGAACCAGCGATTCTCCGCCTCGGTGTCACTCAATCGAAATTGAGTGCGCACATTCATTCTCACCGTGTCACCGCCTTTGGCGACTTCGTCGATAATTTCAATGGAAGCCGTTCGGTCTTCCCAGTAAAAGCTCAGGTAATGATCGTATGCCTGAAAGTGATCTTCCTTCGCATGACGGTCCCGGGCGCGATCAGAGAAGCGGGTGATCAAAGCGGTTTCGGTCTCGTACTGGATGGCCGGTTCAAGCGGTGTGCTTCCGTCGTACAGGGGAACGATATTGCCCAGATCGGGCGAGCCACCGGAAGGTGAGCTGCTGCTGGACGAACCACCTGAAGAACTGCTGGAACTACTGGAGCTGCTCGCGCCGTCGGAACTGCCAGAGCCGCTCGCCGGGGCTGGTGAAGCGGCCTGAGGCGCTTCCTGTCCCCCGGACGTCTCCTGGCGACCGCAGCCCATCGCCAGCGCGGCTATAAGCAATGCAACGGTCATTGTTTTCATTATCGATACTTCTCCGAAAGCCTTTCTTACCCGATGCAGCTCCGGATACTTATCCGGTCCGCCGTACACTGTCGGGCAACAGGCCGGCCAGATAGGCGTTATGGTCCTTGAGGCGGGCCATCTTGCTGTCCACTTCCGCCTTGACCTGGCCGATAAAATCCGCGAGCTCCCGCTCGGGCATGGTGTCCACCAGTGAGTGGTAGCGCTCGGGCATCAGTCCCTGGCCCAACATCACCTGCTGCCAGGAATCCACGAACAATTCGTTATCCGCGCGGAATACGTGGCCGGTTTCGCGGAACATATCGATTTTGGTGGCGAGGCTGTCGGGGATGCTCATCTGCCGGCAGTGGCGCCAGAAGTCGGTGTCCGTCCGCTCGGTTACCTTGTAGTGCAGGATGATGAAATCGCGGATGCGCTCCATATCGAAATCCGCCTGGCGGTTGAATTCGTCCACCTCCACCTGGCGGATCTCGGTCTGCGGAAAGAAGCGCAGGAAGCGCACTATGTTCTGCTGGATCAGGTGGATACTGGTGGATTCCAGCGGTTCCAGGAAACCGCTGGACAGGCCGACGGCGAGGCAGTTCCTGTGCCACTGTTTGCGCCGGCGGCCGGTCTGGAATTTGATCAGCAGGGGATCGGTGAGCTGGTCACCTTCAATGTTGGTCAGCAGTTGTTCGCGCGCCGATTCGTCGTTTTGATAACTGCTGGCGTAGACCAGGCCGTTGCCCACCCGGTGCTGCAGGGGAATGCGCCACTGCCAGGCGCTCTCCCGCGCGATGGAGCGGGTGAAGGGAACCGGTGGCTCAACGGCCTTGGTCTGCACCGCCACCGCGCTGTCGCAGGGCAGCCAGTGGGACCAGGATTCGAAGCCCGTGTGCAGGGCTTTTTCGATCAGCAGCGCGCGCATGCCCGTGCAGTCGATAAAAAAGTCGCCGTCCAGCTCCCGACCCGAGTCCAGTTTGAGCGCGCGGATATAGCCGGTGTCCGGGTGCAGATTTACCTCGGAGATTTTTCCCTCCACCCGCTTGACACCGAAGCCTTCACTGAATTCGCGCAGAAAAACCGCGTAGCGGCTGGCGTCCAGATGGAAGGCGTAGTTAAGGCCGTTGTTGGGCAGGTGGGAAAATTTGTGGGCCTCGGCGGCGCGCCGCTCCAGGCAATATTCACCGAAATCGCCGGCCAGCCCCAGTTGCCGCGCGCGTAGCCAGAAGTGCTGGAAACCGCAGGCCCAGCAGTCCCGGCCGGTGACGCCGAAGGCGTGCATATAGTTCTCGCCCCGATCGCGCCAGTTCTCGAAGCGAATGCCCAGCTTGTAGGTGCCCTGGGTGGCGGCGAGGAATTCCGCCTCGTCGATGCCCAGCAGCCGGTGAAAAAATACCAGGGTGGGAATGGTGGCCTCGCCGACGCCGATGGTACCGATGGACTCGGATTCCACCAGGGTGATCTCCAGTTCCCCGCCCATCAGTTTCGACAGGGCCGCGGCGGTCATCCAGCCGGCGGTGCCACCGCCGGCGATCACGATTTTTTTTATGGTTCGACTCATCGCTACTCCCCTTTCGTCATCTGGCCATTCCGTGGCTTATTACTCAAGTTTCGGGGTTCGGAGATGAGGCCGGGGGCTGGTACTTGGTAATGGGTGGCCAGCTGTGGGAGCCAGCCCTGCTGGCGAATAATGGCGTTGCCGTTTAGCACCGTCTTTTCGCCTGCGGGGCAGGCTCCCACAGCAGACACAGTGCACGACCGGACGGCATGGTGCCTCGATCTGAACCCCGAAACTTGAGTCATTACATCCGTTGCAGTTTATCTATTAATAATTTTTTCAGCCTTGCGGCCGCATCCCGGTCGAGATCGGCCAGGGGGCCGCGCCGCTCCGGCGGTATCTGCGCCGCGGCCTGCTCGCGTTTGACCACGAAGTGGTCGAACAGTTGCCCCCAGGCCTGCCTTTGCGCCTGCGGCAGGCCGCCGATGGCCAGCAGCGCGTGCATCAGCGCATCCTGCGGCAGGCCGGTCCAGGCCGGGGTGGAGCGCCACCAATAGTTCACCAGCAGGTTCAACTCGTCCAGCCCCTCCACCTGGTGCCACCACATGCTGGGCAGGTAGAGCAGGTCGCCGGGTGCCATCTCGGCCACCTGGGCCGCTTCGAGTGCCTCGCGGTAGCGCGGGAAGCGTTCGAAATCCGGCGCATGGAAGTCCACCAGGCTGACGACTTGGCCGGCGGGGGTGAAATCCAGCGGTCCCGGGTACAGGTTGGCCACCTGCTCCGGCGGGAACAGGGTGAAGCGGCGGCGCCCGGCCACCACGCAGGCCAGGTTGTTGGGCAGGTCGAAGTGCGCGGGGATCAGCGAGCGGTTGCCGAACCACAGGGATACCAGCGGCTGGCAGTCCGGCAGCTCCAGGTCGTTGTGCGCCCGCAGGCCGGGCAGGTGGTGGTCGACGGGCCTCGAGCCCACGTAGCAGTGGTCGCCGCCGGTGGCCCTGCGCTCCAGTTCTTGCAGCGTCGGCAACAGCCGGCCGGTGGTGCGCTCGAAGTTGAAGCCATCCATGGCGTCGTTGTAGAAGATGCGGCCCCGGGTTTCGACCTCGGCTCGAAATACCACCAGCGGGCGGCCCTGATCAAAGGGGGCCAGGTAGTCGCCCAGGCGCCCTGCTTTTGCCGCTTGCACCACGGGCCAGTGGGCCACGGCGCCCTTCATCAGCAAGGGTGTGGTGCGGTCGGCGATGGCGTCGGGCAGGCCGGTCTGGGTCACGTCGTCCCGGATTTCCACCGCGGGAATGAAATCCGGGTAGTTCATCCGGCCCGGTTCCGCTCGCCGGTCGGCACTGGAATTGATTTTGGTGATGAAGCCTGCTGCATTGCAGATCCTCTCTCTCAACAAATGCAAAAGGCGTGATCGCTCACGCCTTTTGCTTCCTGCAAGGTGGATGGCGGTTAACCGCAATGCTGTTGAGGTAAGGCCCGGCACCCTGTAGGAGCCTGTTTGTGACCGCCATGGATGGCGGAAATGCAGATTTTGCAGGAGCAAAAATCTGCCAAGCGAACAAGAACGGAACTCCGTAGCTGTTCGCCTGCAAGCAGGCTCCTACAAAAGAGGCCTGCGGCCAGTCCCCGACGACACCTCAGAAGCTGTAGCGCACGCCCAGATTGTACCGGGCACCGGTTTGAATGGCGCCGATCATCATATTTTCATGGCGACCGTACAAACGCTGGGTTTCGTTGGTGACGTTGATACCTTCCACGAACACGGAGAGGTCTTCGTTGACGTCGTAACTCGCGTTGAGGTCCCACTGTCCGTAGGCCTCGGTGTACACCGGGTTGCGCTCGCCGTTGCCGTCGAAGGTGCCGGTCAGGAAGTCGTCGCGCCAGTTGTAGGCGATACGCGCCTGGATGCCGTTCTTGTCGTAGAAGCCCACGACGTTGAACGAATCGCTCAGGCCCAGCAGCGCAAACTGGTTCTCGACACCTTCGCCCTTGTTGGTGTTGAAGTTGTCGTAGGCGATGTCGCCATCGACGGTGGTGAAGTTGACGATGCCCCCAAAGCCGGATTCACCGAACATGTGCTGCACGGCCACTTCAAAGCCATCGATCTTGGCGGTTTCCGCGTTGACCGGGGTGATCATGGTAAACACGGCGGCCGGGTCGCCTTCGGCCGCCGAGCCCATCACGGGCGCGCCGTACAGCTCTTCCATATATTCGCGCACCGCACCCGGATCGTCGGTGCCCAGTTCCGCGACGGCCTCCTCGTAGCGCGCCCCCTGGGCCGGGTGTGCCAGGTTGAACACCGGCTCAGTTACCGACGTGGAGCCTATGAAATTGTCCACGTCCTTCTTGTAGTAGCCCACGGACAGGTAGCTGCCCTCCGCGTAGTACCACTCCACGGACAGGTCAAAGTTGGTGGACTCGAAGGGGGCCAGGTCGGGGTTGCCCCGCGCTCCGGTGCCGCCGTTGAAGCGCAGCAGGGAATCGATGGTCTGGCCGCCCTGGATGTCCTGATAGCCGGGGCGCGTGATGGTCTCACTGAGGGAGGCGCGGGCGACCAGGTCCTCGGTCAGCGAAATATCGAAGTCGATATTGGGCAACCAGTTGCTATAGCCGCCCTCCAGCTCGGTAAATCCGGTGCCGCTGGACTGCGCCACGAATTCGTTATCGGCGACCCAGGCGATCGAATCGTATAAGGGGACCAGCGCCTTGGAATTCACCTGGGTGTCCTCGTAGCGCAGGCCCACGGCCAGGTGCATCGGCATGGCGGCCTCTTCCCAGGCCAGGTTCACCTGCGTGTAGGCTCCGGTCTGCTCCTCGACCGCGGTGCGGTCGGTGGTGAATTCGTCGCTGGCGCAGAGCACCGTCCCACAGGGGCTGATGGTCTCGCCGTTGGCCGCAGCAATGGCCGAAATGGCGTCGATCATGCCCTGGAAGTCCGCCGCGTAGTAGTAGGGCGTCATCTCCGCGCTGTCGGCGCTGTCGAACTGGTCCAGCGCGTCGGCCATGCTCTTCCGCACGAAGATGTCGTCCGGATAGTCGGCGGCGGTGCCGTAGCCACCCCAGCTATCGCGCTGGGCGTTGGCGAAGGCGGAGCGGTTTGTGGATTCCAGGTAGGCCAGGCCGAAGTCGATGCTCTTCACGGCGCCGGCATCGAACTCGAAGCTGCCGTCGAACTTCGCCTGCTCTATCTCGTGTTTCATGTAGCTGTTGCGGAAGCTGCTGCCGGAGGTGAGCATCTGCGCCGGATCGAATTCCTGGCCGTCGATAAATTCGAAACTGGTGGCGGGCAGGTCGTAACCGTAGTTCACCCGCGTGGCGGCGCGGTTGTACTGGACACCGGCGATATTGTTGTTGGTGCCGCGGCCGTCCTTCGCGCCGTTCTCCGCAGTGGAGTTGTGGTAGTCGAAGGCCAGGCTCAACCGATCGCTGGGGCGCCAGGCCAGGTTCACGCCCACGGAATTGTTCTCGTTGACGCTGCCCCACTCGCCGGCGTTGAAGGTCACGTCGGTACCCGTGCCGTCGACGTAGATCACCGGCGCCACCACGCTGCCGCTGCCGGATCCTTCGGTGAACTCGCCTTCCAAGGGCACGCCATTGAACCAGGCGCCCATGGCGTTGTACTGCTGTTCTACGTCCTGCTCGGCGTAGGTGTAGTCCACGATGGCTTCAAAATTGTCGGACGGGGCCCACTGCAGGGTCAATTGGGCATTGGTGCGCTCGCGCTGTACCTCGGTGAAGTTGTAGCCGATGCCCCGCGGCACCGAGTAGATATCGCCTTCCTGGGGCGCGTTCACGAAGTTGGGGTTGTCCGGCGCGATGGAGCCCCAGTCCCCCTGGCCGCCCTGGATGGTGTACCAGCCGGGGCCCGTCTCCGACTTGGCGAAACCGCTGTGGCGCTCGGAATAGGAGCCGGTCAGGGCCACGCCGATGGTGTCGTCGGCGAATTTGGTGCTGAAGATGCCCGACACCTCCGGGGTCCAGTCATCCCCCTCCTGATTGGAGGTATCGTGGGTGGTCTTGGCGCTCAGGTTCAGCACCAGGTCGTCCTGCTCCAGGGGGCGCGCGGTGCGGATATTGATAACCGAGCCTATGCCGCCGGTGGACAGGTCGGCCCTGCCGGTCTTGTAGATTTCCACCGCGCTGACGCTCTCGGCGGCCAGGTTGGCGAAATCGTAGGAGCGGGAGGCTGAAGCAGTGGTGGCCTCGATGTTGGCCGCCGGCATCTGCCGGCCGTTCAGGGTCACCACGTTGTAGTCGGGGCCGAAGCCGCGCACCGTGACCCGGCTGCCCTCGCCATTCTGCCGGTCTATGGATACGCCGGTGATACGCTGCAGCGACTCCGCCAGGTTGGTGTCCGGCATCTTGCCGATGTCCTCGGCGGAGATGGCATCCACCACGCCCCGGGCATCGCGCTTGACGTCCATGGCGCGCTGCAGACTGCCGCGGATACCCACCACGACTACTTCTTCCAGCGCGGTTTTCTCCTGGCCCTGCGCCAGGGGTACGCCGGAGAGGGCGCAGGCGATGGCCGCGGCTATGGATTTCTTCCTAAACCCGGTTTGATTGTTCATGAAGTTCTCTCCCCATCATCACGTCGCTATTTTTTGTTTATGCGGATGCCTCCCCCCGGGGAAGCCCGAAGGATAGCGCTATCTGGTGCCAGCTTATACTCCTCCCACGGCAGCCCGCCGTCGTCCCACCTTGGCAAATAGGCGCAAGGTGGCCCGGTCCCACCTTGCTTCCGGTGGAAACTGGAACTGAGAAAGATCAATAGAAACAATAAGTTATAGAAACAGCACAGAAATGCGCCAGCATGTCGGAACGCGGCGGTGGAAAGGAAAAAAAGCAGGCGGGGAACAGGCCCCCGCCTCAAGCTTGCACCACAAAGTTGTTTCCGATAGCGAAGGGCGAACTACCGGTCAGAGCCTCACAAATCTGTCTGGAACAGATTTGGACGCCGAAGGCGCCCCACCCGGAACTCGCGGAACCACCCTTAAAAGCTGTTGAGTCATGAGACCGCATCCCGTGGGAGCCAGCCTTGCTGGCGAATAATGGCGTTGCCATTTAGCACTGTCTTTTCGCCTGCAGGGCAGGCTCCCACAGCAGACACATGCACAAAACGCAGCGGGATCACACTGTGAGCGGGGTCCAGCGCCCGCCCGGTACTGCCTCGTTCCCCGGATTCGGTTACCGTGACACACCGCCCTGCGAAGCACAGTGCCGCGCGATAAATTCTCCGTGGGAGGGCATCATCTCAAGGCGCTTGCGAACACCGTCCCGAACTTTGACCATGCGCAGGTTGAGCTCATCGGACGTTATGGCATCGGCCACCGGGTGATACGACTGCGGCACCATCCCCTGCCCAACCAGCACAGAAAACCAACTGTTCTCCTTGAACAACTCCGTCTGCCGGACAAACACCTCGCCCCGGCTCCTGAACAGATGAAGCCGCTCCGAGAGCGCGGCGGGAATCTCCATGGAGCGGACATAGCGCCAAAACTCACTGTCCTCGCGCTCGGTTACGTAGTAATGGGCAATCAGAAAATCCTTGATGTTTTCGTACTCATCCGCCATCTCAGTATTAAACCGGCGAACGACGGCATCACATATGTGCGTTCCGGGAAACATGGCCAGCAACTTGGAAATGGCCACTTGCACAAGGTGAATACTGGTGGACTCCAGTGGCTCCAGAAACCCACCGGAAAGACCGATGGCCAAGCAGTTTTTAATCCAGCACTTTTTGCGCTTTCCGGTCACAAATTTCAGTACTTTCGGATCGGCCAGTAATTGTCCGTCCAGATTGTCCAGCAATACCTGCGTGGCCTCATCGTCGCTAATGTACTGATCACAGTACACATAGCCGTTTCCCGTTCTGTGTTGCAACGGGATGCGCCACTGCCATCCGGCCTCCAGTGCGGTTGACCGGGTATAAGGCGTTGGCTCCCTGACTTTTTCGCAGGGTGCGGCAACCGCCTTGTTGACCGGCAACCAGTGGCTCCAATCATCGTAGCCGGCCCGGTATACCCCTTCGATCAGAAGCCCTCTAAAGCCCGAGCAGTCAATGAAAAAGTCACCGCTAATAGACTCGCCGCTTTCCAGCTGCACCGAAGCGATATTGCCGGTATCAGGGTCCTGCTGAACGTGAACAATCTTGCCCTCAATACGCTCAACACCCTGTTTAATGGAGCGCTTTTTCAAGTATTCGGCATATTTTCCGGCATCGAAGTGATAGGCGTAGTTGACGTCCGGCATCAGTTTCGGCCCGGCTTCGTGCATGGTCCGCATAAACTGGTTCGATCTGGCCGCTTCGGTTTCGACATTGAAATGGGAGAAATCCAGCGTGCCCCCCTCGCACTGCCACCGCATCCAGAAATGGGAGAAGCTAATGCCATCCATATCGACCCCATAGAGGCCAAAGGGGTGAAAATAACTGTGGCCGACCTTTCTCCAATTCCTGAATTCAATACCCAGCTTGAAGGTGGCGTTGGTTTCCCTGACAAATTCGTTTTCATCGATACCCAACACGTTGTTGTAAAGAGCAATCATAGGAATGGTCGCTTCCCCTACGCCCACCGTACCGATCTGTTCTGACTCGATCAGACGGAAGCGATAGTGCTTATCGCCAAGTACGTTGCTCAGAGCAGACGCCGTCATCCAACCCGCGGTACCACCTCCAACAATAATAATATCTTTGATCATAGGGAAAGCTTCCGCGCTTTGAATAGCGTTTAAAATAAACCCTTGGAATAGCTCCCTGCGTCATGCACCTGGACAAACGTCTCCATGTCCGGCATTTGCTCCGCCCGTTCAGCGACAAAGGACAGCATACGTTGAAATTGCTGAATCTGATGATCTTCCGGTATTTTATCCACCAGCGGATCGTAGCTGTCGGGCACTATGCCACAACCCGTCAGAAGCGCATTCCAACTTTCCTCCTGGAAGGTTTCACTTTCGCTCATGGCAATAACACCCCGCGCTTTGAACAGCTCTATTTTCTCTTTTAGCGCTTCAGGCAGCTCGACCGCCGCACAAGCGCGCCAGAAGGGATCAGAATGCCGCCCATTCAAACTGTAGTGCGCCAATTGGAAATCACGTAATCTCTCTATATGACCGGACAAACGCGTATTGTAGGTGTTGCGCTCCAGATCGTAGTCCGCCGTTACAGGCAAAAGCGTCAGTAGATAGGACAATGCAGTGTGCAACACATGCAGTTGCACACCCTCCAGGCCATCCATGCGGGCGGCGGTGTTACCTACCGCAATACAATTACCCACCCAGGGCTTTGTGCGCACGCCGACTTCAAGCGCCAGGAGCTTCGGCTCCTGCACCGGCTGCCCCACCGCGGCATTCATCACCCCTAGCGCCTCATCATTGTTTATATGACGGGAGCAAAACTGCATAGTGACACCTGTGCGGGAAGCCAGTGGGTAAAGTCCCAGCCAGCCGGCGTGTACGGCCGATAACTGATTAAAGGAGGCTACGGGCCTCAACCTTTCGGCACTGGCCACAATGGCGCGGTCACATAAAAACCACTGATCCCATCGCCTAAACCCTTCATTCAACTGGCTGATTAACTCACCGTCACCACTGGCATCAATAAACAGGTCCGCCTCTAAACTCTGACCACCCTTTAGCAACACCGACTCAATGCGCTCTTCCTTGACCCGAATCCTTTCAACCTCTGCCACAATATGCTTTACACCGGCGGCCAAAGCCACCTTGGCAATGCCTTTGAGGTATGACAGCGCCGACAGGTTGTAACCATGATTCGCGTGACTGTAGGCGGACGTTTGATCATTGAGCATGATCATTTTCCCGCGTCGAGCCGCTGCCGCCGCGAGAGAGAACTCATCCAGCGCGACATTTAGTCCCCTGTGTCGGGCTTTTGTCCAGAACTGCAGAAAATCAATACCGTCAAGCGACGTGCCGGCCGTATCGTACACATGAAAAAACGCCGACGAATCCCCGGTCCAGCCGGAGTAGCGGTAACCCAGCGACTGCACGCCCCGGCCTGCCGACAACACATTGCCTTCAGACAACCCCAACAACTCGTGAAACGCACGTTGCGAGGGAATAGTCGCGTAAAAATCCTGCGCGCCAACGTTGGACGGCAGCTCCACCAGCGTAACCTCAACCGGTTGCACGGACTTTCCCAGGCTCAATTGCAGCATAAGCGCCGTCAGCCAGGCGTCTTCATCTCGTCCTACAACGGCAATGGTTTTAATCATTGACGGCACCTATGTACCGGCCGGGCAGTAGCCGGCGATAAATGCTTCATGATCCTGCATTTGCGCCACCTTCCGGTCGATGGCGGTCTTCAGGCTGGAGAGCTCGTCTCTCACTCTTTCTTCAGTCACAACACCCACCAGGGGCTCGACGTTCTCCGGCATCAACCCTTGCCCCATATAAACGCCGAGCCAGCTGGGAGGGGCGAAAAGTCCATGGCGATACTGTTCGATGTAACCGCGCCTTCCAAATAGTTCTATCTTCTCGCGCAAGCTGTCTGGCACCGCCATACGCTGGCAGTACCGCCACAGTACGGAGTCGTCCCTGCGATTCAGGTGGTAGTGGAGGATGAGGAAATCCCGTACGCGCTCGTATTCGAGATCAATCAACCGGTTATATTCGCGAATCACACGAGGATCAGCGACCTTGCCGGGCATGAGCTTAAGGAAATTGATAATGGCGATCTGTATCAGGTAGATACTGGTGGATTCCAAAGGCTCCAGAAAACCACCGGACAATCCTATCGCAATACAGTTCTTATCCCAGGCGCAGGCCCTTTTCCCCGCTTCGAACCGAAGCGTACGGGGCTCAGTGATCGCCGGCTCATCCAGCCCGGAAAGCAGCGAGACGGTGGCTTCATCATTACTGATAATGTCGCTTGAGTATACGTAACCATTTCCGGTCCTGTGCTGCAGGGGAATACGCCACTGCCAGCCGGCGCCCTTTGCCGTAGCGCGGGTACAGGGTGGGAAAAACGCTCCGCGCTCACTCGCCACGGCAACTGCACTATCACAGGCCAGCCAATGTTTCCAACTCTCAAATGCCACTCCCAGTGTTTCGCCCAGCAGTAGAGACCGGAAACCCGAGCAGTCGATAAAGTAATCGCCGCTGACTTTCTCACCCGATTCAAGAAGCAGGGAATGAACGTGTCCGCTGTCAGGGCTGGTCTGCACCTGGACGACTTTTCCCTCCAGGCGTTTTACCCCTTTTCGTTCGGAAAAATCTCTCAGGTATCGGGCGTAGAGACCGGCATCAAAATGGTAGGCATAGGAATAGGCGGCATCGATTGCTGTTTTATTCTCTGCCGGGAAATCGAACTTTCCGGCCCGGCAGGCGTTGACCGCAAAGGAGAATGCTTCGAGTGGCGGGACCTGATGTGCCCTGGCAAGCCGCAGCCAATGTTGATGAAAATCCGTGCCCGCTATGGTTTTTCCATAGGTTCCGAACGGATGAATGTAGGAAGTTCCCCTTTCTCCCCAGTCGACAAATTCAATGCCCAACTTGAAGGTGGCGTGGGTTTTTCGCATCATTTCAGGCTCGGGAATGCCCAGCCTGTCGTTAAACTCCCTGATCGCCGGGATGGTCGCCTCTCCCACCCCTACGGTGCCAATTTCCTCGGACTCTATCAGCACCACTTCGCAGACTTTGTCCGTTGCCACGCCGGCCAATGCCGCCGCGGACATCCAGCCCGCCGTACCGCCCCCTAAGACAACTATTTTTATTTTTTTTGACATAGTCTGCTTCCGCCCGAAAGGGCAGTTTTGGAAAATGCACTGCCACTCCGCAACTACTACCTTGGGGATAACAGCAACGTCGATATTTCCCTGTAGGAGCGGCCGTCGGCCTCTCCTACAGGGAAAGAGTCGTTACGCCACTCCCACAGCAGTGCATTTCCGGTCACCACAAGTGCGCATCAGAACTGGTAGCGCAGACCCAGCGTATAACGGCGATCGTTGACAAACCGGGCGTTGGGAAGGCGCAAACCACCATCGTCAGCATTGGTCACCTGCTGCTCAAGCACGGTTTCCTCACTCAAGAGGTTACTTCCCTGGAAGGTAATATCAAGATTGTCGGTCAGACTGTATTTTATGGAACCATCCAGAGACCCGTAGGGCTCGTTCCAGACCGGGTAGGCGACGCAGCAGTCGATGGCAGTAACCATATACTCGTCGCGCCAGCTGTACGCCAAACGGGCCTGCCAATCGCCTTTTTCATACATGCCGACGATGTTATAGGCGTGATCGCTCAGGCCCTCGAGCCGGTTGACGCCGATGGTATCCGGTGCCTGACCGGTGACAGTGCTGCCATCGGCTTGCTGGCTCTGAACATTGGTGTTGGTAATACCCTTGTTGTCGATATAGGTATAGTTGGCCTGCATACCCAGGCCGTTGAACGGTTCCGGCAGGAAATCGAAGAAGCGCTGGAAGGCGAATTCGAATCCCTTGATCTCGGCACCGTCGCCGTTGAGCGGCCGGCGCACCTCTACCGTACGGGTTACCCCGTTGTTGGTAAATTCAATGTTCTGGGCCCCAAACTGAATGTAATTGTCAAACTCCTTCTGGAAGACGGTGAAGGT
This sequence comes from Microbulbifer rhizosphaerae, assembly GCF_014191725.1. Lineage (GTDB taxonomy): Bacteria > Pseudomonadota > Gammaproteobacteria > Pseudomonadales > Cellvibrionaceae > Microbulbifer > Microbulbifer rhizosphaerae. The sequence continues at coordinate 26,025 of NZ_JACHWZ010000013.1, forward strand.
CATAGAACCCACGTCCGCAAAATAATATTCCAATGCCAGATCAAACTGGGTTGCCTCAATCGGCTCCAGGAAGGGGTTTTGCGCCCCACTGGTGTAGCGGACATTGGCCCCGACGATCTCGCCCTGATCGTTCTTTATCCACAGCGGATCATTGGCATCTTCGATGTCCGGCAGGGTAGCCCTGATGCCGGTGTAGTTACGCAGGTTGCCGATATCCGGACGGGCTATAGCCTTGGAGGCGGCGAATCGCAACAGTACTTCGTCGGTCAGGTCGAACTTGATATTGAAGCTCGGCAGCAGATGGTGATGGGTTTTCTCGGTCTGATTGGTACGGCTGGCCCCGTTCATGAAGGCTATATCTTCCTCCGAAAGGTAGCACCCCACTGAATTGGGCACAGGCGGCTCTGGCTCTCCATCCGCAACCTCTACGGGTCTACACTCAGGATCCTGGTCCGGAGTCGGGTAGGCTATACCACCGGAGCCGGTATTGACGGTTTTTACATATCGCACACCGATATTCCCGGAGTAAGGCACCCCGAATACCTCGGCCTCCGAACCGCCGAAGTTGAACTGCACATAGGCCGCCTGGGTCTCTTCGTTGACATCCGCGATTTCCGCCGGGGTAAAACAGGTGCCGGGCACTTCTTCACTGCGATCGCCCATATTGGAACATATGGGGTCCCAGAAGACTTGGTTACCAACGATATCGAAACCGAGCGCGCTCGCACCGAGCGCGTTTGCCATACGCCGGCGGTCCTGAAGCAGGTCCATATCGGCAAATACAAACTGGTTTACGTTGATGTCGTGATAGCTGGAGGTGCCGAAATCACGTATTTCGTAAAATCCCTCCGGGTAGCCGGTGAACCCCGGCTGGGCGCCCTCGCCATTGGCCGGGTCGTGTTGATCCAGGTTGTAATAGGGCGCCTGCCCACCCGCCCAGTTGTTGGCCATGCCCGTCCAATTATAAGTGCTCCAGCGCACATTCTGGTCGCGCTCGGCCCAGCGCACGCCGGTCTTGATCGATTCCATCCAGCCGTTGTCGATATCGAACTCGAAGTCACCGCGCAGGGCAAGCTGGTCGCCTTCACTGTCCTCGACGTGATCCATGATCGAATTGATGCGGTAGTTATTGGGGTTGGACCAGTTGCCCGGGGACATATTCACGTTGGCGGGGTCCTGCAACGTCATCACCGGGCGATCGCCGCGCAGGTCCAGGTCGAGATTGGTGTAGGCGCCAAAATCCATTGTAATATCGTAGTTTTGCACTTCGGAGTCCACGTACTGGACATCGAACTGCGAGCGGATGCGATCGGTAAGTGCCCACTTCAGGTTGACCGCAAAATCCTGGGTCATGTTTTCATTGTTGTTGGAGCGGGTGGAGGTGGTCATATCCACGCCGCGCCTGCTCGGCGTACTACATCCAGCCCAGTCGTAACAGGGGTCGATAAAGGGGGCGCCGGCCGCATTGAAAGCGAATCCATCGCCCACAAAGTTGCCATTATTGGCGGTCATGACTCCGGCCTGGAACAACCCCCCTCTATTGAAGGTAAAAGGATCGGTTCCCTCTGCAGGTTGCGGGGCGCTGGCGGAATCCTCAATTTCATAGAACACACTCTGCCCGTAGGACAGATCAGCGGGAGCCACCTCTACGACGTACTCCTCCCAGGCATTCTTGTATTCCGAGCGGTTGTACTGGGTGGTGAGAACAACAGTTTCATCCGGGTTCTGGAACTGAAGCGCCAACGCTACACCGTTGCGTTCACGCTCGTAAACGTTTTCCCGCATATTGACCTTAGCGGGGATGTAATAGAGGCTGTCCTCTTCGTACACATCGCGGAACCGGTTCATCCGGTACAGCTGGGAACCCTCTGTTTTGGTTTCCACGTCCGAATGGGCAAAGTTGGCGAGAAAACCGAACTCACCCACGCCGGTTTCCCAGCGGTTGCTGTACAGACCGGACACCTCGGGGGTTACCTCTTCCGACAGGTCGCCGTAGTTGCTGTTGATCGTCAGGGCGATCATCTCGCCTTCCTGGTCGAAGGGCACGCGGGTGCGCATATTCACGGTGCCGGCAATACCGCCTTCAATCAGTTCGGCCATCTGGTTTTTGTAGGTATCCACACCGGACATCAATTCCGGAGAGACATCGCTCCAGCTAAGTCCGCGGGATGAATTGGCACTGAACGAGGTGCGGCCATTGAATTCGGTGCGCACCTGATTCAGGCCGCGCACCACCACACCCGAAGGCTCGGCCGAAAAGTGGGCGGTGTCCGACGAAGCGGCAAAACGGTTGACGGTAATACCGGCAACCCGTTGCAGCGCTTCGGCGACGGACTTATCGGGGAAAGATCCCAGATCCTTGGCGGTAATCGAATCCACCACCGTAGGGGCGTTGCGTTTAAGGTCCTGAGCGTTTTCCAGTGACTGGCGCATGCCCTGGACGACGATCTCTTCCAGGAGAGTGGCTTCCAGAATAGAACTCTCTTCCGCAGCGTCTTCGGTGGATTCAGCCTCCTGGGCCGACACAGCCGGAACTCCAAGCAGCCCATAGGCTGCAATACTGGTGGCCAGGACTGCCCGGGCAAATGGAAGTTTATTAGACAGCATATTGTTTTCCCTCAAGTAATTATTATTTGTTGTTCGGTCGCTCTCCGCAGAGCACGGCCTATTGAGGCGCTACTGCATTACCACGGCGCCCACACTGCGACGCTCCCGCCGTACCCAAAATGAATGTAACCGGTTACACACTTCAACCCAGAAACCCCGACTGAGCCTACTCCCTCCGGCGGTATCATATGGTTTACTCCGCCCACATGTAACCGGTTCCATTCCGAGATTATTACAAGCACCAGGCCAGTGCAAACTTTTTATGGCCCGGCGCCATTTTGAGGCAAAAAGGTAACGCTCAGGCCTGTAACCGGTTACAAACCTGTGGTTGAATGGTGGAGCTTCGGCGGCTCTCATGCCCCTCTACCGGCACAGACCGCTTAGAACATAAGCCCTCATCGAGTCACAAAATAAAAAACAGGGAGAAGCTGAAATGCCGAACCGCAGAGATCTCGCCATATTCCTGGCTGTCCTGATAACCGCCATTTTCGGCAGCCTCGCAGAGGCCCGGGCCCCCGCAGGCTTTGTCACCGTCGAGAATGGCCACTTCAGTATCGACGGCCAGACCTACGCCTATGCCGGAACCAATTACTGGCATGGGGCCTACCTGGGACATACTGATCCGGAAAGGCTGGTGCGGGAGCTGGATTTCCTGCGGGACAACGGGATTACCAATCTTCGGGTACTGGCGCTGTCCGAACTGAGCGAGCTGAGCCGCAGCGTGAAGCCCGCCTTTATCACCAGCCCGGGGACATACAACGAGAAGCTGCTGCACGGCCTCGACCGCCTTCTGGTGGAAATGGCCAAGCGGGACATGAAGGCGGTGCTCTACTTGACCAACTTCTGGCAGTGGTCCGGCGGTATGTCCCAATATCTGGCCTGGCACAACGGTGGGAAAATTCACGATCCGGACGTGGATGGGGAATGGAATCAGTTCATGGATAAGTCCGCGGGTTTCTATCGCTGCGCGCCCTGCCAGAAACAGTACCTGCAAGCCATCGCCGAATTGACGTCGCGCACCAATCACCTCACCGGCAAGAAGTACCGCGACGATCCGACCATCATGTCCTGGCAACTCGCCAACGAACCCCGGCCCGGCAGCGATGCCTCCTATAGCGAGAAGAGAGCGCAAAGCTATATAGGCTGGATAAACGACACCGCCAAAGCCATCAAACAGCTCGCCCCCAGGCAGCTGGTGAGCAGTGGCAGCGAGGGCATCATGGGCAGCCAGCAGCGCGCCGATCTATACACTGCGGCTCACGATACTCCTTACATCGACTACCTGACCGTACACCTGTGGATCAAGAACTGGAGCTGGTTCGACATCAAAGAGGCGGATTCCACCTATTCCGAAGCACTGCGGAAATCCCGCGACTACCTGCAACAGCATATAGAGATCGCCGGGCGTCTCGACAAACCGCTGGTGCTGGAGGAATTCGGTGTGGAACGGGATGGCGGAAGCTACTCTCCCGAGGCGAGCACTAAATACCGGGACCGCTTTCTCGGGGAGATATACGGACTGATCGAGAAGAACCGCAAAGAGAAGGGTCCGTTTAGTGGCTCGAATTTCTGGACCTTCGCCGGCTATGGCCGCGCGGCCTCTGCGGACGCGACCTGGAAGACCGGTGACCCCTTCCTCGGTGATCCACCCCAGGAGCCGCAGGGGCTCAATTCCGTCTTCGACAGCGATACGAGCACCCTGGCGATTATCAGCGGCCATGCCGACAGGATTGCGGAAATAACCACGCTGGCGCAGAAATCAAACGCCGAATAAAGCGCTTAAATGGCAGTTTCGCTCTTGTAGGGTGCGTCGTGCGCACCAGAAGGCGCCGGGGCCCGCATCAGTTCTGAAATGGTGCGCACGGCGCACCCTACCGCCCAGTACTTTGTAGGAGCCTGCTTGCAGGCGAAAAGATCAGCGCTCCGTAGCCGTTCGCCTGCAAGCAGGCTCCTACAGGTGTACCTGTAGCCGATGCGGAGTGGATTCAAGTTCGATCGCGGCCGTGGGCGGATGGCCGCCCCGCCGCTCCTACAGGGTGCCAAGTCTTCACTCAACAGTATTGATGGCCGGCAATCAGCGATCCGCCACACCACGGTTTTCGGCACACAACGTCTGTATATTGGATGGCTCCGACTTCCCGGATTCGTTCACAGCCACCAGGCGATAACTGAAACAGCCGTTTTTCGGCGGCTGGGGTTCACGATAAAGGGACCGGCTCTGCGGATTCCAGAAATTCTCCCCGTCCACAAGATCATCGGCCTGTAATTTCCAGCTTGCCCCACCGTCTTCCGAGCGGTAGAGCCGATAGTGCTCACCCGCGGGAGCCCCCATCCAGTTTATCTCCCCATTGGCTTTTACCGGGTGCAGCCAGGGCGCTTCCGGAGCCGGTAGTTTTCGCGCAAACCCGATCGCCCGGGGATCACTGGATATTTCCGCCTGGGTTCGGCGCAAAAGATCAACGACCCGGCGCTCGTTGTTGTCGTCATTGACGGAAAAACCCGGCAGGTGGTAGCTCAAGTGCCCATCGAACTCCCTGTGCCAGTAAAAGCCGCCGGCCTCGCGGTGTCCGCGAAAGCCCCAGAGTAAAGCGCCGGCGATGGCGGGCTCCTCCGCCAGGGCCCGGGTAACCTCCTCTATGCGCGCAAACGGTTGCAGGCCGTATTCGCCGACGAACAGTGGTTTGTTGTATTTCCGGGCCAGTTTCGCCTGATGCCTGACCACCTCCGGGTCCATATAAGAGCCGTAGAAATGGTTCGACTGAATGTCCACGTTTTTATCCAACAAGCCGAGGAACTCTCCGTTCCCCACCTCTTCCTGCCGACCGCTGCTGACATTGTCGGCCTGCTGATCCCCATCCACCACCAATTGGTTGGGGGCCAGCCGCTTGATCAATGCCGCCGTCTCGGCCAGAAAACGTTTGTTGGTTCCACGCAGCTCATTGCCGGTCTCCCACGCCATTATCGCTTTTTCTTCGCGGTACTCCCGGCCGGTGCAGCTGTTTTTGTGGCTCAGCAGCTGCTCGATAATACCCCGGTAGGCGGCATAGGTTTTGCTGTCCACATCGTACAGGGGGCCCAATTCCTTGGTCTCCAGATGGCCCTCGCCAACCATGATGGCCAGCTCCCGCTTGCCACCCCACCAGCTCCAGTGGTCGATCACCGGCACGATCAGGCGCAGGCCGTGCAGGTCAGCGAGATACACCATCCGGTCGAACACCTGCATGGCGTCGGGGTTCAATTCCACCCTGCCGGTGGACGGGTTCTTGACCACATGGGCGGGCATGTTTTCCCCGACCGCATCGGGAAGCGACATATCGTCGACGGAAAGCGTGTATATCCTGCTAACGGAGTGCCCGCTTCTTACAAGCGCCTTTATCCAATTCTCCTGCTCCCGGGCACTGGGCCAGCGAAAATGGTCCGCCTTGCCGATCTCGCTGTTTTTCGAGGCCACGTCATCCTCTATCCGATGCAACTCGGTGGCGTGCAGGCCGATAAAGCGCAGCGGCCTGTCGCCGTCAAATAATCTATAGCCGTCCCTGGTAACAAAATTGTGAAACCCCGAAAAATCACTTTCCCCGCCCGGAACAGTACAGTGATCCGGCAGGTCGGCCTTCGCGTACGAACAACCCAGCAGCACGGTATTCAGAGCTGCCAGAAGAAGAGTATTAATCAGCGATTTCATAATTCCGATCCGCTCTGTTTTTATTCCCGTATAAGCTCAGACTTTTTATTCGCCGGCACACTTCCATCATCGCACGGCCATTGTGATAAGGCCCTTTCCAAAACCCCGCCTTGTAATTCTGATCTTCTTCCCGGCGATCCAGTGTTGAATGGTAGAGCCATTCCCCATCTTCCCAGTCTATCTGGTGGTCCTTGACAAATTGCCACACCCTCAGGAAGGCCTTCCAGTAACGCTCTTCTCCAGTTGATTGCCAGGCGTTCAAAAATCCAACCAAGGCCTCGGCCTGAACCCACCACTCCGAATCCGTGTGGCGTGTTTGCAGTGAAAAGTCATAGGTATCCAGAACCTGGCCGTACTCTCCAATTCCTTCGCGCAAACAGCTACCTGAAAGTGTGTGTATGCAGGGAGAAAACTCAGACTCAAGATGCGGATTTCCCAGGTTCTCCAGGGCCTCCGCCAGCAACCAGCTGGCTTCGATATCGTGACCGTATGAGAAACTTGTGGAAATATCCGTCCAATCCCTGTTTAGGAACAGGCGTAGGTGTCCGCTTTTCTTATCAAGAATCTTTTCACAGAACCATTGGATACTTTTTGTTAACGCGCCTTTCACCTCCCGCTTCTTGCTTGTCCTGTATAACCCTGTATAAGCCTCCATGACGTGCAGGTGATTATTCATGGTTTTGGGAGCATTCATATCCTTATCACTAAGGCGCACGTCTTCAATAGGAAGCCAGTCTCTCCCCACCGCCTCCCAATAGCCGCCCAACTCCCTGTCAACACAGTTTTTCTCTATTAACTCAAAATAGGAAAGCGCCTTATCCAGGGCCAGTCTGTCCTTGCTAAGACGGTAATAACTCGACAAGGCATAAATGGAAAATGCCTGGGCGTAGGTCTTTTTTGTCCCATCGACTATCTTTCCCTGATAGTCTACAGACCAGACAGCGCCACCGTGCACTTTGTCATCGAAGCGTTCCACGAAATAGCGAAATGCCCGGTCGGCAAGGTGGCGGTACTTTGCTATATATTCGGGGCTTTCCAGGTACAGGCACAGTTCGCTGAAGAACCAGAGTATTCTCGCATTGAGGACAACCCCCTTATCCGCCTGCAAATCCGGGGTCCCGCGGACGGAAACTTCACCAAAGAACCCCCCAAGATTTCTATCAAGCGCATTCTCCAGCCACCAATCGGCAATAGACAGCAGTTGCCGGCTGAATTCCTCCTGCAGCTCAGCGCAGAAAGCCGGGCCCGGTAATCGCGCGGCCGAGCCGTCCTTTATTGGCAGAATATCCATATTCAAAGATCCCGCAAAACCGCTGCATTGCGTTCGATCAGGTCAATTCTGCTGGTGACCGATGTGGCGGAGCGCAAACCATCGCCAGGCGTGTTGATACAGTAGTCAATCAACTGATCAACGGTACTGGTGGCGACATGCAGGCGGGTATCGGAAGAGGCGTAGTAGATAAACACCTCTCCGCTGTCGTCGGCTATCCAACCATTGCTGAATAGCACGTTGGATACATCCCCCAGCCGCTCGCCGCCTTCCGGCGCCAGCAGGTGTCCGGCGGGGCGGTGGATGACCTCCCAGGGGCGCTCCAGGTCCGTCATGAACATGTACAGAACATAGCGAAGCCCCGCAGCGGTGTTGCGCACGCCGTGGGCCAGGTGCAGCCAGCCTTGGGCTGTCTTTATCGGTGCGGGGCCCAGGCCGTTTTTTACTTCCTTGATGGTGTGGTACACCTTGGTATCAACCAATACCTCTTCGGTGACTTCCGCAGACTCCATGCTATCGGTCAGCCCCCAACCGATACCACCTCCACTGCCAACGCTGATGAAACCGTCCTGTGGTCGGGTATATAGGGCGTATTTTCCGTCGACAAACTCCGGGTGGAGCACCACATTGCGCTGCTGGCCCGAATAGGTGACCAGATCCGGGAGCCGCTCCCAGCTGCGCAGGTCCCTGGTACGGGCTATGCCGCACTGGGCTTCGGCTGCGCTGATATCCTGCGGGCGGCTTTCGTCCTTGCGTTCCGTACAGAAAAGGCCATAGATCCAGCCATCCTGATGCCTGGTGAGGCGCATATCGTAGACATTGGTGTCCGGCCGCTCGGTTTCCGGCATGACGATCGGCTTATCCCAGAAACGGAAACCGTCCACACCATTGCCGCTCTCTGCAATCGCAAAGAATGATTTTCTGTCGACTCCCTCGACACGAACAGCCACAAGGTATTTGTCATCGAATTTTATCGCGCCCGCATTGAACGTGGCGTTGATCCCCTGCCGCTCCATCAGCCACGGATTGCTGGACTCGTTGAAGTCATAACGCCAGGAAACCGGCACATGGTGACGGCTGACAACGGGATTCTTCCACCGTTGAAATATCCCATTACCAGTGCCGCTATCAGGCTCGTTTTTTCTGGAAAGAAAACCTTCCTGCTGCGCGACAAGTGCCCGCACCTTTCCAATAAAATCACTCATAGATCACTCTTATAATCCATATAACTCGTACATATAAATATCAGGCGGACGTCAAAGCTCTTCGACCACCTTCAGATGCCTCCGCATCTTCCACTGCCGCATCCGGGTCATTGCGCATCAGGACATACCAGTTGCGCCACAGAAACAGGCTGGTAACCACAACCACTGCCGTGGCTACAAAGAATTCAGGCCAGCGGCGAATCACAAGAAATATAGGTGCGGCGGTCAAAGCCGTATGCCAGAAAATACCAACAGTGCAGTTGACCATATCCCGAAGGCAGTCCCCGTTCCTGCGCAGGCCAGGATGGCTCTCTTCCAGGGCCTCGTGTACCGGACGCCAGAATCCCCAGGGGCGTGTTTTGAAATAAAACCTCTTTAGAGTCTCCATATCATCCGGCTTGGTGAGCAGCGAGCCCGCGATACTGGCCACTACACAGAGTCCAAACAGTGCCGGAAAGGCGTAGAGGGGGGACAGGTCGGTGAACATCAGCGGAATGGCGACCAGCAGCCCGGCGAGCATTCCATAGAAATAGCCGAATCCGTTCATCCGCCACCAATACCACTTGAGGATGTTGGCCGCGGTATAGCCGCCATAAAGCGCACTGACAATCCACAGGATGATGTCGTTCAGGGAAGGGGCAAATAAACCGATCGCAGTTCCAAGCACCACAAATGTCACGGAGACCAGGTAGCTCATGCGCACGTAGGTTTTCTGCGACCCGTTGGGGTTGAAATAGCGTTTGTAGATATCATTCACCACATAGGCGGGCGCCGAGTTGGTGGTCGCGGCGAACGTGGACATAAAGGTGGCCAGCAGGCCAGCAATCACCAGGCCAAGAAGGCCCGCAGGCACATAATTGGCCAGCGCAAAAGGCAATATCTGCTCGAAGTCGACAGCCGCACCCATCGCACGCAGATCGCCCATAAAGAACACCAACGCCAGTATGGTGAGGCCGGTGATCATCATGTAGCGCGGGAACAGCAAGACCAGGCTTACCAGCCAGCTCATCTTGGCTGCCTCCACCGGCGTGCGCGCCGAGAGGATGCGCTGCATGTCATAGTTCGGCGCCGGACCGGCAATACTCTGCAGAATTCCCTTGAGCAGCACCAACATAAAAAACACGGAAAACAGCGACCAGCCGTCCTCGACAATACGCTGGTTGGCACTTTCCAGAATTCCACTCCAGTCCAGTGCCAAAGTCCGGCCAAAACCCATACTGAACCAGCCCTCAGGAACTGCGGCTTCGAGCATCTCCGGCGACACCTGCACCATGGCGATGACACCGATCGCAATGCAGGCCACGGTCATGATGACGAACTGCATCACCTCCGTAAGCACCACACCGAACATACCGCCCTTCACCACATAGACAGCGGTGACCGCGGTCAGAATCAGCCCATAGAGGATCTCGTTGGTATGTACATCCGCCGAGAGCTGCCAGGGCATAAACGCCGCCGCAAACTTACCGATGCCGACAAATCCGTAGGCCAGGTAGCCGAGTACCACCAGTAACGCAAAGGCCACGATCACCAGGTGGGACAGCTCCGCCCCGCGCCCCTCGCCAAAACGAAAGCGTATCCACTCCGCCCCGGTCATCACGCCGGAGCGGCGCAGCCAGATAGACAGGAAGACCATCAGAAAAACCTGGTTGAAGGCGGGCCACAGCCAGGGGATATAGACGCTCTTCAAGCCGTAGATGAAGAGCAGATAGACCATCCACATGGTCCCCGAGATGTCGAACTGCCCGGAAGCATTGGATAGTCCCAGGTAGTACCAGGGCAGCTTGTTACCTCCCAGAAAATAACTCTGAATATTCTGCGAGGCCTTTCTGGAGACCCAGAAGCCGATAAACAGCGAGGCAGACAGGTAGAGACCGATCACCAGCAAGTCGACGGGGGCGAGGTTCATGCAACACTCTCTCATCATTATCAGCGCCTGCCGCGTTTGCGCTGCGGCGCTTATTATCGTTTTGGCATCCGGAGTCGGACTCAAACCCCTACCCATAGAGGGGTCCAGTCGGTATAATGTAACCGGTTACACTCAAATTTGCTAGAGCTTCTCAACAATTTGCGGTAAGTTGCCTTCGCTTTAACGCAGGCACCAGCCGTGCCACCCAGCTTGTTACGGTCGCCATAATGTCGAATATCAGGGAAGTGTCACGAGTTGCCGGGGTTTCAATTGCCACGGTATCCCGGGCGCTCAGCCATCCGGAAAAAGTCTCGAAAGAGGCGCTGGCCAAGGTCAACGCTGCGATCGAGAAGGTAAAGTACCGGCCCAACATGATGGCCCGTAACTTTCGTGCCGTACGCGCCTACTCGATCGTTGTCCTGGTGCCCAATATCTCCAACCTGTTTTTCGCCACCGTTATCCGGGGAATAGAGGACGCCGCCCAGCAAAAGGGCTATAGCGTCCTGCTGGGAGACACCAGGGACTCCATCGCCCGCGAGCGCGATTACACCAAACTGGTGGAGACCCGCCAGGCGGACGGCATACTGCAGTTACGCCCCCATGTTCCCGGCGAGTCCCTGGAGCCAGAGGCGGACATCCCCATGGTTTCGACCTGCGGCTGCGAGGATACTCCCTACCCGTCGGTGCGCATCGATAACGCCGGCGCCGCAGGCGAGATCGTTCAATATTTAATCGGACAAGGCCACCGCAGGATCGGCGTCCTCGCCGGCCTGCGCGACAACCCCCACTCCCGCGACCGCCTGCGCGGTTATCGGGAGGCCCTGCACAAGGCAGATATCCCCTATGACCCCGACCTGCTGGTCAATGGCGATTTCACCATGGGGTCGGGACTGATGGCGGCCAGCCATTTTGCCCGCATGAAAAACCGCCCCACGGCCATATTCTCGATGAACGATGAAATGGCCATCGGCTGTATCCAGGGCCTCAAGTCCGCGGGTATTCGCGTACCGGAGGATATGTCCATCACCGGTTTCGACGATATCGAGTTCGCCCGCTACAGCGACCCGCCCCTGACGACGGTTGCCCAACCCGCCGAAGAGCTGGGCCGCATCGGGTTCAATACCCTGCTGGAACTGATCGAAGGCCAGGAGTTGCAGCAGACCGAAACGGTCCTGCCCTACGAATTTATAGTACGCAAAAGCACCCCAGCCCTCTCCTGAGCCAGGCTTCCCAATGGTCCGAGCGGCTGCCGAGCTGGATGATGGACTCCGCCATCTCCTATGGATCAGCGGGGGATTTGATTCCGCCACCGGCAGCGCCTAAGCCTTTTCGAGGCCATATTCCAGGACTTCAATATATTCCTGCTCGTCGCCCACACCGCCACCGCCGGAGACCCGCATTTCATCCGAATACTCGGCAGTAAAAAAATGCAAAATCTCAGTAACCGAGCCTGGAGACATATAAGCTTCAAATACTTTTTTCACCTCCCCCACCCGGTAACCCGTCTCCTCCTCAATTTCACGAAGTATGCAGACATACGGGTCATCCCCATCCAAAGCCCCTGCGCAGGCTTCAACCAGCATTCCATTGCTGTTTCCATTCAGGAAAGTCGGCAGGCGAAACTGGCGGGTTAAGATTACCGTCCCCCTGCGGGGACTGAACAACAACACGGCAGCGCCATCTCCGCGATCATAGACTTCCCTTTGCTGGGTCTCCCAAGCGCCGTCCTCCCTGCGGAAATCAAATGTATATTTTTCGAGCCTCGACCACGACTGGTAGAGAGATTCCTTTTTGATGTTTTTGATAAATTTGGTCACACAATCTTCCTTATACACTTCCAAGCAATTCGCCAAAAGATAGGCCATGCAGCGGTATTTTTCTAACCTTTGACCGCTCCGGAAGAAAGTCCCAAAACCAGAAAACGCTGCAGCACAATAAATAACGCAATCACCGGCAGGGAAACCAGTATGGAGCCGGCGGCGAAGAAGTCCCACTCGGAGGCGTAGTCGTTGACGAAGAAGCGCAGTCCTACCGGCACCGTGTACAGGGATTCGTCGTCCATAAAAATGGAGGCGAGGATAAATTCGTTCCAGGCGGTCATAAATGAGAACAGCCCGGTCACGGCGATGGCCGGGCGCGCCAGGGGCAGGATGATTTTGCGGAAAATCTGCGGGCGCGATGTCCCCTCCAGCAGCGCGGACTTGTTGGCCGGAAAATGCCAGGCTCACAACCCATAAGCAGGGGTAAATTACAATCGCGGTGGCGAACAACAACATCGCAAAGCGCCAGGAAAAGATATCCCGCAAGATTTTTCCCGCACGGCTCGTAGAATGGGCAAAGGAGCGCGGCGACGTGCCCATCACTTCGGACCTGATGGGCACGCTGCGCTTTGCTCAGGGCTTTGGAGAAACGCATCTGCCACAGGGTATAGCAGAACAGCAGCGCCAGGTTGATAACGCCGAACTGGGGGTGAAACATGCCCTTCCACACCAGCGCGGTGATGTGTTGGGAAAGGCCAATTGCCGGACTGGCGTGAAAACTGCGTTAGAATCCAGCGACAATCACGAAAAACAAGGAACACCACCGTGAAAAGAGTATTCCTGCCTTTCGCCCTGGGGACGGCCCTGCTGGGCGCCGGACCGGCGACAGCCGCCGACGCGGACCAGTTGCTGAACAAAACTGAATCCAAAGTCATCGAATGGCGCCGCCATATCCACCGCAACCCGGAACTGGGCAACCGCGAGTTCGAAACCGCCAAGTACATCGCCAGCCACCTGAAATCCTTGGGCATGCAGGTGGAGACCGGCGTGGCCCATACCGGCGTGGTCGCCCTGCTCAAGGGCGGCAAACCCGGCCCCACGGTGGCCCTGCGCGCGGATATGGATGCGCTGCCGGTGTCCGAGCGGGTGGACGTGCCATTCGCCTCCAAGGTGAAGACCACCTACAACGGCGAGGAAGTGGGCGTGATGCACGCCTGCGGCCACGACACCCATGTGGCCATGCTGATGGGTGCGGCGGAGATACTCGCCGGCATGCGCGAGCAATTGCATGGCAATGTGCTGTTCGTGTTCCAACCCGCCGAGGAGGGCGCACCGGACGGCGAGGAGGGCGGCGCCGCGCTGATGCTGAAAGAGGGGCTGTTCAAGAAATACAAGCCGGACGTGGCCTTCGGCCAGCATGTCACCTCCAACCTGCCCGCCGGCGTGATCGGCTATCGCACCGGCCCGCTGATGGCCAGCTCCGACGAGTTCCGCATCACCGTGCACGGCCGCCAGACCCACGGCTCCCGCCCCTGGGGCGGCGTGGACCCGATTACCACCGCCGCGCAGATCGTGCTCGGCACCCAGACCATCATCAGCCGCCAGATCGATATCACCAGGGAACCGGCGGTGGTGTCCTTTGGCAAGATCGACGGCGGGGTGCGCAACAACATCATCCCCGATTCGGTGTTTTTGAACGGCACCATCCGCAACTTCGATATGGACAACCGCCGGCAGATCTTCGAGAAGCTGCAGACCACGGTGAAACATATCGCCGAGAGCGCCGGCGCCAGGGCGGAAGTGGAGATCCTCGAAGGTTACCCGGTCACCGTCAACGATCCGGCGCTGACCCAGGCGGTACTACCGACCCTGCGGGCCGCCGCCGGCGAGAAGCGCGTGATTGAAGTGCCCAAGATCACCGGCGCCGAGGATTTCTCCTATTTCGCCAACGAGGTGCCCGGCTTCTACTATTTCCTGGGCGTAACCCCCGCGGGCGAAGACCCGGCCACCGCCGCCAGCAATCACTCACCGGAGTTCTATGTGGACGAGAGCGCACTCAAGGTGGGCACCAGGGCGATCACCCAACTGGCGCTGGACTATATGGACAACCACAAAACCCTGTAACCTCGGGATCATTATCAGGCGCGGGATAGTTGTTGCCCTTCTTCTTATTGAGCACAGGCATTTCCTTCAAGGGAACAGTCCCCGCAACAGTTCCGCCTGCCTGACCCGGTCGAGCGCCTCGATGAGCGCGGCAGTGCGCATGTCCGTGCCTTCCCTTTCCGCCCGGGTCAGGGTGCGACGGAAGGCGTCGGTCATAATTGCGTGGAGCCGGGTATTGACCTCCTCCAGCGTCCACATGAAGTTCTGCATGCCCTGCACCCATTCAAAGTAGGAAACGGTGACGCCACCCGCGTTGGCGAGGATGTCCGGCAGCACGAAGATGCCCTTTTCACTCAGTACTTCGTCGGCTTCCAGGGTGGTGGGGCCGTTGGCGCCCTCGGCGAGGATCTTGCAATTGATGCGCTGCACATTGTCGATGGTGACCTGATTTTGCAGGGCCGCCAGCGCGAGAATGTCGCAGGGCAGTTCCAGCAGTTCGCTGTTGGTGATGTGCTCGCCACCGGGGTAGCCTTCCAGAAAGCGGCGCTTGGCGACGTGGGCCTCCAGGTCGTCGATGTCGAGCCCTCCCGGATTGTGTACCGCAGTGCTCACATCGCTGACGGCGATCACCTTGACGCCGTTTTCCTCCAAGAAACGGGCGGTGTGGGCGCCGACGTTGCCAAAACCCTGGACCGCCGCGGTGCACTGCCTGAGATCGAGCCCGAGGTGGCGGGCGGCTTCGACGATGCAGTACATCAGGCCGCGCCCGGTGGCTTCGGTGCGCCCCTGGGAGCCGCCGAGCACCACCGGTTTACCAGTGACCACCGCGGGCACGGTGTAACCGACGCGCCGGCTGTAGGTGTCCATGATCCAGGCCATCACCTGTTCGTTGGTGCCCATGTCGGGGGCCGGGATATCCATGTCCGGGCCGATAATGTCGATAAACGAGAGGGTGTAGCGCCGTGTCAGGCGCTGCAACTCGGTGCGCGACAGATCCAGCGGGTTGATGCGGATGCCACCCTTGGCGCCGCCGAAGGGCAGCCGCATCAGGGCGCACTTCCAGGTCATCCACATCGCCAGTGCCGCGACCTCGCCCAGATCAACCCCCTGATGATAGCGGATCCCCCCCTTGGTGGGCCCCATGGCCAGCACGTGCTGCACCCGGTAGCCGAACACGGTTTCCACCTGGCCGTGTTGGTCGCGCCGGAAGGACAGGGCCGCCACCTGGGCCCGCTCTGGAAACAGCAGTCGCTGGCGCACGTTGTCATCGAGTTCGACGATGTAGGCGGCCTTGAGGAACTGCTGTTGGGCGAGGTGGAACATACCGGAGGCCCACTCCGCGCTGCGGGCCCGCATCCGCTCCACCGCGTAGCGGATCGAGCGCACCAGGCCAACCCGCCCGATGCGGTCCTTGATCAGGTAATCCTGGGCGCCGCCCTCCACCGCCTTCGAGGCCAGGGTGACGTCGTCGAATCCCGTCTGGATGACGATGGCGGTGTCCGGCGCCCGGCCGCGCAGGCGGAAGAAGGTTTCGTGGGGCTCGCTGTCCGGCAGCAGGAGATCGAGCAGCACCACGTCGAACGCCTGCCGGTCGAGGCTGTCGAACGCGGCCGACAAGCGGTCGACGGAGGTGACGTCGAAAGAGGGGTATTGGCTGCCGGCGAGCAGCTTTTCGATCAGGCGCCGGTAAACCGGGTTGTCTTCCACCAGCAATACCCTGAGCGGGCGCATCTCCAAGGTCTGTTCCTCCCGTGTCGGGCCCGGCCAGCTGTCGGGGGTCAGCTGGCCGGGGGGGGTTCGTTTTGCAGGTGATTCCCGAGTTCCCTGCACAGACGGCCGACTTCCTCTTCCAGCTTAGCCAGGGCCCGGTCCGCGCCCTGGAAGTTGGCGTCGCGACCCAGCGTTTCCAGATGAAAGGCGGCGGCGGCGGCGGCATCTGCGTGAAACACGCGCACCGCGCCCTTCAGGCTGTGGGCGGAGCGGCGCAGTTCGGCTGCGTGCTGCCACTCCACAGCGTTGCGGACGGCATCCGTCATGGCATCGGCTTCAGCGAGAAAGACCTCCGCCAGATCGCGCAGGATCTCCTCGTCGCCGTCCAGGTCGGCCAGCGCTTTGTGCCATTCGAAAGTGCTCATGGTGCCCTCCTGTTTCACTGTGGTTCCCCCGGTTCGGGCCCTTCGGGGGAGCCGGCGGCGCCGGGTATCACCCTGGCGATTTCCTCCTCCAATACCCGGATCCGCAGCGGCTTGGCGACGTAGCCGTCCATGCCCGCCTTCAGGCAGCGCTCCCGGTCCCCCGCCAGGGCATGGGCAGTCATGGCAATGATGGGAATGTGGCTGTCCGTATCCTGTTCCCTTGCGCGGATCTCGCGGGTGGCGTCCAGTCCGTCAATTTCAGGCATTTCCACGTCCATCAGGATCAGATCGAAACCGCCGGATTCCCAGGCGGTCACGGCCTGTTGGCCGTCGTCCACCAGCACCACCCGGTGACCCTGTTTGCCGAGGCTCTTGCTGGCGACGGCCTGGTTGACCTTATTGTCCTCGGCCACCAGGATGCGCAGCGGCCGGAGGCGAGGGGCTTCCGCGCCAGTCGGGGCCGCCTCGGGCTCTTCCCGGCCCGCCAGCCCCATGACCTCGACGATGGCATTCAACAGGGCCGACTGGCGCACCGGCTTGGTGAGCCAGGCCGCTACCTGTCCGCCGGCGTCCAGGTAGCGGCCCCCGCCGGTGTCGGCGGAGGACAGCAGGATGACCCCGGGCAGGTGGGGCAGGCCGAGCTGGCCGATATGGCGTGCCAGTTCGACGCCGTCCATTTCCGGCATCCGCAGATCACTGATCACCAGAGCAATGTCCTCGCCGGACCGGCGCAGTACCTCCAGGGCCTCTTCGCCATCGGCCACCGCCGTGGGCGCCATTTGCCAGCTTTGCAGTATCTCTTCGAGAACGGTGCGGTTGGTCTGGTTGTCGTCGACCACCAGCACCCCCAGGTCGTGCAGGTGCACCGGTTCCCGTTCGATGCCGCTGTCCGCTCGGTCCGCCGCCAACGGGAAAGGCAGGCTGAAATGGAAATTGGCCCCCTTGCCCTCCTCGCTTTCCAGGGCGATCTCGCCGCCCATCAGGTGGACGAGTTGGGCCGCTATGCTGAGACCGAGACCGCTGCCGCCGTAGCGCCGTGAGACACCGACACCGGCCTGCTCGAAGACTTCGAAGATGGATTTCTGGAATTCCCGGGGGATGCCCGGCCCGGTGTCGCACACGGAAAAGCGGAGGCGCACCCACGCGTTGTCCTGGGACTCGACGGAAATGTCCACGACCACTTCGCCGTGCTCGGTGAATTTGATGGCATTGCCCACAAGGTTCAGCAGCACCTGCCGCAACCGACCCGGATCACCCAGCAGCCGGTCCGGCACCTCGGGCGGTATGTGGTAGACCAGCTCCAGGTCCTTGATGGCGGCCTTCACCGCCAGGGTTTGCAGCATGTCCACCAGGGTGTCGCGCAGCGCGAAGGGCATGGACTCCAGCTCGATCTTGCCGGCTTCGATCTTGGAGAAATCCAGGATCTCGTTGATGACCCGCAGCAGCAAGTCCGCCGACTGGTCGATAACCCGCAGGTAATCCCGCTGTTGGGGCGTCAGCTTGGTGTCCATCATCAGTTCGGCCATGCCGATGATGCCGTTCATGGGGGTGCGGATTTCGTGGCTCATGTTGGCCAGAAACTGACTCTTAGCCTGCGTTGCCGCCTCCGCCTGTTCCTTGGCGGTTTTCAGGTTGTCCCCCATCTCGAGCAGATCGACGGTCTGCTGTTCAAGCCGCTGGTTGGCGGACTGGAGGTCGGCCGTGCGCTCTTTAACGAGCTGCTCCACCCGGCTGGTCTGTCGCATCAGCAGCATCAGGTAGGCGACGATCAGACCGGTGCTCAGCAGACCTACGGCGAGGGCGATATCGGGGGCCCGGATCCAACCGGGCTCGAAGGGTTCCAGCGCGTTTACCTCAACCAGCCAGGGGTGTCCCGCAACGGTCAGCAAACGGGTATAGCTGAGCGATCCCCGATGGTCTTTTGGGGCGGTTTCCTGGGGAACACGCCTGTACACCGGGATTGACAGGGAGCCACTGGCGTCCAAGAGGACGATCTCGAACTCCCAGTCGGGAAGGTAGGCCAATGCCCTCTCGACAATCTCATCGAGACGCAGAATGGCGACGACGAACCCGATCAGGTCCTGTCGGCGTTCGTCCACGGAATCCGTGGCGGAAGGTCTCCCGTAAATGGGCAGGACGGCCAGGATGCGCGGTGTTGCCGCGTCTTTCAGGCCGGGCAAGGCGACCGGGGGCGTAGTAGCAGGCCTGCCGGTATCACGGGCTCGGATCATGGCCTGGCGAACCAGCGGCAGGGATGCCAGGTCCAGGCCCAGCAAGCCCCTGAATTCCGGCTGCGCGGCCTCCAGAAAGAATACCGGAAAGTGGGACTGAAGCCCGTTTTGCGAAGCGCCGTTTTCCCCGGGGGGGGGCTGCCAGATCCGGTACTGGTCATTCAGTTCCTGCCGGCCGAGCGTTTCATGGGCTGCCCGCCCGTCCGCCTCCGTTCTGGGGGCCCAAAACACCGACTCCAGGCTGGGAAAGGTATCGATAAAAGGGACGGCGAAATCGGCGAATTCGTGCCGTTCGACCAGCTCCGATGCCCGGTAGAACCCCCCGAAAAATTCGAGAATAGCGAGGCGGGTTTCGAAACTACGGCCGATGTCGTCGATGAGTACTTCGCTGGACAGCTCGAATCGAGTCCGTGCAATGGTCTGCTCAGTGGTGTAGAGCCAGTACCAGACCCCAAAGGTGAGCAGCAGACACAGCAGACCCACTGCCAGCACGGCCCACGCCCTTGGGTGCAGACCGAGCAGCGCCGGGTGGCGTCGCCTTTTCTTTGACCTGGGGGATCTTTGATCATCGCCGGCATCGACCATGGGTGGGCCTCGCACAGGGCGTTGCTTCCCTATCACTGAGAGTGATAAAGGGCTCACAACCTGTTAACGAGGATAGCTTATTTTCTCAGGGTGCAGCCGGTGGGGAGACTGCGTGAGTGATCTGGAGGAGGCCCTGGAAAGGGCCTGGACAGGCGCAGCATGGGCCGCCCTAAAACTTGCTTTTGTCGTTCCAGCGCAGGAAAGTCATGCCGGACTTGATCCGGTACCGGAACCCAGTACCACTACGCTGGATACCGGCTTGCGCCGGTACGACAAGTCAGTAAGAGCTTGATTCGAGACAGAGTATCTGCAATGGGTTCTTATGCGGATTCCGTGCGCGCCGGCCGCCTTCTGCGCCGTTGCGGACGCTGTGCATCGCCGCGCGGCTGCCCGTCGCGTCGCTGCCCATTATTGCCGTTCCCACGCCCCGGTCCGGCGCCCTGCCTGCCTCGCCCGCCGTCACCGTGGCCGCGGTTTGCCGCGCCGGAAGCCGGCAGCGAGTGACCCGGCTCAAAGCCATCGATCTCTTCCCGCGGAATCGGTTTCTTGATCAGCCGCTCGATATCCTTCAACTGCTTGATTTCATCCGCGCTCACCAGGGATACCGCCTGCCCGCGGGCGCCAGCGCGGCCGGTGCGGCCGATGCGGTGCACATAGTCCTCGGGCACATTGGGTAAATCGAAATTCACCACCTGGGGCAGCTGGTCGATATCGATACCCCGCGCGGCGATATCCGTGGCCACCAGTATCTGCACCCTGCCGGCCTTGAAATCCGCCAGGGCCTTGGTGCGCTGATTCTGGCTCTTGTTGCCGTGGATCGCCGCGGCGCGGATACGGTCCGCCTCCAGCTGTTTGACCAGCTTGTTGGCGCCGTGCTTGGTGCGGCTGAACACCAGCGCCTGGTGCCAGCCGTTCTCGCGGATCAGGTGGCTGAGCAGCGCCGACTTGCGGGTCTTGTCCACCGGGTGCAGCTTCTGCTGCACAGTTTCCGTGGCGGTATTGCGCGGGCTCACATCGATCTCCACCGGGTCCTGCACCAGGCCCTTGGCCAGTTGGCGGATTTCCGGGGAAAAGGTCGCGGAGAACATCAGGTTCTGGCGGTTTTTCGGCAGGCGCGCGAGGATCTTTTTGATATCGTGGATAAAGCCCATATCCAGCATACGGTCGGCTTCATCCAGTACCAGCACTTCCAGTTTTTCAAAATTGATCGCGCGCTGGTTGTACAGATCCAACAGGCGACCCGGCGTAGCAACCAACAGGTCCACGCCGCCGCGCAACTTCATCATCTGCGGATTGATCTTCACTCCGCCGAATACCACTGCAGAACGCAGCGGCAGGAACTTGCCGTAACCCTGCACATTGTCGTGCACCTGGGCCGCCAGCTCGCGGGTGGGGGTCAGCACCAGCGCGCGCACTTCGTTATTGCGCGCCGGCTTGCCGCCCTTCAGTCGGTGTAGCAGCGGCAGGGTAAAACCGGCGGTCTTGCCGGTACCGGTCTGCGCCGCAGCCATCACGTCGCCGCCGCGCATTACCACGGGGATGGCCTGGGCCTGGATAGGCGTGGGTTTGTCGTAGCCCTGTTCAGCTACCGCACGGGCCAGCTCCGGAGCCAGTCCTAAATCTTCAAATAACATAAAGTATGTCCCAACCGCCCGAGGGCAGCAGTGTAAATTTCGCAGGGGTCAATTTGCCGCTGTCGTAACATGCCGGCGCAGTTCTTGACTGCACGGGCCCGGTGCGGCATTCAGTAGGGGAATTCAGAGGAAGCTCGGAAGAGTTCCGGAAAGGTGCCGACGGCTCGCCGGCCTACAGATGACGCAGCTGGCGTTGCCACCAGCCGCGGCACTATAACACACCTGCAGTGACTGGGTAGTTTTATTTCCCGGCAGTGGGCAGGCCTCTATTTAAGCCTCTACTCAAGCGAACTTAAACCAGCCCATTGAAGAACAGTATTTTATCAACATGCCCGTGCACATCAGCACGACCAAGCCCCTTAAATACAAAAGATTGATTCTGTATAAAAAATGAGAGCCCACAGCACCGGCAAAAGCGGAAAAAATCAGCGGCCGGTTTTCCTTCAGGTTTATTTTCTTTTTTCTCACCAACATAAATGTCGAGGTAACGGTACCAGCGCATCTGCTGTTACTGGTGCTGCCGGGCCTCTGGTCCTTCCTTGAGACCAGGAGGCTAGCCGGGCACCGGCCGGTAGCGGCGCTCGGGTCGGCCGATGCTGCCGTAGGCGTGGTCGGCCTCCAGTTCATGGCGCTGCAACAGATATTCCAGGTAGCGACGGGCGGTGGAGCGGCTGACACCGGCGCGCTGGCCGACTTCCTGGGCACTGAGGAAATCCCGCGGCGATTCGGCCAGCGCTTCGCGCAGCCGGGACAGGGTGAGGGCATCGATGCCCTTGGGCAGGCGTGCCTGCCTGGGGGCGGCGGCCTCCCCCGAATCTCCCTCCCGGGAAAACAGGGCGTCGGCGACGGACTGGGTCACCGACGGCGCCTGGCGCAGGCGGTGTTGGCGTTGCAGGAAGGTATTCAAGGCACGGTCCAGGCGCTGCAACAGCACCGGCTTGACCAGGAAATCGAAGGCTCCCAGTTGCAGCGCACGCTCCAGGGACGCCACCTCGGAGGCGGCGGTGATCATCATGACCTCGCAGCCGTGGCCGGCGGCGCGCAGCTCCGCCAGCAGGTCCAGGCCGCTGCCGTCGGGCAGGTAGACGTCCAGCAATAGCAAATCCGGCTGGTATCGCTCAAGCAGCGCGCGACCGCCGGCCAGATCCCCCACCACGGCGGTGACCCGGAAATCGTCGCCGCGCTGCAGGTATTCCGCCAGCAGGCTCGCCACCTCGTTTTCGTCTTCGACGATCACCACCGAATAGGTCATGGCGCTGTCTCCTCATCCTCCGGCGGGCGGGGCAGGTAAACGGTAAAACGGGCGCCGCCCAGATCCGCCTGACCCACTTCCAGGGTGCCCTCGAGAGCACTCACGTAGGTTTTCACCAGATAGAGTCCGACCCCGTGCTCGCGCCCGGATTTGGAGGAATAGTCCGGGCGGAACAGAGCCTCAAGCCGCTCCGGATGCAGACCGGTGCCGCTGTCCTCCACGTCGAAGACCAGATTATCCCCCAGGTCGTCGAAGGTTACCCGTACCCGGGGTGGTCGCCGCGGCCCGCTGCGCGCCGCCTCTATGGCATTGTCGATCAGGTTGCCGAGGATGGACACCAGGCGGTCCAGCAGGACCTCGGGCAAAGCCCCGTCCAGTGTGCTCTCCTCGGCCACCTCGAACACCACGCCCTGCTCCTTGGCCTTGTGGTATTTGCCCAGCAGCAGCCCCGCCAGCAGCGGCTCGCCGGCGCTTTCCAGCAGTTGGTTGACCACCGCCTGGTGCCCCCGGCTCTCCAGGCCGATCAGATCCACCGCCTTGTCGTAGGCGCCCATCTGGACCAGGGCGCCCAGAGTATTGAGTTTGTTGGAGTAGTCATGGGTCTGCACCCGCAGGAGTTCGGCGAACGCTTCCACCTGGGCCAGCTGCCGACTCACCTGAGCCACCTCGTCCTTGGGGCGGAAGCTCAGGAAGAGGCCGCGCACCTCGCCGGCCACCCGCAGCGGCCGGCGGAACAGCACCAGCTCCTGGCCGGCGGCGTAGACCTCCACGCCGTCCAGCACCTGCTCCCGGTTCTCGAGCAGGAATTCCGACTGGTCGGGGAACAGGTCGCGCAGGTGCAGGCCGCCCGCCGCGGGCGCCTTCACCTCCAGCAGCTCTCGCGCCCGGCGGTTGCTCTTCTGCACCCAGCCGTCCGGGTCCAGGGCGACGATACCCGAGCGCACCGTATCGAGAATGGCATTCTGTTCGGCGAACAGGCGGGCGATTTCGTGGGGCTGCCAGCCAAACAGGGCAGCGCGCAGCCGCCGGGCCATCCACAGGGAGGACAGCACGCCCACCAGAAGCACCGCCAGCACCGCGGGCAGCCACTGCAGGTAGCGGCCGGCGAGCACGGATTCCACCGAGCGGTCGAGAAAACCCACGGACACCAGGCCGATTACCCTGCCGTCGGCATCGCGCACCGGCGCCTTGCCGCGCACCGAAAAGCCCAGGGAACCCCGGGCGGAGGAAATAATGGAACGGCCGGCGAGCACTTCCTGGCTGTCGCCGCCCTGCATGGTCTTGCCCAGGCGATCGGGCTTCGGGTGGGCCAAGCGCCGCAGCCGGGTGTCGCCGACGACGATAAAGTCCGCGTCCGTCTGCCGCCGCAATCCCTCGATGAAACCCGCCAGGGCATCGCCGCGGCTCGAGCCCACCCCGGCCTCCAGGGCCTCGCGCACCTGCGGCAACTCGGCCACCAGTTGCGCCAGGTTCAGCGCCTTGCGCCCGGCCTCCTCGCGCACGCTGCGCTCGAGCAGGTACTGGCCGGCGCCGGCAAAGAGCAGCACCTGCAGCAGGCTGAACAGCAGCACCCACAGGATCAGCCGGGATTCCAGCCGCTGAATACGCCAGCGACCCAGCCTCCCGACAACCGGGGTTGGGAAATCTCTGATCATCACCATATTGCGCTGCCCTTCTGGGCGGGGCTCGAAACGGACATCTGTCGCATTCTAAGTCCTGCTCAATATTTGTGCAGCAGCGTTATTGAGCGCCCGTTTGAAGCCTTCATAAATTCAACCTCGGTGCGGGCCCAGCATCATGCGGCGACGCCCACCTGCTGACGCATTCGGCGACGCAGGATGGGGCCGACGATAGTCGGCAGGAGCAACCCCACGATAGCGAAGGTCCACAGGCCGATGGCCAGGCCGCTGCTCCACAGCACCGTCCAGTCGCCGTCGGAGATCTCCAAGGCATGTCCCAGGTTCTTTTCCATCTCCGGCCCCAACAGCAGGCCGAGGATAATCGGCACCAAGGGGATCTCCAGCTTGCGGAACACATAGCCGGCCACCCCGAAGGCCACCATGAAGTACAGGTCGAAGGTGGTGTTACTGATCGAGTAGATGCCGACGAAGGCGACCATGGTCACGATCGGCAGCAAATACATCGGCGGCACCGACAGCAGCCGGACGAAGATCCCCACCAGCGGGATGTTGAGCACCAGCAACAGGAAGTTGCCGACCAGCAGTGCCGCAATCACGCCCCACACGATATCCGCATTCTGGGTGAACATCAGCGGCCCCGGTGTAATGTTCAATGAGATCAACAGCGCCAGCAACACGGCGGTGGTCCCGCTGCCCGGCACGCCGAGCGTCAGCATGGGCACCAGGGCCCCGCTGGAGGCCCCATTGTTGCCCGCTTCGGGAGCGGCGACACCACGCGGATCGCCCTCGCCGAAGTTGCCCTTGCGCCCCAGCACCCGCTTCTCCAGGGTATAACTGATGAAACTGCCCAATGAGGCGCCCGCGCCCGGCAGCACCCCGGCGATGAAGCCAAGGACCCCACCGCGGATACTCGAGGGCATGATGTCGCGGATGTCCTTCCACGACAGCTTCAGCTTGTTGACGACCATCTTCGCCTTGCCGCCGCCGGCCCGCTCCTCGATGAAGAACAGCAGCTCAGAGACCGCGAACAGGCCGACGATAGCGATGATGAAGTCCACCCCCTCGTAGAGCTCCAGGATTTCGAAGGTGAAGCGCTGGACGCCGGTGTTATCGATGCCGACGGTGGCGATCATCAGGCCGATGGCCGCGGCGACCACCGTCTTCATGGGATTCTTGCCAGTGATCCCGCCCAGGGTGGCGAAGGCCAGCAGGAAGAGCGCGAAATACTCCGCCGGCCCGAAGGTCAGCGCGAACCTGGCCAACAGCGGCGCCAGCAGAATCAAGCCGACCGTGGCAATCAAGCTGCCCATGAACGAGGCGACCGCGGAGATCGCCAGGGCCTCGGCGGCCTTGCCCTTCTGCGCCATGGGATAACCGTCCAGACAGGTCATCATGGCCGGCTCGTCACCGGGGATGTTCAACAGGATCGACGAAATGCGTCCGCCATACATGGCACCGGCATAAACCGCGGTGAGCATGATCAGCGCGGTCTCCGGCGCCAGGCCCAGGCTGAACGCCAGCGGAATCAGGATCGCCACGCCATTGGCCGGCCCCAGCCCCGGAAGCCCCCCGATCAGGGTGCCGAGGAAGGCCCCCAGCAGGGCGAACATCAGATTGTGCGGGGCCAGCGCCACGCCGAACCCGTCGATCAGAAAGCTCATGGTTTCCATCAGCTCACCTCCAGGAACGCGAGCAGACCCAACGGCAGCGACAGGTCGAGCGCGAAATTAAACAGCAGGAACACCACCACGCCGGCGACGGCTCCGGCGACATACGACTTGGCCGGACGCGCCCCCATACGCCAGCACAGCGTGCCTACCGCCAGGGTGGTACTGAGGATAAAGCCCAACGGCTGCAGCAGCATGGCGTAGAGCACCAGCACCACCACGGCGATGATCAGCTCCAGCCCGGTGCGGCTCCACGGCCAGGCATTATCCGGATCGGGGCGCACGACCATATACAGGCTCGAGAGCGCCAGTACCACCGCCAATAGCCTGGGAAAGGTATCGGGACCGACGGCTTCGCTCCCGCCGAAGGGCTCCGGGAATTGACTGGCGCCCCAGCCGTATGCGACGGCCAGGACGATCATCAGGACCCCGAAGATGCGGTCGTTGATTGCCATTACCGAATCAACCCTATGTCTTTGGACAGGTCTTCGATGGATTGAATCTGCGACTTGACGAAGTTCTCGAACTCGTCAGCGCTCATATGGAAGGGCATCAATCCGTTCCGGGTCATGACGCTCTGCCACTCCTCGCTGTCGTAGACGGTATCCATGGCATCGATCCAGTACTGCTTGGCCTCATCCGAGACATCCGCCGGCATGTAGAAGCCACGCCAGTTGGGGCCCAGCGCATCGATCCCTTGCTCGCGGGCGGTGGGGATGTCGGAGAAATCGCCGGGCAGGCGCTTTTCGGAGAGTACGGCCAGCACACGCAAATCGCCGGATTTCATGAAGCCTTGGGCCTCGGAGATGTCGCCGGTAAAGGCATCCACATGGCCGCCGACCACCTGGGTCATGGCCTCACCGCCGTTGTTGTACGACAGGTAGGAAATACGCGGCAGCTTCTCGACGCCCGCCGCCTTGGCGGCAATCAGCACCTTGAGGTGATCCCAGCCACCCTTGGCGCTGCCACCGGCAAACTTGACGCTGCGCGGGTCTTTCTTGAGTGCATCCATCAGTGCCGGCAGGTCCCGGTACTTGGAATCCTTAGACACAGCGATGATCCCGTAATCGGCTCCCACGGCGCCGATCCAGTTGACCATGTCGGCGTTCATCCCGTGGAACTGCCCCTGGGCAAGACGCGTGGTGGTCGCGGTGGAGGCGGCGACCAGCAGTTGCTCGTCACCGGCCCGCTTGCTCACAGTGTGGGCATAGGCGACCCCGCCACCGGCCCCCGCCATGTTGATGGTCTGGACATTGCGCGGCACCAGATGGAGATCCTCAAGCACCTTGCCGATACTGCGACACGTGAAATCCCAGCCGCCACCGGGATCGGCGGGCGCCAGACATTCGACCTTGCCCTGCGGCTCAAAGGCCATGGCCATGCTGGAAACCAGCGTCAGGGCCGCAGCGGCGAACAGCTTGAGTGGCATTCTTATCGGCATTGTTGTTTTCCCGTTAATGGTCCTTGCCGGACTCGGAAATAAAATCATGACTGCCTCCTAGAACAGATACTGGGCGCGCAGCACCAGGGAATTGCCATCGCGCTCGTCGCCCACCAGCGCGAATGCGCCGGGGCCGCTGACCCGGGAGCGCACCAGGTTGAGCGCGAATTTGATACTGGGGTCGTAGTAGTAGGAAACGCCCAGGGTGTGGGTGGTGACGTCGGTCCCCTGGGTGGCACTGCTGGCGTTTACCCGCGAACTGCGGGTCGCCAGCTCCCAGGCATTGCGCACCCCGGCGGGCTGCTTGAAGACGCCCTGACCCGCGCTGTATTCCCGGCTCTCGCCGGTGAGGAAGTGGCTCAGGGTCAGGGAGTAGCCGTCGAAGTCCTCTCCATCCAGCGGCGATGACCTGTCGGTGGTATTCAGCTCGCGGCGGCCGTACTCCGCCTGCAACAGCGTGCCCTGCCACTGGGCCGCCAGTTCCAGGCCCTGCTGGGTCAGGTGATCCACTGCCACGGGGGTGCCGCCAGCGGCGTAATCCACCAGCCGCACCGGCGTCTCGCGCACCTCGCCCCTGGCCCAGGCGGGACTCAGTTCGTCGCCGGACATTTCCCGGTAGGAGCCCCAGAGTCCCAGGTGCAGCACCCTGCCCGGATCGCGCCAGGGCGCCCAGGTCAGGCGGCCGCTGCCGGCGTAGTCGAGGTCTTCGTAGTCGTCCTCGCCGCTGCCGCCGAAGGCGTCGTTCTTGTACACGCCGAAGGAATAGCGCAGGCCGCTGGAAGGGAAATACTGGTAGGCCGAGGCGCCCCAGCGGAAATAGGGGGACACGGTGTTTGCCAGACTGTTGCGCTCGATCATCACCAGGTACTTGCTGCTGGACAGGGCCTCCAGGGAGATGTCCTCGCGCAGCTTGCCGAGCTGGATTGTGGGGCCGCCATCGAAGCCGCTGTAGCGCAGCCGCGCCATAACGACCTCCGCCTCTTCGGCGAAGTCCATCAGCAGCTTGTAGTCCCAGTCGCCCTGCTCGGATTCGATATAAGCCCGCACCCGCCGGGGGAAGAGATTGGAACCGGTACGGCCCTCGTTAGTGGCGTTATAGGCGCCGTCGAATTGGTTGTAATCCAATTGCACGCGGCCGCCCATTTCCAGGTTTTCCCAGAACGCGGGCACGGCTTCGCCCTGGCTGGGCACTTCGGCCTTGCTATTGAATTCACTGTTTGGTTGGTTGAGCTGGTTCTGGTTATCGTCGCTGGCTTGCGCACTGCTGGCCAGCCACAGGCTGGCACAGACCAGCCCCACGGAGGTGGAGATTCTCATCATATTCGCCTTTTTATAGTTTTAGGTGTACGCGCCGCAGCGCGCCGGTCAGCTGGCGGAAGCTACTTGCACCGGCTATCCGGACAACAGAAGTTAACCCCCAACCGCGGGGTGGGAAATGTAAAGGCGATATTGATCGTTTTGTTCATATTGATCACGGGGCCTAAGACAGAGCCCCTATTCGCTAGCGGTTGTAAACTCTGCGCATAGGTGATGATTCTCCGGTGTTCAGGCAAGGCCTTCTACACCGACACCAAGACAGTGGCCGCTTGCTGGTTCGATACAGATATCCGGTTGTGGCGCTGGCAGCAGTTGCAAAGGCTCGGGCACCCTCGCTGTCTGCCCCCACAACGCCCGCAAACCGATTAATCGCGATAGCGCTTGGTCAGATCCCCATAGGCCTCGATCCGCCGGTCGCGCAGGAAGGGCCACCAGCGCCGCACATTCTCGCTGCGCGCCAGATCCACATCCGCCACCAGCACTTGCGCGCTCTCGTCGGCAGTCGCGATAAATTCGCCCTGGGGACCGGCGACAAAGCTGTGGCCCCAGAACTGCGAACCCTGGGTCTGCGTCGATGGGTCCGCCTCGAAACCGACCCGGTTGGCCACCAGCACCGGCAGGCCGTTGGCCACTGCGTGGGCGCGCTGGATGGTGATCCAGGCATCGCGCTGCCGCGCCTGTTCGGCCGCGTCATCCACCGGATTCCAGCCGATGGCGGTGGGGTAGAGCAGCAGGTCGGCGCCCGCCAGTGCCATCATGCGCGCCGCCTCCGGGTACCACTGGTCCCAGCACACCAGCAGGCCGAGCTTGCCGACGCTGGTCTCGATCGGCTGGAAGCCCAGGTCCCCGGGAGTGAAATAAAACTTCTCGTAGTAGCCCGGGTCATCCGGAATATGCATCTTGCGGTAAATGCCCGCGATGCTGCCATCCCGCTCCAGCACCACCGCGGTGTTGTGGTACAGGCCCGCCGCGCGCCGCTCGAACAGGGAGATGACGAGCACTATACCCAGTTCCTTCGCCAGCGCGCCGAACTGCTCGGTGGACGGGCCGGGAATCGGCTCGGCCAAATCGAACAGGTCCGTGCTCTCGTGTTGGCAGAAATACAGGCTGGTGTGCAGCTCCTGCAGCAGCACCAGCTGCGCGCCGCGCGCGGCGGCCTCGCGGATGCCGGCGATGGTCGCCTGCACCGTCTGCTCGCGGTTGTCGGAACACGCCTGCTGCACCAGGCCGACGCGCAGGATTTTCTGGTTCGGTTTTTTTGAGGTCATAGTGCCTCCGGGATTTGCGGTATTTGCCCACTCGGTATCTGCATCGTTACACAGTGCAGGCTGCCGTACTGCTCGATCAGCGCGCGGCAGTCGATGCCGATCACTTCACGGCCCGGGAAGCAGGGGCGCAGGCGCGCCAGGGCTTCCTCGTCGTTGTTGTCTCCATAGACGGGCACCAGCACCGCGCCGTTGATAATCAGAAAGTTGGCATAGCCCGCCGGCAGGCGCCCGCCGTCCTCGTCGTAAATCGGCGTCGGCAGCGGCAGCGGCACCAGCTTGTAGGGCTGGTCGTCCGCACGGCGGAAAGCGGCCAGCTCAGCGGCCATGGCCCGCAGGTCCGCGAAATGCGCATCATCCCGATCCTCGCAGGCCTGGTAGGCGATGGTCCCGGCGTCGCAGAAGCGGGCGATGGTGTCGATGTGGCCGTCGGTGTCGTCGCCGAGCAGGTCCCCGTGGCGCAGCCAGAGCACTCGCTCCACCCCGAACAGCGGCTTGAGGAAATCCTCTATCTGCGTCTTGTTCAAGTGCGGATTACGCGTGGGCGCCAGCAGGCAGCGCTCGGTGGTGAGCAGGGTGCCGGCGCCGTCCACCTCGATGGCACCACCCTCCAGCACGAAATCCAGTGTTTCGACTTCCGCCCCCAGCGCGCCCTGCTCCGCCAGCTTGCGCGTGACCTGGTTGTCGCGACCGGCCGCGAACTTGCCGCCCCAGCCGTTGAACACGAAATCCAGATGCCGCGGGCGCCCGCCGCGGAACACGGTAATGGGCCCGTGATCCCGCACCCACACATCGTCACTCTCCACCCGGCACACATGGAGACGCTCCGGCCGGGCCCCGGCCAACACCAGGCGGTCGCGCAGAAGGGCCGGCTCCAAGCCGTAGTTGATATGCACATTCTGGTAGCGGCTGATGGTCGCGGCTATCTCCACGAAGCAGCGCTCCACCGCATCAAAGTGCCGCGCGAAGTCACCGTCGGCGCGCGGCCAGGTCAGCATCACTGCCGATTGCGGCGCCCATTCGGGCGGGAGGAATGATGGGCTCATAATCTGGCGCACCGGGAATAACTCAGGGTGCTGGATTCTAGCCGCTTTGGGTGTTCTTTGCCTGCTAGTGTTGTAGGAGCCTGCTCGCAGGCGAACAGCTACGGAGCACCCTGTAGAAAAGGAAAACGGCCAGATGCCCTATCACCGTATAGTAGTACTCACCAGCGCCGGCATCTCGGCAGAGCCCGCGATAGCTTTTTCCGAGTCGAATCAGCCGAGCAGCCTACCCCAAGCATGAATCCCTTATATCTATAAATATGGAGTCAAAGAAAGCCTATACCCGGAGAAGCAAATTTCGGGTGGGCCTGCTGCCCGCAAATAAAAACAGCTGACTCATAAAGGCCTGCGTTCACTCCTCATCAGCTCACTTCCGCCAGATTACCCTTGCTCTCCAGCCACTGCTTGCGATCCCCCGCACGCTTCTTGGCCAGCAGCATATCCAACAACTGGTTGCTGTCATCCCCAACGTCGATATACAGCTGCACCAAGCGGCGGGTATCCGGGTCCATGGTGGTTTCGCGCAGTTGCAGGGGGTTCATTTCTCCCAGGCCCTTGAAGCGGGTGACCTGGATTTTTCCCTTTTTGTTTTCCGCGGCGATGCGGTCGAGGATGCCCTGTTTTTCCGCTTCGTCCAGCGCGTAGTAGACGTCCTTGCCGATATCCACGCGGAACAGCGGCGGCATGGCGACATAGACGTGGCCTTCAGTGACCAAGGGGCGGAAGTGGCGCAGGAAGAGTGCGCACAATAATGTAGCGATGTGCAGACCGTCGGAGTCGGCGTCGGCGAGGATGCAGATTTTGTTGTAGCGCAGGCCTTCCAGGTTGTCGCTGCCCGGATCTACGCCCAGGGCTACGGCGATGTCGTGCACTTCCTGGCTGGCGAGGATTTCCGTGGAGTCCACTTCCCAGGTGTTCAGGATTTTTCCGCGCAGGGGCATGATGGCCTGGAATTCGCGGTCTCGGGCCTGTTTGGCGGAGCCGCCGGCGGAGTCGCCCTCCACCAGGAAGAGTTCACTGCGCGCGGTGTCGCCGCTGGAACAGTCCGCCAGTTTGCCGGGCAGCGCGGGGCCCTGGGTGACTTTTTTGCGTGCGACTTTTTTTGCGGAGCGCAGACGTTTCTGCGCGTTGCCGATGCAGAGCTCGGCGAGGCGGTCGCCGTCTTCAGTGTGCTGGTTGAGCCACAGGCTGAAGGCGTCCTTGGCCACACCGGAGACGAAAGCGGTGGCCTCGCGGGAAGAGAGGCGCTCCTTGGTCTGGCCGGAAAACTGCGGGTCCGCCAGTTTGGCGGAGAGCACATAGGAGCACTGGCCCCAGATATCCTCCGGCCCCAGTTTGACTCCCCGCGGCATCAGGTTGCGGATTTCGCAGTACTCGCGCATGGCTTCCAGCAGGCCGGAGCGCAGGCCGTTCACATGGGTACCGCCCTGGCTGGTGGGAATCAGGTTGACGTAGGATTCAGCGGTGACTTCGCCGCCCTCCGGCAGCCACTGCACCGCCCAGTCTGCGGCCTCGCTGGTGGCGGCGAAGCTGCCTATAAAGGGTTCCGCCGGCAGTACTTCCCAGCCGTGGTTCGCGTCCGCCAAGTAGTCCTTGAGGCCGTCTTCGTAGTACCACTGCTCGGATTCACCGTCCTGCTCGTTGATAAATATCACGGTGAGGCCGGGGCAGAGCACCGCCTTGGCGCGCAGCAGGTGGCGCAGGCGGGGCACAGAGAATTTGGCGGAGTCGAAATATTTCGGGTCCGGCATAAAGCGCAGGCTGGTGCCGGTGGTGCGCTTGGGGCAGCTGCCGATCACTTCCAGGTCCGAGGCCTTGTCGCCGTTCTGGAAACCCATGCGGTACACCTGGCCGTCGCGCTGGATGGTGATTTCCAGCACCTTGGACAGGGCGTTGACCACCGACACCCCCACGCCGTGCAGGCCGCCGGAGAACTGGTAGTTTTTGTTGGAAAACTTGCCCCCGGCGTGCAGGGTGGAGAGGATGACTTCCACCCCGGGGCGGCCTTGTTCCGGGTGGATGTCCACCGGCATGCCTCGGCCGTCGTCGCTCACCGACAGGGTGTGGTCTTTGTGCAGGACCACTTCGATTTTTTTCGCGTGGCCGGCGAGGGCCTCGTCCACGCTGTTGTCGATGACTTCCTGGGCCAGGTGGTTGGGGCGGGTGGTGTCGGTGTACATGCCCGGGCGCTTGCGCACCGGGTCGAGTCCCGTGAGTACTTCGATATCTTCGGCGGAGTAGTTGGCCA
Organism: Microbulbifer rhizosphaerae; assembly: GCF_014191725.1. Lineage (GTDB taxonomy): Bacteria > Pseudomonadota > Gammaproteobacteria > Pseudomonadales > Cellvibrionaceae > Microbulbifer > Microbulbifer rhizosphaerae. The sequence goes on from NZ_JACHWZ010000013.1 coordinate 59,019, forward strand.
TATTCTTATTGACTGCTTGTTGACAAATTCTGCTGTAGGGCGGGCCTGGGGCCCGCTTGCGGAGCTGGAGCCTTCAGCGCTCTAACAAATAGCTCCGCGTTCCCGGGGCAGGGGCGCTCCTACGGGTTAAATAAAAATTCAATTATCGGCGCGCAGTAGCGCGCGAAGCCCTGGAAGCTGTGATCGCCGCCGTCCTCGAGGGTCTGCCGCTGGCCGCGGTAGAAGTCTTCCGCCTCGCGACAGTCCAGAGTCTCGTCGCCGCGCTGGGCCAGCAGCCAGTAGCGCGCGGCGAGGGGATGGGGCAGCGATTCTTCCAGTTGGCGCATGGTATCAACGTCGGCCGGGGTAAGGCGATACTCCTGTGCCCCACCGCTGTAAGGCGTCAGCGTCTGCCCCAGGTAGTTGGGCATAAAGTGTGAGGGGTGCACCGCCGGATTGACCACCACCGCCGGCAGCCGGTAGCGCTCGGCCAGGTAACTGGCCCAGAAACCGCCCATGGAGCTGCCCACCAGGCCGATGGGACCACACTCGCCGCTTTTTACAAAGCTTTCCACCAGGCCGCTCAAGGAGTGGGCGGCAATGGCCGGATAGGGGGAGATCTGCGGCGCGCAGTAGACGATGCTCGGGTGTGCCTCCGCCAGCCATTTGCGCAGCAGCTGGCATTTGGTCGACTGCGGCGAGGAGAGGAAGCCGTGGAGATAGATGAGCAGGGGGCGGTTTTGCATGGGCGGGGATTATAGGGGTTTGGTGGGGTTTATGCCTTGTCCCAAAGCCGGAGGCGGGCCTGGGGCCCGCCAGCCGAGCTAGGGCTCGGCGCTCCCGGCTTAGCGCAGGGTTTTGTCCAGGCTGCTGAAGGCGCGGCGCAGGTCCACTTTCATGTCGTTCCAGAAGGTGACGCTGGTGAAGCGCTCCAGGCGGCCGGGGCCCAGCCCTCCGAATTTTTCACCAATATCCCGGCGGTCGCGGAAGCGCAGCATCAGTTTGCCCTCGTCATTGTAGAGTTCGCCCACCAAGACGCCGTAGGCGCTCTGCTCGGCGTACACCCGCCACAGCCAGGCGGAGGGCTCCAGGGGGGCGGCCAGGGAGAAGCGTTCCAGGCGCAACTGCAGCGTGTAGTCCGCCACTTGCGGGTCGGCCACCAGTTGGCTGTTGCGCGGGGAGAGAAATTTTTCGCTGAAGATCTCCGCCATCAGTTCCTGCAGCCTGGCCCGGTCTCTTGCGTCCAGCTCATAGTCCCGGGCGCGCAGGGGCTGGCCGGGGCCTGCGACGCGTTTGGTGTAGTCGATTTCCACCGGCACCACGTAGACAGCGGAGCCGCTGAGGTCGAAGGCAAAGGCAGCGGCCACGCTGTCGAGGCCGCTGGTGCGGGGCTGCAGTCCGTCCGCGGTCTCCGCTTCGGTGGGAGCGGCCTGCTGTGTGCAAGCGGAAAACAACAATACGGAAAACAGGAAAAACAGCGGAAAAACCACGCGCATCTTCAACCTCACAACTTCCGGGGACAAAGTTCCATTGTACGGGCGCAGCGGCGGGAAAGGCAGGTTAATACTCAAGTTTCGGAGTTCGAGGCGCCTGCCGGTGGCACAAGCTGAAGCGGGGTGCGCCTTTCCGGGACTGTCTGCGAGAGGGACCTCGCGGACAAGCCTACAGGGACGTATTCACGGCGTGTCCCGGAAAGGCGCACCCCGCTTCAGCTCCCGGAACTGAACCCCGAAACTTGAGTTAATAAAGGTTAATAACCAGCAGAGGCGAGATCGACACTGTATTCAGAGACGGTGACCCGCTCTACTCCGGTGCGATAACCGCCGTCGTTGCGCAGTTCGAACCAGCGGTAGCCGGGCATCTTCTCGTCCACGGAAAAGGGACCGCTGCCGGGAGTGAACTGAACGGAGGTGGAGGGAGTGGCGTGCAGGCCGATATGCCCCAGGCGGCTGTCGAACTGCTGGTGCACATGCCCCCAAACCACCGCTTTGACGCTGGGGTTATCGCCGATCAGTTGCAGGAAACGATCGCGGCCGCTACGCAGCATATGGCCGTCGATCCAGGCACTGCCCACCTGTACCGGCTGGTGGTGCATCAGGATCATCAGCGGGTGCGCAGCGTGCAGGGCCAGCAACTCTTCCAGGCGCTCCAGTTGGGAATCGTCGAGGCCGCCGCAGATTTGCCCCCGCAGGCTGCTGTCCAACAGCAGCAGGCGCCAGTCTCCCAGCGACACCACTTCCGGGTGCCGCCCCGGTGCCACCCGGTTCATGCGCGCAGGGTTGTCGTGATTGCCGGGCAGCCAGTACCAGGGAATTTCCACCCGCTGCATTTTTTGCAGGAAGCGGCGATAGGAGCCTTCGGAACTATTGGCACTGATATCTCCGGTGGCGACCAGAATGTCGGCATCGGACTGTTCCCGCTCGATCGCGCGCAGCACTTCGTCGAAAGTATGCCCGGTGTCCAGGCCAAGCAACTGGTAATCCGGCCGGCCGCCGATATGGGGGTCGGTAAACTGCACCAGGCGATGTACGGGCCCGACTGACTCTTCTATCACACGCTCACCTTGTCCACGCCCCCAGTGATGGCAGGCGGGTCAGAGCCGTCGGCCATCCAGTATCAGTTCAATTTCCGCGCGGCCATTCGCCAGGCAGTGGCCCAGCCATTCGCCGAGGAAGCGGTTGGCCTGCTGCCGTTCGTCCGCGCAGTGCATGCGCGGGTTGGGGTAAGTGAAGCCGGCTCCGTTGTCACCCACCGGTCCGCGTCCATCCACCGCCACCACTTCCGCCATGCGCGCGTCGTGGTAGAGGCGCACGGTGATCTGGGGCGGTGCCAGCCAGTTCCGCTCGCCGGTCTCAGCGCTCGCGTTCAGGCACACCTCGGTGGTGTAGCGGGAGCGGGACTGGACCGACAGTTCCAGGGCCCCGTGGGGCATCTGGTAGCGCCAGTGCTCCCTGTTCGCCAATTCCGGCAACAGTTTGCGCAGGCGCAGATAGTTGGCGTCGCAATCGGCATGATAGGCAGGTAAATCCACCCGATATTCTGTCTTGCCACCCGCCTCCCGGAGGCGGCGCGCACGCTTTTCCGCCACCGCTCTCGTTTTTACCGATAGGCCCATTATCGACACTCCAATTCTATTGTCGCCGTGATTCAGCTCTCAGTTTGCGCCCCTGCCGGGCAATTGAGCGGGATTCCTTTGTGACCCGCCATTCACAATGAGATTTTGTTCCTGCTTACGGCGATTTATTGAAACAATATTTCAGCCACCACCCATGCGCGCCCGATTCAACTGCAGCCACTGCAGGCTGATCACCGTGGCCGCGTTGTCGATCGGGCCGCCCGCCTCGGTGTGGGACTCCAGCACATCGAACACCGCCTGAAGTGGGAGCACCCGCAGGCGGATGTCCTCGTGTTCGTTATCCAGGCCGAAATGACCCTCGGCGCCGCGGAGGTCCGCCAGGGCGCAAAAGAGGTGCAGGCGCTCGGAGCTGCCGCCGGGGCTGGGCATATAGCTGCGAATGTAGTGCAACTGCTCCACTTCCAGCCCGGCCTCCTCCTGCAGTTCGCGCCGCGCCACGGCTTCCAGGGACTCGCTCTCCTCCACCATACCCGCCACCACCTCCAGACACCAGGGCCCTTCGGGGCGATCCAGGGCGCCGATACGGAACTGCTCAGTGAGCGCGACCAATTCGTGGACCGGGTCGTAGAGCAGCACCCCCACGGCGGCGCCGCGCACAAACAGTTCGCGCTCTATCTCACTGCTCCAGCCGCCGCGGAACAGCCGGTGGCGCAGGCGCAGTTTCTGCATGGTGAAGAACCCTTCAAACACCGCCTCCCGGGAGACGATTTCCACCGCGTCGCGGGCGAATTGCGGGGAGAGGTCGGTTTCGGTTTTTTTGTCGTTATCGGTCATTGTTCGGTTTTTCGCTTTGTCGATGACGTCCGTGGGCTTCAGTAGAGTGCGCCGTGCGCACCCTACACGAGTCCCAGGTTTCCGGTCAGTACGGTGGGAAGCGGTTAAAGATCAGTGCCATCTCCTCGCGCAGCCGCTGCTGGTTCTGCGCCGGGTCCCGGTAGCGGCCGGCAGAGGATACCGTGCTGCCGCGCCAAAGGGGTGAGCGCTCGGGGGAGAGTACATCCACCACCAGGGTGTTTTCGCGGTAGTGGCGCACGTCCAGCGGCGCGCGCCAGCCCCATCCCCAATAGCGATAGCCGCCGTAGAGGGCGAGGCTGTCTTCATAAACGGCAACCTTGTCCACCGAGTAAAGCTGGACCCTGACCACGAAATCGGCGCTTTCGGCACTTTCCGCCGGCCGGTAGCGCGTGCGCAACAGGCCGTCCGCCGCCTGCCGGACGCGCTTCAGCTCCAGTGGCGATACCGGGCCACTGGCCAGCGGGTCCAACAGGTAGTAGCTGTCGAGCCGGGAGAAATCGGCCTGGGGGTCGTAGTCCACCACCACCGGGCTGGTGGCGACGCAGCCGGCCAGCGCGAGCGCCAACAGGGGGAAGAGGGTGCGCAAAATAACAGTCATGCCAATCTCCTACTGCTGTTTTCAGAAGATCTGGCTTCCCTGCCTGGGTGTCTAGGGCGCCGCCGGAGGAAGATCCTTCAGGAGATCGCGCACCGCAGCACTGAGTATACGCCGGCGTTCCGCGGCGTCCTCCGAGCGCGTCATCAGCTTGGAGGCACTGCCGCCCCAGATGGACGGCTCCCCGGGGCGGCCGATGCCCAAGGTCAGGGTGACCCGCGGCGCACCGGTGCGCGTGGGCAGTTCCACCACCCCGGGAGTCGCGTTGCTGTCGAATTGCGCATCCCAGCTGGAATCGGTGGGGTCGCCGGCAAACTGCTCCTCAATCACCGCCACCTGGTAGTCCACCACCATGTCCGCGCCGGCGCCGTTCTCCACCAAACGATAACCCCGGGCGCCCATCTCCGCGGCCACTACGTCGCGCATTTCCTGGTCCAGTTCCACCAGTTGTGCCGACACCTCGGGCATATCACCGAGTGCCGACGGGCCCCAGGTATAGGTAGAGAAGGCCACCGGCGCCACCCGCGGCTCCACCCTCTGCACCTCCATGGTTTCACAAGCGGCCAATAGCAATACGGCAAGCAGGCCAATTAATTTTATACGCATAGCAAATCCCTGTTCCCTGTTACTTGGCCGGCTCGGTCGAACCGTACAATTCTATTTTAGGACTCCAGCGCAGCCACTCCGGTTTCGCCTCCGGATAGAGGGGGTAGTGGCTGCCGGATTCCACTTCCCGCCCCATATTCGGCCCCTCAGGGGTGGCGAAGGCGACGCCGCCGGCGAGGAGCGCCCGGGCCGACTCGGTGTGAACACTGAGGCCGCTCATCAGGCCGAAGTTGACATCCACACCGCTGGCGTTCCAGAACACCGTGTGTTCGCGCACCAGGGTGCGATAACGCGGCTCGATATAGACATAGATATAAACCCGGTCCGCCAGTTCCCCGAGAGCGAAACCGGTCACTTCCCCCACCTGCACCTGACGGTAGTAGACCGGGCTGCCGGGGGCCAGCGAACCGCGCCGCGGCGCGTCCAGGATCACCGTGAGCCCGGGGCGCATCATGGTGTCCGCCAGGCCGGGGGTCGGCGGCTCGGCAAGGGCGATGAACTCCAACTGCACTTCCCCGCCGCCGGGTTCCAGCGCCAGATAGCGGCCGCTGACGAGGGTGTCCAGGTTCTTCACTTTGTCGATATCTATCTGCGGCGACACCACCCAGAAGCGGGTGCCGGCCCGCGCGAAGTGCTCGGCGCGGTGATAGAGTTTGGCGGTGGCACGCACCGATTCCAGCTCGCGGCCAAGGCGCAGGCGGGTGATTTCCCCAACCTGGACGCCCTTGTAGCGGATCGGCGAGCCCTCTTTGAGGCCGGAGGCGTCGGACAGGGCGATATGAATGGTCACGCCCTCTTCCAGCGCAGCCTCGCGGCTACTGTAGAGATGGAAGGTGTCGCCGCTGCGCGCCGGGCCGGCGCTCTCCTGCGCTCCCGGGGGGCTCCCGAAGGCGACGCCGCCGCGCACCAGAGACATCAGCGAGTCGGCCTCCACCTCGACGCCGCCGAAGCTGGCGCTGGCGCGCAGGCCGCTGATATTCCAGAAGCGGGTGCGATTGTTCACCAGATAGGCATAGCGCGGCTCGATTACCACGAACACCTCCACGCGCTCGCCGTCTCGGCTCAGCTTCATACCCTGAACCGTGCCCACCGGGATGCGCCGGTAGTAGACGGAGGCGCCGCGCTGCAGGGAGCCGGTGGTGCGCGCGGTCAGGCGCAGGTGCAGGCCGGGTGCCCGCGGGTCCCGCGGCGGCGGCGAGGCGAGGGCGTCGAAGGTGCGCCGGGAGCGCTGGCCGCGGCGCAGATCCACCTCAATGCGGTTGCCCTTGAGCAAATCGCTGAGGCCGCTGGCGATATCCAGAGTGGGAGGAGCGATCCAGAAGCGGGTATTTTCGCTCAGCAGCTCGTCGGTGATCGGGTCCATCAGCACCGTCACCTCCATGCCTTTCATATTGCGACTGGCCTTCACTGAGCTGACCTCGCCCACCTTGATACCCTGGTAGAGCACCTGGGTGCTGCCGGGGGTGACACTGACCCCGCGATCGAAATTGAGTGTCACCGGAATACCGGCGTCCGCATCAGCGAAACTCTCGTAAAGCTTGAATTCACTGCCATCCACCGCCAGCGGCGAATGGCGCTGGTTTTCCGGGGTGTAGAAACTCACGCCACCGGCCACCAGCGCGGCCAGGGACTCCATGTTCACCGTCACCCCGCTGATATCGCCCTCGATGGACAGCCCGGAACTATTCCAGAAGCGGCTGCCGCGGTGTACCAGGTGAGCGTATTCGCGGCGGATAAAGAGGTCGATCTGCACCCGGGAGTCATCCTCGCTCAGATGGTAATTCTCCACCTGGCCCACCTGCAGTTGCCGGTAGTAGACCGGCGAACCCCGATTCAGAGACCCCAGCCGCGGCGCATTGACCACCACGCGCAGGCCCTCACCGCGCACGTGGGCGGGGGGCTCCGCCAGGGCCACGAATTCCCGCTCGCGCGCGCCGCTGCCCGGCTCCACGGCGATGTAGTTGCCGGACACCAGCGCCTCCAGGCCGCTCACCCCGGTGATCGAGAATTCCGGCTTGACCAGCCAGAACCTGCTGCCCTCCACCAGCAGGTACTCGGCACTGCGATTGAAATCCACCTCGGCGAGTACTCCATCGGCGCCATCCAGTTCCCGGGCATTGGGCACCAGGCGGAAATCCCGCACCACGCCGATATCCACCCCGGAGTACTTCACCGGGGTCTTGCCCTTTACGAGGCCCTCGCCGGAGGGAAAGAGGATAGTGACGCGGATGTCGCCCTGGGTGAAATCCCGGTACACCAACCACACTGCGATCAGCGCCGCGGTCAGCGGCAGCAGCCACACCAGGGGCAGGCCGCGGCTGCGCCGGAGCACGCCCTCCCGGGCAAACTCTTCAGCCATTCCGCACCGCTCCCTCCACTGCGCCCTTCCGCCCCCGGCGCGCATCGTAGGCGTCCCAGATCAGGCGCGGATCGAAGAAGCGGGCCGCCAGCATGGTCACCACCACCACGGTGGCAAAGGCGGTACTCCCGGGGCCGGCGGCCACTTCGGCGATGGCCCCCATGTCCACCAGCGCCACCAGGATGGAGATCATGAACAGGTCCAGCAGCGACCAGCGGCCGATCGCCGATACCACCCGGTACAACTGCATCGCCTGCAGAGGGATCAGCGGCAGGCGGAACTGTATCTGCACCAGCAACAGCACCAACCCCACCAGTTTCATCACCGGCACCGCGATACTGGCCACGAACACGATCAGGGCGATCCCCCAGAGGCCGGTGTCATACAGCTGCATCACCCCGCTGACAATGGTGCTGGGCTCACCGGCTCCCAGGTAAATGACGGTCATCACCGGCAGGATATTGGCGGGCACCAGCAGGAAGGCGCCGGTAATGACAAAGGCCCAGGTTAAGGTGAGGCTGCCCACCTGGCGGGTGTGCACCCGCGCGCCGCAACGGGGGCAGCGGCAGGACTCCTCGCCCTGGGGCATGCGCACCAGTTGGTGGCAGCAGAGGCAACTGGTGAGCCCGGATTCCCGCGCTTTTGGCGGCCCGGTCACGGCCCGTCTCCCGCGGCTTCCCCAGCCGGCGGCCGGTCCCGGCGCCGGGCCATGCGCGCCCAGACCGCGTGAGGATCGAAACTCAGGGTGGTCAGGTTGGAAACCAGCATCATAGCGGCAAAGCAGTAGAGTCCCGGCTCCACCACCATCTTCCCAAGGTCGCTCATTTTGACCAGCGCCACCAGTATGCCCAGCATATACACGTCCAGCATGGCCCAGTCCCGCAGGTGATGATACCAGCGCACTGCGTTGGCCACCGGGCGGTCCAGAGCCTCCCAGCCGCAGCCCCAACTGATAAAGGCCAGCAGGGTAAATTTGCCCAGCGGCGCCAGTACGCTGCAGAAGAGTACCAGGGAGGAAAGCCAGATATAACCGGCACCAAACAGCGACTGCACCCCGTTGAACAGCGTGTTTTCAGCGCCGAAGGTAAAAATGGAAAAGTGCAGCAGCGGCAGGGTGGCGGACGGGATGAACAGCAGCAGGCCGGTAAGGCTCAGTGCCGCGGTATAACGAATGCTGTGTGCGCCGTTGCGATGCAGAGTGGCATTGCAACGGGGGCACACCAATTTCTGCCCCAGGGGGGCCACCGCGCGCTCCAGCAACAGGTCGCACTGATGGCAGGCGCGCCGCCAGGGCCCGGGCTTTTTTTGCACTGCCTGCTCCATCGCAATTCTTGCCCTTTTCTGCAAGATGTTTGCCGCATCCAAAATAAATCCGGCTGCGTCTATTGCATCGATGAGTTTCGCCCGGATATCGGTAACACCGGTTTTTACCGCTTAATCACCGGTAGCCGCACATTCGCGTCGGTTTAACGAAGATATACCAAAATGCCGCCATCGTCGCCTCGACGCCCCCCCAGGCCACGGGTACACTTTCGCGACTGCTTTCGCCAGGGGGGAGACTGGCAGCGCTTTGAGACCGCACCCACCACAGGAAGTTTAAACAGATGAAAAGAAGTGATGTCACTCCGGGCCATTCCCCGCGCCCGTTGAAAACTCATATCACCGCCGCGCTGAAAACGCATTTCGCGGCCGCGCTGAAGGCTCCGCTCGCCGCCGCCCTAGTGGGCTTCGGTGCAATGCAGGCTCAGGCCGATACCCTGTGGGAGATCTACCTGCAGGCCCTGGACAACGATCCGCAGCTGGCCGCCGACCGCGCCGCTTATCACGCCGGATTGGAGGCGAAAAATCTTGGCCGCTCGGCGCTGTTGCCGCAGATCCAGGGCACCGCCGAGGCCAGTAAAGTCCGCTCCGATACCGACAGGGTCCAGAGCCAATTCAACGACGACGGCACTATCTTGGTGATTCCGACCACCACTAAGAGCGACACCGACGATCGAACTTACAGCGTCAGGCTGGACCAGGCGATATTCGATCTGCCGGCTTGGTTCGGCTACAAGCAGGGCAAGAAGATCAGCGAACAGGCCGCCGCCGAGTTCAGCGCCAACCAGCAGGAGATGATGCTGCGAGTTTCCGTCGCCTACTTTGACGTACTGCGCGCCTACGACGTGCTGGAGGCCGCAATCGCCGAAGAGGAGGCCCTGGCCAAGCAGTTGGAACAAACCCAGCAGCGCTTCGAGGTGGGTCTCACCGCCATCACCGACGTCTACGATTCCCGGGCCGCCTACGAGAACGCGGTAGCACGGCGGCTCACCGCCCAGGACGACTTGCTCAGCAATTTCGACGCCCTGTCGGTGCTCACCGGCGGCCACCACGATTCGGTGGCCCCCCTGGGCGGGGATTTCGCGGTGGTCGCACCGGAACCCATAGAGCGCAGCGCCTGGGTGGACTTCGCCCTGGCCAACAACTTCGACCTGAAGGCCTCCCGCCTGGCCGCGGATGCCGCCGGCTATAGCGCCCGCGCCGCCGCGGCCGAGCATCTGCCGACCCTGACCGGTTCTTTGAACTACCAGAAGTACCACAGCGACGGCGATCTGGAAATCGACTCGCAAACGATTCCAATCGATACCACTCAGGAAACCAGAATCGCAGCAATCACCTTGCAGGTACCCATCTACACCGGCGGCCGCCTCAGCGCCAGCCGCCGCGAGGCGCGCAACCTCGCCTTCCAGGCGGAGGACCTGAGCAATCTGGTGGAACGTGACACCGTGCAGAACACCCGCACCCTGCACCGCGCGGTGGTTACCGACGTGTCCCGGGTGGAGGCGCGCCAGCAGGCAGTGATCTCCGCCAAGAGCGCCCTGGAGGCTACCCAGGCGGGTTACGAGGTGGGCACCCGCAATATCGTGGACGTGCTGCTGGCCCAGCGCACCCTCGCCCAGTCGCGCACCGACTTCGCCAACGCTCTCTACGACTATATCCAGAATACCCTGGACCTGAAGCGGGCGGCGGGACTGCTGGCGCCGGACGACCTGCAGAGCCTGGAAAGGGAACTCAATCCCGCCACCCCGGTTTACCGTGTGGCGGAAGCGGTGATGGTAGCGCCGCCTACCAAATGAGCAGCGGCTCCGGGCTTCCCATCGGGCGAACCCTGCGTTCGCCCTAAATTAAACTGTCGATTTCCCCGACCAGCCGCTCCAGCGCACCGCTGTTCTCCGCCGCCACTTCCCGCCCGCGCTCACCGGCGCTACGGCGCCCGCTGTCATCCCGCAGCCAGTCCGCCAGTTGGTCGGCCAGCTGTTCCGCATCCTCCACCACGCGCATGCCGCCGGCGTCGATCAACAGCTGGGCCACGGTGGAGAAATTGTGCAGGTGCGGGCCGCATACTACCGGCACGCCCCAGGCCGCGGGCTCGATAATATTGTGCCCGCCCACCGGCACCAGGCTGCCGCCCACAAACGCCAGGTCACAGGCACCATAGAAACGCAGCAACTCGCCCATGGTATCCCCCAACAGCACCCGGTGGGCCGGGCCGGGCAGCCCGTCGTCGCTGCGCCGCAACAGGGCCAGGTTGCGGCTCCGGCACAGGCGCGCCACGCTGTCGAAGCGCTGGGGGTGCCGCGGCACCAGCACCAGCAGCAATTCCGGGAAGTCCTCCAGCAGCCGCTGGAAAGCGTCGAGCACTATCTCCTCCTCGCCGGCATGGGTGCTGGCCGCCAGCCACACCGGCCGGCCTCTGCGGCCGCGCCACTGGTGTGCCAGCACCTGGGCCTCACTCTCCAGCCCCAGGTTTATCTGCAGGTCGAACTTGATATTGCCGCTGGCGACCACCCGCTCCGCCGGCAGACCCAGTTCGACAAAGCGCTGCGCATCGGCGGGATACTGGGCCACTACGCGATCCAATTCTCGCAACATAGGCCGTGCCAGGCGGCCGAAGCGGGCGTAGCCGGCAGCGGATTTCTCACTCAGGCGGGCGTTGGCCAGCAGCGTGGGGATACCGCGCTGCGCACAGTGGGCGAGCAGGTTGGGCCAGAGCTCGGTCTCCATGATCACCAGCGCGTCCGGGCGCAGGGCATCGACAAACGGCGCTATACACTCCGGCAGGTCATAGGGTGCGTAATAGTGCAGCAGGCGCCCGCCGATCAATGGTTGCAATACCGCGCGCGCGCGCTCGGAACCGGTGGGCGTGCTGGTGGTAACCAGCCACTGCCAGCGCGGGTGGCGCGCCGCCAATTTTTCGATCATCGGCACTGCCGCCAGCGTCTCGCCCACGGAGACCGCGTGCACCCAGATCAGGGGCGCGCGGCTCGCGCGCTCCGGCACCCGGCCAAAGCGCTCACGCCAGCGGCTCCGGTACTCCGGCTGCGCGCGGCCGCGCCACCAGAGACGCAGGAGAATAAGGGGAACTGCGGCCCGGAGCAGCCAAGTGTAGAGGGAACGCATGGGGATAGGTATTTCGCTGCAAGCTTCTTTCGGGGCCGCCATGATAGGGCCTGTTTACTCTAAATTCGATAGCTGCATTACCGCCCTGAATGGGCTGGAAAAGGCCCTCTACAATCGGAAAGAATAAATTATCCCAACTTATCTTTCACAACGAATAAAAAATTTGGTATCGTCCTGCTCAATGCATGATGGTTCTTCGTCCGGCCGGACGGAGAACCCTATTGCACGCACGGGCAGTATGTTAATCGTTGGAGGTACGCGGCCAATCAAAGTTAGGGAGAAATAATCATGATAACTGGCAGAATGTGCACACTGCTTTGCCTGGGCTTGCTCAGCCAGTGGGCAATTGCAGATGGTGAACAAAAAATACAATCTGGGCTGAGGGCGCAGCTTGCCGCTGAAGAACAGCAACTGCTGCCGAAGCGACAGGAATATATTCGTTATTTCAACAGCGCCTATGCTGCTTATCCTTCCATACCCGACGGGACTCTTGAAGCCATTGCCTACGTACAGACCCGCTGGATGCATCTGGACCCGGACCGGTCAGCGGGACCTACCTCCCATCAGCATATGCCCAAAGCCTATGGGGTGATGGGCCTGTATGGCGGGGGAGGGTTTGAAGATCAGATCTCCCTGGCATCTGCAATCACCGGTATTGTGCCGGAAAAAATCAAACGGGATCCCGAGTACAACATACTTGCCGCTGCCGCATTGCTGGATGCAGAGCTGCGCGAAGATGCCGACCGGATGAATATTCTGCGGGGCGGGATGCTTATCAAGCCGAAACGGGAAGACATGACGCCGATTCTCAAGCGCTACGCGGGCTTCTCTCCTTATCCGGAGGAAAATGCCGCGCAGGAATACGTGCGAAACAGTTTCGCCTATGACGTCCTTCTCGCCCAAGATCGAGGCGTGGACGATCGGGGCATCAAGGTTCCCGAGAACCCCGTTTCCTGGGAGCGGGCCTTTTCACCTGAACAATTGACCGCGATGCGGGCACCCTTTGTCCGCCTGGATGTCACCGAGGATATCCTTGAAACCAGAGAGTATCGCGTTGATCCGATTACCAAAACGCTTCAGAAGAAAGACGCTACGGAAAGCAATTCTCTGGAGATGCCGGAAACGGGAGCGAATGCGCAGGGTTCCGTAAGTATTCAGAGTACGGATTATGGTCCCGCACGGTGGGTGCCGTCGCCGTACTACCACAATCGTTCCTCCTATGACTCCACCACTATCCATACCGCTGAGGGGACTTACGCGGGCACCATCAGCTGGTTTCAGAATAATCCTCGCTCGGTCAGTGCCCACTATGTGATACGCAGTTCTGACGGCCAGGTAACTCAGATGGTGCGCAACCATAACGCAGCCCACCACGTAGGCATCCATAATGGCACCACTCTGGGCATTGAGCATGAAGGCTATGTCGACAACAGCTCGTGGTATACCAACGCGATGTACAACAGTTCCGCCGCACTGGTGAAAAACTTTTGTGGTCGCTACGCGGCTATCGACTGCAGTAAAGCCTACAACGGGCCAGCGCACAGCTCGGCGGTAGTACTATCGTCCTCCATCGATGTCAAAGGGCATCAACACTATACCGGCCAGGACCACACCGATCCGGGAATCAACTGGAACTGGAGCAAATACTACTCGTTGCTCAACGACGGGTCCGACGGCAACCCGCACAACCCGTACGCCCCCGAGGAGATCTGCGGCAGCGGCTACGAGGTGATCGACTCGCACGCGCTCAGCGGCGGGCGGGTGTACCTGCTTTACAACAGCTCCAATGGCTACAACTGCGCAGTCACCCTCAAGACCCTCAATCTCGGCAGTCCGAGTGCAGTCTCGGCCAGCCTCCAGGTCAAAGGGGAAACCATGGCCACCGACTCAGGCAACTTCTCCTACTACGCCGGACCAGTGAAGAGATCCGCACCGGATACCTGCGTCAAATGGGGTGGTTCGGTCGGCTCCGGCTCCTACATGAGCGAATTCGAACACTGTGGCTAACCGACGGACAGCCTCGCAAGGTAGTACCCGATATCAGGACCCTCGCGTCGCATTTATCGCTTAACTATTAACCCGGCAAACTATTTGATTGCCGGGTTAATAAGCGCCATTCGGGACAGAGGGTATCGACGGCAAGGACCGGCTCTGCGATTTTTAGAGATGCCCTTCAGTCCGCCGCCTTTCTGCTATTATGGCCGGCGCCAGTTCCGCGCCGAGCAGAGGTAGTATGCCCCCCAGCCGCAAACCCCCACAAAAAGTCCATCTCGATGTCGCGGTGATCGGCGGCGGTATCGCCGGCCTCTGGCTGATGCACCGGCTGCGGTCCTCCGGCCTGTCCCGCGCCCTGTTCGAGCAGGAGGCGCTGGGCAGCGGACAAACGGTGGCCTCCCAGGGCATGATTCACGGCGGGATCAAATACACCCTCGGCGGCACCCTCACCGGAGCTTCGGAGGCGATCAAGGATATGCCGCAGGTGTGGCGCGACTGCCTCGAGGGCAGCGGGCAAGTGGACCTGTCCGCGGCGAAAATTCTCTCCGACCACTTCTACCTGTTTTCCAGCGGTGGCAGCGCGTCAAAAGTCGGCACTTTTTTCGCCAGCAAACTGACCCGCGGCCGCGTGCACCCGGTGTCCGGGGATGAGCGCCCGGAAATTTTCCGCCACGCGGATTTTCGCGGCAGCGTCTACCAGTTAGTGGATCTGGTATTGGATGTGCCCAGCGTGCTCGATGCACTGAGCGCACCGCTGCGCGACCAGCTGAAAAAGATCCGGTCCACCGCCCGCTGGCAGCGCGATGCCGAGGGCAACGCTGTTTTGTTCGCCGACGCCGACGGCGAAACCCTGGAAGTGCACGCGCAGAGATTTATTCTCACTGCGGGCCTCGGCAACGAAAAGATCCTCGAGCAACTCGGCTGTCGCACACCGCAGACCCAGCGCCGCCCGCTGCAGCAGGTAATGGTCCGCCACCACCTGCCCCACCGCTTTTACGGCCACTGCCTGGGCGCGGAAAAAACCCCGCGGCTCACTATTTCCAGTCACCCGCTGGGCGACGGCACCTGGGTCTGGTACCTGGGCGGCTCGCTGGCCGAACGGGGGGCATCCCTTTCGCCGGAAAAACTGATTACCGAAGCCCAACGGGAACTGTGCGAACTGATGCCCTGGGTCGATCTGGGCGACTGCCAGTGGGCCACCCTGCCGGTAGACCGCGCCGAACCCCGCCAGCGCAATTTCGCCCGCCCGGACAAGGCAGCTGCGCTGCGCACCGACAACTGCGCCAATGTGATCGCCGCCTGGCCCACCAAGCTGACTCTGGCCCCCAACTTGGCGGACGAGGTGCTGGCGCTGCTGCACGAGGACGATATCCAGCCGGCGGGCGGCGATATCGGCGCGCTGCAAACGCTGCCCGAACCACGGGTAGCGCCGACACCCTGGGAGAAAGCCTTTGCCTGAAATCACTCTGTCCCCGCTACCCCTGAACCCCCTGGGCGACACCGGCATGCAGGTGAGCGCCCTGGGGCTGGGCACCGTCAAACTCGGCCGCGACAAAGGCGTGAAGTACCCCGGCAGCTTTACCATTCCCGACGACCGGCAGGCGGCCGACCTGATCGCGCGCGCGCGGGCCTGGGGCATCAACCTGATCGACACCGCGCCCGCCTACGGCAACAGTGAGGAGCGGCTGGGCAAGCTGCTGCGCGGACAGCGCGACCAGTGGCTGATCTGCTCCAAGGTGGGCGAGGAATTTGCCGGCGGGCAGTCGAGCTTTGATTTTTCCGCACACCACACCCGCATGAGTGTGGAGCGCAGCCTGCGCCGGCTGCACACCGAGGTACTGGATATGGTACTGGTGCACTCGAACGGCGACGACGAACGCATAGTCCGCGAGGAAGAAGTGCTGGATACCCTGCGGAAACTCAAGCGGGAGGGACTGATCCGCGCCATCGGCATGTCCGGCAAAACCGTCGCCGGCGGCCTGTTGGCGGCGCAGTACAGCGATGTGGTGATGGTGACCTACAACCTGCGCGAGCGGGGGGAGGAGGCAGTGCTGGACTACTGCTGTAAAAACAACAAGGGCGTGCTGGTCAAGAAAGCCCTGGCCAGCGGCCATATCGCCGGAGAGGAAGGTGGCGATCCGGTACAGGCGAGTATGGACTTTGTCTTCGCCCACCCCGCCGTGACCAGCGCCATTGTGGGCACCATCAACCCGGTGCACCTGGACCACAACTGCAGCTGTGTGCTCCGTGCGCTCTCGCGCTCAAATCCAACCCGGACGTGAATGGCACTAAGTTAAGCCATAAGTTCGATGCGAAGGGCCTGATGCCGGGGGTTCTTTGCGGGACTGTCTGCGAGAGGGACCTCGCAGACAAGCCTACAGGGACGTATTTACGGGGGGGCGCCTAGCCCGTGTCCCGCAAAGAACCCACGGCAGCAGGCCCGCCCCTAAGCCTTAACTTAGTGCCATTCAACCCGGACGTAAATACTCTCAATCAAGCTCTCATACTCGTCATACCGGCGCAGGCCGGTATCCAGTCCAACGGCACACTGGGTTCCGGCCTGCGCCGGAACGACGAAGTTCAGGTTTCCGCCTCGGTCCAGTCCTGTAAATAGCGGTACAGGCGCGCGCAACTACCGAAGTCCGGATACTGGTGAAACAGTCCCTTGACCCATTGCTGCCGCGCCGGCACCGGCGCATCTTCCCGCAGTGCCTCTTCCAGCGCTCCCTGCAGCTGTTCCGTGGTCTCAGAGAAGTCCGACGGCAGTACCCGGTCGAAGGGCACGGCAAAACCGCGGCTTTCCATATAGCGCTGCAGGTCCCATGCGTAGAAGACTATGGGCCTGTCCAGCAACAGGTAATCCACCCAGATCGACGAGAAGTCGGAAATCAGCAGGTCCACTTCGCGCATCAGGCAGGACACGTCGTCGTACACCGCCTGAGAGCAGTCGACGATACGCTCCGAGCTGTCGATCAGCTCCCGGTAGAGGTCCAGGTCCCGAGGATGCGGGCGGATACCCAGCAACGCGTTGTGGCGCTGCAGCAGTGGTTCCAGCCAGTGCAGATCGTCCTTGCCCAGCCCCACGCTGCTGCGGTCGTAGTCGCGGAAAGTCGGCGCGTAGAGCAGGAAGCGGCGCCCGGCCTTGGCACTGCGCGCGCGCATGACCAGTTGCTGGCTGGCACCGGGCAATTCGGTGTAGGGCATGCCTAAAAAATCGTTGCGCGGCAGTCCAAACACCTTGATTTTTTTTGCTTCACTGACGAAAGCCCCGGCGATAATCGAACGCTCCAATACCGAAGCTACTGAAAACAACTTGATACGCCGGCTCTTGCGGAACTCGCGGTGGAACTGGTGATTGGTGAAGCGCTCGTCCAGATTGCCGATCGCCTTGATGGGAATACCGTGCCACAGGTTCACCAGCCGACTGGAGCGCACCAGGGAAAATTTGCCCAGTGCCAGCCGCTGGCTATGGCTGATAAAGCAGTAGCGACAGCGCAGGCGCAGGTGGATTTCGCGGCGGGAGCCACCGGGCACATACTGGGCCTCGCTGACGTCCGCCGGGCGCCCCTCGCCGCGGTAGTCGATCAGGTAGGTCTGCACCTCGCCGCGGGCATTGCAGTAATTCCACAACGCGCGAATGTTACCCTCGAAGGTCTGGTGGCGATTGATATAGAAGAGCCAGATATCCGGGCGCGGACGCACCATCAGGGAACGGAAATAATACTTCACCGCCAACAGGCGTTGCGTGACGGCCTTCACTCCTCCACCCCCCTGATGACTTCGATCAACTGGGTGGTGGAAATGGACGGCGTGCGCGGCAGATAGACCACGCGGCAGATATCGCTGCAGAAGTCGAAACGCCCCGCCCAGTCGTCACCCATCACCAGGATGTCGGCTTCATAAGCGAGGATATATTCGCGCTTTCTTTCCAGGGATTCCTCCAGGAACACATCGTTCACGCAGCGCAGCGCAGCGACGATGGCCATGCGCGACGCCTGGTCGTACACCGGGTAGCGCTGCTTCTTGGTGTAGTTCAGCTGGTCGGAGGACACACCCACCACAAGGGAATCGCCCAGCGCCGCGGCCCGCTCGAGCAGGCGCAGGTGTCCCAGGTGAAACACGTCGTAGGTGCCAAAAGTTATTACCCGCATAGGCAGGCCGGTTCTCGCTCTTTAAAAGTGTTTGCTAATGCTCTATCAGCGGAATTTTTATTTTTTAATTTTTTCCACTATCGCGGTGGTAGAGCAGTTGTCGAGAAAATCCAGCGAACGCACTTCACCGCCGTAGCTTTCCACAATCTGCCAGCCCACCACCTGCTCCTTGCTGTAGTCACCACCCTTCACCAGAACATCCGGTTTAAGCAGCTCCAGCAAGCGCTCCGGCGTATCGTCGTCGAAACTGGTCACCCAGTCCACCGCTTCCAGCCCCGCGAGCACCGCCATGCGGCGCTCCACCGGATTGATCGGCCGGCCCTCGCCCTTGAGCCGTGTCACCGAGGCATCACCGTTGACCGCCACGATCAGCCGATCCCCCAGGCGGCGTGCCTGTTCCAGATAGCCCACGTGGCCCGCGTGCAATATATCGAAACAACCGTTTGTAAACACGATTTTTTCACCGCGGGCACGAGCGTCGGCCAGGGCATAGACCAACTGCTCTCCTGTCATTACACCGCGCCCGCTGTGGCCCTCCGTCGCCAGGGCGCCGCGCAGCTCCGGTCCGGAAACCGTTGCCGTGCCCAGTTTGCCCACAGCGATGCCCGCGGCGATATTGGCCATCTCAACGCTGCGCGGCAGGCTCTCACCAGCGGCGATGCCCGCGGCCAGGGTGGCGATCACCGTATCGCCGGCGCCGGTTACGTCGTAGACCTCGCGCGCCCGGGCCGGAAGGTGCAGCTCCTGCAGACCGCGCTGCAGCAGGGTCATGCCGTGCTCGCCGCGGGTGATCAGCAGCGCCTGCAGGTCCAGCTCCTCCATCAGCTTTCCACCCTTTTCCACCAGTTCTTTTTCGCTGGCGCAGGGACCCACCACCAGTTCAAATTCCTGTAGATTGGGTGTGAGCAGGGTGGCGCCCCGGTAGCGGGCAAAATCCGCGCCTTTGGGGTCCACCAGCACCGGCAGTTGCCGCTCCCGCGCCAACCGTATCAGCTCCTGACACCGGGCCAGGGTGCCCTTGGCGTAATCGGACAGCACCAGCGCACCTACACCCTCTGCGCGGCGCGCGAGCAGTGCCGGCAGTCCGGCGCAGTCGGACTCGGCAAAGGGCTGCTCGAAATCCAGGCGCAACAGTTGCTGGTGTCGGCTCATCACCCGCAATTTGGTAATAGTGGGAGAGAGATCAGAGGCAATAAAATCACAGTGCACACCAGCGGCGCTCAGTGTCCGCTCCAGCGCCGACGCGGCGTCGTCCCGTCCCACCAGGCTGATCACGCTGGCCCCCGCGCCGAGGGAGGCCAGGTTGAGGGCCACGTTGCCGGCACCGCCGGGTCTGTCCTCGGTGTCCCCCACCAGCACCACCGGCACCGGAGCCTCCGGGGAAATACGGCCCGTATCGCCGGTCCAGTAGCGGTCCAGCATCAGGTCGCCAATCACTAGAACCTGGGCGCGGTTGAAAACGGGCAGGGGTGCGATCATAGATACCATCGGGCAAACAAAAATAAGTGGTCGGGGGAACCGGAAATCCATCCCGAATATCAAAGCCGGGGAGTTTAACACAAGCAAAATGTGCCAGAGGTGACACGCTTGGAAATACGGGGACCCACGGGCTCCTAGATAGCGCTGTCCTGTGCGGTTAGAATGCCGCACTATATTGCCGCCCCGCCGACGGGCGCCCGAGTACTGAGACACCCTATGCCTGTTACCGTCCTGCAACTCTGCCACTGCTACACCATGCCCTTTGTGGATATCAGCCAGCAGTACGCCGAACTGATGCAACGGCAGGGCGCGCGGGTGGTCACCGTTTTCCTCACCCGCCCCCGGGACGAGGCACTGGCGCAATCGCACAATTCCGACAAGACCGTTTTTCTGGAACTGCGCTCCCAGGATGTGCGCGGCCTTAAGCTGGGCCTGCTGCTGCGCCTGCGCCGCCTGTGCCGCGAGGAGGGCGTCAGCCTGGTGGTAGCACACCGCTGGAAGCCCATTTATCTGGCCACCCTGCTGCAACTGACCATGCCGTCGCTCAAGGTGAGCGGGGTGGCCCACGCCCTGGGACAACTGCAGCGCCACGGCCGCCGCCTGCTGTTTCAACTGTTCGGGCGCCGGGTGCATCTGTTGGGAGTCTCCGACGCTACCCGCGACGACCTGCGACGCTGCCTGCCGGCGGCGGCGCACTCCCGTGTGCAGACGCTGTACAACTATGTCGATTTCGATACCCTGCGCGACCGGCAGTTGGACAGGGTCGCCGCGCGCAAGGCCCTGGGTCTGCCCGACGACGCCTGGGTATTCGGCAATGTGGGCCGCCTGCACCCGCACAAGGACCAGGCCACCCTGCTGCGCGCTTTCGCACGGATCTCCGTGGAGCTGCCGTCTGCACGGCTGTGTGTCCTCGGACAGGGCGAACTGGAAACACAGCTGAGACGGCTCGCCGCGGAACTCGGCGTGGCCACCCGGGTCGACTTTCTCGGTGTGGTACACAATGCTGCGCGCTACTTCCGCGCCTTCGATTGTTTCGTGCTCAGCTCCAGGCGCGAGTCCTTCGGCATGGTGCTGCTGGAGGCGATGGCGGCGGACGTACCAGTGATCGCCAGCGACGCCGGCGGCGCCCGAGAAGTTGTGCACTCCCGTGTTTGGCGCCCACAGCCCGGCGATGCCGGGAGTTTTGCCGAACGCATGCTGGCACTGGCAGAGCTGGACGACGACGCGCGGGCAGCGCTGGCCGCCGAGCAACTGGCCTTTGCCAGTAGCCACTTCAGCCTCGGCGCCATCGAACAGCAGCTTAGCCAACTGGAACTGCACCAGTGGCTTCGGGAAGCCCCCCAGCTCGCAGACTCACAATCCCAATAAGAGCTCCGCAGAAGCTCGAGACAGAAACCGGTTTATGCAGTTCTCCATCCCTTTGAGGCGCAACCCCGAGCGCGCCGCACATTTTCTCTTCTGTGGCTTTATGATTTTTCTCGCCGCCTTCCTGCTGCCCCTGAGCACCAAGGCGGTCAACAATATTTATTACACTCTGGTGCTGCTGCCCCTGGTGTTCACACTGGATCGGGAGACGCTGAGGGATTTCCACTGCAGTCCGCTGGTCAATCTCTGGTATGCGCTGCTCGGCTACCAACTGCTCAGCTACGCCTGGAGCATCGAGTACAGCGAAGAATTCGTCCCCAATCTGAAGCGCCTGTTCTATCTCTACGGCCTGGGGCTGGTGATCTTCGTACTGGTCCGCAGCGGCAAGCCGCTGTCCCGCTGGGTGATTCCCGCAGCGCCACTGCTGATTGCATTGGCGGCGATAGGCAATATGCTCTGGTTCTACAGCGCACATGACTTTCCCCAAGCGCGCCTGGTAGGTGCCAGCCGCATCTCCAACCCGATATTCTTCGGCTCGATTGCCGCGGCCTTCTCCGCCGCCGCACTGGTGCAATGGCACGGCTGGAGTCGCCGCTACCGGTTGCTGTTGCTGCTGGCTGTGGCGGTCAACCTGGGCATTATCTACCTCAGCCAGTCGCGCACCGCGCTGCTCGGGGTGGGAGTCTGTATCGGCAGCCTGTTGCTGGTATTGCCGCGACTGCGCTGGCTGGCGTTGGCCTGCGCCGCGGCGCTGGGCTTGCTGGCACTGGTGGTCGACTGGCAGCCGCTGCTGGCCAGGGGCATGTCCTACCGCCCGGACATCTGGCTGGCCCAGTGGCAGAGGGTGGTGGAGAGCTGCAGCGCACTCTTTGGCTGCGGCCTGGGGGTTAACCCGCAAATAACACTCGAACCGACGCACAATCTCCACCATCCCCACTCCATCTACATGGCCTGGGTGGTATACGGCGGCCTGCTGGGCCTGGCGGCCTATCTCTCGGTACTGGGACTGATTCTGCGCGCCTCGCTGAAAGTGGAGCGGCTGCTGCCCTGGGTGGCTCTGCTACTGGTGGGGCTGGGAGCCACTATGGTGGATGGCGACAAACTGTTGGAATCCCCCAAGGCACTGTGGCTGCTGGTGCACCTGCCGGTAGCGGTGCTGTTGGCGGAACACGCCCGGGCTCGGCGCAAAGACGCGCCCGTTACAGCCGGTGACCCGCTCCGTAGCGACGCCGGTGCCGTTCAGTGATCTTGCGGTAATCCGCGGCGATCCAGCGCCGCACCCGCGCCGGGTCCCAACCGCGTTGTTCACCGTAAACCGCCTGTACCCGATGGACGAAGTCCGCGCTGCAACCGGCCTCCTCGCAGTCCACCAGGAAACGCGCCAGGTCCCGCGCGCCACTGCGCCCCGGGCGCGCGCGGGATACCGAATCCAGATCCACCAGCCAGGTTTCATTTCCGCGCCGGAGTATATTGCCCCACTTGAGATCCCCGTGGACCAGGCCCGCCGTGTGCATCGCCGCCACCTGCGCCAACAATCCTTCGATCGCAGGCGCCAGCTTTTCCTCGACACCCGGCGTGCCCGCGCAGGATAGCAGCGGCGTTGCGCCTTCCAGCCATTGCGCCACCTGTATCGAATGTCCACCGCCGCGGGCATAGCCCAGGCTCGACGGTACGGATACACCCAGCTGTTGCAAACGCAAAGTGGTGCGGTGCACAGCGGCCGCGCGCGCGGGCAGCAGCGGACGGTGCCGGTATTGCTTGACCAGCATTAGTTGGCCGCCGATTTCCACACGGCGGGTAGCGCGCCGCGCTTCCGACTTCAGCAGCTCGCAGGCCACCGGCCAGCGACCATGCAGCCAGTCCACCAACAGATTTTCATCCAGGTGCCCGGCGCGCAGCACACCGCGACAACCGCCGCGGCGCCAATATCTGTATTGGGAAAGTTCAGTGGTCACATATCATCCCGGGAGATATTCCAATATCTCAGTGGACAGGGAGCTGTTGCCGATGATCTTGCCGGCGGGGCGCCCGGCCATGCGGGCCGCCAGGCGCCTGCCAACCAGCGCGCGCAGGCGCCGCTCGGCACGCGCAGAGAGGCCGGCGGCGGCGCAGTAGGCACGCCAGAAACGCAGGCGGTCGGTACGCTGTATCTGGGGCGCCTGCAGCATATTGATCTGCACCAGATTGCGCACCCGCTCGCGCTCGCGCAGGTAGGGCATGCGGCGGCTGCGCTCGTTGTCGATAAAGTGAAAATGCGGCTGCCGAGCGACACTGTCCACCAGCACATTGAACGGGCGCAGGTCGCCGTGGGCAAAGCCCAGTCTGTGCAGCCGCCCCACTTGCGACCCCAGGTCGGTGATCAACTGGCGTTTCCAGTGCAGTCGCTCCCTGCTCTCGGGCCGGGTCAGGTAGCTGGCCAGATAATCCGCCCAGGCCACGCCGCAGATGCTCTCCATCACGATCCAGGGCACGGCCCCGGCAGTCTGTGCGGCGAGGATCCGCGGCGCGGAGAAGCCCGCCTCGAGCAACTTGCGGGTGTTTTTGCAGCAGCGCGCCGCGCGACTGCCGCGCAGGGCGGTCTTTAGCGGCTCCAGCCCCGTGCGCGACAGAAAAGCCTTGAAATAAAACTCCCGCCCGTCCAGGCGGATGCGCGCCACCCGGGCGTAGGGCGAACTTTGCACCCAGTGCCAGCTGCCGTCATCGGGCAGTTGCCAGTCCCGCGCCACCACTTGCGCGGCCATCTGCTGCAGCTGTTGTGCGATGGAATCCGCCATAAATCTCTCTCAAAACCTGATAGCACTAGCTCCCGTAGGGCGGATAAGCGAAGCGCATCCGCCGCTCCAATGTCCGACCGCGGTGGATGCGCTTCGCTTATCCACCCTACGAAAAAGCCTTCCGCACTTAAGTCGGCGTCATTAATCTCTAATCTAAACCTATCGTTTAACGCCCGCCGCGCGCTTGCGCGCCTCGCGCTCACGCACCCGGGCCATCTTCTGTGCGACGCTGCCCCAGAAGCGCTGCCGCCGGCGCAGCGTGTCCGCCGGGCTTTCGCCCTCGCCCAAACCTTCATAGCCGCGCACAAAACGCAGCAGATCGGTGCGGCTGAGGCCGATATCCACCGCGGAGAACCACAGCCCGGCGATATCCTTGATCCGCCAGCGGTTTGGCGTGCGCCCGCGCACCTGCGCCCGGTGCAGGTCGATCAACGACAGCCGGATATCGCCGTGCTCCAGCCGCTCGCTGTCGAGCAGAAAATGGCAAAGGTAGAAATCCCGGTGGTTGACCCCGCCGCAGTGCATGCGCCGCGCGATACGCGCCACCTCCGCGATCAGTTGCCATTTCAGCGCCCGCGACGGCGGGCGCCGGGGCCAGTCGCCGCAGAAGTCTTCCAGGCTGATGGAGGGCTCTATCGCCTCGGTGACAATAAACGAGCGCCTCTGCGCGGGGCTCCAACCGCGCTCGCCGAAGGCGGCCACTTTCATGGTGGCCAGATCCAGCTGTTCCAGCCGGCGGATAGCGCGCAGCTCGGTGGCCGCTCCCACCACCGGGCGGCGCAGGCGCAGCCACTGGCCGAGGATATGCCGCCAGCCCACACCGCTGTGCAGCTTGGCGAAATAGGCCTTGCCATTGAACTCGAAGCGGAAGGTACGCCGCCCAGGCATGGTGCGGAAATCCCGCCCCGGCGTGGTCCAGAGTTCCTCGAAGGGGTCCCGGTCGCGCCACAGATCCGCAAAGGGCCCGGTCAGTTCAATCACTCCTTCGCGCCTCCAACTCGGAGCGGATTTTCTCCAGCACCACCGGGCCGAGATTATACAGATCGGCCTCCTTACTATATGTGAGCGCAAACTTATGCCAGCTGTTGCGCACGCCGTCGTCCAGCGCTTCCATCAGTACTTCACCGAACTGCTCCCGTGAGAAGGGCTCGGCCAGTACCCGACCCGCGCCGGATCGCTCGATATGGGTGGCGTAGCCGGCGCAACCGGAGACGATCACCGGCAGCCCGGCGATCAGCGCCTCCACCAACACCATACCGGCGGCCTCCTCCCGAGCCGGGTGAAGCAGCACATCCGCGCCCATCATCCACTGGCGCACCTCTTCGGAGGGGCCGGCAAAGTGAACCCGGTCGGCCACACCCAGTGCCTGAGCCTGGCGCAGGTACTTGTCTGCCCCGCCCTGGCCAAGCACCGCCAGGCGCGCGCGGGGGCGTCCGGCCAGGGCCTCGATGCAACGGTCCACCCCCTTGCGCCGGAAGTCGCTGCCCACATGCAGAAAGACCACGTCGCCCTCGACCGCGTTGACCCGCTCGCGCACGAACTGCCGCGCGGCCCCTGCGGCTTGGGGGTCATAGGCAAAATCCCGGCCGATTCCCGGCGGCACCGGGGTAAAGCGCTCTTCCTCGGTACCGTAGCAATCGCGGTACTCGCGCTTCTGTTTTTCCGTGAGAGTGAAAATCTGCGTGCCGAGCTCCGGGGCGAATACCGCCCGCTCGAAATCGAGGAAATGCCGCGCGCGCGGGCTGAAGCGGCTGCGCCAGCTCTGCGCGCGGTTGGCCCGGTAGCAGGGGTCGGCGGCGAAATAGAAATCCAGCCCCGGCATGCGGTTGAACCCCAGCAGCGCATCCAGGGCGTAGTCGCCCCGCACCGACGCCAGCCAGCGGGCAAAATTGCGGTCTTTCACATGGTTCTGCCAGCCACCTTTTTTCCAACCAGAGGGTGCCAACACCAGTTCCAGCTCCTTTGGCTTGTCACCGCGCCACTGGCGGGTAAAGGCGGTGACTCTGTGCCCTTGCGCAAGCGCCTCCTCGGCAATACGCAGAAAGTCCTTTTGCAATCCGCCGAAGGGGAAGTATTTGAATAGCGCCATTCCGAGGTGCATTAGCGGGCTTCCTGTATTGCGGCCTGGAGTTCGTCCCATACCCTGGCCGGGGTCAGGCCGGAAAAAATGGCCGGCTTTACATCTGCATCGCCGGGAGGAAAGTCCTCGGCGCAGAGGTAGCGCTGGTTGGCGCCGTATGCACCTACCAGTCTCGGGGAGGTGGGACCGTAGAGGGAGACCGCCGGGGTGCCCAGTGCTGCGCTCAAATGGCCGAGGCCGGTGTCCACGGCCACCGCACCCTCGGCGCCGGCGATGGTGCCGGCGATTTCCGCCAGGTTCATCTTCGGCAGCACCGCGGCGTTTTCCACTCCCCGTGCCAGGCGGAGAGCGCGTTCGCGCTCGATCTTATTTCCCCAGGGCAGCAGCACCCGGTAGCAATCCGCGGCCTGTTCGACCAGTTCGCGCCAGTAGGCTTCCGGATAGTGCTTGTCTTCCCGGGTAGTACCGTGCAGGAACACCACATAGGGCGAGTCGCCCACCGGGGCCGGCCGTGCAAAAGCGCTGCGCGTCAGGCCGCAGTCCACCGCCTCTTCGCAGAGCCGGTAGCTGAGGGCCTCGGCGAACAGCCGGCGCAGGCGCAGCACCGCGTGCTGGTCTCTGGCCACGGTGTATTTGCGTTGATAAAAGAGGCTCGCCAGGGGCTCGCGGGCGCTGGCCCAGTCGTAACCGGCCACGGGCGCGGCCACCTTGCGGGCGATAAAGGCGCTCTTCAGCAGGCCCTGGCCGTCGATCACCAGGTCGTACCGTTGCGCGGCCAGTTGTTCGCGAAAGTGCCCCCACTCGCCGGAGCGGCGCGCGGCCAGTGGCTGCCTGCGCCAGCGGCGCAGGGCCACGGGGATCACCCGCTGCACCGCGGGATGCCAGGCGGGGATCTCGGCGAAGGCCTCCTCCGCCACCCAGTCGAAGCGCAGTTGCGGCAGGGCGCACGCCGCCTCGGTCACCGCGGGCAGGGTATGCACTATGTCGCCGAGGGAGGAGGTTTTTACGATAAGTACGTGCACGGAATCAGGTGGCCAATTGGTCGAGGGCGGAGACAACGCGATCCGGCATCAGTTGGGTCATGCACTTGTGGTGTCCCAGGGGACATTCGCGTTGAAAACAGGGGCCACATTCTACCTCAATGGATACTACCCTGACCCGTTCCCCCAACGGCGGGGTGAAGCCCGGGGAGGTGGAGCCGTACACCGCCACCAGCGGCCGGCCCAGGGCGGCGGCCACGTGCATCAGTCCGGAGTCGTTGCTCACCACTCCGTCGGCTTCGGCCAAAAGGTCGATTGCCTGGGCCAGGTCGGTTTCACCGGCGAGGTTGAAGGCCCACTGCCGGGTCTCATCGGGCAGTTGCTCGACGATCTGTTCGCAGACGGCGCGGTCGTTGGCGGAACCCATCAGCCATACCTGCCAGCCGCGGCCGATCCGCTCTTCGGCCACCGCCGCGTAGTGCTGTTCCGGCCAGCGTTTGGAGGGACCGAATTCGGCACCGGGGCAGAGAGCCAACACCGGGCGCTCTGCGTCCAGAGAGAGGCGGCCGCGCAGTTCGCCGGTATCGGTACCTACTTCCAGTTTCGGGTAGGGCAGATCCTGCGGCAGCGCTGCACTCTTTTCCAGGCCCAGGGCGGCGAAGCGCTGAATCATCAGCGGGTAGCGCTCTTTATCCAGCACGCGCAGGTCGTTGAGCAGACCGTAACGCAATTCGCCGCGCCAGCCGGTGCGCCGGGGGATGCCAGCGAACCAGGGCACCAGTGCGGATTTGAGTGAGTTGGGCAGCAGTATCGCCTGCCGATAACCGCCCCCGCGCAGGGCTTTGCCGAGGCGCCGGCGCTCGCCCAGGCCCAATTTGCCGTGGCCCAGGGGCATATCCACTGCGGCGCGCACCTCCGGCATCCGCTCCAGCAGCGGGCGGCTCCAGGCCGGCGCCAGCACGTCGATGGCGCAGTCCGGACGCTCGCTCTTGAGCAGCTTGAACAGGGTTTGCGCCATCACCATATCGCCCACCCAGGAGGGGCCGACGATCAGGATCTGCTGGGGGAGTGTTTCCGGGATGGGGTTCAAATGCGGCTCCGGCGGGTGAAACCGGGGATTTTATGAGAAGCGGGGGAGAGGAGCAAAATTTGTGCGGCTTTCGTTGCAGGAGCCTGCTTGCAGGCGAACGGCTACAGCGCTTCGTAGCCTTCGCCTGCAAGCAGGCTCCTACAGCGGGCCTCACGGCCCGCAAGCGGAGCTGGAGCTCCGCGGTCCCGGCTATGAATTCGCCGCCAGCTCCAGATCCGGATCAGCCACATCGGTCAGCCAGCCCAGGTGTGCCTGGCTCTTGCCCTGCACCACATCGAAATACAGCTGCTGCAGCCGCTTGGTGATCGGGCCCCGGCGGCCCGCGCCTATGCTGCGGCCGTCGAGCATGCGGATGGGCAGCACCTCAGCGGCCGTGCCGGTGAAGAAGGCCTCGTCGGCGATATAGACTTCATCGCGGGTGATGCGCTTTTCCACCACCTGGTAGCCGCACTCCCTGGCCAGCTCGATTACCGAGTTGCGGGTGATGCCGTCCAGGCAGGAGGTGAGTTCCGGGGTGTAGAGGACGCCGTCACTGACGATAAAGATATTCTCGCCGCTGCCCTCGGCCACATAGCCCTCCGGGTCCAGTAGCAGGGCCTCCTCGCAGCCGTTGCGGATCGCTTCCTGCAGCGCCAGCATTGAATTGATGTAGTTGCCGTTGGCCTTGGCCTTGCACATGCTGATATTCACGTGGTGGCGAGTGTAGGAGGAGGTGTTCACCTTGATCCCCAGCTCCCGCGCTTCCGGGCTCATGTAGCTGGGCCACTCCCAGGCGGCGACGATCACGTGGGCCTGCAACTGGTCGGCGCGCAGGCCCATGCCCTCTGAGCCGTAGAACACCATGGGGCGCAGGTAGGCTTCATGCAATTTGTTCTCGCGCACCACCAGGCGCTGGGCCTCGTTCAGTTGTTCCGCGTCGTAGGGCATGGGGATGTTCATGATTTTGGCGGAGCGGAAAAGTCGCCGCGTGTGGTCCTGCAGGCGGAAGATACTGGTGGCACTTTCGGTCTGAGCGCCTGCGGCGATTTTAGTTTGATAGGCACGCACGCCTTCGAAGACGCCCATGCCATAGTGCAATGTGTGGGTGAGCACATGCACCCGGGCATCACGCCAGGGGATCAATTCGCCATCGAACCAGATGGTGCCGTCGCGGTCGGCAAAAGACATGGGAAAACTCCTACAGATCTAGCTGTTCCCACTCTTCTGTAGGAGCGGCCGTTGGCCGCGATCAAGCTCGTATCTTCGCACGTACCGATCGCGGCCAACGGCCGCCCCTACAAGGGTGGAATTCCGGTAAAAACAGTTTAGGCGGGGCTCAACCGAGCAGCAGCCGCCAGCTTGTTTGCACGGTCTTTCTTTCCGCTTTGAAGTGGTCACCGGCAACAGCTCCCGGCAGTTGTTGTAGCGCCAGGCGATGACCTTCGGATCGGTAGGCTTTGTAGGCGTCGATCAGATGCGCGGCTTGGTGGGCCGGCATCAGGCCCGCCTCGGTGAGGCTTTCGAGTATGCGGATATTGTCGGTGTACCGCACAATCGACGGCGCTTTCCGCGCCCAGGCCAGTGCCGCATATTGAACCATAAATTCGATGTCGACAATACCGCCGGGGCCCTGCTTGAGGTCGAAAGTCCCGCCGTTGCTCTTATCCAGGTGCGCGCGCATCTTATCGCGCATGGCGACCACTTCGCCGCGCAATTTCTTCTCGTCTCGGGGTTGGCACAGCAGATCCAGGCGCAGCTGTTCAAACCCGGCGCAGAGGCGCGGGCTGCCCGCCACCGGGCGGGCGCGCACCAGCGCCTGGTGCTCCCAGGTCCAGGCGCTCTCGCGCTGGTATTTTTCGAACGCGGCCAGCGAGGTCACCAACAGGCCGGAGTTGCCGGAGGGGCGCAGGCGGGTGTCCACCTCGTACAGGGGGCCGCTGAGGGTGCGGGTCTGCAGGATGTGGATCAGCCGCTGGGCCAGGCGGGTGTAGAAACTCAGGTTATCGATTCTGGTGGCGCCGTCGGTGCTCTCTTGCGGATCGGCATCGTGCACGAAGACGATATCCAGGTCCGAGCCGTGGCCCAGCTCCAGGCCGCCCAGCTTACCGTAGGCGACGATGGCGAAGCGCATATCCCCATCGGAGCTGCCCGCGGGTGCGCCGTATTTTTCCAGCATCTGCCGCCAGGCCATCTGCAGTGACTGCTGCAGTATCGCTTCCGCCAGCCAGGTGAGGGAGTCGCTCACTTTCATCAGCGGCAGTGTGCCGTTCACCTCCTGGGCGGCGATGCGCAGACTCTGACTCTGCTTGAAGTGGCGCAGGGCCTCCATCTGCATCTCCAGGTCGCCGGGGTCCAGGCGCAGCATTTCCCGGCGCAGTTCATCGGCGATATCCTCCCGGGAGGCGGGTGCCAGCAGGCGGCGGGAATCCAGCAGTTCGTCCAGCAGTATCGGGTGGCGGGCCAACTGCTCAGCGATGCGGGGGCTGGCGCAGCACAGGCTCAGCAACTGGTTCAGTACCGGGGGATTTTCATTGATCAGCACCAGGTAGGCGCTGCGGCGCAGCACCGAGCGCACCAGCGGCAATACCCGTTCGAGGGCCAGCAGTGAATTTTCCTCCTGTGCGGCGGCCGCCAGCAACAGGGGGATAAACCGGTCCAGACGCACGCGGGCGGTACTGGGTAACGCGGAAACGATTCGCTCACCGCGCAGTTCCGCCAGCAACTTCAATGCCGCCGGGGCGGGGGCGAAGCCCGCTTCGCCGAGGGTGCGCAGGTTGACCGCTTCCAGGGTTTCACTGCCGCAGCCGGCCCACAGGCTCTCCCACTCCTCCGCCGCACTGGGTTCGGCGATCTCCTCCGGCGGCGCGATCACCGTGTCGAACTCCCGCTCGATCACCCCGCGCCGGTCGGCCAGTTCGCCGAGTAATTGCTCCCAGCTGTCGTAACCGAGGGCGAAAGCCAGTCGTTCGCGGCGCTCGCTCTCCGCCGGCAGGGTCTGCGTCTGCCGGTCGCGCTCCGCCTGCAGCGCGTGCTCGATCCGGCGCAGCAGCAGGTAGGCCACCGCCAGTTGGTCGGCGGCGCCGGGCTCCAGGTGACCGTCGCTCTCCAGCAGCGGCAGCAGCTTGAGCAGGTTGCGCTCGCGCAGGGCAGGCTCGCGGCCGCCGCGGATCAGCTGAAAGGATTGGACGATAAATTCGACTTCGCGGATTCCCCCCCTGCCCAGCTTGATATTGTCACCGAGGCTGCGGGCGCGCACCTGGCGCTGGATCAGCGATTTCATTTCGCGCAGCGCATCTATTGCGCCGAAGTCGATATAGCGGCGGTAGGTGAAGGGGCGCAGCAGCTCCATCAGCTCGGCGGCATCGGCCCCGCTGCCCGCCACCGGACGCGCCTTGACCATGGCGTAGCGCTCCCATTCGCGCCCCTGGGTCTGGTAGTAGTCTTCCAGGGCGGCGAAGTGGCTCACCAGTGGGCCGCTGTCGCCGTAGGGGCGCAGGCGCATGTCCACGCGGAACACGAAACCGTCGGCGGTGATGGCGTCCAGGGATTTGATCAGCCGCTGGCCCAGGCGCTGGAAGAATTTCTGGTTTTCCAGGGACTGCTCGCCATCGGTGTGGCCCGGAGAGTGGTACGCGAGGATCAGGTCGATATCCGAAGACAGGTTCAACTCGCGGGCCCCCAGTTTGCCCATGCCCAGCACCACCAGGGACTGGGGGTTGCCGCTGTCGTCCCGCGGCTCGCCGTAGCGGCCGGCCAGCTCGCGATGGTGCCAGTCCAGCGCGGTTTGAATACAGGTTTCCGCCAGATCGCTGAGGCGGGTGCAGACCCGGGGAATATCCCACTGGCCGGCGAAATCCCGCCAAATCGCCTCGGCGATGGCGCGGTTGCGCAGGCGGCGCAGCTCGCGGTCGAGGGCTTCCTCGCTGTCGATATTTTCCAGCGCGGAGGTGTCCAGGCCCAGGTCTTCGCTCTGCAGTAAATCGGGCAGCAGTTCGGGAGTACGGCAGCACTGCTGGAAGAAGAAGTCCGAGCCGATAAAGCTGCGCGCCAAATCCAGTTGCAGGGATTTGTCCTGCAACAGGGATTCGGCCTTTGCGGTGAGTTCTTCGCCCGCGGATTCTCGCCAGTGGTGCCACTGGTCATCGAGTTGCGGGCTGAATTGCGATGGGCAGGTTTCGAATAGTGGCATTGGCGGTGTTCCGATCGCGGCCATGGGCCGCTCCTACAGGCGGGCCTGCGGCCCGATGCGGAGCTGGAGCCCTTAGCGCTCTATAAACAGCTCCGCGGTCCCGGGAATTAAAACGCGATATCCGGCGGCGGCGCCACGCGCAGGACTTCCGCCACGGTGGTGATACCTGCGGCGACCTTCTTGGCGCCGGACAGGCGCAGGCTGTTCATGCCCTCGCGCATACCCTGGCGACGCAGCTGCTGCAGGTCGCAGTCGGGCGTGACCAGGCCTTGGATGGATTCGCTGAACGGCAGTATCTCGTAGATGCCCTGACGCCCCCGGTAACCGGTATTGCGGCACTCCAGGCAGCCCTCGGGGCGGTAGACCACGTCCGGCAGTGGCGCCTTCCAGGGCCGCACCAGCGCCTGCCAGTCCTCCTCGCTGACCTTGTCCTTGCGCTTGCACGCGGGGCACAGGGTGCGCACCAGCCGCTGGGCCATCACCCCCAGCACCGTGGATTTCAGCAGGTAGTGCGGCAGCCCCAGGTCCAGCAAACGGGTGACCGCGGTGGGGGCGTCGTTGGTGTGCAGGGTGGAGATCACCAGGTGGCCGGTGAGCGCCGCCTGCACTGCCATCTGCGCGGTTTCCAGGTCGCGGATCTCGCCCACCATGATAATGTCCGGGTCCTGGCGCATCAGGGTGCGGATGCCGGCGGCGAAGTCGAGGCCGATGGCGTGGTGCACCTGGGTCTGGTTGAAGCTCTCCTCCACCATCTCGATAGGGTCCTCGATGGTGGAGACATTCACTTCGCTGGTGGCCAGCTGCTTGAGACCGGTGTACAGGGTGGTGGTCTTGCCGGAGCCGGTGGGGCCGGTGACCAGGACTATACCGTTGGGGCGGCCGAGCATGGTATGCCAGCGGGCCAGGTCGTCGCCACCCAGGCCCAGATCGCTGTAGGAGCGCGCCAGCACCTCGGGGTCGAAGATCCGCATCACCAGTTTTTCACCGAAAGCGGTGGGCAGGGTGGAGAGGCGCAGTTCCACCTCGCTGCCGTCCGGGCGCTTGGTCTTGATGCGGCCGTCCTGGGGCTTGCGCTTCTCCGCCACATTCATGCGCCCGAGAATTTTCAGGCGGCTGGTGACCGCGGCGTTGACCTGGTCCGGCAGTTCGTGGATAGGGTGCAGCACGCCGTCGATGCGGAAACGGATGCGCGCCATCTCCCGCCGGGGTTCGATATGGATATCACTGGCGCGCTGGTCGAAGGCGTGCTGCAACAGCCAGTCGACGATATTGACGATGTGCTGGTCGTCGGCGTCCGGGTCCTTGAGCTTGCCCAGTTCCAGCAGTTGCTCGAAATTGCCGGCACCGGAGCTGCCCTTGAGGCCGCTGGCCCCGGAGATGGAACTGGCCAGGGAGTAAAACTCCACACAGTAGCGCTGGATATCCGCCGGGCTGGCCACTACCCGCTGCACCGTCCGACCGCTGGTGTGTTCCAGTTGTTCTTCCCAACCGCTGGTATAGGGCTGCGCCGTGGCTACCAGCAGCATGTCCTTGGTAGCCTCCACACAGAGGATCTGGTGGCGCTTGGCAAACTGGAAGCTCATCACCTCGGTGACTGCGGCCACATTCACCTTGAGAGGGTCGATATGGTAGAGGCCGTGAGAGGAGGAATCCGCCAGCCACTGGGTGAGGGTCCCGTCGTCCAGTACCTTGCCCGGGCGCTTGCGATTCTCCAGTTCACAGCTGGCGATATAGCTGAGCGGGTGCATTTGCGCCTGCTCAGCGGTGCGCGGGGTGCCGATCAGCCGGTTGGCGTCCTGTCGGTTGATATAGCCCTGGGATACCAGGTCTTCCAGCAATCCCCGCAAATCCAGTAACCTGTCCGCAACTTTGCCTACCATAGGGAAACCCATTCTTCCATTGTCCGACCGCGCATTGTAGCTCTATCGGAACCCGGTGACAGTGCACCGTTAACGCGCATTGTGCACAAACTTTCGCCACCGGGTGGCTCCAGGATCACCCGCGCGTACGGGGGGGAGATTTATGGGCGAGCGGGTTATTAACGCCCTTCCGACAAGTTGCGGTACCATGCCGCCCATTTGCGCCAGAGAGCAAAGGAGCACCCATGCCCCTGTCCAATATCGCCAGCCTGTTTGGCCGCTCGCCGATCAAGCCGATCAAGGAGCATATGGCCACGGCCCACGAGGCCTCGGCGGACCTGGTCCCCTTCTTCGAAGCCCTGATGCAGGGTGACCTGGCCACCGCCGAGCAGGTCCAGCAGCGTATCTCCGCCAGCGAGAACCGCGCTGACGACATCAAGAAAGACCTGCGCCTGCACCTGCCGGACAGCCTGTTTATGCCGGTTTCCCGCTCGGATCTGCTGGAGCTGCTCCACGCCCAGGATGAAGTGGCCAACACCGCCCAGGATATCGCCGGGCTGGCCACCGGCCGCAAGATGGAGATTCCGCAACAGTTGCAGCCGCTGATGAAGACCTTCGTCGACAGCGCCGTAGCCGCCTCCGCCCAGGCCCTGCTCGCCATCAACGAGCTGGACGAGTTATTGGAATCCGGCTTTGCCGGGCGCGAAGTGGATATCGCCCAGCGCATGACCGAGGAGCTGGACGAACTGGAGCGCAAGTCCGACAAGCTGGAAGTGGAAGTGCGCGCGGCGCTGTTCAAAATCGAAAAAGAACTACCGCCGGTGGATGTAATCTTTCTCTACCGGGTGATCGATTGGATCGGCGACCTGGCCGACCGCGCCCACAGCGTGGGTAACCGTTTGCAGTTGTTATTGGCACGCTAGGGGGCTTACCGTGGAAATTCTTACTCAATACGGCACTGTGCTGTTGATCCTGGCCTGCGTATTCGGTTTCTTTATGGCCTGGGGGGTCGGCGCCAACGACGTGGCCAACGCCATGGGCACCTCGGTGGGTTCCCGCGCGCTGACCATCAAACAGGCGATCCTGATCGCCATGATCTTTGAGTTCGCCGGCGCCTACCTGGCTGGCGGCGAGGTCACCGCCACCATCCGCAAGGGCATCATCGCGTCGGATGTCTTCAACGACCAGCCCGAACTGCTGGTGTACGGCATGCTCTCGGCGCTGCTCGCCGCCGGCACCTGGCTGATGATCGCGAGTATTCTCGGCTGGCCCGTGTCCACCACCCACTCCATCGTCGGCGCCATCGTCGGTTTTTCTGCGGTTGGAATCTCCATGGAGGCGGTGGCCTGGGGCAAGGTGGGCAGTATCGTGGCCAGTTGGGTGGTGTCGCCGCTGCTCGCCGGCACCATTGCATTTTTACTCTTCCGCAGCGTGCAGCGGCTGATCCTCAATACCGAGGACCCCTTCAACAATGCCAAGCGCTATATCCCCTTCTATATGTTCGCGGTGGGCTGGATGATCGCCATGGTGACTTTGACCAAGGGGTTGAAGCACGTACTGAAAGATGCCCAAATCGAGCTGTCTTTTTTGCAGGATGCGGGCATTGCCGCGCTGGTGGGTCTGCTGGTGATGGGTATCGGTGTGACCATGCTGAAGCGCATCAAGCGCGATCCGGCCCGCGAGCGGGAGAACCGCTTTGCCAATGTGGAGCGGGTCTTCGCCATCCTGATGGTCTTTACCGCCTGTGCCATGGCCTTCGCCCACGGCTCCAACGACGTGGCCAACGCGGTGGGGCCGCTGGCCGCGATAGTCAATACGGTGCAGACCGGCGCGGTAGGGGCCAAGGCCACCATGCCCTCGTGGATTCTACTGCTGGGGGGCGCCGGTATCGTGGTGGGCTTGGCCACCTACGGCTTCAAGGTAATGGCCACCATCGGCCGCAAGATCACCGAACTGACTCCGAGCCGCGGCTTTGCCGCCGAACTGGGCGCGGCCTCCACCGTGGTGCTGGCCTCCGGTACCGGCCTGCCGGTTTCCACCACCCACACCCTGGTGGGCGCGGTGCTGGGCGTGGGCCTGGCCCGCGGTATCGGCGCACTGAACCTGCGCATGATCAGCACCATCGCCGTCTCCTGGGTGGTCACCCTGCCCGCCGGTGCCGGTATTGCGATTCTGTTTTTCTTTTTCTTCAAGGGCGTGTTCGGCTAGCAGCCGGATACATAACTGCTAAAAAGGGGAGGCGTCACCGACGCCTCCCCTTTTTCTTGCCATGATGATCCTGGAATTCGCCGATATCGATAAGCGGCAGGGAAGTGATCTATCTGCGCGGTCAGATAACGCTATTATTATAGCCGCGGTGCTGATCGACAGGTGGCGCCATGAAAAGGATAAGGGACAGAGCTATGGGTAATTCCGCGGTACCAGACCTGAAACAGCAGCTGCAGCAACTGGTGGCCTGCCCCAGTGTCAGCGCCACCGATCCCAAACTGGACATGGGTAACCGCGGGGTGGTGGAACTGCTCGCGGCCTGGCTGGAAACCCTGGGCTTTTCGGTGGAACTGATGCCCCTTCCGGGCCAGCCGGACAAGGTTAATATGATCGCCACACTGGGGAAGGGTAACGGCGGCCTGGTACTGGCGGGCCACACCGATACGGTTCCCTACGACGAGGGCCGCTGGCAGACGGATCCGTTTGAACTGCGGGAAAGGGACAACCGCTTCTACGGCCTGGGCAGCACCGATATGAAGGGCTTTTTCCCTATAGCCATCGAAGCGGCCAAATCCTTTATCGGCAAACCGCTGCAGCAACCGCTGATTATTCTCGCCACCGCCGATGAGGAAACCTCCATGGCCGGTGCCCGCGCCCTGGTAAAGGCCAGTCGGCCGCGGGCCCGCTACGCGGTGGTGGGCGAGCCCACCGGACTGAAACCCATCCGCATGCACAAGGGCGTGATGATGGAAGCGGTGCGTATCACAGGCCGCTCCGGCCACTCCTCCGATCCTTCGCTGGGCGCCAGCGCCCTGGAGGCCATGCACAGGGCTATCAGTGAGCTGCTGGCACTGCGCAGCGAGTGGCAGCAGCGCTACCGCAACCCCGGTTTTGCGGTGCCGGTGCCGACGATGAACCTGGGTTGTATCCACGGCGGCGACAACCCAAACCGGATCTGCGGCTATACCGAACTGCAGTTCGACGTGCGCCCACTGCCGGGTATGCCACTGGCGGACTTGCGCGCAGAGCTGGACAAGCGACTACACGGATGCATCCAGGACGAAAAAATCCAGCTGGAGTACGCGCCGCTGTTTCTGGGCACCGAGGCTTTCGAGCAGTGTGCCGGCTCGCAGTTGGTGAAGGTAGCGGAGACGCTCACCGGCCACAGCGCGGAAAGCGTGGCCTTTGGCACCGAGGCGCCCTATTTCAAAAGCATGGGGATCGAAACCATCGTGCTGGGGCCGGGGGATATCGACCAGGCGCACCAGCCGGACGAGTATCTGGGGCAGGAGCGCATCGCACCGATGGTGGAGATACTGCGCGGGCTGATTGCGAAGTTCTGTCTGTAGGAGCGGCCGTTGGCCGCGATCAAGTTTGGTAGAACCGGATAATCTGATCGCGGCCAACGGCCGCTCCTACAGGGAAAACTGCGCGGTCCCAAAATACGGTATATTTCCACAATATTTCTTCAACACACGGAATACGCATTCGTGAGCGACAACAGCGCCTCCCTGAACTGGTTCCGCCACGCCGCGCCCTATATCAATGACCTGCGCGGCCGCACCCTGGTGGTCGCCGTTCCCGGCGATGCACTGGAACACGCCAATTTTCGCAATCTGGTGCACGATCTGACATTGCTGGTCAGTCTCGGTGTGCGCCTGGTGGTGGTGCACGGCGCGCGCGTCCAGGTCAATCGCGCCCTGGCCGAACACGGGATCGAGAACCGGTTTTACGGCAACACCCGGATCACCGACCGGGAGACGCTGGAGGTGATCAAGGCCGCGGTGGGCAGGCTGCGATTCGATATCGAGGCGGCCTTTTCCCAGGGGCTGCCGGATTCCCCCATGGCGCGCTCTGCACTCAAGGTGATTTCCGGCAATTTCGTCACCGCGCGCCCCATCGGCGTGCTGGACGGCACCGACCTGCGCTGGACCGGTCAGGTGCGGCGCATGGAAGTGAATACGATCGATCGCGCCCTGGAGCAGGGGGCACTGGTGCTGCTCTCGCCACTCGGCACTTCGCTGACCGGCGAGTTGTTCAACCTGAACTACCTCGACCTGGCCGCCGAGGCCGCCAAGGCACTGCGGGCGGAAAAGCTCATCCTGTACCGCGACACACCCCAACTGCTGGTCAACGGCGAAGCGGTGTATGAACTCAGCATCGTGCAAGCCGAACAACTGGCCGATCAGGTGGATAGCGAAACCCTGTACTGCGCCATCCGCGCCTGCAACGCGGGGACACCGCGGACCCACCTGCTGAGCTATGCGGACAACGGCGCGCTGCTGCAGGAACTCTTCCGCCGCGAGGGTGCCGGCACCATGATCTACCGCGATACCTATGAGGTGGTACGCCGCGCGCGCATCACCGACGTGGGCGGCGTTCTCGGTCTCATCCGCCCGCTGGAGAAACAGGGCATCCTGGTGCGCCGCTCGCGGGAAAAACTCGAGGCGGAAATCGACCACTTCACCCTGGTGGAAGTGGACGGCACTCCGGTGGCCTGTGCGGCGCTCTACCCGATACAGGATGAAGCGGGCGAGACGGTAGCCGCGGAGATCGCCTGCGTGGCCATCCACCCGGACTTTCGCGGCGGCGGCCGCGGCGCCAAGCTGCTGCACCACCTGGAGCGGCAGGCGGGAGTCCTGGGGCTCGGGGAACTCTATGTACTGACCACCCAGGCGGAACATTGGTTTATAGAGCAGGGCTTCTCCCAGGTTGCAGTGCAGGACCTGCCCGCGGCGCGGCAGTCGCTCTATAACATACAGCGCAATTCCCGCGTTCTACATAAGCGGCTTTCTACGCAACAATCTCTCTCACAGCCAGAAAAGAAAGGACAGGCATCCTAGTCAAAAGCACTACCGGGAGACCTTCCGCCAAGTTATCCTAAAAGCTGTCTTTTTTTGCTAAGCTGTCGCCCCATTTCGTACAGCCGGACACAGACTCTATGCCCCAGTACCGCTCCCGCACCTCCACCTTCGGCCGCAATATGGCCGGCGCCCGTGCCCTGTGGCGCGCCACCGGCATGAAGGACGACGACTTCAACAACAAGCCGATTATTGCGGTGGCCAACTCCTTCACCCAATTCGTGCCCGGCCACGTGCACCTGAAGGATATGGGCCAGTTGGTGGCGCGGGAGATCGAGAAAGCCGGCGGGGTGGCCAAGGAGTTCAACACCATCGCGGTGGACGACGGTATCGCCATGGGTCATGACGGCATGCTCTACAGCCTGCCCAGCCGTGAGATCATTGCCGACTCGGTGGAATATATGGTGAATGCCCACTGTGCCGACGCGCTGGTTTGCATCTCCAACTGCGACAAGATCACCCCGGGGATGTTGATGGCCGCGCTGCGGCTGAATATTCCCGTCATCTTCGTCTCCGGCGGTCCCATGGAGGCGGGCAAGACCAAGCTGGCGGAACACAAGCTGGACCTGGTGGACGCCATGGTGATCGCCGCCACCGATTCCGCCTCCGACGAAATGGTCGAGGCCTACGAACGCTCCGCCTGCCCCACCTGCGGCTCCTGTTCCGGCATGTTCACCGCCAACTCGATGAACTGCCTGACCGAGGCCCTGGGCCTGTCGCTGCCGGGCAACGGCACCCTGCTGGCCACACACGCGGACCGCCGGGAACTGTTCCTGAGCGCGGGGCGGGAAATCGTCGCCCTGGCCAAGCGCTACTACGAAGGGGACGACGACAGCGCCCTGCCACGCAACATCGCCAACCGCGCCGCCTTCGCCAACGCCATGGCCCTGGATATCGCCATGGGGGGCTCCACCAATACCATCCTGCACCTCCTGGCCGCGGCGCAGGAGGGCGAGGTGGACTTCACCCTGGCGGATATCGACCAGCTGTCGCGCAAGATCCCGCAGCTGTGCAAGGTGGCGCCGAACACGCAGAAATATCATATCGAGGATGTGCACCGGGCCGGCGGGGTTATGTCGATTCTCGGCGAACTGGAAGCGGCCGGGCTTCTGGATGCGAGCCTGCCCACGGTGTACAGCCGTTCTTTTACCGAAGCGCTGGCGCAGTGGGATATCCGCCGCACCGACGACCAGGCAGTCCACGACTTCTTTCGCGCCGGCCCCGCGGGCATTCCCACCCAGACCGCCTTCAGCCAGGATTGCCGCTGGTCGAGCCTGGACGGCGACCGCGAGAACGGCTGCATCCGCTCCGTAGAGCACGCCTATTCCGCAGAGGGCGGCCTGGCGGTACTGTTCGGCAACCTCGCGCCGGACGGCTGCGTGGTAAAGACCTCCGGCGTGGAGGAGGAGCTGTGGCAGTTCGAGGGCCCGGCGCATGTTGTCGAGAGCCAGGAAGCCGCCGTGCAGAATATTCTCGACGGCAAGGTGAAATCCGGCGAGGCGGTGATCGTGCGCTATGAAGGGCCGAAGGGCGGACCGGGTATGCAGGAGATGCTCTACCCGACCAGCTACCTGAAATCCAAAGGGCTGGGCAAATCCTGCGCGCTGATTACCGACGGTCGCTTTTCCGGCGGCACCTCCGGTCTGTCCATCGGTCACGTGTCCCCAGAGGCCGCCTCAGGCGGCGCCATTGGCCTGGTGGAGAGCGGCGATACCATTCGTATCGATATCCCTGCGCGCACCATCGAAGTGGATATCCCCGAGGCCGAGCTGCAGCGGCGCCGCCAGGCGATGGCCGCCAAAGGAGATTCGGCCTGGAAACCGGTTGAACAGCGCCCACGCAAGGTGAGCAAGGCATTGAAGGCCTACGCCCTACTGGCCACAAGTGCCGACAAGGGCGCTGTGCGCGAAATCGATTAACCTATTGTAGGAGCGGCCCATGGCCGCGATCGATCTGCCTTCGTAGTAGATCCCGATCGCGGCCATGGGCCGCTCCCACAACAGGGGCATCAATCCGCTATTTGGTACCGGATCCGGTTGCGCACACCGTGGCGCTCCACCGGCTTGCCATCCTCCAATTGCGGCTGGTACTTGAACCTGGCCGCCGCGGCAACGGCAGAGCGGTTGAAGACATCCGTTAGCCTCCCCTCGCTGTCGTAGCCCGCCACTGCCCGCGGGTCCCGCACACTGCCGCTTTTGGTTATGGTGAATTCCACCACTACATAGCCTTCGATTCCACGACGCAGCGCCGCTGAAGGGTATCGGGCTGCCGGCTTGAATACCGGTATCGGGTCCCGCGATACAATGACTTCCGTTCCGCTACCTTGCGGCCTCGGCGGTGCAATTAACGTGGGCACTACAACCGGATCGACAGTGGTTTCAATGATGGTGGTCACAGGCTGTGGCGGTACTGCCTGCGGCGGCTGCGGAGGGTCGTTCCTGATAACCGTCGGTTCTCGCGTCGGCATATGCACGGGTTTGATCGGGCCGAGATTGTCTTCGGGAGGCTCCGTATAATCGGTGGCGATCAGGTGGCTCATAATAAATAGCAGTGCCAGGGTACTGATCGCGGCCAGACCGAGGCTGCGGCTGTAAGTCGAAGCAATGACAAAGAAAACAAAGGGATTTTGTTGAGGATAAGCTCTATCCATAACACCTCTCCTGATTATTATTAGGGTGTTGGAATCGGCGGCCGAAGCCGCCGGCGTTGGAAAAAGCTGATCAGCTGTCTCTATTAATAGCAGAATTAAATAGAGTTGCAAACTATTCTCAGTCGCAAGCTCAATAAGTAATCAGTGCTGTAGGAATGGGTAAAGCGCAGCGTGCCCACCCGTCCCGCAATAAAAAAGGCCGCACATCGCTGTGCGGCCTTTTTGGCAGGATAGTGGCAATTATTAAATTGCCAGCTGCTCCTCGCGCTCCTTCTCTGTCTCGATGTAGTTGATCCACTGTTCGGCGTACTTCTTCGAGCTATCGTGTTCCAGAGCCTTCTTGAGGCTGCTCAGCGCATCGTCGTACTTCTTCAGGTTGGCATTGGCCATACCCAGCACGATGTACAACTGGCCCGGGCGCTTGATGCCACCCTTCCTCAACGCCCTGTCACCCATGTTGACGGCCTGCTCGTTCTTGTCCAGGTCCAGGTAGATACCAGCCAGACGGGAGTAAAGCTCACCCTTGGCGGACAACTTGGCCGCGGCCTCAAGGTTCGGGATCGACTTCTGCAGCTCCTGGGCCATCTGGTACGCCTGGGCCAGGGTTTCCAGATTCTTGGAGGTGCGCTCGATCTTCTTCTCCTTGATCCCCATGTCGATCACCTTGGCGCCCTTGTAGGGCATATCGTGCCCCATAAAGAGATAGGCCATATTCAACAGCTCTTTCTCTTTTTGCAGGGCACCGGCGATATAAGCCGCTTCCATCATGTGCAACTGGTCTTTCTCGCGCTTCAATTCGCCGTACATACTCGCCAGCTGCTTGTAGTACTCGCCTTTGGGGTAGTGCTTGACCAGTTTCTCGAGAATGTTGGCGACCATCTTATAGTCGTTTTTCTCGTAATAGAGATAGCGCTGCAAACCGAACCAGCTCTCCTTGGGCACCTTGCCCTCTTTCTCGTACATCGACACGGCGGTGTT
Source organism: Microbulbifer rhizosphaerae (assembly GCF_014191725.1). Lineage (GTDB taxonomy): Bacteria > Pseudomonadota > Gammaproteobacteria > Pseudomonadales > Cellvibrionaceae > Microbulbifer > Microbulbifer rhizosphaerae. The sequence goes on from NZ_JACHWZ010000013.1 coordinate 101,567, forward strand.
GATATCCGAAAGCGCCCTGGCCTCGTCACCCTTCTGGTAATAGATCTGGGCGCGCAGGTTGTAGGAGTCTGCAGTGACCTGCTCTGGAGCAGCAGCGGCAAACCACCGGTTCAGATAACTCAACGATTGATCGTAATTCTCAGTCACGAAGGACAGCTGGGCAACGGTAAATAGGGTTTCCACTTCCAGCGCCTCAGTCAGGTTTTCCGAACCCTGCCGCAGAACATTCTGGTAGGCACCGATGGCTTCCTTATAGCGCTCCATGCTGTAGTACACGAAGCCGTAGAAGTAGTACATCATCGCGATTTCGTAGCCGTTGAACTTGTCCTTGTCGGCCTCCATCTCCCGCAGCGCCTCCAGGGCCCCATTCCAGTTCTCCGCTTCCGCGGCTTCCTGTGCCTTGCCCAGCTTTTTCGACACGTTTTCACGCATCGACGGTACTTTGCGCGTCTTCTCCTCGGCCGCTCGGGCCTGGGCGAAGCCGGCTTCAATGCCCACCGCTTCCAACACGGTGACGCTCACCGCCGGCGCCAGTACCAGGGGCAGCGCCACGGACGTGCGCAGGACGAATTTGGACAGCCCTTTCGTCATGGTCGTCATATTCATATGCGTCCCCTATTAGTTCTTGGCCATATTGAAGCTGATCTTGGTCTTCACACCGGGCACTTCCATTGCCTGGCCATCCACGACCCTCGGCTTGTACTTGTACTTCAAGGCCGACTTGATCGCCGCGCGGTTGAAGATAGTTGTGGGATTGCCGTCCAGGGTAAAGGCCTCCACCACCTTCGGATCGCGCACGGAGCCGTTGGTGGTCACCGTATACTCGACGATCACGTAGCCCTCAATACCCCGCTGCAAGGCGCGACGCGGATACTGCGGCTGAACCTTTACGATGGGCAGGTAGTCGCCCTCGCTAAAGGCGCCACCGAGACCGCCGATCTTCAGATCCGCACTCCCACGGGGCGCAGACATGTTGATGCTGTCGTCCAGGTTCGGTTCATCGTATTCCGGTTCCGGCATTTCCGGCGGCGGCTGCTCCGGCTCGTCGGGCTTGTCCGGTTTACGGGTGTCGTACTGGGTTTCGATCTTCTGCTCGGGCATCACCACATCGGCAACCTTGATCTGCTCCTCATCCTCGGGAGCACCCATATTTGCCTGAATCAACTGATGCATGGTGAAGATCAGGGCGAAAGTCGTGGCTATCGCCAGCGTACCCGCCCCTGCTAGTCTTGCCGGATTCATAGCTGTTAACTCTTTTCTGTCGCGACCGATACTTTCTCGATACCGATTTCCCTGGCGGCATTCGCAATCAGGGCAACCTTCTCGATATCCGCTTTCTTATCGGGTTGAATTACCAACCACCCCTTGGGGTTTTGTGCGTAGAGACGCTCCAGGGTGATTTTCACCAGGCGGTCATCCACGTGCTCCTTGGCAATCCAGATTTCGTTGCTCTCGTTAATCGCTACCAGAATAGAGGCGGCCTTGAGGTCAGCGGTTGTCGCTTCCGGCTTCACCACATCGACACCGGGAACCTTGATAAAGGTGGCGGTGACGATAAAGAAGATCAGCATGATAAACACCACGTCCAGCATGGGCGTGAGGTCGATCGCTCCCGCTTCTTCTTCTGCCGTATTTTGTTTTCTGCTCATAGCAACTCTCTTAGCGAACTTTCCCCGTGAGGCACTTCCGAGGGAGTGCCCCGGGGAAAGTTTCTGGCTTGGCTAAACCTTCTCGGCAAATAGGCGCGCGCTTTTGGCGGGCCACTTGCCCTATGTGTGCCTTAGTGATCCATCGTCAGATGGTCTTCCAGCAACTGGGTCTCACGCTCCGCCTTGCGGCTGATATAGGTGTTGGCAAATACCCCGGACAGTGCCGTAACCATGCCCGCCATTGTCGGGATAGTGGCCATGGAAACACCGCTGGCCATCTGCTTGGCATCACCGCCGCCGGTTATCGCGAGGACCTCGAACACATTGATCATGCCCCACACCGTGCCCAGCAGCCCGAATAGGGGTGCGAGGGCCACACAGGCCTGAATCATGTCCAGATTGTCCCCGATCTTCTCGGATACCCGGGAAATCAGCGCGTGGCGGATCTGGTGGGCGCCCCAGGATTTGCGCTCGGAGCGCCCCTCCCACTGGTCCACCGCTCCCTGAACGTCACCTTTCAACCCCTTGTTGAAGTAGAAGACCCGCTCGAAGATCAGCGTCCACATAAAGAAGGTCAGGCCGGCGATTAGAAACAGTACTGGCCCGCCCGACGCCATAAAGGCGTTGACGGCGGCCCATGCGTCAGTCAATGCGTGCATGTTGCCGCCTCCTCTTATTTGCGCTCAGCGCTTTCCGCCACGATACCGGTGCTCTGCTCATCCAGGATATGCAGGATGCGCTTGGCGCGGCCGTTGACGATGGTGTGCATCAGTACGGTGGGGATCGCCACGCACAGACCCAGTACGGTGGTTACCAGTGCGGAGGAGATACCACCGGCCATGGCCTTCGGATCGCCGGCGCCGAAGATGGTGATCGCCTGGAAAGTCACGATCATACCGGTCACAGTACCCAGCAGACCCAGCAGCGGGGCTACCATGGCGATGATCTTCAGCAGGTTGAGACCGGACTCGATGGCCGGGCGCTCTTTCAGCACCGCCTCTTCCATCTTCAGTTCCAGGGTCTCGCCATCCACACCGCGGTTCTCTTCCGCCACCGCCAACACGCGGCCCAGCGGGTTGTTGGTATTCGGCGTGGAAGAACGCAGCTGAGCGTTAACCTTGGCACTCATACCGGACAGCGCAATCAGGCGCCAGATGGCCAGCAGCATCGCAAAGGCACCCACCGCGGAGATGATGTAGCCAACAATACCGCCCTGATGCCAGCGCTCAACCATACTCGGGCTGTTGATCATGGCCTTCAGGTAGGAGCCGCCGGTGGGGCCGGTGGGGTCGACACCGAAGGCATTAAAGCCGGAAGTGGCGGCCTGCAGGTTGGCAGCTTCGCTCTGGAATTTGCCGCTGGGCTGGCGTACCAGCTCGGCCATTTTGCTACCGTCGATCAGTTCCAGGTACTTGCCGTTGGAAACCAGGTTGAAGTTACCCACGCGTACAACTTCCTGCTCGACCTGCTCGCCGTCGGGTTTGATCACTGTGCCGGTGAACTTGACCACCTTGCCGGACTCGACGGTCTCGCGCTGCAGTTCGTACCACAGGCGCTCGATCTCCTCGATGGTCGGCAGCTTGGTAGCGGAGTCCATCTTGCTGATCAATTGGTCCAGAAATTCGGTGCGGCCGGGGTACTGGGCGGATACGAGGGAGGTGCTCAGGTTGGCGCGCAGGTCGCCGGTGGTGGAGGTCAGGTGGCCGAACAGCTCTTTCAGGGAGCCCATGCGCTCGTCCAGTTGCTGTCGCTTCTGCTGAACCAGCAGTTCCTGCTCTTTGTACTTCTCCTCTAACTGGGCGGAGCGGGCCTCTTCGGCCGCGCGGGTGTTTTTCGCCTGGGTCAGCAGGGCCTGCTGATTGGCCTTCTGGCGGCGGAATTGTGCTTCGCGCTGCTGGTGCTCTTTGGATTCGGCGACCTTGGAGCTGCGCACCATCTGCAACAACTGGTCCAGGGATTGGGCTTTTTCCTGGGCAACGACGGAGGCGCTGATCAGGCCAGCCGCCGTGACGACGGCTGTTAATGAAAGGACGCGTTTGGCGATAGAGGTTCTCATTGCGCTGCCTCCGGAGCCGGAATCGGCATGTTCATGATGTCTTGGGTGGCCTGCTGCTTGGCGATTTTCAGGCCCTGCAGAACGGCGCGGCGGTATTCGCCGGCATCCACTTCCACCCAGCCCTTCTGCTCTTTGTCGTAGGCCATGGTAATCTTGGAGTCCTTGGTCTGCGCCAGCAGGGCGATACGGCCGATCTGCAGCACGTTCACTTCGCGCTCCTGGCCATTCACATTCAGGGTATCGCCGTAGCTACTGAGCTTGCGGCCGTATTCGGCTTCAAAGTTGTACAGTTCCAGTACCTGGCGGAATTTCTCCGCGGCGGTGATATCGGAGCGGTCCATATTCCTCTTGACGCCTTCGAGGTTGGCCAGACGCTCTTCCAGCATGAAGGGCGCGTCCAGTTCGATAAACTGTTCCAAGCCGTCCAGCATACGCAGGATCAGCGGCTGAATTTGACGTTCGATAACGGTGACGTTGTCGATGGACTCTTCCAGGTCTTTGATCACTGACAACTGGTTGGCCAGTTGCTTCTCCAGCTGGCGGTTGTAAACGCGCAGGCCGTCGATTTCCTTGTTCACCACCTTGAAGTCCTGCAGCAGGCTGGTGGTTTCCTCAGCGATCTTGTCGATGCGCTTTTGCGAAGCCTGAGCCGCAGAGGTCTTCTGCTGGCCTACGGTGAGGACGTTGTCGAGTGTATCCGCAGTGGCTACGCTGCCGTAGAGTGCGCCGGCAGACAGCGCAGTGGTCAGCGCCACAGCCATGAATCGCTTGGTTTTCATTAGACCCCCCAGTGGGTTCAATATTTCACAACATGGTCGCGATGATTTAGCTGCCACAACGCGGTGTACGTTTGTTTTAACAACAGTGGTTTGAAGACAGCTAAGAGCCGCACATTGTAAACAGCCGATTTGATTATTCAAATGTCGATTGACAGTATCGACCTCCGTGTGTAGCGAAGTAACAACCGGGTAACACTCCCGGGTTTCCTGCACACATTTGCGGCGACGTTCGCGGTGCGAGCGAGGATGGAATTTAACAGAATGAACACAAAATAATCAAACTGTTTTTATTTCGACCTGTCGTACTGGACTAAGCAGTAGTTATATTCATCCCTTTCCGAGGCCGGGTAACACGCCCGACTGGATTCCTTCCACTGGTCACACAAGGGTGGAAAGAAGGCGTCTCCTTCCACCTCGGCATCCACTTCTGTGAGATAGACACGTTTCGCCTGCGCCAGGGTCTGGCGATAGATCTGCGCGCCGCCGATCACCATCACCTCGGCGGCGCCGCTGGCAGCGGCGGACCGCCGCGCCAGCTGAAGCGCCTCTTCCAGGGAGGCTGCAGACTGTACCCCCTCGGCACTCCACTCAGGACTGCGACTGACCACGATATTGTCCCGTCCAGGCAGCGGTCGTCCGATGGACTCGAAAGTCACACGCCCCATCACCACCGGCTTGCCCAGGGTGGTGCGCTTGAAAAACTGCAGGTCGCCGGACAGGCGCCAGGGCAGGCCGTTGTCGCGGCCGATGGCGCCGTTGCGCGCCACCGCGGCGATCAGGGCTATGGGGATTTCCGCCATTACACTGCCACCGGTGCCGGGATATGCGGATAGGCCTGGTAGCCGCGCAGTTCGAAGTCCTCAAAGCGGAAGTCGAACAGTTCGGCCACTGCGGGGTTGAGGAGCATCTGCGGCAGCGGCAACGGCTCGCGGCTCAGTTGCTCCTCCACCTGCTCCAGGTGGTTCAGGTAAAGGTGGGCATCGCCAAAGGTGTGGATAAACTCGCCCGGCTCGAGGCCGCACACCTGCGCCAGCATCAGGGTAAGCAGGCTGTAGGAGGCGATATTGAAGGGCACCCCCAGGAAGATGTCCGCGCTGCGCTGGTACAGCTGGCAGGACAGCCGGCCATCCGCCACATAGAACTGGAACAGGGCGTGACAGGGTGCCAGGGCCATGCGCCCGACGGCGGCGTTGCCCCGCGGAGATACTCCCTCGTCAGGAAGATCGGCGGGGTTCCACGCGCTCACCAGCAGGCGGCGGGAATCCGGGCGGTTCTTCAGTTGCTCCAGCAACTGCGCTATCTGATCGATGCGGCGCCCGTCCGGCGCGGGCCAGGAGCGCCACTGGCAACCGTATACCGGCCCCAGGTCGCCCTCCTCGGTGGCCCATTCGTCCCAGATACGCACACCGTTCTCTTTTAAGTAACCGATATTGGTGTCACCGCGCAGGAACCACAGCAGTTCGTGAATAATCGAGCGCAGATGGCACTTCTTGGTGGTGATCAGCGGAAAGCCCTCGGCCAGGTCGAAGCGCATCTGGTAGCCGAACACGCTGAGGGTTCCGGTACCGGTGCGGTCACTCTTGCGGGTGCCGCTGTCGCGCACATGACGCATCAGGTCCAGGTACTGCTTCATTACTGTGTGCCCCCTTTCGCCTGGCCCCGACCTTCGGGAAGCGGCTGGGTGCGGTAGCTCCATACCATCATCGCGACGCCCGCGGCGATCATCGGCAGGCTGAGCAACTGGCCGCGGGTCATCCAGCCGAACAGGTCGAAGCCGATATGGCCATCCGGCTCACGCACGAATTCCATCGCAAAACGGAAGATGCCGTAGAGAGTCACGAACAGGCCGCCCACCGCCAGGCGCGGGCGCGGTTTACTGGAGTAAATCCACAGCACCACAAACAGCACCAGACCCTCCAGGAACGCCTGGTACAGCTGCGACGGGTGGCGCACCAGCAAATCCGGGTCCCGCGGGAAGACCATCCCCCAGGGCACGTCCGTGGGCCGCCCCCACAGCTCCTGGCCGATAAAATTTCCGAGGCGACCGAGGCCCAGGCCGATAGGCACCAGTGGCGCCACGAAGTCGATCAGTGCGGGGAAAGTGGTGCCGATCTTGCGCGCGTAGAGAGTGGCGGCGAGCATCACCCCGATCAGGCCGCCGTGGAAGCTCATGCCGCCCTCCCATACGCGGAACAGGGACAGGGGATCGGAGGCCAGTTCACCGAAATTGTAAAAGAGCATATAGCCGATCCGGCCGCCCACCACGACGCCGATGGCGCAGTAGAGAATCAAATCCTCCACTTCCGACTTGATCACCGGCGACCAGGGCTTGCGGCTGCGCCGCAGGGCCAACCACCAGGCGGCTGCAAAGCCGGCCAGGTACATCAGCCCGTACCAGTGCACTTTCAGCGGGCCTATGGCCACGGCTACCGGGTCGATTTGGGGATAGGGGATCATTGTGACTTCACAGTTATTGGCGAGCTCATTGAGATGAGCGAAATCTTACCAGTTAAAGCGGGCGGAGAGTAATGCGGAATAATGATGAATGCGGAATGCGGAAACTCACCGCGTTAGCCGCTACTATTCCGCATTCATCATTCATCATTCCGCATTCATCATTCATCATTCCGCATTCCGCATTCCGCATTCCGCATTCATCATTCCGCATTCAATCCATGTGCCTATTGCTGTTCGCCTACCGCCGCCACCCCGAATACCCGCTGCTGATGCTCGCCAACCGGGATGAGTTCCACGGTCGCCCCAGCGCACCGGCGTCGCCCTGGGAGCGCGGAGAATTGGTGGCCGGGCGCGATCTGCAGGCCGGCGGCACCTGGCTGGGTGTGGCCAGGGGCGGGCGCGCGGCGGCGGTTACCAATGTGCGCGAGCCCGGTCGTGCCCCGCCAGCCGATACGCTCTCGCGGGGAGATATCCCGCGGGATTTCCTGCGCGGGCAGCGGCTGCCCTGGGATTACGCCACGAGGCTGGAGGCGGCGCGTTATCGCGGCTTCAATGCGGTGCTCTTCCAACTGGGTGCGGAGCCGGAACTGGTCTGCGCCGGCAACCGCCACCGGACCTTCGCCTTCTCCCCCGGGGTCCACGGCATTTCCAACGGCGCTCCGGACGCCCCCTGGCCCAAGGTGCTGAAAGGGAAGGCCGGTACAGAGCGGCTGTTGGCGGGTATCCAGGGCGGAATCGATAAGGACAACTTCGTGCGCCCGGCCCTGACCCTGCTGCAGGACAGTACACCGGCGGCGGTGGCGGAGCTGCCCCATACCGGGGTGGACCCGGCGCTGGAACTGGCGCTCTCTTCCATTTTTGTGCAGATAGATACCCGCGACTCCCCCTCCCGCGGCTCCTATGGCACCCGCGCCAGCAGCCTGGTGGCGGTCGACCCTCGGGGGCGGACGCAGTTGTGGGAACAGAACTACTACAATGGCGAATTGAACGGCCCGCTGCGCCATTTTCGCCTAGATTGATAGTCGACGGTCGGCGGGGATTGTTGGGGCGGAGCTTGTGTTCGCCCACGAGCCTGGGGCGTCTCCTCCCCCAACTTCCCCCACCCCCTCAGAGAGGGGAGCGCTGAGGCCCAGCCTTGGGTCGTGACTCCCATAGAGTCAAATGAATCAAACGCCAAGCAAACTCCGGATTTATTGCCATACTTACTTTCACAGGCAGCTGGATGTTGACTTACGCGCAACTCAGCGCCGTTTGCTGCCTCTTCATAAAGGAAGGTCGCGCGGGACGCATGACACAGGCGGGCCGTCGATAGTATCGACGAACAATAGGATCGGTTCGCCGCAGGTTGGGAAGGTATAAACGATCTGGCGCCCGGCCACCCCAAAATCTGGCAACCCGGGCCCTGCAGTATCGCTGAGGTACCATGTCGTATTTCAACCCCGAGCGCCGCACACACAAGTCACCGCTGCCGCTGATGATCCTCGGCAGCCTGTGCGTTTTCGCCCTTTATTTCGCCTTCGCTGCCAATCAGCAAACGGTGCCGGTGCTGCCGGAGAATGCCGTGCGCCCCCATTTGGTGCGCTGGCTGGAAGAGAACCCCGACTCCTGGCCCGCCCAGGATCCGATCTTCAACCCGGCGGCGGTGCGGCGCATCTACCAGCGCACGGATTACCGCCTGCTGTGGTTCGACAACTACAGCCTCAGCGACACCGCCAACGACCTGTTGAAGCAGCTCACCGCCTCCAGTTCCGGCAACCCCAGCAGCATGGTGGACTACCGCTACCACCTGGGCTACTTCGACCGCACCCTGCGCGACACGCCCCAGCGTCTGCAGATGGCCGCGGTACTCGATGTGCTGCTCACCGACGCTTTCGTGTCCTACGCCCAGGACACCCAGTTGGACCGGCTCAAGCCCAAGAGCCGCCGGCAGCTGAATATCACCCCGGTGCATCATGCGGAGGGCGAATACCGCCTGGTGGGATTGCAGATGCCGCGGCAGGCCGCTGCCACCCCCAGCGGGCGCAAGTACTTTCGCGGCTATACCCGTGGAACCCGTGGAACCCGTGGAACCCGTGGAACCCGCGGAACCCGCAGTCGCAGCTACAACGTCGAGCGCTCGCGTCACTACTCCACCTACTCCGCCCGCCGGCCGTCACCCTCGCGTTTCTCCCCTGGCGGCCTGCCCCCGCGCAACGGCTACCGCAGCTATCGCAGCGAGAACGGGCTGCCGCCGGTGGGGCGGGTTCCGGACCACAGCGAAGGTCCCTATATAGAGGACAACATACTCTACGGTGGAGATGCCGCGGCCCTGCGCAACGAGCTGGCGCGTCTCCGCAACCTGGCGGACAGCGGCCGCTGGCGACCTCTGCCCAAGGGCCCCGCCATGACTATCGGCGCGCGCCATCCCCACGTAGCCCAACTGCGCAACATGCTGTCCCTCTACGGCGACTATCATAGCTACGGCGGCGAGCCCAACAGCGACAGGTTCGACCGTCGCCTGCACGAAGCGGTGCTGCGCTTCCAGGCACGCCACGGCCTCAAGCCCGACGGTATCGTCGGCCGCCTGACCCGCCAGCGGTTAAACCTCTCCCCCACCGCTCGCGCACATGTCATCGAGACCAATATCCGCCGCCGCCAGCAGTTGCCGGCAGACCTGGGCAGCCGCTTCGTACAGGTCAATATTCCCGAATACAAGTTGCACTATGTGGAGAACGGCCGGGTCAGGCTGTCGATGAACGTGGTGGTAGGCAAAAAGAAACACGCCACGCCGGAAATCAATACCCGGGTGAGCAAGGTGATATTCAACCCCACCTGGACAGTGCCGCGCAGCATTCTGGTGAATGAAATACTGCCCAAGGCCCGCGCCAACCCCAGCGGCATGGAGAACATGGGCTACCGGGTAGTGAGCGGCAGCGGCGAACATCTGCCGTTGACCCCCAAAAACCTCTCCGCCGCCGGCCGGGGCTCCTACCTGATGCGCCAGCTGGGCGGTGAGGACAATATCCTCGGGCGGGTCAAGTTCGAGATTCCCAACAAGTACGATGTGTACCTGCACGACACCCGCGCCAGGAGTCTATTCACCCTCACAGACCGGGGCTACAGTCACGGCTGCGTGCGCCTGGCAAAACCACGACATCTGGCCCAGGCGCTGTTGCAGGATCAGGGCGACTGGGACCAGTGGCGCATCGACCAGCTCACCACCGGCGACGAGACCACCGAGGTGAAACTGAAACAGCGGGTGCCGGTGTACATCACCTATTGGACCGCCTGGGTGGACGGCGAGGGGCGCCTGAACTTCCGCCCGGATATCTACGACAAGGACGGCCTGGCGGCCAATCAATTCTAGCCAATCTGGTGTTGGCGAGTGGCGGGAGTGGTCTAGCAGCGCTTCCCGCCGCCGGCCACTCTCATATATTCCAATTCCACCCTTAGGCCTCCCGGCGCATTCCCCAAAGGTATTGGGGCACCCCCTCCCTGCAAGTTACCAATGTGAATACGGCGATCCGTCCGCCGACTCACTCCGGCTTGCAGGGAGTAGACCATGGGTCTCCACACCAGCCAGTACATTCGCAACCCTCTCAGCTGCAGCGCCCTGGCGCTCGCAATGGCGCTCGCGGTGGGTGCCACCCCGCCCGTCACCGCCCAGGCACCGGCGGTCGAGCCACACCTGGAGGCGCTGGACAGCTTCGCCCCCTACGGCCGCCAGTACGCGCTGATGCGCGAGGAACTGGCGCGCTATAGCGCCCTCGCCGAGGGAGACCAGTGGCGGCCCCTTCCCAAGGGGCAAACCCTGTCACCGGGGATGCGCGATCCACGCGTCGCCCACCTGCGCAGCCTGCTGATGCAGTATGGTGACTACCCCCTCGACGACCACACGGACACCGCCGCACCCATGGATGAATACGACGCCCGGCTGCAGGAGGCGGTAAAGCGCTTCCAGCGGCGCCACGGCCTGAAAGAGGACGGCCTGGTGGATCAGCGCACCCGCGAGCGCCTGAACGTCGACCCCGCCCGGCACGCCCGGACGCTGGCCGCCAACCTGAAGCGGTGGGGGGAGATGCCCAAAGACCTGGGCCCCCGCTATATCCTGGTTAACATCCCCGATTTCAGCCTGCGCCTGATGGACCGCGGACGCGAGCAGTTCCGCATGCGCGTGGTGGTGGGCAAGACCCGCACCAAGCACCAGACCCCGCAACTGGCCACGCGCATGACCCGGCTGGTGTTCAATCCGGTGTGGCGGGTACCGCCCAGCATCGCCGTGCACGAATTGCTGCCCAAGGGCGGCGGCGCCCTCTCCGCCCGCGGCTTCCGACTGGTCAACCATCGGGGTCGCGCGGTGCCCTTCAGTGCGCGCAACATCGCCGCCACCCGCCGCGGCACCGTCAGCCTGCAGCAGAAGGGCGGCCCCAAAAATGCCCTGGGGCGGGTCAAGTTCGTGATCCCCAACAGCCACGCCATCTTCCTGCACGACACCCAAAGCAAACACCTGTTCAAGCGGGGGCAGCGCGCCTTCAGCCACGGCTGCATACGCCTGGAAAAGCCCATCGAGTTCGCCCGCAGGATGCTGGCCGAACAGAACGGCTGGGGAGAGGAGCGTATCGACCGCATGGTGCACAGCGGGCGCACCCGCGCCGTGGAGCTGGAGCAGCCGATACCGGTGTACATCGCCTACTGGAGCGCCTGGGTGGACGAGGAGGGGTTGCTGCAGTTCAGGCCCGATATCTACAACCGCGACAACCCAGGGGAAACCAGCGGAAAAGAAACCGATAACGACTGACCGGGGTGAAACATGGCACTTGTCAGGAAACGCTGGCGGCTGCTGGCGGCCATCGCCTGCCTGGGCGCTGCGGCCGCAGTGCCCGCAGCCGGCGAGAAGCCGCAGATCCATCCCGCGCACGCCGGCGAGCAACTGCGTGCGCAGGCCGCCCACTACCGGCAACTCGCCGGGCACTGGGAACCCATTGCCCCCGGCGGCCCCCTCCACCCCGGCGATCGGGGCGCGCGCGTGGCCCAGTTGCGCCGCCTGCTCCAGCTCTACGGCGACTATCAGGGCCCACCGGGACCGGTCCGCACCGCCAGCCGTGACAGCGCGCGCTTCGACAGCAGCCTGCAGCGGGCACTGGAAAACTATCAACGCCGCCACGGCCTGGAGGCCAGCGGCGTCGCCGGGGCGGAAACCCTGGCCGAACTGGCGGTCCCCCCGGGCCAGCGCGCGCGCCAATTGGAGTTGAATGCCGAGCGGGGGGACCAGTTGCGGATCCCCAGGAAGGAGCGCTATGTGCTGATCAATGTGCCCGATTACCGCCTGCAACTGGTGCAGAACGGTACGGTCACCCTATCCATGAAGACAGTGGTGGGTAAAACCAGCAGCCGCACTCCCACACTCAGCAGCCGGATCACCGGGATAGTATTCAACCCCACCTGGACAGTGCCGCGCAGCATCCTCCTCACCGAACTGCTGCCCAAGGCCCGCAACAATCCGCGGGCCATGCACGAGCGGGGCTACCGGGTGGTCAGCTACCGCGACGGCGACACTTCCCCCATCTCAGAGGACAGCCTGGCCCGCGCCGCGAGCGGCAACGCCACGCTGCGCCAGGTAAGCGGCGCCGGTAACACCCTCGGACGAGTCAAATTCATACTGCCCAACCGCAAGTCGATCTTCCTGCACGACACCCAGGCACACAGCCTGTTCGACCACCGTGAACGCGCCTTCAGCCACGGTTGCATACGCCTTGAGCGGCCCCAGGAACTCGCCTACGCCCTGCTCGACGAGCAGGGATGGGACAGGGTCCGTATCGCCCAGGCTACCAGTGGGGATGAGACAGTGAGGGTCCAAGTGAGCCAGCCGCCGCGGCTGTTCATTACCTATATGACCGCGTGGGTCGATCCCGGGGGCCGTCCCCAGTTTCGCCGCGACATCTATCGCAAAGACGACGGCTAGCCCCGGATAGCCAATACTGAACAGTCATAAAAAAAATAATTTATTACGAAAACCCCTGAGATGACAACGCCATCTCATATTCCCCTGCCTGTTTCCCCTGATCTCCCCACTTCCGGGCTTCTCTGCATAGGGTGTGGAGAAAAAAATACCAGGGGTCCCTTTCGATTGTTTCTTCATTAGCAGTGTACAGTTTGTAACCGCAGGTTATTTTTTGTACATTCCTTCCCGTGCCCTTTGGCACCAAAAGCAACCCCCAGGCAAATTGACATAGAGATAACGAGGCGGAAACAGGATATGAATAATCCCTCCAGACGCCGGTTCTTGGCCGTAACCTGCGCAACAGCGGCGGCGGTCAGCGCTGGACCGACACTCGCAAGAGCGGGCAGCTCCCGCACCCTGAAAATGCGCAACCTGCATACCGGGGAAAGGCTGAGCACCGCCTATTGGGCCAACGGCAGCTACAACAACAGCGGTTTGAAGCAGTTCAACCGTCTGCTCCGCGACCACCGCGCCAACGAGGTGACGCGCATGGACCCGAAGCTGTTCGACATCGTGTACAAGCTGAAGCAGAAGCTGAACTTCAACGGCGAGGTCGAGATCATCTCCGGCTACCGTTCAGCCAAGACCAACGCCAAGCTGCGCGCAGCGGGCCGCGGCGTGGCACGCCGAAGTTACCACACCCGCGGTATGGCCCTGGACATCCGCATGCCCGGTATCAGCACCTCCAGGCTGCGCCGCGCGGCCCTGGACCTGAAGGCGGGCGGCGTCGGCTACTACCCGAAGAGCGGCTTCGTGCACGTGGATACCGGACCGGTCCGCCGCTGGTAGTCCAGGGGACAGAAGCCAGTTGTCAGAAGACAGAAAGGCCGCCGGAGCAATCCGGCGGCCTTTTTTATGCTCAAGTTCCGGAACAGAACCGGGGACTGGTACCACCTTGTGGGAGCCAGCCCTGCTGGCGAAGCAAGTGTCGCCGGTATCTCAATCGCCCTCAGGCAGGCTCCCACAATGTGTTATCCACCAATAGTCCATCCACAACCCCGAAACCCGCCTAGCCTGCGGGACCCAGCTTCACTGGGGTCATCTCCTCCTCGGACGCCGGCACCTGGGTAACCCCGGACATCAGCCCCGCCAGCCCCTCCAGCAGGTTCCGCGCCCGGGCCAGCTGACTGAGTTCCGCCAGCTCTATGGGGTCCTCCATCTTCAGCAGCAGTTCCTCCAGCGCGGCGAATGTCTGCGCCAGGGCCGCCGCCTGGTGCCGGTCCAGCAGCAGTTCGGCCAGGCCGGCGCCCTGGGCCGGCAACCAGTTCGCCTGCAACTCGCGCAGCGAGGCCAACAGCGCCTGCTTGGAATCCGCCGCGCGGCTGCTCTCCACATCGCTCTCGGAACTCTCCGGCAGACGGCGCAGCAGTTCTTCGTCCACCAGCCGTGTGTGGGCCGCGCGTATCTGCTGAAGTCGCTCCACAGGGGCCAGGGCCAGGAAATGGCGGGACAGGTCATTGGCGGCAAAGGGCCAGCGATCCACCAGGCCGTCGATATCCTCCCCCATGCCCTCCCCGATCAGACGGGTGAGTTCGCGGCGCCGGTTGGTGGCCTGGGCCTCCGGTTTTTCGCCGGCGCCGACGGCGACAAACTGCTCTGCAGTGCGCTCGCTGGTGGGCCCCCAGAGCATGATCTCCATGGCGTGAAAACCGGTGCTGGCCTCCTCGTGTGCGGTGAGCCGGTGCTGCCTGCGCAGGTTGGGCAGGGTCAGCTCGATCGCGGTATCGTTGACGATGCCGCTGTCCGAGTAGCCGGGCACCGTGTCCAGGTAGCCGGGCTGCGCCGGCCAGCTGTCCAGAGCCAACAACAACGCCTGCCCCTGTTTGCGCAACTCTGCGGGAGCAAAAGCCACCTGGATATAGGGCAGCGCGGCGGTGAACTCTCTGTGGGCATCAAGCCAAGCGAGTTTGGCTGCCTCCAGGTGATCCTCGCTGGGCTTGTCCAGCAGAGTGGCGACAGCGCGGTTGAGCGCCTCCACCGCCGCTCGGGCGTCGGCCAACTGGACCTGTCCCGCCTGCCACACACCGCGGGACAGCTCTTCCGCCGCCGCCGGATCCACGGTCTCCACTACCGGCCGCTCCGGCACCGGCTGCTCCGCGCCTTTGCGTTCACAGGCCGGCAGCACCGACAGGGCAACCAGCAACAGCGCCGGGCGCAGTCGCCGAACCAACTCTTCGATCACAATTCTTCCCCACACAAGCAAAATAAGACTAACCCCCCCGGAAACCTGTCAGTCGCGCAAGCTGATAACCGGCCAGCCGCGCGCCTCGGCCTCCGCGCGCAAACGCGCATCGGGATCCACTGCCACCGGGTACTGCACCTGCTGCAGTAGCGGCAGGTCGTTGATGGAATCGCTGTAGAACCACTTCTCTCCGTCGCGGTACTCAGGATTGTGCGCCAGCCACTGCTGCAGGCGCACAACCTTGCCACCCTGGTAACAGGGCTCGCCTACCACCCGGCCGGTAAAGCTGCCTTCCAGCTCCTCAGGCTCGGTGGCCAGCAGGGTGTCCACCCCCAGGAGTTCGACGATGGGCTCCACCACGAAACGGTTGGTGGCAGTGATAATCATAATATGGTGACCGTCGCGGCGATGCCGACCGATTAACGCTTCTGCCTTCGGCAGCCAGATTTCGCTGATCACCTCCTGCATGAACTCCCGCTGCAGGTTGTTGAGCTGCCCCCGGGAGAGCTGGGCCAGTGGCTCCAGGGCAAACTCCAGGTAGGCGAAGATGTCCAGTTCACCCCGCTGATAATCGCGGTAGAAGCGATCGTTGGCGGAGCGGTAGCGCTCGCCGTCGACGTGCTCGCGCTCCACCAGAAACTCCCCCCAGGCGTGGTCGCTATCGCCACCGATAAGGGTGTTGTCCAGGTCAAAGATTGCCAACTGCACCGATTTCTCCCCATCATAACTATAGGCGCGACGGGCAATTTTACTCCGCCATCGCGCTGCGCACACCGCCTTCTGCGCCTAATTGCCGTAACCTCCCCGCTGTGGAACAATGCTGGGCAACACTGCGCGGCGACAGAACCGCGCGAAACAGATTCGAGGACGGTATTTTGAGCGACGGCAAGGCAGTGCAAGCCGGGCGAAAAAGCCGCCGCAGATCCATCGGACAGCCCAACTCCGGCGATAGCGGGAAGAACCGGGGGCGCGGAGGCGACAGCAGCAACAATATCGACACCGAGGGCTTTCGCCCCAATGTCGGGATTATCGTGCTGAACGCCCGCGGCCAGGCACTGTGGGCGCGGCGGGTGGGTGGCAAGGACGCCTGGCAGTTCCCCCAGGGGGGGATCAACCCGGGGGAAACTCCGGAACAGGCCCTGTACCGGGAGCTTTATGAAGAGGTGGGATTGACCCGCGACCAGGTCAGCCTCATCGCCTGCACCCGCGGCTGGTTGCGCTACCGGCTGCCGCAACGGCTGATCCGGCGGCGGGCGGAGCCCCTCTGTATCGGCCAGAAGCAGAAGTGGTATCTGTTGCGCCTGGAGGCTCCCGACAGCGCTATCAGTTTCGACAATGGCTACAAACCGGAATTCGACCACTGGCGCTGGGTGAACTACTGGCACCCGCTGAGCAAGGTGGTGACCTTCAAGCGTGAAGTATATCGGCGCGCGCTGACCGAATTGGCTCCGCAGCAAATACAATTGGAGAAGCGCTTTTCAGAAGACAGGAACCAGAAACCGGGGGAGTGACCCCCCGCCCGCTGGTTTTCCCGTCTTTTGTCATCAGGAAAGGAGGACAGGCCTTTGCTCGGATCCCTGCGCAGTATCGTCCAGGAAGTCAACGCGGCCCGGGACCTGCATGCAGTATTGGATATCATCGTACGCCGTGTGCGCGAGGTGATGCACACTCGCGTGTGCTCCGTCTACCTGCGGGACAAAAAGTCCGGCAACTACGTGCTGATGGCCACCCAGGGGCTCAACCCGGATGCGGTGGGCAAGGTGCGCCTGGCCCCGGGTGAGGGCTTGGTGGGCAATGTGGTCACGCGCGAAGAACCCATCAACCTGGAGCAGGCAGAGGCCCACCCCGCCTACCAGTACTTCCCCGCCACTGGTGAGGAGCGCTTTTTCGCCTTTCTCGGCACTCCCATCATCCACCACCGCAACGTGCTCGGTGTATTGGTGGTGCAGCAGGCGGAGAAGCGCCGCTTCGACGAGGGCGAAGAGGCCTTCCTGGTCACTCTGTCCGCACAGCTGGCCGGGGTCATCGCCCACGCCGAGGCCACCGGGGCACTGGCGACTATCGGCAAGCAGCGGCACGAAGCCAAGTTCGGCGGGCTTGCCGCCTCCCCCGGGGTAGCCATCGGCCGCGCGCATATCATCATTCCGCCGGCCAATCTGGCCACAGTACCCTATTCCTCCTGCATGGATGTGGACGCCGAACTGGAGCTGTTCCACCAGGCGCTGACCAGCGCCCGCGGCGAGATCCGGGAGGTAGGCGAACGCCTCAAAGGTGAGCTGAACCGGGAGGAGCGCGCGCTGTTTGACGCCTATATCAGCATGCTCGACGACAACTCCCTGGCGGTGGAAGTGTGCGACCGCATCCGCCAGCAGCTCAGCGCCCCCCGCGCCTGGGCCGAAGTGATGCTGGAACACGTGCGTCGCTTCGAGGCCATGTCCGACTCCTATTTTCGCGACCGCGCCGCAGACGTGCGCGACCTGGGTGCCCGGGTGCTGATGCACCTGCGCCAGCAGCAGCAGAGCCAGCGGGACTACTCGGAAAACACCATACTGGTCGGCGAGGAGTTGACCGCCGCGGTACTCGCGGAGGTACCGCGGGAAAAACTTATCGGCCTGGTGTCGGTAAAGGGCTCCGCCAACAGCCATGTGGCGATTATCGCCCGCGCCATGGGCCTGCCGGCGGTGATGGGGGTCCAGGACCTGCCCTATGAACAGATAGACGGCGCCGAACTGGTGGTGGATGGCTACCGCGGCGAACTGCACGTGCACCCGGGCCGGGAACTCCGGCGCCGCTACGACAGCATCGTGGAGGAAGAGCGCGAGTTGGCGCGCAACCTCGACCACCTGGCGGGCCTGCCCGCGGAAACCTCCGACGGCCACCGGGTGCGCCTGTGGGTCAACACCGGGCTGATGGCGGACGTGGTACGCTCCCTGGAGCGCGGCGCCGAGGGGGTGGGACTCTACCGCACCGAGGTACCCTTCCTGCTGCGCGACCGCTTCCCCTCAGAGGAGGAGCAGCGGGAGATCTACCGCGAACAGCTGCAGGCCTTCGCCCCCCGCCCGGTGACCATGCGCACCCTGGACATCGGCGGCGACAAGGCCCTGGCCTACTTTCCCATCGAGGAGACCAACCCCTTCCTCGGTTGGCGCGGCATTCGCGTCACCCTGGACCACCCGGAAATCTTCCTCGGCCAGGTGCGCGCGATGATGAAGGCCAGCCTGGGGCTGGACAACCTCCGCATCATGCTGCCGATGATCAGCGGCGTGGGAGAAGTGGACGCAGCGCGGGTGCTGGTGGAGCGCGCGCACCGGGAACTCCTGGACGAGGGCTATGAAGTCGCGCTGCCGCCGCTGGGCATTATGATCGAGGTGCCCTCGGCGGTTTACCAGGCGCGTGAACTGGCCGAGCGGGTGGACTTCATCTCCGTGGGCAGCAATGACCTCACCCAGTACCTGCTGGCAGTGGACCGCAACAACAGCCGAGTGGCCAATATCTACCACGCCCTGCACCCGGCGGTTCTGCGCGCACTGCAGGAAGTGGTCACCGCCGGGCGCGAGGCGAACACCAAGGTGGGAATCTGTGGCGAGCTGGCTGGCGACCCCGGCGGCGCCCTGCTGCTGATGGCCATGGGTTACGACGTGCTGTCCATGAACGCCACCAACCTGCCCCGGGTCAAGGCCGCGCTGCGCGCGGTACGCAAAGCGGATGCGGACCACTTGCTGCAGCAGGTGCTGGTCATGGACAATGCGGATGAAATAGAGGAAACGGTAGAGGAATACCTGAAAGGGCTGGGACTAAAGGCGCTGCTGCAGCCGGCGGGGGATAACGAAGTGGCCGGGGGTTAGTGGTCGGTGACCGATGATCAGTGACAAAAAAGCCGCTGCCAACCGCAGCGGCTTTTTTGTCACCGGTTACTCCTCTGCCTCAGCCCGGTAGGCCTCCGCATCCAGCAGCTTGTCCAGTTCACTCGGGTCGCTGGGCTTGACGCGAAAGAACCAGCCGTCGTCGTAGGGAGAGGCATTGACGGTTTCCGGGGCGTCTTCCAGCGCCTCATTAACCGCGACCACCTCGCCGGAAACGGGTGCATAGATATCGCTGGCGGCTTTTACCGACTCCACCACACCCGCCTCGTCACCGGCGGCCAGGTTGGTGCCCACTTCCGGGGTATCCACATAGACCACATCCCCCAACGCATCCTGGGCGTGGTCGCTGATACCAACGGTCACCGTGCCGTCCTCTTCCAACCGCGCCCACTCGTGGCTGGACAGATATTTCAGTTCACTGCGAATTTCGCTCATGTTGTGATCCCTCTAATTATCAAATTACGGATTTTCCGTTGCGCACAAAACAGGGTCTTACCACCTTTACCGGTACCGGTTTGTTGCGGATTTCCACCTCAGCGGTTTCGCCCACGGTTACCGGGACCCTCGCCAGTGCGATGGAGTGGCCCAGGGTGGGGGAGAAGGTGCCGCTGGTGATGATACCGCGGCCGCCGTCGCCGTCCACCACCACTGGCTGGCCGGCGCGCAGCACGCCGCGCTCCTTCAGCGCTAGCCCCACCAGCTTTTCCTTTACGCCCTCGGCTTTTTCCTTTTCCAGCGGTGCGCGGCCGATAAAATCGCGCTCTTCCGGCAGCCAGGCGATGGTCCAGGCCATGTTGGCGACCAGCGGCGAGATATCCTCGTTCATCTCGTGGCCGTAGAGGTTCATGCCCGCCTCCAGGCGCAGGGTGTCCCGCGCCCCGAGGCCGCAGGGAGCCACACCGGCATCCGCCAGCGCGCGCCAGAAACCGGGGGCATCCTCTCCAGGCAGCATGATCTCCAGGCCGTCCTCGCCGGTGTAACCGGTGCGCGCCACGAACCAGTCGCCGCGGGCCACACCCTGGAAGATATCCAGATCGTCGATGGCCGCGATCCACTCGATGCCCAGCGCTGCCTTCGCTTTGTCGAGCGCCTCGGGCCCCTGGATTGCCACCATGGCGAGTTCGGGATGCTCGCTCAGGGTTACGTCGAAGGATTCCGCCTGACGGTTCATCCAGGCCAAGTCCTTCTCGCGGGTAGCACAATTGACCACCAGACGGTAACCGGATTCCTGAAGGTAGACGATCAGGTCGTCGATCACCCCGCCCCGCTCGTTGAGCATACCGGTGTAGAGGGCCTTGCCGGGGTTGCCGTCCAGCTTGGCCACGTCGTTGGCCAGCAGATGGCGCAGGTAATCGCGGGCGCCGTCGCCATCGATATCCACCACAGTCATATGGGAGACGTCGAACATGCCCGCGTCACCGCGCACCCGGTTGTGTTCATCCAGCTGCGAGCCGTAGTGCAGCGGCATATCCCACCCGCCAAAATCCACCATCTTGCCGCCCATGGCGACATGCGTGTCATACAGAGGCGTTCTGTTTCCCATCTTTGTTCTCAATCCAGTGCGAGTGAAAGCCGCGTATTCTAGGGCCTGTTCACACTAAATTCGATAGCCGCGTCCGCCGGCAAAGATGCCGCAAGGAGGCAACATCGATAGAAAGCTATATAAATATGCCAAAAAATAACTTTTGGCGATAACGCCTATACGGTAGTTTTAGCCGACACTTCCCGGACACACAATGACTATGGATTGGGCTGGCTGGTTTTCCCTGGCGCTGGTATTCGCGTCCCTGGCAACGCTGATTTTTACCCGACTGCAGCCGCACCTGGTGATGATGGCGGCGCTCACCCTGCTCAGTGCCAGCGGCGTGCTCACCGCCGAGGAGGCGCTGTCCGGCTTCGGCAACAGCGGCCTGATCACCGTCGCCGCCATGTTCGTGGTCGCCGCCGGCATCCACGGCTCCGGCGGCATCGACCTGCTGGTCAAACACCTGCTGGGCAGGCCCGGCTCGGTGCGCGCGGCCATGTTGCGGGTGTTCACTCCGGTGATGGCGCTGTCCGGCTACCTGAACAACACCCCGGTGGTGGCCACCATGATCCCCGCGATCAACGCCTGGGCCAAGCGCATCGATATAGCGCCGTCCAAACTGATGATTCCGCTCAGCTACGCCGCGATTCTCGGCGGCACCCTGACCCTGATCGGCAGCAGCACCAACCTGGTGGTCAACGGCCAGTACCAGGCGCTCACCGGACGCGAGAGTTTCTCCCTGTTCTCCATCGCCGCCGTGGGGCTGCCCGCCGCTCTCGCCGGCACCCTGTTTATGCTGCTGTTCTTTCCCCGCTGGCTGCCGGACCGCCGCGAAAAGAAACCGTTTGGCAACCTGCGCGAGTTCACCCTGGAAGTCGCTGTCGCCCACGGCGGCCCGCTGGTGGGGCAGACGGTGGAAGAGGCCGGGCTGCGCGGACTGCGGCGCGTCTACCTGGCGGAGATAGAGCGCAACGGCGACGCAATCACCCCGGTGCGCTCGGAGGAGGTATTGCGCGGGGGCGACCGGCTGGTGTTCGCCGGGGATACCCAGGCCATTTCCGACCTCCTGCGCATGCGCGGCATAGTGCCCTCGGAGGAGGACGCCAGCGAGACCCTTGCCACCGAGCGCGGCGAGCGGAGGCTGGTGGAAGTGGTGGTCTCCCCCCGCTGTGACGCCATCGGCAGCAGCATCCGCGACGCCCAGTTCCGCAGCCGCTACGGCGCCGTGGTGCTGGCGGTGGCGCGCAACGGCGAACGGGTGGCCGGCAACCTTTCCAGCATCAGGCTGCAGGGGGGAGACACCCTGCTGCTGGAGACGCGCCCGGCGTTCGTCAGCCGCCAGCGCTTCAATCGCGACTTCCTGCTGGTCAACGAACTGGAGGAGGAGTCCCCGCGCCACGAGAAAGGCTATATCGCCTGGGGCATCATGATCGCCATCGTGCTGGCCGCCGCCAGCGGCCTCACCAGTATGCTCAATGCCGCCCTGCTGGGCGCCGGCGCCATGCTCGCCAGCGGCTGCTGCTCGGTGAACCAGGCGCAAAAGAGCCTGGATCTCACGGTGATTCTCACCATCGCCGCCTCCTTTGCACTCGGCGTCGCCCTGCAGAAGACCGGCGTGGCCACTGTTCTGGCGGAGGGCGCTATCAGCCTTTCCGGAGGCCGCCCCTGGCTGATGCTGGTGGTGGTCTACCTGTGCGTTTCCCTGCTCACCGAGATGGTCACCAACAACGCCGCGGCAATTATCATGGTGCCCATAGTGCTGCAGATCACCGGCAACGCAGGGCTGAACCCCGAACCCTTCATGTTTGCGGTGATGATGGCCGCCTCCGCCAGTTTCGCCACCCCGCTGGGCTACCAGACCAACCTGATGGTCTACGGCCCGGGTGGCTACCGCTTCAGCGATTACCTGCGGGTGGGCATTCCGATGAACCTGCTGGTGGGGCTGGTGAGCATCGCCGTGCTGCTGAGCGGCTGGGACCTGACCGCGACGTGAATTCTTCTTTGCGCCGCCCCACTCCGGGTGTATAAGGACTTCCCTGCGCGCCCCCGGAGTACCCTGTTGAACCCACCCCCTTCCACTGCCGCCGAGGCCCGCGAGTTCGGTCCCGGCGGCGGCGACTCCCTGGACCCAATCGCCGCCGCACTGCGTGAGCACGGCTATATCGTTCTGCCCTCGCCGCTGCCACCGGCCCTGTTGGGCGCGCTGCTGCGTCACTTCAAATCCATCGACCGCGAGCGTTTCCGGCGCGCCGGTATCGGCCGCGACGAGGACCACCAGCTCAACCGCTTTGTGCGCACCGACGAAATCTTCTGGCTGGACAAGTCCAACCCGGCGGTCTCCGCCTACCTGGGCTGGGCGGAGACCCTGCGCCTGGGGCTGAACCGGAGGCTGTTCCTGGGGCTGTTCGACTACGAGTGCCACTACGCCTACTACGATCGCGGCACCTACTACAAAAAGCACCTGGACGCCTTCAAGGGCGGCACCAACCGTGTGGTCAGCACCGTGCTCTACCTGACTCCCAACTGGCAACCGCAGGACGGCGGTGAGCTGGTGATCTACCCGCCGGAAGGCTCGGGGGAAGAGCCCCTTGTCAGGGTGGCGCCGCGCTTCGGGCAGATGGCGATCTTTCTCAGCGAGGAGTTCCCCCACGAAGTGCTGACGGTGCACCGGCCCCGCTACAGCGTTACCGGCTGGTTCCGGGTCAACAATTCCCTGGGAGAAAATATCGATCCGGCGCGCTGACGGGTGAGCCCAATGTACCCTCACCCTGTAGGAGCGGCCGTTGACCGCGATCTGACTGTGCTACGAAGCCAGTCAGATCGCGGATACTGCTTTCTCCACCTATTGCAAAAAATTCAGCTCTTTCATGGCAATAACTCGCATTCTCCGGCGCGGCGACGCCGCGCCGACAGGGAAAATCGGGATCGGGACACGCGGGAAAAGCAGAGTTATTAATCCGTCATAAAACGTTTTAATAATCGGCGCGGCCCATGGGTTCTCTGGATATCGGGTTATGCGGAAGGAGGGGCTCGTATGGAGTTGCCGCTGCGGGCTATCTGAAAAGGAGTCTGACTGCACAGGCGGGGAATTTGAAGATGCCCGAACGGCTCCCCCGCAGTTGCGAGAGCGAGTTGAAAATCTCCATCGCCGTCTTCATCAGCGGGAGGGAAGCCCTGGTCATCGCCGCCAGCTTGCATGTAACTGGCGACATTCCCAATCTTTTGAGTTTCAACCGGGCCCGTCTCCGCCTGCACCGCATTGCACAGCAGCAGCGACTGAAGAACAAGAAATAAAAGCCCGGTTCGCACGAAAAAAATCCTACATTAAAATCACGAATACCTGAATTGATAGACCGCGACGGTGGAGCGGGGTTTCATCATTTGTCGCTGTCCGGCCGGTCGACGGTATCACTTTCGGTTTCCCGTCCATCCTGCGCCTCCTGGACATCTTCGTCCACCTTTAATCCATATCTTTTCGAGCGCCAGCGCCACAGGCGCTTGGCGACTTCCTGGCGGTCCGGGGTCTTATCCGCCTCGTCAACGATCTCCTCCCCCAGCAGGGTTTCCAGCAGATCTTCCAGGGTTACCAGCCCCTCCAGGCCGCCGTACTCATCCACCACCGCGCTGATCTGCACCCGCCGCGCGAGCATTTTCTGGAACGCCTGGTAGATGTTAGCGGTCTCCGGCAACATCAGCATATCACGCCGGTATTCCGCCAGTTTTTCCGCCGAGTTGCCGCGGGCGTAGGCCAGCAGCAGGTCCTGCTTGAGCACGAAGCCCACTACGCAGTCCGGGTCCTGGCGCTCGTAGACCGGGATGCGCGAAAAGCGGCTTTTTTCCACCTCTTCATAGGACTCTTCCACAGTCGCGTCCTGGGACAGGGAGAAAACCACGGTGCGCGGTGTCATTACCTCGCGCACGGAGTGGTCGCGCAGGGTGAAGAACAGGTTGTGCAGGATATTCGATTCGCGCCGTTCCAGCTGTCCTTCCGCCTCGCCCAACTCCGCCATCACCGCAAACTCCGCGCGGCTGAAACCGGTGAGTGTAGGTTCGTGGGAGAGCCCCCGGGTCAGCCACTCGGACAATTTCACAAACGGATACAGTACCCATACCAGGAGCCGCAATACATAACCGGTCACCGGCGCCAGCTGGCGCCAGTAAAAGGCGCCCAGGGTCTTGGGAATAATTTCCGAGAAAATCAGGATCAACAGGGTGAGGATCGCGGAGGCCAGGCCCAGAAACTGGCTGCCGAAAACCGCCGCCGCCTGGGCGCCCGCACCGGCGGCGCCGACGGTGTGCGCCACGGTGTTGAGTGTGAGGATCGCCGCCAGCGGCGCGTTGATATTCTCCTTAAGCTTGCGCAGCACTCCTCCCGCCCTATGCCCCTCCCGCTCCAGCAGGCTGATGTACGGCGTGGAGACACTGAGGATCACGGATTCGGCGATCGAGCAGAGAAAGGAAAAACCCAGCGCAATCAGAACGTAGGCGATCAGTAGAATCATAAATCGTTAGAGCCTGTCTGGACTCGTGCAGGAAACTTTCCGGAGCCAGGCTTTGCAAACTTCACACAGACTCCCTCGATTTTATTTAGCAAAATTTCTCGCGCCACCGGCGAGACAGTAGCAGAACGCCAGCAGCAAACCGCAGAAAAATCCCCCCAGGTGCGCGGCATTGGCGATACCGACGCCGATAACATACTCCACCAACCCGCTGGCGCACAACAGCAGCCAGGCCACCGCCAGCCCCACGATACCGGGGGGCACATCCCGCCAACCCGGCTGCCAGCGCTGCAGTACGAATACGCTGCCCACCAGCGCGTAAACCACGCCGGACATGCCGCCGAAAAGAATTTGCGGAGACCAGTAGTACTGAATCAGATTGGCCACCGGGGCGGAGATGAAAACCAGTATTGCAAAGGGAAGGGTGCCGGCGCGCGCCTCCAGCGGCCGGCCCAGAATCCAGACGCCCAGGGCGTTGAACAGCGCGTGAGGTAATGAGAAATGCACTATCGCCGGCGTCCACAGCCTCCAGTAATCTCCCTCAGTCCAGTGCCGCGCAAGGGTGGACAGGCCGGAACTTCCGGTTCGCTCCGGGTAGATGATCAATCCCCCCGCCAGATCTTCCCGCAGCAGAAACCAGCCGGCAAAGCACAGCGCGATCAGGATCAGGCTGAGGGGTGTACGCCGCCAGGGCCAGGTTGGCAGGAATACGGCGGAAGCCGCCTCCTCCGCTTCACTTTCCCCGGTGGCCTCCACCGGCTCCACGCGGATATCCGCGAGATTGATTTCCCCCGCGCGCCACCGTTCCAGCAGCGGGCGAAGCATTTCCGCCAGCTGCGGATCGGGGGTGGAGACCACTTGGCGGTTTCCCTCTTCGGCAATGCGCAAGGGGAGGTGATAGCGCCGAGCAAATTGCGCCAGTTCGGTGAGGTCTCTGTCGAGGGGGAATTCGCAGATGTCGATCCAGTGATTCAAGAGACAGGACCTGTATTAGCAATCGTGCAACACCGTGGCGGGCCTATGGCCCGCTTGCGGAGCTGGCGGCGGGCGCTCCCGAGCTCCGCGGTCCCGAGTCCCGAGTCCCGAGTCCCGAGTCCCGAGTCCCGAGTCCCGAAAAAATTACACCGCCATGGCGCGGAGAATGATGCGCTTTTTCAACAGCGGGCTGGCGTCCACCATACTCAGGCCGGTGTTGCGCAGCCAGCGCCAGTGCAGGTCGCCGGCGCCGAACAGGGATTTGAAGGTACTCATGGCTTTGAGGGTGGCAGCGTTGTCGCCGCGGCGGCGGCGCTGGTAGCGGGACAGCGCCGAGGGGTCCGCGGGCTCAAGGCCGCGGTTCAGGGCGCGACCTATCTCCTCGCTGAGCGCGCGCACGTCCTGCAACCCCAGGTTGGCCCCCTGCCCGGCCAGGGGGTGAATATTGTGGGCGGCGTCGCCAATCAGTACTGCGCCGGGGCCGTAGTAGGACTCTGCGTGGCGCGCCCGCAGCGGGAAAGAGAAGCGCTCGCTCACCGATTCGACACATCCCAGGCGGCTCTCGAAAGCCTTTTCCAGGTTCAGTGCGAAGGCGCTGTCGTCCAGCATCATCAGCTCCCGCGCCAGGGCCTCGTCCGCCGACCAGACCACCGCACAGTGGTTGTCGTCCCCCAGTCCGGCCAGGGGCAGGAAGGCCAGCGGCCCGCTTTTCAGGAAGCGCTGCCAGGCGGTGTGTTGGTGCGAGGCTTCGCAGCGGGCCACGCACACCAGGGCCGTCTGCTGGTACAGGGTGTCGCGGGTGCGGATTCGCAGCAGTTCGCGCACCTTGGAGCGGACGCCATCGGCCCCCACCAGCAGGCGGGTACGCAGAATTGCCCCGTTCTCCTCCAACCCCTCAATGACGTTCACGCGGTCGCTGCGCGCCTGCAGGTGCCACAGGCCGCAGTCGCGCCACCAGCTCTCCAGACGGAAGCCGGTAATCACTTCCACATTGGGCAGAGCTTCGATGCGCTCGCGCAGCGCCGATATCACAACGCTGTTTTCCACGATATGCCCAAGGTTGGGCAGCTGCACATCGCGACTGTTGAAGCGCACCGAGCCGGTGCCCTCCGCATCCCACACACGCATTTCAGTGTAGGGGCAGGCGCGTCCGGCAATCGACGGCCAGGCGCCCACCTCGTCGAGCAGTTCCTGGGAGGCCTGGGTAAGCGCCACCACCCGGGGATCGTAGGTGGCCGCGGAAACCTCCGGCAGCTCCCCCGCCTCCAGGAGAGCGACCTGCAGCTGTGGGTGGCGTACCGCCAACAGGGCGGCCTGGGCCATGCCCACCATGCCGCCGCCAACGATCGTGATATCCATGCGTTCTCTGTTCATCCGGCGTCTACCACCTGCTGCTGTATCCCGCCACTTACAATCCGAACCCCGCCGCCTGGCCGACAAAGCCGGCGCGCAACGGCGGCGCCAGGGTCAACCCCAGCAGCCCCGCCTGGCGCAGGCCCCGGGCCCACAGGCTCCCGGAAGCGAATAGCGACGGCACCCGATCGCTGAAACCGATGGTCAGCTGTTGATCCAGCCGCCGCTCGCGGCCGTACTCCTGTAACAAGTCTAGCTCTCCCGGCGGCGCGCCGGCGGCGCAGCCGCGGGCCAGGGTCAGGGCCAGGGCATGGCAGTCGCGCAGTGTGAGGTTGAAGCCCTGCCCGGCCACCGGGTGCAGAAAATGGGCGCAGTTGCCCACCAACACCAGACCGCGGCGCCATTGCTCTTCCGCCAGGGACAGGCTCAGGGGATAACTGTGCACTTTACCGGCGCGCAGTATGCGCCCGGCGCGCCAGCCGAAGGCCCGCTGCAGGCGTTCGACAAAGGCACCGGCCTCCAGGGACGCGATCTGCTCGGCCTCCTCGTCGGCACAGGTCCACACCAGTGCCACGCGGTGCTGGCCGTCTCTCCGGGGCAACGGCAGCAGGGCCATGGGCCCCCTCTCGGTAAAGCGCTCGTAGGCCACACCGCCGTGGTCCCTCTGCAGGCCGACGGTGGTGATCAGCGCCCGCTGGCGGTATTCCACCCGCTGCACGCCGATATTCAGTTGGTGGCAGAGCGGCGAATCCACACCGTCTGCCACCACCAGCAGGCCCGCCTGCAATGTCCGCTCCGAGCCGCCCTCCTCCGCGCGCCAGCTCAATTGGGCCCCCCCGCTCTCCATGGTCACCGCGCGCACCTGCGCCGGCGCGAGCAGCTGCGCATCGGTTTGCGCCAGGGCGTCGTAGAGTACGGGGCCCAGAGCGGCATTCTCGATCACCGCGCCGAGCATGCCGGCAAAACTGGCGCGCTTCCGCGGGTCCGCCTCCAGGATCGCGCCCAGGCCCCGGCCCCGGTCCGATACCTGAACCCGTTCGATCGGCGCACAGTAGTCGCGCAGCCGCGGCCAGAGTCCCAGCTCGGAGAAAATCTGCAGGCTGCCGGCGGCCACCGCGGTGGCGCGGGTGTCGAAACTGGGCAGCTGCGGGGCGGTGCCGGCGGTTGGCAGCGGCAGCGGCTGCCGCTCCAGCAGCGCCACCGACAGCTGCGGGCAGAATTTTTGCAACAGCAGCGCGAGGCTGGCGCCGGCCATGCCGCCGCCAACGATGGCTATGTCCACAG
Organism: Microbulbifer rhizosphaerae; assembly: GCF_014191725.1. Classification (GTDB taxonomy): domain Bacteria; phylum Pseudomonadota; class Gammaproteobacteria; order Pseudomonadales; family Cellvibrionaceae; genus Microbulbifer; species Microbulbifer rhizosphaerae. The sequence goes on from NZ_JACHWZ010000013.1 coordinate 130,169, forward strand.
TCTTTACCACAGTTCCCCCTGTACCTGGCCCTCGCGCATGGAGTATTCGATATCCGCCACGGTTTTGGGCGCCGCGGCGGAAAGCACCTCCGGGCCGTCTTTGAGCAGCGCCACATCGTCCTCGATGCGGATGCCGATACCGCGAAAACGCTCGGGCACTTGATCGTCGTCCGCGGCGATATAGACCCCCGGCTCCACGGTCATCGCCATTCCCGCCTCCAGCTGCCGCCACTGGCCGTGCACCCGGTAGTCGCCGGCGTCGTGCACGTCCATACCCAGCCAGTGGCCTGCGCGGTGCATGTAAAAGCGGCGGTAGGCGCCGGTTTCGATCAGGCCGCTCACCTCGCCGCGCAGCAGGCCCAGGTCCACCAGTCCGCGAGTGATGACTTCCACACTGGCGAGGTGGGGCTGGTCCCAGTGATTGCCGACGCGGATCTCGTCGATCGCCGCCAGTTGTCCGGCGAGCACGACTTCGTACAGCGCCCTCTGTTCACCGCTGAAGCGGCCATTCACCGGGTAGGTACGGGTGACGTCGGCGGCGTAGCCGCGGTACTCGCAGCCGGCGTCCACCAGCACCAGATCGCCGTTTCTAAGCGGCGCGCTGTTGGCGCTGTAGTGCATCACCAGCGCGTTGCGCCCGCCGCCGACAATGGTGGGGTAGGCCGGTTCACGCGCACCGGCGGCGACAAAGGTATGCAGTATCTCGGCCTCCAACTGGTATTCATACAGGCCGGGGCGGCAGTTGGCCATGGCCCGTGTGTGCGCTTCGGCGGTGATCTGCGCGGCGCAGCGGAGCAGGCGCAACTCCTGGGCGCTTTTGAACAGGCGCAGGTCGTGCAACTGGTGATCCAAATCCACCAGTTCCGGCGCCCCGGCGCTGCCGCGGGCGCGATCGATTTCACGCAGGTAATTCTGCAGGCGCCGATCCAGTTGCGGAAAGCGCCCCAGGGTGTAGTGGATGCGCTCGCGCCCCTCCAGCAGGCCGGGCAGGATATCGTCCAGGTCGCCGATCGGGAAAGCGTCGCACAGGCCGCAGTGTTCCGCGGCGCGCTCCGGGCCCAGTCGCGGGCCCTCCCAGGTTTCCTTTTCCGCATCGCGCTCGCGGCAGAATAACAACGCCTCTCCCTGGGTTCGCCCGGGCACCAGCACCAGCAGCGCCTCCGGCTCCTCGAAACCGGTGAGGTAGAGAAAATCGCTGTCCTGCCGAAAGGGAAAATAGGTATCGCGGGAGCGCAGCTGTTCGCGCGCGGCGGGTACTATCGCCAGGCTGCCGGGGAGCAACCCGGCAATCAGCCGCGCGCGGCGACGGGCGAATTCCGCCTTGCCGATGCCCATAGCAGCGCTTCTGGAGATGCCCATAGCTGCACTTCTATAATTGGTCATCAGTGAACGGTGGGGCCGCGGCTCTCAGCTGCTGTGTCAGTGAAAATATTCAGCACCGCCATCCGCACATACTCCTGCACCTGCACGAGCTGGTTCTCCGCCTCTTCGGATTCGCCCGCGGCCTGCTCGTCCACCTGCGCAATGATACCGATATCCCGCAGGGCCTCACTGCTGGTAGGCGGCAATTCGCCGCTGTGGCCACCGATGCCAAAACCGTGCAGGAACCCCTCGCACCAGTGCCCCAGGGTGAGGGTACGCTCGGCCAGGTCTTCACTTCCGCTGAGCAGCAATTGGAATCCGAAGTCGCTGTCGCGCAGCTGCCGCAGGCTGTCCTCCGCCAGTTGCAGAAACTCCCGGTTCAGGTCCGCGGGCACGGCTTCCAGCTGCAGAAATTCCCCCAGTTCCCTCTGCCAGCGGCTTTTATCCGGCCGTGCGCCGGCGGCCAGTACGCCGCACGCGAATCCGTGCAGTTCGCTGGGGTCCACTTCGCCACCGGCGGACAAAATCGTGTTGGCCAGGGAATCGAAGTCTTCGGCTGCGCGAGTCATAACTACGCTCATTCAAAAATGGTCAGGATTTGTGCAATTCACCACTTTCGACCAAAGTGGCCGCAGGGCAGGGTGCAAAATTGTGATTGCCTGCGCGGGCGGGCAATTGACCCTCCAATACGCCGGCCATATAGTAGCGGAATAACCCGGTCTACGCAGGAATTATGGACAAGTTGCAAGCGCTAGAAAGCACAGTGGACTCGCTGATCGCCCGCTGCCAGCAATTGGCCGAGGACAATCGCGAGTTGCGCCAGCAGGAGGCCGAGTGGCTGCGCGAGCGCCAGCGTCTGGTAAAAAATAACGAGGCCGCCCGCTCGCGGGTCGAGGCCATGATCAACCGCCTGAAAGGGCTAGCGCAAGAATCCTGATGGGTGAGCCAACTCTGACCTCAGAGACCGTCACGGTCTCCATACTCGACAAAGAGTACCGCGTGGCCTGCCCGAAAGACGAGCAGGCCGAGCTGCAGGCGTCTGCGCGGCTGTTGCACGAGCGCATGTCGCGTATCCGCGCCAGCGGTTCGGTGATCGGCCTGGAGCGCATCGCCGTGATGGCGGCGCTGAATATCGCCCACGAACTGATTCAGGCCAAGGCGGAACTCACCCGTGCCCCCCTGGAGCAGGAGATGCTCGAACGTCTGCAGGAGAAGGTGCAGTCCGCACTTGGTGACATCGACTCTTGACTTTGGCGTTTGCACGGCATTTCCGGCACAGAGCCGTTTAGCCTTTTTTCCCAGCGCGCGTTATACTTCTTCTGCCCTGAGGTGTTGGCCAGTTGACTATGTCCTCGAGCCGATAACGTCACCCTGGCGGCTTCCAGCGGGTACTGGTGCGCAAGTCCGCCAAGCAGCGGAAAGCCTAATGTATCCCGGAGGCCTCCACCTTGAACCCTACGGTTCAAGGCTACGTCTTCAGCCGCACGCTCGGGGCTCCTCTTTCAACTCCGGATAATTCATCCTTGAATTATTCGGACACGCCGATTGCGGCACATGTCCCAATCGGCTCCTGCCAGATCGGCAACCTGTACAGCAGGAAGTCTCCTCCAAGTAAACTTCATGCGTCCAACAATGCAAGAAACCAAAGCGCAACTGCGCCGCAGAATGCGAGCGGCAAGGCGCGGCCTGAGTCCATACCTGCAACGCCGCGCCGCTACCGCGGTTGCCTCCCGGTTGAGCCGCAGCTCGCCGTTTCGGCGCGCCCGGCATATTGGCATCTACTGGCCGATGGACGGAGAGGTGGATGTCCGCGGGCTGGTGCGGCAATTTCCCGCCAAGCATTTCTACCTGCCGGTGCTGCCGGCGGCGCCGCGGCCGCAGCTACGTTTCCGCCACTGGAGCGGCGGGACGCTCAACTACCGCAACCGCTATCGCATTCCGGAGCCCCTGCGCGGCCCCGTCCAGTCGCCGTGGCGGCTGGACCTGGTACTGGTACCGCTGGTGGCCTTCGACCCCGCCGGCGGGCGCCTGGGCATGGGAGCCGGCTTCTACGACCGCACCTTCGCCTTCAAACGGCGACTGCCGGGCGCCGGCCCGCAGATGATCGGCGTGGCGCACCAGTTGCAATGTGTGGAGCAACTGCCGGTGGACGGCTGGGATATTCCGTTGAGCGCGGTGGTAACGGAACAGCAGTTGTATCGGTGTGGCTGATGGTCGGCCGGGCTGCGCAAACGAAAAAGCCGGACGCGAGAGCGTCCGGCTTTTTCGTTTGCGGGCCGAGCGGGGCGCTTAGCGCGTCACCACTCCCTGCTGCAGGGCCGCCGGCGGCTCCGGGTCGTCAGAAGCGAAGACCTCGGTGAGACCGGCACTGCTCAGCAGCACTCCCGCAACAAAGACAACCACGGCGATTGTCAGTGCATCGGGTTTCATGGGGACCATCCTGTACGATCGAGTGTGTTCTTGTTATGAGCGTTTCACCCTGCGTTAGATTCACTTCAACGCAAAAGTTCCGCATCAAGCAAGATACTCGACTACCGGTGGAAAAGTAACCGGCCAGGCTGCATTTTCGTGACAAATGTCGCAAATTTAACCCAAAAGTTCGACAAATCCGTTCGGTTGAACCCGCATTTCTCACAAAGATCCGTAGCGAGGCGGTTCCAGAGTGCGGCATGGCTGGCTTTCGCGACAGGAGGAGCGCGCAGGCGTACTTGCAGTACATCGAGCAATCCGACCGAGCGAAAGGCGGCCAGGTCGTGCTCTGGGGCCGCCGCAGTAGGAAATTTGTGAGAAATGCGGGCTAACTGGCCAGGAAAAACCGGTAGGCGGGATTGTCGCTTTCGTCCCAGAAGGGGTAGTGCAACTGCTCCAGCAAGTTCCGCAGCTCTCCCCGCTCCCCCTCCGCCACCTGCATACCCACCAGCACCCGGCCATAGGCGGCACCGTGGTTGCGGTAGTGGAACAGGGTGATATTCCAGCGCCCCGCCAGCTGTTCCAGGAACTTGCGCAGCGCCCCCGGACGCTCGGGAAACTCGAAGCGGTAGACCGCCTCGTCCTCCAGCCCCGGAGCGCGCCCGCCCACCAGGTGGCGGATATGCAGCTTGGCCATCTCGTTGTCGGTGAGATCGGTGACTTTGTAGCCGCCATCCGCCAGTTGCTGTACCAGCTGCGCCCGGTCCGCATCCGCGGCTACCTGCAGGCCGACAAAGATGTGCGCCTCGCCGCTGTTGGCATAGCGGTAGTTGAACTCGGTGATGGCCCGGTCGCCGAGGCTGCGGCAGAAGTCCAGGTAGCTGCCGGGGCGTTCGGGGATGGTCACCGCCAGCACCGCCTCGCGCTTCTCGCCTATCTCGGTGCGCTCGCTGATATAGCGCAGGCGGTCGAAGTTGATGTTGGCTCCGCTGCACACAGTGGCCAGAGTGGCATTGCGGCTGTCGCTCTGCTCCATGTATTTCTTCATGCCGGCAAGGCCCACGGCGCCGGCGGGTTCGGCGATGGAGCGGGTGTCCTCGAAGATATCCTTGATCGCCGCGCAGATCTCGTCGGTGGTCACGGTGATGACGCCGTCAATCGTCTCCCGCAGTACGCGAAAGGTCTCAGCGCCGATCTGCGCCACTGCCACGCCGTCGGCGAATAGCCCCACCTGGGGCAGGCGCACCCGCCGGCCCGCCTCCAGCGCAGCCTTGAGGCAGGCGGCATCTTCCGGCTCCACCGCGAAAACTTTCACTTCCGGACGCACGTATTTGATATAGCTGGCCATGCCCGCGGCCAGGCCGCCGCCGCCCACGGGTATAAACACCGCATCCAGGTTGCCGGGGTGCTGGCGCAGCAGTTCCATAGCCACTGTGCCCTGGCCGGCGATGACATCCGGGTCGTCGTAGGGGTGTACGAACACCAGGTCGCGCTCTTCCACCAGTTGTTGTGCGTGCGCGGCCGCTTCGTCGAAGGTGTCCCCGTACAGCACCACCTCGGCGCCGCGCATGCGCACCGCGTTTACCTTGATCTGCGGGGTGGTGGTGGGCATTACGATAGTGGCGCGCACCCCCAGCTGCGCCGCACCCAGCGCCAAACCCTGGGCGTGGTTGCCGGCAGAGGCGGCGATGACACCGCGGGCTCGCTGCTCCGCGGGCAGTTGCAACAGCTTGTTGTAGGCCCCGCGCACCTTGAAGGAGAACACCGGCTGCAGATCCTCCCGCTTGAGCAGAATGCGGTTGTTGAAGCGGTGCGACAACTGGCGCATGGGCTCCAGCGGGGTCTCCGAGGCGACATCGTAGATGCGCGCGTCTAAAATGCGCTTGATATAGGACTTGGGCATGGTGGGACAACAACAGCCATTGCGGTGAATTCAGCCCACCAGTCTAATCTCCCGGCAGCATCATTGCCACCAAAATACGACTTGCACGCGAGTTTTTTCTCTCGCGCAGGCCTTTATTCAATAAAAATTGCACAGGGGAAGCCTTTTGACCAGCACAACCCAGGATCAGCTCAAGCGCGCCACCGCCCGCGCCGCCGTGGAAACCATCGCACCCAAACTGGAGGCGGATTCCATTGTCGGCGTGGGTACCGGCTCCACCGCCAATTTCTTTATCGACTACCTGGCGGAGATCAAGGGCCGGTTCGACGGCACCGTGGCCAGCTCCGAGGCCTCCGCCGAGCGCCTCAAATCCCACGGCATTCCGGTGTACGACCTGAACAGTGTGGACGGCATCCGGGTCTATGTGGACGGCGCCGATGAGACCAATCCGGCGCTGCAGCTGATCAAGGGCGGCGGCGCCGCGCTCACCCGGGAGAAGATCGTCGCCGCCTGCGCGGAGGAGTTCGTGTGCATCGCCGACGAGAGCAAGTGGGTGCCGGTGCTGGGCAGCTTTCCGCTGCCGGTGGAGGTAATCCCCATGGCCCGCTCGCTGGTGGCGCGGGAGCTGGTCAAGCTGGGGGGCGACCCGGTGTACCGCCAGGGGGTGGTCACCGACAATGGCAATGTCATACTGGACGTGCACAACCTGGAGATCATGGAGCCGGTCGCCCTGGAAGAAGCGATCAACAATATCACCGGCGTGGTGACCAACGGCATCTTCGCCCTCCGCCCGGCGGACCTGCTACTGCTGGGCACTGCCGCCGGGGTCAAAGCCTTTAGCGCCCAATAGAAAGTCTTTAGCGCGCAATAGAAAACCTTTACCGCCAAATAGAATCATGCTGAACAATAAGAAGCCCCTCGTCCTGTTCCTGCTGCTGTGCACCGGCCTGACCGCCGGCTGCGCCACCAGCCCGCCCAGCAATCCCGGTGATATCTGCTCGATTTTCCGCGAGAAAAAGGGCTGGTACGGCAAGGCCAAGGACGCCGAGGAGAAGTGGGGCTCCCCCATTCCCACCATGATGGCGGTGCTGCACCAGGAATCCCGTTTCGTGCACGATGCGCGACCGCCGCGCACCAAGATCCTCGGTTTTATTCCCGGCCCGCGCCCCTCGGATGCCTACGGCTATCCCCAGGCGCTGGACAGCACCTGGCGCAGCTACCAGCGGGCGGCGTCCCGTTACGGCGCCGATCGCGATGATTTTGGCGACGCCATCGATTTCGTCGGCTGGTACAACAACACCAGCCAGCGCCAGTGCCGCATCCGGCCCGACGACACCTACCATCTCTACCTGGCCTACCACGAGGGCCACGGCGGCTTTAATCGGCGCACTTTTCGCAGCAAGTCCTGGCTGAAGAAGGTGTCCCACAAAGTGTCCGCCCAGGCGCAGACTTACCAGAGGCAGCTCGCCGGCTGCGAGAGTTCGCTGAAGCGGCGCAAGAGGTTCCTCGGGATTTTTTGAGTCGTGACCAGCCAGTTCTCAGATCTGGTGGGGCGCAATTCTCTCCGATGAGTTTTAGGCGGCAAATGGCGCGATAACCTCGCGGGAAGCGTCTAAGCTGAGCAGAACAACGCCTTTTCCGCGCCTCCGCGGCGGGGCGCTTGTCGCCTTACCGAGACGCTGGGCCACATTCCCTGTGTAAAAGCGTCCGCCACCTGTCTCTGTCGAGGTATCCAATGAAAGTACCAGCTATCGCACTCGCGCTTTTGTTTGTCGCCCCCATGGTTATCGCCCAGGCTGGCGGCGGAGAGGTCGCTGTTCAGCAGGTCCAGAAAGTCACCTTCAGCGATGCGAAACTGGAGAAATTTGCCAACGCCTATCGTTCTATTGTCGACCTGAGCCGCGAATATGCGCCGAAAATCAAGGCATCGAAAAATATCGAGGAGACGGAAGCGCTGAACCGGGAGGCACAGTCCAAGATGCTCTCGGCGGTCAAAGCGGCGGGGCTGAGCAAAGAGGAATACCAGGAAATCGCCAATCAGTTGAAAAGCGACCAGACACTGGTCAAGAAGGTCAACAAGCTGCTGCAAAAACAGCAATAGTCAATAAACAGTCTCCAATGATCAATTACCAGCAAGCTGGTAATTGATCATTGTTTATTGGCTATTGGTCACTGCCATTCCGGCGTTGCTGATCAACTATGCGGCGGAACGCAAGAGCGTTGTGTGCGCCAAATCATTCGGGGGCCGGCGAAGACACACCGAGTACCCTGCAGATAGCCGGCAGCTGTTCCCGCACCCACTGCCGATCGAAGGAACCCCAGTCTTTCAGCACATAGTAACCGTCGTTGTTGCGCACGCCCTGCTGAACAAATTCCACCCGGGTGCCGTGCCCCGGCAGTCCCTTGGCGATAATGTCCTGCACCGTGCGGCGCGGCCAGCCTGTGGCCTCCTCCAGTGCCGGGTTGTTGGGCTTGGGCATGGTCTCGATCAGATGGGCGATCAGCATGCGCCGACAGATGGTGGGATTGAGCTGCTTTTCCAGTTCCGGATTCATAGTGATGTCCTGTTGTGCATCGACTGTTTGTAGCACAGCCTCGCCCCTGTCCCAACCCTGAATGCAGTACCGACGTGACACCCAACCCTGTGCCCGGCCGGTCACTATCGCCATTCACCCAAACCTGACTTTCCCCGCCGCATTGCGCATAATCCCGAGTCCAATCCACATCGACTGGGGACAGGACAGTGGAGACAGAAACGCAAATCGAGCACGAGACACATCCGGGTATCCTCGCCGCCGCGGTGCAGGCGCAGCTGGCCGGGGCTCGGGCGGCGGGGCTGGACTGCCGGCAGTTGCTGCTGGATGCGGAGATAAATCCAACCCTGCTGGAGGAACCCGACAACCGCATCCCCCGCGAGCGTGTGGCACTCCTGCTGCGCCGGGAGTGGGACCTGCTGGCGGACGAGTCCGGCGGTTTCCTGGCCCGCCCCTGGCTCCCCGGCACCTTCGCGATGATGGGCCACGCCTGTATCAGCTGTCCCAACCTGCGTCGCGCGCTGCTGCGCTCCGGGCGCTTTGTGTCCATGGTCAGCGACGATCTGCAGATCAAGCTGGTGGAGGACGGCGAGGAGGCCCGGCTGCTGATCCATCACGGCAACGACCGACACCTGCCCAACCAGATTTTCGTGGAATCCCTGGCGCTGATCTGGCTGCGCTTTTTCAGCTGGCTGATCGACCGCACCATTCTGCTGGAACGGGTGCACCTGGCCTTCCCGCCACCGGACTACAACGAAGACTACAGTGATATGTTTCCCTGCCGGCACTATTTCCACCAGCGGGAGACCTGTCTGGTGTTCAGCACCCGCTATCTGCAGATGCCGTTGGTACGCGACGAACAGCAGCTCGCCGAATTTCTCGGCCGCGCTCCCGAATGCCTGCTGGCCCAATACAAATCCGACAACAGCTACACCGGACGCGTCCGCCGCATGCTGCAAAACCAGGGCGGGATCGAAAACCTCTCCCTGGACGACGTGGCCGCGCGCCTCTACACCTCGCCGCAGACCCTGCGCCGTCGGCTGAAGGAGGAGGGCAACAGCTGGCAGGACATCAAGGACTCTGTACGTCGGGACATGGCCGTGTACCAGTTGAAAAAACAGGAGACCGCGGTAGCGGAGATCGCCGAGCGACTGGGTTTTTCCGAGCCCAGCGCCTTCAACCGCGCGTTCAAGAAGTGGACCGGGCTGGCGCCGGGGGCCTATCGGGAGAAATTCCGCGGTCCGTAGATACCCAGTCTCGAATCGAACTCACGACTCGTCATACCGGCGCAGGCCGGACGACCAAAGCGTGAGTTCACCTCGCCTCTGTATCGCCGAATCTCCCTACCCAAAGGTCACCACCCGCACACTGATGCGGCGGTTTTTCTCCTTGCCCTCTTCGGTGCTGTCATCGGCGATCGGTTTGGCCGAGCCCATACCTGTCGCGGTTATCCGGTTGCCATCGATACCCTTGTCCACCAGCATCTGACGCACTGCTTCGGCGCGCTCTTCGGAAATCTGCTGGTTCTTCGCCTCGTCGCCCTCGCCGGAAGTGTGGCCCTCGATGGCGATGGTGACCCCCGGATTCTCCTGCATAATTTTTACCAATACGTCCACATCCGGCACCGACGGGCTGGTGACCGTGGCGCTGTCCGGGGCGAACTGAATGCCCAGTGGAAATTCGCGGTTGGGGTCCCGGGCGGCATTGTCCAGGTACTCGCGAAAACTGCTGGCGAAATCGCCGCCGGTCACCGCCTCCATGGTGGTATCCCGGGAAGTTGTTTCCGGTGCGGCCGCCACAGAAGGAGTCGCCGGTTCGCCGGTAATCACTGTTTCATCCTCCAGGATCACCCCGCTGGGCCTGTCCTCCACGCGATCTTTCCTGGCACACATATTCAGCGCGTAGAGTGCCGCCAGGGCGATCAACAGCGGCCAGAACCACTTGCCGAAACTGGCGCCACGCCTGCGCTCCTCCGGGGTCCGCGCCGCTTGGGGTTCCGCGTGCCCGCGGGAAAAAGCCCGGGCCCCTTCTCCGAGGCTCTCAAAGCTGGTGACACCCAACTCCTGCAGCATATCGCCCGGTAACTGGTCCTCGATATAAGGTTTCTGATCCAGCAGCAGCGTGGCCAGCCCACCCATATCCAGGTTCTGGCTTCTCGCCTTTTGACCCAGGACCGACATGGTTATCGGGGCAATCACCCTCAGCAGATTGCCGCCGGTCTCGACATCCAAACCCAGCGACGAGGAAAAAGCCTGGATGATGTTGCCCCGTTTGTTTCCGAAAATGGTATCGAGCATGTCGTCGCCACTTTCCTGCAGGCCGCTCATCCGCTCGGAGTCCCTGGAAATATGGCTAAGCGAGGATAAATCCAGCTCGCTGTGGCCGGTGACCATATTGAGCATGCTGCCCAGGCCGCTCCGGTCGGTGCCCCTGTGCAACATACCCGCTATGGTGGTGGCCATCCCCGCCTTCAGAGCGGACTCCCCCTTCCCCGCCGGAATGCCCAGAGCGCTGTCGAGAGCACTGATGCCGGTTGGTCCCAGCTGCCGCTCAGCCACCTCCAGTAAATTCTCCGCCATAGCGAATCCTCGTCGTTTAAAACAACAAAAACGTCTCTCCTGAGTGTATGGCAGCGTTATCTTCGGGTTAGTCCGATTCCGAATAATTGACGGTCCGGACCCACGAATGGATTTATGGTCACCACCAACAGAGGGCGTCACCCCCACTGACGCCTTTTATCATTGCGCCATTGCAGGGCGCGACTAACTTATAGAAACTCAAACAATAACCAGCGAGGCAACCCCATGCCCAGCGAAGCCTATATCTACGACGCCATCCGCACGCCCCGGGGCAAAGGCAAGCCCGGCGGCGCTCTCTACGAAGTCAAACCCGTCACCCTGCTCGCCGACCTGCTGCGCGAACTGCAGCGCCGCAGCGGCCTGGACACCGAGCGAGTGGACGATATCGTGATGGGCTGCGTCACCCCGGTCGGCGACCAGGGCGCGGACATCGCCAAGGTCGCCGCGCTGGTGGCGGGCTGGGACGAGAATATCGGCGGCGTCACCCTGAACCGCTTCTGCGCCTCCGGCGCCGAGACGGTGAACCTGGCGGCGGCCAAGGTGCGCTCCGGATGGGAAGCGCTGGTAGTGGCCGGCGGTGTGGAATCCATGTCCCGCGTGCCCATGGGCAGCGACGGCGGAGCCTGGGCGGAGGACCCGCACACCTCGATGGAGATCGGCTTCGCGCCGCAAGGCATCGGCGCCGACCTGATCGCCACCCTGGGCGGCTTCAGCCGCGAGGAGGTGGATCGCTTCGCGCTGCAGTCGCAGCAAAAGGCTACCGCCGCCTGGGAGAGAAACGCCTTCGGCAATTCCATCGTGCCGGTGCGCGACCGCAACGGCCTGTTGATCCTGGACCGGGACCAGTTGGTGCGCCCGGACACCTCCATGGAGGGGCTGGCGCAGCTGAAACCCTCCTTCGCCGCCCTGGGCGACCTGGGCTTCGACAGCGTCCCCCGCGCCCGCTACCCCCAAGTGGAACACATCCGGCACGTACACACCGCCGGCAACTCCTCGGGTATCGTCGACGGCGCTGCGGCGCTGCTGATCGGCAGCGAAACCGCCGGGCGCGACCTGAACCTCACCCCGCGCGCGCGCATCGTCTCCGCCGCAGTCGTGGGCACGGACCCCACCATCATGCTCACCGGCCCGGCGCCGGCCACGCGCAAGGCGCTGGCGGTCGCCGGTTTGCAGGCCGGCGACATCGACCTGTTCGAAGTGAACGAAGCCTTCGCCGCGGTGGTGCTGCGCTTCCAGCGCGAACTGGATATCGATCCCGAAAAAATCAACGTCAACGGCGGCGCCATCGCCATGGGCCATCCCCTGGGCGCCACCGGCGCCATGCTGATCGGCACGCTGCTGGACGAACTGGAGGCGCAGCAACTGCGCTACGGGCTGGTTACCCTCTGCGTGGGCGGCGGCATGGGCGTGGCAACCATTATCGAGAGGCTCTAAAAATGGAAATTGGCAAGATGAAATCCATTCGCCTGGAAAAAGACAGCGACAATATCGCCCACCTGATCCTGGACAACCCCAACGCCTCCGCCAATGTAATGGACCGGGATTTTACCGAGTCCCTACGCGAAGCTGTCCAGCAGCTGCAAAACAGCGATTTCACCGGCATCATCATCCGCTCCGCCAAGAAAACCTTCTTTGCCGGCGGCGATCTCAAGGCGCTCTATGCGGCCAAACGGGAAGACGCGGCGGAGTTCTTCGACAGCTGCGAGGCACTCAAGGCGGACCTGCGCTGGCTGGAAACCCAGGGCAAACCGGTGGTGGCCGCGATCAACGGCGCCGCTTTGGGGGGAGGCTGGGAAATCTGCCTCGCCTGTCACCAGCGCATCGCGCTGGACAGCGGCACGGTAAAAATCGGCCTGCCGGAAGTCACCCTGGGGCTGCTGCCCGGCGGCGGTGGCTGCACGCGTATGCCGCGCCTGCTCGGCCTGCAAAATTCCCTTCCCTACCTGCTGGAAGGCAAGCAGTTGAACGCGCAGCGCGCGCAGGAAGCCGGCCTGATACACCAGTTGGCGCAAACCCCGGAGCAACTGCTGGAACTGGCGCGCACATTTATTCTCGCCAATCCGCAGAGTCAACAGCCCTGGGACAGCCCCGATTACCGCATGCCCGGCGGCGATGCCAACAACCGCAAAAACACCCAGCTGCGGATCATTGCCCCGGCGATGCTCAGGCAGAAGACCAAAGGCTGCCTGCCGGCACCGGAGGCGATCCTCGCCACTGTGGTCGAAGGCGCCCAGGTGGATTTCGATACCGCCAGCCGCATCGAATCCCGCCATTTTGTCGAACTCGCCTGCGGACCGGTGGCAAAAAATATGATCGGCACCTTCTGGTTCGGCAAAAACGCCGTCGAGGCCGGCGACTGCCTGCCGGAGGCGGTGCGCGAAGAAATGCGAGCGGAAAAAATCCAACCGCTGCACAAAATCGGCATCCTCGGCGCCGGCATGATGGGCGCGGCCATCGCCTATGCCTGTGCCGGAAAGGGCGTGCAGGTTGTGCTTAAAGATATTTCCGCGGAGGCCGCGCAGAAAGGCAAGGGATACGCCGACAAGGCGCTGCAAAAGCGCCTGCAACAGGGAAAGACCGACGAGAACTCCGTGCGGGAAATCCTCGACCGCATCCATCCCACCGCAGACCCGCAGGATCTACAGGGCTGTGAACTGGTGATCGAGGCGGTTTTCGAGAACCGCAAACTCAAAGCCGAAGTCACCGTCGAGGCGGAGACGCAATTGGCCGAGAGCGCAGTCTTCGCCTCCAACACCTCCACCCTGCCTATTACCGGCCTGGCCCGCGCCAGTACGCGGCCAATGAATTTTATCGGCCTGCATTTCTTCTCCCCCGCGGACAGGATGCCGCTAGTGGAAATTATCCGCGGCGAACAGACCTCCGACGACACCCTGGCCCGGGCCTTCGCTTTTGTTCGGCAGATCGATAAGACACCGATCGTGGTCAACGACAGCCGCGGTTTTTTCACCTCGCGGGTGTTCGGCTGCTACACCAACGAGGGTATTGCCATGCTGGGGGAGGGCGTCTGCCCGGCGAGCATCGAAAACGCCGCCGCACTGGCGGGTTTCCCGGTGGGACCACTGGCGGTCAGCGACGAAGTGTCGCTCACACTGATGGGCAAGATTCGCCAGCAGACTGTCGCCGATCTGGAGACGGAGGGAAAAACCCCGGCCGCCCATCCCGCGGATTCAGTGGTGGACCGCATGTTGGAACTGGGCCGCGCCGGTAAAGCCTCCGGCGGCGGCTTTTACAGCTACCCGGAAGGCAGGAAAAAACACCTATGGCGCGGACTGGAGGAGGAATTTCCCGAAGCCGAACAGCCGCCGCTGGTGGATATCGAGGAGCGGCTGCTGTTTATTATGGCCCTGGAGACCCTGCGCTGTTATAACGAGAAAATTCTGCGCAGTGTGCGCGAAGCCAATATCGGCTCCATCTTCGGCATCGGCTTTCCACCCTGGACCGGCGGTGCCCTGCAAACTATCAACCAGTACGGCCCGGCGGAATTCGCCCGCCGCGCCCGGGAACTGGCGGAGCGCTACGGCGAGCGTTTTGAACCACCGGAAATGCTGTTCGACAACCAGGCCCTGACCGACGAATGAAATCTTGTGGGAACGGCCCCTGGGAACGCCGAGCTCCAGCTCGGCTTGCGGGCCGCAGGCCCGCTGTCGCGGCCAACGGCCGCTCCTACAATGAAAAATAACGCAGGAGAAAAACCATGATCCCGAGAACCGTCTTCAGCGAGGAACACGAACAGTTCCGCGACACCGTGCGCAAATTCCTGGAAAAAGAAGCCGCGCCCTTCCACAGCCAGTGGGAAAAAGACGGCCAGGTGGACCGCGCGCTCTGGACCAAGGCCGGGGAAATGGGTTTTCTCTGCCCGCAGGCGCCGGAGGCCTACGGCGGCCTGGAAGTGGATTTCGGCTACAACGCCATCATCGACGAGGAAATCGCCCGCGCCGGCCTCACCGGCATCGGCTGGGGACTGCACTCGGATATCGCCGTGCCCTATATCGTCAACTACGGCAGCGAGGAACAGAAACAAAAATACCTGCCCAAGTGCATCAGCGGGGAAATCGTCACCGCCATTGCCATGACCGAGCCCGGCGCCGGCTCCGATCTCCAGGGCGTGCGCACCACCGCAATCAAAAAGGACGATCACTACCTCCTCAACGGCTCCAAGACCTTTATCACCAATGGCCAGCACGCCGACCTGGTAATCGTGGTGGCCAAGACCAATCCCGAAGCTGGTGCCGCCGGCACCAGCCTGCTGCTGGTGGAAGCGGACAGCCCGGGATTCAAAAAGGGCACCAACCTGGAAAAAATCGGCATGAAAGCCCAGGACACCTCGGAGCTGTTCTTCGACGACGTCAAAGTGCCGGCGGACAACCTGCTCGGCGCCGAGGGCCAGGGTTTTATCTACCTGATGCAGGAACTGCCCCAGGAGCGGCTGAGCGTGGCTCTCGGCGCAATCGCCAACGCCGAGGCCGCGCTGGGCTGGACCCTAAACTATGTGCGCGAGCGCAAAGCCTTCGGCCGCGCCATCGCCGGCTTCCAGAACACCCAGTTCAAACTGGCGGAACTGGATGCGGAACTCACCGCCATGCGCGTATTCACCGACCGCTGCCTGGAACTACACTACGAAAGGAAACTCGACGTGGCCACCGCGGCCAAGGCCAAGCTGCTGACCACCGATTTCCAGTGCAAACTGCTCGACGAATGCGTGCAACTGCACGGCGGCTTCGGCTACATGTGGGAATACCCCATCGCCCGCTCCTGGGCGGACGCACGGGTGCAGCGCATCTACGCCGGCACCAACGAGATTATGAAATTGATTATTTCCCGGGAACTTCTGAAGGAATAAAACAGGGGACTCGGGATGTAGGATGGGCAAAGGAGCGCAGCGACGTGCCCATCACCACGCGCCTGATGGGCACGCTGCGCTTTGCCCATCCTACAGTCCCCATGTAGGAGCCTGCTTGCAGGCGAAAAAGCTACGAAGCCCTGACCCGTTCGCCTGCAAGCAGGCTCCTACAGCGAAATCGCGAACCCTACCTATCGGCAAACAGTCATGTCCAACAACAAAGCCCCACTCAACGGCCTCAAAATCCTCGACTTCACCACCCTCCTCCCCGGCCCCTACGCCACCATGCTGCTGGCGGACATGGGCGCCGACGTACTGCGCATCGAATCCCCCACACGGCCGGACATGCTGCGCGGCCTGCCGCCGATGGTGGGCGCTGACAAGAGCATCTCCGCCGCCCACGCCACCATCAACCGCAACAAAAAATCCCTGGCCCTGGATTTAAAAAACCCCAAGGCGGTGGAAATCGTGCGGCGACTACTGGTGGAATACGACGTGGTGCTGGAACAGTTCCGCCCCGGGGTAATGGACAACCTCGGCCTCGGCTATGAAAACCTGCGCGAAACCCGCGAAGACCTGATCTACTGCTCCATCACCGGTTACGGTCAAACAGGGCCCCTCAACGACCGCGCCGGGCACGATATCAACTACCTGGCCCTGTCCGGCCTGGCCAGCTATTCCGGGCGCCTGGAGAGCGGCCCCAGCCTCGCCGGCACCCAGGTCGCGGATATCGCCGGTGGTTCTCACCACGCGGTAATGTCGATTCTCGCCGCCGTTTACAAGCGCAGCCAAAGCGGCGAGGGCAGCCGTATCGATATCGCCATGACCGATTGCGCCTTCGCCATGAACGCCATATCCGGCGCCTGCGCCCTGGCCGGCGGCGGCAACCCGGAAATCGAGAGCGAACTGCTCAACGGCGGCAGCTACTACGACTACTACCGCACCGCCGACAACCGCTATCTCTC
Organism: Microbulbifer rhizosphaerae; assembly: GCF_014191725.1. Lineage (GTDB taxonomy): Bacteria > Pseudomonadota > Gammaproteobacteria > Pseudomonadales > Cellvibrionaceae > Microbulbifer > Microbulbifer rhizosphaerae. The sequence continues at coordinate 146,761 of NZ_JACHWZ010000013.1, forward strand.
CGTGGGCAGTCTGGAACCGCAATTTGCCGAGCGCTTCTTTACCGCTCTCGGCAAACCCCAGTGGCTCTCCAGGATTGTGCAGGAGGACCAGCAGGAATCCCTCAAGGGGGACATCGCCGAACTCATTGCCCAGCAACCACTGGACCAATGGATGCGACTGTTCGCGCACATCGACGCCTGCGTGGAACCGGTACTGGATTTTCTCGAGGCGGCGCAGAGCCAGCAGATGCAGCAGCGGCGAATGATTTGCGAGGCGACGGACAGTGATGGCGAAGCGATCGCCCAAATCAATACCCCCTTCCTGTTCGACGGCGAAAAACCGCAACGGCACAGCGCCGGGGCACCGCTCGGCACCCACTCGCGGGAAGTGCTGGGTGCGTTGGGCTACAGCGGGGAGGATATCGAGCAGCTGCGCGCCGATGGCGTTATTGCCTGAGGTTCCAGATCGAGACTGCCTCTGAACTCTGCTTCTTCCGAGATAGGTAAGGTGCGCTTCGAGTTCAGCGTAAGTCGCGACTGATGGACATAGCGCACACTATCGCGCGTTATGCGCTGTAGTTGCAACAGCAGTATGCCTGGCTCCGGATTCCGCTTATTATCCTATGCACCGGAATTTCGATGATAAGAAACCGGCAGTAACCACTCCCGCGCACGGTCAGGAAAAGCGCGTTTCTGGCGAGGGAGTGTCGCTTCCTGATCGCGCCGCGCTGCAGAGTCCCGCAAAACCATGAGTGAGAATGAAACCCTGACGGCACAAGAACCTGTCTCTACCGAGAGGCAGGAAGAGTATCCCGTGCAAACCGGCAGCAGCGATGCAGGTGACTCGCCGAACGTCGCCGCCTGCCGCAACTGTGGCGAGCCGTTGCTCGGCTCGCACTGCTATGCCTGCGGCCAGCCGACGAAGAGCCTGGTGCGGCAGTTCCCGGAAATGATCGGCGACTTCTTCAATTCCGTATTCGGGCTGGATTCCCGCATAACGCGCACTATAGTGCCGCTGCTGCTGAGGCCTGGATTCCTCACCAATGAGTACTTTGCCGGGCGCCAGGTGCGCTATGTGAGCCCGGTGCGGCTGTTTGTATTCCTGTGCCTGACAGCCTTCTTCGTCGCGCAGCTGAGCAGCGACTGGCGCTCCGACGATTCCGTTAATCGCCCCGCCGGCAACGCGCTCATTGGCGGTGTCGACCTGCCCTCGGTGGAGCACAACATCAGCGAGGCCACCAGCGTTGCCGAAGTCGTACGCTTGCGCGATCTGGCGCTGAAAGAGATCGACGGCATCGCCAAAGAGGACGCCGACATGCCCGGCGTCCGGGGCCTGCTGAACGGTGTGGAACAGATAGTGCGCAGGCATGCGCAGCAGCGTATCGCCGCACTCGATCCGGCCTCAGCCGCGGGCGACGATCCCCAGCAGCAAGTGGCCATCGATCCGCCCCGGATCGATGGCGCACCCACAGCCGTAAACACCTGGCTTGTGCGCCAGAGCACCCGCTTGGCGAGCAATATCGAACGTATCGAGCGCGATCCAAACCTGCTCAAGGATGCGCTGTTCGGTGCCATTCCCTCCACGCTGTTCATTGCGCTGCCGTTTTTCGCATTGATGCTGAGCCTGCTGTACCTGTTCAAGCGCCGCCTGTATATGGAGCACCTGATCGTTGCCCTGCACAGCCATGCGTTTCTATCCCTTGCCCTGCTGTTGATCGTGATCCTGTTTGACCTGCGCGCCTGGCTTACCGAACCGCATACCCTCCCCCAGGCACTGTTCAACCTGGCACTGCTCGCGCTGGCGATGTGGATGCCGCTCTATCTACTGCTGATGCAAAAACGTGTTTACCAGCAAGGTTGGCTGGCCACCTCGCTGAAGTTCACGGCGCTTGGCGTCGGCTACCTGATCCTGATTGGCGCCGCCGCAACCTTCACGGCACTGGCGAGCGTGGTCAGCCTCTAGCCCGGATATTGCACCACGCCGCTCAGTTTTTTGTATAACGCTATGATTTTCAGTAAATTTCCCGAGATATTCCCGGGTGACATTTTGCTGCCCACCACTGCTGGCCGCGCCTTCGCTTGATCTCTGCACGCTCATCACGGCCCGTGGCGCAATATCCGGGCTAGGCGGCAAATCGCGGATTTTGGATATTGCGCACTATATCGCGCGCTACGACTCTGATCCCTGGCATCCTGAAACTGCAGCTCCGCCAGGCGCTGATACAATGGCGATTCCCTATAAGCTCCGAGTGATTTCCCTGCGCGATCAGCTGCTCCTGATCCAATACGGCAATGTTATCGGCATGAGGAATCGTCGCCAGCCGATGGGCGATAGTGGTGGTGGCGCGCCCTTTTACACTAGCTGTCTAGTATCAAATGACGCTGAAACTGTACTCCGACCGTAATCATTTCTTGTATCATCGCACCTCCGCGCATCATGTTAGGATGAATCAACCGTGTCCAGATTATTTGAAGAAATTGATAGCCAAGCCTCACCTTTGGGTGAAATCTCCCTGCGCCGACGGCGTATTCCCGCGCTTGGAGACAGAGATATCTACGAAGTAAAGCTGGGCGATGAATTCCTGATGTCGAGCATGTTTGTGGAGGCGGAAGAGGCCCTGTCCACGCTTGGCCTGGCTCAGGTTCAGGGCGACAGGCTCGATGTGGTCGTCGGAGGCTTGGGTCTGGGTTATACCGCCGTGGCGGCGCTGAAGGATGAGCGGATTGCCGAGCTGCTTGTGGTCGAGGCCCTGGACACGGTCATTGGCTGGCACAGGGATGAACTGGTTCCACTTGGGAAAACCCTCAACACAGATCGGCGCAACCGCTATGTGCACGGCAGCTTCTTCGATCTGGCCACGGCCCCGGATACGGGTTTTGACCCGGAAAGCCCAGGAAAAAAATTTGATGCCATTCTCCTGGATATCGACCATTCCCCGACCGAATTCCTCAATGCAGACAACGCTAGCTTTTACACCACCGAAAACCTGGCGCTTATGGCAGAGCAGCTTAAACCCAAAGGCGTATTTTCCATGTGGTCGCAAAACCTGCCGGAGGAAGGCTTTGAGTCTTTATTGAAAACGGTTTTTGAGACTGTCGAGTCTCATGTGATTTCTTTTTACAACCCGTTTCAAAGTGGCGAATCTACGAACTCCGTTTATGTTTGCGCAAAGGGGCGGACCCGCCCCCAATAATTCGCCTAGCTATCCATCGCCGCAAACGCCTCGGCGATCGTCATTGGTGCCGTGGGACGGGCGTACATGGATTTCAGGTATTCCCTTAACTTGGGTGCGCCATCGAGCAACTGTGCTTCGATCGCAGCCGATTCAGTCAGCACAAGATCTCCGTCGACCAGTACCGGGACCTTGGCGGCGGGGTTGAGCGCAAGAAAGTCTTCTCGCCGGCACTCACCTTTCAAGATATCCACAGGGAGTAATTCGTACTCCAGGCCCAGTTCATTGAGCAGCCAGATTACGCGCAGTGCGCGGGTCGGCGGCGTTCCATATAGCTTGATCATTTCCAGCTCCAAGATTTCTTCAGCAGTGGGACAGCCGATTGACACGGCCTTCTCTGGCAGTCGTCAACCGGCCTCGGAAGTCGCCATATTCAAGACGTGGGGATTGGCAGGCACTCCATCACTTCCACGCTGTCACCGGGGAAGATGGTGAAGTGCGGGTGTTCTTCAAAGAGCTTTGCCGCCTCTTCGTGGGTTTCCGCCTTTACGATGACATATCCCGACATGTTGTTGCGGGTGTCGGCAATTCCGTTGGGGTCAATACGCTTGGTCTTGCCCAGCGGGCCGCCAGACGCCACGAGAATGTCTTTGTGCTTTTCCATCCAGGCACCCCAGGCGGCCATGCCCTTCTGCATGCGCTGCTGGCGTTCGTCCTCGGACAGGTCTTCCCATCCTTTCATTGAATCCGGGGTGCCGAGATAAATGGCGAGAAAGCTTTTCATCGTTTCTCCTTTCGGTTCTGTCACTGATTGATTTCCGGTTCTACCAGGCGGGCCAACGCCGATAGCGATTCCTGCCAGCCGAGGTAACACATTTCAACAGGAATCATGTCGGGAATGCCTTCCTGAACGATGGTTAGTTCGGTACCACAGGACACGGTCTTGAGAGTGACCGTGACATTCATGGTGCCGGGCAGGTTCGGGTCGTCGAAGGTGTCGGTGTAGCGGATCAATTCGTTCTCCACCAGTTCCTGGTATTCACCGCCGAACGCATGGCTGTGCCCGTTGGTGAAGTTGGTGAACGAGGCCTTGAAGGTGCCGCCCACCTTGGCATCCAGGTGCGCGAACTCAGCGTAGAAGCCGTCTGGTGGCAGCCATTTGGCCATCGCCTGCGGATTCAGAAAGGCGCGATAGATGCGCTCGGCGGGTGCGCGCAGGACGCGATGAAGACGTACGGTTCCGCTCATGGTGTTTCTCCTGGTGAGTACTGGTGCTAGGTGTTGTTACTGCACGCAGTAGCTGGATATTGGTACTGCGTATTGAAAGACATCGATTCCCCTCAGCCGGCGTTGCCGCCGGCCTGGTTGCCTTTTTCCATCAGCTCCCGTGCCGGGCGGACTTCCACCGAGCCGTATCGGGCCGGCGGGATCTTGCCGGCCAGGGCGATGGCCTCGTTGAGGTCTTTGGCTTCAAGCATGTAAAAGCCGGCGAGCTGTTCCTTGGTTTCGGCAAAGGGGCCATCGGTGGCGGTAATGCGGTTGTCGCGTACCCGCACCGTGGACGCCGTGCTGGTGGGCAGCAGTGGGCTGCCGGTGATGTAGTGGCCGCTTTCGCTCAGGCGGGCGACACACTCTATGCATTCTTGATTGAGCGAGTCCCATTCCTCCTGGGACTTACGCTCCATGATCTTTTCGTCGTAATAGACTAGCGCCAGGTACTTCATAATGTACTCCTCCTGTTTCGATAACGACTGCGTTCGGGCGGTTTGGGGTTACCTCTCCAGGGTCCATATGGTGCCCGGGCGCGCCGGCGGCCGCTGTGACGCAATGCGTATTGTTTCGTTGAATTCATGCGGTTCGATAGTTAGTCGAACAGAGGCGGCGGAGTTCGACAGGGGGACGAAGCTTTTTCAAAAAAAATTGCCGAGCGCCGGCATCCAGTTCGGCCAGGCGGCGTGCCGGAAAGCGCCGTTCCGGTGCCTGTCTAGCCAGTGCCAGGGCGCGCTACGCGCTGTAAACTGGACAGTCCCGCAGCAAGGGGGCCTGCATCCCGCACAGTGGCAAATCTGGCCTAAAGTTGCTATAGAAAGGTACTGTAGAAAGTCACTATAGATCATGGGTAGGCGAGCCCGTACAATCCTGGCCCATCATTGGTTATGTCGGCGAGTAGCCGCCCAGCTAGGCAGACAAGATGCCCGATTCCCAGCCCAATAACCCGCTCCACGGTATTACCCTGGCTACCATTGTCGAAGAGCTGGAGGCCCACTATGGTTGGGACGGCCTGGCGGAGCGGATCGATATCAACTGCTTCAAGAGCGATCCATCACTGAAGTCCAGCCTCAAATTTTTGCGCAAGACGCCCTGGGCGCGCAGTAAAGTGGAGGCGCTATACATAGCGACTTTCAGCAAGCAAAACCCCTGGGGCGGCCACTGACCTGCTTTGAGTTGCATGCGCCCAGCGGCTACACGCTTGCTTGGAGTCAGGGACGAATGGCATTAGGTTAAGCCTGTTCTGCCTTGGAGGATGGGCAAAGGAGCGTAGCGACATGCCCATCTTCCGCGGCACTGATGGGCACGCTGCGCTTTGCCCATCCTACGAAAATCACTGTGTCCGGCTTAACTTAGTGCCACTCGAATCAGAGGCCATCTTTATCGGCGCCACCCGCCTCGCAATCCTTAAGCACCGGCTTCCTGGAACTGCAGTTCCGCCAGGCGTTTGTAGAGGGGTGAGACTTCTATAAGCTCCTGGTGGCTACCCTTTGCCACCAGCTGCCCCTGATCCAGCACCGCAATATTGTCCGCGTGCAGAATCGTCGCCAGCCGGTGGGCGATGATGATGGTGGTGCGGTTCCGCATCAGCGCCTGCAGAGCCTGCTGCACGTGATACTCGCTCTCGGCATCCAGCGCACTGGTGGCCTCGTCCAGCAGCAATATCCTCGGATCTTTCAGAATCGCACGGGCAATGGCCAGGCGCTGTTTCTGCCCGCCGGACAGGCGCGTGCCCTGCTCCCCCAGGTGGCTGTTGTAGCCATCGGGCAATTGCTGGATAAACTCATGGGCATGGGCTGCCTTGGCCGCCGCGATCACCTCCTCATCGCTCGCGTCGGGTTTGCCGTAGCGGATGTTGTAGCAGACATCCGCGGTGAACAGTGCCGGCTGTTGCGGCACCACCGCGATTTGCCTGCGCAGAGACGCTGTGTCCATCTTGCGAATGTCGACGCCATCCAGTGTGATGCGCCCGCCCAGCGGGTCGTAAAACCGTTGCAGCAGTTCCAGTAGCGTGGATTTGCCCGCGCCCGAGGGGCCGACCAGCGCCAGACTCCTGCCGCCTTCAACATTCAGGCTTAACCCGAGTACGGCGGGCTGATCGGGCCGGGAGGGATAACTGAAATCGACGGCCTCGAAGGCTACTTGGGCGCAGGATAGGGCACTGGCTGCGCTTGCAGCACCCGTGCTTACCGGGATCTCCGACTCCACCTGCAACAAGTCCATGAGCCGCTCGGTGGCACCGGTCGCGCGCTGCAACTCGCCATAGACTTCGGAAATGGTCGCTACGGCGGAACCCATCATGACGGCGTAAAAGACGAATGCCGCCAGGTCGCCGCTACTCATGCGCCCGGCGATCATGTCGTTGCCGCCCACCCACAGCAAACCGCTTACGGCCCCAAACATCAGCAGTATCACCACCGCTATCAATAGTGCCCGCTGACGTACACGGCGTTTGGCGATTTTAAATGCGGTTTCCACTTCCTCGGCAAATGCGTGCTTTTCGTAGCTTTCACGGGTGTAGCTTTGCACGGTTTTTATGTGCTGGATAATCTCACCGGCGTAACTGCCCACATCGGCAATGGAGTCCTGGCTGGCCTTGGATAATTTTCTTACCCTGCGGCCATAGAGCACGATCGGCAGCAGTACCAAGGGCACGCCCACCAATACGATCAGGCTCAGTTTGAGGTCGGTGAACAGCAACAGGACCAATGCACCCACAAACATCAGCGCACTGCGCAGTGCCATCGAGAAAGATGTACCGATGATATGTTGCAGTAACGTGGTGTCGGTGGTCAGGCGGGACATGATCTCGCCACTGCGGTTGGTCTCAAAATAACTCGGGTGCAGGGTAACGATATGATCAAACACCGCCTTGCGCAGATCAGCCACCACCCGCTCGCCCAGCCATGACACCAGGTAGAAGCGCACGTAGGTTCCCATCGCCATCAGGCCTGCCAGGGCGAGAAGGACCAGTACGGCTTGGGCCAGCGCCTGGCTGGAATCTCCTGTCAGCCCCTCATCAACAAGTAACCTGACACCCTGGCCGATGGACAATGTGATACCGGCCGTAAACACCAGTGCCACAACCGCCCCCACCAATACCTTCTTGTAGGGCCGCACAAACTGCCAGAGTGCGGCTATCATCTGGCGCGCACTCTGGCTCGAGGTGGTACTGGCAGGCAGATCCGCCACTGGTGAGGTGGCGGCGGGTTCAGCGGTATTCGACATAGGTTTCCAAAAAAGATCACGGTTTACGGCAATAATCTATCAAAATTCGACACGTCCCAGTTATTCTATCCATTGGGAGACTCGCGTGCCCGATCCTACTCCGCTTAAGCGATCGCTTTCCCTGTCCGTGACCAGCCTCTACGGCATCGGCACGATTATTGGCGCCGGCATTTACGTGCTGGTCGGCAAGGTGGGGGCAGCCGCGGGGCTGTTTCTGCCCTATGCGTTTTTACTCGCGGGCGTCATTGCCGCATTTACCGCCTTTTCCTATGCGGAGCTGTCTTCGAGATTCCCCCACAGTGCCGGGTCTGCCGCCTATATCCACGAGGCCTGGCATCGGCGCTGGCTGGTGCAGCTTGTCGCCGTCCTGGTTGCGACCACCGGCATCGTATCGGCGGCTACGATGGCAAATGGTTTCGTCGGCTATCTCGGGCTCTTTATCCAGATCCCGGACTATCTCGTCATCACCATTCTGGTTTCGCTGCTTACCCTGATCGCACTCTGGGGGATCAACGAGTCTGCTGTTACGGTTACCCTGGTCACATTGATAGAAGTCGGCGGCTTGCTGTTTGTCATCTATGTCAGCCGCGGCGCCACCGCGGTCCATGAGTGGCCGCAGATTTTCGATGCACCCAAATGGGACGCCTGGCCGGGCCTGCTGGTTGGCAGCTTTCTGGCGTTCTATGCGTATATCGGCTTCGAGGATATGGTCAATCTTGCCGAGGAGGTAAAGAACCCGAGCAAGACCCTGCCGCGGGCAATATTGATCGCGATTTCCGTAACCACATTATTCTATATGGCCGTTGCAGCCCTCGCGGTACGCACCACCTCTCTGGAGGCGCTCGCACAGAGCGAAGCGCCGCTGGCAAGCATTGTTACCAATGCCGGCCACTCGCCCGCATTTATCGGCATTGTCAGTATGTTTGCAGTGGTGAACGGTGCGCTGGTGCAGATTATCATGGCATCCAGGCTGTTGTACGGTGTTGCAAAGAAAGGAATGGCTCCATGGTTTTTTACCGGGGTCAGTGCCAAAACCCAGACCCCGGTAGTTTCCACACTGTTGGCGGGAGCGATTATTCTGCTTTTCGCGCTGTGGCTGCCGCTCGTCCTTCTGGCACAGATCACCGCGTTCATTATGCTGGTGATTTTCTCTCTGATTAACGTCTCCCTGATAGCCATCAAGATGCGTGGCGCAAAGATGGGTTGGGGCGCGATCAGCTTTTCGATATGGGTTCCGGCGATTGGATTTTTATTGTGCTTTGCGCTGATTGTTTTTCAAATTTTTGCTTAGAAGCTACTCCCGACCGCAATGACTGCCCCCCTCCCAGTAGGAGCGGCCGTTGGCCGCGATCGACCTTGCTTCGTAGCACCGCAGATCGCGGCCAACGACCGCTCCTACAAGGATGCTCGGAAATTATTTCATGGATTCCCGGCACCCCGATTTAAGTTTACTTCTCAATCACCTTCCGCAAAGATTGTTCAATCTGTCCGCCGCAATAGCCCCTCCCATTTTCCTGTCTTTGCCTGTCAAGAAAACGTCTGATGGATGGACGGGACTCTACTCTCTCGCAGAGTTTTGCAATATGCGGAGCATTTTCCTGCAGGTCGTCCTTCAGTTCCGGGAAGGAATAAACCATGGTGCCAAACAGCGCGGTGGTGGCGATGTCGGCCACTGAGATAGTGGACCCGAGCAGAAATCCCTTGGCACTTTTGAAACCGTGCTCCAGCCCGGTCTTTTCAAAAATCTTCATCCAGTCGGGTAACCGGGAGTAGCGGAATTCATCCCAAGTGTTTTTATTCCACATCACCGACCCATTGTAATTGGTGATTTCGATCAGGACGTCGTTGCAATCCAGAATCGTTTTCAGGGCCAGTGTGTGGGTTTCAGCTCTCTTGGGCAGATAGTCATACTCCCTTCCCAGGTGCATCAGGATGGCAGGCATCTGAGCAAAGTATGTTTTGCTCTTGCACTCGTAAAGATACGGCGACGCCATTCCGGGATTCTTGATTTTCAGGCTCCGTTCCGGATAGATATCCGTGGCATCATGCTTTTCGTATTTGGCTTCAACCTCCTCCAGAAAGAGCTGGATAAAGTTCCCTCGAAACGGTAAATCCCAATAGTAGAGCTTGTAGTCCAACATGGTCTGCCTCGGGAATGCTTGTGTGAGAAGGTGAAGGCTGGAAAGCGCTCCGCAAGCTTAGCAGTAATCACCAACAGTCGGCGCATTTTTAACTAAAAATGGCGCAATTATCAGTCATATAACCCGCACAGTAGTGCATAACCAAAGCATCCACTGGCCCGCGATAACCTGCACGCTGGGTACGACAAAATGCCCCGCCATGTCTCCACGATCGTGATATAAGAACCGATTATTTTTCCAGCAATTCGTCCCGGCAGATCCGGGCTTATCTTATATAGAACCACGGGGTAAACATGACCAAAACCGGAAAATTCGCCGCGGCGCTGCTGTGCTCGGCGGTGCTGGCCGCCTGCGGCCAGACCCAAAGCGGTATCGACCAGGGAGTCGGCGCGCAAACCGCAACGGCGCAGGCTACGCAAAGGAAAGCGGGCCCGGGACTCAGCGAAGCCTACGCAAAGCAGCGCAAACAGCAGATCGCCGCGGTGGATTACCGCCTGTCGGTACAGATCGACAAGAACGGCGAGAGCTTCGGTGGCCGGGTGGTCGCGGAAACCGAATTGGTGGAACCGGTCAAAGCACCGCTGACCATCGATTTCGCCGGCGGCAGCGTCAAGGCGGTGACCGTGGATGGCAAGTCGGTACCCTTCGAGTACAACGATCACTTCATCACCATCGCCCCGGAGCATTTGCACGGGGGCAAAAATGCCATCGCGGTGGACTACCGCCATCCCTATTCCACCGACGGCTCCGGCCTGCACCGCTTCGAAGATCCGGAAGACGGCCGGGTGTATATGTACACCGACTTCGAGCCCTACGACGCCAACCGGCTGTTCCCCCATTTCGATCAGCCCAACCTGAAGGCCCACTACACCCTGGACGTAAAGGCGCCGAAAGACTGGCTGGTGATTTCCTCGGTGCGCGAGGAAAAAATCGAGCAACTGGAAAATGGCTTCAACCACTGGTATTTCCCGCAGTCGAAGAAATTCTCCTCCTATATCTTCTCCCTGCACGCCGGCCCCTTTCATACCTGGGAGGACGACGCCGACGGTATCCCGCTGCGCCTGATGGCCCGCCAGAGCCTGGCGGAATACGTCAAACCCCAGGACTGGTTCACCTTCACCAAACAGTCCTTCGCCTTTTTCCAGGATTACTTCGAAGTGGATTATCCCTTCGTTAAATACGACCAGGTGATCGTGCCGGACTTCAACGCCGGCGCCATGGAAAACGTGGGCGCGGTGACTTTCAGTGAGCGGTTCGTTTCCCGCGGCGAAAAAACCCGGGCCCAGCGCTCGCGCCTGGCGAATGTGATCGCCCATGAAATGGCGCATATGTGGTTCGGCGACCTGGTGACCATGGACTGGTGGAACGGCCTGTGGCTGAACGAAAGCTTCGCCACCTATATGGCCAACCTGGCCCTGGCCGAGGCCAGCGAGTTCGACGACGCCTGGGAAAACTTCTACCTGGGCACCAAGCAGTGGGCCTACCACTCGGACCAGCTGGTAACCACCCACGCCATCGAACTGCCGGTGAACAATACCGCCGAGGCCTTTGCCAATTTCGACGGCATCACCTACGGCAAGGGTGGCTCGGTGCTCAAGCAATTGCCCTACTATCTGGGCAAGGAGGAATTCCGCAAAGGGGTGAGCAACTACCTGAAGGAACTCTCGTATAAAAACGCCGAACTGGACGACTTTATCGGCCACCTGGGTAAGGCCGCCGGCAAGGACTTGGGCCGGTGGCAGCAGCAGTGGCTCTACCAGCCGGGCCTGAACACCCTGACCGCGGACTTCCAGTGCAGCGACGGCAAGGTCACGAGCCTGAGCCTGAAACAGTCCGCACCGATGGAATATCCCACCCTGCGCGAACAGCGCACCCAGTTGGGCTTCTACCAAATGCAGGACGGCGCCATGGTGCGCACCGCCACCCTGCCGGTGCTCTATCGCGGCGAGGTCACCGAGGTGACGGGGGCCAAAGATATGGAATGCCCGCAGATCCTCTACCCGAACGAGGGCGACTGGGCTTTCGTGAAAGTGAATCTGGACCCGGTATCCGTGGAGCAGGCATCGCAGCATATCAACGATATCGACAGCGCCTTCACCCGCCTGATGCTGTGGCAGAGCCTCTACGACAGCGTCTACGACGCCAAGCTGCCGCTGGACCAGTATGTGCAGTTCGCGCTCGACAACGCCGGCCCCGAGACCGACATCAACGTGGTGCGCCTGGTCTCCGGCCACCTGACCACGGCCTACGCCTACCTGAACCAGGTCGCCATCGACGACGCCAAGCGCACTGAACTGCAACTCGCGATCGAGAGTTTCATCTGGCAACAGCTGCAACAGGCGAAGGCCGGCAGCGACGCGCAGAAAACCTGGTTCAGCGCCTTCACCGAAGCCGCGCACAGCGACGGGGCTCTGGCCAATGCCGGGAAGCTGCTGAATGGCGAGCTGGCCATCGAAGGCCTGACCCTGGACCCGGACATGCGCTGGAGCCTGGTGGTGCTGCAGAACCAACACCTGTACGGCGACTACCAGAAGGCCATAGAGCGCGAGCTGGAAAAGGACAGCTCCGACCGCGCGCGCAACTTCGCGATTTCCGCCGAAGCCGTGCGCCCGCAGCCGGAAGCCAAGGCCAAGTGGCTGGACAACGTCATCGACCACCGCGATGACTTCAAACTGAGCCAGCTCAAGGCCGCCGCCTACACCATGTTCCCCAGTGAGCAGTCCGAGTTGTTCCAGGCCAACCTGGAGCGCATCGTCGGCGCCATAGACGCCGCCAATGCCACCAATAGCCCGGAATATATCGGTACCTTCAAGGCCCTCTTCCCGCTGAGTTGCAGCGAGAAGGGCATAGAGCAGGTGAGCAAGATATTGGACGAGAAGAAAGACCTGAACCCGCTGCTGGAGAAGGGTATGAAGAACCGCCGTTTTGAAAACCAGCGCTGCGTGGCCATGAGCGAATTGCTGACGGGGAACTGATCCGCGCCTCAATAACCCGGCAGCATGGATTGCCGGGTTAATAAAAGGGCCCTAATCAAGTTTCGGCGTTACCCGCTGTGGGAGCCTGCCCTGCAGGCGAAAAAGGGTGCTAAACGGCAACGCCGTTATTCGCCAAGCCGATTTTTGCTCCTGCAAAATCTGCATTTCCGCCATCCATGGCGGTCACAAGCTGGCTCCCACAGGTTGCAGCCCCTTGACTCCTAGCATCAGGCGACACCGGCCTCCACTTCCGGTTGAGAACGCGGATTCGCGTACCACACCAGCAGCATGGCCACACCGATGGCCGGCAGCATCCACAAATTGAGCGCCTCCCAGCCCAGCCACGACTGCAGCTGTCCCGCCAGCAGGCTGCCGAAGGCGGCGCAGCCGAACACCAGAAAATCGTTGATGCCCTGCACCTTGGCCTTCTCCGCCGGGTGGTAACTGAGCGTGAGCAGCGAGGTGGCGCCGATAAAGGTGAAATTCCAGCCCACCCCCAGCGTCACCAGGGAAAGCCAGTAGTACCAGTAAGCGGAACCCCACTGCGCCACCAGGCAGCAGAGCGCCAGCAGCACACAACCGCACTGGATGATGCGAGTCTCACCGAAGCGGCCAATCAGGCGCCCGGTAAAAAACGATGGCAGGAACATGCCCAGCACATGCCACTGGATCACGCTGGCGGTATCACCGAAAGAGTGGTGGTGCCCGTGCATGGCAATGGGCGTGGCCGTCATCACCAGCACCATCACCCCGTAGCCAATGGAGCCCGCCACTATGGCGGTAAACAGCACCGGCTGGCGCAACAGCGCCCGGTAGGAACGCGCAGGCCCCTGTTGCTCCGCGCTACCCGGCTTCGGCAGGGGCAGGCAGGAGATTAGCACCAGCGTGAACAGGTACAGGCCAATCAGCACGGCGAAAGCCCCGAGAAATTCCCGCTCGGGGGCAAACTGCCCGGACCATACCGCCAGGTACGGCCCCAGCACGGCCGCCACCACGCCACCCGCCATAACCAGACTGATGGCCCGCGGCCGCGCCGCCGGCACACAGGCTTCAATGGCGGCAAATCGGTATTGCTGGCTGACGCCGATGGAAACCCCGAGCAGAAAAGTGCCCACGCAAAATAACGGGAAATGTTCCGCCGCCAATGCCAGATAGGCCAGCACCGCGCCGCCCACCCCGATCACATTCCCCAGCAGGAAGCCCACCTTGCGCCCCAGCCAGCGCATCAGATGCGCCGCCGGCAGCGTGGCCGCCATCACGCCGAGAAACTGCAGGGCAACCGGCAGGGTGGCGTAAGTGGAAGAGGGGGCCAGTTGCTGGCCAATCAGCGCGGTTACCGATACCAGCAGGATATTGCCGGTGACCAACAGAGCGGTGCCGAGGGCCAGGCCCCAGACGGTGATGGGCAACATAATGAAGATCCTTGCACTGCACATAGGGAGGAGCGTTACTATAACGCAACTGCTCACTCCCTGTGGGAGCCTGCCCTGCAGGCGAAAAGACGGTGCTACATGGCAACGCCATTATTCGCCAGCAGGGCTGGCTCCCACAGGGTGCGGTCCCATGACTCAATAGCACTAAGGCTGGTTCCGCGAAGTCCGAAACTTGAGTTACGTTCGTATCTACGAAATGCCAGAAGAGAAATCGGCAGGCGAGGCAATCGCAACCCTACCAACTCGACGCCATAAGAATGCCGGAGCGCCCATGCGTACCATTAGAAGAATCATGAAAAGAATCCTATTGCCTTTACTCAGCCTCGCCCTGTTGGCGGGCTGTGGTGAGGAAACCCGGGACACCGCAAAGGCTTCCGCCACCTCCCCCGCGGCCGCACCGGAAACCACACCAAAAATAGAGCGCCCCGACGCCCCCAGCCTCACCGCCAAATACGCGGCGCTGCGCAAGCAGCAGATCGCCAATGTGGACTACGGCATCTCGGTCAAGCTGGACAGCGAATCCAAATCCTTCTCCGGCCGCGTCATCGCCGAAACCGAAATCGCCCGGCCGCTGCAGCGGCCACTCACCGTGGACTTCAGCGGTGGCGAGGTGCAGTCGGTCAGCGTGGGCGGCAGGGAAATCCCGTTCGAGTACAACGGCTATTTCATCAGCATCGCCCCGGAGCAGCTGCAGCAGGGCCAGAACAGCATCGCCATCGAATACACCCACCCATACTCCACCGACGGCTCCGGCCTTCACCGCTTCGAAGACCCGGAGGATGGCAGCGTCTACCTCTACACTCACTTCGAACCCTACAAGGCCAACCGCTTCTTCCCCCATTTCGACCAGCCCGACCTGAAGGCCCGCTACACCCTGGACGTGGAGGCGCCGGGGGACTGGACCCTGGTCTCCGCCACGCGGGAAAACAAGGTGCAGCAATTGGAGAACGGCCACAAACACTGGCGCTTCCCCACCACCAGCAAGTTCTCCTCCTATATCTTTCCCCTGCACGCCGGCCCCTACGTAATCTGGGAAGACGATGCCGACGGCATCCCCCTGCGGCTGATGGCCCGCAAAACCCTGGCGGAAAACGTCAACCCCCAGGACTGGTTCACCTTTACCAAACAGTCCTTCGCCTTCTTCCAGGACTACTTCGGCATCGACTATCCCTTCGTCAAATACGACCAGGTGATCGTGCCGGACTTCACCATCGGCGCCATGGAAAACGTCGCCGCGGTCACCTTCAACGAGGCCTACGTCTCCCGCGGCGAAAAGACCCAGGCCGAACGCCTGCGCCTGGCCAATGTGATCGCCCACGAGATGTCCCATATGTGGTTCGGCGACCTGGTCACCATGCAGTGGTGGAACGGCCTCTGGCTCAAGGAGAGCTTCGCCACCTATATGGCCAGCCTCGCGCTGGCGGAGAACAGCGAATTCGACGATGTGTGGGAAAACTTCTACCTGGGCACCAAGCAATGGGCCTACGGCGCCGACCAACTGGTTACCACCCACCCCATCGAAGTTTCCGTACCGGACACCGACCAGGCCTTCTCCAACTTCGACGGCATCACCTACGGCAAGGGCGGCTCGGCGCTCAAACAACTGCCCTATTACCTGGGCAAAGACACCTTCCGCGAAGGCGTGCACAACTACCTGAAAAAATACGGCTACCGCAATGCCGAACTGCGGGACTTTATGGGCCACCTCGGCAAGGCCGCCAACAAAGACCTGCACCAGTGGACCCAGGACTGGCTCTACCAGGCCGGGGTCAACACAATCTCCTCCAGCTACCAGTGCACCGACGACAAGATCACCCAGCTGACCATTGCGCAAACGGCACCGGACCTAATAACCAAACAGCGCCCGGTACTCCGCGAACAGAAAATCCAGCTGGGCATCTACCGCCTGCAGGACGACATCATGACCCGCGTGGCAGCAGTACCGGTCACCTACAGCGGCGCCACCACGGAAGTGAAAGCAGCCCAGGGCCTGCCCTGCCCGCAGATACTCAACCTCAACGACGAAGACTGGGCCTATGTAAAAACCAGCCTGGACGACAAATCCGTCGCCCAGGTATCCCGGCATATCAACGCCATCGAAAGCTCCTTCACCCGCCTGATGCTGTGGCAAAGCCTGTTCGACAGCGTCACCGACGCCAGGATGCCGCTGACCGAATGGATCGACTTCGCCCTGAACAACGCCAGCGCCGAGAGCAATATCAACGTCATCCGCCTGATCAGCAACCACTTGGAAAAGGCAACCGCCTACCTGTACCGCATCGATATGCCCCAAGAGCTGCGTACGGAACAACTGCAGTCGATCGAAAACTTCACCTGGACCCAACTCAACACCTCCCCCGCCGGCAGCGACGCGCAGAAAACCTGGTTCGCAACCTTCACCGAAATCGCCCACACCGATGAAGTGCTGGATAACGCCACACAGCTGTTGACCGGCGAACTGGAAATCGACGGCCTGCCCATCGACCAGGACAAGCGCTGGCAACTGATCGTGCTGCTGAACCGCCACCTGCAAGGCGACTACGAAAAGCTGGTTGCGGAAGAATTGAAAAAGGATAACACCGACCGCGCCCAGAACTACGCCATCAGCGCCCGTGCTATCAGACCCAGCATCCAAATAAAGAATGAATGGCTGGACAATATCCTGAACAAGCGCGACCAGTACAAACTCAGCCAGATCAAAGCCGCCGCTGGCGCACTCTTCCCTGCGGAGCAACTGAATCTTTACCGCGATACCAGCATACGGCTGCTCGGCGCCGTGCCGCAGGTGAGCGGCACCGCGGATACGCTGTACAACAAAGCCTATGCGATGCTGTTTCCGGTTGCGTGCAGTCAGTCCGGGATAGATCAGTACAGCCAGATACTGGAGCAGAATCCGGAGCTAATGCCGGCACTGGGGCGGGTCCTTAAAAACCGCAAGCAGCAGAGTGAGTGGTGTATGGCGATGGCGGGGCAGCCCGGCGAAGCCAAAGCCGATTAACCCACGCCTCGTCACCCCGGACTTGATCCGGGGACCAGCTCTGATAGCGGGATAGAGAACGATACCGAAATGGCAAAGTAGCGGGTGCTCACCCCAGACACCAACCTACTGGTGCCGATCGAAAATCAAGGCTGATCAGATAAACAAGTGGCTGTCGAACCGAACCTCTGCCAGCCGCCGGGGAATCCCGCCTCAGTGCGGGGCTTGTTTTTGTGTTGGCGCAAAATTCTACCAAGATCAGCAGCGCTTGCTTCTATCTACCTGAAAGATTACGCAAGTGTTTGATTTATATGGGGATGCCGATATGATCAATAGCCGTAGTCGTAGGGGAGATATAGCGCAACTGCTATCTATTTCTGGACTGGCAGACCTGAATGGATTTTAAGCAATTGATTTTTAACAAAAATTTTATAGATAGCACCATAGTACTTAACTGGATAGTGAGTACATAGATATAAAGCAGCTGTTATGCCCGGTAAAATATGGAAGAGAAAATTTCCAAAATTGCAACACGAATAGTAGGTGGGTCGTATTTGGCGGCGGGCTTATTGATAGTGCTCCTATTTGGTATTGCATCAATAGCTTCCAGAGATTTTGATGTGGTCAAAAGCCCTTTCATGATAAAGGCATTTGTCATTTCAACGCTTTACATTCTATCCGTTGTACTGTTGGTTACTTTGCCTGGAAAGGATGTAATTAGGCGCTCAATCTCTTGGGGATTTTCAATATGCTTTCACGCGGGCTTTCTTGTATATTTAGCAGTATTCAATGATTTTGGGTCCGTCGCTTTTCTCTTGGGTCTGGTTGAATCACTAATTCTATCCTTGAGCATAGTTGGTCTTGGAGTGCTAGTTTACAACCAAGGGCGGAGGCGGGCATAACCAAGCCAAGCTGACGGACAGCCTACGCAAAGCGCTTCGCGCAAAAGCCGCTCCGGCTGTCGCAGTTGGCAACGTTATGCGTGATAGAGCAGGTACCCCTTGCTCACATAAAATGAGTGTACGACCTTGAAGAATGCAATTTTAATGTTTTTTTCTCAATATCGTTTCTTTTGGCGGCTTCAAATGCTCAGCCAGAAGTTTATATTCTGGATTGGAGCACAAAAATTTCGTTCTCGATACTTTGTAGGAGATAAAAAAGATAGTTTAATTGGATTGCGCAATTTATTTCAGATAACGCAGGTGCAATTAGTGCTGGCGTTAATTTTCGCCATATTTCTCCAAGTGTTAAATCCAGTGGTTATAGGGTTTTACAAATTTACGTTTTTCAAAATACCGAATGATAGTGATTATGTGACTTTCCTGGTAACCATCAGTGGAATTGGTGGCGTGTTTATCGGTTTGTATTATGCTGCAATCAGCACGATTGCTGGTTCCATTTATGCAAAAGTTCCAAATAATATTCGTGACCTTCTCGCGCAAGAGCGAGTTGGGAATGTATATATGCACTTCTTGTCCTTTGTGACTTATCTAGGTATATCATTAGTATCTTTCCGTGTTCTAGGTTTCGAGCGAATCCAGCTTGCAATACCTGTAATGTTGCTAGCGGCAGGAGTTGGGATAATCGCTTTCGTTAAATTAGGCCAACGAGTATTCTATTTATTTGATCCCACCGCACTTAGTCAACATTTGTTTGGCCAGTTAAGTCGATTCATAAAAATGGTAATGGCTGGAAGTCATCGATGGAATGACGCTGCTTTTCAACGGCATGCAAATAAATTGGCCTCATCCAGCCTGGATACGCTGGAAACTTTAGCGGATATAACAAAAAACGAAGTCCATCTACATGGCGCTCCTTTCATTGCCCTTAGTGAAAATCTAATCAAATTTCTCTTGTTTTATGAAAAGTCGAAAAATCAGATACCATCAAATAGTCAATGGTATGAACAAAAATATATCCATAGAGATTGGTATCGTACTGATGATTCAAGGGTATCCATAGCCCATCAAACTGGCACAACCCTGCAACCAGATATAACGAACGATAAAGAATGGGTTGAGGCTAGAGTTTTAGGGATTATTAAGCAATGTTTGGAAATCAATTTAAAAGGGGAGCGATATAACGAAGTATTAGAATTAGCAAGTTATATTGATGCTTATTTAAAGTTATTGGCTAGAAGCGGTAAAACTAGTCGAGCTTTTGAAATTATTGGGGAACTTGGGGAATCTGTTTTGCATATAATCTCCCCTGTATCAGAAAACGAAATAGTGTCCAATGAGGTTCTTGAAAAGCTCGCAATAATAGAGCGATTCGCATCAATGCCAATAACAATCGCATTAGCGTGTAGAGAGCATATCGAGGCATTAGATTCAAGAGTGGTAGAAAAGTCGCTATCAAAGATGATATGGAGAAATGATACGGATATCTACAAGCATAATTTTCCTTCCTACTGTTTACCAAGGCTCGAGTGGTTTAAGACAAGATTAGACTTTGAAGTTTCAACAGAAGGTAGAAAAATAACGCCAATCTGGTATCAGAAAGAACTTTTACTACAAATTGAAACAGATATCTTTGTTGAGAACACCAGGACACTGATAAACCAAGGCACAAGTCTATATAAATTGTGGATTTCTAAAACCACAGGCGCAAAACATCCGTGGTTAGTCGGTGCTGTGATGAGTAGAGAATGGGAATTCTGGCACAAAGTAGAGGACCAAATGGAAATATGGCCATACAAATGGTCGAACTTAAGCGATGAAAAGAAGATAGAAGGATTGCCTTGGTCTGATTTTGAACCCGAAAAACTAGAAAAGGATAGCAAGGAAAGACAATCAGAGTTGTTAAGGTTGATGTCAGCCCAGAATTTAATGCTAGCGTTTTTAACGAGGCCTGAAGGTTTTCCAGATTATGCTGGCCAGTTTTTGCATACTTCTGGCGAAGTCTCGTTTGAAGCGCTGCTAAATAATGACAAAGATTTATTAAACAATGTATTCACGATGTATTTGTATGGATGCATTATGCGCTTCGATAGTTTGCGTCCGAAGTCAGCGTCAATGGATTGGCGAGCACAGCAGGAATTCAAAATCGCCGCAGCACCGTTACTAGATTTAATGGAGCTTTCTGGTTATGCGAAAATAATGTCGGATTATCACAACGATGACCAAATATGGCAAATAGTAGTTGATTCTTGGAATAAATACTTTGCGGAAAGAGGAGAAGAGTCACCTTTGCCATTATTGGCTGGTTCTATCGCTTTTACAAAAGGGGCTTTCGAATTACCTCATAGAGGCGTATTGCGTACAAATTGGAAAATGCGTATCAGCCATAGATTGGCGGATGTTTCTCGCAACGAAGTCTTGTCAACGCATTTCATTGGATATCAGACAGAAATAGACCATGAAAGCGCTTTGATTCGGGTTTTTGCACGAGAGCCACATGGTAGTTTTCACGATGGTATAGATATATTTATTACTTTCTACCTACGAACAAAACAAGGAGCGGATCAGCTAGATTTCGGACAGAAACGCCGGGATTTGCAAGATTCTTTGGATAGAGAAGAAAGGAAGACAGCAAAAGCAGAAGACGAGGAAGATTTAGAGTGAGAGGGCATCGGGCACAGCTAAATATTAAACCTTCTTTGGCTACACGCTTTCCGAGCCTATCAAAAGGGTCGGATATTGATCCTGATGTCCATATGTTCACTGAAGATATTCATTTGGCAATTATGCCAATAGGTGCAAGAACATATAAGCAAAAAGAGTTCTCTGTTGAATTTCAGGGCGAAGCATCAGATTGTGAAATGGCAAAAGAAATAGTTGGCGAACTAGCTGAATTTGATAGATATGATACTGCTGGCATGGTGTGCGATGCTGTAGACAATATTGCCAGATACCTAGCCTGGGAAGGCCAAGCGGCCTTTGAAATTATAAAATACGAAGAGCGGATATATATTAATGGATTTACATCCAAGAATCTCTTTAAGTTATTTAATTGGTACCTGCAAATAATTCCACCGGGAGACAGGGATTTGTGGAAGCGGAAATTTTCGCTTATTGGCAAGGAAAAAGTATGGAAAGTAGAAATCCCACATGAGCTTGGAGGTGTGCGGGGCTATAAAAATATCTTAGAAAAATTGCGAAAGTACAATCACCTGGGCCCCAGTTTCTATAGACGAGATCTAGAGCGTGGAATAGCGGCAAAAGGTTTTGATTTCTTCAAATATGTAAGAAGTAGTGAAATATATTTCAACAGTGTTACTAGAGCTTGGGGATGGAACAGAAGAGATTGGAGTCAGGATAAATGTACTGAATTCTACTCATTTCATCGGATGCTCAATTTCAAGTATGCACAGGCACTTTTGCGCGAGCATATAATTGAAGAAATTAATCGGCTTTTAGGCAGGTTAGAAATTAAATGCAAATTGATAGTAACCGGCCTTCCGACTTCAAGTGATATTTTACAAATAAGAAATGATATGCAAAAAGGTGAACTTTCATTTACTGCAGTATCAGATAAAGTAGCAATGTAGTTTTGGCTAAATTATGCATAATCCAGCTTGCATAACAAGACGCTGTTGTCAGACTGATTTTCCGCTGCGCAACAGCCGCAAAGCGCGGTGTCAACTCGCAAAATAACGGAGGAATCAATGTATAGTTGGAGAAATGATCACATTCCCACAGAAGAAAAATACAGAATTTTTCGAGAAGTTACCTACGAATCTGTGATGGAAGAATTTCCCGAAATCGAGGCAAAGCAAATATCCTTTAAGGATACTTTTACTGCTGATTCATGGAAAATACTTAACCCTGTAGTTGCATAAAAAAAGCACGTTATCCTGCAAAAATACCGAGATTTGCAGTCTCAAACGTGTCTTTCAGATAAGGTCCTGGATCTC
>NZ_JACHWZ010000014.1 GCF_014191725.1 Microbulbifer rhizosphaerae
CTTGAGGGAAGTCGAACTCGGTAACTGACCCGCTTCGCTTTCCCTGGACTGCCGTCTCCGGCAACCCCTGAGGTGGCGCGCATTATAGCCGCCTCCCTCTCCTTGGCAAGCGCTTTTTGAAACAATTTTCTTAAGAAAATCAATCACTTGGCGCTTGCTCCGCGCCGCTTACTCAGCGGCGAGGGCGCGAACTATACGGGCTCGGATGGGGCCGTGCAAGGTTTTTCCCGCAAACAGTGGAAAATAATTCCAGGACGCGGGGATTGCCCTGCGAAATCAGCCCGCGAGCTCAAACAGGTGGTACTTCTTCTTGCCCAGGCGCACGAGAAAGAAGCGGTCGGCCAACGCCCTGGCCGGCGCGAACACCGACTGCGGCTCGGCGTTGCTCTCCAACCCCACTGTCTCACCATTTACCAGGACCGCTTTGCGGCCCAGCGCGTCTTTCACCGGCTTGCCGGACGGGGCCATTCCCGCCTCCACCAGCAGATTGATCAGGCTCTGCCCGCCGAACCCCGCCGGCAGGCTGGAACTGGGCAGGCCGTCCAGGCGCAGTTGTTCCAGATCACCCGCCGACAGCTCGGCAATTTCCCCGGAAAAGAGCGCCCGGGAAATCCGCTCCGCGGCCGCCAGCCCCTCCTCACCGTGTACCAGGCGGGTCACTTCCCGGGCCAGGATACTCTGGGCTTCGGGCCTGCCGGCACGCTCGCGGTCAACGCCCTCTATGGCCTCGATTTCGTCCACGCTGAGGAAGGTGAAGTACCGCAGGAACTTGTATACGTCCGCATCGGCAGTGTTCAGCCAGAACTGATAGAAGGCGTAGGGGGAAGTGCGGCTGGCATCGAGCCAGATGGTGCCACTCTCGGTTTTGCCGAACTTGCTGCCGTCAGCCTTGGTCACCAGCGGCAGGGTCATGCCGTACACCTTGCCGCGGTGCTGGCGCCGGGTCAGGTCCACGCCACCGGTGATATTGCCCCACTGGTCCGAACCGCCAATCTGCAGAGTGCAGTTGTGGCGCCGGTACAACTCGGAGAAGTCCATGGACTGCAGCAGGATATAGGCGAATTCGGTGAAGGAAATACCCTCGCCCTCGCGCTGGAGCCGTTGTTTGACGGATTCCTTGTTCACCATATTGTTGACGGAGAAATGTTTTCCTACATCGCGCAGGAAGTCGAGCACGCTGAGATCTTTGGTCCAGTCCAGGTTGTTGACCACCAGTGCGCTGTTTTCTCCACGGTCGAAATCGATGAACTGCGACACCTGGCGCTTAAGCTTCTCCACCCAGCCGGTGACCACTTCCGGGCTGTTGAGGCTGCGCTCCTGCGCTTTGAAGGATGGGTCGCCAATCAGGCCGGTTGCGCCGCCAACCAGGGCGATCGGTTTGTGTCCTGCCGCCTGAAACCTCTTCAACGTGAGAAGTGGTACTAAACTACCAATATGCAGGGAATCCGCAGTGGGGTCGAAACCGCAATAGAGGGTGCGGCACTCCGCCAAATGCTGTGTCAGCTCGCCGTCACCGGTGGCCTGATTGATCAGCCCGCGGCGGTCCAAGTCTTTAAGCAGTGTCGTGTCGACCCCGGCCATCGTTTCCCCTTTCAAGTGCGAATCTGTTAATCAATGCCGCCGAACGGCGGCGAAACGGGCTGCAACATTACCGGATATTGCGCCAAATACAAGCGCCCGCACCACTGCCCAGGGAACAGAGCAGAGGAACTCAAACATGGACGGACAGGTCAATTATCCCGTGAACGGCGACAGAATTTTTGTTATAAAGCCGCCTCAGTGTTCGTTTTTTAGGCATTGGACGCCGCGAGCCCGGATAACAATCACAAATAGCGCCACCTGTTAAGACCATGCAGAACCATCGCAAATCGCCGCCGCGTCTGTTCGGCGCCCTACGCCAGCACTTTCCGCGCACCCACGCCCTGGCTGCCGGCGCCGCCAGCTTTGCCCTGGCGCTGACCCTGTTTGTCTCCACCCCGGAAGTGGAGGCGAAGAGGCACTCCCTGCCGGTAACCCTGTCCTCCATCGACAGCGATGCCGCCAGAGCAGATTTCGTCGACAACGGGCCCGCCGGCCGGGAACTGCGCAGCCAGAACCTGAAAGTGCAGAACGGCGACACCCTGTCCGACCTCTTCCAGCGCGCCGGCGTCAGCAGCGCGGAGATGTACCAGTTGCTGGCCAGCAGCGACGAGGCCCGCCAGTTGGCCAAACTGGCCCCCGGGGAAGAGCTGACTTTCCGCATGGACAGCGAAGGCGCACTGCAGAGTCTGGAGCTGTACCGCGACCGGCTCAACCGGATCGAGTTCAAGCGCGGCGAATCCGACGACTTCCAGTACACCCTGCACCAGCGCCAGGCGGACAGCTACACCGCCTACCGCCAGGGGGAGATCGAGAGCTCCCTGTTCGTGGCCGGCAGCGACGCAGGCCTGAGCCACAACCTGATCATGGCCATGGCGGACGTGTTCAGCTCCGATATCGACTTCGCCCTGGACATCCGCAAAGGCGACCATTTCAGCGTGATTTTCGATGAAGAGTTCCTGGACGGGGAAAAGATCGGCGACGGCCCCATCCAGGCGGTGACCTTCACCAACCAGGGCAAGGCCTTCAGCGCCGTGCGCTACACCGACGTCAACGGCGACACCAACTACTACACACCGGACGGCAAGAGCATGCGCAAGGCGTTTATCCGCACCCCGGTGGATATCGGCCGCATCAGCTCCCACTACAACCCCCGCCGCCTGCATCCCATCTTCAAGACCCGGCGCCCGCACAACGGCACCGACTACGCGGCGCCCACCGGCACCCCGGTGTACGCCGCCGGCGACGGCCGCGTGACCCGGGCCGGCTACAGCAAGTCCAACGGCAACTATGTGTTTATCCAGCACGGCGAGCGCTACGTGACCCGCTACCTGCACCTGAGCAAGCGCCTGGTAAAACGCGGACAGCGCGTGAAACAGCGCCAGGTGATCGGCAAGGTCGGCTCCACCGGCTACGCCACCGGCCCGCACCTGCATTACGAATTCCTGGTCGACGGCCGCCACCGCAATCCCGCCACCATCGTGCGCAAACTGCCCAAGGCCAAATCAATCCCCTCCGCGGAAATGGCCCGCTTCAAGACCCAGACCCAGCCGCTGCTGGCGCAGCTGGAGCGCTTTAAGCAGCCGGCCCTGGCCCAGCACCGCGAAGAAGAGGACAGCGACAAGCAAAGCGTTAACTAGTGCCCCGTCTCGTACTAGGGCCTGTTAACGCAGCTCGCAGGGAGCGGCCATTCCATTTTCAACCCGGGTCATCTCGTTGACTTGCTTGACGTAGAATAACTACGCTGGCGTAAATGCGCCTCGCATCTGGCCGGCCAGTGGGCCCGCTTTTCATTATTTAGCACGAGACAGGACGCTCCCAGATGCCCGATCTATATATCGGCCTGATGTCCGGCACCAGTGTCGACTCCATCGACGCGGTACTGGTCGACTTCGGCAGCGGTGACACCCTCAATCCACAGATCATCACCGCCCTCGGCCATCCTATTGACCCACCGCTTCGGGAAGCTATTCTCGCTCTCTGCGCCCCCGGCCCCTCCGAGTTGGACCGCGCTGGTCAACTGGATCGACAGATCGGCCAGGCGTTTGCCGATGCCACCAACACCCTGCTGGCGCGAGCCGGCGTCGAAGCCGGCGATATCACCGCCATTGGCAGCCACGGACAGACGGTGCGCCACCGCCCGCCGGGTACGGTTACCGCGCCCTTCAGTCTGCAGCTGGGCGATCCCAACACCATTGCCGCCCTCACCGGAATCACGACGGTGGCGGACTTCCGCCGCCGCGACATGGCCCTAGGGGGACACGGCGCGCCGCTGATGCCGGCCTTCCACCGCGCCGCCTTCGCCACCGACCGCAACCGCGCGGTAGTCAATATCGGCGGCATGGCCAATATCACCGAACTGGCCGCGGATGGAGCCGTCTACGGCTACGACACCGGTCCCGGCAACGTCCTGCTCGACTACTGGATATCCCTGCACCAAGGACAGCCGTTCGACCGCGACGGCGCCTGGGCCGCCAGTGGTCGGGTGCAGACGGAGCTGCTCAACCGGTTGATGGCAGACCCCTATTTCTCCGCCAAGCCCCCCAAGAGCACCGGCCGTGAAATTTTCAACGCCAGTTGGCTTGAGCAGGCCGGCGCCGGGTTGGAGTTGGCGCCGGCAGACGTACAGGCCACGCTGGCGGAGGTGACCGCGGCCAGTATTGCCGAGGCGGTGCACCAGTTCGCCGATGGCGGTGAGCTGCTGGTGTGTGGCGGCGGGGCCAGAAACAAGGATCTGCTGGCGCGTCTGCGCCGGCACCTGCCCACCTGGTCCATCGCCTGCACCGGCAGCTACGGCATAGACGCCGACTGGCTGGAAGCGGTGGGTTTCGCCTGGCTGGCGCGACAGACGCTGCGCGGGCTGCCAGGCAACTGCCCGAGTGTGACCGGCGCGCGAGAAGAGACGGTGCTAGGGGGGGTTTATCCGGCTTGATTGACGGGGCTCAAGGCGGGGCTCGAAAAGAACATTGGAGTTAAATGCGAAGGCCCTGATGCCGGTGGCTTTTTGCGGGACCTTATGAGGCAGGGATGCCGATTAGAGCTTACAAGGATGTATTCACAGCGTGTCCCGCAAAAAGCCACCGGTAGCAGGGCCGCTACAGGCCCAGCTACAGAACCCACCTACGGCCGCTCCTACAGGGAGTGCGGGGAATTTAGATGGAGAAAGAGGAACCGCAGCCGCAGGTGGAGGAGGCGTTGGGGTTCTGCACCACAAAGCGGGAACCGGACAGCCCCTCCTCATAGTCGACGCTGGCGCCCACCAGGTAGGGATAGCTCATGGCGTCCACCAGCACCTGGATGCCGTCTTTCTCGACCACGGCGTCATCCTCGGCTACCAGTTCGTCGAAGGTAAATCCGTACTGGAAACCGGAGCAGCCACCGCCGGTCACGAAAACCCGCAATTTGAGTTCCGGGTTGCCCTCGTCTTCCAGCAGGCTTTTGACCTTGGCTACCGCCTGGTCGGTCACCACAACCGGCTCGGGAGAAAAGGAAACAGCTTCTGACATAGGTTTCTCTCGACACCAATAAGAGGTCGCACCGAACAAAAAGTATACAGTGCGAATTGGAGGCCATTATCCTTAAATCCCAGCAATACAGTCAAGTATTGCCGGGGTGCGCTGGTAAACGAGCTTAGTCTACATCCACTATCGTTTCTTCCGAATATTCCAGCATGCGCGGCTCGCCGGCAGAATCCATCTCTACATTGGAGACCAGGGAACCGTTCACCTGGGCGCCCTTGACCATCTCGATCAGCTTGTAGTGCACATTGCCCTCCACCATCGCCTTGGAGGATAGCTCCAGGTGACGCGTGGCGTGTACATCGCCCTTCACGTTGCCGTTGATCACCACGTGGGGCACGCGGATCTCACCCTCGACGATACCGCCCTCGACGATCTGCAGGCGCGCATCGCTGTCGCTGTGCGCGTTGACATTGCCTCGCACCTTGCCCTCGATCACCAGATTGCCGCGGAAGTGCAGGTCGCCCGCCACCTCGGTGTGCCGCGCGATCAGGGTTGTGTTGTTACCACCGGAGCTCGCCATAACTGCCTTCTCTTTTTTTCTCAACATAAGTCAAATGAAACCTCTCATTTCACGGAGTCTGGTTTACTCCGCTATCTATGTTTTCTGCACCAGCCAGCCGTAGCGCCGCTCGATGTTGAAGCCTTTGCGCGCGCTGGATTTGAGCGTCAACTCCACCCCTTCCGGTTCAAAGTCCGGGGGCAGATGCAGCTCTCCCTCGATATTCTGGAAATACTTGAAACGCAGTGGTATCGACTCACTGTCCACCTGTTGCGACAACGTGCTCAGCGGATAGCGTTTGGGCTGCCCCGCCTCGGTACCGACAACAGTGAAAGTGGCGCTGCCGGTCACCACATTGTGGCGGGCCGCCGACTGCTGTACCAGCAGCTTGTATTGGTAGCGGCGCGCATCGCCGGTCTGGGAAATACTGAAGCGGCCGATGGAGACACCCTCGCTGCCGTCGGCGGGGGCCATGATGCCGCGGTAGAAAGAGATTTCCTGGCGCAGTTCGGCGATGAGGCTTTCCTTCTCCACCAACTCCGCGCGCACTTTCTCATTGGCCTGCTCGCCAATGGCCACCGACTGCTCCGCGGTCGCCACGCGCATGCGAAGCTCCTCGTTCTCTCTGCGCAACTTGTCCAGATGGCTCTCGGCCGCCTCGTGCGCCTGGGTTTTCCGGTCCAGACCGAGCCGCATCTTGTGCTGGCCGGCGAAGTAGGCGGCAGCCGATGTAGCGAGCACCAGCAGCGCCACCCCCAACACGGAAAAGACTCCGAAAAAGGGCCGGTGAGGCACCACCTTCATGCGGTACTGCTTGCTGCCTTTGACTTTTTTCCGCGCCATTGGAATCCGCTGTGTTGTTATCGTTTATCGCCCGTCGGAGTCTGCCGATTCTAAGGCAGCAACGCCGGGCTCTCCAGCCCCAGCGCCTCATTCAGGCCAAACATGATGTTCATATTCTGCATCGCCTGCGCCGAAGCGCCCTTGGCCAGGTTGTCGATCACCGAGAGCACCACCAGGGTATCCCGCCCCTGGGGCCGATGAAGGGAAATCCGGCACATGTTGCTGCCGCGCACACTGCGGGTCTGGGGATGACTGCCGGCGGGCATCACATCCACAAAGGGCTCGTCGGCATAGCGCTGCTCGAACAGCTGTTGCAGCTCTTCCAACTCCCGGCCGCCCCGCAGGGTGGAGTAGAGGGTTGCGTGAATGCCGCGAATCATGGGCAGCAGGTGCGGCACGAAGGTCACCCGCGCCTCCGCACTGCCAGCCGGTTGCGCCCGGCGCAGCCCCTGTTCGATCTCCGGCAGGTGGCGGTGGCCACCAGCGGAGTAAGCGCGAAAGTTGTCGCTGGTCTCCGCCAGCAGCAGCTCGGTCTTGCCCTGGCGACCGGCGCCGCTGGCGCCACTGGCGGCGTTGGCGATCAGCTGTTGCGGGTCCACCGCATCCGACTCCAACAGGGGAATCCAGCCCAGTTGTATCGCAGTGGGATAACAGCCCGGACAGGCCACCAGTTGGGCGCCGGCGATCGCGTCGCGGTTGACCTCGGGCAGGCCGTACACCGCCATCTCCACCAGTTCCGGCGCGCCGTGGGGCTGGTTGTACCATTGCTCCCATGCGGGGACATCCGTGATACGGAAATCCGCGGACAGGTCGATCACGCGCACACCGCGCTTCATCAGCTCCGGCACCTGGGCCTGGGCGACACCGTGGGGAGTGGCGAAAAATACCAGGTCACAGCGGGACAACTGGTCGATATCCGGCTCACAAAAGGCCAGTTCGCAATGGCCGCGGAGGCTGGGAAACAGCTCCGCCACCGGAGTGCCCGCCAGGGCGCGGGATGTGATAGCGGTCAACTCCACCTGCGGGTGCCCGGCCAACAGGCGCAGCAGCTCCACTCCCGTGTAGCCGGTACCGCCCACAATTGCTACCTTGATCACCTTGTCCAAAACTCCTTTGCTGAAGCTATCTGTATAATGGTTCGGCACTCTACCACAAGCTTCTATCCGATAAGGATGTGCGGTGTCACAGCGCCCCCGGATTTCCGTCAAAAACAAACCGCCGAACTGGCCGCTCGGGGAGCGCGGCCTGGAAAAACTCCGCCTGGAACTCTCCTCCCAGGATGCACTGGCGCCTCTGCTGGCGATGGCGCTGCTCATCGGTTTCTGCGCCGGCGCGGTCACCATCGGCTTTCGCTACCTCAGCGAATGGCCCGCGGAATGGTTTTTGACAGCGCCGGGACATTTTGAATCCCTGCCGCCGCACTGGTGTTTCGCACTGCCGCTGATCGGCGCTCTGGTGTTGGCGGGCATATACCGCCTGCTCGAGCCAAACCGCCGCTACGTGGGCGTGGTTCACGTGCTCGACCGGCTGCACAACCACCAGGGGCAGATGCCCGGCATCAACGCCCTGCTACAGTTTTTCGCCGGTGCCGTCGCGCTCCTCAGCGGCCACTCCGTGGGGCGCGAAGGGCCAGCGGTACATCTGGGTGCCACCAGCGGCAGTTGGGTGTCCGGCAGGTTGAAGCTGCCCAACAATTCCGTACGCAGCCTACTGGGCTGCGGCGTGGCCGCCGCCATTGCAGCCTCCTTCAACACGCCGCTGGCGGGCGTAGTGTTTGCGATGGAGGTGGTGATGATGGAGTACTCGGTAGCCGGCTTCCTGCCGGTGATACTGGCGGCGGTGGCCGGTAGCGCTGTGACGCGGATCACCTTCGGCAGCCAGCCGGCGTTCAATGTACCCGCAATCCAGCTCAGTTCCCTGGCGGAGCTTCCACTGCTGTTCCTGTGCGCCCTGTCGATCGGCCTGCTGGCGGGGCTGTTTATCCGCGCCCAGCGTCGGCTGGCGCCGCTGCAACGCAAGTCGCCTCTGCTGCGTTTCCTCGCCGCCGGCCTGGTCACCGGCACACTGGCCATCTGGGTGCCGGAGATTCTCGGCACCGGCTACGACACCCTGGAAATGGCAATGCTGGGCAAGCTGGGGCTCGGCGCGCTGATCGCAATCGTGGCGGCAAAGCTGGTGGCCACCGCCCTGGCCAGCGGCCTGGGCATTCCCGGCGGGGTGATCGGCCCCAGCCTGTTTCTCGGCGCCTGCATGGGCGGAATCGCCGGCGGCCTCACCAACTTCCTTTTAGGCGACGCCACCGCCAGCCCCGGCTTCTACGCCATGGTGGGCATGGCGGCGATGATGGCCGCGCTGCTCAATGCCCCCCTTGCGGCACTGCTGGCGATTCTCGAACTCACCTACAACCCCAATGTGCTCTTCCCCGGGATGATGATGATCGTGGTGGCCTGCGTGGTAAGCCGGCACCTCCTGGGCACAGAGGGGATCTTCCAGGAAACCCTGCGCGCGCTGGGCAAAAGCGGCACCCCCAGTTGGCGCCAGCAGATGCTTAGCCGGGTGGGAGTGGCCAGCGTCATGGACCGGCACTTCGCGGTGACGCCCCGGGAGATCGTCGAGGAGGACGCAGTGCGCCTGATCGAGCAGCATCCCCAGTGGATTGTGATCGATCTCCCCGGGGAGCCGACGCAACTGCTGCGCGCGGCGGACCTGGCCAGCTTCATGCAGCGGCTGGCGGAGGCGCGGGAACAAGGCAGGGAGCAGAAAACCATCGGCGAGAAACCGCCGGTGGACCTGCTCAAGCTCCCCGGCGAGCGTTTGCAACTGGCACCGCTCAACTGGCGCGCCACCCTGCTGGAAGCCCAGCAGCACCTGGAATCCAGCGGCGCCGATGCCCTCTACGTCGACCGCGGCCGCGGCGGAACACTGGACAGAGATGTCGCCGGCATTATCCTGCCGCAGCATATCGACAACTTTTACCGCAAATAACCTTTTAGGATCCGAATAATGCTCTGGGTCAAAGCCTTCCACCTGGTCGCCGTCGTCTGCTGGTTCGCCGCGCTCTTCTACCTGCCGCGCCTGTTCGTGTACCACAAGGACGCCACCGATGCGGTCAGCCGCGACCGCTTTTGCATTATGGAGCGCAGGCTCTACCGCGGCATCGCCACACCGTCGATGATCGCCACCCTGGCGCTGGGCATCTGGCTGCTGAGCTTCAACTGGGACTACTACAAGAGCGCCGGCTGGCTGCACGCCAAGCTGGTGTTCGTGCTGCTGCTGATCGGTTACCACCACGCCTGCGGCGTCTATGTGCGCCGGTTTGCCGCCGGCACCGTCACCCGCAGCGGGCGCTACTTCCGGGTCTTCAACGAGCTGCCGGTGATCGCACTGGTGGCCATCGCAATACTGGCGATAGTGAAACCCTTCTAGCTAGGCGGATACCGTTTTATCCGCCGGCTGCGACGAGTGCGGGCGGCCAGGGCCGCCGGGCTGCTAGAATTATCCAACCAGCAGCTACCCGCGAAGCGACATGGACACATCCCAACCCATCGTCCTGACAGTAACCCACCACGACCCCAGCGGCAGTGCCGGACTCACCGCAGATACAGAGACCGCAGTGAGCCTCGGCTGCCACATCACCTCGGTGGTCTCCGCGATCAGTGTGGGGGATACCCGGGAATTACTGGGCGTCGCGCCAGTGGACGACAGTCTGCTGGTGGAACAGGCCCGTGCGATCCTGGAGGATATGCCGATTGCAGCGATCAAGATCGGCTACCTCGGCTCAGTGGAAAACGTGCGCGCGCTGCACAGCGTGCTGCGGGATTACCCCCAGATCCCCGTGATAATCGACCCGGACGCCACCCTGGCGGACAAGGAGAGCCTGCTGGCGCCGCCGCTGTGGGAGGCCGCCAGCTCCCTGCTGCTGCCCTACGCCACCATGGTCTGCCCCAACCGCCGCGAAGCCCGCGCCATGGCGGTGGAGGCGGATGTGTTCGACGCCATGGCCCAGGAACTGCTGGAGAGCGGCTGTCGCTACCTGCTGCTCACCGGCGTGCCCGCCTGCGACAAACAGCTGGAAAACCGCCTCTACGACGAGCGCGGCCTGGTGCGCCAGTTCCACTGGAAGCAACTGCCCCCCGCCGCCTATGGCTCCTGCGGCACCCTGGCCACCGCCATCGCCTGTCATATCGCCCACGGCCTCACAGTGATCGAAGCCGTCAGCCGCAGCCAGCAGTTCACCTGGAACGCCATCGCCGACAGCCGCCGGCTGGGCATGGGGCGGCCGATACCGAATCGGTTGTTCTGGACCAAGCGCTAACTTCCATTTCCCTGTAGCAGGCGCTGTGGCGGCTCTGCTACCGAGCCCAGACCGAGCCCCGGATTGTGGAGGCGCTCCAGGCCCGCGATAATAGCCCACCAAAACCCAAACCTCCCCCAATACCCTAAAGAGCCCTATGAGCAAATCCGAGCAACTCTTTTCCCAAGCCCAACAATTCATCCCCGGCGGCGTCAACTCGCCAGTGCGCGCCTTCCGCGCGGTGGGCGGTACGCCGCTCTTTATCGAGCGCGCCGAGGGTGCCTACCTCTTCGACGCAGACGGTGTGCGCTATATCGACTATGTGCAGTCCTGGGGTCCCATGGTGCTGGGCCACGCGCACCCGCGGGTAATCGAGGCGGTGATTGAGCGGGCACGCTCCGGACTCAGCTTCGGCGCGCCCACGGAACTGGAAACCCAACTGGCAGAAGAACTCTGCCGCCTGTGGCCCGGGCTGGACCTGGTGCGCTTCGTCAACTCCGGCACCGAGGCCACCATGAGCGCCATTCGCCTGGCGCGGGGCTTTACCGGGCGCGACAAGATCGTCAAATTCGAGGGCTGCTACCACGGCCACTCCGATTCGCTGCTGGTGAAGGCCGGCTCCGGCGCACTGACCATGGGCGTGCCCTCCTCCCCCGGCGTGCCTGCGGCGCTCGCCGACCACACCATCACCCTGAGCTACAATGACGCGGACGCAGTGCGCGACTGCTTCGCAAAGATGGGCAATGAAATCGCCTGTGTGATCGTCGAACCGGTGGCCGGCAATATGAACTGCGTGCCGCCGCTGCCAGGCTTCCTGGAAACCCTGCGCGAGGTCTGCGACCGCAGCGGCGCGCTGCTGATTATCGACGAGGTAATGACCGGATTCCGGGTGAGCCTCACCGGCGCCCAGGGCTACTACGGCGTGCGCGCGGACCTCACCACCCTGGGCAAGGTGATCGGCGGCGGCATGCCGGTGGGGGCCTTTGGCGGCCGGCGCGAGGTGATGGAACAGATCGCTCCACTGGGCCCCGTCTACCAAGCCGGCACTCTGTCCGGCAATCCAGTGGCCATGGCCGCGGGGTTGGAAACCCTGAAACTGATCCAGGAGCCCGGCCTCTACGGGCGGCTCGCGGAAAAAACCGACCGCCTGGTGGAGGGGGTACTGGACGCGGCGAAAGAAGCAGGCATTCCGCTGACTGCCAACAAAGTCGGCAGCATGTTCGGTTTCTTCTTTACCGAAGAGGCGCAGGTGAGCAACTACCAGCAGGTGATGGCCTGCGACAACCAACGCTTCAACCGCTTCTTCCACGGCATGTTGGAACAGGGCGTCTATCTTGCACCCGCCTCTTACGAGGCGGGTTTTATGTCCGCGGCGCACAGCGACGAGGATATCGACCGCACCATCGCCGCCGCACAAAAGGTGTTTGCCGAACTGGCCGACTGATCCTGCGGCGGACTCTGACTGTGTAGGATGGGCAAAGCGTAGCTACGTTCCATCGCAAGGGTTGTATTCGGGTCCGTTGTGGCTATGATAAATGTATACATTTTTAATTGAGTATACATTTTGTCCCACTCCCTCCGTTCCGATATCGGCCTGTCCGCGATCAGCGCCGGCTTCGTCGCCGTGCTGGTGGGATTCGCCAGCTCCGTGGCCATCGTCTTCCAGGCCGCCCAGGCAGCGGGGGCGACTGAAGAGATGATGGTGTCCTGGATCGGTGCCCTGGGCCTGGGTATGGGGCTCACCTGCATCGCCTTCTCCTGGTATTACAAGGCGCCGGTGATTACCGCCTGGTCCACGCCCGGCGCCGCCCTGCTCGCCACCAGCCTGGTGGGCATCCCCATGGCGGAGGCGGTCGGCGCCTTTCTGTTCAGCGCTCTGCTCACCCTGCTGCTGGGACTGTCCGGCAGCTTCGAAAAGCTGATGAGCAAAGTCCCCATGCCCATTGCCAGCGCCATGCTCGCGGGAATCCTGGTGCAGTTCGGCCTGTCGGTGTTCACCTCAATGCAGACCCAGCCGGCGCTGGTGGGCATTATGCTGGCCTGCTACCTGGCCGGCCGGCGCTGGCTCCCCCGCTACGCGATTATCCTGGTGCTGGCAGCGGGCTTCGGGGCCAGTTGGCTGCTGGGCCTGATCCACTTCGAACAGCTGCACTGGACGCTCGGCAAGCCGGTGTGGGTATCCCCCGAGTTCCGCTGGTCCACCCTCATCGGTGTCGGCCTGCCACTGTTTATTGTCACCATGACCTCGCAGAATATCCCCGGCGTCGCCACCCTGCAGGCCAGCGGCTACGGCGACGTGCCCATCTCGCCGGTGATCAGCGGCACCGGCCTGACCTCGCTGCTGCTGACCCCTTTCGGCGGCTTCGCGTTCAATCTCGCTGCCATCACCGCCGCCATCTGCACCGGACCGGAGGCCCACCCGGACCCGGCCAAACGCTACACCGCCGGCATCGCCGCCGGGGTTTTCTACCTGCTGGCCGGACTCTGCGGCGCCAGCGTGGTGGCGTTATTCAGTGCCTTTCCCGAGGCTTTGGTGGCCAGCCTCGCCGGCCTGGCGCTGATCGGCACCATCGGCGCTAGCCTGTCGGTTGCCACCGGGGACGAGCACAGCCGGGAAGCCGCACTGATCACGTTTTTGATCACCGCCTCCGGGATATCCTTCTGGGGCATAGGCGCCGCCTTCTGGGGCCTGGCGGGCGGCATGCTGGCCTATCGGCTGTTCGAAAGAGGCAGATAAGTGAGTCTTTACCAACAGCTCAAGGCGGATCTGCAGAGCGGGCGCTTCCCTCCCGGCACTGTGCTCAAACAGACGGAGCTGGCCGAG
This sequence comes from Microbulbifer rhizosphaerae, assembly GCF_014191725.1. Taxonomy (GTDB): domain Bacteria; phylum Pseudomonadota; class Gammaproteobacteria; order Pseudomonadales; family Cellvibrionaceae; genus Microbulbifer; species Microbulbifer rhizosphaerae. The sequence continues at coordinate 13,560 of NZ_JACHWZ010000014.1, forward strand.
CAGTACGGCGTCAGCCGCATCCCGGTGCGGGATGCGATCCAGCGCCTGAAAAACGAGGGCTGGCTCACCGACCACGGCAAGCGCGGCGTCGCCGTACCCCGCTTCGATCCGCTTGAGGTGGAGGACATCTACCTGATGCGCATGCGCCTTGAACCACTTCTACAGACCCTGGCGGCACCGAAGCTCAACGCCGAAATCCTGGGCAGGGCCAGGGATATCCTGGACGGTATGGAAGAGGAGAAAACGCTCCCCGCCTCGGAAATAGGCGCGCTCAACTGGCAGTTCCACACCTGCCTCTACCGCGCCGCCGGCCGCCCCACCCTGTTCGCCACCGTGGAGCAGTTGCACCGCCAGTGCGAGCGCTATATCGGCTACCAGTCCCGCAGTCTCGACTACCAGCACACCAGCCAGCGGGAGCATTACGCACTGCTGGAAGCGCTGCAGCGGGGCGATACGGAGGAAGCGGCGGAAATACTCGAACAGCATATCGCCGCCGCGGGGCGGGCGCTGGTAAAGCATCTGAGCTGAGTGGCGGCCTGTTTGTTATGATTGCCGCCTCGTCCCAGCCGGAGTGATTTTCCCTATGAGTATCAGCCTTCACCGCGGCGCCTACCCCAACACCCGCCTGCGCCGCCTGCGCGCGCAGGATTTCTCCCGCCGCCTGGTGCGAGAAAACCGCCTGAGCGTCGACGACTTGATCCTGCCCCTGTTCGTGATCGAAGGCCGCAATGAAACCCAGCGGGTGGCCTCCATGCCCGGAGTGGAACGCCTCACCGTGGACCTGCTGGCGAAAAAAGCCCGCCAACTGGTAAAGCTGGGCATTCCCGCGGTGGCCCTGTTCCCGGTGGTGGACGCCGCGCACAAGTCCGACGACGCCCGCGCCGCCTACGACAGCGACGGCCTGGCCCAGCGCGCGGTGCGCGCACTCAAGGACGCCGCGCCGGAACTGGGCGTGATTACCGACGTGGCCCTGGACCCCTTTACCAGCCACGGCCAGGACGGGCTGATGGATGACAGCGGCTACATCGTCAACGACGACACCGTGGAAGTGCTGGTGCAGCAGGCCCTGTCCCACGCCGCCGCCGGCGCCGACGTGGTAGCGCCCTCGGACATGATGGACGGGCGCATCGGCGCCATCCGCAGCGCGCTGGAGCGGGAGGGCTGTGTAAACACTTTGATCATGTCCTATGCGGCCAAGTACGCCTCCGCCTACTACGGGCCTTTCAGGGATGCGGTGGGCTCCGCGGCAAACCTGAAAGGCGGCAGCAAGTCCAGCTACCAGATGGACCCGGGCAACAGCGACGAGGCGCTGCACGAGTGCGCCCTGGACATTCAGGAGGGCGCGGACATGATCATGGTCAAACCGGGCATGCCCTACCTGGACGTGGTGCGGCGGGTAAAGGACGAACTGCGCGTACCCACCTTCGCCTATCAGGTGAGCGGCGAATACGCCATGCACTGCGCCGCTTTCGAAAACGGCTGGCTGGCGCGGGAGGCAGTGGTTATGGAATCCCTGTTGGCGTTCAAACGCGCCGGGGCGGACGGGATGCTGACTTATTTCGCCGAAGAGGCGGCGCGGTTACTGCAGGATTAAAGCTGCAGCCGTTTCCAGACACCCGGATCGAACACTGCCACAAAGACCAGCCCCACCAGCGCCAACCCGTAGAGCAGCGCGAATGCGGGCGTGCCTATCTGCCGCTCCAGCGGCGGGCCGAACACCCACAGGCACCACATGTTTACCGCCAGGTGCAGCAGGTTGGCGTGCACGAAACCCGCCAGGACGAGCGAACCCAGTTGCTCGCCGCGCCAGACCCGATAGGGTTGAAAGGCGCAGCGGGCCAGCAGGCCCGGCAAAAGGTAGAGCGCGATCAGGCTGAAGGTGGAGGTAGCCACCAGCAGCGCGCCGGTGGCGGAAGACAGAAATTCGCTCACCGCTACCCCCGCTCGGCTGGCCCCGGCGCAATCAGGGCCACTGTTCCTCTTCCTCCGGCGGCCAGGGCTCGTCCTCTTCCACCGGCGGCCAAGGCTCGGCCTCTTCCACCGGGGCGCCCGGCTGCTGGCTGTGGCGCAATTCCTCTTCGCGGCGCAGGCGCTCCTCAAGGATACGCCGCTCCTCTTCCGCGCGGCGCTCCTCTTCCAGGTGGAGCTCCTCCTGCCGCAGGCGCTCCTCCTCCAGGCGCTCTAGCTGCTCCTCCTCAGTGCCCGGCATATCCAGGGGTTCCTCCTCCTCCGGCCACTGCATTTCGTCGTCGCCGCGCAGCTGTTCCCGCAACTGGCGCTCGCGCTCTTCACGAAGCTGCTGCTCCCGCGGATCTATTCCCCAGCCGGGTGTCATTTCTTCCCGAGGTGCTGCCTCCCCCTCCTCATGGCCGAACAGGTCGCGGAACCAGCGCCAGCGGTCGCGGCCGACACATTCGGGAGCTGGCTCCAACTGGGTCTCATAGGAAAAGGGCAGCTCGATACCCCCCTGGCAGTAGCGCGGGTCCATGTACTGCCCCCGGGCATTCACCGACTTGAACTCCACCCCCCGCGGCGGCTCGATACGGCCGTGGCGGTGGGGCAACTGGCGCATAATCTCCGTCCAGATGGTGAGCGCACCGGTGGCACCGGTGAGGCTGGTGCGCTCGTTGTCGTCGCGGCCGAGCCAGACCACCGCGGTGACGCCGGGGGAGAAGCCCGCGAACCAGCTGTCGCGGTAGTCGTTGGTGGTGCCGGTCTTGCCGGCGAAGGGGACACTGCTCGGCAACCGCCGGTAGGCGCTCTTGCCGGTGCCCTCGCGCATCACCTGTTCGAGACCGTAGCGCAGCAGGTAGGCGGGCACCGGGTCCACGCCGCGGTTGGTGCGGCGGCGGAAATGCTGCACCTGTTCACCTTCGGCATCGGACACCGCCAGCAGGGTGCGGGGCTCCACGTGTTCACCGCCGTTGGCGATGGTCTGGTACATGCCCGCGACTTCGAACGGAGTCAGTTCCACTGCGCCCAAAAACAGCGAGGGCACCCGCGGCAGGTTCGCCTGCACCCCCAGGCGACGGATGGTCTGGCGCACGTTTTCCAACCCCAGGTCCAGGCCCAGGCGCGCGGTGGCCTGGTTATAGGAGTTTGCAAGCGCCACGTAGAGAGGCACCTGCCCGTGACTGCGGTTGCTGAAGTTGGCCGGCATCCACACCTTGCCGTTGTCGCCCTCGACACGTATGGGCGCGTCCTCGATCAGGGTGGCCAGGTTGTAGCGGTGCGGGCGTTCCAGGGCGGTGAGGTACACCGCCGGCTTGATCAGAGACCCCACCTGGCGCCGGGCCTCCAGAGCGCGGTTGAAGCCCGGGTAGTTGGGGCGGCGGTCGCCCACCATGGCCAGCACGTCGCCACTGTAGCTGTCCAGCAGCACGGTGGCAGCCTGCAGGGAGTCCGCCTGGATACCGCGATCTTTCTCCAGCCTCTCAGCTCCCCCGCTCACTGCATCCTCGGCCAGCTTCTGCACCGAGGGCGCGAGGGTGGTATAGACCCTCAGGCCGGCGGTGCGCAGTTCCTCGTAGGAGTAGTAGGGGCGCATCTCTTCCAGCAGGCGTTCGGTAAACGCGGGATAGGGATTCTGCGCAGAGGCGCCGGCGGTTGCCACTCCCAGGGGTTCGGCGGTGTAGGTCTTGTGTTCCCCGGCGGAGATCAGCCCCTCCTCCAACATCACGTCCAGCACGGTGTTGCGCCGTTCCAGGGCCCGCTCCGGATTGCGCCAGGGGTTATAGTAGGAAGCGCCCTTGGCCAAGCCTACCAACAGGGCTATCTCGTGCGGCTCCAGGGTGTCCAGCGGCTTCTGGAAATAGAACTCGGAGGCCAACCCGAAACCGTAGATGGCGCGGCTGCCCTGCTGGCCCAGCCACACTTCGTTGACGTACTCCTGCAGTATGTAGGGCTTGTCGTAATGCAGTTCGATCAGTATTGCCATCAGCGCTTCATTGAACTTGCGCCAGAGGCTGGGATCGTGGTCGAAGAAGATATTCTTCACCAGCTGCTGGGTGATGGTGCTGCCGCCCTGAACTACCCTGCCGGCCTTTACGTTGGCCACCATGGCGCGGGCTATACCCCGCGGCGAGACACCGAAGTGATGTACGAAATCCTTGTCCTCCACCGCGATCAGGGTGGCCCCGAGCAGCGGCGGGATATCCGCGAAGCGCACCGGGGTGCGGTCGTCGCCGCCCCCCAGCAGGGTGCCGATGGGCGCCGCATCCAGGCGGAACTGTTTCAGCCGCTCTCCGTTTTCCCCGCGCAGGTTGCTGAGCTCGTCATTGCGCAGGCGGAAGCTGACCTGGGCCGCCGGCTCTCGCTCATCCGCATGCACGAAATCCCGCCGCCATACCCGGTAGTCCATGCCTTCGCGGGACCACTGGCCGGGTTCGCTCAGCTGGTCCTTTTCCCGGTAGTTGAGCGCCTCGAACTCTGTCACCAGTTCGTCCGGGCGCATCACCATGCCCTCTTTCAATATCAGCGGGCGCGCGAACACCCGCGCGGGCAGCTGATACTGGCGGCTATCCAGCCGCTCGCGCAGCTGGACGTCGAGGAACACCATATAGCCCGCGAGCACCAGCGCGCCCACCAGCCCCAGGAGGCCCAGGCGGACCATCCAGCGGCGAAATCTTCCGGGTTTGGACGCTTTGCTGCGCCGGCGCTTTGTGGATGCCATATATTAAGGAAATACCAGACTTATCAAATGAACTATAGATAGGAGGCTTGCCGATTGGTTCACCGGCGCCTTTTATAAGGCTTGAGAGCAAACTGTCAATTGTTGCACTCGACCGGCGGGCCGCCATAATGCGCCTTTTGAAAGAAAATCCCAGGGGAAAGCATGCATCAGTACGATCTCTACGGCATCGGCGCCGCCTTGCTCGACACGGAAATCGAAGTCTCGGACCGCGACCTGGAGACTCTGGGGGTCGAAAAGGGGGTGATGTCTCTGGTGGACGACACCCGCCAACGCCAGTTGGTGGACGACCTTACCGACCACCTGGTGGCCGCCAGCCGCGCCTGCGGAGGCTCCGGCGCCAATACCGTGATCGCCGCCAGCTACTTCGGCCTGCGCACCTTCTATTCCTGCAAGGTGGCGTCGGACGACAACGGCGACTTCTACCTGGCCAACCTGGATGCCGCCGGGGTGGGTTATCCGCGGGTACTGGAAAGTGCCGATGGCGGTACCACTGGCAAGTGCCTGGTGTTGATCACGCCGGACGCCGAGCGCAGTATGAACACCTTCCTGGGCATCAGTGAGCGGCTGTCGGTGGCCGAAGTGGACAGCACTGCCCTGGCCGCTTCCCGCTGGGCCTATATCGAGGGCTACCTGGTGTCCTCCGACACCGGCCGCGCCGCCGCCATCGCCCTGCGCGAGCAGGCGGAGGCCGCGGGGGTCAAAACCGCCCTCAGCCTCTCGGACCCGGCGATGGTGCACCTGTTCCGCGACGGCCTGGGGACGATGATCGGCGGCGGTGTCGACCTGCTGTTCTGCAACCGAGATGAGGCCCTGGGCTTCACCGGTACCGACTCGGTGGAGAGCGCCGCGCTGGCCCTGCGCGAGCACTGCCGCAGTTTCGCCATCACCCTGGGCGCCGAGGGTGCCCTGCTGTGGGACGGCGGGCAGCAGTACCGGGTGTCGTCTCCGAAAGTACATGCGGTGGACACCAATGGCGCCGGGGATATGTTTGCAGGGGCTTTTCTCTATGGTCTTAACCGGGACATGCCCTTCGCCGAGGCGGGCGAACTGGCCTGCCGCGCGGCGGCCCGGGTGGTGAGCCAGTATGGGCCGCGCCTGCGGCCGGAACAGCACGGGGAGCTGCTGAATGCGGAATGCGGAATGCGGAATGCGGAATATTGAATCGTATCGCGGAGAGACACTCCGCATTCCGCATGGACTTGCGCCATCCCCGGCGCTCGCCCTCGGGCACCTTCGGTGTCCAAACCTGCTCCCGGCAGGTTAGTCATCATTCCGCATTGTTACCGTATATTTCCGGCAGGGAGGAGGCCGCGGCGATGCCGAAGCCCTGGGCGTAGTCCACCCCCATCAAGCGCAGCTTCTCCAGCAATTCAGGCGTCTCCGCGTATTCGGCGATGGTGCTGATCCCCATCCGCTTGGCCAGGTGGTCGACGGTGCTGACAATAGCGCTGTCGATCTCATCCTCGAGCATGTTGCGCACGAAGCTACCGTCTATTTTCAGGAAATCCACCGGCAGCTGGCGCAGGTAGGCCAGGGAGGAGACGCCGCGGCCGAAGTCGTCCAGGGCAAAGCTGCAACCGGCGGCGCGCAGTTTGTGGATAAAGATCAGCGCCCGCTCCAGGTTGTCGATGGCGCTGGTCTCGGTGATCTCGAACTGCACCCGCGAGGGCGCCACACCGGCCTCGGTGAGTTCCTGCAGCACATAGTCCGCAAAAGTCTCGTCCCCCAGGCTGATGCCGGAAATATTGATCGCGTAACTGAAGCCGCCCTCTCCCAGGCGCTGCTCAAGGGCCATATAGGCGAAGACCTTGCGGATCACCCAGCGGTCCACCTCCTCGATCAGGCCGTAGCGCTCCGCCGCCGGCAGGAACATTCCCGGGGAGATGATATCGCCGTTGCGACCGCGCATACGCACCAGTATTTCGTAGTGGTGGATACGTTGCCCCCCCTGCAGTGCCACCACCGGCTGGCGGTAGAGCAGCATGCGATCCTCCCGCAGCGCGGCGTTGATCTCCGCCACCCAGGTGGTCTGGCGGCGCTTCTCCAGCACCTTGCGGGAGTCGCTGAACAGCTTGACCCGGTTGCGCCCCTGGTCGCGCGCGGCGCAGCAGGCGTCGTTGGCGGAGGCCAGCAGCTGGCTCGCAGCGGGCGCGTGGCAGTCCGCGGTCACTGCACCGATGGAAAACGCCACGCGGCTGTCGTTGCCCTCCCAGCGGAAGGCGAAGCCGTTTACCGCATCGAGCAGACGCAGCACGACACGGCGCGCCTCCTCCACAGTGCAGTCGCGCAGCAGGACGGCGAATTCGTCGCTGCCCACGCGGGCGAAGAGGTCGCCGCCGGACAGGCAGCGACGCAGCAACTGGGCCAGCTGCACCAACAGCTGGTCGCCGGCGCTGTAGCCCAGGGTATCGTTGACCACCTTGAACTGGTAGACATCCAGGTAAAGCAGCACATGGTGCTGGCGCTTGTCGACACACAGGGACAGTACCCGCTGCAGCTCGCTCTCGAAAAACTGCCGGTTGGGCAGCCGGGTGAGGGGGTCGTGGCTTGTCTGCCAGCTGAGGCGGGAGGAGATGCGCCGCGCGGCAGTGGTGTGGCGCAGTATCAGCACGAAGCTCTTCAGCGCCGCGGCCTCGCGCACCGCGATAACCTGCACGTTCACCTCTACCGGTTCGGCGCCGTCGTCGATACGCAGGATACAGGCGCGGAATTCGCGCACACTGGGCAGATCGGCGGGATCGGTGGCGGGCAGCAGCGGCGGCAGCGGCGCGCCGTTCCTATCGGTGAGCTGCAGGCTGTCATTGAGCAACTGGCCCGGCAGCAATCCCACCAGGTCGCCGGTCATCTCACTCACCAGCGGGTTGCTGTAGATCACCCGGCCCCGCGCATCGGTCACTATCACACCGTCGGCGATCTCGCCCAGGGCCACCTCCGCCGCCTGCAGGCTGAGTTGCCCGCCGGGCAGAAGCTCGTCCTCAACCTGGGTCAGCAGGCCGAGGTACTCGACGGATTTCGGATCAAATTCAGTCAAAGGTACAAGTCCACGCCTTATTCTTGTGTCTTGTGTCGGACGAGGGGGAACAGAGATAGAAGCCGGCGGCTCTGCCCGACCGGCGATACCGCAGCTCTGCCAACTCCGTCACACAACATAAAACACAGCCTTCGCTGGGCACGGGCTCAGAGATGCTGGCGCAGGAAGCTCTTCAGCTTCTCGTCGGCGAAAGCCCGCTGCAGGGTAGTGCTGAGCAGGCCGTTGACCCGTGCTTCCACTTCCGCGCGGTCGGGCTTGACCAGGCTCCGGTCCACGCCGCTGGTACTGTAATTGCCATAATAGGTGGCGCCGCCGATGGTCACCTGCAACTGCACTTCGGCGGAGGTGTTTACCTTGCTGGTATAGAGCTTGTTCGGGCTGTCGTAGCTGAGCCCGGTCAGGTTGGCCACTACATGGACATCCGCCGCTCCGCTTTCCACCGGGCGGAAAGACCAGGCCGCAAAGCCCTCGCTCAGGGCGTTCGCCATGGCGGTTTCCACGTCGTTGGCCAGGGTGACGTTGGAACTATCCGCATAGACACCGCCCAGGGAGCCGAGGCCACCGCCGGGCAGCTTGTTGGCACCGCGCACATTGATCGTGTGGCCGGCGCCGATGGTGTCCGGCGCCACTTCCACTTGGGGCTGCAAGCGGATCTGCAGCGGACTGTGGGCACAGGCGGCGAGAGCAATGGCTCCCAGGAACAACAGCAATTTTTTCATGACTTCCTCCAGAGTGAAAATTATCCGTGGTGGTGGCGATGGGAGTCGGCAGTGGGCCGCAGCTTGCGCACCGACACCGAAATCTCGATCACCTGGCCGTCGGCAAAACGGAGCCGCAGCGGCAACTGGTCGCCGGCGCGCAGCCGCACCCCGTGCAGCATCAAGTGCACGCCCCCAGGCGCCATGCGCAGGCTGCCGCCCGCGGGCACTTCCAGCAGTTCCAGAGGGCGCATTCGGCTGACGCCGCCCTCCTCGACGGTGGTGTGCAGGTCGGCGGAGGCCTGGGCCCGGCCCGGCAGTTCCACCGCGAGCAGGCGTCGCGTCGCCGTACTGTGATTGTGCAGCGCCAGGTAAGCCGCACTCATTTCCACACCGGGCGGCGTCTCGCGGGCATAGCCCTCGACCTGCAGCGGAGCCTTCCGTCCCTCCTCTGCGCAGGAGACGGCGGCCAGCAACAGGGTAGCCAGCAGGAGCGCGGCGGTCCGGTTCACTGCCCCCCCTCCCGCGCCGGCTGTGTCAGCAGCAGTTGGGGCGAAGCACCCAGTTTGATATCCCCTCGCACCCGGTACCCGGGCACCGCCTCGCGCAGCTGCTGGTAGACCCAGCGGCCCTCGGCGTCGTTGCGGGCGACGATAATCACCCGCAGCTCCTCGCGGCGAATGCGCAGCGCAGTATTGCGCAGCAGTTCAACTATCGCGTCGGAGCGGGCCGCCAGTTGCGCCGCGGGCAGGGGCACTGACTCCCCCTCAGGCAGGTTTACACTGGCGCGACTGCGCTCGCGGGCCAGTTGTGCGCGTACTTCCGCAGTCAACGGGTTGCCCGGGGCCAGCTCTTCAGCGCGGTTCAGGAAACTGTTCACCTCACCGAAGGCGCGCCGGCGCAGGGCATCGCGGGCGCTCGCCACCAGTTCCAGCACGATGCTCTGGATGCCGCTGGCGGCGCGGGTGTTGCCCGGGTCCAGTTGCCGCACTCTCAGGTAGTGATCGAAGGCGCTGGCTCCTGCGGGCTCGGTGAGGAACCCCTTCCGCTCCGCCTCCTCGGCGCGCTGCAGGAAGTAATTCACCGCCCGCTGGCGGATCTCCTCCGGCGACGGCCCCCGCGGCTCCACCGGCTGAGGTTGCGGCGCCGGCTGGGGTTGCGGCGGGGCACTGCCGCCGCAACCGGCCAGCCACAACAGGCACGCCAGCACAAGACCACCGCTGCGGAAGATATTCGCCGACGACAAGACCTTGCCCCTCCACTGTTGTTATGTTGCTCGCTATACTGCCGGCACGGCGGCCTTCAGCGGGCCAGAATGAACCCCAGCCGGGCCCGGGCAGTCGAACCTGTACGCACCCGACTATAATGAATTTTTATTCCCATGGCTGTGAAGACCGGCAGTTTCCACAAAAATTTCCTCGGCGCACTGGCTGTACTGATTTTTTTTCTCGGCAGCGGCGCGACCGCGCAACCGCAGCCCCCTTTCTCCGGCCAGTCGCCGGGGGCCTCGCAGGACGCCGAGTTCCTGCCGGTGGACGAGGCCTACCAACAGGACTTCCTGTTTTCGGGGCAGGGAACCAGCGCCATCTTCCAAATAGCCCCCGGCTACTATCTTTACCGCGACAAACTGGCCCTGTACCGGATCGACGGCAATCAAAAGACGCCCCTGCCGCTGACCCTGCCGGAGGGCGAAGTTATCTGGGACGATTACTTCGAGAAGGAAACCGAAGTCTACCGGATACAGTTGGAAGTGCCGCTGGCGCTACCGCGGACAGACAACCCGCTACAGTTGGAAGTGCACTACCAGGGCTGTGCCGACGCCGGTCTCTGCTATCCACCCCAGGTGCGCCATTTCTCCCTCGACCCCGCCACCGGCACCGCCGAACCGGTATCCGCCCCGGGGATCGGGGGCGGTGCCAGCCCGCCCCCGACAACCGGGAGCAGTTCCAGCCTGGCCCTCCCGATAGCGTTGCTGTTGGCGTTTGCCGGCGGCCTGCTGCTGAACCTGATGCCCTGCGTCTTTCCGGTGCTCTCCATCAAACTGCTGGCGATCGCCCAACTGCCCGGTGGGCGGCAGCGGCACGGCTGGTCCTACAGCGCCGGGGTGGTATTGAGCTTCGTGCTGATCGCGGCATTGATGCTGGCCCTGCGGGCCGGCGGCCAGGCGGTGGGCTGGGGCTTCCAGTTGCAGTCCCCGGCGCTGATCGCGGCACTGGCATACCTGTTTTTCGCCATGGGCCTCGGTCTGTCCGGGGTGGCGGAATTGGGCGGGCGGCTGATGGGGCTGGGCAGCAGCCTAGGCACCGCCAAGGGCCTGGGTGGCTCCTTCGCCAGCGGTGTGCTGGCCACGGTGGTGGCGAGCCCCTGCACCGCTCCGCTGATGGGCTCGGCGCTCGGTTTCGCGGTAACCCAGCCCGCCGCGGTGGCGCTGTCGGTGTTCGCCGCCCTGGGCGCGGGGATGGCGGCGCCCTTCCTGCTGCTCACCTATATCCCGGCGCTGACGGACCGGCTGCCGCGCCCCGGCCCCTGGATGGACAAACTGAAACAGCTGCTGGCCTTCCCCATGTATCTCACCGCGGTGTGGCTGCTCTGGGTACTGGGCCGGCAGACCGGCAGCGACGGCGTGGCCCTGGTACTGGCGGGGGGTGTGGGCATCGCCTTCGCCCTGTGGCTGTGGCCGCGCCCGGACTGGCACTGGGGCAGGGGCGCGGTGGCGATAACCGCACTGGCTGCCGCAGTCCTGCTGCTGCCGCGGCTACCCGACGGCGGCGGGACTCCCAAGACCGCCGGCTACTGGCAGGCCTACTCCCCGGAGCGGCTGGAGAGCGCCCGCGCCGAGGGCCGCCCGGTGCTCGCCAATATGACCGCGGCCTGGTGCATCACCTGCCTGGCCAACGACAAGATGGTGCTGGCCAGCGATACCATCTCCGGTGCGGTGCAGGAACTGGGCGTGGTCGCGCTCAAGGGCGACTGGACCAACCAGGACCCGCAGATCAGCGAGCTGCTGGCCCGCTACGGGCGCACCAGCGTGCCCCTCTACCTCCTCTACCCCGCCGGTGGTGGCGAGGCCAAGATACTGCCCCAGGTACTCACCCGCGATGGGCTGCTGGCGGAACTCCGTGCGGCCGCGGGAGCAGCAGGTAACGGAAAACAGGAAACCGTGTCGAGATAAACGCGATGCGTCCCCCTGCCGCCCGAACGCTTCCCAAAACAGCCTTTGTAGCCAACTTCCCGGGCAATCGGGCCACCCCTCCAGCGGTTTTGCGGGGATTTTCAAGGAAACTTCGCCGAACTGCGGCTAACTTCAATAAACTGTGCGCCAGGCATGGACAGAGGGTCACTTTTGCGGCACACTCGCCGCGGCACTCGGGATTTCTCACTGGAAATCCGAGTTTATCGGCAAGATAGCCAATTTTCGTTTGATTTTTGTCACCTTTCGCGCTTTTTCTGCAGGGCAACCTATGGCAAATCTCCTTCTGTTGCACGGCCCCAACCTTAACCTGCTCGGCACCCGCGAGCCGCAGATCTACGGTGCCACCACCCTGGCACAGATCGACAGTGATGCCCTCGCCCAGTGCGCCGCCGCCGGCCACCAGTTGGAAACCCTGCAGAGCAACAGTGAAGCGGAACTGATCGGGCGAATCCAGGCAGCCGCCGGGAAAGTGGACTTTATCGTGATCAATCCCGCCGCCTTCACCCACACCAGCGTGGCACTGCGCGACGCACTGGCGGCGGTGGGCATCCCCTTTGTCGAGGTGCATCTGTCCAACCCCCACGCGCGTGAGGAATTCCGCCGCCACTCCTATTTTTCCGACCTGGCCCGGGGGGTGGTGTGCGGCTTCGGCGCGCTCAGCTACACCCTGGCAATCCAGGCGGCCATACAACACATTGAACAACCCCAATAACTAACGGTATTCAACCAGAACTGCGAGAGAAACTATGGATATCCGCAAGATAAAAAAACTGATTGAGCTGCTCGAGGAATCGGATATCGGCGAGCTGGAGATCAAGGAAGGCGAGGAATCCGTGCGCATCAGCCGCGGCTCCGCCCACCTGGCGGCCCCGGCAGCGTTCGCGCCGGTAGCGCCACCCCCCGCGGCTGCTCCCGCACCGGCACCCGCGGCGGCGGAACCGGAAAGCGTGCCCGCACTGAGCGGCCACCAGGTCAAATCCCCCATGGTGGGCACCTTCTACGCCGCCTCCAGTCCCGGCGCCGAGCCGTTCGTCAAGGAGGGTCAGCAGGTCAAGGTCGGCGACGTGATCTGTATCGTCGAGGCGATGAAAATGATGAATCAGATAGAGGCAGACAAGGCCGGTACCATCGAGGCCGTTCTGGTGGAGGACGGCCAGCCGGTGGAGTTCGACCAGCCGCTCGTGACCATCGTCTGAGCGGGGTGAAACAGCATGTTTGACAAAGTACTGATCGCCAACCGAGGCGAAATCGCGCTGCGCATACTGCGCGCCTGCAAGGAGATGGGCATCTCCACCGTGGCGGTGCACTCCCAGGTGGACCGCGACCTGAAGCATGTGCGTCTGGCGGACGAGGCGGTGTGCATCGGCCCCAACCCCTCGCCGCAGAGCTACCTAAACATCCCCGCGATAGTCTCCGCGATGGAGATCACCGACGCGGTGGCAGTGCACCCGGGCTACGGCTTCCTGGCAGAGAACGCCAACTTCGCCGAACAGGTGCAGAAGAGCGGCTTCACCTTTATCGGCCCGGACCCGGACGTGATCCGCCTGATGGGCGACAAGGTCTCCGCCATCGCCGCGATGAAAAAGGCCGGCGTACCCACGGTGCCTGGCTCCGACGGCCCGCTCCCCGCCAACGGCGAGCGCTGCCTGGAGATAGCCCGCAACATCGGCTACCCGGTGATCATCAAGGCCGCCGCCGGCGGCGGCGGGCGCGGCATGCGGGTGGTGCACACTGAAGCGGCACTGCTGAACGCCATCTCGGTAACCAGATCGGAGGCCGGAGCGGCCTTCGGCGACAGTACCGTATACATGGAGAAATTCCTGCAGAACCCACGCCATGTGGAAATCCAGGTGATGTCCGACGGCCAGGGCAACGCCATACACCTGGGCGATCGCGATTGCTCGCTGCAGCGGCGACACCAGAAAGTGCTGGAGGAGGCCCCCGCGCCGGGCATTCCCGACGAAGTGCGCGCGCAGGTGCAGCAGGCCTGTGTGCAGGCCTGTATCGACATCGGTTACCGCGGCGCCGGCACCTTCGAATTCCTCTACGAGAACGAGCGCTTCTTCTTTATCGAGATGAACACCCGCATCCAGGTGGAGCACCCGGTGACCGAGATGGTCACCGGCGTGGACCTGATCAAAGAGCAGATCCGCGTGTGCGCAGGCGAGAAGCTGTCGTTGCGGCAGGAGGATATCCAGATCCGCGGCCACGCCTTCGAGTGCCGGATCAACGCCGAGGACCCTAAGACCTTCTTCCCCTGCCCCGGCAAGGTGAGCAACTTCCACGCCCCCGGCGGCCTGGGCGTGCGGGTGGACTCGCACCTCTACTCCGGCTACACCGTGCCCGCCAACTACGATTCGATGATCGCCAAAGTCATCACCCATGGCGAAGACCGCGAGACGGCGCTGGCGCGCATGCGCGTGGCCCTCTCCGAACTGATCGTCGACGGCATCAAGACCAATATCCCGCTGCAGGAAGACCTGGTGCGCGACAGCGCTTTTGCCGAGGGCGGGGTGAATATTCACTACCTCGAGAAGAAGCTGGGGCTTTAGCCTGGGAACGCGGAGCTCCAGCTCCGCTTGCGGGCCGCAGGCCCGCCCAGAAGCGGAGCTGAAGCTTCGTAAGCAGAGTCCACGGCGGTCCTACTGCCGGGGCAGTTTGCGGGACACGGGCTGGGCGCCCCCCTTAATCCATCCCTGGAGGCTTGTCCGCGAGGTCCCTCTCGCAGACACTCCCGCAAACTGCCCCCGACAGCAGGACCTTCGCATTTGGCTTATGTATTCTTCCTCATCCTGTCGCGGCCATGGGCCGCTCCTACAATTTGTTCATTGATTACTGGTACCTGACACCCCAATGCCCTGGCTACAACTCCGCATAGACACCAGCCGCGAACAGGCGGAAAAAATCGAGGACGCGCTGCTGTTTGCCGGCGCTGCCTCCGTCACCCTGCAGGACAACGCCGACCAGCCGATTCTTGAGCCCGGTCTGGGGGAGACTCCGCTGTGGGACAACACTCGCATCACTGGCCTGTTCGACGCCGCCGTGGACACCGCGGTCACCGAGGCCAAAGCCGCCTCCTTCCTCTGCGAACCACTGCCCAATGCCCGCTGGGAGCAGTTGGAAGACAAGGACTGGGAGCGGGAGTGGATGAGCCACTACAAGCCCATCCAATGCGCCGACAACCTGTGGATCTGCCCCAGCTGGTGCGAACCGCCACAGACGGAGGCGGTCAACCTGCTGCTGGACCCGGGCCTCGCTTTCGGCACCGGCACCCACCCCACCACCTTCCTGTGCCTGCAGTGGCTGGCCGCGGAGCCGCTGGCGGGGAGGGCTGCAATCGATTTCGGCTGCGGTTCCGGCATCCTCGGCATCGCCGCGCTGCTGCTGGGAGCGGAGCGCGCCATGGGCACCGACATCGATCCCCAGGCGCTGCTCGCCAGCCGCGACAACGCCGAGCGCAACGGCATAGATCCGGGGCGCTTCCCGGTCTACCTGCCGGACCAGCTGCCGCGGGAACCGGCGGATATCCTGCTGGCCAACATTCTCGCCGGCCCCCTGGTGGAGCTGGCGCCACAACTGGTGGAACTGACCAGGACCGGCGGTCGCCTGTGTCTGTCCGGCGTGCTCGCCACCCAGGCGGAAGCGGTGAAAGCCGCCTATCGCCAGTGGGTGGACTTCGACGAAGATGGGCAGCGGGAGGAATGGGTGCGTCTCAGCGGCACCCGTGTTCGCTAGCACCCACTCACCCCTGGAAGCCCGCCCTTGCCCAAGGTATCGATGGCCGCCTAAACTTGGCGGCCGAACAAAAACTGCCGAAACCGAATGTCGCAACTGGTTACCCGCTGCCCCCACTGCAGCACCTCTTTCCATGTCAACGAACAGCAGCTGCGCGCCGCCCGCGGCGCTGTGCGCTGTGGTTCCTGCCTGCAGGTTTTCCGCGCCGACGAGAATATCGTCTTCACCGAGAGTGACCCCGGCACGGGCCGGGACCTGGAGGCACTGCTGGAAGACGACGACTTCCTGATTCACGACGATATCGACCTGGATGACGAGGTGGAGCCGCCCACCGTACCCGCGACCGGGCCGGAGCCCGAAGCGAAACGGGAGGAAAAGCGGGACAGCCCCTTGATCGACGAGGCCTTCGGCGACAGCCAGTGGCAGGAACTGGAATCCGGCGCGGAGCCCGACGTCGATGAAGATGAAGATGAAGACGATCACAGCGACCCGACAGCTGGCCTGACCGACGATCCCTGGGCCGACGAATCTCCCGAGCGACCGCAGAGGCGCGAACCCACATTCTCCGCCCGCTGGGATGAAGACCTCCCCACAGACGAGCCTTTCCGGCGCCCACAGCGGACCGGGCAGCACGCGAAAACCGCTCGCAGCAGCGAAATCCCGGACTTCTCCGTGACTCCCGAGCGCGAGCGGCTGATCTCCGGCATTGAACCAGCGCCCCTCGAAGTCAGTTGGAGGCCGGCTCGCGACCGCCGCCTTCCCAATTGGGTCTGGACGCTGCTGGCCCTGTTGCTGTGTGCCGCCCTCGCCGCCCAACTGGCCTATTTTCGTTTCGACAGCCTGAGCAGGCAGGAGCCCTGGCGCGGCCTCTACGCCGCAGCCTGCCCTCTCCTCGGTTGCCAGTTGCCGGCGCTGGTGGACCCGCGCGCAATCCGCACCTCCAACTTGGTGGTGCGCAGCCACTCCCAAACCCAGGGCGCACTGGTGGTGGACGCGGTACTGCTCAACACGGCGTCCTTCGCGCAGCCCTTCCCCGGCCTGCTGCTCTCCTTCACCGACCTCAAGAACAGGCCGGTGGCCAGCCGCCGCTTCACTCCCCGGGAATACCTGCAGGGAGAACTGGCCGGGCGCAAACAGATGCCGCCGGGAAGCCCGGTACATATCGCCATCGAGATCGTCGACCCGGGCAGCGAGGCGGTGAACTACGAGTTGCACATCGCCCCCTGAGCTTCTTCACTGACCAAAAAACGGCGTCTAAAACAGCAAAAACTGCGCAAACCTCAAGCTAAACGTGTAGTTTGCGACCAATTTGCGCGCTTTTTCGCTTTTCCAACACCTGGGCAGCGGCTATCATAGGCGGCTCTTTGTTCCGGGGCCGAAGGTCCCGTTTATTGGAGCGGAAGGTCCGATATAGGGCTGGGGTTCCTTAATTAGGGGCTGAAGGCTCCCTTTGACACCCGAGTGGAGCAAGGTTTGCCCAGCGATATCGCCATAGGCCCCTACGTTATCGGCGCGCCGGTAATCCTGGCACCCATGGCCGGGGTGACCGACCGCCCCTTCCGGCAGCTGTGCCGGCGCCTGGGGGCCGGGCTGGTGGTGTCGGAGATGGTCACGGCGGATACGCGCCTGTGGAACAGCCGCAAATCCCGCTTGCGCCTGGACCATCGCGGCGAAGCGGCACAAGTGTCGGTGCAGATCGCCGGCGGCGACCCGCAGATGATGGCTGAGGCAGCGCGGCAGAACGTGCGGCGCGGCGCCCAGATCATCGACATCAATATGGGCTGCCCGGCCAAGAAGGTGTGCAAAAAAGCGGCGGGATCGGCCCTGCTGCGGGATGAAAAACTGGTGGCGGACATTCTGGAAGCCGTGGTCCGGTCCGTCTCAGTACCAGTGACCCTGAAGATCCGCACCGGCTGGTGCACCGATTCGCGCAACGGCGTCACCGTGGCCAGAATGGCCGAGGATATCGGCATCTCGGCCCTGGCGGTACACGGGCGCACCCGCGCCTGCGGCTACCACGGTCAGGCCGAATTCGATACCATTGCCGAGATTGTATCCAAGGTTGGAATTCCGGTTTTCGCCAATGGCGACATCACCGGTGCGGAGCGGGCCCGCGAGGTGCTCGACTACACCGGTGCCGCTGCAGTCATGATTGGCCGTGCAGCACAGGGACGGCCATGGATATTTCGGGAGATAGCCCACTACCTCGCCACCGGCGAGCGGCTGCCCGAGCCCTCACTGGAAGAAGTCAGGGATATTTTGCTCGCCCACCTGGGCGAATTGCACCGTTTCTACGGTGAAGTGATGGGGGTCCGTATCGCTCGCAAGCATGTGGGCTGGTACCTGAAGACACTCGCGGGGAGCGAGTCCTTCCGCAAGACCTTTTTCCAACTGGAAAGCGCAGAAGCACAACATGCCAGCGTTCAAACCTGGTTTGAACGCCGAATAACGAGAGGGGCACAAGCGGCATGAATAACGAAGCACTTATTCCGGATACCGGCAGCGATGAGGTATCCAGCGGGGGGCAGACACAGCTGGCGGAGCCGCAGCAACAGTCTCTGCGCGACGCTGTGGAGCAGGCGATGGAGAACTATTTTCGCCACCTGGACGGGCAGATGGTCACCGACGTCTACGACATGGTGCTGTCCGAGATAGAGGCGCCGATGCTGGAAGTGGTGATGAAGTACACCCGCCACAACCAGACCCGCGCCGCCCAACTGCTGGGCCTGAACCGCGGCACCCTGCGCAAGAAACTGAAGCGCTACGGGTTGCTCTAGTTCGGGAAACAAAAAACAGAGAACAGACGACAGAGGCCGCGCGGAGCGCGGCCTTTCATTTTAGGGGCGCATCCGCCGCGGGCCCCGAACCTAGCCAAATACCACCCAACTCCAAATCCGAACGGAACTCCAATGAGCGATCAAAAATCCATTCGCCGCGCGCTGGTCAGCGTGTCGGACAAGACCGGAATCGTCGACTTTGCCCGCCAACTGGCCGATATGGGCGTGGAAATCCTCTCCACCGGCGGCACCTTCCGCCAACTGCAGGAAGCCGGTATCCCGGTCACCGAGGTCTCCGATTACACCGGTTTTCCCGAGATGATGGACGGCCGGGTCAAAACCCTGCACCCCAAAGTCCACGGCGGCATCCTCGGCCGTCGCGGCACCGACGATGCGGTCATGGACGAGCACGACATCCGGCCTATCGATATGGTGGTGGTCAACCTCTATCCCTTCGCACAGACGGTCGCGAAACCCGACTGCACCCTCGCGGATGCCATCGAGAATATCGATATCGGCGGCCCCACCATGGTGCGCGCGGCGGCCAAGAACCACAAAGACGTGGCGATCGTGGTCAATGCCGGCGACTACGACAGCATCATCTCCGAGATGCGCTCCAACAACGGCGCCCTGAGCCAGGCCAGCCGCTTCGACCTGGCGGTGAAAGCCTTCGAACATACCGCCGGTTACGACGGCGCTATCGCCAATTACCTGGGTACCGTCACGGGAGCGACCGAAGACAGCGGCAGGCAGACCTTCCCCCGCACCTTCAACAGCCAGTTCATCAAAAAACTGGACCTGCGCTACGGCGAAAACCCGCACCAGCGCTCCGCCTTCTATGCGGAGACCGACCCGGTCGAGGCCTGCATCGCCACCGCCGAACAGCTGCAGGGCAAGGAGCTCTCCTACAACAATATCGCCGACACCGACGCCGCGCTGGAGTGCGTGAAATCGTTCAACGAGCCGGCCTGCGTGATCGTCAAGCACGCCAACCCCTGCGGCGTGTCCATCGCTGCCAATATCGGCGAAGCCTACGAACTGGCCTACGCCACCGACAGTGAATCGGCATTTGGCGGCATTATCGCCTTCAACCGCGAGTTGGACGGTGCCACCGCGAAAGCCATCGTCGAACGTCAGTTCGTCGAAGTGATCATCGCACCTTCAGTCAGCAAAGAGGCCAGGGCCGCGGTGGCGGAGAAGAAGAATGTGCGTCTGCTGGCGTGCGGCCAGTGGGGGAGCGCCTGCGGCCAACTTGGAGAGCAGCGGGTACCCGCGCTGGACTACAAGCGGGTCAACGGCGGCCTGCTGGTGCAGGACCGCGACGATGGTTTCGTCGCCGAGTCCGACCTCAGGATAGTCAGCAAACGCCGGCCCAGCGAAGAGGAGATCCGCGACCTGCTGTTCACCTGGAAGGTCGCCAAGTGCGTCAAGTCCAACGCCATCGTCTACGGTAAGGACGGCCGCACCATCGGCGTAGGCGCCGGCCAGATGAGCCGGGTCAACTCCGCGCGCATCGCCGCAATTAAAGCGGAGCATGCGGGACTGGAGGTGAAGGGCTCAGTGATGGCTTCCGACGCCTTCTTCCCCTTCCGCGACGGTATCGACAACGCCGCCGCCGCGGGCATCCGCGCGGTGATCCAGCCCGGTGGCTCCATGCGCGACGAGGAGGTGATCGCCGCCGCGGACGAGCACGATATGGCGATGGTGTTTACCGGGATGCGGCACTTCCGCCACTAGACACCCGGGACAAATCGGCAGGATTGCCGGTTTGGACAGCTTTTAGCTGGCTGCAGGCCGAGCGCCAGGGATGGCGCGAGTCACCGCGGAGCTCCAGCTCCGCTTGCGGGCCACAGGCTCGCCCTTCGGGGCCCGACTACCGGTAACACCTCTCTGCTAAACTAGCCCACCAATCGAAAGGCACGGGGAACAAAAGGATGAATATACTGATAATCGGCGCCGGCGGCCGCGAGCACGCCCTGGCCTGGAAAGCGGCGCAAAACCCCGCCGTCGACACCGTCTTCGTAGCGCCCGGCAACGCCGGCACTGCGCGCGAGCCCAAGCTGCAGAACGTCGCCATCGGCGTGGACAACTTTTCCGCGCTGGCCGAATTCGCCGAGGACAAGGGCGTGGAGCTGACCATCGTCGGCCCCGAGGCACCTTTGGTGGACGGTATCGTCGACTTCTTCAACGGCCGCGGCCTGGCCATCTTCGGCCCGGGCAAAGACGCCGCGCAGCTGGAGGGCTCCAAGGCCTTCACCAAGGACTTCCTGGAACGCCACCAGATCCCAACCGCCGCCTATCGCAACTTTACCGAGATAGAGCCGGCCATCGAGTACATCCGCGAGCAGGGCGCCCCCATCGTGGTCAAGGCGGACGGCCTGGCCGCGGGCAAGGGGGTGATCGTTGCCGAAACCGAGAAGCAGGCGGAACTGGCAGTGCGCGAGATGCTCTCCGGCAACGCCTTCGGCGAGGCTGGCTGCCGGGTGGTGATCGAGGAGTTCCTCACCGGTGAGGAAGCCAGTTTTATCGTGATGGTGGACGGCGAGCACATACTGCCCATGGCCACCAGCCAGGACCACAAGCGGGTGGGCGACCGCGACACCGGCCCCAACACCGGCGGCATGGGCGCCTACTCCCCCGCGCCGGTGGTGACCGACACCGTGCACCAGCGCATCATGAAAGAGGTTATCGAACCCACGGTCCGGGGCCTCGCCGAGGAGGACATGCCCTACACCGGTTTCCTCTACGCCGGGCTGATGATCGACGCGGACGACACCCCCAAGGTGATCGAGTACAACTGCCGCTTCGGCGACCCTGAGACGCAGCCCATCATGATGCGCCTCAAATCCGACCTGGTGGAGCTCTGCCAGGCGGCACTGGACAAACGCCTGGATCAAGTTACCGCCGAGTGGGACCCGCGCCCGGCCCTGGGCGTGGTGCTGGCGGCCGGCGGTTATCCCGGCAGCTACCGCAGGGGCGATGCCATCAGCGGCCTGGAACGGGCCGACGGCGAGAACGCCAAGGTCTTCCACGCCGGCACCGCCCTGGACGGCGAGCGGGTGGTCACCAGCGGTGGCCGTGTGCTCTGCGCCACCGCCCTAGGGGATACCGTGGCCGAGGCTCAGGCCAACGCCTACGCCGCTGCCCGCGCCATCTACTGGGACGGGGTCTTCTACCGCAAGGATATCGGCTATCGTGCAATAGCGCGGGAAGAGGCCGTGGCCAGCGAGCAGTAAATCTCCCTTCTCCCTGTAGGAGCGGCCGCTGGCCGCGATCAGTTTTAACTACGAAGCCAGATCGATCGCGGCCAGGGACCGCTCCCGGCCGGACCGCTCCTACGAAGTACGACACTGGAATGGCAAAAAATGAGTGAACGCAAACTGACCGGCCTCGATCGCCTGCTGCTACAGGCGGACCGCGCCCTGCGCACCCTGAGCCCCGGTGCCCCGGCCCACGGGCGCACGTCGCCGGCCAGAACCGAGGAGGAGGCAGAACTGACGGAGGCGGAGCGCAAGCATGCCGCCGGGCTGATGCGGGTGAACCACAGCGGCGAAGTCTGCGCCCAGGCGCTGTATCAGGGCCAAGCGCTGACTGCCAGACTGCCGGAAGTGCGCGGCGAGATGGAGCGGGCCGCAGACGAGGAGATTGACCACTTGGCCTGGTGCGAACTGCGGCTCCGCGAGCTGGACAGCCGGCCCAGCCTGCTGAATCCCCTCTGGTACGGCCTGTCCTTCGGGCTCGGCGCCGCCGCCGGCAAGGTGAGCGACCGGGTCAGCCTGGGCTTTGTCGCCGCCACCGAGGAACGGGTGTGCGACCACCTGCAGAGTCACCTGAGCCGCCTGCCGGAGGGGGACCGAAAGAGCCGCGCGGTGGTGGAACAGATGCTAGTCGATGAGGAAAAACACGGGCACACGGCCCTGGCCGCCGGCGGTGCCCGCTTCCCGGCACCGGTCAAAGGGCTGATGTCGCTGGTGTCGAAGGTGATGACTTCGGCCAGCTACAGGGTTTAAAATGCGGAATGATGGATGCGGAATAAAGCCGCCCATTCATCATTCCGCATTCTCGACCCGGTAGCTGTGCACTATCTCCACGCCAGCGTTCCTGAGCATAATCGACGCCGAGCAGTATTTGTCCGCCGACAACTCCACCGCCCGCGCCACCTGGGTTTCCTTCAGGTTCCTGCCGCGCACCACGAACTCCATTTCGATACGGGTAAAGGGCGACGGGGTCGCATCGGGGCGCTCGCCCACCAGTTCGCAATGACAGGACTGAATATCCTGGCGGGCTTTCTGCAGTATGGAGACCACGTCGTAGGAGGCGCAACCGCCTACCCCCAGCAGTATCATCTCCATGGGACGTATGCCGTTGTTCTTGCGCCCGCCCTCCATCACCACCGAATTGCCGCTGCCGGCCTCGCCGACAAAAGTCACGTCATCCACCCAGGTCACTCTGGCCTGCATCGCTGTACTCCTTCAAATTTCCGCGGCCGCAGAGCTTAGGGCCTGTCAACACCAGTTTCAATGGCCAGCCAATGAATATAGCGTTGACAGGCCCTTGCACGTCACACTCCCGGTGTCGATGATTTCCGGTATAGTGGGAGAGGTGCCGGTTGCCAGCATCCGGCACAGCCGCTATAAGGGCAGTTGGCAAAGGGAAGGTGCCGCAGATCACACTGCGGGAGTTTCCCGGCCGGGCCCCCTGTCAGGAGCAGGTTTTTAGCGCCATAATCCGAAAAAAATAAGGAGTAGATCCGTGACGGTTGCTACCGAAGAGAACATCGCTATCGGCAATATCGAAGACTTCCTTGCCCACTGCCACCGGCGACGCTACCCCGCCAAGAGCACAATCATCTACGCGGGCGACCGCTGCGAATCACTTTACTTTATTATGCGCGGCTCGGTGACCGTGCTAATCGAGGACGACGAGGGCCGCGAGATGATCGTGGCCTACCTGAACGACGGCGACTTCTTTGGCGAGATGGGTCTGTTCGATCAGGACACCCGCAGCGCCTGGGTACGCACCAAGACCGAGTGCGAGGTGGCGGAAATCTCCTACAGCAAGTTCCAGGAGCTCAGCCGCCAGCATCCGGAATTCCTTTTCGCACTGGCCACCCAGATGGCCGTGCGCCTGCGCAACACCACCCGCAAGGTGGGCGATCTGGCCTTCCTGGACGTGACCGGACGCGTGGCGCGCACCCTGCTCGACCTGTGCAACGAGCCGGATGCCATGACCCATCCGGAGGGCATGCAGATCAAGATCACCCGCCAGGAGATCGGCCGTATCGTGGGCTGCTCGCGGGAGATGGTCGGGCGGGTACTGAAAACCCTGGAGGAGCAGGGGCTGGTGTCGGTGAAGGGCAAGACGATGGTGGTCTACGGTACCAGATGACAGAAAACAGAGGTCAGAATTTGGCGATTCTGACCTCTGATCTCTGGCTTCTGTCCACTAGTTAAACATCTCCATCAACTTACGCCCCGGCTCCGCCTCGCGCATAAACGCCTCCCCCACCAGAAACACATTCACATCGTGCCCGCGCATGGCCGCCACGTCGTCGGTGGTGTGGATGCCGCTCTCGGTCACCACGATACGGTCGTCCGGAATCAGGTCCAGCAGTTTGAAGGTAGTTTCCAACTGCACGTCGAAGGTGTGCAGGTTGCGGTTGTTGATGCCGATCAGACGATTGGGCAGCGCCAGAGCGCGCTCCAGCTCCGCGCGGTTGTGTACCTCCACCAGCACGTCCAGCCCCAGTTCCCGGGCCAGTTCGTTGAGATCTCGCATCTGCCCGTCTTCCAGGCAAGCGGCGATCAGCAGTATGCAGTCGGCGCCGATGGCCCGGGCCTCATATACCTGATAGGGGTCCACGGTAAAGTCCTTGCGCAGCACCGGCAGACGTACCGCCCCCCTCGCCTGCTGCAGGTAGGCGTCCGAGCCCTGGAAGAAATCCACATCGGTGAGCACCGACAGGCAGGCGGCTCCACCCTTCTCGTAGCTGGTGGCGATCTCCGCGGGAATAAAATCCGCGCGGATCACCCCCTTACTGGGAGAGGCCTTTTTTATCTCCGCGATCACCGCCGCCTCGCCCGCCTTCAGTTTGTTCTCGATCGCGGTGACAAAACCCCGGGCCGGGGGCTGATCAAGCGCCCGAACCTGTATCTCCTCCAGCGGGCACTGCTGTTTGCGTTGCGCCACCTCCGCCCATTTGCGCTCGACAATGGTCTTTAAAATCGTGGGCGTACTCAAGGCTGTATCTCCTTTGCGCTCATGGCTGTATATGCGTTCATGGCTGTATTTCTTCCGGCCGGAAGGCGCCGGTAAAGGCCGCCAGGTCCGCAATCTTCTCTCCCGCCAGGCCGCTGTGGATAGCGTCCTGCGCCATGGCAACGCCCTGTTCCGGGCTGTCCGCCACACCGCTCACATAGATCGCCAGGCCGGCGTTGAGGGCGATAATATCCGCAGCTTTCTGCGCTACCTCGCTCTCGCATTTGCCCAGCGCCTCTCCGATCAGCGCCAGGGATTCCCCAGCACCGGAAACGCAGAGGCCCTCCAGGCTGCGGCGCACCATACCGAAATCTTCCGGGCGAATCACCCGCTCGTGCAGTTCGCCGTCTTTCAGCTCCACCCCATAGGTATCCGCCGCCAGGCTGGCTTCGTCCAGGCCGTCCTCGCTGTGAAGCACCAGCACGTGTTCGGACCCCAGGGTCTGCAGCACCTCCGCGAGCATCCGGCAATAGGACTTGTCGTAGACGCCGATCACCTGGCGCTTGACGCCCGCCGGGTTGGTCAGCGGGCCGAGCAGGTTGAAGATGGTGCGCATGCCCAGCGCCTTGCGCGCCGGGCCCACATGGCGCACGGCACTGTGGTAGCTGGGGGCAAACATAAAGCCGACGCCGATGGTCTCGACGCAACGGGCCACCTGTTCCGGGGTCAGTTCGAGAAAAATGCCCGCGCGCTCGAGCAGGTCTGCGGCGCCGCTGCTGGAGGACACAGAGCGGTTGCCGTGCTTGGCCACCCGCGCGCCGGCGGCGGCGGCGACAAAGCTGGCGGCACTGGAGACGTTGAAAAGGTTGGCGCCGTCGCCGCCGGTGCCGACGATATCGACGGCATTGGTCAGATCCAGTTCCACCTTCTTCGCCAGCTCGCGCATCACCTCCACGGCGCCGGCGATCTCGTCGACGGTTTCGCCGCGGATGCGCAGTGCCACCAACAGCGCACCTATCTGTGCATCCTCCGCCTCGCCGCGCATGATCTGGCCCATGGCCTCGCGCATTTCCGCGCGGGTGAGGTGTTCGCCGTCCACCAGTTTGGCGATGGCCTGTTGAATATTCATTATCTTTCTCCCCAAGACTCGAATAAGACTGGAAGCGGGACGCGAAGGCCCTCATGCTGGGGGCTGTTTGCGGGACCTTCTGCGGCCATGGATGGCCGCGGAGAGCGTACAGGGACGTATTCACAGCGTGTCCCGCAAACAGCCCCCGGCATCAGGGCCGCCACGATGTATCCCACGGTCACCCGTCAGGATTCCAGAAAATTCCTCAGCATATCGTGACCGTGCTGGGTGAGGATGGATTCCGGGTGGAACTGCACCCCCTCCACCGCCAGTTCCCGGTGGCGCAGGCCCATGATCTCATCGATTTCGCCGTCTTCGGTTTCCGTCCAGGCGGTGATCTCCAGGCACTCCGGCAGGCTGCCCTTTTCCACCACCAGCGAGTGGTAGCGGGTGGCCTCGAACGGATTGGACAGCCCGTGGAATACCCCCAGGTTGTTGTGCACGATTTGCGAGGTCTTGCCGTGCATTACCTGGCCCGCGCGCACCACCCGACCGCCGAACACCTGGCCGATGCTCTGGTGGCCGAGACAGATACCCAGGATCGGGACCTGCCCGGCAAAGCGGCGAACGGTGTCCATGGAGATACCCGCCTCATTGGGCGTACAGGGACCGGGGGAGATCACGATTTTCTCCGGAGCCATGTCATCGATATCCGCCACAGAAATTTCGTCGTTGCGTACAACCACCACCTCTGCGCCCAATTCGGCCAGGTACTGCACCACGTTCCAGGTGAAGGAGTCGTAGTTGTCGATCATCAGAATCATTGTGCGGCTCCTCTCTCGGATTTTTCCATACGCCTTTGCAGGCGCGCCAACGCCTCTTGCGTCGCGCGCAGCTCGCGCAGGATTTCGGTCTGGCTGGGGGGCAGCTGCAGTTCATCCAGGCGGCGCAGCTTGGCCTCCTCCAGGTTGTTGAGCACCACGCCGATAAACAGGTTGATCATCACAAAGGCACCCATCACCACGAAGCTGATGAAGTAGACCCAGGCCCAGGGCATGCTCTCCATGGCGGTATACATGATGTCGGTCCAGTCCTCGAAAGTGACGATGCGGAACAGGCTCAGCAACGCGATGGGCAGGCTGCGCCAGTGGGTGGGATCGATCTCATGGAACAAAAAATACCCGGCCA
Source organism: Microbulbifer rhizosphaerae (assembly GCF_014191725.1). Classification (GTDB taxonomy): domain Bacteria; phylum Pseudomonadota; class Gammaproteobacteria; order Pseudomonadales; family Cellvibrionaceae; genus Microbulbifer; species Microbulbifer rhizosphaerae. Next base: position 40,142 of record NZ_JACHWZ010000014.1, read on the forward strand.
CTGCGTAGATATAGAAAATAATGCTCATCAGCAGCGCAATGTGGAACATACTCGGCAGGCTTTTCAGCAGGGTATCCACCAGCAGGCGCAGTTCCGGGAAGGCGGACACCAAGCGCAACACGCGCAGCACTCGAACCAGACGCGCCAGTGTGGCCAGCGGCCCCGCGGCGGGGATCAGGCTGAGAGCGACGACAGTGAAATCGAAGCAGTTCCAGCCGCTGGCGAAGTAGCGCCAGGGGCGGCTGCCGTGGGCGGCCATCTTTATCGCCGCCTCGGCGATAAAAGCGGCGAGAATCAGCCGGTTGACGCCGTGCAGCAAGCCGCCGAAGCGCTCGGTCACCCATGGAAAAGTCTCCAGGCCCACGGCCACGCCGTTGAGCAGGATCAGGCCGATTATGAATTGATTGAACAGGGGCGCCGCCACCAGGCGTCCGCACTGTTCAGCCAGAGACGGGCTCTGCGCAATCCTAACTTCGTTCATTGCTGGCAATCTTCTCTGCGTCACTGCTACTGGACAACGCTATTGCCGCGGCGCGGAACAGCGCGCGGGCCTTGTTCATGGTTTCGTCCCACTCGGCCTGCGGGTCCGAGTCCGCCACCAGGCCGGCGCCGGCCTGGATAAACAACTGACCATCCTTGATGACTGCAGTTCTGATCGCGATGGCGGTATCCATATTGCCGTTCCACGCCAGGTAGCCCACGGCGCCGCCGTAGATACCGCGCTTTTCCGGCTCCAGTTCATCAATGATCTCCATCGCGCGGATCTTCGGTGCCCCCGAGAGAGTACCCGCGGGCAGCGCCGCGCGCAGGGCGTCGATGGCGGTGAGTCCGGATTTCAGCCTGCCGGTCACATTGGAGGTGATGTGCATGACGTGGGAATAGCGCTCCACTACCATCTTCTCAGTAACCTGCACACTGCCGGTCTCCACCACCCGGCCCACATCGTTGCGGCCCAGATCGATCAGCATCAGGTGTTCCGCCAGTTCCTTGGGGTCTGCCAGCAGCTCCCGCTCCAGCGCCGCGTCCTCCTCTTCGCTGGTACCTCGGCGGCGGGTGCCGGCCAGCGGCCGCACCGTCATATCCCCCTCCTCCAGGTGCACCAGGATCTCCGGGCTGGAGCCCACCACCTGATGGTCGCCCAGGTCGAGGAAGTACATGTAGGGGGAGGGATTGAGGCTGCGCAGGGCGCGGTAAAGGTTGAGAGGCGGAGCGTCGAAGGGCACCGACAACCGCTGGGACGGCACCACCTGCATCACGTCACCGGCGAGTATGTATTCCTTCACCCGCTCCACGCCCCGCTTAAAGGCGGCTTCGCCGAAATGGGACTTGAAGGCGGACTCGTCGATGGCATTGCCGTCCAGGTCCAGGGGCACGGTATTCGGCAGCGGCTGTGCCAGTCTGCCCACCAGCTCGTCCAGACGCCGCTGGGCGCGGCCATAGGAGTCCTCTTTCGTTGGGTCCCCATGTACGATAAAGATCACCGCGCCGGCCAGGTTGTCGAACACCACCAGTTCGTCGCTGACCATCAGCAGGATATCCGGGTTGCCCAGCGTGTCCGGTGGCGCACTGTGGGCCAGGCGGGATTCGATATAGCGCACGCAGTCGTAACCGAAATAGCCCACCAGGCCGCCGTTGAAGCGCGGCAGGCCCGGGAGTTCCGGTACCCGGTAGCGGCGTTGGAACTCCTCGACGAAAGCCAGCGGATCGGCGGATTCGCACTGCTCCATCACGTCGCCGTCACGCTCCACGGTGACTGCATTCCCGCGAACACGGAGAAGGGTGCGCGCGGGCAGCCCGATAATGGAGTAGCGGCCCCACTTCTCGCCCCCTTGCACCGATTCCAGCAGGTAGCTGTAGCGGCCGCTGGCCAGTTTCAGGTAGGTGGAGAGTGGCGTTTCGATATCCGCCAGCACGCGGCGCACCAGCGGTATGCGGTTGTATCCCGCGGACGCAAGTTGGGCGTATTCACTTGGGGTCATGGTGACTCCGGCTAGGTTTTGAAACTGAGAGTTTCAGGGAATTCGGTTGGTGGGCGACAATACCCCGATAAAGGAGACTTGCCCACGGAGTGGCCGGACGGTATCGGGTACCGGCTCTGGCCTCATCAGCGGATCAGTGGCGCCATCGCCAGCTGGTGTTGTGGGGGGCCCAGTTGTTGCAGGCGTTGTGAGTCACGGGTATTCCCTCGTTGCAGGCGGCCAAGTTTACAAATCCATTGGCAAGGGGGCAACTCCCCTTGCGCCGGGAAAATGACTGAATTAGATGCAATGGTCCCGATGCCGGCGCTCTTTGTGGGTTGTCCGCGAGAGGGCTCCGTGCTCCATCGAAGCACTTCAACGACAAATTAGTCCGGAACAAACAAATTTGCACAACCGAAGGCTGCCCGCGAAGCGGGTGGGCGCAGGGATGGGCCTCGCGGCCGCTGCCATCGCGCGCCCTGAAAAGGAACAAAGTAATCGTTGCCGCGGCGGGCAACGAAGGACCGGCCGCCCCGCCGCTCTATCCGGCTGGCTATAAGGAATCGGCTCGAGCATCCTCATGCTCCTGGGTCAGCCCGAAGGAAACAAAGCCGGAAACAGATACATCGGCGATGCATCCGCTGCGACACTGTTCACGAGAGCGCCGCCGGATAAGTGGCATTTGCATGGAATTGAGAGTGGAGCGGAATCAGGTCGCGGTCCTGCAGACGCCGATCAACGAGCGGACATCTGCCTGAAGGACCGAAGTGGAAGAGGGAGTCACTTAGAGGAAGAATTCATGTTACTTCGCCAGTTCCCGGCGCATTGCGGAAATGACTTCCGCGTAATCTTTCGCACTGAAGATGGCCGAACCGGCGACAAAGGTGTCGGCACCGGCAGCGGCGATTTCAGCGATATTGCCGCAGGTCACGCCTCCATCGATCTCCAGGCGGATATCCAGGCCTGAATCGTCGATCAGGGTGCGGGCTTCGCGCAGCTTGTCCAGGGTAGCGGGAATGAACTTCTGCCCGCCGAAACCCGGATTGACCGACATCAGCAGAATCATGTCCAGCTTGTCCATCACGTATTTGGCCGCGTCCAGGCCGGTGGCCGGATTGAACACCAGACCCGCCTTACAGCCGAGGCTGCGGATCAGCTGCAGGGACCTGTCCACGTGGCGCGAGGCCTCCGGGTGAAAGGTGATGGTGGTGGCGCCGGCGTCGGCGAACATGCGAATCATTTCGTCCACCGGCTCCACCATCAGGTGCACGTCGATGGGGGCCTCGACGCCGTGCTTGCGCAGCGCACTGCACACCATGGGCCCTATGGTCAGGTTGGGCACATAGTGGTTGTCCATTACGTCGAAATGCACCCAGTCGGCGCCGGCGGCCAACACCGCGTCCACTTCCTCACCCAGGCGGGCGAAGTCGGCGGAGAGAATGGAGGGGGCGATCTTGTAGTCCGGCATATGGCTTCCTGTTATCGATGATTATTCACTGTGTCCGGTTGGGCGCTCGTCCAGCCTTTGCAGGCGTTCGTCCAGTCGCCGCAGGCGCTCGGGGGTGCCCACGTCGCACCAGTCTCCCTCATACAGCTCAGCCTGCAGCCTGTCTTCGTTGTGGGTGAACACTTCCCCCAGGCCGAAGCGGGTGCGCAATCGGGGGTATTCGCTCAGGATCTGCGGGCGTAGCCAACTGATGCCGGAGAAGGTATAGCGGGGTTTGGCGGTGCCGGAGAGCAGGCCATTTTCGGTGCCCCCCTCGATACCAAAGTCCCCCTCCGGGTTGTGCGGCGGGTTGGGTACCATCAGCAGACGCCCCGGACAGCCCTCGGGCAGCGGCCGCACGAGCCAGCGGGAGAAGTCGAAATCGCACCAGACATCGCCGTTGACCACCAGGAAGGGGGTGTCATCCAGCAGCGGTAGCGCCTTGAGGATGCCGCCGGCTGTTTCCAGGGGCTCTGTCTCCACGGAGTAGCGGATATCCAGGCCCCAGCGGGCGCCCTCCCCCAGTTGGTCGCGGATTTTCTCCCCCAGGTGGCTCAGGTTGATGACCACCCGGCGTACGCCGGCATTCGCCAGCCGCTCCAGGGTGTATTCGATCAGTGGCCGGCCCGCGACCGGCAGCAGTGGCTTGGGGACCTGCTCGGTCAGTGGGCGCATGCGCTTGCCGAAACCGGCAGCCAGCACCATGGCGGCAGGTATTTTGTCTGTATTGCTCATTCTGGCACTCTCTGCTCCGCCACCTCACCGGCTCGCGTGCGCCGCTCACCGGCGCTGCGGTAGTCCCGGTACCAGTCCTGGCGTTCGGCCAGCGGCAGCAGTTCGCTGCGAAACCAGTCGGCGAAGGGTTTCAATTCCGGATAGCGCCCGGCCACCTCCAGGGCGTAACGGATCACCAGCGGCAGGTCCGGCAGGTAACCCCGCTTGCCGTCGCGCAGGTAGAGGCGCGGAAATAGCCCCAGCACCTTGATATGTCGCTGCAGGCCCATCCAGTCGAACCAGCGCAGGAAAGTCTGCGGCGGCACCGGTTCCAGTATGCCCGCGGACTCGGCGGTGTCGGCGTAGCAAAGCGCCCAGTGTTCCACCCGCTCCCGCGGCCAGCGCACGTAGCAGTCGCGCAGCAGAGAGGCCAGGTCATAGGTGACCGGGCCCCAGACCGCGTCCTGGAAATCCACCACCCCGGGGCGCTCGCCATCGCGCACCATCAGGTTGCGGCTGTGATAGTCCCGATGCACCAGCACCTGGGGCTGCTCGGTGGCAGAGTCCAGCAGCAAGTTGAAGGTGTCTTCGAGAAGCCGGCTCTCCTCTTCAGTGAGGGAGTGGCCCAGCAGTTTGCCGGCCAGCCACTCCGGCAGGATGCGCATTTCCGCCAGCAGCAACTCCCGGTTGTAGGGCGGGAAAAGGTCGCCCTCCGGCGGGATCTGCTGCAGGCACAGCAGCTCACTCAGTACCTCCGCGTAAAGCCCCTCTACGGAATCCTCGTTCAGCAGGCCCAAAAGCTGCCGGTCGCCCAGGTCCTCCAGCAGCATATAGCCGCGCTCCACATCCGCCGCCACCACCATTGGGGTATGGATGCCGTGGTGGCGCAGGTAGTCGGCCACGGCGACGAAGCGCCCGGGATTGGTGCGTGCCGGCGGTGAATCCACCGCGATCAGGCTGGGCGCGTTGAGGGTGCGAAAATAGCGGCGAAAGCCCGCATCCCCGGCCAGGGTCTGCAGTGCCACGGATTCGCCCGTCCGCAGCGCGCGGCCGGCCCACAGGCACAACTCCTCGCGCCGCCTGTCTGTCCCGTCTGTCAGTGGACGCTCACTCATGCGCCGATACTACTCCAGTGGTTACCGGCCGCATTGTAACGGCGCCGGCGCCGCCGTCCAGCCGCGGCCGCTTATTTCCCTCAACCGGGCGCCGGGAACCCGCAATCAGTGTTAACGGTCTCTGCATTCAAGTAGAATCGACCGCTGATTTTTGCGCGGCACACAACGCGTACGGAACTCTAAAGATAGCCGGAACATATCACCTGATGCTGGAAGCTTCCCGGTGGCGTCGTCTCACACTGGCGATTGCACAAATTTCACGCCCGCGCTCGCTCGCCATCGGTCTGATAGCCGCACAACCGCTGTGGGGGCAGGCCGCGGAAGCCGAGCCGCCCGCAGCGGGCGACTACAACCCCTACCTCTATCTCGACTGGCTGCCCCGCTGGCAGCTGACGCCGGAGCAGCGTGCGGCCATGCCGGCGGTCTGCTCCGGCGCCTTCGTGGCGCCGCCCCGCGACTACCCCGACGCGAACCTGCTACCGGACGAGGCACCACTGCGCGCCACTGCGGACGAATCCGAGTGGCTCGACGACGGTACCGCACGGCTGCGCGGCAACGTGCATATCACCCAGGGCTACCGCCAGCTGTTCGCCGACCGGGTGGATGTGAACCGCAACGAGAACACCGCCTACCTGAGCGGCGCCATCGAGATGCGCGAGCCCAACCTGCTTGTGCGCGGTGTGGCGGCGGAGGTGCACACCGACAGCGAGGCAGCGGCGATCGAGGACGCCACCTACGTGATCCACGACGACTTCGTTCACGGCGCCGCCCGCCACGCCGCCCGCGAGGCCAGCGGCGAGTTGACCCTGACCGAGGGCAGCTATACCCGCTGCGAGCCCGGCGAGGAAATCTGGCGCGTCAGCGGCGGCGAGATCACCATCGACAATGTGGAGCGCCAGGGGGTTGCGCGAGACGTGCGCCTGGAGATTCTCGACGTACCGGTATTTTACTTCCCCTACCTGCGCTTTCCGGTGGGCGACGCGCGGCTGTCCGGGCTGCTGTTCCCGAGCATCAGCAACAGCGACGAGAACGGCTGGGATATCGCCGTTCCCTACTACTGGAACATCGCCCCGCAGATGGACGCCACCATAGTGCCCCGCTATATCGAGCACCGGGGCACTGGGGCGGAACTGGAAGTGCGCCACCTGAGCACACTGTTCAACACCGAACTGCGCATGGCGGGTCTGCCGGACGATAACGGCGGCGACGATGAGGACAAGCGCAAACTGATCCGGGAAGGCTTCCCGGAGGACCTGGTCAACCCCTCCAAGGGGGAGGACCGCTGGCTGGTCAACGTCGAGCAGCAGGGCGGCAGCGGCGGTCCCTGGCGCACCAATATCAACTACACCAGGGTGAGCGACCCGGACTACTTCCGCGACCTGGACACTGCCAACCTGAGCGTCTCCGCCGAAAGGCAGGTCAAACAGACGGTGCAGGGCAGCCTTATCAGCGAGCACTGGCAGGCGACCCTGCGCGGGCAGGATTACCAGTTGCTGGAAAAGGACAGGTTCGATACCTACAGCCAACTGCCGCGCCTGGACGTGGACGGTAACTATCAGTGGGGCGACTGGCTGCTGGCGATGGACCATGAGGTCGTCAGTTGGGACCACGTGGACACCCAGACAGTCACCCGTATCCTGGACACGAGCGACCCTAACAGCGTCCGCGACATCACCCGAAACTTCGTCACCGCCGAGCGATTTCGCGTGGACTACGAACTGGACTGGGACAAGCAGTGGCTGTGGGGCTATTTCAAGCCGGGATTGGCGGCCCGCTACCTCTCCTACCGCCTGGACGACCAGTTCCTCAATCCGGAGAGCAGCGCCAGCCCGGAGACCTCCGCCGGCCAGTTCACCCTAGATACCGGTCTCTTCTTCGAGCGCGACGGCAACGCCTTCGGCCGCGATTATGTGCAGACCCTGGAGCCGCGCCTGTTCGTCCTGGCCAGCTCCACCGCGGACCAGAGCGATTTCTTCAACGTCAGCCAGAGCCCCTCTGATGGCGGCAACAACCTGTTGTTCGACACCTCGCTGTTTACCTTCAGCTATGACCAACTATTCCGCGACAGCCGCTTTACCGGCAACGACCGCATCGACGATGCCGACCGGGTAGCCTTCGGCCTGACCAGCCGGCTGATCGATCCCACGAGCGGCCGCGACCTGCTCACCGCCAGCGCCGGGCAGATCTTCTATTCGAACGATACGCGCATCGATCGCGCTGAGATAATAGAGGATGCGGCACCGCGCTCGGAATTCGCCGCGCGCCTGGAGAGCCGCCCCATCCAGTACCTGCGCATCGGCAGCGAACTGATCTACGACGACACAGAGGGTGATCTCAATCGCGGCAACTTCAGCCTGCGCTACCTGGACGACGACTTCCGCCTGTTCAGCCTGGGCTATCGCTACCTCCGCCGCGAAAAGCGGTTCGACAAAAACAGCGGCCAGCTGCTCCGGGGGCCCATCGAACAGGCGGACGTCTCCGCGGTCGTGCCAATCAACACCAATACCTCCATACTGGCGCGGGCCAACTACGATATAACCTTTGATCGGGAACTGGAGTACCTGGCCGGTATCGAATACGACAGCTGCTGCTATCGCGCCCGCCTGGTGTGGCGGCGCACCCTGGACAACGATCTGGCGGATGTAGTCACCCCGGAAGAACTGGAATACGACGAAGGGATCTATCTTGAAGTACAACTGAAGGGCCTCGCCGGCCTGGGCACCACGGTCACTCGTATGCTCAGCCAGGGCATTCCCAACTTTGACCAGAGAGAAGTACTGAAACAGTGATGAGAATAACGAGTAAGTTTATGGCCGCACGAGCCCTGCTGGCACTGATGGCCACCTTCGCGCTGACCACCGGCACCGCCCACGGCCAGGTGCAGGCACTCGACCGCGTGGTCGCGGTGGTGGACGACGATGTAGTGATGGCCAGCGAGCTGCAACAGCGCCTCAGCACCATCGTCGCACAGATCCAGGCGCAACAGGTACAGGCGCCGCCGATGGCGATCCTGCGCCGCCAGGTGCTGGAGCAGTTGATCGTCGAGCGGCTGATGCTGCAGATGGCCAACCGCGCCGGGGTCACCGTGTCCGAAGCGGAGTTGGACCAGGCGATCGCCCGGGTGCAACAGAATATGGGCGCGAGCCCGGAAGAGTTTCGCAAAAGCCTGGAGGCGGACGGCCTGTCCATGAAATCCTTCCGCCAGCAGATCCGCCAGGAGCTGCTGATCCGCCGGGTGGAACAGGGCAGCGTCAACCGCCGCATCCAGATCACCGACCAGGACATCGACAACTTCCTGCGCTCCAAAGAGGGCGAGTTCTGGAAATCCCCCCAGTACGAACTGGGCCACATCCTGATCCCGGTCAACTCCAGCGCGCCCGCCAACGAAGTGACCGAGGCCCGCGAAAAAGCCGAACAACTGGCCCGGCAGGCCACCGAAGGCGCCGATTTCCGCCGCCTGGCGATCGCCAACTCCGCTGGCCAGAATGCTCTCTCCGGCGGCGACCTGGGCTGGCGCAAAACCGTGGAACTGCCCACCCTGTTCGCCGACGCACTGGACGGGCTGGAAGTGGGTGATGTCACCAAACCTTTCCGCAGCGATGCCGGTTTCCACCTGCTGAAGATCCACGCCCAGCGCGGCTCCACCGAGCAAGTGGTGGAGCAGACCAAGGTGAGCCATATCCTGATCAAGACCTCCGCCATCGTCAGCGACGACGACGCCTACAACAAGCTGGTCGAACTGCGCCAGAAGATTCTCGACGGCGCGGACTTCGGCAAGCTGGCGCGGGAGAATTCGGAAGATATCGGCACCATGCTCCAGGGCGGCGACCTGGGCTGGTCCATGCCCGGGCAGTTTGTGCCGGAGTTCACCCAGGCCATGGACAATACCCCGGTGGGCGAAGTGAGCATGCCGTTCCGCAGCCAGTTTGGCTGGCATATCCTGCGCGTGGACGGCCGCCGCAAACAGGATATGACGGATCAATACATCCGCAACCAGGCCGCCAACCTGCTGCGCAACCGCCGCTACGAGGAAGAGGCGCAGAACTGGCGCCGCGAGATCCGCGACCAGGCCTTCGTGGATATCAAGCTGCCGGATATGCAGGAAGAGTCCGAGGACTCCGGACAGCAGTAACCCACCGGACCGCGGAGCTATTGATCTCGGAGCTCCGCACACCGGCCCCGGGCCCGGCCCATGGCCGCGACCAAAGCTGACACAGGCATGATACCCAGAATCGCCCTCACCCCCGGTGAACCCGCAGGCATAGGCCCGGAGCTGGCCGTCAAACTCGCCGGCTCCGGCAGCCATGCGCAGATCGTCGCCGTCGCCAACCCGCAACTGCTTGAGCAGGCTGCCGCCCAACTGCGCCTGCCGCTTCAGCTGCTCCCCTTTGATCCGCAGGCGCCCGCCGCCGGCACACCGGCCGGGAGCCTTTATATCCAACCGGTGCCAATACCCCGGCCGGCGCGGCCAGGCCGGCTGGACACCGCCAATGCCACCTATGTGCTGGAAACCCTGCGCACCGCCGCCGAGGGCTGCCTCTCCCAGCGCTTCGACGCCCTGGTAACCGGTCCGGTACACAAAGGGGTGATCAACGATGCCGGCATCCCGTTCAGCGGCCACACGGAATTTTTTGCCGGACTCGCCGGCGTCGAGAGGGTGGTGATGATGCTGGCCGCCGACGACCTGCGCGTGGCGCTGGCCACTACCCACCTGCCGCTGCGGGACGTCAGCGCGGCGATCAGCGGCGAGTCACTGGAACAGGTACTCACCATCCTGCATCGCGGGCTGCGCGACCAGTTCCGTATCGAGCTGCCGCGTATCGGTGTCTGCGGACTCAACCCCCACGCCGGCGAGGGCGGCCACCTGGGGCGCGAGGAAATCGATATCATCTCGCCGGCGCTGGACAAGCTGCGCGCCCTGGGCATGCAACTGACCGGTCCCCTGCCCGCGGATACCCTGTTCACCCCACCGCAGCTCGCCCGCTGCGATGCTGTCCTGGCCATGTACCACGACCAGGGACTGCCGGTGTTAAAATTCAAAGGGTTTGGACACGCGGTAAATATCACCCTGGGGTTGCCATTTATCCGCACCTCCGTGGACCACGGCACCGCACTGGATATCACCGGCCTGGGCACAGCCGACTGCGGCAGCCTGCAGGCCGCACTGGCCCAGGCGATCCAACTGGCCGAACTGCGCCACCTTTAAATCACAGACTTCTCTATGGACAACTTTTTCCAACACAAAGCGCGCAAGCGCTTCGGCCAGAATTTCCTGGTGGACGAAAATATTATCGAGCGCATCGTCCGCGCCATCGCCCCCAAAGAGAGCGATAACCTGGTGGAAATCGGCCCCGGCCAGGGCGCGATTACCCGGCTGCTGCTCCAGCGCTGCCCTTCGCTTACCGCGGTGGAACTGGACCGGGACCTGATCCCAATGCTGAAGTTCAAGTTTCGCGACTACCCGGAATTCAACATCATTGAGCAGGATGCGCTCAAATTCGATTTCGGCGAATTCGCCGGCGACCGTCCTCTGCGCATCGTCGGCAACCTGCCCTACAATATCTCCACACCGCTGCTGTTTCACCTGCTCAGTTTCCGGGGTGCGGTGCAGGACATGCACTTTATGCTGCAAAAGGAAGTGGTGGATAGACTCAGTGCCACCCCCGGCAGTAAATCCTACGGTCGCCTCAGCGTGATGGTGCAATACCACTGCCGCGTACAGGGGCTCTTTCCGGTGCCGCCGCAATCCTTCCGCCCGGCACCGAAGGTGGAATCCGCAATCGTGCGCCTGGTGCCCCACGCCGCGGCCCCCCACCCTGCAAAAGACGAGCAACTGCTGGAGCGCATCGTCAACGTGGTTTTCCAGCAGCGCCGCAAAACCCTGCGCAATGCGCTGAAACCCCTGTATTCTGAACTGGACCCGGCACAGCTGCCGGTGGATGCGGGACGCCGGCCCGAAACTCTGAGCGTACAGGAATTTGTACAATTGACGGATTACTGCGAGACATTGGGAAATAGCGTCCTACAGGACACTAAGGACTGATCTTGGCCACCTACGCCATCGGCGATATCCAGGGCTGCCTGGAGTCGCTGCAGCAACTGTTGAAAAAAATCCACTTTCGCGCGGACCGCGACAAACTGTGGCTCGCCGGCGATATGGTGCACCGCGGCCCGGACAGCCTGGGCACCCTGCGCTTTCTCTACGAGCATCGCAGCCAAATCACCGCGGTACTCGGCAATCACGACCTGCACCTGCTCGCCCTGGCCCATGGCGCCAAGCGCCTGACCGACAAGGAGCACGACCTAAAAAAAATACTGCTCGCGAACGATGCCGACAAACTGCTCGGCTGGCTGCAGGGCCTGCCGCTGGCGGTGCATAAAAAGGGCTACACCATGGTGCACGCGGGTATTCCGCCTATCTGGAGTGTCAGCAAAGCCCTGGAACTGTCGCGGGAAGTACACCGGGCCCTCGCCGACGACGCCATGACCAAAGCTTATTTTTATGGCATGTACGGTAATGAACCCCACTGCTGGAGTGAGCACCTGATCGGTATCGAGCGGCTGCGCTCCATCACCAACTACTTCACCCGTATGCGCTTCTGCAAGGCCGATGGGACCCTCGACCTGGTCACCAAGCGCGGTCCCCAGGCGGCCCACGGCGAATTCAAACCCTGGTTCAGCTTCCCCGAGCGTAAGACCCGAAAGGATAAAATTATCTTCGGCCACTGGGCCGCCCTCGAAGGCCGCGCCGATACCCAAAATGTCTATGCGCTGGATACCGGCTGTGTCTGGGGCGGCTATCTCACCGCCATGCGCCTGGGCAGCGAGGAATTTTTCTGCAGCGACTGTACCCTGTAGTAGCGGCCGTTGGCCGCGGGTGCTTTTAGTTCGTAATCAGGGAGCGGGCGGCCCTGCTGCCGGTGGCCTTTTGCGGGACACGGGCAGGGCGCCCCCCTTAAATACATCCCTGTACGCTCGTAATCGGCATCTGACCGCCATGGATGGCGGAAATGCAGATTTTGCAGGAGCAAAAATCTGCCATGCCTCATACGGTCCCGCAAAAGGCCACCGGCAGCAGGGCCTTCTCATGACGGCCATCCCCTGAATCGCGAACAACGGTTCCTATTACAAGGTACAAGGCCATGAGCGAAGAGACGGTGCGTCTGATCCTGGCCGGCGATGTGATGACCGGCCGCGGTGTGGACCAGATACTGCCGCACCCTTCCCCAGCGCAGATCTACGAGCCCTATATGCGCTCGGCGCAGGGCTATGTAGCGCTCGCCGAACAGCACAGCGGCCCAATCCCCCAACCGGCGGAACCCGCCTACCTGTGGGGCGATGCACTGGCGGCAATGGACGCCCGCACCCCTGATTTCAGAATCATCAACCTGGAAACCGCAGTCACTCGCAGCGAGGATTACTGGCCGGGCAAGGGTATCAACTACCGCATGCACCCGGACAATATCTCCTGCCTGGAGGCTGCGCGCATCGATGCCTGCAGCCTGGCCAACAACCACGTGCTGGATTGGGGTTATGAGGGACTGGCAGAGACACTTGCGACATTGCGCAACGCGGATATAGAAACCGCCGGCGCGGGAGAAAATTCAATTGCGGCGGGCGCCCCCGCGGTACTCGCCCACAACAGCGGCAGGGTGCTGTTATTCGCCTTTGGGCACCCCAGCAGTGGCGTCCCCGAGGAGTGGAGGGTGCGGGCGGACAAACCCGGCGTCAATGTCCTGGAGAACCTGTCGGAGAAGAGCGCACAACAGTTGGCCGACAAGGTGGACAGCTATCGCCGCCCGGGAGATCTCACGGTGATGTCCATACACTGGGGCGGCAACTGGGGCTACCGAATTGCGCAGGCCCAGCGCGACTTTGCCCACGCACTGATCGACCACACGGGAGTGGACCTGGTTTTCGGGCACTCCTCCCACCATCCCCAGGGCATCGAGATCCACCGCGAACGCGCGGTGCTCTACGGTTGCGGAGACCTGATCAACGACTACGAAGGCATCGGCGGCCACGAGGAATACCGGCCACAACTGCGCCTGCTTTACTGCGTCGACCTGGACCGGGACAGCGGCGCGCTGCGGCGCCTGGAGCTGATTCCGTTTGAAATGTATCGCTTTCGGCTTCGGCGGGTTTCGGCGGAGCAGCGGGAGTGGCTGCACCGCACCCTGAAACGCGAATGCCACCGACTGGGCTCAGATCTGGTACAGGCGAAGAAGAGCTACTCCCTGCTGTTGGATCGGTCAGAGGAAAAATAAATTACATTCTGCTGACCCCGGCGGGCAAAATTTCCTCCTGCATCGGTTGCAGCGCCGGATCGGCAGCGGGAGCCTCGGGTAGCGCGCTGGCACTGGAAGTGACAGCCGCCGGCACAGTCAGTTGCCGGCGCAGGAGAACGGCGATGGCGATCAGCCGCGCGTCGTTTTCCGGCCCGGTCAGCGCGTAGTGCCGGCCGCCATCCAACCACTCCACTGTCGCAATGCCGCCTTGCGGAACAGTATTGACGGCATTGCCGTGCATGTCGGTTTCATAGAATGTCAGGCTGGTGCCATCTGCGGCGGTAAAATGATATTCCAATGTTTTGCCATTCAGGGAAAAACCTTCATCGACTTGCGGTTGCAATTCCAGGCCGGCGTAAGTGGCGGCGACTTCGCCTCCCGCCTGCACTCCCGCTGCTCCCACTCCTGCGGTTTCGGGCAGTTGTCCGCTGCCATCCCGCCAAAGCCAGGGCACGCTGCTTGCCAGCACCAGCAACGCGGCTGCCACGCCGATATAGAATGGAAATCGCCTCTCGCCCGGAGGGGCAAAAGATTCCGCCGCCTGCTCGCGGGCGGAAGTGAAAGTACGGTAAAGCTCTGCCTCCTGTTTCCAGTAGGCGTGTACGCGATCTGCATCCTCCGGATTCGCGCGCAGGTGAGCGGCCACACGGGCACTGTGCGCCCGCGACAGCTGTCCGTCGGCGAAGGCACTCAGATCCTCCCGGGTCACACTGCGCTGCTTTTCTCGACGTATCATCATTTGACCCTCCTGAGGTGGGCATCTTCCGCTCTATCCTCCCCCCGTTCACAATGCCGGCGCAGGGTTTCCCGCGCCCGCGACAGCCGCGAGCGCAAAGTCCCGATATTGATGCCCAGGATTTGCGCTGCCTCCTTGTAACTGGGCCCCTCGAGCACTATCAACATCAGCGCGGCGCGCTGCTCCGGTGGCAGGATATCGATTGCCGCCACCGCATCACAATACTGTACATGGGACTCCTGGCGCGGATCGACCGTCAGCGCAGCTCCCGCATCGGGGGCTGTGGATTCGCGCCTCACTCGCGCGGATACGCGCTGATTGAGGTAAATATTGTAGAGCAGCCGAAACAGCCAGGAGCGTATAGCTCCACTGGTACGCCAGAGATGTCCCTTGCGCAGCGCCCTCTCCAGGCAGTCCTGCAAGAGGTCTTCCGCTTCCGTGATATCGCCACACAGGCTGCGCGCATAACGGCGCAGATGGGGAATCTGATCGCAGACTTTTTGTTCAAAACTCATGATTGACCCGTTATGCGCGTTATTTTCACTCAATTTAAATAACAGCGATGGGGACAAGAAAGTTCCACCGACAGGCGGAGTTTTATTGAATGAACGAACCGGCGACCGCTATGGAACCTACCGGCATCGGGTGCTGTTTGTATGAGTGGTGGCACAGCCATTCGCCATCATGCAAACAAAGTCAGGAGCAATATCGATGATTAACAGGACAGTCACCCTCAGCAGCGCCCTCGCCACTCTTCTGTTACTGCCGGCAAGTCTGACCGCCCAAACTGACAGTGGCGCAAGCAACCAGGCACAGCCCTATTCCCCGGGAGCTACCGCCCAGGCTTCGGACAGCGCAGCCAGCTTTAGCGACACCGAACTGCAGTCATTCGCTGAAGCGCGCGATAAGGTGGATGAAGTACGGATGCAGCTCGCGACTAAACTGAGCAGCCTGCAGGATCCCGAGGAAGTGCAGCGGGTGCAGAAGGAGGCGGATATGCAGATGATCGCCGCAGTAGAGAACGCCGGGCTGACACGGGAACGCTACAACGAAATTTCACGCGCCGCACTGAGCGATCCGGCCCTGGCCGAGAAAATCAGTCAGATTCAGTAATTTTTTTTCGCTCGCTCTGCGGCCGGAAACGGCCGCTTTTTTTTACCAGCGGAAAGTGAACCCTCGCTCCGGAGCAATTCACGCCTCGCGAGGGACTCGCCGCGACCGATACCGTGATAGGAAAACCCCTGGTCGCGCATATAGTCCGGCTGGAACAGGTTGCGGCCATCGACAATCAACGGCCGCCGCAGGCACTGTTTGAGTTCGGCGAAATCCGGCGCCCAGAAGCAGCGCCACTCAGTGCAGATGGCCAGCGCATCGGCTCCGTCCGCGGCTTCCTCCGCACTGTCGCAGAGAACCAACGACTCCCTTTCCCCATAGATACGCCGGCACTGCGCCATGGCCACCGGGTCGTAAGCGCGCACTCTCGCGCCCGCACGCCACAACTGTTCCATCAGTTCCCGCGAGGGCGCTTCGCGCATATCGTCGGTCTCCGGCTTGAACGCCAGCCCCCAGATTGCAATGGTTCTACCGCGCAGATCGCCGCCGAACAGCTCCGCCAGCTTGTGGAACATCGTGCGCTTCTGCCGCTGGTTGACGTTTTCCACTTCAGCCAGCAGCCCCGCCCGGTAGCCACCGTTGCGCGCGGCGGCGGCCAGGGCGCGCACATCCTTGGGAAAACAGGAGCCGCCGTATCCGCAGCCGGGGTAGATAAAATGGTGGCCGATACGTGGGTCCGAACCTATGCCCTGGCGCACCTCCTCGATATCCGCCCCCATGTGCTCGGCGATATTGGCAATCTCGTTGATAAAGCTGATGCGGGTGGCGAGCAGGGCGTTGGCCGCATACTTGGTGAGTTCAGCGGAGCGCACCGACATAAACATCAGCCGGTCGCGATTGCGGTTGAAGGGCGCATAGAGAGTGCGAAACTGCCGTTGTGCCTGCGGGCTGTCACTGCCCACTACGATGCGGTCCGGCTTGTTGAAATCCTTAAGCGCCGCCCCCTCCTTGAGGAATTCCGGATTGGAGGCCACCTCCACGGGGAAGTTCGCTCCACGCTTGTCCAGTTCTTCGCGAATCACCGCCGCCACCCGGTCGCAACTGCCCACCGGCACGGTGGATTTCACCGCGACGGTCACCGAATGCCGCAGCTGACGCCCCAGGGTGCGGGCCACCGCCAGCACGTGGCGCACATCGGCACTGCCGTCCTCGTCCGGCGGCGTACCCACGGCAATCATCACCAGTTCGGCTTTTTCCAATGCAATGGCGCTGTCGGTGGTGAACTGTAGTCGCCCGGTCTGCGTACCCTCGCGCAGCAGCTCGGGCAGACCCGGCTCGAAGATGGGACAGCGGCCGTTGCGCAGGTCGTCGATACGGGTCGCATCGATGTCGACACAGGTCACCCGATTGCCCACCTGCGCCAGGCAGGCACTGGTGACCAGGCCCACATAGCCCACGCCAAAGATAATTACGTTCACACTAGCCCCCTCGAAATGTCTTTCGAGGATCATTCTTGTGGCAGTTTGTGACGCTCATATTAACCCTGTATTACAGGGTTAATATGACTGGCACAGGGAGGTGTCAGCGCGGGCGCAGACCGCGGAAGCCGAGTGCGGATAAATTCGTCGGGAGCGAATTTAGGCAGTCTCTGACTGCCCCGAAGGGTTAGTCCCAGGGAGAGGACTAACACATGTGCCGCACTCGGCGTATTCAGATTAATTCAGGACGAATTAATCTGAACTTAAGAGTCAACGTAACCATTAGGGTTTTGTGACTGCCAGCGCCAGGTGTCCTCCACCATGCGCGCCAGATCGTATTCGGCTTTCCAGCCCAGTTCGCGCTCCGCCAGCGCCGGATCGGCGTAACATTCCGCAATGTCGCCGGGGCGGCGCGGGGCTATCTGATAGGGGATCTCGCGGCTGCTGGCCGTCTCGAAGGCACGCACGATTTCCAGGACCGAACTACCGCGGCCGGTACCCAGGTTGTAAGTGTAACAACCCTCGGCGGTCTCCTCCCGGCGCAGTTTCTCCAGCGCCGCCAAGTGTCCGCGGGCCAGGTCCACCACGTGGATATAGTCGCGCACGCCGGTGCCGTCGACGGTGCTGTAGTCGTCGCCAAACACCTGCAGTCGGGGCAGCCGACCCACCGCCACCTGGGCCACATAGGGCAGCAGGTTGTTGGGGATGCCCCGCGGGTCCTCGCCGATAGTGCCGCTGGCGTGGGCACCGATGGGATTGAAATAGCGCAACAGGCTCACCTTCCAGGAGCTGTCCGGCGCCGCGCACAGGTCCCGCAGGATATTCTCCACCGCCAGTTTGCTCGCTCCGTAAGGGTTGGTGGCGCCGGTGGGAAAGTCCTCGCGGATCGGCACACTGGCCGGGTCGCCGTAGACGGTGGCGGAGGAGCTGAAAATCAGCCGGCGCACGCCGAATTCCTCCATCACCTGACACAGGGCCAGGGTGCCGGCCACATTGTTCCGGTAATAACGGAGCGGCTGGGAAACGGATTCCCCCACTGCCTTGAGACCGGCGAAATGAATTACTGCATCGATGGAGTGTTCGCGAAAAATATTGCGCAATCTATCGGCATCACAGATATCCACGCGGTAGAAAGGCACATTGCGCCCGGCGATCGCCTCCACCCGCCGCAGCGCCTCTTCGCTGCTGTTGCTCAGGTTGTCCACCACCACGGGCTGTTGCCCGGCGGCCAGCAGTTCGACGCAGGTATGGCTGCCGATATAGCCGACTCCGCCGGTAACAAGAACTGTCATAGCTATTCCCTATAAACACGTGGCGCTTTTCGAAGGTGTCAAGTAGAGCGCAAAACTGCCACGCAATTCAACCTCTATTGGACGCCCCAGGCGACAGGAAAGCTATGCTCAATAGACGGGAGGAAACCCAGTTTTCCCCGCGCATGGAACGGCGGCGGCGCGCCGCCGGCGATAAAGATAGAGTTTCCCGCGCGCGAGCGCCCTCCAGTATTACGGGAGTCCGGTCTCCGGAACCCGGTCGAGACGCCAGCAAGGGAAGTTGGCACTGCAGCCTGGCCAAGGGCCTCAGCGAGATTCATAAGTGCAGTTGTACAGATGGCGCTCCGGGAATGGACGCCGTGAGCTGCCGAACACGCGACAGGGAGTTTACCGTCATGACGATTTTCAACCACTACCTGGAAAGGTATGAATCCATTCAGGAAGAGGAACTCAGTATCCAGGAGTACCTGGAACTGTGTAAAACCGACCGCAGCGCCTACGCCTCACCCGCCGAGCGCATGCTGATGGCAATCGGCGAGGCGGAATTGGTAGACACCTCCCGCGACTCGCGCCTGTCTCGCATTTTTTCCAACAAAGTGATCCGGCGCTACGAAGCTTTCAGCGAATTCTACGGCATGGAGGAGGCGATAGAACAGATCGTCTCCTTCTTCCGCCACGCCGCCCAGGGGCTGGAGGAAAAGAAACAGATCCTCTACCTGCTGGGCCCGGTGGGCGGCGGGAAATCCTCCCTGGCGGAGCGGTTGAAAGCGCTGATGGAAAAAATTCCCATCTACGCCATCAAGGGTTCGCCGGTATTCGAATCCCCCCTGGGCCTCTTCTCCCCCAATGAGGACGGCCAGATCCTGGAAGAGGACTACGGTATCCCCCGGCGCTACGTCAACACCATCATGTCTCCCTGGGCGGTAAAACGCCTGCACGAATACCAGGGGGACATCAGCCAGTTCCGGGTAGTAAAAGTTCACCCATCGATACTCGACCAGGTGGCCATCTCCAAGACCGAACCGGGGGATGAGAACAACCAGGATATCTCCTCACTGGTAGGCAAGGTGGATATCCGCAAACTGGAGGATTTCCCGCAGAACGATCCGGATGCCTACAGTTTCTCCGGCAGCCTGTGTCGTTCCAACCAGGGGCTGATGGAATTCGTGGAAATGTTCAAGGCTCCGATCAAGGTGCTGCACCCGCTGCTCACCGCCACCCAGGAGGGCAATTACAACAGCACCGAGGGCCTTGGCTGCATTCCCTTCAACGGTACCATCCTGGCGCACTCCAACGAGTCCGAGTGGCAGACCTTCCGCAACAACCGCAACAACGAGGCCTTCCTCGACCGTATCTATATCGTCAAGGTACCCTACTGCGTACGGGTGCAGGAAGAGATCCGTATCTACCAGAAACTGCTGGAAAACAGCTCGCTGTCCAAGGCGCCCTGTGCGCCGGACACCCTGCGTATGCTCGGACAGTTCTCGGTGCTGTCGCGGATCAAAAACCCGGAAAACTCCAGCATCTACTCCAAAATGCGCATCTACGACGGCGAAAACCTCAAGGACACAGATCCCAAAGCCAAAACCATCCAGGAATATCGCGACAACGCCGGTGTGGACGAGGGCATGAATGGCCTGTCCACCCGCTTCGCGTTCAAAATCCTGTCCAAGGTATTCAATTTCGACGCCACCGAAGTCGCCGCCAACCCGGTACACCTCCTCTACGTACTGGAACAGCAGATAGAGCAGGAGCAGTTTCCCCCGGAAGTGCAGGAAAACTACCTGGGATTCATCAAGGAATACATGGCGCCACGCTACGTGGAGTTTATCGGCAAGGAAATCCAGACCGCCTATCTGGAATCCTATGCGGAGTACGGCCAGAACCTGTTCGACCGCTATGTCACCTACGCAGACTTCTGGATCCAGGACCAGGAATACCGCGACCCGGAAACCGGCGAGATTCTCGACCGCGGAGCCCTGAACGAAGAACTGGAAAAGACCGAAAAGCCCGCCGGCATTTCCAACCCCAAGGACTTCCGCAACGAGATCGTCAACTTCGTACTGCGCGCGCGCGCCAACAACCAGGGAAAGAACCCGGACTGGCGCTCCTACGAAAAATTGCGCGCTGTGATCGAGAAGAAGATGTTCTCCAACACCGAGGACCTGCTGCCGGTAATCTCCTTCAACACCAAGGCCTCCGTCGACGACAAGAGAAAGCACGCGGATTTTGTCGCGCGGATGGTGGAGAGGGGCTATACCGAGAAACAGGTGCGGTTGCTTTCTGAGTGGTATCTGAGAGTGCGCAAGTCGCAGTAATGCGTTAATGCGGTCATAGGAGAATGGCACTTAGTTAAACGAAACGTAATGCGAAGGCCATGGTGTCGGGGGCTTTTTTGCGGGACTGTCTGCGAGAGGGACCTCGCGGACAAGCCCCCAGGGATGGGTTTACGGCGTGTCCTGCAAAAAAGCCCCCGGCAGCATGGCCGCCACGCCCCTAACTAAGTCCATCCCGATCAGAGGCAGTAATATGAGCTATATCATCGACCGCCGCCTCAACGGCAAGAAGAAAAGCACTGTCAACCGGCAGCGGTTTCTGCGCCGCTACAAGGCCCATATCAAGAAAGCTGTGGGAGAGGCGATGAACAGCCGCTCCATTACCGATATGGACAAGGGGGAGCGCATCAGCATTCCCACCCGCGATATCAACGAGCCGGTATTCACCCACGGCCCCGGCGGTCATGTGGAGCGGGTGCTACCCGGCAACCGGGAATTCATCGCCGGCGACCGTATTCCCCGCCAGGGACAACAAGGCGGCGGGGGAGGCAGCGGCAGTGGCGCCAGCGACAGCGGCGAGGGAATGGATGAATTTGTCTTCCAGATATCCCAGGAAGAATTCCTCGATTTCATGTTCGAAGGCCTGCGCCTGCCCAACATGATCAAGCGCCGCTTGGCCGGCAACGAATCCTTCCAGGTGGTACGCGCCGGCATCAGCAATGAGGGCACCCCCGGCCGGCTCAATGTGGTGCGTTCCATGCGCGCCGCCAACGCCCGCCGCATAGCGCTCACCGGCAGCAAGCGGCGCAGCATCCGCGAGCTGGAAAAGGAACTCGCGCTGGAGGAGAGCAAGGACCCTACCCTGCGCGACCAGCGCATAATCGACCAGTTGAACAGCAAGATCGAAGAACTGCACGCACGCATCGGCCGGGTACCCTTTCTCGACGATTTCGACCTCAAGTACAACCTGCTGATACGCCAGCCAAAACCCCGCTCGCGCGCCGTCATGTTTTGCCTCATGGACGTTTCCGGCTCCATGAACCAGGCCACCAAGGATATGGCCAAGC
Source organism: Microbulbifer rhizosphaerae (assembly GCF_014191725.1). Lineage (GTDB taxonomy): Bacteria > Pseudomonadota > Gammaproteobacteria > Pseudomonadales > Cellvibrionaceae > Microbulbifer > Microbulbifer rhizosphaerae. The sequence goes on from NZ_JACHWZ010000014.1 coordinate 61,584, forward strand.
GCTTTTTTCTGCTGCTGTACCTGTTTTTACAACGCAGCTACGAGTACACCGAAGTGGTGTTTATCCGTCACCACACCAGCGCCAAGGAAGTGGATGAAGAAGAATTTTTCTACTCCCGGGAAACCGGTGGCACCATTGTCTCCAGCGCACTCAAATTAATGCGCCGCATCATGCGCGAGCGCTACCCCGCCAGCGAGTGGAATATCTACGGCGCCCAGGCCTCCGATGGCGACAACTGGAACGACGACTCCAGTACCTGCCACAAGATACTGATCGACGACATCATGCCCCAGGTGCAGTACTACTCCTACGTGGAAATCACCCCGCGAGACCATCAGGCATTGTGGGAGGAATATGAGAGTGTACGGGCGGTATTCCCCGATCACTTCGCCATGGAACAGATTGTCGACGTGCAGGACATCTACCCGGTGTTTCGCCAACTGTTCAGCCAGAAGGTGGCCGCCTGATGCTCGATACCTTCACCACCTCAGAACCCACCGAGCGCCGACCTATCTCCACCAGTTCCGAGTGGACCTTCGAACTGATCCAGGAGTACGACCGGGAAATCTCCGCGCTGGCGGAAGAGTTTGGGCTGGACACCTATCCCAACCAGATCGAGGTAATCTGTTCCGAGCAGATGATGGACGCCTACTCCTCGGTGGGCATGCCGGTGGGCTACAACCACTGGTCCTTCGGCAAGCAATTTATCAGCGTGGAAAACAACTACCAGCGCGGGCTCATGGGTTTGGCCTACGAAATAGTGATCAATTCCAATCCCTGCATCGCCTACCTCATGGAAGAGAACACCATGACCATGCAGGCGCTGGTGATCGCCCACGCCAGTTACGGCCACAACTCCTTTTTCAAGGGTAACTACCTGTTCCGCAGCTGGACCGATGCCAGCAGCATCATCGACTACCTGATCTTTGCCAAGAACTACATCGCCCGTTGCGAAGAGCGCCACGGAGTGGACGAGGTGGAAGCAATCCTCGATTCCTGCCACGCGCTGATGAATTACGGCGTGGACCGCTATAAGCGCCCCTATCCCATTTCCGCGATAGAAGAGGAGCGCCGGCAGAAAGAACGGGAGGAATACCGCCAGCGCCAGCTCAACGATCTGTGGCGCACCATCCCCAACCTCAGTGGCGCGGAAGAGGAAAAGGAACAGCAGCGCTTCCCCGAGGAACCCCAGGAGAATATTCTCTATTTCGTGGAAAAGCATGCACCGCTATTGGAAAACTGGCAGCGGGAACTGGTGCGCATCGTGCGTAAACTGGCACAGTATTTTTACCCGCAGCGGCAGACCCAGGTGATGAACGAAGGCTGGGCCACCTTCTGGCACTACACCCTGCTCAGCGAACTGTACAAGCGGGGCCGGGTGACCGAAGGTTTCATGATGGAATTCCTGCAGAGTCACACCAGTGTGATCTACCAACCGCCCTTCGACAGCCCCTATTACAATGGCATCAACCCCTACACCCTGGGGTTCAGTATTTTCACCGACCTGCGGCGCATCTGCGAAAATCCCACCGAAGAGGATCGCCAGTGGTTTCCGGACATCGCCGGCAGCAACTGGAAGGAAACGCTGCAATTCGCCATGCGCGACTTCAAGGACGAGAGCTTTATCCTGCAGTTTCTCTCGCCCAAGGTAATGCGCGACATGAAACTCTTCTGCATCAGCGACGACGACCGCGAAAACGAAATCGTAGTCAACGCCATCCACGACGAAGACGGCTATCGCCAGCTGCGGGCCAACCTCGCGGGGCAGTACAACCTGGGCAACCGCGAGCCGAATATCCAGGTGTTCTCGGTGGATACCCGCGGCGACCGCTCAATGACCCTGCACCACACCCAGCACCGCCGCCGCCCCCTGGGCAAGGACACCGGCGAAGTGCTGCGCCACCTGCACCGGCTGTGGGGGTTCGACGTGCACCTGCACAGCCTGCACGGAGACGAAATCACCGCCAGCCACCACTGCCCGGAACTGGGTCGCGACAGACTGGAAGGGGAAGAGGAATCGATGATGGTACCTAAGCCGATTTGACCATGACCAACGACTAATGACCAAAAGCGGTGAACCGGCTATTGGCCATTGGTCACTGATGGACTGATTACACTTCCAGCAACAACCTGGCCTTGGCCGCCAGCTCACTGCGTTCCCCCGGGTGCGCCACCAGCGCATCGGCACCGGCATCGAGCCAGCGCTGCCGGTCTGACTCCCCGGCGGGGGTTATCACCAGTACGCGCACCGTGGAGTACTCGCTACGCGAGCGCAGGTAGTCCAGTATGCGGAAGCCGTCCGCCCCCACCAGTCCGGCGTCCAGAACCAGAAGCGCCGGCTTGCAGCCGGCCATCAGGGTGCCGGCCACAAAGATGTCACCGGCGACATCCACATCACAGCCCGCTTGTTGCAGCGCCTGGCGCCCGGCGGCGGTCAATTCCGGATCGCTCGCCAGAATCAGCACCTTGCGACTGGCCGCGGCCAACTCGTTCGGCACCGGCATGGCGTTGTCGCGCAGAAAGCCGACAAAGTCCTCGACACAGATACGGTGGTCGCCGCGCCCAGGCAGTTTGTAGGCCTTCAGCTGGCCCCGCTCGATCCAGCGGATTACGGTGCGAAAGTTCACCCCGCAGTATCTGGCTGCCTCTCCAGTGGTGAGCACGTGCAGTTCGTTCATCTTATTATTTCTCCCCCAAACATCCCACGATTGCTATGTAAGTCATTGCGATAGTATTTTTTTGCACCAAATGACCAAAATCGGCACTTTGTCACAAAAAATTCTGTTATTTCGCACAAACCTTATAAATTATGCTGCTCAATACTGCAAAACCAGTCTTTAACTCGGCCTTGCTATTTGTGTGACGAACAGAAAGCCAAGCCCCTCAAAAAAACCTCGAAAGATAGAGTTGACAGTTATGACAGGTTAAATAGAATAGCCTATATTGAACGGCGAGTGGATATTCCCCTAACGATTACCCTAAGACCTGGGCCCCCTTGCAATTTCGGGGCCTTTTTTTTATCTTGCCGCATTCTTCCAATTTCCTCCCTTCGCCCCTCTGGGGCGCCAGCACCAACGAATCTATGGCAGTTCACAGCGCTACCCGGCAAACCACTCCCTCCGGCGGGACTCCCGCAACATGAAGATCTACCTGGTGGGCGGCGCAGTGCGCGACAAACTCCTCGGGCGCCCAATACATGAGCGCGACTGGGTGGTTGTGGGCGCCGACGAAGAGCGGATGCGCGACCTGGGCTTTACCCCGGTCGGCCGCGACTTCCCGGTATTCCTGCACCCGGACACCGGCGAGGAATACGCCCTGGCGCGCACCGAGCGCAAGAGCGGCCACGGCTACGGCGGCTTCACCGTGCACGCCGCAGCGGACATCACCCTGGAACAGGACCTGCTGCGCCGCGATCTCACCATCAACGCCATGGCGGAAGGGGAGGACGGCGAACTGATCGACCCCTACGGCGGCCGCGCCGACCTGGAGGCACGCCTGCTGCGCCACGTCTCCCCCGCCTTCGCCGAAGACCCGTTGCGCATCCTGCGCGTGGCCCGTTTTGCCGCCCGGTACCACCACCTGGGCTTTACCATCGCCGACGACACTATGACGCTGATGCGGCGCATGGTGGATGCAGGGGAAGTCCAGCACCTGGTGGCGGAGCGGGTTTGGAAGGAAGTTAGCCGCGCCCTCACCGAGCCCGACCCGGACGTATTCATCCGCGTACTGCGGGACTGCGGCGCGCTGGCAATCCTGCTGCCGGAGGTGAACCGCCTGTTCGGCGTCCCCCAGCCACCACAGCACCACCCGGAAATCGACACCGGAGAACATGTACTCCTGGCCCTGCGCGCCGCCCCCGCACAACTACCGGTGCGCTTTGCTGTACTGCTGCACGACCTGGGCAAAGGCATCACCCCCAGCGACATACTCCCCAGCCATCGCGGCCATGAGCGTGCCGGCCTGCCACTGGTGCGGGATGTATGCCGGCGGCTGCGCGCACCCGGGCAGCTCACCGCCCTGGCCCTGGGTGTGTGCGAATACCACCTGCACTGCCACAAGGCCTTCGAACTGCGCCCACAGACTCTGCTCAAGATCCTACGGGCCCTGGATGCCTTCCGCCGCCCCGAGCGTTTCGAGCAGTTCCTGCTCGCCTGCGAAGCCGACGCCCGCGGGCGCACAGGACTGCGGGACCGGGACTACCCGCAGGTGGACTACCTGCGCGCGGTGCGCGAGGCCGCCGCGGCAGTTTCCGCGGAGGGGCTGATGGCGCGGGGTTTCGAGGGCGCCGAACTGGGCAAAGCTCTGGACCGGGAGCGCATCGCCGCCCTCACCCGGCTGAGGAAAACCTACGATGCGTAACGCCCTTGTCACCGGAGCCGCCGCCCGCCTTGGCCGCGCCATGGCCCGTGAGCTGCACCGGGATCACCGGGTAATTGTGCACTACCGCCGCTCCGTCGCGGCCGCCCGGGGACTGGTGGACGAACTCAACGGGATTCGCCCCGACTCCGCCGCGGCCCTGCACAGCGAACTGGCCGGCGCCAGTGACTGCGAGCGACTGGCCGCGGAAGCGGTGGACCTCTGGGGCGGAGTAGATACCCTGGTCAACAATGCCTCCGCCTTCCACCCCACACCAATCGGCGATGCGGACGAGAAACAGTGGGACCAGTTGATCGGGAGCAACCTGAAGGCACCCTTCTTTCTCTCCCAGGCCCTGGCAGAGACGCTGGCCCGGGACAGCGGCTGCATCGTCAATATGGCGGACATCCACGCCGAACGCCCCATGCCCCGCCACACCCTCTACTGTGCCGCCAAAGCCGGCTTGGTGATGCTGACCAAAAGCCTCGCGCTGGAACTGGCCCCCCGGGTGCGGGTCAACGCCATCGCCCCCGGTGCGATTCTGTGGCCAGAGCAGGAAAATGTAGACGGCGCGGCCAGGACGCGAATACTCTCACGCATTCCCCTCGCCCGCACCGGCGATGAAGAGGATATAGTCCGCACCCTGCGTTTCCTGGTGAGCGAGGCGCCCTATATCAGCGGCCAGGTCATCGCGGTGGACGGCGGCCGCAGCCTCAATATTTGAAGCGGGAGCAACCGGAGTGAACAGCAAAACCTTTATCGACGCCCAGACCCTGCTGGAAGACTCCTACGGCCTGGCCCTGCAGGTATTCGAGAGCGGTTTCCGGCCCGACTATATCGTCGGCGTCTGGCGCGGCGGCGCACCGGTGGGCATCGCGGTGCAGGAAATGTTCGACTACCTGGACATGCACGCCGACCATATTGCCATCCGCACCTCCTCCTACCACGGCATCGACCAGCGGCGGAAAGAGGTCCGGGTGCATGGCCTCACCTACCTGATCAAGCGGGTGCAGTCCCACGAATCGCTGCTGATCGTCGACGATGTCTACGACACCGGCCTGAGCATCCAACAGGCCATCAGCGACCTGCGCAGCGCCTGCAAGAAAAATACCCCGGATATCCGTGTGGCCTGCCCCTACTACAAACCCGGCCGCAACCAGACCGGCCGCGTGCCCGACTACTACCTGCACCGCACCGACGAGTGGCTGGTGTTTCCCCACGAGCTGAAGGGCCTGACTCCGGAGGAAATCGCCCGGCATAAGCCCGCGTTGAACAAGCATCTGGACAAGCTGGCCGCATTGAAAGGCGAGGTGGCAACCGTGGAAGAGGAACCCGCGGCCTGAAGCGAGGACCACGGGGCAAAATTCACTTCAATTTCACCCGGAACCGGCCACAATGGCTCGGCAGCCTGTCGGACTCAGGGCTGCCGGCCATTGAGAGAAATTCCGGTGAACCCCCTCAAGATACTGCTGATCGAAGACAACCCCACCATCGCCCGCCAGATTGGCGAATTCCTCCAGGCGCACGGCTGGCAGCTGGACTTCGCCCACAATGGGCGCCAGGGCATCGGGCTGGCCCTGGACCAGATCTACGACCTGGTCATCCTCGATCTCAACCTGCCGGATATCGACGGCCTGGACGTCTGCCGGCAGATCAGGGAGGGAGCCCAGGTGAACATACCGGTGCTGATGCTCACCGCGCGGGACGCCTTTGCGGACAAGGCGCAGGGCTTTAACACCGGCGCCGACGACTACCTCACCAAACCATTCGATCCCAGGGAATTGGCGCTGCGCTGCCGCGCCCTGGCGCGCAGGAACCAGTTACACCGGAGCAACCGGATCTGTATCGGCGAATTGACCATTCGCCACCGCGAACAGTTTGCACACAGGGCCGGACGGCCGCTGAAACTCACTGCCACCGGCTTCCGCATACTGACCATCCTCGCCCGCGCCTACCCGGAAGCGGTGAGCCGCTCGGCCCTCACGCACCAGCTCTGGGGGGACAATCCGCCGGAAACCGATGCGCTGAAATCCCATATCTACAGCCTGCGCCAGTCCCTGGACAAACCCTTCGCCAAACCCATGCTGAAAACCATCACCAATGTGGGCTACCAACTGGAAACAGCCGGTGAAAATTGACCGCAGCATCCAGCGGCGCGTGTTCGCCACCTTCGGCGCTTTCACCCTGCTGCTCTGCCTTGTCTACACCGGCATCTGCGTGCTGGTGGCCTATGTCATCGAGGACCAGGTGCTGGACAACCTGCTAGCCGATGAGGCCCGCTCTATCGAACAGCGGTTTCGGGCCAGCGGGGAAATTCCCCGGCCGCGGCTTCCTTATATCGAGCTCTACTCCGAGAGCAACCCACCCCCGGCCGGTGCCCTCGCGGCACTGCCCGAAGGCGCGACAAAAGCCGAGTGGTTCAGCGACGGCAAGCGGCACTTCCACTTGCGAAGGCTGAGCCTGAACGGCGACACCTCGCCGATACTCGCCGCGGAGGTCAGCCGGCTGCTGACGGTTTCCCGCCAATCCGGCGAGCTGCTATGGCTATTGTTTGCCGCGCTGCTGGCGACCTCGGCGCTGGCACTCTGGATGGCCTACCGGCTGTCATCCAGAACCATCCGACCGGTGATCGCGCTGGCCGGGGAAGTCAAAAACCAGCAGTACGGGCGACGTGCCGCTGTCCCTGCCTTCCTGTTCCGCAGGGGATGAGATCGGTTTTTTGGCCAGGACCCTGGAAAGATCACTCAATCAACTGAAACTCGCACTGCGGCGCGAATCCGAATTTACCCGCGACGTCAGCCACGAGTTGCGCACCGCGATCACCATCGTCAGAAACACCCTGGCGCTCTCCCACCTGCGAAACCTGTCACCACAGGAGACGAAAGAGCTGCGCACTACCGTGGAAGCCATGGAGAACACCATCTCCGCGCTGCTCGCACTGGCGCGCGCCGAGTCCGTCGAACAGGGGCCATTCGACCTCCGCCCGCTGCTGGAAAACCGCATACTCGCCCTGCACCGCAGAGCTCCGGAAATGCGGCTCCAGGTGCGACTGGAGATACCGGACAACTACCCGGTTGCCGGCAACAGCCACTTGGCGACCCTGCTGATCGACAACCTGCTCAACAATGCCGTCCGGCACGCGTCCCGGCCGCAATTGCGCGTCCGGGAAGATGGACATGCCCTGATTTTTGAAAACCCGATTGGCGAGCCTTTCGATACGGATAACTCCCTGCTCCCGGGAGAAAAAAGTGAACAGAGTGACGGAATGGGCCAGGGCCTTTACCTGGTCAAAAGAATAGCCGGTGCACTGGGCTGGGACTTGTCCACCAAGTGCGATGAAGAGCTGTTCACCTGCGCTGTCTATCCGGCTGCGGCTTGACAGGCATCCATCTTTCACCGGAATTTTACCCGGCGGTTTGTAAAGTTCTCCTGTCAATCAGGAGAACTACACCATGGGTAAAAAACTGCTTTTAATATTTTCCTCTTTTGTTCTGTTGCTGCTGGCAACCGGGTTCTGGCTGAAGAGCCTGATCCCGCCGCCGCAGGATCACCACGCACTGGCGCAAACCGTCCCCGCGGACCTGGATTATCTGCGGCAGAGGCCCGAAGAAAACCGGGGCAAAATACTCGCGGTAGTCACCAGTACCGCCACCCTGGGCGACAGCGGAAAGTCCACCGGCTACGAGCTGACCGAACTGGCCCGGCCCTACTACGTGTTTGTTGCCAACGGCTTTGAAGTGGATATCGCCAGCCCCAGAGGCGGGCTGCCGTCCGTCGTTATCGACAACGACGATATGGGCCCGTTCGACTACGCCTTCCTCAACGATCCGCAAGCGCAAGGGAAATTGCACAACAGTATTCCGATAGAGCAGGTAGCCGACGAAAATTACCGGGCGGTATTTTTTGTCGGCGGCAAGGGTGCCATGTTCGATTTTCCCGACAACCCGGCGATCCAGCGCCTGGTGCGCGAGCTATACCGGGACGGCAAGGTGATCGGCGCCGTGTGCCACGGCCCGGCGGCGCTGGTGAATGTGGTGCTGGATAATGGCCGGCCACTGGTGGCCGAGCGGCGGGTCTCGGGTTTTACCAATGAAGAGGAGCTGTTTCTGATTCCCGATGCGCGGAAAATATTTCCCTTCCTGCTGGAAGACAAATTGCGCAACCGGAACGCAGTCTTCGAACCCGGCCCCGCCTACCTCCGCCAGGTCAGTATCGACGGCGGGCTGCTCACCGGGCAGAACCCTTGGTCCGTGTGGCCACTGGCCGAGGCCATGGTCCGCACTCTGGGCTACAACCCGGCTCCGAGGCAGATCACCGCGGCGGAAAATACCGTGGAAATACTGCTCGCCTACGAAACGCAGGGACTGGATTCCGCAGGCGAACGACTGTCTTCACTCGCACAGCGGGACGGGAGAGAAATTGACCGCCGGCTTATGGCAATGCACGGCATTGTTGCGGTTATACGCGGCGAGATAGGGAGGTCACTGGACCTTGTTCGGCTGCTGGCGCAGGCCAAGAAATACGAAGCTCGGTAATTCCTGTAGGAGCGGCCGTTGGCCGCGATCAGGCTTGGAGCAAACCTGAAATATCGATCGCGGCCAACGGCCGCTCCTACAGAAAATGGGGCCCGACCTGGCCCTCTCCCCCGGCCCCCCTCCCATAAATGGGAGAGGGGAGAAAAGACGAGGCTACGGCCAGATAAATTCCACCGGCCAGAGTTTCTGCTTCGACTTGTCGTACTCCGCCCACATCCGCGCAAAGGTTTTGTCGGTCAGCGGGTGTACGACCTCCGGCGCCAGCTCCGCCAGCGGCTGCAGTACAAAGGCGTTTTTCTCGATTTCAGCGCGGGGCAGTTTGACGCCGTCGACCGTACCGCTCAGGTCGTCGTAGGTGAGGATATCGATGTCCAGGGTGCGCGCGCTGAACTTGGGGCCGCTGCGCAGGCGGCCGTTGGCGTCCTCGATCTCGCGCAGGCGCAACGCCAGCTGCCCCACCGGCAGGTCCGTGTGGATACCCACCACCAGGTTGTAAAAGTTGTCGCCTTCGAAACCCACCGCCTCGCTCTCGAAGACGCGGGAAATCTGCAGTTCGCCGAACCGCGCTGCGAGCGCGGTCAGCCCCGCGCGGATATGGCGCTCGCGGTCGATATTGCTGCCCAGACTCAGAAATATTTGTGCCACGGTTATCCGGCCCCGGTCGGTTTGGCGTCTGCGGCCGATAAAGCGCCCGCGGCTGATAAATAGCCGCGCTCGATAAGTACCCCCACATCCCGCGAGCCGCGCACGGCGCCGGGCTTGGACAGGCGCAGGCGCAGCCAGGGTACCTCGAACTCATCGCGCACTATAGCCGCGATCTTTTCCGCCATGGTCTCCACCAACAGGAACTCGCTGCCCTCGATAAAGGCGATCAGGCGCTTGGCCACCGCCTTGTAGTTGAGCGTGTGTTCGATATTGTCGGTGCGCGCAGCCTCGGCAATATTGAACGCCATCTCCAGGTCCAGACTCACCGTCTGGCGCACTTCCCGCTCCCAGTCGTAGATACCGATAATGGTGTCCACCTTCAAATCGCGTATATAGACGATATCCAACTCAACTCTCCATCCAACTCAACTCTCCGCCAGTTCCGTCAGCGGCCAGCGGGGCCGCACTGTAATGTCCAGGTTCTCGCGCTGGCCCCCCTTCAGGCGCAGGCAGCCGGCGTAGGCGATCATCGCGCCGTTGTCGGTGCAGAATTCGTGGCGCGGGTAGTAGACGCCTGCACCCTCCTGCGCCAGGCGTGCCTCCAGCCGCTCGCGCAGCAGCCTGTTGGCGGACACGCCGCCGGCCACCACCAACGTCTTGCGCCCGGTGGCCCGGATCGCCCGGCGGCACTTGATCACCAGGGTATCCACCACCGCCTCTTGAAAAGCGGCGGCGATATCCGCACAGGTCTGCGGGTCCGGCAGGCCGTCTTCGAGGACGTGATCGCGCACGGTGTTCAGGGTGTAGGTCTTGAGCCCGGAGAAGCTGAAATCCAGGCCCGGCCTGTCGGTCATCGGGCGGGGGAAGGTAAAACGCCGCGGGTCACCCTTTTCCGCCAGCGCCGCCAGGCGCGGGCCGCCGGGGTAGTCCAGGTCGAGCATCTTGGCGGCCTTGTCGAAGGCCTCGCCGGCGGCGTCGTCCAGGGATTCCCCCAGAAGCCGGTATTCCCCCAGGCCGCACACGTCCACCAATTGAGTGTGGCCGCCGGAGACCAGCAGAGCCACAAACGGGAAGCCGGGGGGATTCTCCTCCAGCATGGGCGCCAGCAGGTGGCCCTCCATATGGTGCACCGCCACCGCCGGCAGGTTCCAGCCGTAGGCCAGGGCACGGCCGGCACAGGCGCCCACCATCAATGCGCCGATCAGGCCCGGCCCGGCGGTATAGGCGACGCCGTCCAGGTCACCGGGGCGGGTTCCGGTCTGCTGCATCACCCGGCGCACGAGCGGCAGCAGCTTGCGCACATGGTCGCGGCTGGCCAGTTCCGGCACCACACCGCCGTAGTCCGCGTGCAGGTCCACCTGACTGAACAGCGCGTGACCGAGCAGCCCCTGCTCGCTGTCGTACAGCGCGACGCCGGTTTCATCGCAGGAGGTTTCAATACCGAGGACTCGCACTTCGACTCCGTTGGGGACCATTTTCGAGGCCGGCTATCATACCCGAAATGAGGCTTGCGATCGCCGGGGCGAGTGTATAGAATTTGCGCCCTCGCTGTGGACCGGCCTCCGGAATGCAGCTGCGAGACGCAATTGCCGGAAAGGCCGAGAGAAACGAATTACAGGTAAACCAATGCCATCAGTACGACTGAAAGACAACGAACCTTTTGATATCGCCCTGCGCCGCTTCAAGCGCTCCTGCGAAAAAGCCGGTGTACTGTCTGAAGTGCGCCGCCGCGAGTTCTACGAAAAGCCCACCGCTGTGCGCAAGCGCAAGGCGGCCGCGGCTGTGAAGCGCCACGCCAAGAAGCTGCAGCGCGAGAACCGCAAGTTCCAGCGTCTCTACTAAAAGAGGCTGCAGGCGCCATTAAAAGGGTCTGCTGACGCCACTGGCCAGAAGCCAGAGGCCCGGAACAGAACACAGAACGGCGCGCGGGCCGAACCCGCGCGCCGTTTTTTGTTGGGAAAAGCGTTATTCTTGGCACTTTACACACCCAGCCCCCGTAGGAGCGGCCGTTGGCCGCGATCGATCTCGCTTCTAAACCGCTATCGATCGCGGCCAACGGCCGCTCCTACAATAGGGAAACATCACCAGGGAAAAGACCAATGAGCACACTGAAGGACTCCATCACCCAAGCCACCAAGGACGCCATGAAAGCCCGCGCCAAGGAGCGCCTGGCCACCCTGCGCCTGATCAATGCGGAGATCAAGCGGGTGGAGGTGGACGAGCGTATCGAGCTGGACGACGCGCGTATTCTCGCCCTGCTGGACAAAATGACCAAACAGCGCCGCGATTCCATCGCCCAGTATGAGAAAGCCGGCCGCACGGAACTGGCGGCGGTGGAACAGGCGGAAATCGACGTGATCCAGGAGTTCCTGCCGGAGCAGCTCTCCGAGGCGGAGATCAGTGAAATCGTCGCCACCGCGGTAAAAGAAACCGGCGCCAGCGGCATGGCGGACATGGGCAAGGTAATGGCCCTGGTTAAGCCCCAGGTGCAGGGCCGCGCGGACATGGGCGCGGTGAGCAGACTGATTAAGGCGCAGCTCGGCTAGGGACGCAACTCTTTTACTACACGACATCGAGAACCTATGGCCGGCAAGATCCCCCAGCACTTTCTCGACGACCTGCTCGCGCGGGCGGATATCGTCGAGGTGATCGACAGCCGGGTCAAACTACGCAAGACCGGGAAAAACTATTCCGCCTGTTGCCCGTTTCACGATGAAAAGACCCCGTCTTTTACCGTCAGCCCGCAAAAGCAGTTCTACTACTGCTTCGGCTGCGGCGCCAATGGCAACGCGGTCGGTTTCCTGATGGAGTACGACCGCCTCGGCTTCCCCGAGGCGGTGGAAAAACTGGCCGCCAGCCAGGGGCTGGAAGTCCCGCGAGAGCAATTGGCCCCGGGTCAAGAGCAGCGCCAGCGCCGGAGCCAGTCGCTGTACCAGATCACCGAAAAGGCTGCGGACTACTTTCGCGCGCAATTGCGCGAGCATCCGGCCGCCGGCCGCGCGATCGCCTATCTCCGACAGCGCGGCCTGTCCGGCGAGATAGCCCGGGACTTCGGCATCGGCCTGGCGCCGCCGGGCTGGGACAACCTGCTCAACCACCTGGGCGACAGCGCCGAGAAGGCCGACCAACTGGAGCTCGCGGGCCTCGCCATCCGCCGCCAGGACAGCGACGGGACCACCAAACCCGGCACACGCCACCACTACGACCGCTTCCGCAACCGCATCATGTTCCCGATCCGCGACCGCCAGGGGCGCGCCATCGCCTTCGGCGGGCGGGTGCTGGGAGACGAAAAACCAAAATACCTGAACTCCCCCGAGACCCCCATCTTCCACAAGGGGCGCGAACTCTACGGCCTCTGGGAGGCCCGCCAGGCCAACCGCGAACTGGAGCGTTTGATCCTGGTGGAGGGCTATATGGACGTGGTGGCCCTGGCCCAGTTCGGCATCTGCTGCGCCGTGGCCACCCTGGGCACCGCCTGCGGCGAAGAGCATATCCAACTGGCCTTCCGCCACGCACCGGAGCTGGTGTTCTGCTTCGACGGCGACCGCGCCGGGCGCAGCGCCGCCCGCCGCGCCATGGAATCCGGCCTGCCGCAAATGCAGGACGGGCGCAGCCTGCGCTTCCTGCTGCTGCCGGAGGGCGAGGACCCGGACACCCTGGTGCGCCAACTGGGCGGGGAGCGCTTTACCCGGCTGATCGAAGAGCAGGCGCGCCCCCTGGAGGACTTCCTGTTCGACCTGCTAGCCGAGGGCATCAACCTCCAGACCATGGACGGCCGCGCGCGCCTGTCCAAACTGGCCGCGCCACTGCTCGACCTGCTGCCCGCCGGCGTTTACCGACAACTGATGTTCCAGCAACTGGCTGCGCGCACCGGCCTGGACAGGGACACCCTGGAAGAAGTGATCATCGCGGAAAAGGCCAGGGCCCAGGCGGCCCAGGCCCGGCGCGAACCGCAGCCGGAACAGACCGGGGCCGAGCCGCCCCCCAACCCCGAGGACCACGGCGATATACCGCCGCCGGCGGAATACGAACCGGCCCGCGAGCCCCGGCGATCACCCTCCCCTGAACCCCGCCGCAGCGGCCAGTACCGACTGCCCGCGGAGCGGATGCTGATTGCCCTACTGCTGCACCACCCCCAACTGGCACAGCAGATCGGCGACAGCCGCCGGTTTCTCGACAGCGATCACCCCGACCTGCAACTCTTCGGCGAGGTGCTCCAGGTCATGCACCAGCGCCCGGACTGCAACCAGAACCAGTTCTTCGGTCACTGGATGGCACACAAGGACAAGCAGTCACTGGATATCCTGACCCGGCTGTCCTCCAGCCACCCGATTGCCGGGAACCACGGCAGGCAGATGGAATACGATCCCCAGGCGGAGTTCTCCGACTGCCTGCGACGCCTGGAATTCGCCGAGCAGAAGCAGCGCAACCGCGACCTGCTGGAGCAGTTGAAAGGCGGTAGCGGCCACCTCAGTGCGGAGGAGCAGATGGCACTGCTGGCAAACTGGCGGCGCAGTCGCGAATAACTCCGCGGCCCCCCTTGAAAACCCGCGGCGCAACACCATATCCAGTCGACCCCGGACGGGGCCGGGAAACCCGAGCACTCCAGACACCGAACCCAGACGTCACTTGACAGTCAGAGTGGTTATTGCTATCGCAAATACGCTATAATCCCGAGTCTTTGTCCCGTTATTATTTCGTTATTAGCCCACCAAATTTTTCAGGGTTGTGCATGACCGACAACACCCAACAGCAGACTTCCCGTATCAAGGAACTGATCGCCCGCGGCAAAGAGCAGGGCTATCTGACCTACGCAGAAGTAAACGACCACCTGCCGGAGGACATTTCCGATCCGGATCAGGTGGAAGACATCATTGGCATGATCAACGACATGGGCATCAAGGTGTACGAAACCGCACCGGATGCCGAAGAGTTGCTGATGGCCGAAGGCGACAGTTCCGCCGATGAAATCGCCGCCGCCGAGGCAGCCGCCGCCCTGGCCGCGGTGGAATCCGACGTGGGCCGCACCACCGACCCGGTGCGCATGTACATGCGCGAAATGGGCACCGTGGAACTGCTCACCCGCGAGGGTGAGATCGCCATTGCCAAGCGTATCGAAGAGGGCCTGCGCGAGCTGATGGCCGCCCTGGCCTACTGGCCCGGCGCCGTGCAGCAGGTGATCGACGAATACAAGCTGATCGAGAAGGAAGAGCGCCGCATCCCCGACGTGATCGCCGGCTGGCTCGACCCGGCTGAGGACGTGCCCCCGGGGGCGCAGACCGGCCAGGGCGCCGACACCAGCAGCGCAGCCGAGGACAGCAGCTCCGACGACGATGACGACGACTCCACCCAAGAGGAAGAGGAGAACACCGGCGGCATCGACCCGGAAGAGCTGGCCGAGCGCATGAAGAAGCTGATCGCCGCGCAGAAGAAAGCCGACGCCGCGATCAAGAAGCACGGCCGCGACTCCAAACAGGCCGGAGAGGCCCTGGAGGACGTGGGCGAGGTATTCCGCTACTTCAAGCTGGCCCCGCGCCAGTTCGACCCGCTGTACAATGAAGTGCGCAGCATTCTCGACGACGTGCGCGAGCAGGAGCGCACTGTGATGAACCTGTGCATCAAGCGGGCGAAGATGCCGCGCAAGACCTTCATCAAGGAGTTCCCCGGCAACGAGACCAACGAGGACTGGATCCCGGGCATCATCAAGAAGAAGCGCGACTACTCCGACGCCCTGCGCCAAGTGGCCGAGGATATCATCCGCGCCCAGCGCAAGCTGACCCAGTGCCAGGAGCGCGCCGGCCTGGAGATCGGCCAGATCAAGGAGATCAACCGCCGCATGTCCATCGGCGAGGCCCGCTCCCGCCGCGCCAAGAAGGAGATGGTAGAGGCCAACCTGCGCCTGGTGATCTCCATCGCCAAGAAGTACACCAACCGCGGCCTGCAGTTCCTGGACCTGATCCAGGAGGGCAACATCGGCCTGATGAAGGCGGTAGACAAGTTCGAATACCGCCGCGGCTACAAGTTTTCCACCTACGCCACCTGGTGGATCCGCCAAGCCATCACCCGCTCCATCGCGGACCAGGCGCGCACCATCCGCATCCCGGTGCACATGATTGAGACCATCAACAAGCTCAATCGCATCAGCCGGCAGATGCTGCAGGAAATGGGCCGCGAACCGACCCCGGAGGAGCTGGGCGAGCGCATGGAGATGCCGGAGGACAAGGTTCGCAAGGTGCTGAAGATCGCCAAGGAGCCCATCTCCATGGAGACCCCCATCGGCGACGATGAGGATTCGCACCTGGGTGACTTTATCGAGGACCAGAACCAGTCCTCGCCGATAGACACCGCCACCCAGACCGGCCTGCACGATGCCACCCGCTCCGTGCTCTCCGGTCTGACCGCGCGCGAGGCCAAGGTGCTGCGCATGCGTTTCGGAATCGACATGAACACCGACCACACCCTCGAGGAAGTGGGCAAACAGTTCGACGTCACTCGCGAGCGCATCCGCCAGATCGAGGCCAAGGCCCTGCGCAAGCTGCGCCACCCGTCCCGCTCGGAGCACCTGCGCAGCTTCCTGGACGAAGGTTAATCCGCCATTCGGACCCTCCCCTCTCCCGCTTGCGGGAGAGGGGCTGGGGGAGAGGATGGTAGGGATGAGCACAAAGAAATGCCCATGCAAGAACAGTTCGTCAACAAACCCGGCAAAACCGGCGTCGCCCGCCTGATCGACGCCACCAGCTACTCCTGGCACGGCCTCGCCGCCACCTGGCGCAACGAGGCCGCCTTCCGCCAGGAGGTAACCCTCGCAATCTTCCTGATCCCCATGGCCCTGTGGCAGGGAGAGAGCGGCCTCGAGCGCGCACTGCTGGTCGGCGTCACCCTGCTGGTGATGATTGTGGAACTGCTCAACAGCGCAGTGGAAGCGGTGGTGGACCGGGTGGGCCCGGAAAAGCACCCGCTGTCGAAAATCGCCAAGGACACCGGCTCCGCCGCCGTGTCCCTCTCGCTCCTGCTGTGGCTCACCACCTGGGGCTGCATCCTGCTGCCGCGCTGGCTCTGAGCCGTAAATCGTAGGGTGGATAAGCGAAAGCGCATCCACCCTACCCCGACTGAGCGCCACCCGGTCCCGCCCCAACCCAGAGCTTTACCCGCCGACACGACCACCCCCTTCCCCGACTCCACTAGACTTTCCTGCACCAAAGTACCAATACCGATATAAACCAGGGACAGGTTTATGACGCGCCCGCGTATTTCCCGTATCCGCCGCGCCGCCGCTCTCCTCTTAACGCTCTGCGCCGGCTACTGCGCCCCGAGAATCGCCCTCTCCACCGACAGCGACTCCCCGCCCACTCGACTGATCGTCGACCCCGGCAGGGTACTGCGGGTGCCGGAAATCAACGCCCGTATCGACCCCCCCATCGGGCGGCGTCTGGTGGTGGAAAATCGCGGGGGCATCGATCTGCGGGGAAATACCGCGAACCATCTCACCATCGGCGGCGACTACATCGGCAGCGGCACCCTGCACCTGGACGCGGTGCTCCTGGGCGACGATTCCCCGGCGGACAGACTGATTATCGATGGCGGCCGTGCCACCGGCAGCACCGAAATCCAGGTCGACTGGGCGGGCGGCACGGGAGCGCAGACGGACACCGGCATACTCCTGGTAGAGACTACCGGTGGCGGCGCCACCGCAGACGGCGCCTTCCGCATGCAGGGCTCCTTGTCCGCCGGCCCTTACGAATACTTCCTGTTTCGCGGCGCCGGAGAGAACCGGTCTCTGGAGAACAACTGGTACCTGCGCTCCAGCGTGCTAGCGGGCAGTGCACCGCCCGCCACGGGAGCGTCCTCCCCTCCCCTGGTGGCACCGGCACCACCACCGGGCGCGGACCCACTGCCACTCTACCGCCCGGAAATCCCTCTCTACGCCCAGGCCAAACCCCTGGCCCACCGGGTCGCCCTTGAGGAGGTCGGCAGCTACCATGACCGCTGCGGCGACCAGGGCAACTGGACCGAAGCGAACAGCTGCGCCTGGCTGCGCCTGCACCACAGGGACGGGCGGCTCGGCTGGGGCGGCGCGGTGGAAAATCGCTTCGACGGCCGTACCAGCGGTTTTCAACTGGGGGCCAATCTCTTCAGTTGGCCCACCGACGCCGGCCTGCGGGAGTGGGGCCTGTTTTTCGGCGGCAGCCGCACCGGCGGCGACGTGCGCGGATTCGCCCGAGGTTTCAAAGACTACCACGCAGGCCGCAACGAACTGGACAGCTACTACCTGGGCGGCTATATGACCCACCACCGGGCGGACCGCGGCTACCTGGACATAGTATTCAGGGCCGCCCTACTGGAACTGGAAAGCCTCTCCACCCGGGATATCGGCGACACCGTCCGCGGCCCCCAGCTGACGATCTCGGTGGAGAAAGGCTTCACCTTCGCCGCCACCGACCGCATCAACCTGGAGCCCCAGCTCCAGGCGGTGGCCAACTACACCAACCTCAGCGCCTTCCAGGACGGCATCTCCCTCGCGGAGCCGGACATGACCCCGGAAGCCACCCTGCGCGCCGGCCTGCGCGGCTACAACAGCCGCGGGGACAACCGCTACTACTTGTTCACCAACCTCTGGCACACCCTCGGCGGCAACGACGAACTGCTGTTCGGCAAGACCCGCCTGGACGGCGAGCGCCGCGCCAGTTGGGCGGAGATTGGGGCAGGCTTTGTATGGCTGGAAAGGCGCGGCGGCAGCGCCTTCGCCAATATCGGCTACCAGCGCTCCATCGACGACCTGGACTGGGAGGGGGGGAGCGCCAATCTGGGCTTCGACTGGCGCTGGTAGCCGTGGCGATACCGGAGGGCCGGGCTAGTGTGGTGTAAGGTACTAAATGCGGTTATCAGAGCCCCCCAAAATGTTCACAGCAAGGCGCCGCTCGCAGGGAATGGCTCGCCCTTTTCAAGAGCGGCAACGCGGCTGTGGGCATTTTGGGGGGCTCCCTTCGGGCGGGCCGCATTTAGTGCCTTACACCACACTGGTTCTCTATTGTAGGTGTGCCTTTTATCTTCCAATTCAATTCGCGACAGATCATCTCTCTCCCGCCTCGCTCTGCGGAATCTGTGGGCTAATCTCCTTGCTATAGCGTTGTTTCAATATTTCCCTTTTGTCAGAAACCAACCAAGTCAGGTAAGACCATGCCCTATCAATCCATTAACGAACTGCCGAAAAATGTCAAGAATCCCCTGCCAAAGCACGCCCAGGAAATCTACAAGGAGGCGTTTAATAGTGCGGAGCAGCAGCACAAGGGTAAATCCGACACAGAAGAGCGTGCAGCCAAGATTGCCTGGAATGCGGTCAAGGAAAAATATGAAAAAGGTGACGACGACAAATGGCATAAAAAGCACTGAATGATATCCCGGCCGGCGCGAGGAGAAAGCTATGAGCGAAAGCGGAGAGAGAGCCAGAGCTGTGGGCATCAATCATGTCGCCCTTGATGTCCGGGACCTGGATGAGGCCATCGATTTTCTCGATGGCCTGTTTCAGTTCAAGTTGCGCTCCAGGAGTAAAGGCATGGCCTTTATCGAACTGGGTGACCAGTTTATCGCGCTTTTTGAAAATCGGGATACCGGAAAAGACGAGCACCGGCACTTCGGTCTGGTGGTGGATGACAAAAGCAAAGTCAAGGCGCGCCTGGATGCGTTGAACATTCCTATTCTCGGGGATCGGTTTCTGGACTTTCGGGATCCTTCGGGCAATCGCTGGCAAATTGTGGAGTATTCACAGATCGAATTCATCAAAGCTCCGCAGGTGCTGGAATTCATCGGTGCCAGCGGACTGGAGAAGGCTGACGATGCCAGGGAGGATTTGCGCAAAAAGGGCATCGAAATATAGCCCCGACGGTTGGCAAGAGGAGACGCCCGAAATATCCAGGCTTCCCGGAACTTGCTCTCAGCCATCAGGCCACAGGACTATCACCAGTATCCCCGCCACAAAAGGCACCGTGAACAACACCGCCACGCGCCGGAACAGCGCCCGCCCGCCCAGGGCAGCGGCGGCTCCTGCCTTGAATACCAGGTTGGCCAGGGTGGCGATCACCATAGCCCGCCAGGCGGTGGATGTTTCGAGCAGGCCGTCGCCGGCGAGATTGGCGGTGGACAGGGTGATCGCGTCCACATCGGTAAAACCCGAAATCAGCGCCACCACATAGATGCCGCGGCTACCGAAGTAGTCCTTGGCCGCTGCCACGGCTAGGGTGACCAGGGCGTAGAGGGCGCCGAAAACCAGCGCCGCGGAGAGCTCCGCGGGGTTGCTTTGGGTCGGCATCTCGCTCGCGTGATGCTCGGCAAAGCGATAGCCAAAGGCACAGGTCACCACACTGATCAGCAGCAGTGTGGCCAGCGGTGGCAACAGTGCAGCAGATACGCGCGGGGCCACCACGGTGATTTCCACAAACATGCGGATAAACATACTGGTGGAGGCGATCAGGATTACCAGTGCCGCGAGTCCCGCCATGCCTTTTTCCAGTTTTGCCCGGCGCGCGTAGCTCACTGTGGTGGCGGTGGAGGATATAAGCCCACCGATCAGGCCGCTTAGTAGGGTACCGGCGCGGGCGCCCACCAGTTTGTAGGCACCGTAACCGCCGAGCCCGATGCCCACGATCAGTACTACCAACAGCCAGATCTTGAAAGGGTTGAGTACATCGTAGGGGCCGAAGGTGCGGTTCGGCAGAACCGGCAGGATGATCATCGAAATCAGCGCGAACTGCATGATTGCGCGCAGATCCTGTTCCGGCAGGCGCTCGGCGAAAGCGTGCATACTGGGCTTCAGATGCAGCAACACGGCAATGGTACCGCCGACCACGACTGCCACCGTGAGTTCTCCCAGCACCAGGAAAGCGCCCAGTAAATACATCAGCAGGGCGGAAACCTCGGTGGTAATACCGGTACCTTCCTCCTCGCCGCGCAGCCGCTCAAGGTTGCCGAGCAGTATCAGTATCGTCATGCACAGCAGCCCCGTCGGTACCAGCCACGGAATATCCTGAATATCGCTCAGTCTTGCGGCCAGGGCACCGAACAGGGCAATCAGCGGAAAGGTGCGGATTCCGCCCAAGCGGTCTGCGGTGCGCTCCCGCTGCAGTCCGATCAGAAGCCCGAGGCCCAGGGCGATGCCGAAGGCGATCAGGCTTTCAGAATCGACAAACGCCTTCAGCGGGTCGGGGATGTCGTCCTTGGGCATTTCTGCATCATACTCCTGAGCTGTTTACCACTTCCATGGACACTCCGGGGACGATGTGCTTCCGGTAGCGGATTGCCTCTACATAATAGGTCAACCCGGTTTCTCCCGGCCCTGACGTTTACTTCATCGTTCAGCCGCACGGATCGCAGTTTCTACAATCCCAGTCGCTTAGCCACCCAGGTCAGTATTCTCTCAATCTTGCTTACAGGGCGAACAATAAACTTGTCCCGCACCCGCTTTTCGGGTTCCTTACCAATTTCCGAAAGCGTCGCGTCAAGAAGCAGCAGGTCCTCCGGCAAAAGCGCCAGTCCGGCCTCATCGGGCTGATAGCTGCTGCCCATCGGATAGTCCTGTCCCTGAGTTCGGGACATTTCGATATGGGTACCCATCAGCGCCGATATCCGATGGGTTTTTGAGAAGTCCACCAGACGCGCGATGCTGGCCCGATAGCTGTCCCATTCCCATATATACAGGCGGCCGGGATAGAAGGTATCCCCGCTCAGCAGCCAGCGGGTGTGCGGGTCGTACACGGCAATACTGTCTTCCTTGTGACCCGGAATTGGGAGAACGGTGAGCTTGCGGCCGCCCAGGTCGATGGTTGCGGTGCCGTTTGGCCAGTCCGTGAAACCGAAATACTCCCGTACCGACGGGGCGCCCGACTCCACCAGCGTCACACCGGGCTTTCCCCGGAACTGTGAATCGCCGGCAGTATGGTCCCCATGGCCGTGTGAGTGGGTGACCAGGAGCTTCAGTTCCCGTCCCGGTGTTGCCTGCTTGCGGCTGACAATCAGGCGTTGGAGGGTCTCATAGAGGAAACCGCCCGGCGTCTTCGGTGGCGCCGGTGTCCTGGACGAATACCGTATGTTCGCCGAACAATACGTAGATAAACGGTGCCTCGGAGTCCAGGCACTTGTTCTGACGCAGGATATAGCTCGATTCGTCGTACTGGAATGTTTCTATCGCCGGGTCCGTATTGGTGGCACAGTCTTCCGATCCGTGAATCCATGTGTGCCCGTTGATTTTTTCTACCGCGTCGGCATGGGCGGAGAGTGTGGACGTGGCCAGTATGATGGTTGCCAGGTACATCATATCGATCCCTCATTGTTTTTATATACGCTTCGTGCGGCGTCGGATATTTTCAGGAGCGGGGTTATTCCTGGTATCGGATATCCACCACATAGTAGGTCACCCGTTTTTCCCCCATATGGATATTCACCTCGTCGTCCAGCCGACGCCCGAGCAGGGCACGGGCCACCGGGGAATCCATGGAAATCAATCCCTGCTTTACATCGAACTCATCCGGGCCGACGATACGGTAGGTGAGGGTGTTGCCGTCGTCATCCTCAATGGTGACCCAGGCGCCGAAAAAGATTTTCTCCCGGTCGTCCGGAATGCGGTCCACCACGGTGACTTCCTCCAGCCGCTTGGTGAGAAAGCGCACCCGGCTGTCAATCTCGCGCAGGCGCTTCTTGCCGTAGATATAGTCGGCGTTTTCCGAGCGGTCGCCGAGTTTGGCTGCCTCGCTCACCGCTTGCGTGACCCGCGGGCGCTCCACTTCCCAAAGGTGTTTCACTTCCGCGCGCAGGCGTGCGGCACCTTCGGGGGTGATATAGCGGGAACCGCGCGGGCGCGGTGGTCTCCATCTTCCCATCGGCTTATTCCAGGTTCTCTATGGTAATGCCGGGCCCGGGTTCGGCCAGAGGGAAATTGAATATGCGGCTGTAGAATTCCAATTCGCCCTCCAGAGCTAACTTGATGCTGTCACCGCCACGGAAGCCGTGCCCTTCGTTGGTGAAGGTGATATAGGCCACGGGAATTCCTTGTTGCTTGAGGGCGTTGACCATGGTTTCCGCCTGGCTGGGGGGTACCACCTTGTCTTCCAGGCCCTGGAAGAAAATCACCGGGCAATCCAGCTGGTCGACATAATTGATCGGCGAGCGCTCGCGATAGGTGTCTTCCGCCTCGGGCCAGGGGCCCACCAGTTTGTCCAGGTAGCGGGATTCGAATTTGTGGGTGTCCCGCGCCAGGGTGGTGAGGTCGCCGATGCCGTAGTGGCTGGCACCGGCCTTGAAAGTACTGTGGAAGGTGAGGGCGGCCAGCACTGTGTAGCCGCCGGCGCTGCCACCCTTGATCAGCAGCCGTTCCGGGTCGGCCAGGTCTTTGGCCACCAGGTATTCGGCGCCGGCACAGACGTCCTCCACGTCAAGGACGCCCCAGAGGCCCTTCAGGCGCTCGCGGTATTTGCGGCCGTAGCCGGTGCTGCCGGAGTAGTCTACATCGAGGATGGCGAAGCCCCGGCTGGTCCAGTACTGAACCTTCAGGTTCAGGCCCGCTGAGGTGGCGCCGGTGGGGCCGCCGTGGCTGAATACGATCAGCGGCGGTTTTTCGCCCTCTGGCGCCTGAAAATCGGGATTGTTGGGCGGGTAGTAAAAGGCGTGCACCTGCCGTTTGCCCGCGGGGAACTCGATGGCCTGGGCCTGGGAAAAAATCCCGCTATCCAATCGGCTGCGGTTACTGCTGGCAATGGTTTCAAAGTTTTTCTTGTGATTGTCGTAGGTAATTACCGCGGGGAACCTGTCGGCGCCGGCGCCTATAAATACCGCCCTGTGGCTCTCGCAGCGTACGCCCTCGATATCGCAGAAGGGCTGCTCAAGGATTTCGTGGCTGCGGTCTTCCAGGTCGATGGTGGCCAGGTGCCAGCGGCCGTTTTCGGTAAAGGTACAGAGGATTTCGTCGGAGGTGAGAAATCCGTAGGTAGACATGCCGAACACCCATTGGGGGGTGGCGAACTCCGCGTTTTTTTCCCACAGCGGTTTCTCTTCCCCCTGGCGGTAGATATTCCACCAGTTGTTCCGGTCGGAGACGTAAAACAACTCGCCCTCCGGGGACCACTGGGGCTGGAATATGGATTCCTCCCCACCACCGGCGACTACTTTTACTGTTCCCGGCCGGCCGCTGTCGTCCAGCTCTGCCAGGCAGAGCTCAGTGGCGTCCCAGGGCATGTCGGGATGAGACCAGCGGAGGAAGCTGAACCGCATGCCATTGGGGCTGAGGCTCGGGTTGGAATAGAAATCCGTGCCCTCGGCGAGAATGCGCGGCGGGTTTTTCTCCGGGGCTTCCAGGTGGATGGCGACAATGCGGGCTATCGCCTCTCCGCCAATCGCTTCCGGGGAGCTGTCTTCCTGCACGCAGAGCAGCTGTTTGCGCCGGCGGTCGAGGAACAGATCCGCGTGGCGGTAGGGGCCTTCGGGGGTAATCGCCTCGGGCACCTGGCTGTCCAGGTTCATGCGGTAGATGCGCTGGTCGTCGGCGAGGACGAAATAGGCGGTGTTATCGCTAATCAGGTAACTGGCGCCCCCGTATTCGTGGGCTTTTGAGCGCACACTCAGCGGAGCGGGAGTGATATCCCTGCGCCCGTCCTTCGGACAGTGCCGGACCAGTACCGAGCGCCCTTTTTCCGCCGGGCGGGATTCCAGCCAGTAGATGCAACCGTCCACCAGCCTGGGTTCGCTCAGGCGCACACTGTCCTGTACCAGCAGGTCGGCGCTGATCTGCGATTTCCAACTGCCGTAGGGGGCCACTTTTTTTGCCGGGGCGTCGCTCATGGGCGGAGTTTCCTTTCTCATCATTCCTGTCTTGGTAGACGCGCATTTTGCCGATTGCAACAGGGGGGCACAAGCGCGCCTGTGGCGGCTGCGGGTTGCTGTTGGAGTGGGCGCCCTGTGGACCAAGTACTGCGGGGACTTCGCGCCAGGGTGGAATAACTGAGACGCCGTTCACACACCAGTCGTGCACGCATCCACCCTTTATCTCCGTTCTATCAATTTCGCATCCCCGGTGAGAACCAGTGCGCGCCGCGCCGCGCGGTAATCTTTTACGCTCCGCCAACCTTATCGATACCGCCGATTTTTCAGCTGACCCACTGGGGTGAACTATGTCCGGCCAGCAAATGTTCCAGATTGTTTCCGCGGGAAAAACCCTGCGCGCCAAATCGCCGGCGCAGGTATTGCAGGATGCGGCGGCGGCCTTTTCAGTGCCTGTTCCCCAGGCGCGCAGACTGCTGCTCAAGGGCTGGGTGATCAAGGACCAGCTCTCCTCCAAGCAGGTACTGGAATACCGCGCGCGCCTGCAACAGGTCGGCCTGCGCGTGGAGGTCCACCCGGCGGGCAAGTTCGACAATCGCGCGTTGCTGGCCAAGCTGCAATTTGCCGAGAAGCGCCGCGAGCAACCATCCAAAACGGACACGGACAATCGAACGGAGAGAAAGGAGAGAAACGCGCAAGTCGCCAGGTTGCCGACGACTGTTGCCGAGGCAAAGCCCACAACTGCTGCCAACAGCAAGGCGAGGACCCAGTTGGAGTCCCTGTTCGGCGACTTGCCGGCAGCGCCAGGTGAATCCTCCGCGGATCGGGCCCAGTTGATTCTGGGCGTGCTGTTGGCCGCCCTGGTGCCGGGGATTTTTGTCCTGTTTGCAGCGCTGTGTATATACAGCGCCGCCCGCGCGCTCTGGCAGATTCCGCAGGCAATGATAGCCGGAGAGTTTAGCGCTTTCGTTCTATTGGGCAGCCTGCTGTCGCTGGGATTGATCGCTGCACTCGCGGCTCTGCTGCTTTGGCCTTTTTTTACCGCTGGGCGTTTTGCCGCGGAGTTTGAAGTGGCGTCGCTGCCACTGTCGAGAGATGGTGCGCCGGGCCTCCATCTGCTGCTGAGGGTTTTGGCGGAAAAGACCGGGTTGCCACAAGTGAGCCAACTGTCGGTTTCCGCCGGTGCCGAGGTGATGGCCGAGCCGACGCCGGAAGATATCAAGGCGCAGCAGTTACCGCTGCGCCTGGGCCTGGGTGCGGTGTGCACACTGTCCGGCAATGAACTGCTGGCAATGGTGGCCCGCGCCCTCGGCGGCTATAAGGGAAAACTGCGGGGGACCACCGCTTGGCTGGTTCGGGATATTGCCAGACGACTGCAGTGGACGCAGTGGGCGCTGGAGAATGAACGCAGCGCGGTGTCGCCCGGCGGGCAGGTGGCGCCGCCGTTGAAGCCGCTGCACCGTGTACTGACGCTGGGAGGGCGTGCCGCCATTCCCCTGGTGGACAAGCTGCTCGATCTGCACCGTAGCCTCACCGGGCCCACCGCGCGACTTCTGGAGCGTCAGGGGGATGCCTGGGCGGCGCAGATCATCGGCAGCGAGGCCTTCGCGCCCTTTGCCGACAAATGGCATCAGCTGGTGCACGCGGAGCTGGTGGTGGCGGAAGTGAACCGGGAGGCTTCCCTGGCCGGTCAGCGGCTGGCAAATTATCCCGACGCCATCGCCTGGACACTGCGCAACCTGGACCGGGAAACCCGCTCGAATATCGAACTGGCGATGGCGCAGGCCTCGGATTCCTGGGACTGGACTCAGGCTGCGGACAACGAGCGCATCGCCTGGGCCGAGGAACTGTCTCTGGCACCCCTGGTGCAGCAGGATTTTTCGGTACAGAAACTCTTTACCGATTTTGGCGCACTTTGCAGTTCCGCCAGCGCGGCGGTTGCCGCAAAGGACAGCCAGGCGGTGGATAACATCCGCTTGCTATGTGCCAGCAAGGAGTCCGAGCAGGCGCAGCAGGTGTTGGCCGAGTATTTCAACCAGCTGCCGCCGCGCCGGTTTCTACCACTGGAGCTACCCGCGAACGGGGAACTTCAGGCCATGGATTTGCAGCAGGCTATCGACTGGCTGCGGGGCAAGCTGGTGGAGCTGCGGGAGCAGGAACGCCGCCTGGACGACCTGCAACTGCGCGAAGCGGCCATGCAACTGGGAGCGGCGCTGGTCAGGGCCCAGGTAAAAATCGAGCCGGAGGCATTCTTCCTGTCGGGGGCCACCCCCGCGGTGGCGGATGAGAGCCTGCGGGACAACCGCAGCCGTCGCGAGGAACTGGAGCGGCAGCGGAGGGAGATTTTCAGTGTTTTCTACCTGCGCATCACCCGCACGCTGGAATCCATGCCCGCCGCGGAGCAGAGGGACCGACAAAGCCGTCTGGAGCAATTGTCCGCCTACCGCCCGCTGGCGGCGAGACTGGAAAAGCTCGACGCCTACGGCGATATCTTCGGCCTGATGATCGACCGCCTGTCGCTGGACGGCAGCCAGCGAGAACTGCTGCAGAAATTCTATGCCCTGGCCGCCGGCGAGTTGCGGGCCTTGTGCGAAGCGGCGGGCAATACCGCCGTTCTGCGCGAGAGCGGGATGCCGCAAATGCTAGAGGAACGCATCGGTTCCAGCCAGGTGCCGGAACTGCCGGCGGACCGGCAGCGATTGCGGGATACGTTGCAGGCGATGGAACTCAAATGCAAAAACGCCAGCGCCGCGGTGTGCGAGCATTACCGCATCCAGCTGGCGCAGCTGTTGCAGCCCTGCCTGGAACGGGAGCGGGCCCTCAAGGTGAGGCCCTTGCGGTTGGTAAGAATGTAGAAGCGGCCGCTGGCCGCGACCCCGGGAGCGCGGAGCTCCAGCTCCGCAACGGGCCGCAGGCCCGCCATAGATGGACTTCAGTTAAAACTGGGGGCTCCATCGCGGCCAACGGCTTCTACAACGGGTTTCAAGCCTATCCTCCGGCCAGTTTCACCTTGTGGCCGTGCGCCTCCAGCAGAGCCTTGATCTCCGCCCGCTTGTCCCCCTGGATCTCGATTACCCCATCCTTGAGCGCGCCGCCGCAACCGCAGCGCTTTTTCATTTCCGCCAGCAGCAGCTTCAGCTCACCGTCGGTGCCCGGCAGGCCGCGCACGCAGGTGACACCTTTGCCCTTGCGCCCCTTGGTTTCCCGCTGGATGCGCACGATGCCGTCGCCCTCGCGGCGGGCCTCCTGTTTCGGTTCCTCTTTGATGCGGCCGCGGTCGGTGGAATAGACCAAGCGGTTTTCTTTTGCCATATCAACCTCCGCTTCATTTGGCGGGATTGTGGGGGGCGGCTTGGCCTTTGTCTAGCGGGGCCCCCGCCGCAGCGCTATAGTTGGCCGCAAACGGGAGGATCTATGGCATTGAGCGGAAGACGGAAGTGGCTGAACGAGGTGATCTTCGGCACGGATACGCCAGCGGGCAAGTTGTTCGATGTGTTCCTGATCTGGGCCATTCTGATCAGCGTGGCGCTGGTGCTGCTGGTGTCGGTACAGGAGATCGCCGTCCGCTACGGCGAGTTGTTTTTTATCCTGGAGTGGATTTTCACCGGTCTGTTCACTATCGAATACCTGCTGCGTATCTACTGCTCGGTCAACCGTCGCTCCTACGTTTTCAGCTTCTACGGTGTGGTGGACCTGCTGGCAATACTGCCCAGCTACCTGGCGCTGCTCCTGACCGGCGCCAGCACCTTGCTGGTGGTGCGCCTGTTGCGGGTGCTGCGTATTTTCCGGATCCTGAAGCTGGTGCGCTATCTGCGCGACGCCAATCTGCTGGCGCGTTCATTGTGGCAGTCGCGCCGCAAGATCATGATCTTCTACGCCGGTATGCTGGTGCTGTGTGTAATTTTCGGTGCCGTCATGTTTGTGGT
Source organism: Microbulbifer rhizosphaerae (assembly GCF_014191725.1). GTDB lineage: Bacteria > Pseudomonadota > Gammaproteobacteria > Pseudomonadales > Cellvibrionaceae > Microbulbifer > Microbulbifer rhizosphaerae. The sequence continues at coordinate 89,848 of NZ_JACHWZ010000014.1, forward strand.
GGAGGGCCCGGCCAATGGTTTTACCAGTATTCCAAAAAGCATCTACTGGACCATCGTTACCATTACCACCGTGGGTTTCGGCGATATCACGCCGCACACGGTTGTCGGCCAGGCTATTGCGTCCCTGGCAATGCTAATCGGTTACTCGATTATCGCCGTTCCCACAGGGATAGTGACTGCGGAGCTGGCCGGTGAGCTGGGCAGGGATAAGTCGAGCTATCGCTGCGACAACTGCAGCCGGGCCGGCCATGACAGCGATGCAGAGTACTGCAAGCACTGCGGTTACAAGCTGGAGCAGGTGGAGTAGACGTTTGCGAACCCAAAAGAAAATCATAGGGCTTGAACTGGAGCCGCGATATCTCCGGGGCGAGCCGCTGGGCAGCGGCTACCTCTTTGCCCTGCTGGCGGTGGCTGGGGTCACCGGGCTTGCGGTACTGCTTGAATATTGGGTAAAAAATTACAACCTGGTGTTGCTCTATGTGCTGGCGGTGGTGGCCACCGGGCTCAAGTACGGATCGCGTCCGGCGATTCTCGCCGCGGTGCTGTCTTTTCTCAGTTTTAATTTTTTCCTTACTGAGCCGCGATACACCTTTGTGGTATCGCAGAGGGATGAACTGGCTACCCTGATATTTCTCTTTTTGATTGCGCTGATCTGCGGCCCTGCTGCCTCACGCATTCGGAGCCAGATCATGTTGTTGCGTGAGCGGATTGAACTGACCAGAGACCTGGAATCCGCGCGGGTAAAAACTGAAGTGGAGCAGCTGCGTTCAGCACTGCTGTCTTCAGTTTCTCACGATCTGAGGTCCCCGTTGGCGGCAATGATGGGTGCCGCCGAAAGCCTGAAACTCCTGGACAAGAGGTTGGCGCCAGAGGATCGGGACGAATTGGTGGATACCATACTTCAGGAGAGCCGGCGCTTGGACAGCTATATCCAGAACCTCTTGGATATGACCCGTATTGGCCACGGCAATCTGAAGATCGAGCGCGACTGGGTCTCCATCTCCGATATCATCGGTAGTGTGCTGGAGCGCCTGAGGCGATATTTCCCCGGTGTGAAAACCGAATACTCCGCAAAATCGCCCCCGCCACTGTTGTTTGCCCACGCGGCGCTGATCGAGCAGGCGCTATTCAACATACTAGAAAATGCGGCCAAGTTTTCCCCTCCTGGTGAGAGCATCAATATCAGCGTTGACTCGGCAGGCAACAACTGTGTGATAGAAATAGAGGATCGGGGACCGGGTATTCCGGAGACATTGCGCGAGCAGATCTTTGATATGTTTTATGTGGTTTCCGAGGGTGACCAGAAAAAACAGAGCACAGGCATGGGGCTGGCAATTTGTCAAGGCATGGTCGGCGCGCACGGCGGTTCCGTGCACGTCTATTCGGGTTCGGACAACAAGGGAGCCCGCTTCGTGGTGGAGTTGCCGGTTGAATGTCCGGACAACCCCGCGCTGCAGGGGGGCGATTTCTTGTGATTGTCCACGGAATGAGGTGAAAAAATGAGCGCAAAGATAACCATCGTCGACGACGAGACACAAATCCGGCGCATGTTGCGAATCGCATTGAAAAGCGAGGACTATGAGGTTGCCGAAGCCGATAACGGCAGCGACGGCCTGGCGCTGATCGCTAGGCAGCAGCCAGACTTGGCGGTGCTGGACCTGGGCCTGCCAGATATGGACGGTCACCAGTTGCTTGGCGATCTGCGCGGATGGTCTTCGGTGCCGGTGATCGTGTTGTCGGTGCGGGCAAGTGAACGGGAAAAAGTTCGCGCGCTGGATGCCGGTGCCCAAGACTATGTAACCAAGCCATTCAGTATCGAGGAACTGATGGCCCGCATCAGGGCAGTGTTAAGGGATCGCATAAAACCGGATCAGCCGCCGGTGCTGGACGATGGTTACCTGTTGATCGATCTGAGCAAGCGGCTGGTCGGAGTTGGTGGCAGCAAGGTGGGGCTAACCCCCAAGGAATATGCCGTTCTGTCGCGCTTGGTCAGATCGCCGAACTGCGTGATCACCCAAACCCAACTATTACAGGAAGTCTGGGGGCCGGGCCATCAAAATGATACTCACTACTTGCGTATCATTGTCAGCCATCTGCGGCAAAAACTTGGTGAGGACCCCACCGAACCCAAATATATCAAGACCGAGGCCGGTATTGGTTACCGATTCCTCTATCCCGAACCTGCTATTTGAAGAGCGTGCAAGCGGTACGCCGGACGGGCAAAACACAGAGCCCGGATTTGCAGTCAATAACGCCAGAAAATCCGCGAAAAGACAATCAACAGCGGAAATATCTCCAACCGGCCGAATAGCATGGCCGCATACATGAGCCATTTCGCCTGGTCCGTGAGGCCTCCGAAGCCGGAGGCTGTGTCCCCGTAGCCCACGCCCATATTGTTGAGACAGGCAGCAACGGTGCCAAAAGCAGTCTTCAGGTCGTGCCCGCTGGCGACGACTCCCCAGATAAAGAAGCAGGCGAGAAAGACATACAGGAAGAAGAGTCCCCACACGGAGCGGATCACCCGCTCGGATATCACGGTTTTGCTGACTTTGGGCAGGCTGAGGGCGGTCGGGTGCACCAGCTGCTTGATCTCCTCCTTGCTTTGGCGGTAGAGCACCAGGAAACGCATGGCCTTGATGCCGCCGCAGGTCGAACCGACGCAGCCGCCGAAGAAACTGGAGCCGATTAGCAGGATTGCCACATGCTCAGGCCAGTTCGGATAACCAGCCGCGGTGAGGCCGTTGTCGGTCATGATGGACAGCGCCTGGAAAAATCCGTGCACTAGCGCCCCCTGCGCGTCGAAGGTGCCGGCGCGGTACAGCTCTATACAGGTGAAACTCACCAGCAGGAACGCGATGGTGAAAAAAAAGCGGAACTCGGAATCCCTCAGGATGGGTTTCAGGCTGACCTTGGTGATGACGAGGAAATAGAGTGCAAAATTGACGGCTGCCAGCAGTGTGAAGACACCGCTCACCAGTTCGATCGCCATACTATTGGTATAGAAGCCCAGGCTGTCGCCATGAGAGGAGAATCCGCCCAGCGACACTGTAGACAAGCTGTGGCACACGGCGTCAAACCAACCCATGCCGGCTATGCGGTAGGAGAGGGCACAGAGCCCGGCGAGCGAGAGGTAGATAAACCACAGATGCTTGGCAGTATCTGCGATGCGCGGGGTGAGCTTGGTCTCCTTCAGCGGGCCGGGCATTTCAGATTGATACAGCTTGGCACCACCGATACCCAGCAGCGGCATCACCGCGATGGCCAGCACGATAATCCCCAGGCCGCCGAGGAAGTTTAGCTGCGCGCGATAGTAGAGTATGGAGAGCGGCAGCCTGTCGATATCCTGCAGAACCGATGCACCGGTGGTGGTGATACCGGAGATACCCTCGAAAAATGCATCGGTCAGCGTCAGATCGAGGCGGCTGTCGAGGATAAACGGGGTGGCGCTGGCGATGGAGAAAATGACCCAGAAGAGTACCACCACCAGAAAGCCGTCGCGGGTTCTTAGGCTTGTCGTTCGGTGTTGCGTACTCAAATAGCCCACGCCCCCAAAGACCAGGGTAACCGCGAAAGTGATCAGGAAAGCGGAGATATCCGTTTCGTCATACAGCCAGCCGACGAAAGCCGGGACCAGCATTGTCAGGCTGTAGAGGAAAACCAGAAAGCTGCACAAATGAAAAATGGTGGTTATTCGCTGGTACTTTTGCATCGAACTGCTTGGAACTGCCTGCTACCCGGTAGTGCGGTGAGATGCTAGAGAATTACCCCGTAATGATTCCAGTAGGTTTTGCTCCAAGGGCGTAAAAAAAACGTAAATTTCCGGTCAGCCCACTTGCACCAGCTCTTCTACATAGCGCACCCGCCTGCGCCTCGGTCGGGCCAGGGAAAAGGCCAGGGCCAGGGGGCCAATCCGGCCGGTGAACATCAGTACCATCAGCACCATTTGCCCAGGCAGGGAGAGTTCGCCAGTGATACCCCGCGACAGGCCCACAGTGCCAAACGCTGAAAAGCCCTCAAACACCAGATCCAGCAGCTGCAGCCGCGGTTCGAAAACCACCAGCAGGAAAGTGCCCAGTAGCACCATCATCAGACTCAGCACCACCACGCTGTTGGCCCGGAATACCACATCGAGGGCCACCGTGCGCCGGAAGGCGCTGGGCTGCGGCCGACCGAGCAGAAAGGAGCGGGTGGCGAGAAGTATCACCATAAAGGTGCTCACCTTGATGCCCGACGCGGTGGAGTTGCTGCCGGCACCGATAAACATCAGGAGAATGATCAGCAGGGTGCTGGGTACTATTAGCCCCGCGGTATCCACGGTGTTGAAACCGGCAGTACGCGGTGTCACAGCGGTAAACCACGCCGCCCAGGGGCGCTCGCCTGTGGGAAGGGAACCCAGGGTGTGCGGGTTTTGCCACTCGAACAGCATAATCAGCAGCCAGGCGCCCAGGGCCAGGATAGCAGTGCCAGACAAGGTGAGTTTGCTGTGCAGGTTGAGGGCGGAAAAGCGCCGATGGCGGCGCAGGTCCATCAGCACGGTAAACCCCAGGCCGCCGACAATAAACAGCGCGGTGATCACCAGGTTGATCAGCGGGTGGCCCGCCCAGGCGCTGAGGCTGTCTGCGCGCAGGCCGAAGCCGGCGTTGTTGAACGCGGAGACCGCGTGAAAGAAGCTGAACCAGAGCCCCTCCCAAAAACCCATTTCCGGCACCCAGACCACTGCCATCAACACTGTGCCCAGGGCTTCCAGGGTAAAGGCCAGCAGGGCCACCTGGCGCACGAGTGTGAGCATATCCCCGGGCGAGGTCTGATTCATGGCTTCGCGCACCAGGTGCTGGCCGCGCAGGCCGAAGCGCACCCCCAGCGCCATCACCGTCAACGCGGCGAAAGTCATCAGGCCCAGGCCGCCCAGGTGGATCAGCACCAGCACCACGATCTGACCGAACAGGGTCAGGGCGCTGCCGGTATCCACCACCACCAGCCCGGTAACGGTAACCGCGGAGCAGGCGGTAAACAGTGCTTCGGAAAACGCCAGTCCCCCGTGACTGGAAATGGGCAGCCATAGGAGCAGGGCGCCGAGGGCGATCAGAACCAGGAAACTCATTGCGAGAATGGCCGGCGGGCTGTAGCGCCACGCGCGATGCAGCCCGAGTCTCATCGTGCTTCGGGCGTGGAGGCCCGGGAACCAGATTCTCATAGTTCTTCGGAGAAACGGCGCAGGGTGTCTTCGTCGCCCACCAGCACGAGGTGGTCATTGCGGCGCAGGATCTGGTCCGGGTCGGGCTGGAGAATCAGCTCCTGCCCGTGCTTGAGCGCCAACAGGTGGATTTTTTTACGGTCGAATTTCAGCTCCGAAAGCGGCCGGTTTTCCAGGGCTTCGCCGGGACGGATCTCGATCAGGAAATAGCTGTCTCCCAGGCTGATGTAGTCGAGCATATTGGGATGAGCCATGCTCTGGGCCACGCGCAACCCCATTTCGTATTCCGGATGCAGGATGCGGTCGGCGCCCAGCTTCTGTGCGATGCGGTGATGGATGCTGGTGATGGCCTTCACCCAGATTTCCTTAGCTCCCAGTGACTTGACCAGCATGGTACACAGGGTGCTGGCTTCAATGTGCTCACCGATGGCGATCAGCACCGCATCAAAGCGTTGCAGATCCAGCTCCTCCAGAGCCTCCTCATCAGTGGCATCGGCAATCACCGTCTGGGTAAGGCTGTCGGCGATGTGTTCGGCTTTCTCCTCGCTGGAATCCACTCCCAGCACTTCGTGACCCAGGCGCATCAGTTCCAGTGCCACGGCCGTGCCGAAGGCGCCGAGGCCGATGACTGCGAATTGTTTTTTCATCTTCGATCCTTCTTTTCGGGACTGCGTGCGTTTTCGTCGTTCCGGCGCAGGCCGGAACCCGGGGGCCGCTGAACTGAATACCGGTGCCGGATCAAGTCTGGCATGAGATTTCTGCACCGATGTGGCGAGTAGATGGCTTAATTTCAAACAAAAATGTCTACATCGGGAGCGCGCCGCGCATTTTCACCACTTGTCCGGCACCCGCACCGCCACCACGTCCGCGGTGGCGCTCAGGCGGCCGCCGCTGGAAAGGGTGCAGTGCAGGACAGTTTTTCTCTCGCTGCGGTCGACGATTTTTGCCTCCAGTATGACAGGCTTGTCGATAGGGGCTGGAGCCTTGTACTGGACATCCAGCCTGCCGGTGGCAAACCAGATTTTCTCTCCATCGCCCACTTCCCGGCCGGCCTGGCGGTAGCCGTCGGCAATGGCGGTGCAGATGGTGTGGCAGTCGATAGCGGTAGCGATAATTCCGCCGTTAAGGTAGTGAGTGGGGCCGGCGCAGTGGTGGGATTGGGGAGTGAACTCGCAGCGGGTCTCGTCGTCACCGGTCCAGTAACTCTTGACCTGAAGTCCCTGCCGGTTGTCTGGACCGCAGCCGAAGCAGTGGTTGTCGGGTATCCGGTCCTGTATCGCAATCTGTTCAGCCACAATCTTCTCCAATCCTGGTGCCCGGTACGGCCGGCACTATTGGCCGGCAATGCTAAACGATTTGCGCGGATCAGGGGAAGGAACTACCCTTGCGCCTGATTTTTTTCCCGATAAAAGACCACGCCCATGGAAATCCACGGCTTCTGCGCCCCCGGCTTCGAATCCCTCTACGACACCTTTGCCGCGAACTTCCGCGATTGTGGCGATACGGGCGCCGCTTTCGCGGTGCGCCAGCACGGCGAACTGATCATTTCTCTGTGGGCGGGCAGCGCAGATGGCGAGAGCCGGGAACCCTATATGGAGGAGACCCTGGCCAATGTGTTTTCCTCCTCCAAGGGTGTACTGGCACTGCTGGCGCTGCAGCAGGTGGCAGACGGCGCGCTGGAACTGGACCGCCCGGTAGCGGATTACTGGCCGGAATTTGCAGCCGCCGGCAAGGAGGAGATCACTCCCCGGCAGCTGTTGTGCCATCGTGCCGGGCTGATCGCCTTTCGCGAAAAGGTTGCAGATGATCTCATTTACGACTGGGCTGCCGCCTGCGCTCAGGTGGCCGCCACCGACCCCTGGTGGACACCGGGCAGCCGTCAGGGTTATGCCCCGTTCCTGTTCGGCTGGAGCCTTGGGGGGCTGCTGGAGAGAGCAACCGGGCAACCTCTGCCGGAACTCTATCATCTCGGGCTGGGTAAACCGCTGGACCTGGATGGTGGCTTCGGCGCACTGGGCCACAAGTCAACCCGGATCGCGGATGTAGCTCCGCTGAAAAAGCCGTTGCCGGAGCTGCGTGAAAACGCTGTTGGTCGCGCCATCAAGGAGGACCGCGGAGGCCCCGTGGCCATGGCATTTACCAACCCGGTGAGCCTGATGATGGGCACCAACAGTCGGGAGTGGCGAGGCGCGGTGATTCCCGCGGCCAATGGCCATTTCAGCGCGCGGGATCTCGCCGCCATCTACGGTGACCTGGCGCTGGACTCTCCCACTTGCCTGCCAGCGGAACTGGTGCGCGAGGCCGGGCGCGAACAGAGCCGCGGGCGTGATGCCATACTGCAGGCGGAAGTGAGTTTCGGCGCCGGCTTTATCCTGCGCGGCGGTTCCGCCGACCTGCGCTTTGGCGGTCCCCGTGGTTTCGGTCATCCGGGAGCCGGCGGCAGTGTGGGCTTTGCCGACCCGGAGAGGGAGCTCGGCTGCGGTTATGTCACCACCCGTTTGGGCCAGAGCCTGTTTATGGACCGGCGCTCGGCGAACCTGGTGGAACAACTGTACGGGATTTTGTGATGGATAGGCTGGCGGAACTGAACACACGAGTGGAGGAACTGGAGAGTCGCCTGGCTTTCCAAGAGGATACCCTGGCCCAACTCAACGATGTGATCGCGGCCCAGGATGTGAATATCCGCGCCCTGGTGGCCCGATTGAAGGAGCTGGGTGACAAGTACCGGGACCTTTCTTTCGAGCTGCAGAGCGGGGACGAGAAGCAGGACGAAAAACCGCCCCATTACTGAAATTCTGTCGCAATATTTGGTACGTCAGTACCCTAATTGCTGTGCCGCAGGCTTCCATTTCGGTTAATTAGAAACTTTTCTAAAAAAAGCCTTTCCCTTCCCAATATCAAGTATTGACAAACTTTTTTCCACATGCCGAGGGGGACTGGGCGATAGGCTTGGTTACTCTGGTGAAATTGGTACGCTAGGGCTTGAAATCCCTATAACTTATTGTTTTTTAAAGAGAAAAATAAGAAGTTTAAAAAGTGGGCAAATTGCTGGGGACGAGAGTTCGCGCCGCTTGGCGTTCCCTTTTCCCGGTTCATTCACAGAGTTATCCACAGAAATTGTGGAAGACAGCCGTTCGAGCGACCACTGTGCCACCCGCGGCGGCATACTCACCGGCCTGACCACTTCCAGACATTTTCCTTTCAATAATTGTGGGCTGGCCGGTAGACCTGCTTCCCATTTCCGCCTAGTCTTCTGTTCCGAAAAAAGGGGGCCGGATTCAGCTTACAGACAGCTGGTTGCGGCAATACTCCCTCCCGGATCGGGGAGGCTAACAGCCTGTCAAACTTGGGACTGTCCCAAGTTTGACAGGCTGTTACTCTTCCCAAATCTCGACACCCGTTCACCGATAGCAAGTGTTTAGGAGAACCTTACATGAAAAAATGGGTAGCAATTTTCGCATTGGGCTCACTGGTGGGCTGTACTACGCTGGACCCTTATACAGGGGAAAGCAAAACCAGCAATGTGGCCAAGGGCGCCGGCGCTGGCGCCGTAGCGGGGGCCATCCTCGGTGCAGCTACCGCGAGCAAGAAGGACCGCAAAAAAGGCGCGATCACCGGCGCCGTGGGTGGTGCGGCTATCGGTGGCGGCATCGGCTACTATATGGACCGCCAGGAAGCGGCCTTGCGCCAGCGTCTGGAAGGCACGGGTGTGCGGGTGCAGCGCGAGGGCGACAATATTCGCCTGATTATGCCCGGCAATATTACCTTTGCCACTGACCGCGCCGAAATCCGTACCGACTTCTACGACACCCTGGACTCCGTGGTGATCGTGCTGAAGGAGTTCGACCAGACCGCCATCCGTGTCAGTGGCCATACCGACAGCACCGGCTCCGATGTCTACAACCAGACCCTGAGTGAGCGTCGTGCAAACTCTGTCTCCAGCTTCTTCAGCGGTCGCGGTGTAGCCAGTGGCCGTGTACAAGCGGTGGGTTACGGCGAGCGCTATCCCATCGCCAGCAACGACTCGGAATCCGGTCGCCAGGCGAACCGCCGGGTGGAGCTGGAGTTGCTGCCGCTCAAATAATGTGAGACAAAACGGCAGGACAGCCGTTTTGGACGCCGAAGGCGCCCGAAGGGCGAGGGCTACGGATGGCCCGAGTCACTAAACGGCAGGGCCGAAGGCGCCGTGAATGCCTGGAGCGGCCGGAACGCCGTTTTGGACGCCGAAGGCGCCCGAAGGGCGAGCGGTTCGGCGCTCCGAGCCATGGATGGCCCGAGTCACAAAGGGTATCCTACAGATGCTTTTTTGTTTGGGAGGAAACAGAGTGGCGAAGACAATACCGGCCGCAATAGCCGCGATTGCACTCAGCCTGTCGGCGCTCTGTATCTCGCAGGAATCTCTGGAGGCAGGGGAAGAGCGAGGCGACACTTTCGCCGAGCGCTTTGCGGAGGCGGAACTGGTGGCTCAGGTGCAGATCGCCGGAGTTCACCGCGATGTGGACAGCGCCCTCTCCGAACCGGGCATGGTGGCGCTTCTCGGCTATGTTTACTCCGCGGTTTCCCATCAAGTGTGGAAAGGTGAAGCCAATCGCCTGATTGCCTTTCGGTTGGGGCTGGACGCCTGTGAACAAAAACTGGAAAAGGGCGCCCGCTATCTCATTTTCGCTCGCCCGGATAGCCGTGGCCGCCTCCAACTATATAGTTGTGACGCGGTAATCCCCGAGGCTGAAGCCGCCCCCTTGCTCGCCCGTCTCAAGGAATTCGATCTGCAGGGCTGATAACGGCCCGGTCTTGTTGTAGATACTCTGTTTCAAATCAACTTCTTGATCTCCGGCCTCATTGTGGGGGCGCCGGCATAAGTGTCTACACTCCGGTGATGACTGGAAACAATCCTCAAGGTTGGCGAGCGTCGTAGGGATTGCAAGGAGGCTTCCAAATGGCAAAAGATCCGGCTTTTAAAAAGCAGGATGAAAACAGGGGCACTGAGATCGCGGATTATTGGCCGCTGTTCAGCCTGATCCTCGTCTCCCTATTGGCTGGAGTGGCTATCGCTGTCTCCACCCGCGGTGACATGATTGCCGGCATGCATTACGCGATGGGGTTTTTCCTGTGCGTTTTTGCACTCTTGAAGCTTTTCCACCCCACGGCTTTCGCCGACGGCTTTGAAATGTACGACCTGCTCGCCAAACGAAGCCGGCTGTACGGCTATCTGTACCCGGTGATCGAGCTCATTCTGGGCCTTGGCTTTCTGTCGATGCTATTTCCCCAGGTTGTCTATGCCGCAACCATCCTGATACTGGGTTTTGGCGCCATCGGCGTAATCAGCGCCCTCCGCCGGGGGCTCGATATCAATTGCCCCTGTATGGGCTCCATCCTCGACGTGCCGCTCAGCACAGTAACCCTGACAGAGGACCTGGGCATGGTGGTAATGGCCATCATCATGTGGTCGATGCGGCTGTAGAATAGGCGGCCGGGTAGCACTTCAATTCCCATGTGCCCACTCCAGAGCCCCCTGCTTCCGGCCACTTGCTCATGCATTGTGGAAGCGATTCTGCCGAAGAGGCCTATAAAACCTTCGGTTCTACTCCCGCCTACATTTACAACAATCCAAACTTAGCAGAGGAATAATGTTCCTTGAAGAACCCCAATCACGGGTTATTCTTATCAATATGGCGTCGTCTTCTTCCGCCGTTGTGCATTTGGTGAAGAATGGATTGGCACCAAAGGGCTCGGGCAGGGGCGTATTGTTTCGCCAAAACTGAGCCTCCGTACACGCAACAGCCAGGGGTCAACAGGTGGGTTTATGAAAAAGCTACTGCTTCCGCTGATTATTTTGCTGCTGATTATCGGCTATTTTATGTCGCGTGATCGCGACGATTCCGCGAAGGATGCCTACGACTCGCTCGAAACGCCCGAGAGTGAACAGATGACACCGCCGGATAACAGATCCCCCGACGAGGGAACCATGCCCCGCGAGGAAAGCACACCGCCGGATAGGGATACGCCCCGGGAACCCGACCAACCCGATACCACACCGCCGGGCGACGATACCAGCGACTCCCTGATGAATAAGACCGAAGATGCCGCCACCGATGCCGGGGAGGCATTGGGAGACGTGACGGAAAAGGCGGGCAGTGCAGTTGAAGAGGCCGGTGACGCGGCTAAGAAGGCGGCTGAACGGGCGGCGGAAAAGTTACGCGGTGAAGATGCCGCCGAAGAGGATTCCTCCTCGGAGGAAGAGCCGCAGGGCAATTGATGGCACTAGTGCTGAGTGGAGGTCGCGACAGATTCGCGGCTTCTACCCGGTAGCCGGTGACAATTGATGATAGAACACTACTGGCACTGCGATCACTCGGTGCTCGAAATTTGTCCCCTGGGGCCGCTGCAGGAAACAGATTTCCAGGCCCTGGAGGCGCAGGTGGATCCGGTGATCAGTGAACACGGCTGCCTGGCCGGATTGCTGATCAATGCGGCCCATTTTCCCGGCTGGGAGAGTTTTGCCGCACTGATCTCACACTGCGTCTTCATACGCGACTATCACAAGCGTATCCATAAAATTGCCGTTGTATCCGATCACACATTATTGGGCTTTATGCCCCGGCTGGTGGACCACTTTGTCGGCGCCGAGGTGCGGCCTTTCCCCGCCGATGGCTACCAGCAGGCGCTGAACTGGCTGGCCGAACCGGGGTAGGAGCGGTCATGCCGGCGAACGAGGCCGGCCATTACTCCACCGTCCATCGCCACACGGCGGACCCAAAACACAGGTTTGGCCTTGCCCCGATAGTCAGTTAGCATCCCCGTCCTCTAAGACAACCCGGAACTTTCCTTGATCGATCAACTGGCTATAACCGCTAGCGCCGCCGAGTGGTTGCCGGCCGCGCGACAGCTGGCGGGCGAATTGCAATTGCGCTGTCTGGATTGCGCGGAGCCGAGCCGGCTGGATGCGCCGGCTTTCGTATTGCAGCGGGGCGAACGCCTGCAGCTGTGCGCCACCGGGCGCAAGGCGCCCGGACCGGTTTTCGTGGATTTTGTCGGCGGCACCGCCGCGCACCGGCGCAAATACGGTGGGGGTAAAGGTCAGCAGATTGCCAAAGCAGTTGGCCTGCGCAGCGGATTTTATCCGGGCGTGGTAGATGCCACCGCAGGGCTCGGTCGGGACGCCTTCGTACTCGCCTCGCTCGGCTGCAAAGTACATATGCTGGAGCGCAATCCGGTGGTGCGCGCGCTCCTGCGCGACGGCCTGGAGCGATTGCAGAATGCCGCCCTGGAAGACGTCGAGCTGGCCCCGATAGCACAGCGCCTCGGCCTTGAAGAGAGCGACGTTTCTGCGCGGGACTGGCTGCAGGATCAGGCGCCGGAATCGATTCCGGTGGTCTACCTGGACCCGATGTTTCCGGAGCGCGGCAAGAGCGCCGGGGTAAAGAAGGAAATGGCGGCCTTCCACCAACTGGTGGGCAGCGATGAAGATGCGGACGGCCTGCTGGAGCCGGCCCTGGCAGCCTGCTACTACCGCACGGTGGTAAAGCGGCCGCGGCTTGCACCCTGCCTGGCGGGGAGAAAGCCGGCGTTATCGTTGGAGGGGAAGTCGGGTCGTTTCGATATCTACACCAAGCACGGCGTACCGGGGTAAGCAACTGGGCGATCCTGCTGCCGAGGGCTTTTGCGGTACACGGGCTGGGTGTCCCCCTTAAATACAATCCCTGCACGGCATCCATGCCTCACAAATCTGCCGGAGCAGATTTGGACGCCGAAGGTGCCCGTAGGGCGAGCGCCAGGGATGGCGCGAGTCATACGGTCCCGCAAAAAGCCCCCGACATCAGGATCTTCTCATCACGGTTATATTGCTTAACCGAACGGCATTAGAGGCTGAACCCGTGGCTTTTAGGAGGGCGAATACAGGATTCCCCAGTGGGTCATTGAGTGATTAACAGTTGACGGCGTTGACCGCCAGCCCCCCCAACGATGTCTCCTTGTACTTGCTCTGCATATCCACACCGGTCTGGCGCATGGTCTCGATCACGCTGTCGAGCGGCACGATATGTGCGCCGTCGCCGCGAAGGGAGAGTCGGGCGGCGTTGATGGCTTTGACTGCGCCCATGGTGTTGCGCTCGATACAGGGTACCTGCACCAGGCCGCCGATGGGGTCACAGGTGAGCCCCAGATTGTGTTCCATGCCGATTTCCGCGGCGTTTTCGATCTGCTGGTTGCTGCCGCCCTGGACCGCGGCCAGGCCAGCGGAGGCCATGGAGCAGGCCACGCCGATTTCGCCCTGGCAGCCCACTTCCGCGGCGGAGATGGAGGCGTTCCTTTTGAAAAGCATGCCGATGGCCCCGGCAGTGAGCAGAAATTTCGCTACTTGGTCCTTCAGCTCGCCGTGCTTTTCCGGGTTGTGCACGAACTGCACATAGTAGGCGATCACCGCGGGAATCACCCCAGCAGCGCCGTTGGTGGGAGAGGTGACGATACGCCCGCGGGCCGCGTTTTCCTCATTCACCGCCAGGGCGAAAAGGCTGACCCAGTCGAGAATCGCCAGCCCCTGGTTGCGCTCCTCCTCGGGCTGTTTGCTCAGTTCGCGATAGAGTTCCGCCGCGCGCCGGCGCACATTCAGGCCACCGGGCAGTAATCCCTGCTCGCGGCAGCCGCGCTGGATGGAGGAATTCATTACCTCCCAGATATTCCACAGTTGCTGTTTGATTTCCTCTTCGCTGCGGAAAGCCTTTTCATTGGCCATGGCCAGTTCGGCAATGCTCCAGTGATGTTTTTCGCACAGCTCCATCAACTGCTTTGCGGAGTTGAAATCGTAGGGCAGCAGGGTGGCTATCTGATCCTTGTGGGCGAAATCCTCCTCCGACAATACGAAGCCACCGCCGATGGAAAAATAGCTGCGCTCGAAAAGCAGTTCGCCATCGGCATAGGCCTGGCAGGTCATGCCGTTGGCATGCTGGGGCAGAAATTCCTCCATGTGTAAGACCAGGTCGCGGTCGCGAACAAATCTGATGTTTTTATCGAGGTTCAGCCGCAATTGCCGCTCCTGATCAATCTGTGCGAGCTTGTGGTCGATGGCGTCCACATCGATGGTGTCCGGAGCCTCGCCGAGCAGACCCATCAGCACGGCCATATCGGTGCCGTGGCCGATACCGGTAAGGGCCAGGGAGCCGTACAGGTGGACCTGTACCCGGTCGGTATTCTGCAGCTGTTGTCGGTCTGCCAGGTCCCGGACAAACTGCCGCGCCGCTACCATAGGGCCTACGGTGTGGGAACTGGAGGGGCCTACGCCGATTTTGAAAAGTTCGAAAACGCTGATGCTCATACAGTACACAAAGCCGGTTTGCTGTTTTGTAGGAGCGGCGGATGGCCGCCCGCCGCTCCTACAGGGGAGGGTGCTTGCACCATTTAGGGGCGAACTTTGCCGATATGGTAGTGACAATCAAGGCGTCCGGCGATATTCCACACAAAATTCTACAGGTGGGTTATCTGGCAGAATAAACGGGCTTCAATTGCCGCTGGAAGGCAGAAGCTACGGCGCATTCGCGACCAGAACAGCGCGTTTGGGAGCGGGGTGACCTTCCGCGGTCTTGTCCGGGGATTCCGGGTCGAGAAAGTCCGCCAGGGATTCGAAGCGCATCCAGTCCGTGCGGCGTTGCTCGCCGAGGTTGGTGGTGCCCACATCCACCGTGCGGGGATTTTCAAAGCCACACTTGCGCAACCAGCTCTCCAGGGTGGCGGTGCTGGGGATAAACCACACATTGCGCATCTTGGCGTAGCGATCTTTAGGGACAAGGCAATCACCGGGCTCACCGTCGATCACCAGAGTTTCCAGCAGCAGCTGACCACCGGGGCGCAGTGTGTCGCGCAATTCGCGCAGGTGATCCATGGGTGAGCGGCGGTGATAGAGCACGCCCATGGAGAAGGTGGTGTCGAAGGCATGGAGTTTGGGCGGCAGTGCCTCGATGCCCAGGGGCAGCAGGTCCACCGGCTGCTCCCAGCCCAGGTATTTTTTCAGCGCGTAAAACTGGGCGACGTATTTTGCGGAGGGGTCGATGCCGATCACCCGCCGCGCGCCGGCGCCGAACTGGCGCCAGCAGTGGTAGCCGTTGCCACAGCCCACATCCAGTACCAGGCGATTTTCCAGTGACTCCAGGTGCGGTAATACCCGCTCCCATTTCCAGTCGGAGCGCCATTCGGTATCGATAAAGAGATCGAAAATTTCCCAGGGGCCCTTGCGCCAGGGGTGCAGTTTGCGCAACTGTTTTTCCAATGCCTGCAATTGTTCCGGGGAGGCATCCGCGGCGCTGCCAATACGCACTTTTTCCCGCAACTCGACAGCGGATGGGGAAATATCCGGCAGCGCATCGAATGCGGCCCGCCAATCCGGGAGATCCCCCCAGCGCTCGGGGCTGAGACTGGCGGCGATCTGCTCCGGCAGCTGAGCCAGCCAGGGGCGCAGGGCGGGGATGTGTTGGATGCTGGCGTAGAAGTTGGTGTAGTCGATCATAGTTCAAAGTCGGTTGTAGGAGCGGCCTTTACTACGTAGCCAAGCCGATCGCGGCCATGGGCCGCTCCCGGCCGGACCGCTCCTACAGGGTGGTTTCGCTCAGGTTTTTGCCTTTATGGCAATCAGGGACGCAAAATTAAAACACTGGAACCATACATCCACGCTGGTAAAGCCGACGGCTTTTAAACGCTCGCGATGGGTGTCCAGGGTTTCCGGGATCAGCACGTTTTCCAGAGCGGTGCGCTTCTGGGCGATTTCCAGTTCGCTGTAGCCGTTGGCGCGTTTGAAGGCGTGGTGCAAATCGATCATCAGTTCCCGGTGGTCGGGATCGGTGAAGTCCACCTTTTCCGAGATAATCAGTATGCCCCCCGGCCGCAGGCCGTTGCAGATTTTCTGCAGAATGCCCTCGCGCTTCTCCACGGGAATAAACTGCAAAGTGAAATTGAGCACCACCACCGAGGCATTTTCGATTTTGACATTCTGCAGGTCGTCGCAGACCAACTGTACCGGAATCTGCCCGCTGTCCGCCGCCAGCACCTGGTGCGCGCGCTCGATCATCGCGCTGGAGTTGTCCACCGCAATAATTTCACAGTCCGCCGCGGGGATGCGGTGGCGCATGGCCAGGGTGGCGGCGCACAGGGAGCTGCCCAGGTCGTAGCAGCGGCTGCCGGCCTGTGCGTAGCGCTCCGCCAGGGTGCCGATCATCGCCACTATGGTGGTGTAGCCGGGCACCGAGCGCTGGATCATATCCGGAAAAACGTCGACCACCGACTGGTCGAACTGGAAGCCGGTGACGTCGCCCAGGGGATTGGCGTAGATATTGTCGTGTTTGGTCATGATTTTTTGCCGGGAGCACGCCCTACAGTTTTTCCTCCTGCAGGCCGAGTTCCAGGCCCGCTTCGCGGCCCTGTGCCCCGGTCACTACCGCGGTGCTGGCGTTTTCCGGTTTCAGGTAGGTGTCGGCGACGCGCTTCAGGTCCTCCAATCGCACCTCCGTCACCCGGCGGCGGAACTCCTCGCGCACGGCGTGGGTGCGGCCGTAGAGGGCGGAGTGGAAGGCTTTCTTGGCCTCGCCGGCGGGGGAGCTGGGTTTGTCCAGCGCGCCGACCACGCCCAGTATGGCCTCCTCCACCTGCTCGTCCTTTTGCCGGCCGCTGGCCAGCCATTCCAGCGAGGCGTCGAAGTCCGCCAGGGTTTCCGCCATACGCGGGTCCCGGTAGGAGTAGAAGCGGAAGACGCCGAGGTTGCTGTCGTGGCTGGCACCACCGCCGTAGGCGCCGCCCTGTTCGCGAATGCTGCGATGCAGGAAGCCGTTGCGCAGGAAGCCGCCGAGGACCGCCAGCGGCGCCGCATCTTCGTGGACCATAGGCACGGTGGCGTAGGCCTTGGCGCAGAAGTTGACCTGGCTGTTGGCCAGCCACAGCTCTCCGACCCGGTGCGGGTCGAAATCTTCCGATACGGCGGCGGAGGCCTTCACTGTTTCGCTGGCCAGGGGCGTCAGCGCCTGGGAGTAGTCCGGCAGTTTGTCCTCTTCGCCAATCAGCAGGAACTGGCGCGGCGCAGCGGCGATCTTGCGGTGGATGGCCTGGAACTGTGCGGTGAGTTTTTCCAGGCCGTCGTCGCCGTCCAGTCCGCGCACCAGGGCTTTTAACTGGCGCAGCCCCAGCAGGCCGCCGGTGGCGTGGCTCTCGAAGGCGGCGCGGTTGTAACCGGCGCTTGCCGCGGCCATGGCGAGGGCGTGACCGTTGCCCACCACGCCCTGTTCGCGGCGCGCCAGAGTTTGCAGCAGCAATTCCCTGAAGCGTGGCAGTTCGTCGAAACGTACCTGTTCCACAGTGGCCTGCATCAATTCGGTGAGCGGCGCCTGGTTGCGGGTCAGGGCCTTGCCGGAGAGCACGAAGTAGCTGGAGAGCTGCTGTAGGTCGTCGATGTCGGTGCGGCTGCTGGTATAGCTGTGCAGGGCGCCGGCCACGCTGGCCTGCCACTGCTGCACCTGCAGGTAGTCCTTGTCCCCCAGGCCCACTTCGGTGAGCGCCTGGCAGTAGTAGGGCAGCAGTTGCTTTTCCTCTTCGGTGAGGTCCGGGAGGGCGCAGATCAACTGTTGGTACGCCAAGCCGTTGGTGCCGGCGCTGTAGCGGGTGAGTTTCTGTTTGCCCAGGCGCGTTTCCTCGCCCTCGACTTTGGGCATCTCCGGCGGGATGTCCTCCACGCCGACCTTGGGCAGGATGGAGGCGTCGTCCTCGCGCTGCTGGCGATCCAGCAGCGCGGTGGCAGTCTGCACGATCTGCTCTTTTTCGCCGTCGCTCAGGCGGGCTTTGATTTCCGCCAGGCGGGCCTTTTCCGCGGCTTCGCGGCGCCCGGACAGCGCGTCGTCCGGCGACAGCAGCAGGCGGACACGGTGCTGGTTTTCCAGCAGCAATTTGCGCGCGGTGTCGGCGATAAAGCGCGGGTCCTTGATCTGCTCCCGGAGCTTTTCCAGGATGGGGTCGATGTTCAGCAGGCCGATGGCATCGCCGCGGTGGGTGGCACCGGTGAGGGCGGTGAGGATCAGTTGCAGGCCGTAGGGGTAGCCGTCGCCGGTGATTTCCCGTTGCTGCAGTTCCAATTGGTGCAGGGCGGCTTCCACCTGTTCGTAGGGCACGCCGTTTTCCGCCACGTCCTCCAATACTGCCAGCACCTGTTTTTCCAGTTCGTCGGCGCGTTCCCGCTCGCTGCCCTCGATGCCGCAGACGAACGCGAGTTCGCGCTGGGAGTCGTCGAGGCCGCAGAGGGGGGAGGGGGATGTGCCCAGGTCGGTGGTCTCCAGCAGTTTCATCAGCGGCGAGGCGCTATTGTCCAGCAGCACACCGGTGAGCAGGTGGGCGGTGAGGGATTCCTCCAGGTCGGTGACGTCGCCGAGTAGCCAGCCGAGCACGATGTGGGTTTTTTTCTCGAGTCCCTCGTCACCGCTGACGGGATAGTGTTCCTCCACCGATATCGGTGCCAGGTAGCGGGTCTCCCGCTCTACGCCGATGGTTTTGTCGAGCGGCTCGAATTTGTGCAGCGCCTTTTCCTCGAATACCGCCTGGTGCTCGGCGGCGGGGACGTCGCCGAAGGTCATGAAGATGGCGTTGCTGGGGTGGTAGTGGCTGCGGTAGAAGTTCACCAGCTGCTGGTAGCTGAGCTTGGGAATATCCGCCGGCTCGCCCCCGGAGTTGTGGTGGTAGGTGGTGGTGGGGAAGAGATATCTGCCGAGGGTGTGCCACAGCTGGGAGGTCACCGAGCTCATGGCGCCCTTCATTTCATTGAACACGACCCCTTTGTAGACCAGCTCGCTGTCCGTGTTGCCGGGTTCGGCGAACTCCAGCCGGTGGCCTTCCTGGGCGAAGTCCAGCGGGTCCAGGCGGGCGAAGAAGACCGCGTCCAGATAGACGTCGAGCAGGTTGTCGAAGTCCTTGCGGTTTTGGCTGGCGAAGGGATAGGCGGTCCAGTCGGAGCTGGTAAAGGCGTTCATAAAAGTGTTCAGGGAACGCCTTATCATCATGAAGAAGGGATCGCGCACCGGGTATTTTTCGCTGCCGCAGAGGGCGGTATGTTCCAGGATATGGGCGACGCCGCTGGAGTCCTGGGGAACGGTGCGCAGTGCCACCAGGAAGACGTTTTCCGGATTGTCGGCGGCGATATGCAGGTGTTGGGCGCCGGTTTTGTGGTGTCGGTACTCCTCCACCTGCACGCCGAGGGATTCGATGGTTGCGCTGGTGACCAGTTCGAAGGCGGGGTGTGCGTTGCTCAAAAGACTGCTCCGTAGGTTGTACTTGGGGCATTGGCGGCCCTGCTATCGAGGGCTTCGCATTTGGTTCATCACTCAGTCGGTGCTGTTTGCATCCGCCCCGGCAATTGGGGCGCTATTCTACCGCCAGGGCGAGCCGGAAAAACAGTGTTGACACCGGTGCCACCAGGGCAAACACTTCGTTGACTGCCCGGGCAGGGCATCAACCCGGTCCAATGCGCTCGGGTTAATAAATGTAGACGAATACGGAGACACACGTTTGACCTGGTTGGATATCGCCAGCGTAACTGGCTTTTTTGTCACCTGGATGGGGTACACGGTTTTCGCGCGCCGGAAGGCCAAAGTGGCCTGGTGTCTGGCGTCGTCCATGCAGTGGTACCGGGTGGAGTGGATGTTGCGCATGCTGGAGCGGGATATGCGCATGCCGGACGCGGCGATTATCGGCAATCTGGAGCGGGTGATCGGCTTCTTCGCTTCCACCAGTATCCTGATCCTTGCGGGCCTGGTGACCGCGCTCACCGCCGACACGGTGGCGGTGGAGATGATCAACAGCCTGCCGTTGGCGGAGACCACCACGGTGGTGCAATTCGAGCTGAAGGTACTGTTGCTGCTACTGATTTTTATCTTTGCGTTTTTCAATTTCACCTGGTCCCTGCGCCAGTATTCCTTTGCCAACGTGCTGATCGGCGCGGCGCCACCCGCGGAGGACGAGAGTTTTAGCGAGGAGGAGCGTCGCCGCTATGCGATCAGTACCGCCAAGGTGATCGACCAGGCCGGGCACAGCTACAACTACGGGCTGCGCTCTTACTATTTCGCCATGGCGGTGATGGGTTGGTTTATCCACCCGCTGTTGTTCGCGATCGGCTATCTGTTGGTGGCGCTGATACTTTTCCTGCGTGAGTTCCGTTCGCGCACTCTGCAGGTGCTGCTGGCGGCGGAGGCGCACAAGATCAATGGCGAGAGTATCAAATAGCATGAATACCGCCGCGGTGTTGGCCGCTTTCGACGAGATCGCCCGCCGGCGCAACTGGCAGTCTTTGCACTTGGCTATGGCGCTGTCGGTGGAGGTGGCGGAGCTGTGCCGCCATCTGCAGTGGCTCGATGATGGGCAGGTGGAGCGGATGTTGCAGAGCGATGAGGCGGAAAGCGTTGCGGCGGAGCTGGCGGATATCCAGATGTACCTGCTCAAGCTGGCCGCGGTCATGGATATCGATCTGAACGAGGCCCTGGCGGACAAGATCGCCGAGAACCGGCGGCGTTTCTGAATTCCGTTCTCCCCTGTAGGAGTGGCCGTTGGCCGGGAGCGCCGAGCCCCAGCGCGGCAAGCGGGCCGCGGGCCCGCCGAAGGAATCAGGAAAACAACACCGCAGTCATCCCAAAACACAATCCCACCAACAATCCCGCCAACCATTTCCAGCGCCCCATATCGCGCCAAGCGAAGTGCCAGCTGCCATTGACGGCGCGCGCGGAGTTAACCGTCCTCAGCCCGTAAAGATAAACGCCGCTGATCGACAAGGCGCTGAGCAGGGTGCCGAAGAAGAACCAGGTCCATTTGGTAATTCGCCCGCCGAAGGCGCCGAAGTGCAGCGGATCAGCGGCCTCGGAGATGCGCAGGTGAAAACCCAGCCGGTCGCCCCTGCGGGTTTCCAGGTGTTCGCCGGTGCGCGGGTCGAAGGCCAGGTGGTTAGCCCGGTTGCGGACCAGCAGCGCTTCCGCCTGGCCGGTGAGCTTCAGGGTATCTCCCGCGCTGCGGGGCAGCTGTATCGAGCGGATGCGCAGTTCCGGGTAGAGGTGTTTGGCGGCGGCCACTGTTCCGGCCAGGGTTTCCGCGGCGGGTTGTTCCAGGCTGGTGACGCTGGCTACGGTGAGCGGAGGAGGATATTGTGCATTCAGGCCCCAGAGCTCCAGCAGGTACCAGATGCCGGTAATGGCGATCAGGGCGATAAACCACAGGCTCCACACGCCGAGGAGCCGGTGCATCTGGCCCCAGAAGCGGCGGGATTGCCTGTCCCGCCTTTTGCCGGCGCGCGGTTGTTCCCGGCGGGGGATTTTCCAGAAACCTTTCCACCAGCCCCGGTAGCAGACGATGCCGGTGACCAGCGCGATCACCAGCAGAAATGACGTTGAGCAGACGATGGTGATGCCCAGGGCGAGTGGAAGCATCAGGTGGCGGTGGGCCTGGCGGAAAAAGCGCTGCCAGTTGTTCCAGCGGCCGGTGCCGGTGACCTGGCTGGTGGTGGGGTCCAGGTAAATGCGAAAGCGCTCGCCGGAGGAGTCCATTGCCACCGCCTCTGCGGCGAATTGGGAATCCACGGGTGCGTCGATGTTCAGCAGCTGCGCCTGGGGGTAGGCGGCGCGGGCGCTTCGGTAGAACTTTTCCCAATGGTATTCCACCGGCTCCACCGGTGGCTGGACGCGCATCGCCGGATTGAAGAGCCAGTCGATCTCGTGGGACACGGTGGCCAGGGTGCCGGTGACCAGTACGAAGCTCAGCAGCAGCGAGAGCTTCAGTCCGGCCCAGCTGTGCAGGCGGTACCATTTAAGGCGGTCGATAGCCATAACTTTTATTAGCCCCGAGTTCCCCGTTCGTTAGCAGGCACGGTGGCGGCCCTGCTGCCGGCATCAGGACCTTCACATCGAGGTTGGTTGTTCTTTCCCCGGTGGTAGGGTGGATGCGCTGTCGCTTCCTGTAATTTTTCAGGATCCCGACCGGCGGGCCTGCGGCCCGCAAGCGGAGCTGGAGCTCCGCGGTCCCGGGTTAAAAGTTCTGCGTGACCTGCACCACCAGTTCCCGCGGGTCCCCGGGGAAGTGGCCGTTGCGCTCGTTGAAGCCGCTGACCGCGTACTCCTTGTCGAGAAGGTTTTTCACGTTCACTTGCACCAGGGTGTCGTTCCAGGCGGTGCTCCAGCTCAGGTCGAATACCGTGAACGGTTTGACCCGCTGGCCGTTGAAGCTGAATTGTTCGCTGACGTAGTCGGCGCCGAAAGCGATCGACGAGTTGATCGAGGGGAAGTCGTAGCGGCTCCATAGTCCCGCTTGGTGCCGGGGGGCGTTAGCGAAGCGGTCGCTGAAGCGGTCGTTTTCGATGATGGTGTTGATTAGGTATTGTCCCTCCGCGCCCTTCACCATCCGGGTGTCGTTGTAGGCGTAGTTGGCGGTGATGGTCCAGCTGTCACTGAGGTCGCCCACCAGGGTGGCCTCGAAGCCCTGGCTCTCCACTTTGCCCACATTGATCAGCGCCGGGATGCCGTCGTCGAGGCCACCGTCATCGGGGTTGGCCATGGTCACGTCTTTTTTGGTGATGGTGTAGACGGCGAGGGTGGTCATCATGCTGCCGTCGAGCCACTCGCTCTTTATTCCCAGTTCTATCTGGTTGCCGGTTTCCGGGTCCAGACTGCCCTCTTCACTCACATCTTCCTGCTCACCCAGCCCGATGGGATTGAAGCTCTCGGAGTAGTTCAGGTAAAGGGAGGTGTGGTCCAGCGGCTTGAATACCAGGCTGGCGCGGGGAACCAGGGCATTATCTTCGAAGCGGTAGCCGGAGGCTTTGGCTGTATCCTCGAAGGTATCGTGGCGCACGCCGACCAGCGCCGACCAGAGCGGGCCCAGTTCCATCTGGTCCTGCAGATAGACGCTGTAGCGATCGGATTTTGCACCGTCGCTGCCCATATTCCGCAGGTTATAAGTGCTGGGGTCGGTTTCGCCGTAGTTCAGCTCGAAAATATTCAGGTTGACCACGCCGTCCGCTTCGTAGCGGGCGCGGAAGTAATCGTATTCGGTGTCCACCTTGTGATAGTCGCCGCCGAACAGTATCTGGTGGTCGATGGAGGCGGTGTCGAGGGCGTAGACGAAATCCGCGGTCAGGCTGGTCTCGGCGTTCTGCCGGTGTTGTTTGCGGTACTCGCGCTTGATGGTGCCGTCGTTGACATCCTCTTTGTCGTCGCCGTTCACATCCACCCAGCCGCGGGATTCGTGGTACTGCTGGTCGCGCTCGTTGTCCAGCTGGCGCAGGGTGGTGCTGAGGCTCAGATTTTTGCTGAACCAGTGGTCCAGGGTGGCCTGTAACACCAGCGCTTCCAGATCCTGGAAATCACCCTTTTCGTTGGCGTTATAGGAGCGGTCGACGAGGAAGTTGCCGTCGTCGTCCACCGGTACGCCGCGCAGCCGGTTGCCTCCCAGGTCCTGCTCAATGTAGTCGAAGGTAGTGGTCAGCCGGGTGTTCTCCGCCAGTTCGAACAACAGGCCGCCGGCCACTTCCTGATTGGCGGCGTCGGCGTTGTTGCGAAAGCTATCCTGTTCCTCGTAGAAAGTGCCGAAGCGGTAGGCGACGGATTCGCTCAGGCCGCCGGTGGTATCGACGGAGCCGCCAAGCCGGTCGTAGTTGCCTGCGGTCAGGTTGACTTCGGTGTTCTCCTCGAAGCGGGGCTTTTTCGACACATAGTTAATGGTGCCACCCGGTTCGCCTCCACCGTAGAGGGCGCCGGCGGGGCCCTTGAGAATCTCCACTCGCTCGAAGTTGAACAGCTGCGGCACGCCAAACCCGGAGTAGGGGTCGCCGCGTACACCGTCATAAAAGACGTTGGCGTCGTCGCGGAAACCGCGGAAGGTCACCCCGGAATAACTGAACTCGCTAACCCCGGCCACCGCGCGGTAGAGGTCGGTCACCTGGCGCGCCGCCTGGTCGCGCATTAGCTGTGCGCTGAGCACCTGTACGGACTGGGGAATATCCATGATATCGGTGGCCACCTTGGTGCCCACGCGGGTTTCGCTCTCCAGGTAGAACTCCTGTGCGCGGCCGGTGACCACGACTTCCTCTTCCACACTGTCGGCGGCGGCAGCGGTTGCACTGTGCAGGGCGATGGCAAGGGGCAGCAGGTGCTTTGCAGAATTCACTTGGAGTTGTCCTTGGTTCGTTTTTGGGGGAATTATTGAGGTGCGATAAATTAACATCAGATAATCTAAATGTAAATTATTATCATTTATTATCGTGGCGATTTTCAGCGGGGCGAAGCAGTCGTACACTCGGCGGCACTTCGAACCGGAGACAATCGATGACCGACCGCAATTTCGACGACCTGGCACACCGCTTCAGGCAGCGCATCTACGGCGGCCTCAAGGGGGATATTCGCCTGGCGGTGCTGAACCGGGACCTTGCGCCGCTGCTGAGCAAGGGGGCCGGACTGAAGGTGGTGGACGCCGGCGGCGGCCAGGGCCAGTTCGCGATGGATCTGGCGGAGGGGGGCCACCGGGTCTACCTGGCGGATATCTCCGCGCAAATGCTGCAACAGGCTGAGGAGCAACTGGCCGGCCGGGGCCTGGGGGAGCGGGTGACACTGCTGCACAGGCCGCTGCAGGCGTTGCCGGAACTGGAGGAGGTGCGCGGCAGCGACCTGGTCCTCTGCCACGCGGTACTGGAATGGTTGGAACAACCGCGTATGGCGCTGCAACAGCTGGCGACGCTGTTAAAGTCCGGTGGCCATTTGTCGCTCACCTTCTACAACCGCCGCGCATTGGAATTCCGCCTGCTGCAGAGGGGCAGTTTTCGGCAGTTAGATCGTAATATTCAAAGCGGCCACTGGGGTGGACACCCCGGCAGCCTCACACCGCAGAACCCTTTGAAACTGGAGTGGGTGCAGGACTGGCTGCTACAGGCGGGCTTTTCCATCGTCGCCCACAGCGGCATCCGCTGTTTCCATGATTTTATGACCCCCGCGATTCGCGAGAAGCTGCCCGCGGCAGCGATCGTGGACAAGGAACTGGAATACTCCCGCCTCGAGCCTTACCGGCAACTGGCGCGCTATGTGCATCTGCTGTGCCGGCTGCCGTAGTACTCGGTTTCAAATCAAGCTCTTATAGTCGTCAGAGCGGCGCAGGAACTCGATGCCGGACTTGATCCGGTACGGGAGCCAGCATTCGGTGGTTTCCTGCAGGCATCAGCCCGATCGGCGGCCGGTGTGGCTGAAGCCCGGCTGGCTGGCCGAGTGTGTCACCGGGTGGGCGCGCAGGTATTCCACCGCGCACTGGATATCCTCCAGCAACAGCGAGGCCATATCGCGGCTGACACCGTGCCGGATCAGTATCCGCTGGATCACGCAGTCCTGGCGGTTGGCGGGCAGTGGATAGGAAGGAACCTGCCAGCCGCGCATGCGCAGCCGCTCGGAGAGGTCGTAGAGGTTGAAGCCCCAGCTCCCGGGCTTGAGGGTGTAGCTGATCGCCGGCAGGCCGCCCCGGCCGTCGTAGAAAAGTTCGAAAGGGTCCAGTTTGCCGATCTGCTCCGCCAACCACTGGGCGGTGTTTGCACAGTGCTGTTGCACGGTCCGGTAGCCCCGGAAACCCAGGCGCAGGAAATTGTAATACTGGGCAATAATCTCGCCGCCGGGACGGCTGAAATTGAGCGCGAAGGTGGGCATGTTTCCACCCAGGTAGTCCACGCGGAATATCAGTTCCTCGGGCAGTTCCTCGGTGTCGCGCCACATCACCCAGCCCACGCCCAAGGGGGCGAGGCCGTACTTGTGGCCGGAGGCGTTGATGGATTTCACCCGCTCGATGCGGAAGTCCCACACCACCTCCGGCTGGATAAAGGGCGCCACGAAACCGCCGCTGGCAGCGTCCACGTGGATGGGGATATCCAGCCCTTTCTCCCGCTGCAGCCGGTCCAGTTCGCGGGCGATGGTTCCCACTGATTCGTACACGCAGGTAAAGGTGACGCCGAAGGTGGCCACCAGGCCGATGGTGTTTTCGTCGGCGTATTGGGCGATTTTCTCTGGGTTGAGGCACACCTCGTCGCCGTCGAGGGGTATCTCGCGCAGCTCCACGTCGAAATAGCGGGCGAATTTGTGCCAGCACACCTGCACCGGGCCGCAGATCAGGTTCGGCTTGCTCGCATCGGCGCCGGCGTCCCGGCGGCGCTTGCGCCACCGCCACTTGAGTGCCAGGCCGCCGAGCATCGCGGCCTCAGAGGAGCCGGTGGTGGAACAGCCGATGGTGTCGGCGGCCTCCGGCGAATGCCAGAGCTCGGCGAGGATATGTACGCAGCGGGACTCGATCTCCGCGGTCTGCGGATACTCGTCCTTGTCGATCATGTTCTTGTCGAGGCACTCCTCCATCAACTGGTGTACCTCCGGTTCGGCCCAGGTGGTGCAGAAAGTGGCCAGGTTCTGGCGGGAATTGCCGTCCATAAACAGCTCGTCGCGCACCAGTTGGTAACTGGTGCGCGCGCTGGCGCCATCTACGGGCATTGAATAACGGGGCAGACTCCGCGCGGAGGCGGCGGAGGCAAAGATGTCCGCATCCACGCCGTTTCCGTGGGCGGGGCTGCGCAGCCCCCGTTTGCTGTGAAGCGGCATTGGCAATGGTCCCAGGCGGAAAAAGCGTCACTAATCAGTGTAGACAGAAATTTCCGGGGATCGGGGGCGGGGTGTGTTTACCAGGGTGCCATGGCGACCGCTTTATCCCTGTTCCTTGAGCAGCAGCTCCTTGGCGGCATTGATGCGCGAGGCCAGGTAGTCGTTCCCGCCCCGGTCCGGGTGGAGCTTCTGGATCAACTGGCGGTGGGCGCTGACGATTTCCTCGCGGCCGGCATCGGCGCCGACGCCGAGAATCCGGCGGGCTTCGCCGCTGGTGAGGGGAGGGTTCTCGCCCGCTTCTTCCTGCTGTCTTCCCCTCCGGGCGCTGGCGTGCCTGGCGATCAGGGGCGCCAGCCAGGGCAGGTGGCGACCGAGCCAGCTCAGGCCCCGCCCCAGCACCGGCAGCACCACGGCGACGGCGGCGGCCACCCAGTGCAGGCGGCCGCTGATGGCCAGCACCACCGCCAGCAAGGCCACACCGATCAACAGCCACTGCAGCAACAGCTTGCGCCGCTCCTCGGGGTGGCTGGCTTTGAATTTTTGCCACGCCAGCCAGGCGACGATGCCGACGGCGATCAGCAGGACGATACGGGCCAAGGAGTTCTCTCTAATTCAGTCATTCGGCCCAATAGGATATCAGATGTCGATGCGTATGCCGCGGAGAGAAAATCTTCCGGCTGCCGGGCGACTTCATTACTGTGGTCTTCCGCGCCCTCAGGGTGACCTTATTGGGTTGAAAGCTGGACGCCGCGTGCGCATCGACAATCAGGAGCGCGACACCCGCAATCAGATATTTATGCATTTTTTTTTCACACCATTCCCTGCGTTTCAGGTGAGCTGGATTATTTCTTCCGCAATAAAAGCAGCCCTGCTCACTGAAGCGGCGGGGATTTAGCGGTACACTGGCATCTATTGGCAATTGTTACCTTGTCTTTTGCGCAAACCGAAAAGAAGGAGACGAAAAACCGACATGACTTCCAGCAACCACAGTCGACGTTTGTTTGGGCTTACCGTTCGACAGAATGCACACCCGGATATGCGCAAGTTGCGCCGCGAGGCGGGAGACCCCAGCCTGCATGGCAACAAGTTTTGGAAAAGTTCCTGCCTCACCATGGACTACCTCAAGCGCAACCCGCTGAAAAAAGGCGCGCGGGTATTGGACCTGGGATGCGGCTGGGGCCTGGGCGGTATCTTCTGCGCAAAGCACTTCGGCGCCCGGGTCACCGGCCTGGACGCGGATCCCAGCGTGTTTCCGTTCGTGCACTACCACGCGGAATTGAACGGTGTGGCGGTGGACACCTGGCGGTGCCGCTATGAAAAAGTCCGGGAATCGGATCTGGGCGAGTTCGACGCGCTGATCGGCACGGATATCTGCTTCTGGGACCAGCTGGAAAAGCCGCTGTACAATCTCACCCGCCGCGCCCTGAGCGCCGGCGTTGGCCGCGTGATCCTGGCCGACCCGGGACGGACGCCCTTCCGCCGCTTGGCGGAGCGGGCAGAGGAAAAGCTGGGCGCGGATTACCGGGAGTGGTCAGTAAGCCGGCCGATGAAGGCCTCCGGCTGCATCATGGAGGCCTCCCAGGGGTGAACTTCAGCTTGCCCAGGCAGGACGCCGGAGGGGCATGCCCCGATAGGCACGCTGCGCACCTATCCTACCAATGACAGCCGACTATCAACTATTGAGGAAACTTCGTGCACTACGACAAGTTTACTATTCCCACTCCGGAAGAGGCGCTCCCCGGCCGCGACGAACCCATGCCCATCAGTGGAAAGCATTTTGTCTCCGGCCACACTATGGTGGAGCCCTTTCCCGAAGGCATGCAGCGGGCGCTGTTCGGTATGGGGTGCTTCTGGGGGGCCGAGCGTCTCTTCTGGGAGATGGACGGTGTCTACAGCACCGCGGTGGGCTACGCCGGCGGCAGTACCCCCAACCCTACCTACCGGGAGGTTTGCAGCGGTGGCACCGGCCATGCGGAAGTGGTGCTGGTGGTGTTCGACCCGGAGAAAATCAGCTACCGGCAATTGCTGCGTGCCTTCTGGGAACAACACGATCCCACCCAGGGCATGCGCCAGGGCAATGACCAGGGCACCCAGTACCGCTCCTGTATCTACTGCTACGACGAGGAGCAGTTGCACGAGGCGCGGGAAAGCGAGGCGCAATTCCAGCGGGCGTTGGAGGATAAGGGGCTGGGGGGCATCACTACCGAGATAGGGCCGGCGCCGACTTTCTACTACGCGGAAGAGGATCACCAGCAATACCTGGCCAAGAATCCCGGCGGCTATTGTGGCTTGGCGGGTACCGGGGCTTGTCTGATCAGTGATCAGTGATCCACGGTCAACGCTTCGGCTTTGCTTGTCTGTGTCGATTGATCACTGTTATCTGGATGCAGTATATGCGCACACCAGTCGCTCCAGCTCCCGGCGTAGAGCAGGGCATTGGTGCGGCCGATCAGGTGCAGTGAGAGCAGATTGGCGCAGGCGGTGACACCCGAGCCGCAGTAGTTGACCAATTGCTCGTCCGCGGGAATGTCCCGCCAGTTGCCGGCCAGTTCCTCGCGACTTTTCAGCCTGCCGTTGTCGTCGGTCACACATTGCCAGGGTTTGTTGATGGCGGTGGGAATATGGCCGGCGATGGGATCTATGGGTTCCTCGATACCGAGAAAGCGTTCTGTATCGCGAGCGTCGATCAGTTGCCAGGGAGGATTCTCCAGGCCCCTGTGGAGTGGTCCGTAGCCGATGACCAGGTGGCGCCGCGGCCGGCAGGTCAGATTGCCGCTTTGCGCGGGTGCCGTGTCCCCGGATTCCTGCGGCAGGCCGGACTCGCGCCAGGCCCGCAGGCCGCCGTTGAGGACGGATACCTGTTCGTGGCCGAAGTAGCGCAGCAGCCACCAGGCGCGAGCGGCGAAGGCCAGGCGCTGGTCGTCGTAGACGATGACCCGGGTGTCCCGGGAGATACCGGCGCGGCGGGCGAATTCCTGGAACTGCCGCGGGTCCGGCAGCGGGTGGCGGCCGCCGTAGCGGCCGACGGGAGCGGACAGGTCGCGGTGCAGGCTGGCGTAGCGGGCGCCGGGAATATGCCCTTCGCGAAATCGCTGCTCGCCGGCCTGGGGCTCCGCCAGGTCGTAACGGCAGTCGAGCACCACCACTTGCGGGTGGTGGAGAATTTCCGCGAGTTCAAAAACTTCTATCGCCGCCCGATCGCTCATGTCTTCGTCAGTTTTTATTTTGATGACGGTTAATGATCAGTGATCAATGGCCAATAATCAATGAGCCGGGAAGAATGCCGCTACCGCTCTTTTCCATTTATTGATCTTCCGTCGATGGTTCGCCGTTATTTGCCTGATTGGGTGGTGTTTCACCATTGTCCGGCGCTTCCTCCTGCGCCAGTTCCTCCTTGCGGCACTGACTGGTCGGTTCCGCCAGTTCTTCCGAGGGATCGTCGAGGAAACGTGCCGCGGCCATTTCCGCACAGTTGCTGGCCGAGATCACGTCGTGGGCCAGTTTCGGAAACAGCAGCCATTGATGATTGGGAAGCCTGTGCCGGGCCTTATCGGCATCTTCCGCCGAGAGTACCGGGTCCAGGCCTCCGTGCAGGAGCAGTACCGGCACTTGGGTCTTCACAGCCTGGGACTCGGCCAGGGAGGCGGAGGGAATGGCCCAGATGCGGCACTGCATTTGCAGCAGTTGGAGATCGGTGCGCACCGTGCCACCGAGCACACCACTTTCTGCCGCTCTTTTGAGGGCTTTGTTGAAGTCCACGAAAGGCGCCTCTTCGTAGCAGAAGTGGCTGACCCCGGCGGCGTCGCCGAAGTTGGGGTCCAGAATGATATTCATGAGGTTGACGATGGCCGCCTGTGTGGGTTCATGTTCACTGTTGCGGTTTTCCAGGGCCTCGATCACGTGGGGCAGTTCGCGATAGAAATCCTCGTTGTACAGGGCCTGGAAGAGGACTCTCAGCAGGCGTTGGCCGTTGAGTACAAAGGGATATTCCTCCTGCGAATACATGTGTTTGACCGGTACGGTGAGCGGGTTTTCATCCAGATCCTGTATCAGGGCCTCCAGGCGTCTCTGCAGGTCGGGGTAGCGGCTGTTGCACAGCTTGTCGCCGCGGCAGTGTGCGAGTCCCCGCTGGTAGGCTTCCAGGGTGTCTTTCGCCAGTTGTTGGGTGTAGATGATTTCCGGAAAGACGGCGCTGTTGAGCACCAGGGCGCGCACCGATTGCGGATAGTCCCGGGCGAAGGTCAGGGCGTAGCGGGAGGAATAGGAGACGCCGTACAGGTTGAGTTTTTCCAATCCCAGCTGGCGGCGCAGGGCCTCGACGTCCTGCGCCACGACGGCGCTGTTGTAGTGGGACAGATCGGCAATTTTACTCAGACGGCTGTAGCATCTCTCCATGCTGTAGGTGAAGACCCGGGCCTCCTCGTCGGAGGAGAGGTTGCGCTGGAAGGCGGTCTCGGCGTCTTCGATAAATTCGTCGCAGGACAGGCGGGGTTTGGCCATGCCGACGCCCCGGGGGTCCATCACTATCAGGTCGCGACCATCGTTGACGGTCATGTCCGCGTAATTGGCCCACAACCATTCGCTGGCGTTTTCCGGCTCCATTCCCAGGCTGGCGCCCGGGCCGCCGGCACCGAGGTGCAACAGCGGCAGTTTGGCGGGGTCTGCTTCGATGGCGTGAAAGCGCACCACCGGAAACTGGATCTTACGGCCCTCCGGCTTGGCATGGTTCTCCGGCACTTCCATCATGTAGCACTGGGTGACAGGCCAGCTGTTGTCGATTTCGAACCAGCAGGGTTTGGGTATCAGGCGCCCGGGATCTTCGGCTGCCTTTTCCTCTTGCGACTCGCGTCCGCAGGCGGCGAGCACCAGGCAGAGGGCTAGGGGATAAATACTTTTTTGCAGGGAATTGCGCACCGTGTTGTTACCTTTGATAAGCGGGCTTCTCAATTATTACCTATACGCGCGATGGGTGCGGACAGGTTCCAGCGCAGTGCGGCGAGGCGGATGGACAGGGTGACCAGCACAGCAATGCCCACCGCGATCTTCCCCGGCACTGCGCCGGTGGCGTCCAGCAGGACCAGGGCTGCGGCGCCGCTGAGCGACGCGGTGGCGTAGATCTCGCGGCGCAGCAGCAGGGGAATATCGCCACACAGAATGTCGCGAATCAGGCCGCCGAAGGTGCCGGTCATCACACCCATCACAATGGCGATGGCGGGAGAGTGCCCCAGCGCCAGCACTTTTTGCGTGCCGATCACGGTAAATACCGCCAGGCCCATGGCGTCGGCGATCGCCAGCAGGCGCATGGGCACCTGCAGATATCGGATCAGGTAGAAGCTTACCACTCCGGTGACCGAGGCGATCCACAGATAGTGGCTGTCCTGGAGCCAGAACACCGGGATGTTCAGGATGATATCGCGGATGGTGCCGCCGCCAGTGGCGGTGACACAGGCCAGCACCACGGCGCCGAACAGGTCCATCTGCTTGTGGCCGGCGGCGAGCACGCCGGTAAAGGCGAAGACCACTATGCCGATTAAATCGAACCAGTACAGCAGTTGTTCCATAAGGTATTGAGTGTTTTGCGAGGGCCGGGGAGATTTGTTTCTAGCGCTGGGGCGGCCCTGCTACCGGTGACTTTATGCCAGACACGGGCTGGGCGCCCCCCTTAAATACCTCCCTGTACGCTCTCCGCGGCCATCCATGGCCGCAGACAAAATGGCAGGATTGCCATTTTGGACGCCGAAGCGCCCGTAGGGCGAGGGCCAGGGATGGCCCGAGTCAACGTCTGACATAAAGCCCCCGGCATCAGGGCCTTCGCATTAAGCTGCGGTTATTCTTTTCGAGTCCCGAGTCCCGAGTCCCGAGTCCCGAGTCCCGTCTTTAAAAAAACGCCTGCAATCCGGTCTGTGCCCGCCCCAGAATCAGCGCGTGCACATCGTGGGTTCCCTCGTAGGTGTTCACCGCTTCCAGGTTCATCACGTGGCGAATCACGTGGAATTCGTCGGCGATGCCGTTGCCGCCGTGCATATCGCGGGCGACGCGGGCTATGTCGAGGGCCTTGCCGCAATTGTTGCGCTTCATCAGCGAGATCATGGTGGGATCGAAGTGCTTGTCTTCATCCATGATGCGGCCGACCCTTAGTGAACCCTGCAGGCCCAGAGCGATTTCGGTCTGCATGTCAGCGAGTTTTTTCTGGAACAGCTGGGTCTGGGCCAGCGGCTTGTTGAACTGCTTGCGGTCCAGGCCGTACTGGCGGGCGGCGTGCCAGCAGAATTCCGCGGCGCCCATGGCGCCCCAGGAGATGCCGTAGCGGGCGCGGTTGAGGCAGCCGAAGGGGCCGCGCAGGCCGCCGATATCCGGGAATTTGTTTTCTTCCGGTACGAAGACGTTGTCCATTACGATTTCGCCGGTGATGGAGGCGCGCAGGGAGAATTTGCCTTCGATCTTCGGCGCGGAGAGACCCTCCATGCCCTTGTCGAGAATAAATCCGCGGATCTCGCCCTCGTCGTCCTTGCCCCAGACCACGAAGACGTCGGCGATGGGACTGTTGGTGATCCACATCTTGGAGCCGGTGAGGCGGTAGCCGCCGTCGACTTTCTTCGCGCGGGTCTTCATGCCGCCGGGGTCGGAGCCGGCGTCCGGCTCGGTGAGGCCGAAGCAGCCGACCCACTCGCCGGTGGCGAGTTTGGGCAAGTACTTTTCTTTCTGTTCCTCGGAGCCATAGGCGGAGATGGGGTACATCACCAGGCTGGACTGCACGCTCATCGCCGAGCGGTAGCCGGAGTCCACCCGCTCCACCTCGCGGGCCACCAGGCCGTAGCAGACGTAGTTCAGGCCGGCACAGCCGTAGCCGTCGATGGTGGAGCCCAGGAGCCCCAGAGCGCCCATTTCGGTCATGATCTCGCGATCGAAAATCTCGTGGCGATTGGCTTCCAGTACGCGGGGCATCAGTTGGGTCTGGCAGTATTCGCGCGCGGTGTCGCGAACCATACGCTCTTCGTCGGTAAGCTGGCGGTCCAGTAGCAGGATATCGTCCCAGTGGGCCAGGGGCTGGTGTTTGCTCATAGGTTTCTCGTCTACTTCCGTTTCTCTCTGTTGTACGCCGGTATTGTATGCCGGATGTCCGGCCGGTCGTATGCGCCGGCATGATACCCAAGTCGGCGCGTTGGGGCATTTACTAAGCGTAAACAACCGTAAATTACCTTGCAGTGCCAGGGGTGGATTACATAATAGGCGCAAATTAGTTCCTAACTTGGTGTCTTTGGTTTTTTGGTGAATTTCCTACTGTTTTTTCGCCGCAGCACAGTCATTTGTCTGCCATTGCTGGCCGCCTGCGCGCAGACGGCGCTGCCACCGGATCATCCGGCGGAAACTCTGGGGCTGCCGGACAGTTTCCGCACTTCCGGCAGCGCGGAGCGCCGCATCCGCTGGTGGCGCAATTTCGACGACCCGGTCATGGACCGGCTGATCCAACTGGCCCTGCGCGACAGCCCGGACCTGCAGGCCATCCTGTGGCGCCTGGAACAGGCAGAGGCCGCGGCTCGCGGCGCGCGCTCCGGTTTCTGGCCACGGCTCACGGGGCGTCTGGATAACACCGAGCAACGCTTCTCCAGTGACGATTTCGAGGACAGCGATAGCGAGGGCAACAGCTGGGGCGGCAGCCTGGCCGCCAGCTACGAGGTCGACCTATGGGGCCGGGTTCGCGCCGGTGCCCGGGCTGCGGAGGCGAGCCGGCTGGCACAGGCGGAGAGCCTGCAGACCGCGGCCCTGACCTTGGCAGCGGAGGTGGCCGATACCTGGCTGCAACTGCTCGAGCAGTGGGGCCAGCGGGATCTGCTGCGGCGACAATTGGAAACCAATCGCAAAACCCTGCGGGTTCTCGAACTGCGTTTTGGCGGCGGCACCAGTAGCGCCGCGGACGTCCTGCAGCAGCGGCAACTGATACAGCAGTCGGAGCAGGAACTGCAGGCTGCAGAGGCGGATATCGAGACTCTGCGGGTACAACTGGCCGCATTGCTGGGCACCAGTGCCGAACGGTTGCCGGATTTTGTGCGCCCCGATTCCGTTATGCCGTCGCTGCCGGCCCTGCCGGATACCGGTGTGCCCGGACAGTTACTGCTGCGCCGCCCGGATGTGAAGCGGGCACAGCGGGAACTGTTGCAGGGCTACTATCTCGCCGACCAGGCGTGGGCGGAGCGCCTGCCCGCCATCAGCCTGAGTGCGGTGGCCAGCGGTGGTGGCACCGCCATAGCCGACATCCTCGACGGATGGCTGCTAGCCCTCACCGCTGCCGGGGAGGGCATCATCTTCGACGGCGGCCAACTGGTCTCCGCCCAGGCGCAGCAGCAGGCAGTGGTGCAGGAGCGCTGGGCGCTGTACCGCAACGTTGTCGTTCAGGCACTGTCGGAAGTTGAGCAGGCGCTGATCCGGGAGCAGGCGGTGCTCGATCGCCTGCACCACCTGCGCGAGCGGGAGCGTCTGGCGGGACTGATCGCCGAGCGCCAGCTGCGGGCCTACAGCCGCGGCGCGGTGGACTTCCTTAACGTGCTTACCGCCACCAATGACCAACAGAGCCTGGCGCGGCAGATACTGACCGCCCGCCGCGAACTGATAGAGAACCGGGTGACCCTCTACCGCGCCCTGTCCGGCGGCCTGCCGGCGGAGGACCTGCCGGTTGCGGAACCGATGGAGTTGGAGTTGTACCGGACGGAGAAAGACTGATGTTGAAACGAATCAACTGGAACTTCGCGCTTCCGGTATTGCTGCTGTTGCTGGCGCTGCTGGTCTCCAGTTGGCTGCTGCGCGAGAAGCCCACGGTGAGCCGCGGTGCGCGGACCACCCCGGCGCCGGTGGTGGATGTGGTGGAGGCCGAGCGCGGCCGCTTCCCGCTCACCGTCAAGGCCGTGGGCAAGGTATCGGCGCGGGAGTTTGTCGACCTGCAGCCCCAGGTGGAGGGGCGCGTGGACTGGCTCGATTACGACCTGGGTCCGGGCTCCACCCTGGAGAAAAACCAACTGCTGCTGCGCATCGACGCCGAACCTTATCAACTGGCCCTGCAGACGGCGCGCAGTACCCTGGCGGAGCGGCGCGCGGAGCTGCAACAGGAGGAGGGTCAGCGCCAGGTAGCCGAGGAGGAATACGCGTTGCTGGGCTCCTCGCTGCCGGATGCGGACCGCGCCCTGGTGCTGCGCGAGCCGCAACTGGCCGCCGCCCGCGCGCGGGTGGAATCGGCGGAGGTGCAGGTCAGTCTCGCCCGCCGGGACCTGCGCCTGACGGAAATCCGCTCGCCGTTCACCGGACTGCTGGTGAGTCGCAGTGTCGATATGGGCGACCGGGTGGCACCGGGAACAGTGCTCTACCAACTGGCCGGCGCCGACCGCTTCCAGGTGGAGGTGGAAGTGCCGGCCCAGCAACTGGCGCGGCTGGGTGGGCCGGACCCGGAGGTGCGTATCCACGGCAGTCAGTGGCCGAAAGGGCGGTTCCGTCAGGCGGAGTTCGTACGCCTGATCCCGGTCCTGGAAGAGCAGGGCCGACTGGCACGGGTGCTGGTGGAACTGCCGGACCCGCTGTCGCTGGACGACCCGGCCCAACCGCAACTGTTGCTCAACGACCTGGCACGCGTGGAAATCACCGGGCGCACCGGCGAAGAGCGCGTGCGCGTGCCGCTCACTGCGGTACAGGACGGCGACCGGGTGTGGCAGGTGCAGGAGAATCGCATCCACATCCAGCCGGTGGAAATTGCTTACCTGAGCGGGGACTACGCGGTGCTGGAGAGCGGCCTCGACGGCGGCGAAACCCTGGTTACCACCCGCCTGTCCGCGGTCACCGACGGTATGCCGGTGCGCCTGTCTGGGGAAGACAAAAAGAGCGGGGAGACGCTCCCCGAGCTGGGGCCGCCTGGTAGTGAAGGGCGGCCGGGCACACCTCCGCGCGAGCCGGCGGCGAAAGTGGGGCGGGGAGAGCGGGGATGAGCGACACCCGGCAGAATCCCCCCATCGTGCGCCCGCCGGTGGAAACCCGCGGCGGCGCCATCGCCTGGATGACCCACAACCATGTCACTGCCAACCTGCTGATGCTGGTGTTTATCTTCGGCGGTCTGGTTTTCTCCCTCATTATCAAAAAGGAGGTCTTCCCCGAATTCAGCCTGGATATGGTCTCGGTGCAGATCTCCTATCCCAGCGCCAGTCCCGAGGAGGTGGAGCGCGGCGTGCTGGTGGCGGCGGAGCAGGCGGTGCAGGGCATCGTCGGTATTAAGGAGATGCGTGGCACCGCCGCCGAAGGCAGCGCCTCTCTTATCCTGGAGCTGGACGAGGACGCCAACGCCAACCAGGTTTACCAGGACGTGCAGCAGGCCATCGACCGGGTGAGCACCTTTCCCTCCGATATCGAGCGCCCCCGGGTGAGTCTGGCGGAGCGCAAGCGGGACGTGATGGATCTGGTGATCCACGGCGACCTGGACGACCGCACTCTGCGCGACGTCGCCATGCAGGTGTACGACAAGCTGGAAGCCCACCCGGATATCACCCAGCTTTCCGCCTCTGGCGTTCGCGATTTCGAGGTGGCGGTGGAGGTGCGCCGGGACGACCTGCGCCGCTACGGCCTGACCCTGCGGGACATCGCGCAGTTGATTGGCAACGCAGCGGTGGACGTGCCCGCCGGCGGGGTGAAATCCACCGCAGGTGAAATTCTGGTGCGGGTGACCGAGCGCCGCGACTGGGCACGGGAGTTCGGCGATATCGTCGTCGCCCGGGGCAGCGGCGGCGGCATGGTGCGGCTGAAGGATATCGCCACCATCCGCGACGCGCTGGTGGATGAGCCGCGCAACATGGTCTACAACGGCGAGCCGGCGGTGGGCATCGATGTCTTTCGCGTGGGCGACCAGACACCGATGAGTATCAGCGAGGCCACCCGCGAAGTGTTGGACGAGGCACGCCTGTCGCTGCCACCGGGGGTACATATCAGCATCCGCGACGACGACTCGCAAATTTTCAAGGAGCGCCTGTCGCTGCTGTTGAAAAACGGTTTTATCGGCCTGCTGCTGGTGTTTGTGGTATTGGGCGCGTTTCTCGAACTGCGCCTCGCATTCTGGGTAACTTTGGGTATTCCCACCAGTTTCCTCGGCGCTCTGCTGTTCCTGCCCGCGCTGGATATCTCCATCAATATGGTGAGTATGTTCGCGTTTATTATCGCGCTGGGAATAGTGGTGGACGACGCGATCATCGCCGGGGAAAACATTCACGAGTGGCGCAGCCAGGGCTACAGCAATATGCAGGCCGCCATCGCCGGCGCGCGACAGGTGGCAGTGCCGCTGACCTTCGCCATTCTCACCAATATCGTCGCCTTTATTCCACTGATGTACCTGCCCGGTTTTATGGGCAAGATCTTCGGCATCATCCCCTTCGTGGTGGGCTCGGTATTTATCATTTCCTGGGTGGAGGCGCTGTTTATCCTGCCTTCGCACCTCGCCCATTCCCGCCGGGGGTACAGGAACCGCTGGACGCGGCGGATCGCCGCCCGTCAGAAAATAATCGCGCGCAGCCTGGACCGCTTTGTGGAAGTTCGCTTCAAGCCGCTGCTCGATCTGTGCGTGCGTCACCGCTACACCACCATCGCCGTGGCCATCGCCACCCTGTTGGTAGTGGGCGGCTACGCCGCAAGCGGGCGCATGGGTTTTACCTTGATGCCGAGGGTGGAGCGGGATTCCGGGAGGGTGCAGGTCACCTTTCCGCCGGGCACCGCCGAACAGCAACTGGAAAAGGCGCGGGCGCAGATCATCCAGGCCGCCAATCGGCTGTTGGAGGAGGGGGAGCGCAAGCGGGCTTTCCTCGGCATGCGCGGCTTGGTGAATGGCGACGCAGTGCAGGTGGATGTCTACTTCACCCCGTCGGACCAGCGCGACTTTACCACCGGCGAGTTCGTACGCGACTGGCGCCGCGCGGTGGGCCCGATGCCCGGCGCGCTGAGTTCCAGCTTCGCCGCCGACCGCGGCGGTCCGGGAGCCGGCGCCGCGCTCACTGTGGAACTGCGCCATACGCACACTAGTACCCTGGAAGCGGCGGCGCAACGGCTGGCGATGTCGCTGAAGGATTTTCCCAACGTCAGCGATATCGATGCGGGCGTCTCCCTGGGCAAGCAGCAGCTGGACCTGACCCTGACGGAAACCGCAAAAAGCCTCGGCCTTTCCGCCGAGGAGATCGGCCGCCAACTGCGCACCTCGCTGTACGGCGCCGAGGCCATGCGTCAGCAGCGCGGGCGCGATCAGGTGAAGGTGATGGTGCGCCTGCCGGAATCCGAGCGGATTTCCCTGGACGATGTTTCCAGCATCATGATCCGCGCCGGTAACGGCCTCTGGCTGCCTCTGCCGGACCTTGTTGAAGTGGATAAGGGCCGTGCCTATGCCACCATCAACCGCCGCGAGGGCCGGCGGGTGATGACGGTGACCGCCAATGTGGAACCGCCGGATCAGGCGGCGTTGGTGATCAACGAACTGAATCGCAGTGCCATCCCGCAATTGCAGGCGGAGTTTGCCGGGCTGGCGGTCTCCTACCAGGGGCGCCAGGCGGAAGAGCGCGAGGGCCTGGCCTCCCTGGGCCTCACTTTCTCCCTCACCATGGCTGCGCTTTACCTGCTGTTGGCGATCCCGTTGAAAAGCTATATCCAGCCGCTGACGGTGATGGTGGCCATTCCCTTTGGGGTGATCGGCGCACTGCTGGGCCACCTGCTGATGGGCTATGGCCTGAGTATGGTGAGCCTGCTGGGCATGGTGGCGCTGGCGGGAGTGGTGATCAACGATACCCTGGTGATGATCGAGTACGGCAACCGACTGCGCGCCGGGGGTACGCCGGTCACCGATGCGATCAAACAGGCTGCCGCGCGTCGCTTCCGCCCGATCATCCTCACCACTGTGACCACCTTCTGCGGGTTGACGCCGATGATCTTTGAGACCTCGGTGCAGGCGCGGTTTATGATCCCGATGGCCATTTCCCTGGGTTACGGCATTCTCGCCGCCACCACCATTTCGCTGCTGCTGGTACCCTGCCTGTACCTGATGTTTGCCAGGGATATTCCGCAGCTGTTCGGCATGCTGAAAAACAACCGGAAATTCACCAGGGCGTAGGATGGAGCGGAGCACAGCGCGCCCACCCTACGGATTTATCTGTAATTTTAATCCCTGCGCAAATGGTCCTTGATCGCGATTGGGTTGGGGAAATTCAGCACCACGATATAGGAGGAGACCAGGAAGGTGAGTATCGCGGTGGCCTGGATTAAATGGGATGCGGCGCTGCCAATCAGCTCCTGGCTCGCGGCCAGGAAGGCGATCAGCAGCGAGAATTCGCTGATCTGTCCCAGACGGAAACCGATATCCCAGGCCAGCACCTTGCGTTCGCTCTGGCGGCCCAGCAGGTAGCGGAACACCACGGGTTTGATGATCAGTACCGCTACCGCGGTGACCACGGCAGCCAGGGCGATTTCCGGCAGTACAGACAGCTTGAACTGGGCCCCAAGGCTGAAAAAAAACAGAATCAAAAAGAAATCCCGCAAGGGCTTCAGACTCAGGGCAATGTATTGTGATATACGGCTGGTGGCCAGGGTGATGCCGGCGATAAAAGCACCGATTTCCCGCGACAGCCCGAGGATCTCCGCTGTTTCCGCCAGGCCCATACACCAGCCCACCGCGAGCAGAAAAACATACTCGTGAAAGCGGTCGAAGCGGGTAAATAGCGGTAGCAACAGGAATTTCACCACCACCCAGGCGATAAGCACCAGCAGCGGCAGGGCGGCAAAAGACAGGCCTATTTGCATGGGGCTTAATGTTTCCGCGCCACCGCCCAGCAGTATCATCAGGCAAGTGATGGCCACGAAGTCCTGGAACAGCAGCAACCCCACCATCAATTCGCCCAGGTGCTTATGGTGTAACACGGTGGTGGGCAGCAATTTGATGCCGATAATGGTACTGGAGAACATCAGCGCCATGCCGATCACCCAGCACTCGATGGAGGTAAACCCGAACAGCCGTCCGATTCCGTAACCCAGGCCGAGGAAAATTGCGCTGCTGATCAGCCCCACGAAGGTGGCCTTGCGCATTACCGAGAGCAGCGCCTGGGGCTGCATATCAAGGCCCAGCAAAAACAGCAGGAAGATAATCCCGATACTGGATATTTCCGCCAGCAGCTCCACATTGTCGATCACCGCAAACCCCGAGGGACCGAGCGCTATCCCCAAGGCGATATAGGCCACCAGCAGCGGCTGGCGCCCGAAGAGTGCCAGCGAGGCCACGATGGCCGCGCCGCTGAAGATCAGGAAAAAGGATTGAAAGAGAGCGGCTTCCTCCACTGGAGATCCTTGTCTGGGTGGGCCTTTACCCCATTATCCATAGATGCGGCTGCGGGAACAGTGAGTATAACTTTGTCGGGACTCGGCGCATTGTCGTCGTTCCGGCGCTGGCCGGAACCCGGGTGCCACTGGACTGGATACCGGCGTGCGCCGGTATGACCAGAGCTTGATTTGAAACAGAGCATCCACAATAAGCTGCATGAGCTGCGCTGCCCGGGCCATTACAGATTGAACCAGCGCAGGTTCTCTGCCTCGGGCGACAGAATCGGCTGCTCGCACTCCTTTCCCTTCGGTTGCCGCAGGATTTCCAGCGCCTGCTGCAAATAGTCCCGCAGGGGCGTCTGAACTTTTTGCGTGGGAGCCAGTGCGCCCGCATCCAGTTCCAGGCGCAGCGGCGCCTCGCCGGCCTCGCCCTGGTAACGCCAGACACCGGCCTCCATATCGTACTGGTAGTAGGGCAGCAGCCGATGGCCCTGGTCGGCAATGATTTCAATCGCCTCGATCAGGTAGTCCACAGTCTCCTCATTCAGGAAATAATTGAAGTTCAGGCGCACCCAGCCGGGTTTGAGGATGCTCTCGCCTTCGCTCACCAGCTGTTCCAGCGCCTCGCTCTGCTCCGGGGTCAGGTGCAGCAGCTGGTGGCCGTAGGGGCCGGCGCAGGAGCAGCCGCCGCGCACCTGGATGCCAAAGAGGTCGTTGAGCAGCGCCACCACGAAACCGTGATGCAGGGGTTTGCCGTCCCGCAGGATATGCAGGGAGACGATGCCCACCCGGGGCAGATCGGTGCCGCCGAGAATTTCGATGTCGGGGTTCTGCTTCCAGCGCGCAAAGGCCCTGTCCAGCCATCGGGCCTCGCGCGCCTCGATTTCCTCTGCGCCCACCTCGTCCTTGAGCTCGAATACCAGGCCCGCGCGAACCGACTCCACGATTGCCGGGGTGCCGGCTTCCTCGCGGCGTTCGCCGACGGGCAGGTAGGTGTGCCGGTCCGGTCCCACCCAGGATACGGTGCCGCCGCCGGGTATCGCCGGCTGTTCCGGTGGCAGCAGGGATTTTTTCACCACCAGGATGCCCGGAGTGCCGGGGCCACCGACAAATTTGTGTGGGGAGATAAACAGGGCGTCCTTGCTGGTTGCGCTGCCATCG
Organism: Microbulbifer rhizosphaerae; assembly: GCF_014191725.1. Classification (GTDB taxonomy): domain Bacteria; phylum Pseudomonadota; class Gammaproteobacteria; order Pseudomonadales; family Cellvibrionaceae; genus Microbulbifer; species Microbulbifer rhizosphaerae. The sequence goes on from NZ_JACHWZ010000014.1 coordinate 132,127, forward strand.
CCATTCGCATCGATGGCCACGTAGGGGGCGGCCGCGGCGTAATCCCAGAACGACAGGGCGCCGTGTTTGTGTAGCAGGTGGGTGACTGCTTCCACATCGGTGCGGATGCCGGTGACATTGGAGGCGGCGGAGAAGCTGCCGATTTTCAGCGGGCGGGCGCTGTAGAGGTCCAGCGCCTCCTCCAGGGCGGGTAGGTCCACGCCGCCCTCGACGTTCTGCGGAATGGTCACCACGTCGGCGACGGACTCCCGCCAGGGCAGGTCGTTGGAATGGTGTTCGTAGGGGCCGATAAACACCACCGGGCGCCGGGCCTGGGGGATTTTCGTAGCCTCGGCACCAAAGCGCTGATAGTGATCGGCGCGCAGCCCCAGGCTGTCCACCAGCCGGTTGATGGCGGCGGTGGCACCGGCGCCACAGAAGATCACCGCGTGGTCGGCCCCGGCGTTTACGGACCTGCGTACCATCGCGCGCGCCTGTTCGCGAAAGGCGGTTGTCTGGCGACCGGTGGCAGAGGTCTCGGTATGGGTGTTGGCGTACCAGGGCAGCACACGGTTGCGGATAATGTCCTCGATAAAGGTCAGGCCGCGCCCGGAGGCGGTGTAGTCGGCGTAAACCAGCGGGCGCACGCCGAAGGGGGTGGCCAGCGGCAGGCGCTCGCCGATCACGCTGTCGCGAATATGGGCCATCAGGGATTCAATGGAGGACATCTCTATCTCACAAAAGTCATTATTCTGTTTCGCCTTCTTTTCGCTGTAGGAGCGGCCGTTGGCCGCGATCGGTCTCGCTACGCAGCCAAAATTGATCGCGGCCAACGGCCGCTCCTACGTTATTCCGACGGCGTTATTCCGACGGCGTTATTCAGGCGGCGGGATGGGCAGTTCCGTAGTGCTCTTGATCTGCTCCATGGCAAAGTTGGACACGATATCGCTGATGCCTACGTGGCGGATCAGTTCCTTGTAGAAACGGTCGTAGGCGGCGATGTCGCTGACGACGATCCGCAGCAGGTAATCGTAGTCCCCGGCCATGCGATAGCAGTCCACCACTTCCGGCTGTTCCGCGATGTGGCTGGCAAAGGTTTCGGCCCATTCGGGGGTGTGCTGGTCGGTTTTCACCTGGGCGAATACCGAGACCGGCAGGCCCAGGATTTCCGCGTTCAGCAGCGCCACTTTGCGGCGGATGATGCCGCTCTTTTCCAACTTCTGCACCCGGCGCCAGCAGGGAGTCTTGGTGAGCCCTACGCGCTCGGCCAGCTCTTCGATGGAGAGGCTAACATCTGATTGCAGGATGGCAAGAAGTTGTCGATCAATCGCGTCAAGTGAGGGCATAGTTCTACAAAGCTCCCAGAAATGCGGGGCCATGTATCCATTGGCGATGATTTGGGCGCCATCACTGGCAAAAAATACCGCTGTTGGTTTGAGTGTAGTGGAGATATCCGAGTTTCGGGGGATGGTTGGGCTCACACTACACCCTTGGAGATAACGTTAGTCTCCGAACGACCGCGGCGGTAGTGGAATTTCCCTCAAGTATTGAGTGGCTGATCGATTGGCGGCTGGGCGAACACATGGCTCGCCCCTGCGGCGCATTATCGTCTTAAGGCGCAGGATCGGATACCGGCGCGCGCCGGACGGTAATTTCAGGCCGCATTCTTGGGGGGGAACATCGGTTCGAAGAGACCCATTTCCATCGCCCGGTGCACCTTGGCCATCAGGTCCATTTCGGTGAGTTCCTGCAGCTGCTGCAGGTCGTCCAGCACGTAGTAAACCGGCTGCACGATATCGATCCGGTAAGGGGTGCGCAGGGCGTCGAGCACATCGAAGTCGTAGCGCTTGGGCTCATTGCCCAGGGCGTACAGGGTCTCTTTCGGTGAGGACAGGATACCGCCGCCGTAAATGCGCAGGCCGTCCCGGGTGTGCAGCAGGCCGAACTCCACGGTGAACCAGTAGAGCCGGGCCAGGTAGGCGCGCTCCTTGGGCGTGGCCGCCAGGCCCAACTGGCCGTATTTTTCGGTGAAGTTGGCGAAGGCGGGATTGGTGAGCATGGCGCAGTGGCCGAAGATTTCGTGGAAAATATCCGGCTCCTGCAGGTAGTCAAATTCCTCTGGGGTCCGGATAAACGTAGCCACCGGGAACTTGCGGTCCGCCAGCAGCCCGAAGAATGTCTCGAAGCCGATCAGCGCCGGCACCCGAGCCACCTCCCAGCCGGTTTCCCGGCGCAGCACGCTGCTGACTTCTTCCAATTGCGGGACGCGGTCGCGGGGCAGGTCGAGCAGCTTGAGGCCGTGCAGGTATTCGTTGCAGGCTCGGCCGGGAACCACCTTGAGCTGGCGCTCGATCAGCCGGTGCCAGGTCTCGTGTTCGATATCGGAGTAGTGAATAAAGCCCTGTTCGTCCGGCTTGTGCGCCACGTACTTGCTGGGCTTCTCGGCGTCTTTCTTCATGCTCTGCTCCCGGCGGCATAGCCTTCATCAGGCTGCCGCGCTGTCCGTTGTTCTTATCTCCTGTCCATTTTTAGTTACCGGGCTTCGGGCCGGCGATATCCGGGGAGGCGATCTTGTGGCATTTGGGGGAGCGGAGATACACTTTCTGTAAATTTATCTTTACAGGCCCGCGATGAGAGTCGAAATAACTTGTGCCAACCGCGTGGGTATCCTGCATGAAATTATGCAGATATTCGGTGAATATCGGATAAACGTGACTTCCGGAGAGCTGGGGGGAGACAGCGGGGATAAAGTCTATCTCTCGGCTCCCAAGATGCTCACCACCCAGTACCAGGCCATCGAAAAGTCCCTGCTCAAAGTGCCGGGCGTCAAGCGGGTGCGGCGTATCGCACTGATACCTTCGGAAAGGCGCCACTTCGAACTGGATACCCTGCTGCGGCATGTGGCTGATCCGGTTCTGTCGGTGGACAGGGAGGGGCGGGTGATCGCCGCCAACCTGGCGGCGGCGCGGGCCTTTGGGGTAAATCTGGATCGGGTGCCCGGGCTGCAGTTGCAGCGCTTCCTCCCTCTCTTGCAGGTGGCGGAACTGCTGCGGGATTTCGCCGTACCCCGCTACGGCTTGCCGGTCGCCGTGCGCGGCAGGCCCTACCGCATGGAGTGGTCGCCCATCGCCCTGGCGGAAAGCCCGGGGGCTGTGGAGTCCCTCGCCGGCGCGGTGCTGACATTACAGCCCCGGGAGCCGGGACTGTCGAGCCCCGAACTGCCTGAGCCGGTAGCCCTCTGGGACTGGGACCGCCGCAGGGACTGTTGTCTCCAGCTCCAGGAGTTGGCCGGGCTCGGCGCCCCCGTGCTGATCGCGGGCGAGCCCGGCAGCGGCAAGAGTTCCTTTGCCACGGCCCTGCATTACCTCTCCCCAACGGCGGGGGACTGCTATCGCTTTGGTCCCCGGGATGGCCAACTGCAATTGCCGGACCCCTTTCGCGGGGTCGGCACGGTAATTCTGGAGGACCTGCAGCTGCTCTCGGGAGAATCCCAGTTGGCCCTGGTACGTCGTTTAAAGGCGCTGCCGGCGGATTTGCGCCCGGTGGCCACCTGCTCAAATACCGATGGGCTGGCGGCACCACTGGCCCAGTTCTTCTCCTCCCTGGCCCTGCGCCTTCCGCCGCTCAGGGTCATGCGTCCGGCTCTGGAGCGTTTCGCGGCGTCGATATTGCGGGAACTGGGCCGGGGAGGGGAGCCGCTGCAGCTATGCGACCAAGCCCTCCCGATCATGCGAAGCCACGACTGGCCGGACAATTTCAGCGGCCTGAAAAACTACCTGAGTGCCGCCGCCAGCCGCTGCCGGGCCGCCGGCCGCGGGCGGATAGAGCTGGAGGACCTGCCGGATCTGGCGGTGGGCGCCGAGCTGCCCTGGCGCGACTGGAGCCGCGGCCTCAGCTACCGGGAGATTATGGAGCAAATGGAGAGGGCCTTGTTCACCGAGCTGGCCGCCGGGCAGCCCTCGACCCGGGAACTGGCCAAGCGGCTGGGAATTTCTCACACCGCAGTGGCCAACAAGTTGCGTAAATACGGACTGACGTAGGGCCGAACCTCAATGGCACCAAGTTAAGGGTTGGCAGGGCAACTACTCACCCCTGTGACACTAAGCAGAGGTCTGGGCGGCCCTGCTACCGGTAGCCGTTCGTTCAACAGCCTCATCGGCAATCGTCTCTCGAACGGCTCCCGGTATCAGGGTCTTCGCATCAAGCTCCGGCATTCTTTTTCCGAGTCCCGAGTCAGCGATCGATTCTGCCCAGCAGCATATCCCTGAACATCACAAAATCCCCCCACAGACTGTAGAAAGGATTTTTGAAAGTGGCCGGCCGGTTGTGCTCAAAAAAGAAATGTCCAACCCAGGCAAACCCGTAGCCGGCAAAAGGTACCGCAACGAGGTACCACAGGTTGCCGCTGAACAGTGCAACCGCCAGCAGCAGGATCACCAGGCCGGTACCGGCAAAATGCAGGCGGCGACAGGTGAGGTTGCGGTGCTCCTCCAGGTAAAAGGGATAGAAGTCGCGGAAGGATTCAAATTTTCTCGGTTGTGCGGTAGCCATGGCTGTGCTCCCGGTTCTTATAATAATCCGGGCCAGTCTATCGGTATCCCTGGCTCCATCCAAGCCGGGCGCAAATGTGCCGAATTTGATAGGCTGCGCAGATTCCCTCTTCCACCAGTTAGTGGAAGAAGGCAGGGGAGAGGGCAAATAAAGAGGAAGTTATGGCAGGTCCACTCGCACATCTGAAGGTTCTAGATCTCAGCCGCATTCTGGCGGGCCCCTGGGCCAGCCAGGTATTCGCCGATTTTGGTGCCGAGGTCATCAAAATCGAGCGCCCCGGTCGCGGGGACGATACCCGTCACTGGGGGCCTCCCTACCTCAAAGATGCACAGGGCGCAGATACCTCGGAGGCGGCCTATTACCTGAGCGCCAACCGCGGCAAAAAGTCCGTGACTGTTGATATCACCCGGGAAGAGGGCCAAGCGCTGATCAAACAGCTGGCGGAGCGCTGCGACATCCTGTTGGAAAACTACAAAGTTGGCGGGCTGAAAAAATACGGGTTGGATTACGAGTCCATCAGGTCCGTTAACCCGGGGGTTATCTACTGCTCCATCACCGGTTTCGGCCAGACGGGGCCCTACAGAAACCGCGCCGGCTACGACGCCATGATTCAGGGTATGGGCGGCCTGATGAGCATCACCGGAGTGCCCGAGGGAGAGCCCGGCGCCGGCCCGCAAAAAGTGGGAGTGGCGGTGGCGGACCTGATGACCGGAATGTACGCGGTCTCCGCCGTTCTCGCCGCGGTAATTCACCGCCAGCAGACCGGTGCCGGCCAGTATATCGACCTGGCGCTGCTGGATACCCAGGTGGCCTGGCTCGCCAACCAAGGACAGAACTATCTCACCTCCGACAAAAGCCCCGAGCGCCAGGGCACCGGTCACCCGAATATCGTGCCCTACCAGGCGGTACCGGCGAAAGACGGCTATTTTATGCTTGCGGTGGGCAACGACGACCAGTTCAAACGATTCTGCCATATTGCCGGCCTCGACGAACTGGCGGAACAGCCCGCCTACGCCACCAATGCCGCGCGGGTCTTGGCCCGGGAACAGCTGGTCCCACTGATCGAAGAGGCCACCCGCCGGCAGGAAGCCGTCTGGTGGCTGGAGAAACTCAGCGACGCCCATGTACCCTGCGGCCCCATCAATGACCTGGACCAGGTCTTTGCCGACCCCCAGGTACAGGCCAGGGGAATGGTGCTCGAACAGCCGCATCCGCAAGCGGGCGCGGTGAAAACTGTGCGCAACCCGGTGATATTTTCCGAGACCGAACTCGAATACGAACAGGCACCGCCGGTTCTGGGGGAGCATACGGAGGAAGTATTGCGGAAGTGGTTGGGCAGAAGCGAGGCCGAGATCGCAGAGCTCAAGCGGGAAAATATTGTCTGAATAGCGTTATCAACCCGGCGAGTTTTGCGGCCGGGCTAACTACTCACCCCGACAGTCCCCTCTCCCCTTTGGGGAGAGGGTTAGGGAGAGGGGGAGCCGGTCAGCGTCCCCTCCCCCGGCCTCTCCCCCGCAAGCGGGAGAGGGGAGAGTAGTTACCGACCGGCTTAATGAAGCGGAGAGGGAGCCCGAAAATGAATATAGACCACATCAATATCAGCGCACCGAAGGATCTGTTGCGCGAGGTCAAGTATTTTTACTGCACGGTGCTCAATCTGCAGGAAGGCTACCGGCCCAGCTTTTCCCGTCCAGGCTTCTGGCTGTATTCGGGCGACCGGCCACTGGTGCATTTGACGGAAAGTAAAATGCATTACGGGGGCGAATGGCGGGGATACCTGGACCATGTGGCGTTTCAAACCGAAGACCTGGCTGCGGTAGTGGAGGGGCTGGAGCTTCTGGGTGTTTCCTACAGGAAAACCCATGTGCCGGACACCGGCGTGACGCAGCTTTTCTTCGAGGATCCGGCGGGTACAGGGCTCGAAGTCAATTGTATTGACAGGAGCTGAGCGGCGGGCCGGCTGAACAGGAAATGTCAGGTGCTCAAAAATCTCGTTAACAAAAAACCGGGAACCATCCTGTACGTGCAGATATGGGAAAAGCGCATCCGGGTCACGGATATCGGCAGCGGCAGGATTTACGACCAGGTTCCTCAGCTGGCACTGGAGGAGAAAAAGGAGCGGCGGACCGTCGCTGCCGTGGGCAGCCGCGCTTCGTCCGCATCCGGAAAGAATATTGAAGTGGTGAACCCCTTTTCCCACCCCCGCTCGCTTATCCGCGACTTCGCCGCCGGCGAACAGCTTTTTCAACATATCTTCAGAGAGCTGTCAGGAGACACACTGATTCCAGCTTCGCCCACCGTGGTATTGCAGCCCATGGAAAAGACCGAGGGGGGGCTGACTGATGTAGAAATTCTCGCTTTCCAGGAAATGGCGCTGGGGGCCGGGGCGCGGGAAGCCGTGGTCTATCAGGGAGAGGAACTCACCCGGCATACTTTTGACTACCAGAAGGTAAAAGAGAAGAGTGTGTCCGGCAAGAGAGCCGCAAGCGAAAAGGGCGGCCAGTTTATACAGTGGTTCTTTCTGCTGCTGTGGCTGGTGCTGATTGCGGCCATGACGTTGTTTGGTGAGCGGTAGGAGCCCGCTTTATACCTTTGTGTAATTGACAGAGCAGGTTACACGGGGTAATTCTTGTTTCCCGGCCGAAATCATAAACGCAGGCCTGCGTCTGGCGGAAACTCTGGTCAACAGACGAAGTTTTCCCGGCACTTCGGTCCCGAAGGGGCCCGGACATCGATGACTTCGCCTGATCTTACCAACCACAAGTTTTACTAATCATTAGCAAAGGCAATAGCAGCGATGAAACCCTGGATTTTTGTGCTTACTTTCTTGATGTTGTGTGTAACCGGTTACGCCACCGCCGCAGCCCCAATTTCCACCCAGCCGGTACCGCGTACCAAACAGTTTCCCTGGATGAGCCTGTCCACCTGGTACCAGAAGCACTCTGACGACGTCAGGGTCGCCGAACAGAGCCGTGCCCGGGTGATATTTCTGGGGGACTCCATCACCGATATGTGGGACCACGCCCAGTCTGTCTGGGATCGCGAGTTCGCACCCTTTCAAGCCGCCAATTTTGGGATCGGCGGCGATCTCACGCAAAACCTGTTGTGGCGTCTGGACCACGGGGCAATCGACAAGCTCAATCCCGATGTTGTGGTTATTCTGATCGGCGTGAACAACTTCCTGCACAACGACGCCAGTGCCCGGGATACCTTTGCCGGTGTTCAAGCCGTGGTTGATCGGGCTCTGCAAGGCTACCCCAACGCCCATATCGTTCTGCACGGTATCTTCCCCTATGGGGAAAAGGCGGGCACCCCTGAGCGCGAGCGGGTAGAAGCCACCAACAAATTGATCAAGACTCTGGCGGACAATCCGCGCGTTGATTATTACGATTTCGGCCCGGTTTTTTTGCAAGACGATGGTCGAATCAGCAAGAGCATTATGGCCGACTATCTGCACCCCACCGAGCGCGGCTACGAACTCTGGGCCGAACAGTTGAGCCCGGTACTGTCCCGCCTTTTGAAGAAGTAAGGAGCCCGATGTGAAAGCGATACCCGTATACCTGTTATGGGCTCTGGCCTCGCTGTCCGAGTGTGCCGGGGCCTCCGGCGATGCTTCGCTAAAAACCGTCGACGCCAGCAGCGACAATATCCGCTGGAGCGGCCGCTTTGCGGTACTGGAAAATGGCAGCACGCGTTTTGGCTACCCAAGCGTCAGCGCCAACCTCGCTATTTCGAGGGGAGATCTCAGCGTTACCGCCTCCAGCAGCAAAGACGGCAGCTACATGGCTGTAACGGTGGACGACAGACCACCGCGCCGCTTCACATTGACCCGGACGCCGAAGCAATATTCCCTGGTGGAAAGCGATGGTAAGCCCCACACAGTACGGCTCAGTCACCTGTCGGAAGCCTGGCGCGGTATCGTCACGGTAGAAAAATTCACCCTTGCCCAGGGTGAGTTTCTCTCCCCGCCAGCAGCGCCGGAGCGCAAACTCCTTGTAATCGGCGACTCAGTCACCTGCGGTGAGGGCGTCCACCAGCCAGCCGATTACCAATGCGACACCAGCCCGCGCCAATCCGACTCCGATCACTCCTACGGCATGCTGCTCGGCAGAGCTATGGGCGCAGAGACCCAGTTGGTGTGCTACGGCGGCCGCGGCTTGATCCGCAGTTGGAATGGCAACACCGACGAGTTGCAGGCGCCCCAGTTTTTTGAACTGGATATACCCATTAATAACGGGCCGGCTGCAGATCTATCCGCTTTCGTGCCGGACGTTATCCTGATTTCCCTCGGCACCAACGATTTTAACCTCGATATAGGGCCGTTACCGGAACGGAGCGAATTCGTATCGACCTACGTGGAATTTGTCGAACGTTTGCTATCGCTCTATCCCGACGCTGAGATTGCACTTACCGAGGGCGCCATCGTCAATGACGCAGCCGACCCGGCCAAGCCGCAGCGGAGCGTCCTGCGCAGCTATATTTCCGATACGGTTAAGCGCACAGCGGACGCCCGCGTCCATCAGGTTCTCTCCCAACATCACTCCGGGGACACCTGCGATGCGCATCCGACTGGGCAACAGCACGAAGCCATGGCAGGTGAACTACTGCCTGCTATTGTCCCGCTGTTGACTCGATAACGATTTATTTCCGAATTGGCATTGATACTAAGTCTGAACTACTACAGTTTATCAGTCTCCCTCGGGGGTAACCGATACCGCTTCAGACCCGGTCTCGGTTGCAGGACACCGCCGCATCCCCCAATGTCGTGATTCGTGGTAGCTTTGCATTACTGAATGCCCCTTCGGAATGCCTCCGTCGAGCAGCTTCGAAAGCTCGCTGAGCGGCTTGGATTCTCCGATTGGAGCCCGCATTATCGCGTTGTCGATTTCAAACGCTTCGACCAACTCATCGAGCCGTGGCGCCAGCGCCTGAGCCGACGCAAGACGCGCACGCGCAAGCCCACGCAGTACTCTGCGCGACGCCCAGGGCCGGCCACCGAACCAGGCACCATCCCTGAGCACCAGGCCCGAAGTGTAGATTTGCGACAAGAGGTGCAAGATTCCACCGGCTTCGCCGCCTTTTGCCTGCGCTTCACGCGCCGCCGACTCCAGCGACTCTGCCACGAGCCGTTCGGCGTGAATCCTCCCGAGCCGCATCAACTCGTCCGTGTTCTCTTTCCAGACTTCCGTCAGGGGGCGACGCCGTTGCGCCAAAAACATGCGAACGCGCAGGCTCCGTCTCACCGCAAGCTCCCGACGGCAAAGCCAGGACAACAGACGCGATCGGGCGCCCGGGCGGGCGCGCGCTGGAGGTTTGTAGTCGATTCCGCGCACGAGGTCGCTTCCCACCTTCAAAAGCAACACATCGCTCTCACCTTCCGCGGTAAAGATCGCGTGGTTGCCAATGAGGTTTTCGAGTATTCGGTTTGCCCCGAACATTCCGTGCGAACCGGTTCGCTGTCGGCATATTCCGATGACTTCGAAAGTCGATAATGAAACGAAGGCCTTCAGGATCGAAGCCTCTCGGGCCATGAATTGCTCGCGCTCTTCCGAAGGCTTCGGGGAACACCCATTGACGATCGAGTTGTAGCGCAAGCGTAGCGCGTACATCGTGGCCACCGCGTCGACCAGGGGAAGGTAAAAATTGCTGCAGTCCCGGGCGGAGACACCAGGTGAGCCAGGAGAAAAAACCCGCTTTTCGCGCGCACCGTTTACCGCAAGGAAAACCACGGCTTGAGCGGCAGTGATGCACGTCAGGCTGCCACTCAAGCGCGCGAAGGAAAGTCGGTCGATCGAACGCAAAAGGCGTCTGCGCCGGCTCGGCTCGGTGCATCGAAACTCTCCTTCGTCCGTGAGTTCGATCTCTGAATCGACAAGCAAATAGTCTTTCGGGATGCGCACATCACGTAACCAGGTGCACGAGTTATCCAGGTTGACCGTAGGCTCCACTCCAATCCATCGTGCTTCGACTCCCGGAGAATCGAGTGGTACCAAAAATGGAAAGACCCCTTCGTCTTCACCCTTTGTTACAAGCCGCGCAAACAGGACGGCTACCTTTCGTTCCCGCTGGAACCAGCTATTGGGCATCCACTTCAAGCTACCGGCCGTTGGCGTATTGAGGACAAATTCCCTGGTCTGCGGCTCGTATCGGGCCTCGGTTTCGATTGCGATCGCATTGGTGCCCGTCGACAACTCTCCGAGCACGAAACACCCCACAGTCCGCCCCTTCAACATCTCGTCCGCCACCGCCTTCACCGCGGGGGAGCGGTCCGCGGCCTCCAGTACCGTGCGAAGCGCAAGCAGATAATGGATATTCGCCACCGCCCAGGCCGCGCCGTCGAGAATGGAAAGCAGGCCGGTGACGCACACCAGACGACGTGGGTCCCGCACGATTTCGTCAGGGCCAATTGCGAGCTCTTCATTGATGCGCTCGCGAATGATGTCGAGCCATCGGTAGGTGCGTTCGAAACGGGCCTGGGGGCCGAGCGATTCGTCCTGCCCAAACGAAGGCTCCCTGAGTAATGCCTTGGTCCACGCCTCGGTGCAGGCCAACTCGGGCTGCCGGTCCTTGTTCAGGAGGATCCGAGCCAAGTCGGCACCGAGATAGGGTGCGTCGGCACTCGCTTGGACTTTCGCATCGCGTTTTATCAGCAAAGGGTAATACTCGAGTTGTCCCGTGTTCCGGGGACAGTATACCAATCTCCCCATGTAGAAATTACGTCTAGTGTCCCTGGTACACCTTTATACTTCCGGGAGCCCGGGCCAAACACCCGGCAATAGGTAGCCTTTTCCGTATCTTTGCAAGGGATCTTGACTAAATCCAAGTGCCTTAGATTTAGCCTCGTCAGTAAAATCTGTGGGCAGCCTCCGGCACAGGCAGCCGCCCAAGCGCATGATATAGTGCGATTTCCAGGCATCTGTAGGTCCTGAAG
>NZ_JACHWZ010000015.1 GCF_014191725.1 Microbulbifer rhizosphaerae
GCCCCCCCCCCCCCGCCCCCCCCCCCCCCCACCCCCCCCCCCCCCCCCCCCCGCGGCCGCGCCGCCCCCCCCCCCCCCCCCCGCCGGGGGGGGGGGGGGGGGGGGGGGGGGGGGGGGGGCCCCCCCCTTGGCCGGCTCCCCCTCTCCCTAACCCTCTCCCCCAAAAGGGGGAGAGGGGACTGTCGGGATGAGTAGTTACCAATTAACAATGATCAACTAAACCACCGGCTTCACCATGGTCCACGGACCAATGATTACTGATCATTTTTCATTGACAATCCCCCGGCATACCCGCAATCCACTCGCGCAACAGCGCCACACCCTCCTCGTGTACCAGGCTCCGCCCCAACTCCGGCATCATCGCCCCCGGGTCGGTGGACTCCACTCGGAAACTCAGGATCGACTCTTCCGGGCGGCCGGGCACTACGGCAAAACGGCGGTTGCCGCTGCCGGTGCCGGCGGCCACTGGGGGCTTGCACAGCCCCAGGCGGCGCTGGTCCTGTTCGGCCCTGTGCAGCATCAGCCCGGAGGTGTCCGCCGGACCCGCCGGGTTGTGGCAGTGGCCACAGTTGATGTCCAGGTAGGCGCGAGCGCGCTCCTCGAGAGGGAAGCCGTTATCCGAGTAGCTGGCATTGCGCGGTATGGCGGCCAACTCCGGCAGTTCGCTGAGATAGCCGATCTGCTGCCAGTGCAATAACTGGTTCTGCGCACCCTCGGCGTAACTGCCCAGTTTGTGGACGTACTCCTTGTTCAGGTGGCGCGCGCGCGGGCCCAGCGGGCGGATCGCCTTGTTGGTGTGATTGTCCGCGTGGCAGCCGGCGCACTGATTGGCATCCGGCACCACATAGGTGAAGGCATTGCTCCCGCCCTCCCCGCCCACCAGTTGCATGGGGATGGCATCGCCGGCGATTTCCAGTGTGGCTTGCGTCTGCCCCGCATTCCACACGTAGGGCAGTGCCTGCCAGCCGTCCTCGCGCTTCACCAGCAGGCGGGTTTCCACCAGCCGCACTTTTTCCAGGTTCAGCCCTGAACGGGAAAAGTCCGCGCTGTAATCCGCGGTGCGCAACACCCCTCCGCCCCCGGCTTTCGGGTAATAAAAGGTCTTGCTCAGCACCGTGCCCATCGGGTAATCGAAGGCTTCCTCGGCGTAGCGGGCGGAGCTGCCCGCGGGCATCCACACGGTGCGCAGCTTGTGGGCGTAGTCGGTAAACAACTGGGTGTTCAGGTCGTAGGGAGTGACGCCGGCGTTGAGAGACAGCTCGCCGTCGATCACTTCCACGATATGCCAGTCGCTCAGCCGCTCCGGCACCGCATCGCGGCCGTGGATGGTCACCTGCTCGCGGGGCGCTTCGCACCCCGCGAGCGCCAGGGCCAGCACGCCACCCCAAAACAGCTTATGCATCGGCGGCCTCGGCTTGTGCGATTTCATCCCCTTCGCCGGCCGGGCTGTCAAATTCCAGCACTATCTGTGGCAGTTTTTTCAGGCTGCAGCGGTGCGGGGTTATATCGGTGGAAATATTTTTGAAGTCATTGGCGGCGTCCACATTGACAATGCCCGCTTCTCCGTTGCCGACGCACACCCGGAGTTTCTCGGGCAGCTCGCCGTCCACCAATTTTTCCGGATTCACCACGCCGTCCCACAAAATATCCGGCAGGCTACCGCCCAGTCCGAATTTGGCCAGTTTCAGCGCCTTCAACTCCAGATGATCCGGGGACTTGCCGCCGCCGCTGAATTGGTTGTCGTAAATGTAGATGCCCTCGGGATAGGGGTCGAAATCATCCTGGGTGGATTTGTCGCTGTAGAAACCGGAGGTGTAATAACTGCTGACGATTATATTGGCGGTGTCGTTATCTGAAATTTCGTTGTCGAAGATTTCCACCAGGTCGTTGGAATTGATCACCACACCCGAGCCGGCGGGAACCGCTGCCACCGGTGTGCCCTCGTGGCCGAAATTGTCGGTGTTGTTTTTGAACACCCGGTTATTGTAAACACGAGTGCTGTGGCCCGGCTGGGGCAGGTTGGGCATATTGAAAACCAGGATGCCGCCGGTGTTGTTGGTGGCCACATTGCCGTATACGTCGGCACCGATGGTATTTTCGATTTCGATACCGGCCACGTTGTATTCGGCGCGGTTGTTGCGCACGATCACGTTGCGCGACTGGCCCACATAGATGCCCGCGTCGGAAGCGCCGATGGCCACCGAACCCTCCACCAGGGTGTTCTTCGTCTGCACCGGGTAGATGCCGTAGGCTCCGTTGTCGGTGGATGGACCGTTGGTCCACTCCACCCGGACATTGCGAATAATAATATTCTCACCCTCGTTGACCTTGAGCCCATCGCCGATGGTGTCCTCTATGGCCAGGTCCTCGATGGTGAAATCGCTGGCATTCACCAACAGGCCCTCTGCTCCCTGAATCTGGTCCTTGAAGGAGAGAACGCTCTCGCTCATGCCCGCGCCGCGAATTGTTACTCCGTCCACGTTCAGGGACAGGCTGCGATTGAGTTGGAAGCGGCCGGCGGGAATTTCGATCACGTCGCCCGACTGCGCGGAAATCAGCTGCTTGAGCAATTGTTTCTGGAAATCGGCGGAGGCCGACGGTTGTGACTGTTCGGTTTTCGCGGTGTCCGCATCCCTGGAACAGGCTACGGCCAGCACGGCCGCCAGGGCCACGCCAATATAAGCTGCGGTCTTCATGATAGTTTTCCTTGCTGATTATTCGAGTTGTTCCGTCCGGCAGCGCAAGCCACCTCATAAACTACTGCGCGTGCGCCTGACGGCGTCCGGCGGTGCTGGTGCGCCAGCCCGGTCGGAATGCTCATGTACTACTTGTACACTCCGCTTCTTGCGCTCCGGCGGCCACCGCCAGGCACCCGCTCGCTACGTTTCTGAGACGGCTTCCAGATAGGTACGTTTGTACCAATTAAATCGCGAAAAAATTAGTGACTGCCAGTGAGTCGATGGTATCCAATCGACCGATGGCCAGCAAGCGGCCTTGCCGGAAGCTCCGGTGAGCTGTAGGGTCTGGGAAATAACAGGGACAGAATAGTTTCCGCAAACATGAATTTTATCCGCCTTGCCCCCGCACTCTCCGCCTGCCTTGCGGCCGCCGCAGCCGCAGAAACCCTGGAACTGGAAATCCGCACCGGGGAAAATAACTACCGGGCCCGGCAGGAGCTGGGTGAGACTTTCGAGTCATTCAATTCCGGCGCCATTCCCGGCGACCGGCCGCCGCGGGAATACCTGGCGATCCGCTGCGGCGGACCCTGGGGCGCCCTCAAGTACCGCGTCACTCTTCCCAGCGGGCCCGGCTACCAATTGCGCGCCAATAACGAACGGCTGCTGTTGCAAATATTGGAGCACTCGGTAATCAGCGAGGACCGGGCCATCGCCGCGATGAGTGTGCACTGCGTCGATACCGAACCGCGGCAGGTGGTGAAGTCACTGGTGGAAATTGAACTGGAAAGGGGCAGCCCTGCGGCGCAGCAGGTGCAACTGGCCAATGGCTATGTATTGGAATATCGCTATACGCCGTGATTTTTTTGGAACTGAAGTAGGAACCGGCACCATCACCCTGTAGGAGCGGCCGTAGGCCGCGATCTGCCTTGCTCCGTAGCACAAGCCGATCGCGGCCAACGGCCGCTCCTACAGGGAGGGGAATTTTCGATCCCGATAATTTAGTGAAATACCGGCGCGGAAATAAAACTCCAGAAAAGCACCGTGCCCACCATCACCAGCACCGCCATCACCATGGATACAGTGACAATCGCGCTGGCGAACAGGAAGCCGCGCTCCTCGGAAACCTCCATCACGATGGGAATACCCAGATACAGCAGGTACACCGCATAGGCCACCGCCAGGGTGGCGAGCAGGATATCCAGCCACAACAGCGGGTAGAAGCCGGCCGCACCGGCGATAAAGATGGGCGTTGCGGTAAAGCCGGCGACCACCATGCCCTTCATGGGATAGGTCCTGGCGCCGTAGGTTTTCGCCATCCAGTGAATAAAATAACCGATGGCCACCACCGCCAGCACCATGGTGCAGTAGAACACCGCCACCAGGGACAGGGCGCTGTCGCTGGTAATCCGCACCGGCTCCCCGCCGCCGATACTCCAGCCCACCCGGGTGGTGCCGAAATACCAGGCCAGCGCCGGCAGCAGCGCCAGCACGATCACATAGGGAATTTGCCGGCGGAGATTTTTCTCCGACAGGCTGCCGATTAGCTGCCACTGCCGACGCGGCTGTAGCAGCAGTCCGAACGTATGGTTCAACATCCCGTTTTCCTCACTACACTGCAAGAAACTCGGGAGAGTCCTCAATTGCTCAGTTTGATCTGGATACTGCTTGTCAAAGTGAGGAATACCGCTAAGAGGCCATTCCCAAAGCTCCAGTCTTTCTTATTGTTGCACTTGTCGTTGTAACACTTGGGTCGCACAAGTCAACGATCGAAATTAAATTGGCGGGAAAGTTTTGTTCGCGTTTCCTCTGGAAACATTCTGCAGGGAAAAATTGATACCGATTACCCCGAGATCCGAAAAAATTCTTGTAGGAGCGGTCCGGCCGCTCCTACAAGGGGGGCGATCATTGGTCACTGGTCATTGATATCGACCACTTCCACCGGCCGCATCCAGCCAAAGCGATCCTCCGCGCGCCCCTCCTGGATATCCAGCAGCGCCTCGCGCAGGCACACGGCCACCGGGCCGGGGACCGAGGAGAGGAGGTATTCCCCGTTGTCGTCCCCCAGAACGCTGATCGGGCTGACGATCGCCGCGGTGCCGCAGGCGAATGCCTCGCTGCAACTGCCGTCCCGCACCCGGGCGAGCAACTCTTCGATATCGATGTCCAGCTCGCGCACGGTGTAACCCAGTTCCCGGGCCAGGGTGATCAGCGAGTCCCGAGTGACCCCTTCGAGGATCGAGCCGCTCAGGGCCGGCGTGTGCAGCTCGCCGTCGATCACCGCGAAGAAGTTCATGCCGGAGAGCTCGTCCACGGTACGCCGGTTGCCGGGGTTCAACCACAGGGACTGGTCGTAGCCCCGCTTCTTGAGCCTCGCGATGGAGAGCAGCGAGGCGGCGTAGTTGCCGCCCACTTTACTGTCGCCGGTGCCGCCCACCGCCGCGCGGGAGTCCTCCCGCTCCACCCACAGGCGCATATTGCCGGCGTGATAGGCCTCGGAGGGGCTGGCGATTACGTAGAACTCGTAGGAGGCACTGGCGGAAACCGACAGGTCCGGCTGGGTGCCCAGCAGGAACGGGCGCAGGTAGAGGGACTCACCACTGCTCGCCGGCACCAGGTTGGCGCAGTAGGCGGTCACCGTGCGCACGCCTTCCATAAATAGAGACTCCGGCACCGGCGGCATGCACAACCGCTCGGCGGAATGGGCCATGCGCGCGGCGTTGCGCTCCGGGCGGAACAGGCTGACCCCACCGTCCCGGGTGCGATAGGCTTTCATGCCCTCGAAACAGGACTGGGCGTAATGCAGCACCTTGGCCGCGGGGTCCAGCGCCAGCGGTCCGTAGGGCACCAGTTCGCCGGTGCTCCAGCAGCCGTCCTGGCAGCGGGCGCGAAACATCACCGGCGCCATCACGGTGCCGAAACCCAGCCGATCGGGTACTTCGAAGCCGCGCAGACAGCTGGCTACAGCGGGGTGAATTTCAATACTCACTGACTATCTCCTGCTAACACACGGGCCGATTATGGCGCTTGCCGGGATCGAATCCAAATCCTCCACCCAAGGGAAGGGGGATTCGCGCACAACTCTGCAGATTATGACCAAATGGATTAGGACAGACATTGCGCAATTCACTGAAATACCGGCAGCCGGCGAGCGGCGCCCACGGAAAAAAACTTTTTGTGATGCCGATCCATTTTTTTAACTGCGACACAAAATTACTGGCACCTGTTTCCTAATATCCGTGTATTGCCCGCGCCTTCCCCCCGCCGGGCTGCTACACCGAATAGGTGAACAGGACCTGATGCATCGGGCGCAACTGCCGCCACAATCGCAAGTGACAAGCGCCCCTTGGCTATACTCATTTTTACGCACCCCCAGGCCGCCGCCGGCAGAAACGGGGCGCACTTTCACAGGTAATGGCGCCGCCTGGATCGGCGGGCCGGTAACCTGCCACCGGAAAGAACAATCACTCCGGGCACAGTCAGGGATTGTGCAAGAACCACACTTCAGGGAGAGAAAAATCCGCACGGCCACAGCGCCCGAGCGGAATTCGTGCCCGCCTCTCCGCTCCCAACAGAGTGCGAGACGGGTGAAGTACAACATGGAACAGAAGTGGTTCAACCGTGACACAGACAGAAATCGGCAACAATTTTGCTATCGGCTTGATGTTTACAGCCACAGCTCTGCTGTGTGGTGACACCTACGCGGAAGAAGGCACAGCCACCGCCGTCGATTCCAAGGCTCCGCCCCCCGCTTATATCGAGGCCGCGTCGAAACCCCTGGAAACGCCCAGGCGACAGCTGCGCCCCTCGGAGGCGGTGGAGAACTACCGCGCCCGCATTGAAGAACTGGAGGCGGAACAGGGTGCCTACGGCGCGGGCATCGATGAGCAGTTGCTGGGCCTGGCCACGGCGCTGCAGAAAGCCGGCGCTCACGAAGAGGCGATCGGGGAATTCCGCCGCGCCATGCTGATCAACCGGGTCAACGAGGGTCTCTACTCGCTGAATCAGGTGCCCATGATCGAGCGCATGATCAGCAGCCAGATCGCGCTGCAGCAATGGGAAGAAGCCAATGACAACCAGCAGTATCTCTTCTGGCTGCACGCGCGCAACTACGGGGAAAAGGACCCCCGCATGCTGCCGGTCATCAACAACCTGAGCCGCTGGCACCTGCAGTCCTACGTAGAGGAAAAAGGGGCTACGCTGTTCGAGCACCTGATCAGCGCCACCAACCTCTACACCCTGGCGGTGGATATCATCACCCAGAACTTCGGCGCCAACGACCTGCGCCTTGTGGAGGCCCTGCGCGGCCTCAAGGCCACCAACTACTACCTGGCCACTTACAAGGGTGAGCCGCAGGAAGCGATAGTGGTGAACACCAGCTTTGGCGGAGGCAACGGCATGGACCCACAGAGATCCAAACTGGATCACTACCGCATGAACAGTTTCAGCTCTGGCAAAAATGCCATTGCGCGCATCGTGGACGTCTACCAGAAAAACCCCCAGTCCCCTCCGGCGGCCTCCGCCAAGGCGAAGGTGGAACTGGGCGATTGGTATATGATGTTCAACAAATGGCATTCGGCGAAGAAAACCTACGGTGAGGCCTACCAGGCGCTGTGGGACAACGGCGCCACCAACCGGGAGATCGAGGATATTTTCGGTCGCCCCGCGGCGCTGCCGGCACTGCCGATACTGGAAGAGGACCGCGAAGCGCTGGCGCAGTCCTACGTCACCGTCTCCTACGACGTGACCGCTTTCGGCAAGGTGCGCAATATCCGGGTACTGGATGCCAAGCCGGAAAACAGTGTGAGCATCCGTTCGCGGGTGCGCAATGTACTCAAGCGCGCAAAATTTCGTCCGCGCTTCGAAGACGGTGAACCGGTGGACACCACGGGCATAGTGCAGCGCTTCGTATTCGATTGAAGCGGGAAAATGGCGTGGGAACGGACGGGAAGTTTCAACTCTGGATAACAGAAGCTGTCGAACATAAGGTGTAAACACAGCCCCGTGTAGGAGCGGCCGTTGGCCGCGATCGAACTCGCTACGAAGCTGGTCCGATCGCGGCCAACGGCGGATGGCCGCCCCGCCGTTCCTACAGAAACCGGGCCAGCACCGGACACGCAGCTCGGGAGAGACACAATGACACTACGGAAAGCAGTACTCGAAGAATTTGGCTGGCGCACGCTGGTCTCCGCTGTGGCGCTGAGCGCGGCGCTCGCAGGCTGCAAAAGCCAACAGACCCAATCGCAACCACCGGCACAGCCGTCGCAGTCCCAGTCGTCCTCCAGTTCTTCCTCCCAATCCCAGTCGAGCTCCTCCTCATCGAGCAGCTCCTCCAGCAATAGCCAGCCCTCGACCGCGAGCTCCGGCATGCCCTCGAGCAGTTCTTCCAGCAGTCCCAGTCAGGGCATGCCCAGCGTCACCGTCGACAGCAACCGCCCCAGCATGGATCTGCCGAGCATCGAATCCGGCAGCGAGTCCAGCCAGCAGTCCAGCACCGCCTCAAACAGCGGTGAGAAATCGCAGCGCAGCCGCTCCGCCAGCGACAGCGGGCCCGACAGCACACGCAGCGGCGAGCGCTCCACACCGGTGTACAGCGAGTCCGACCAGCGCGCGGAGGAGAGCCGCATGCCCCCGGACCCCTCCACCAACAGCGAGGGCGAGCCGCCGGACGAAGTCGACTTTTCCGAGGAGGAGCAGACCGCGTCCTCTTCCAGCTCCAGCAGTTCTTCCAGTAGTGCCTCATCCAGCAGCGCTTCCAACAGCGCGTCTTCCTCCAGCAGCGCCTCGGCCGGAGGTTCCTCCAGTGCCCAGGCCAGCGCCGGCAGCCCGGCGAGCGGCAGCGGCGCCCCCAATGAAGCGCCGGCCAGCTCCGCGGAGCGGGTCGCGGAACTGGAGGGCGAGTTCGATGCCACCATGGCCAGCTACGACGGCATGATCCTGCGCTCGCGGGACTATGTGCGCAACCGCCCCGCCTCCCCCGAAGAGGAAGAGGAAGGCATGGATGAAGCGCCCCCCGGGGAATCCCTGGAGGACCTGATCGAATCCGCCGAAGCGGAAATCCCCGCGCCCCCCGGAGGCGGTGGCGAGGGCGGCAGCGGCCCGGAAATGAACAACTCCAGCGGCCAGGCCACCGGCCCCGGCCTGCCCACCGCCGGTCGCAAAGGCGAGTACGACCACAGCGGAACCACCCCGGTGGTGCCGGCGGACATTCCCCAAGGCGACGACGACGATGTGGTGGCTCGCCAGATCCGCGAGGCGGCCACCCGCGAGTCGGACCCGGAATTGCGGGAAAAACTGTGGGAAGAATATCGAAAATATAAGAAAGCACAGAAGTGACAACGGAGGAAGTCGGTATGCTTTTGTCCAGGACGAATTTCTGCGTTGACGCTCTGGGGCGCAGCCTGCTGCTGGCGGCGCTGCTGGCTCTCGGCGCCTGCACCACCACCGACGTGCGCACCACTGCCTTTACGCCGCTCACGGTGGAGGACGCGACCATTCCCGAAGACCGCCTGCTGGACGTGGGCATAGTGCAGTTCAACCCCGGTCTGGACAGCACAGAGGTGGATGAGGACGAATTGGTTTTCCCCGAACTCCGCCGCGCGGAATCCCGCTACCTCGCCGTCACCCTCGCCGAGTCGCTGCAGTCCAGCCAGGGCTGGGGCGCGGTACGGGTCATCCCCAGCGAGCGCACCAATATCGATGTCACCGTCACCGGCACCATCCTGCAGTCCGACGGCGAGACCCTCACCGTGGATGTCACCGTCACCGACTCCCGCGGCCAAGTGTGGTTCAACAAGGAGTATACCGAGCAGGCCTCCCAGTACGCCTACGACCGCAAGCACCCCACCGAGGGCGACGCCTTCCAGGGAGTCTACAACCGCATCGCCAACGACATGCTGATCTATCGGCAGCGGCTCTCAGACCAGTACATCGCCGAGCTGCGCACCATTTCCGAAATGAAGTTCGCGCGCAGTTTTTCCCCCCACGCGTTCGACCGCTACCTGATCCGGAACGAGGATGGCCTCTACCAGCTGACCGCCCTGCCCGCGGAGAACGACCCCATGCTCGAGCGCGTGCGCCGCATCCGCGAGCGGGACTACCTGTTCGTGGATACCCTGCAGGGCTACTACGGCACCTTCGTGAAATCCATGGAGACGCCCTATCAGGAGTGGCGCGCCTTGAGCTACGAGGAAGTGCAGCAGATGCGCGAACTGAAGCGCAAGGCCCGCAACCATACCATCATGGGCGCGGCGGCGATTATCGGCGGAATTGCCGCCGCCGGGGGCGGCACCGGCGCCGCCCGCGCCGCCGGCCAGGTGGGAATCGCCGGCGGCGGCTACCTGATCAAGAGCGGTTTCGACCGCCGCGCGGAAGCCAAGATGCACATAGAGGCGCTGCAGGAACTGGGCGACTCCATGCAGTCGGAGGTGGAGCCACAGATCGTCGAGCTGGAAGACCGCACCGTGACCCTCACCGGCACCGTGGAAAACCAGTACCGCCAGTGGCGCGAACTGCTCAGGGAAATCTACCAGGCGGAAACCGGCGCGCTGGAAACCAGTATCTGAACCGAATGGTAATGACCCACAAGATCCGGTAGGAGCGGGCCATACCCGCGATCGGCGGCGGAAATCGCTGCCGATCGCGGGTATGGCCCGCTCCTACAGAAAATAAACAGCAGTGCGGAACGACTATGCAACACCGCGACCCGTCACCAGAAGACAACGGATTCATCCAACCGGCGGAATTTACTTTCGGCGGCGAAAAGCCCGCGCAAGCGGAGTCCCAGCAGACCCGCGCAGCGGCCGCGCAAAAAAATCCGCGAAACCAGCAGCACCTGGCCGTCGTGGTGGGCGCGGGTCTGCTACTGGCCCTGGTCGGGGTTTTCTGGGGCCTGCCGCAACTGGTGGGAAAACCCAGGCCGCAACTCCCCGTCGCCCAAACCGCCGATACGCAAACCGGCGCCCCGAAAAAAATCGAGACCTCCCCCTACAGCGAAGCGGAAATGGCCCAGCAGCGACGCGAGGTCCAGAAAGTGCTGCAGGATATCCTGATGCTGCAGGAGGAACTGGAGGAACGGCAGATAGATCTCTGGGCCGGCGAGGAGTTTTCCGCGGCCCGGGCTCTGGCGGAGGAAGCGGACGGGATCTACCGCCAGCGCAAATTCATGCAGGCCCTGGACAAATACCGCGAAGCCCTGACCGCGATACAGTCGCTGCGCGATGGCATTCCCGACCGTATCGAAAAACACCTGGCCGAAGGCAACGAAGCCCTTGATCGCGGCGACGCCAAGGCCGCGCATACCGCCTTCGACCTGGTGTTGACCATTTCCGAAGATCACCCCCGTGGTGTCAAGGGCAAGGCCCGTGCGGAAAAACTGCCCGAGGCCTGGGAACACTTCACCGAAGGCAAAACGGCATTCGAAAAAAACGACCTGAACGCAGCCCGCGACGCCCTGAAGAAATCCCTGGCGGTGGACCCGGAGACCCGCCCGGCCAAGGAACTTCTGCCGCGGGTTCTCGCCGACATCACCGAGCGCGACTACAGCGAGGCCATGTCCGCGGGCTATGCGGCGATCGCCGAGGAGAATTTTTCCGCGGCGAAAAAATCCTTCCAGAAAGCGCAGGCGCTGAAGCCACAGGCTGAAGACCCCGCCGTCGGATTGCGGCAGGCCGACAACGGCCTCGAACAACAGCGTATCAACCAATTATTCAGCCGCGCGCGCCAACAGGAGGCGGCGGAAGAATGGCACGCCGCCGCGGAAAATTACCGCAAACTGCTGAAAATGGATTCCAGCCTGGTTTCCGCCATCACCGGAAAGGCCCGCGCCGAAGCCCGCGCCCAGTTGGACGACCAACTGCAGGAATTGCTCGAAGACCCGCTCTCCCTCGGCGGCGGCAAGCGCAACCGCTACGCCCGCGAAGTGCTCGCCGACGCGCGCAAACTCGACAGCGGCACGCCGCGCCTGCAAGGCCAGATCGAACAACTGGAAAACGCGATCACCAAAGCGCTGATCCCCATCCCGGTGCGCCTGCAATCCGACACCAGCACCAGCGTGACGATTTATCACGTGGGCCGGCTGGGCAATTTTGCCGAGCGCGAGATCACTCTGAAGCCGGGTCGCTACACCGCCGTGGGCACCCGCGAGGGCTACCGGGACGTTCGCCGGGAATTTACCGTGGACCCCACCGCCGAACCACCCACTGTGGTCATCCAGTGCGCGGAGAAAATTAACGGCGTCAATAACAGCTGAGCGCGCGAACGACCCCTCCGCTTATTGATCAAAAACTGCACGACTTTCATGTGTGGAAAAACCTGGACACAAACGCCAGGGCGGTTCCCGCGATAAGATGACTTTTGTGCCAAATGGCGTTACAAAGACACTGGCGGTACCAGTTGCGGGCTAAGCTGTAGGGCACCATGAATACTTCGTGCCGGTCCGTCGGTTTCCCGAAACCCGCGCGAGGACTTCACACGCGATAAGTTGATAGGGCTCGCGCAGCAATAACTTCGTCGCACCGAGAGCGCAGCTGCGCCATGCCGGCAAGGCGCACTTCGCAGGCAATGGCGCGCCCTTGTCAAGAAGTGCAACGCAGCAGGCGTGGCGCAGATGCGCTCGAATGCAGAAGTTATTCCTGCGCGAGCCCTAAGTGCGCAGTAACAGGAAAGCATAAATGACAGCGAAGGAAGCGGTACCCGTTCGCGAGAGCGATCGAGCGGACGACGACTTTTTGCTCATAGAGCCCACCGGCTTCACGCCGGTCCAAGTCGAAGCCGGCGGCAGAAAACTGCTGTTTTCTCCCCGCGCGCTGTCTATTGCCGGCTGCCTGCTGCTGGGCTTGTTGGCGCTGGTCTACCTGCTGGTCGCCCGCTCGCTGATTTTTGAAACCCAGCCCACCGACGCCGATGTCAGCGTCAGCGGCCTCGCCCTGCCCCTGGGCGACGGCCATCTGGTCCTGCCGGGTCACTACAGCTACACCGTGAGCGCCGAGGGCTACCTGCCAAAAAGCGGCGAGGTGGAAGTCGACAGCGACGGCCACAGCCGCCACATCGTCAAACTGGAAAAACTCCCCGGGCACCTGCGGGTGATCACCGATCCGCCGGTGGCGGTGCGCATCCTGGTGGACAGCGACGAAGTCCCCAGCGAACACGGCCTGGCAAAGAATATTCCCGCCGGACGCAAGCGCATCACCATATTGAGCGAACGCTACCTGCCCTTTACCCGCGAAGTGGATATCGAGGGCCTGGACAACACCCAGACACTGCAGGCAAAACTGCGCCCCGCCTGGGCCAGTATCCATATCAGCACCAATCCACCCGGCGCCACCGTCACCGTGGAGGGTGAGGTGCTCGGCACCACGCCACTGAGCGCGGAACTCATTCAGGGAGACAGGCTGGTGGAACTGTCGATGCCGGACCACAAAACCGAAAAGATCCCCGTGGAGGTGACCGCGGGCGTCGACCAGACACTGGCGCCGGTGGACCTGGGGCCCGCGGACGGCATCCTGCACCTGACCAGTGTCCCGGAAGACGCCAGCGTCACCGTGGACGGCGAATTTCGCGGCCGCACACCACTGCGGCTGGAACTGGCCTCCGGGCACAGCCATCAATTGCGTTTTTTCAAGGACGGTTACAGCTCGGTGGATCGCACCATCGACATAGCCGCTGGCGTCGAGCGCGATCTCTCCGTCGACCTCTCCGCCGTATTCGGCCGCGTACGCATCACCAGCAGTCCGGAAAACGCCCAAGTCTTTATCGACGGCGAACTCGCCGGTATTGCCGGCCAGACCTTTACCCTGCCCGCGCGCAGCCACAGTATCGTGGTGCGCAAGGCCGGCTACGAGGATTACCAGACCAGCATAGTGCCCAGCGGTAAGCTGGAACAGACCGTGCGCGCGATACTGCTCACCGCCGAACAGGCCCACTGGTCCAAGGTGCCGGCGGAAATCACCCACGGCGCCGGCGGCCGCATGAGGCTGATGCGCCCCGATGCCCGCTTCACCATGGGCTCCTCCCGCCGCGAACAGGGCCGCCGCGCCAACGAAGTGCTGCGCCAGGTCTCCCTGACCCGCCCCTTCTACCTCGCTACCACCGAAGTCACCAACGGCGAGTATCGCCGCTACCAGCGCATGCACAGCTCCAGCCACGTGCAGGGAGTCAGCCTGGACAACGACAACCTGCCAGTGGTGAATATCAGCTGGTCCGACGCGGCTCTCTTCTGCAACTGGCTGTCCGAGCGCGACGGCCTCAACCCCGTGTACCTGACCGAACGCGGCCGCATCATTGGCTTCGACACTGCCGCCGACGGCTACCGCCTGCCCACCGAGGCGGAATGGGCCTGGGCCGCCCGCTACGACCGGGGAGCCATGCGCAAATTCCCCTGGGGCGATGAGCTGCCGGTGCAAAAAAACTCCGGCAATTTCGCCGACACCAGCGCCGCGCAACTGGTACCCGCGGTACTGCGCACCTACAGCGACCGATACGCCGCCACTTCGCCGGTGGGCAGTTACTCCCCCAATTCCCTGGGCATCCACGACCTGGGGGGCAATGTTTCCGAGTGGGTGCACGACCTCTACACCATCGGCACCGGGCTCTCGCTGAGACGGGAGGAAAACCCTGTGGGCCCGCAGGATGGCGACTATCACGTAATTCGCGGCTCCAGCTGGCGCCACGCCGGCCTCACCGAGCTGCGACTTTCTTTTCGCGATTACGGCGCCGACCCCCGCAACGATGTGGGTTTCCGCGTAGCCCGCTGGGTCAATGGGGAGACGACACCATGAAATGGACAGTAATTTTTCTCAGTCTGGTATTCACTTCCGCGCCGCTGACAGCGCAGGATAAAGTGGAAGAAGAAAACACGGAGAAAGAAGTGCAGGTGGCACAAGCCGATCGCGACAAGAAAAAAACGGAGAAAGAAGCCGACGACTACCGCCCCTCGGAGGAGATTTCCGAGGACCTGTCCGTCTCCTATCCCATCGATATTTAAAAGAGCACTGTCATGAAATTCAAAACCTCCGATTTTATCTTTCAGCTCTTCGCCCTGTTGGGTGCCATCATCCTGGTGCACGCCATCTATGTGGCAATTATCCGCCCCAACGCGGATGCGCTGATCGAAGAGCAATTGGCCCGCGAAGCCGCCGGGGAAACCTACATACAGCAGCGCTCGCTCTACATCGTGATGCGCGACTACGAACAGGAGGCCTGCTTCGTACTGATGCTCTGGGCCATGGCGATTATGGGGCTGAAAGCCCGACGCAGCCTGCGCGAACGCCGCCTGCTCGATAGCGCCCTGCTCAATATCAGCGAAGGCACGCCGATCCTGCCGGAAGACGCGCGGGACCTCACCCGCCCCATACAGGCCCTGCCGGAGGAAGAGCGCAACTTCCTGCTGCCCCGCGCCCTGCTCACCGCCCTGCAGCGCTTCGGCTCCACCCGCAATGTGGCAGCGGTTTCCAATTCCGTGAAAGAGGTGTGCGACACCGAGGGTGACCGTTTGGACAGCGAACTGGCCATGGTGCGCTACATCACCTGGGCCATACCCTCCATCGGCTTTATCGGCACGGTGCGCGGTATCGGCGAGGCGCTGTCCCAGGCGCACCGGGCGGTGGAAGGGGATATCGCCGGGGTGACCGTCAGCCTGGGCGTGGCTTTCAATTCCACCTTTGTCGCGCTGGTGATCAGCATCGTGATCATGTTTTTCACCCACCAACTGCAACTGATGCAGGAGCGGCTGGTGCTGGATACGCAGAATTACTGCGACAACAACCTGTTGCGGTTTTTGAAAGTGAGCTGATCGCCGGGTTAAAAGAATTGTAGGAGCGGCCGTTGGCCGCGATCAAATCCAGCTCCGAAGTGAGATCGATCGCGGCCAACGGCCGCTCCTACAGGGTAATTAGCCAGTTGGGCACGGGCCTGCTGGCGAGCCAAAGAAGGAATCGCCCATGAACCAAGGCGTACTGGAAATCAACGACTGCGGGCTGCGGGTATTCACCGGCACCGATGAAATACTGGAAAGCCCCGGCGTCGCCGTGGTGGAGAACCGGCAGATACTGGTGGGCGCCGCGGCACTGATGCGTGCGCGCAGCCATCCGACTCAGGTAAACAGCCAGTTCTGGCGCCGACTCAGTCTGGAGTCGCTGAAGTCGAACAACGCCCGCTGCCGCCACCACGCGGACCTGGCGTACTGCCACCTGGAGGAAATCGCCGAGCACTGCGATCTTCCGGGAGAAATAGTGCTGGCGGTGCCCGGCAATTTTACCCGCGAACAGCTGGCGCTGTTGCTGGGGATCGTCAAGGAAAGTCCGGTGAACGCCGTGGGCCTGGTGGATGCCGCCACCGCCTGTATCGGCAGTTGCGCCCCCCGCGGCGTGCAGCTGCACGTCGAACTACAGCGCCACCAGAGCCTGGTGAGCCGCGTGGCGGTCCATGAACAGGCGGTACTGGATATGGCGGAAACCGTCAGCGACGCCGGTATACAAAGTTTCCTGGACGCCTGGGCGCGGGTGTTTACCGACGCCTTCATAATGCAGTGCCGCTTCGATCCGCTCTACTCCGCGGAAGCGGAACAGCAGCTCTACGACATGCTGCCGCAGTGGGTCGGCCGCGCTATGCGCCAGGGTGAGGTGATGGCGGAACTGGACGACCGCACAGCGAAAGTAAATCTACGTCAGCTGCAGGACGCCAGCACGCCGATCCTGTCGCGGGTGCGCGCACTGATCGACAACCTGGCGGAAGCCAACAGTGTGGTCTTCGTCTCCCATCGCTGGGCGGAAATTCCCGGCGGCGCGCAGCTGGCGGAGCGCATACATCTGCTGCCCCACAACTGTGTGGCCCAGGCTGTGACACGGCGCTGGGGGGAAATCCACAGCGATGCCGGTGCCCTGCGCCTGGTCACCGCACTGAGCGCGGCCCCCGCCAGCGAAGTGGCAGTCCAGGTCAACAGCGCCGCCGAGGCGGCGGCCACCCACCTGCTGTTCGGCCACCGGGCTCTGGCGGCGCAACAGCCACTGTTTGTCAGTTGGAAGGATGGCAAACTCGAGGTGACCGCAACCCCGCCGCACCACCCCGCGGCCACGGTGACCAACCACGCCGGACGGCTCGCGCTGCGTGTGGACGCCGGAGCCCGGCTGATGCTGAACGGCGAGCAGATCGCCGCGCCGGTGAACCTCGCCGCCGGCGACAAAATCGGCGCGGCGGATATCGACGATGTAATCACTGCGATCAGCGTGGAGCACTATGGCGCGTAAGAACCGGCGGTTCAGCACCTTCAGCCTGTCGTTCCTCGACATCATGTCCTGCGGCTTCGGCGCCGTAGCGCTGATCTTTTTGATTATCAAACACGGCTCCGACCGCGACATAGAGGCGGAGAACCAGGACCTGGCCGCGGAGGTCAACCTGCTGCAGGAGGAAGTGGAATTCGGCCGCGAACATCTGGTGCTGGCGCGCAACACCCTGGATACCACCAGCGACGAACTGGCGGATGCCCAGGGCCTGGCGCGGCGCATTATCGAGCAGATCGAGGAGGTCAAGGGCAATATCGCCGAGGTCGACAGCGCCGACGAGGAGCAGGACGTCAAGCGACTGCAGGAAAAACTGAAAAAGCTGGAGCAGGCCAAGAAAGAGCTGGAATCGGAGAACAAAAAACTCGGCAACAACGTACGCAAGTATGTGGGCGACGGCGATCGCCAGTATCTCACCGGGCTACAACTGGGCGGCGACCGCATCCTGATCCTGCTCGACTCCTCCGCGAGTATGCTCGCGGACCAGCTCATCAAGGTGATCCGCACGCGCAATATGTCGTCCCATGTCAAACGCAAGACCGACAAGTGGCGCCGCGCAATCAATACCGTATCCTGGCTGACCGCGCAGTTTCCCCAGGACAGCCAGTACCAGATCTACACCTTCGACACCGGCTTTCGCGCCGCCATCGCCGGCACCGAGGGCCGCTGGCTGAACGTGGACGACCGCGACCAGTTGGATAAGGCCATCGAGGAACTGGACAAAGTCGTACCCGAAAACGGCACCAGCCTGGAGCGGGTGTTCCACGCGGTCAGTAACCTGTCGCCCCTGCCGGACAACATCATCCTGATCACCGACGGTCTGCCCACCCAGGGCATGAAAAAGCCCCGCGGCAATACCATTTCCGGCCGGGACCGTATCGATCTGTTCAGGCGCGCGATAAAAGTGCTGCCGAAAGACGTTCCGGTCAATGTCATCCTGGCGCCGATGGAGGGCGATCCCTTTGCCGCGAGCGAGTTCTGGAAACTGGCCATGGATACCCGCGGCTCGTTTCTGGCGCCCTCGAGGGACTGGCCATGAAACGCAACCGCAACAAACGTCAACAGGAAGAATTCAGCATCTCCTTTCTCGACGTCATCTGCTGTGGCTTCGGCGCCATCGTCCTGCTGCTGATGATCGCCAAGACCATCGAGCCGATTGTGCTCGAGGAAGCCGAACTGGATCTGGACGGCCAGGTCCAGGACCTGCAGCAGCAGCTGGCGGAAATCCGCGGCGAAACCAGCATTCTCAACCGCGACCTCAATGCCAAGCGCGAACAACTGGACATCGAGCGCAAGCGCATTGCCAAGTTGAGAGGCGAACTGGACACTCTGCAGGCCCTCTACGCGCGCAAAACCGAGGGCGAGAGCGAGGAGGGCAAACTCAAGGGTGAGCTGACCGTGGCGCTGCAGACCCTGACCGAGGAAATGCGCCGCCTGCTGGGGGAAAACTACCAGCGCAAGAACAATGTGATCGGCGGCATCCCGGTAGACAGCGAATATATTCTGTTCATCATCGATACCTCCGGTAGTATGTTCAACTACGGCTGGGACCGCATGATGACGGAGATGGTCAACACCCTGGACATCTACCCCAACGTCAAAGGCATCCAGGTAATGAACGACATGGGGGACTATATGTTCAACAATTACCGTGGCAAATGGATACCCGACACCCCCGGGCGCCGCCAGGCGATACTGCAGCGCCTCAGGTCCTGGAACCCGTTCAGCAACTCCAGCCCGGTGGAAGGTATCCAGAAGGCGGTGCGCAGCTTCTACGATCCCAACAAGAAAATCAGCATCTATGTTCTGGGAGATGAATTCACGGGCAAATCCATCCGCAATGTGATGATGGCAGTGGACAGGGTTAATGCCCAGCGCGGCGAAGACCAGCGTATGGTACGTATTCACGCCATCGGCTTTCCCATTCAGTTTTCCCGACCGCGGCACCTGCAAACAACCGGGCTGCGATTTGCCGCGCTGATGCGCGAACTCACCTATCGCAATGGCGGGACTTTTGTGGGGTTAAATGATTTCCGGTAACTATTAGCCCGGCAACCAAATAGGTGGCCGGGCTAATGCGGCACAAGGATGTGCCGCCGCGGCGGCAGGCCGCCGCGAGCCCTTGAAATACCAGCAAATCCGCGTATTTGTGCCAGGATTTCAAGGGCGACAGTCAAACAGGTCAGGATGACCTGTGACTGCTAGGTTAAAGGGTTATCCAGGAGCGAGTTATGGCTTGGTCAAAAAATGGATTTTCCGCGGTCTGGAAAATCACCCTGGTTTCGGCGCTGCTGCTCGCCGCTGCCTGCTCGCACACGGTAAGTGTCGATGGACGCTACCCGCAGCCGGTCGGGCAGCAGCATCCCCTTACGGTGGGCATCTATCTCAGCGATGAATTCCGTAAGTTCACCCATCACGAGGACAGCGCGGACCGTGACGAGTGGAATATCAACACAGGCAAGGCGCAGAAAAACCTTTTCGAAACGGTGCTCGGCTCCATGTTTACCGAGGCGGTTTCCCTCTCCCAGTACCCCCAGGACCTGCCGAAAAATGTCGAGCTGGTCATTGTGCCGGAAGTGCGCGAACTCCAGTTCACCATGCCGCGGGAAAACCGCGTCAATATTTTCGAGGTGTGGATCAAATACGATATGCACGCCTATGACCAGCGCGGCGAGTCAGTGGCGAACTGGGTGATCACTGCCTACGGCAAAACGCCCACTGCTTTTCTCAAGTCCCAGGAGGACGCCCTGGCCCAGGCCATCAATATCGCCCTGCGCGATGCCGGCGCCACCCTGTACACCGGCTTCGAACGGGTGCCGGAACTGCAGGCGTTCCTGGCCAACAAGCAGCGGGCGCTTTCCATGAAGGGTGACGAAACCGCCGGCGAAGAAACCACGGAGTAACAGGAGGTTATTGTGGCCAAGTCAATTTTTGTTTTCGCATTGGTGCTGCTGAGCGGCTGCACCACGGTGGTGATCGACGAATACCGGCGCAGTGATGGCGAACTCGCCCGCGGCGACTCCGTTGTTATCCTGGGCCGGCGCCACTCCAGCGAGTACGAAACCGAACCGGACCTGATCGACTGTGTGGGCCGGCGCCTGCACAATCCCAAGCGAGGGGTCACCGTTATTCCCGAGCAGCACTTCGTCGACGCCATGTACCCCTGGTTCGAACCGCGCACCGCGCCGATGCACCTGAAATCCCTGGACCGACTGGTGGATATCCCCGAAGTGCGCGAGCGCATGGAAACCTACGGGGTGAAATACATCGTGTGGATCGATGGCTCCACCGAGACCACCGCCAGCGCCGGTTCCATCGGCTGTTCCATCGGCACCGGTGGCGCGGGCTGTTTCGGTTTCGGCACCTGGGACAAGGAATCCGACTACGAGGCATCGGTCTGGGACTTCCGCGACCGGGAGCTCTCCGGAAAGCTCAGTGCGGATGCCAAGGGCACTTCCTATATGCCCGCCATCGTAGTGCCCATTCCCCTGATCGCCCGCGTACAGAACAACGCCTGCAAGGGAATGGCGGCACAGCTTCAGCAGTTCCTGCTGCCGGCACAACCTGCCGGCGGCAAATCTTCGAGTAGTTGACGCTCCTCAAATTCAGCGGAGGACCAAAACAATGCACACTTTACACAAAATACTCGCCACCGCGGTAATCGCGGCCATCGCCGGCTGCGCCTTCAACCCCGCCACCAACCGGCCGGACCTGGTATTGATGTCGGAATCCCGCGAAATTGAAATCGGCCGGGAAATGCACCAGAAGCTGGTGAAGAGCACTCCGATCTATAACGATCCGGTACTGAACGCCTATGTGGAGCATGTGGGCCAGAAGGTGGCCGCGGCCAGCGACAGGCCGGACCTGGAATACCACTTCACCATCATCGACAGCCAGGATATCAATGCCTTCGCCCTGCCGGGGGGTTATGTGTATATCAACCGCGGTCTGCTCACCTATCTGCACTCGGAGGCGGAAATGGCCGCGGTGCTAGCCCACGAAGTTGGGCATATAACCGCCCGCCACGCGGTGCGGCAGAAAACCGCCGCCACCGGCGCCGGCGTCGCCTCGGTACTCTCCGTACTGGTGACCGGCAGTGGTGTCGTCGGCGACGTGGCCAACCTGTGGAGCACCGCGGCGGTGAAAGGTTACGGCCGCGATATGGAACTGGAAGCGGACCGCTTTGGCGCACAGTATATGTACAACGCCGGCTACGATCCGCAGGCGATGATCAATGTGATCGCCCTGCTGAAAGACCAGGAGACCTTCTCCCGCCGACGCGCCAGGGTGGAAGGTAAAAAGCAGCAGACCTACCACGGAGTTTTCTCCTCCCACCCTCGCAACGATATCCGCCTGAAGGAAGTTGTGGCGGCAGCTGGAGAGCTGCCGGAGGACAAAAAGGTAACCAAAGTCGAATACTACCGCGAGAAGACCGACGGTCTGGTCTACGGGCAGAACGCGCGACAGTCGGAAAAGAACCGCTACAACCACAAGCGGCTCGGATTTTCTCTGCTGTTCCCGGAGGGCTGGAAAGTCGAGAACCAGCGCGAAGCCATCGTCGGCATTGCGCCGGACAATTCCGCCACCATCACCCTCAAGGTGGACAGGCGCAACAGCAACCAGCCCCCGGATATGGCGCTGCGGGAAACCTATGACGTGCGTCGTCTCGAAGAGGACGAACAGCTACAGCAGTACCGCCTGCAGGGCCACACCGGCAAGTTGCCGAAGGCCGGCAGCGAGGACCCGGACCGGGTAGCGGTAATTTTCTACGGCAGTCGCCAGTATGTTTTCGAGGGTAAGATCAACAATCTGCCGGAGGGAGAGGAAAAGGCCGGCGAGGAGTATGACAACCTCTTTCTCACCAGCATTCGCAGCTTCCGCCCCCTGCGCAAAAGCGACATTATCCAGCCGAATATCAAACGGGTGCGTTATGTAAAAGCCAACGAAAAAACCACTTTCGCATCACTGGCCCGCCATATGGAGATCGGCGAATACGCCGAGGAGCAACTGCGCCTGCTCAATGGTTACTTTCCCCGCGGTGAGCCCAAGCCGGGAGAGTGGATCAAGATTGTGCAGTGAAAAGTCCGGGGCCCGGAACGCCGTAATTGCGGGAGCGGCCCATGACCGCGATCAGCCGCCATTGGCCGCCATCTGGAATCCGGTCGCGATAGCCATTGATAGCAAAAGGGAGGGATCACGCCCGGGATGATGAGGCGATCCCAACACACCCGTTATGCGCCACCCCAGTGCAATTTTGCCGACAGCGGAATCGCTCAATCACTGCGGACCACGATGACCGGTAGCGATCTGTAACCCGGGAACGTTACAGAAAATTTTTGATGTCAAAAGGACAAGACTCAATTTAAACGGCGCGGTGGGATATCCGGGCTAGCCCCAGGGCTGGGAGAGAGCGTGATCCAGATTCTGATTTTGCTCGCCATTGTCGGTTTTATCATACTGATAACCACTAGGCTCAAGCTGCACATCTTTCTCACCCTGCTGCTGGCCAGCTTTCTCGCAGGCTTTGTCTATGGCATCCCGGTGGCAAGTATTGCCACTGTCATCGGCAACGGTTTTGGCAGTGTACTCGGTTATATCGGCCTGGTAATCATGCTGGGTACTGTAATCGCCATTATTCTCGAGAGATCCGGCGCTGCCATCACCATGGCGGAAACCACCATCCGGCTGCTGGGAGAGCGGATGCCGACTCTGGCTGTTTCCATTATCGGCTATCTGGTCGCCATCCCTGTGTTCTGCGATTCCGGCTACATAATCCTGAACTCGCTGAAAAATTCTCTCGCGGAAAAACTCCGGGTTTCCAACTGTTCCATGAGTGTAGCGCTGGCCACAGGGCTCTTCGCAACCCATACCCTGGTCCCTCCCACTCCCGGCCCCGTCGCTGCGGCCACCAGCCTGGGCCTGGGCAACAGCTTCGGCACGGTAATTATACTGGGGTTGCTAGTAGCCGCGGTGGCAGCACTGGCCGGATGGATCTGGTCGCGACAGTTTGCCGACGTACACCTGGAAATCGGCGAGGACAGCAAAGTAAGCGACGAGTATTGCCGGGAACTGGTGGAACGTTACGGCCGCCTGCCAAACTCCGCCATTGCATTTGCTCCAATTCTCGTACCCATTGTACTGATGTGCCTGGGCTCCATCGCCAACCTTCCCGGTAACCCGATCAGTGATATTCCAGCCCTACTCCAACTGGCCACGTTCCTCGGCCAGCCCTTGAACGCTTTGCTTATGGGCCTGGGACTGGCCTGTTTTCTGCTGCGCGGGCCGCAGAAAATTGTGCAATTGTCAAAACATATAGCAGCCGGAATCAAAGCCGCCGCACCGGTGCTGTTGATCACCGGTGCCGGCGGCGCTCTCGGTGAAGTATTGAAAGTTTCCGGTGTCGGCACCCTGCTCAGTCAGTCCCTGTCTCATTCCAGCATGGGCCTGTTTATGCCCTTCCTGGTTGCCGCAACATTGAAAAGCGCCCAGGGCTCCTCCACCGTCGCCATGGCCACCACCTCAATACTGGTGGCGCCACTTCTGTTTGAGATGGGACTGGACAGCGAGATAGGCAGAGTGCTCACCGTCATGGCGATCGGTGCCGGCGCCATGACAGTGTCCCACGTCAATGACAGCTACTTCTGGGTGGTTACCCAGTTCAGCAAGATGGACGTGACACTCGGCTACCGCGCCCAGACCACCGCCACCCTGATCCAGGGAGTAAGTGCCATGGCAGTGGTGTCGCTACTGGGCCTTGTGCTGATTTGAGTAAATCGCCTGTCACAATGATCCTGTATACCGAAATTCCCGAGCACCGAACAAACAGAGTACAGAAGATGATTCATCGCACCCTGCCCCTCTGCCTTTCCCTGGTCCTCATCCTCGCCGCCGGCAGTGCACATGCCGCCGTGGTGATCGCGCACCGCGGCGCTTCCGGTTACCTGCCCGAGCATACCCTGGAAGCCAAGGCCCTGGCCTACGCCATGCGGCCGGACTATATCGAGCAGGACCTGGTGCTGAGCAAAGACAACCGGCTGATAGTAATGCACGATATTTACCTGGATGATATTACCGATGTCGCCCAGGTTTTCCCTGGCCGCGTGCGCAAGGACGGGCGCTACTACACCATCGATTTTACCCTGACGGAACTCAAGCGATTGAGAGTTACCGAGG
Source organism: Microbulbifer rhizosphaerae (assembly GCF_014191725.1). GTDB lineage: Bacteria > Pseudomonadota > Gammaproteobacteria > Pseudomonadales > Cellvibrionaceae > Microbulbifer > Microbulbifer rhizosphaerae. The sequence continues at coordinate 24,125 of NZ_JACHWZ010000015.1, forward strand.
CGTTCAGAAATAAGGACGGCAATATCGCTGCGAAATATCCCCGGCGCTTCCCGCTATGGCAATCCAGCTTCCAGTTATCCACTCTGGAAGAGGAAATCGAACTGATCCAGGGGCTCAACAAGACGCTCGGTTACGATATCGGCATCTACCCCGAAATTAAAAATCCCGCCTTCCATCGCCGCGAGGGCCGGGATATCGCCGTCCTGACGCTGGTCAAACTCAAGCAATACGGCTACACCGACCGCAACAAAAAGATCTACCTTCAGTGCTTCGACGCCGAGGAACTCCAGCGGATAAAGCGCGAGCTGATGCCGCAGCTGGAAATGGACCTGCCCCTCGTACAATTGATCGCCAAAACGGGGTGGAGTGAAAAGCAGGTAGAGGTACAGGGAAAACTGGAAAACTATGACTACGACTGGATGCTGCAACCCGGCGGCCTGGAAAAAATCGCCACCTATGCCGATGCTATAGGTCCCTGGCTGATGATGATGATCGCCCTCCTTGATGACAACCAGGTGGTAACTACCGACCTGGTACAGCGGGCGCACCGCAACAACCTGGTGGTGCATCCCTACACCTTCCGTGCCGACTCGCAAAAGATCCCCCAACAGATCGGCAGTTTCGAGCGACTGCTTGAGCTGTTTATCGACCAGCTGAACGTGGACGGGCTGTTCACCGACCATCCGGACAAGGCCGTGGAGTTTATCTCCCGGGGCTCCCGCTGACAGAAACGGACCCGTAAGTGTGCAGCTCAGCAGAATATTATAAACAAAGCCTAGTAAAATCAGTTAGCTAATATGGGTTTCAGCAAAAATCTATAAGGCGATTTTTACCATAAATTTATAAAAGTTCGCGGAATCCCTCTCATTCCCCACTCACCCTGTGTAGCAACACTATCACTCCGCCTTGAAGACCGCGAACCTAGTGGAATCCTGCTTATCTTTCGAGCCGCCCTTTTCTCCATGTGCCTGTTTGTCCGCGTGATATGAGAGCCTGGCAAGCGGCCCACATGCGGCGTGTTTGTTCGGCGTAGCGGCCGTATTCCTCGAATTCGCCCGGGTATACACCGGCGGTGTTGCTTGCTCGGCTGCAGGTACTGGCCGATAGTGAGCATGCCGGTATCGTGCGCGCATATCGCCGAGTACGGCGAAGATTTCTTCCTTCTCCTCGCCGAGGCCACCATCAGGCCGGACTTTGTCAGCACGTCCGAGTGGCGCTTTTGTATTCCCAAAGGGGTGGCCAATGGCCACCCTAAGGGCGAGAAGACTGAGCCAATCGTACTTTCAAAAGCGGTAGCTCATGCTCGCTTTCACGGAGCGGCCCATCAGAGGACGCGCCACACCGGTATAAGTGCCATCGCTGAACGCCAGTCCGCTGGTGATATTGGAACCCTCGGTAAAGGAATCCGCATCGTTCAGGTTGTTGATGTGCAACTGCAGGTCCAGGTTTTCGGTCGCGGCGTACTGCAGGCCGAGGTTCACCTGGGTGTACTCGGGGTACACGGTCACGTTGGCGCTCTCATCGCTGGCGAAACGCTCGCTGAAATACTGCACTTGGCCATAGACGGTTAGCGGGATGCCGTTCAGGGTGTAAGACGGACGGAAGTTCAGCATCACTTCCGATTGGCGGCGCGGCCGGCGGCCTTCGGTAGTGGATACTTCGTACTCGCGCAGGTCGTTTACCCCGTCGTTGTCGGTGTCCACGTCGACTATACCGCTGCGAATGGCCTTGTCCTGTGCCCGTTCCGGGTCCTGCCATACGAGGCTGCCCTGCAGGTTCAGGCCCGGCAATGCGGAGGGCGCGTAGGAGGCCTCCACCTCAACGCCGAAGTTGGTCAGACTCTGGCGGAAGCTGTCGCGCACTTTCGGGCAATCGGCCGGGGCCGGCACGCTGTTACAGGCCACTCTGCCAAAGCCGGTGGCATCCAGATCGTCCAGGGTCGCACCGAGGTTCTCCTTGGCCTTGAAGTCGATGTAGAACAGGGAGACTCCCAGGTCCAGTTCATCCTGTGCAATGCGGAAGCCGCCTTCCAACTGCTGGATGTCTTCCACCAAGTCGCCACGCGCCACCTCACCGGTGCTGGGGTTGGTGGCCGGGCCGCCAAAAATGTAGTCCTCGAACCCGGGCAGGCGGAAGGAGTCGGATAGGGTGCCGAACACCGATACGTCGCCCCAGCTGCCATTTTCCACCAGCAGATAGTTGGCGCCGACAGACCAGCCATAGGCGTCGTAACTTTCCTGTGCCTGCTGCGGTGTGCCATCGGGCACATTGACGAAGTTGTCCGCCAGGGTGTCGTCGGTGGAACCCACCACAATGTCGCCGGGAGTGAAGTCGTTGGAGGTGTTGCCCGGGTCGAATGAGTTGGTGGTCACACGGTCCACGTCCAGCTCTTGCCAGCGCACGCCCAGATCGAGCTTCAGGCGCTCATTCATCAGGGCGATATGATCGTGCAGGTAGAAGGCTCTGGTCTCCATGGAGGCTTCCGCGCCGAGGCCGAAGATGGCCGGCTGATCCATACCTCCGCTGGTGATGGACGGGCCTACCTGCTGCTCGTTGGCATCCGCCGCATAGAGATCCACCCTGCGCGCCTTGTCGCTGATATCGCTCCAGGCGCTGGCAAATACGGAAAACACATCGTAAGTGAAGTCGCTGCCGTAGGCGCCCAGGGTCAGCTCGTGAGTGCTGCTGGCGATATCGAACGACTGGTTCACGCGGAAGTCACTGGTGAAGTTGGTGGCATCCACATTGCCGTATACGGGAATATTGTGCGCGAGAATGGCCGGAGCCTCAGTAGCGCCGGACAGGTCAGTGCCGGTCACCGTATCTGAGTAGTAGGCCTTGACGGCAGTGGCATCGGCGTAGGCGGTAGCCAGATCGCCGGTGAAGCTCTGAAGCCGGCTGTACTGATCCGCAGTCAGGCGCGCGGTTTCCCCCGGCGGGTCGTTGAACAGGGCATTGAAGCCGTTGCGGCCGTCGGTATGGCGGAAACGGGCTTCAAGTCGCAGGCCGTTTTCCAGTTCGTGGGCGAGATCCAGGGTGAAAATGTCGAACTCGGGATTGATACCATCCCGGATATCCAAGTCGAGCGGCTCGCCGTTGCTATCGAACAGCGCGTAGTCGGCGATGTTGTCGGAAAGCTGGGTGCCGCTACCGAAATCGACCCCCAGGCTCCGCACACTGTCCGGGTCGACTTCAAAAGGATCATTCTCGGTGCCCGGGGCGCGGTTGTTGGGTACGGAAAAGGGAATATTCTGGTAGTAAATGGTCTGGTCATCGATGACATGGGCCTGGGCCTTGACCGTGGTGCGCCCGTCGTCGCTGGTATACAGAATATTGCCGCGCAGCTGGCCGCCCTCGTTGCCGGTAAAGCCCGGATCGCGGCGGCCATCGGCGCGGCGGTAGAAGCCGCCCACAGCGTAGGTGAAGTTTTCGTTGATCGGCCCGGCCACAAAGAAATCGTTGCGCACATGGCCCCAGTCCCCCACTTCTACCCGGTACTCGCCCTCGAAAGTCTGGCTGCCGGTACGGGTCACATAGTTCACCGCCGCGCCCAGGGCATTGGAATACAGCACCGCGCCCGGCCCGCCTTTGACAGCCTCGACGCTGGTGGTCATCAGGTCGGTTTTGATGAAGACGTCGTTGTTCATAAACGGCGCTTCGGGCTCTTCGTAAACCGGCAGGCCGTCGATCAGGTTGGGCACATAGCGGTAACCGCCGGCCTGGGGCAAGCCTCGTACCAGTACGTTGTTATGGGTTTCGCCGGCGGTGCCACCCTCGGCAAAAAAGCCCGGAATATTCCCCAGCAGATCCGCCGTACCGTGTGGCGCCAGCTGTTTCATGTCCTCATTGTCGAGGGTATTGATATTGAAAGTAGCATCGAACTTGCGGGTTTCCTTTGCCACCCCGGTAACGATGATCTCTTCAACAGCTTCGGTGGTCTGCCGCGCTACGGCCTCCTCGGCCTGTGCATCAGCGGAACCCATTGCCAGCAGCGCGATGGCCGCGGCCAGAGGGGTAGGTTGGTACTTGCTCATTTTTCTCTCCGTGTGTGAAATGCCCGTTTTTATTTCAGATCAGAGATCCAATCGACAGGCACAACCCAACCCGCCAATAAGCGTACACCGATCCATTTATGGGCGCATTGCGCGGTACACTGGAGTGGTACCGCAAAAAAACCCCTGCAGATCAGGGGCTGAAAACCGACTTAATTGCGGGGCTCTGAACTCATATGTACGTGGTCGAAGCTGACAAAACCGCAGCCGCCTGGCTCGTTGTCAAAGATGCGGATCTTCACGTCGGAGCCGGCCTGGGCGCCGAGGTCGATGGTCACCCAGTCGTCGTCGCCATTGATCGCGGCGGGACCGCAGGAGTTGGGCGTGTAGGAGGCGATAACACTCTCGTCCGCCGCGCTCAGCACTTCCAGGCCCACCGGTGCGGTGCCGTTGCCACCGGCCATCAGGAAGTTCAGGTAGGAGCGCTCCGCGTCCACGGTCACCGCCGGGGAAGTCAGGGTGCCGGTGGGCGCATCACAGCCCAATTCATTGTTGTTGAGTTCGCAGGTGCTCACCGCCATAGCGCCCACCCGCGCCTCGCCACTTACACCGCGCCAGGCGTCGGCGCCCGCCGGGCCGGCAAAGTCGCCGGTGGCGGTCCAGTCGGAGGCAGTGGCATCGTCGAAGTCGCCGATCACCTGGGCGAAGGCATCCTCCCCGAGGGTGACGTTGAAGCCGAGCTGCTTTTCCGTTGCCGGAGTCAGCGTTACGCCGCCGCCGTCTATGGCGTTGTCCGCGGGGTTCCAGGCTTCCGCCGCCTGGTAGAAATGGTCGGCGCTGACAAATCCGCAACCGCCGGCTTCTTCGTCAAAAACCTGCAGCTGCACATAAGCATTTTTCACCGCCGCCATGTCGATCGACGTCCAGTCGTCATCGCCGTCGATATAGGACGGGCCACAGCTGTTCGGAATATAGGTGTGCAAAACGTTGCCGAAGGTGTCCAGCAGACGCACGCCCACCGGCGCGCTGCCGTTTCCGCCCCCCATCAGGAAGTTGAGGTAGTCCTGGGTAACTTTGAATGCCGGAGAGATCACGGAACCCACAGGCGCGTCACAGCCCGCGGCGTTATCGTTCATCTCGCAGGTACTGATTGCGCGCTCCCCCACCCTGGCGCCGTCATCGGCAATTGTGGTGCCCTCCCAGCTGTCGATACCCGGTTCCGCGAAGGAGCCGCTTGCCGTCCAACCGCGCTTCTCCACCATATCCTGCGGGTTTTCGAAGCTGGCATTGGGTATCAGCCCCGCCATGCCCTGGGTTTCGTCAAAGGTGACATTCTTCGGGTTCAGCGGTTTAACGGCTGCACCGGCATTGGTACCACGGGGGGCGTCCGTCTGGTAGAAGTGATCCATGGCCAGGAAACCGCAGCCGGCGGTTTCGTTGTCGTAGAGACGCAGTTTGATGGTCTCGCCGATCAGGCCGCTGGTATCGAAATGCACATAATGCTGGTCGCCCTTCAGCCAGGCGTCGCCGCAGCTGTTGGGTGTATAGCTGGCCAGCACGGTATCGTCCGCGGCGAGAATGACTTCCACACCCAGGTCGTTGGAGCCGTTGCCGCCGGACATCAGGAAGGTGATGAAATCGTGGGTCACTTCGATATCGAGTATGGTGATGCTGCCCACGTGCTCGTCACAGCCGCTGAGGCCGCCGATTTCGCAGGTGGACACGGATACCTCGCCGATTCGCGCCGCGGTATCGACGATTTCCGGGCGATATTCCAGGCTGTTCCATCCCGCGGTGGCGATGCCCGGGTCGGCGAATACCCCGGTCACAACGTATTTTTCCGGCTCCGCCTGCATGGACACGGGGAACTCGAAGCTGGTGATGATGTTTTCCTGAACAAAAGTGGAGTCATCGACGGTGACGTTGGCGTAGACGTTGGACTCGATTTCCTCTTCGTTGTCGGTCACCACCACCGTCACGGGAAGTTCCGCATCCGCGGAAAATCCGTCGGAGGCGATCACCGTAAACCGGTAGGTGTTGTCACCATCCGCGTCCGCGGGCTGCTCGAAGTCGGTGGGGATGGCGAAGCTCAGCACCCCTTCTCCAGTAATCGAAAAGACCGCAGCATCGGAGCCGACAAGCGACAGACTGACCGGGTTGCCCTCCGCATCGGAGACCTCAATTGTGGTCAGGTTCCTGACGCCCTCCTGAACCTCGATCACACCGGGGTCCACCAAGGTCGGGGAAGTGTTTTCCGGCAGCGGGCCGGCATCATCGTTGCTACAGGCGCCCAGCATCAAGGCGAGCGGGAGCAGTGGAAATTTTTTCAGCCACATAATCGTTTTCCTTTTATTGTTCTAAGGTAACCACTCACCCCAACAGTCCCCTCTCCCCCTTAGGGGGAGAGGGTTAGGGAGAGGGGGGTGCTGATCGAGGGGGGGGGGGGGCCCCCCCCCCCCCCCCCCCCCCCCCCCCCGCGGGGGGGGGGGGGGGGGGGGGGGGGCGGCGCTGATCGAAGCCCCCTCCCCCAGCCCCTCCCCCGCAAGCGGGGGAGGGGAGAGTAGTTACGTGCTAAGTATTTTTTGCCGTATGGAATGTACGGGGGTGAATCCTCCCGCAGCCATCAGAACCTGTAGTGCAGGCTCGCGCGCCAGGTGCGGCCAAACAGCGGCCGGGCGACACCGCGGTTGGTTGCGCCGTTGGGGCCCTTGAGGTCCACGAACAGTGGGTCCCCCTCGGTGAACGACCACTCGTCGGTCAGGTTGGCGACGTGCACCTGGGCGGCCAGGTTCGGGCTGAAGTCCCAGATAAAGCCCGCATCCACGTGGAAGTACGCCGGATACAGGGTGACGTCGAAATCCCGGGACTCCGAATAGCGCTCGCCGAAGTAGGTGTACTTCATGTACGGCTTGAACGGCAGGCCGGTGAGAGGCTTGGTGTCGTACACCATCTGCAGGTTGAACATAAAGTCGGCCAGGCGGCGCGGGGTGCGGCCGTCTTCGCCGATTTCGCGGAACTCGTAACCGATCACTACACCGTTTTCGGTAAGCTCCTGCACGACGTTGTAGTTGGCTCCGACGATTTCCGGTTGCTGGTAGACGACATTACCGGTCAACTCCAGCCCCTCGGCAAAAACCGGCTGCCAGGTGGCCTCCACTTCGATACCGAGGTTCTCGACACCCTTGCGGTAGAACTCGCGCACCTCCGGGCAGGTGTTGATATCGGGAATATCCTCGTTGACCACACACTCGCTGGAGGTGAAGTCGCGGTAGATACTGATATTTTCCCGCGGGCTGAAATCGTTGTAGAAGAGCGCCACCTGGGTATCCCAGGTATCCGTATAGAAACGCACACCGGTTTCATACTGCCAGATCTGCTCCACCTGCTCTTCGTCGCGGCTGGAATCCACACGAAACTCGTTCAGGTCCTCCAGGCTCGGCAGGCGGAAGGAATTTGAGATCAAGCCGTACACCGCCAGGCGGTCGGAGAAGGAGTAGTTGGCACCCACTGACCAGCCGCTGCCTTCGAAGGTGTCCTCGTGCGTGCGCAGTGCACCGGGCAAGAAAATTTCGTTATCGGCCGTGGTATCTTCAACTGAACCGGGCACTACGCTGTTCGGCGTCCTGTCGGAGCCTGCCTGCAGTTCGCGATTACGGCGCGCAACGACAGACTCCTGGTCCTGCCAGCGCACACCCAGGTCCAGCTTCAGGCGGCTGTCCAGCAACTCCCAGTGGTCGTGCAGGTACACCGCCCGGCCCTCGACCTCGATATCCGAGTTGTAGCCGAAGAAGCCCGGCAGAATCGCGCCGTTGTAGGTCAGGCTCGGGCCCACACGATTGCCGTTTGTATCCAGGCCGTAAAGCTCTACCAGCCGCGATCGGTCCTCCATGCTGGAAACCAGCAGGGAAGCTTGGTGCACCTGGTCGTTTTTGTACTCGCTGGCATAAACGCCAAGAGTAAAGTCGTGCTGGCCCATCAGCTCAAAGCTTTTTTGCACCTGCAGGTCGATACTGGTGCTCTCCGCTTCGACATCGGTGATAAACGGCAGCAGGAAGTTGAGGACGGTATTGTCGGCAACGCGGCTGCCGTCATCCAGGTAGAAGGCGCCAACCGACTGGGCCAGCGCATGGTTGTTGACGAAATCGTCGCGGCTGATGCCGGGGAATACCGCGGAGGGGTCTTCCGGCACCTGGAAGAAGCCGTTCAGCTTGGCCGTATCGTATTCGCCGCGCAGGGCCTGACCGTGCGCGGCGCTGACAATGTCGTTCTGGTAGCGGGCATTGAGGAATTCGGCCGCCGAAGTGGAGTCGTTGCCGGTAAACATGGCGTTGAAGTCGTTGGTGCCAACGGTGTGGCGCACGCCGGCATTGAAACGCCAGCCGGATTCCAGTTCGTGGCGGAACTTTACCGTGAAAATGTCGAAGTCCGCGTGGTTGCCATCGGCGATATCGATTTCCCGCTCGCCGTATTCCCCCAACATCCTGAAATGGCGATTGTAGGGAGACGCCACCGTGCCGTCGGCGAAGTCGATGCCGATCGGCCAGACTTCATCCCGCTTGATTTCGATCGGGTCTTCCGGCGTTCCCGGCTCACTGAATGCCGGCACCTGGAAAGGAAGATTCTGGTAGAAGGCGGTGTGGTCGTTGATAAACAGCGCATGCAGCTGCACTTGGGTGCGCTCGTCGTCACTGGTGAACACCAGGTTGCCGCGCAACTGGCCGCCCTCGTCCGCGGTGTAGCCGGTATCGCGAATACCGTCGGAGTTGCGGTAGAAGCCACCCAGGGCGTAGGTCAGGTTGTCGGTGGCGGGGCCGGACACGTAGAAATCGTTGCGCAACAGGCCGTAATCGCTGGCCTCCACCTTGTAGGCGCCTTCGAATGCCTGGCCGCCGGTACGGGTCACGTGGTTGACGGTGGCACCCAGGCCGTTGGAATAGAGAATGCCACCAGTACCCCCCTTGACCACCTCGACGCGCTCCGTCATCAGATCGCCACGGACAGCCACGTCGTTGTTCATGAACTGGACTTCGGGCTCCTCGTACCAGGGCAGCCCGTCGATCAGCTGGGGCGCGTAGCGGTAACCGCCGGTGACCGGCAGTCCACGCACCGTGATATTGTTGCCCGCTTCACCGGCGGTGCCGCCCTCCGCAAAGATGCCAGGCACATTCTGCAGCAGGTCCGCGGTGCTCACTGGGGCCAGCCGCTGCATGTCTTCCCGGTTGAGGGTATTGATGGAAAAAGTGGCGTCGGCCTTGGAGGTCTCCTCCACCACACCGGTGACAATGATCTCCTCCAGTGCTTCTTTTTGTGGCTTCTTACTCGTGTCGACGGTCCGCTGATCTGGGTCTTGTGCCACTGCAGTGTTGATAGCCAGAGCCAGGGGTGCGACAACAAACACCAGCCGGTCGAACTCTCTCTTCATCGCGGGATACCTCCTTGAGGCGTCTTATTCTTTTTAAATTTATTAGTCAATTTTGTCTATCGTTGGACATTCCCTCCGGAAAACCTATGTCCATCGGTAGACATTGTTCTTCCATATCCACGCACTTGTCAACACCAAAGTGCGACCAGCTTTTCAATTTGGTTGCTGATTTCCGGGCACGTGCAGCGGCCAAACGGTAACTTTTTCCCGCCGTCCCTCACCTCCTGGCGACGACAGGCGCACACCCCGCGCCTGCGGGTCTTGCGGGTAACTGCGAAACGAGAAGGCGGCGGCGTCGTTGATAAAGACCTCAATCACCGAGGCATCCACGAAAATGCGCAGTGTGCGCATCGGACCAAAGGCGGCGCTGTCGTAATCCGCCTGTAAGCGGTTCGGACCCTCTCCCTGACTGCTCTTGGAGGAATGCGTTTTGTCCAACACCAGGGTGTTGCGCTCGCCATCAAACCCGAGGCGCGTATATTCCTCATCCGGGGACACCAGCAGGTCCACCTCCAGCACCAGCGGCTGGTCATCGCCGGCTTCGATCAACAGCTCATAGGGCCCTTCCGGCCGCAGCAACTCACGGGGCTCGCGGGACAGTATCTGAGCCCCGGTTTCCAGCAACGGCCGGCCCCGCAACGCGGTCAGTTCCGGGGCAGGCGACTGGCCCAGCGTGCGCCCGTCTTCCAGCAACTGCCAGCGCCGCGGGAAGCTGAAGGTATGCGCCCAACCGGCGTCTTCCTGGGCCTGGGGGGTGCGCCGTTCATCCACGATGCCGATGGCCCGCAGGCTGTCGTCCGAGGCGCGCTCCACGGTCGGCGCCAGATGTCCGGGCAACAGATCCAGGTTTTTGGGTTCGCTGCTGTAGGGATGGAAGAGTCCGTCGCGCCACCGGCCCATCCAGTAGACCGCGCGGGTGGCGGGGTCGCCGTATTTGGAGACTTCGCCGCCAATGGGGTTTACCACCAGGATGTGGGTGTCATCGGATATCGGCTCGAATACGGGCATCTCCCAGATCAGGGAGCCGATATCCATTTCCCGGTAGGGCTCGCTGACAAAGCGGCGCCGGTGCTCCCAGTTGCCTCCCTCTTCGCTCTTCTCCAGTACATGGTAATCCAGCCCACCGCCGCTTTTCAGGGCGGCGCCGATCAGCATGTGCCAGGTGCCGCCGTCCCGGAACAGGTAGGGGTCGCGGAAATCCCGCACGTATTTGCTGTTGATAATTGGCCCCAGTTTGCGCCAGTGGCGCAGCTCCGGGTCTTCGCTCACCGCCATGGACACGCCGGGGTTGCTGGCCTTCAGGCGGTCAAAGTGATTGACGCTGGTGTAGAACGCAAAGGCCTTGCCGCCGTCGTAGATCACATCGCCGGACCAGATGCCCTTCATGTCGAAGCCGAACTTGTCGGTCTGCAATTCCGGCCACAGGGCGTCTTCGATATTCTCCCAGCGCAACAAATCCCGGCTCACCATATGCCCCCAGTGCATCTGGGTTTTATAGGGACCATTGGGCGTGCGCTGGTAGAAGAGGTGCCACAGATCCCCCACCTTCACAAAGCCGTGTGGCTCATTGGACCAGTTGGCAGGAGGCATGGCGTGCAGCCGCGGCCGCAGATGATCGCCCGCGAAACGGCTTTCCGGCACCGCCAGCGAAAGCTCCGCGGAGATGGTGTCCGGGTAACGCCCGCGGATCGCCCGCATTTCCGCCGCGGAGAGGCCGCGCCGGTACAGCCGCAACTCGTCGAACGCGCCGTTTAACCGGTTTACGGTGAAATTGAGCATTTCCGCCTCATCGACCGCGCGCGCCAGGCGAATCGGCACCCCGGCCGGGCGCAGCGGAGCGGGAAGCGCTTTGCGGGCGACCGTTTTACCGTCGAGATACAGTACAGCCTCCCCTTCATTTACGGACAGCCCCAGTTGCACCCACTGGTAAAGGGGGAAGTTTTTTTCGGCTGCCAGACCCACTTCTCCTTTATCCGTCTGCAGGCGCGCGCCCCAGCGTCCGAAGGTATCGATATGGATATCGAAGCCGCCTCTGTCGTCCCACTGATGGACAATCGAGGAGGGCGACAAGCTGGATACCGGCACTTCCAGATCCGACGGATAGCTTTCCAGTGCCAGCCAGATGGTCAGGGAAAATTCCTTGGCGGTTTTTTGCGGCAATTCCGCCCAACTGGAAAACCCGTCGCTACGCCAGGCCCTGCCAACGACTCCCGGCACGGAATCCGGCGCGGCAAACTGCGTGTGAAGGCGCATCGGCGCCAGGGTGTCGGCATCCAGCCGCTCGAAATCCTGTCGATACACCGGCAGCTCTTCCGCTGCAACAGGCAATGGGGTGACAAGCACCAGGAAAAGAAATCCGAACAGTCTTTGTAAACCCGACATGATCACTCCTACACTTTCTCAGCCGCGAGAGCGCTTTGCACCTCTCCCAGCGTGGGCGGATTGCAGCCACGACGGGAAACATTGATCGACGCCGCCTGCTGGGCAAAAGCCAATGCCGCTTCGAGCGCGGCGGAATCCAGCGCGGCATCGCTGTTCAACAGAAGGTCGTTCCGCACCAGGTGGGAGAGCAGCACAGCAAAGAAGGTATCGCCCGCCCCCACCGCATCGCCGAGAACCTCCGGCACCGCGGCCGGCTGTTGCACCCGCCCTCGGCGGGAAATCAGGGTTGCGCCGAGCGCGCCCTCGGTGAACGCCACCAGCCGGGTTCGCCCGTCGCGCAGCAGGGCTTCGCAAAACCGCAGCGGTTCGCGCACACCGAGCAACTGCAGGTCTTCGTCACTGACCTTGAGAATATCGGCGCAGCCGATCAACCGCTTTACTGCAGCCACATAGGCGTCCGTATCGCGGGCGACGCCGCTGCGCAGGTTGGCGTCGATGCTGACGGGGACTCCCCGCGCGTGCAGTCGGGCAAATACTTCGGCGAGCGTGGCCTCCATCTCGGCCACCAGGGCCAGGGAGCCGCTGTGGAACAGGCGGCACTGCGGATGTACAGCCTCCACTAAAGCCTCCGTATCGATATCCAGATCCGCGACGCCTTCCCGATACAGGCGGTAGTTCGGTTGGCCGTCTTTGCCGATGGAAACCAGCGCCAGCGATGTCGGACGAGGAGAGTGGGCCACCCTGCCGATATTGATCGACTCCGCCAGCGCGGCAGCCGCAATCCGCTCCCCCATCCTGTCACTGGAGATGGGGGCCAGGTAATCGCAGGCCAGCCCCATGCGGGCGAAGCCCCGGCAGACGTTGAACGGCGAGCCGCCGACATGGGGCTCGAAGTAACCGCCGGGTGTTTCGATCAGGTCGATCAGGGCCTCGCCAAAAACGGAAACGCGCAACTCACTCATGGGACACCTCGTCCTTACAGGCGATACAGCGCAAGGGGAACGGCCGCGCTCGCCGTCCGGCGCAATGCCATACGGGATAGCGGCTCGCTGGAAAAGAACAGCGCCGTAAGCGCCGTCTTGCCGCCGTCGATAAAGATTTCCATCGAACTGCCATCGATCAGAATCCGCAGCTCACTATCCCGGTGCAATCCGTGCACCAGCGGGGCGGAAATCTCGCACCCAAAACCCTCTTCCATCCAGCCGGATTCGCGCCGGTCGACGAGCAGTTCGCCGCGCTCGGCGGAGAGCGCCAGCAGCAGCCGCTCGCCAATGCCGGTGGAGAATTCCAGCTCCAGCTCCGGCGCCTCTCCGATTTTCAGGACCAGGTCCAGCGCGCTGTCTCCCGGCGGAGATATCGAATTGCCCGCACGCAGTTGCATGGCCGCCACCCGCCGCCGCGCCTTATCCACTTCCCGCGCCGGGCCATTGGCGAGGCGCAGGGTATCCCGATCCCGGTAGAGGGACAGCTCCCGCGGAATCGTCATGGCGCCGCGCCACAGGGATGTGGGCACTTTGTTGGCGTACTGCCAGTTAGACATCCAGCCAATCAATAGCCGGCGATCATCGACCCTCTGCAGCCCATCCCAGGTGACGCCGGCGTAATTGTCGGTGCCGTAATCCAGCCAGCGGATATCCTCATGTTCCGGCACAAACGCTTCGCCGTCGAAATCGCCGATAAAGTACTGGGTGGCGGAACCGCCATTGGGACCGCCGGGATTGATGCTCACCAGCAGGCACCAGCGCTCTTTCCCATCTGGAACCGGCAGCGGGAACAGGTCCGGGCACTCCCAGACGCCACCATGGGCTCCTCGGGTGCGGCCAAACTCACCGGCGAGCGCCCAGTCTTTCAGGTCTCCCGAACGGTAGAAATGCACCCGGTCCCCCACCGCCAGCACCATCACCCAGTGGCCGCCGGCCCGGTGCCAGATGACTTTGGGGTCGCGGAAATCCTTGATTCCCGGATTGGCGATCACCGGGTTGTGGGGATACTTCTCCCAGCTTTGCCCGCCGTCGGTGCTGACCGCCAGGCTCTGCACCTGTACCTCGTGCTTGTCGTGGTGGGTAAAGGTGGCCACCAGCGGCGGCCGATCGCCCCGCTGGAAGCCGGAGGTATTCTCCCCGTCCACCACCGCGCCACCGGAGAAGATCATACCGAGGCCGTCCGGCTCGGAGGCCAGCGCCACCGGCTGCTCTTCCCAATTCAGCAAGTCTCTGGAGGTGGCGTGTCCCCAGTGAATATCGCCCCAGACGGAATCGCCGGGGTTGTATTGGAAAAGCAGGTGGAAGACCCCGTCCAGGTACACCATGCCATTGGGATCGTTCATCCAGTTGCGCGCCGGCGCAAAGTGCCTGCGGGGACGCCAGTGGGAGCGGACCGCTTCAGTGGGTGTATCTTGCGTTGAGAGGGCGCTAGTCCCTGCGGTTGCGAATTCTTGTTCCATAAATTTTGCTTTTTATATCTGCTTTGTTTCGATTTTGCGCGCCTTCAGCGCACATCCAACACCATGGGGCCGGTGTGCAGAAGAAACTCCGGATTCTCCTTCCCGCCGGGAATTGCCAATTCCGAAATGTCTACCGTTGGACATTATACGGATAGGGGTTTAGTATCTGTCAATAGATGGCGCCAACTTGGTGAGTCCCGGCTCCAATCGGGTATAGTGCCGGCTTGTTCAATCGATAGACATGCGAGCCTATGAGTTCAATCAAAGACGTGGCTGAGCTGGCCGGCGTTTCCGTCAAGACAGTGTCCCGCATTCTGGGCGGGTTTGAGGGGGTGAGTCCGCGCACCCGGGAGAGGGTGCAGGAGGCCATGAACCGCCTCGAATACTACCCCTCCGCGGCGGCACAGTCTCTGCGGGGCAAGGAGACGGGGTTGGTGAGCCTGATTACCGATCACCTGACCACCACCCCGGACGCCTATGAAATCGTGGCGGGTATCCAGAGTGTGTGCGAACGGCACGGCAAACTGCTGCTGATTGGCGAGACCGGCGGCAGCGATAAAAACTTTCAGAGTCTGGTGGAGGACTTTCGCCGGCAGCGCGCCCAGGCCATCATTTTCGCCACCATGTATCACCGCGAGGTGGAGATCAAACAGTCTTTCGAGCGCTGCCCGCTGATCCTGCTGAACTGCTTCGATGCGCACAGCGGCTACCCCAGTATCGTCCCGGATGATGAGCAGGGGGCCTTCGATGCCACCGAGCACCTGCTGGCTCGAGGACATAAACGGATTGCCTTCCTCACCCTGTTTGAGGACATGCCGGCAACTCCACTGCGGACACGGGGGTATCGCCGGGCACATGAGCAGCGCGGGATCGAGATCGATCCGTCGCTGGTCGTCGCAGGGGTGTTCCGGGATCCGGAGGACGAGTTTTCCGGCCTGGAGGCGCGGTTGAAAGCGCTGTTGGATGGCCCGGATGCGCCCAGCGCCATCCTGTGCGGTAACGACAAAATGGCCATGCGCGTTTACATGCAGGCCATCACCCTGGGCTTTCGGGTTCCCGGCGATTTATCCATTGTCGGTTACGACAACTACCGCATGATTGCGGAAAACCTGGTGCCCAAGCTGACAACCGTCTCTCTGCCTTACTTCCGCATGGGAGAGCTGGCGGCGGAGCTGGCTATCGGTGACCAGACGGAACCCGGTGAGTTGAAGAATGGCAAGAGGCAGAAACAGAAGCAGTTCAGAATCGGTGGCGATCTCATCGTAAGGGGGTCCACCGGGTTTCGATAAAAAACGATAACAACCGAGAGTCCAGCGATGATGAAAACCTCCACCCGCAACTACTGGCTATTGAGTACCGCGCTGTTTGCGTTCTTCCTCACTTGGTCATTCGCCTTTTCCCTGTTTCCCATCTGGCTGAACCGAATCGTCGGCCTCGGTGGCGAACAAACCGGAGTGATTTTCAGCATCAATGCCTTAGCGGCCCTGCTGGTGATGCCCTGCTACGGCTATCTGCAAGACAAGCTGCAGCTGAGGAAAAACCTGCTCTACACTGTCGGATTCCTCCTCCTGGGGTCCGGTCCCTTTTTCATCTTCGTGTATGCGCCGCTGCTGCAGGCACAGTTTTACCTGGGCGTTTCCATCGGCGCCTGCTATTTCGCGCTGGCATTCATGTCCGGTGTGGGTGCCCTGGAAACCTATATCGACCGCTGCGGCCGCCTGACCGGCTTTGAATTCGGCAAGGCGCGCATGTGGGGTTCCTTGGGGTGGGCCTGCGCTACATTTTTTGCCGGCTCGCTGATCAATATCAATCCGGATATCAACTTCTGGCTGGCCAGCTCCTCGGCGTTGATTTTCTGTCTGGCGATACTCATGGTTAAGGCGCCGGAAAAGGTGGAAGCCAAACTGGAAAACCAGGAAAGAGTGCAGATGCGCGATGCCATGGCACTTCTGAAGCTGCCCACCTTCTGGGCCTTTGCCACCTATGTGATGGGCGTGACCTGCGTCTATTCCGTCTACGATCAGCAGTTCCCAGTTTACTTCGCCTCCCTTTTCGATAACATGGCTGAAGGCACCGCCATGTTCGGCTACCTGAACTCGGTGCAGGTGTTTCTCGAGGCCGGTGGCATGTTCGTTGCGCCGTTTATCGTCAACCGTATCGGCGCCAAGAACGGCCTGCTGCTGGCCGGGGTCATCATGGCTGTGCGGATTCTGGGCTCCGGCGTTGCCTCCGATCCGATATCGATTTCAGTGATCAAGCTGCTGCATGCTGCGGAACTGCCGATCATGCTGGTGGCCATTTTCAAGTATATCGCCAGGAATTTTGACCCGCGCCTGTCTTCCACTCTGTATCTGGTCGGTTTCCAATTCACCACTCAGGTAGCCGCCAGCGGCCTGTCTGTGATCGCCGGCATGATGTACGACCGGATAGGTTTCGCCAATGCCTACTTCGTACTCGGCGCCGTGGTGGTGATCTTCCTGGCCATCTCCGCCCTGGCTCTGTGCAACGACCGCGATGCGGAATTTGATGGCCTCGCTGTGGCCAAGCCGGCAGGCTGAACAGCTTCCAAATCCCAAAACCCAAAAGGCCCCGGTGACGAATCGCCGGGGCCTTTTTATTATTGCTGATCGCTGCTTCCAGCGATGATTCTTACTGGCCTGTAGCGGGGTACGGATCCCGTCCAGATTCAGGCGCCCCCACCCTCCAGGGGAATGCGCACGTCATCCAGGTTGATATGGCCGAAGCCCCCACTGCTGTTGTCGACCAATTGCAGGCGCAGGCGTTCGCCGATATGCGCTGCGGCATCGAAACAGTGCTCGCGATACGCCTCGCTGTCGTGGCCTGTGGTGCGCATCAGCTCCGCACCGTCCGCCACACGCTCCAGCGCCAGGTACAGGGCGTCCGGCTGATTGCCGCCGGAAATCAGGAAGCAGACCCGGCCGTCGCCACCGAGTAGGAACTCATCGCTGATCATGCGCCCGATACCGCCGTCGCCCCCATCCTGAAAACCCCACAGGTGGCGCTGCCCCTGGTGATTGAAGGGCACTCCGTCCCAAAAGGTAGTCGCTGTGGAGATATCCGCAACGTTGAAGGCGTCGCCCTCCAGTTGCCAACCGCTCAGATCACCATTTTCGAAATCCCAGTGCAGCTCGTCGCCGGCCTCCGGCGCAGCACCGACCAGTACCGGGATCGAAGTGCTCGCGGTAGCATCCGCGCTCTGCGCCAATATCGTGGTACTGCCGCTCGCTACTGCAGTCACCAAGCCGTCACCGACCGTGGCCACAGAGGTATCTGTGCTCTGCCACAAAATGGGCTGGCTGCAGGCAAAGGCGGGCTGTAGGTCCAGCGCTATCTGCACTGTTTCTCCCTGAGTAAGATTCAGGCTCGCGGGTGCTGCAGAGATGGTTTCCAGCGGATAGACGTTCGCCGATGGCATAAGCCCATCGGCGCTGTCCGCTACGGGAACGCGCAGATTGTCCAGATTGATATGCCCCCAGCCGCCCTGAGCGCTATCCTGCAGTTCGATATACAGCTGCTCGCCGATATACGCCGACGCATCCCACACAACTTCGACATAGGTTTCGGAGTTGTGGCCAGTGGCCCGTATCAGATCGGCATCATCATCGGTGCGGCGCAGCGCCGCGTAGAGATTGATACTGTCGGCACCGCCAGAGATCAGCATACGGATCTGTCCGTCGCCCTCCAACACAAAATTTCCGGTGCGCATCAAGCCCGTAGCGCCGTCACCTTCCGCGGCAAAACCCCAAAGGTGGAACACCCCCTGGTGGTCAAAATTTCCTCCGTGCCATTGCACATCGCTGACCACGGCCGCCTGGGAGAAAGCGCTGCCGGACATCAGGCACCAGTTGCCGAGGTCGCCGCTCTCGAAGTCGTAAACAAGACTCCCGCTGACCGCCTCAAACACCACGCCGCCACTACCGGTGGGTGAGGCCCCGTGCAATTCCGGGTCGGGATGAACGAATGCCGCAGGATCGACGGTGAGACTGATATTGTCGATATCGGAATCGTAATCGGCAGCTTGGCCAGTCAGCTGTATCTTTACCGTTTGGGAATCCACCCGAACCAGCGTATAACCCAAGCCATCCGGTATACCGTCGAGCTGCCAGTGCGCCTCGTCAAGCGGCAGGGAGAAGCTGTTGTTTTCCACCCGGACAGTAATTTCCGCCCCGTCTTCACTGCCTTCCCGGATGGTCCCGCCCGAGGACAGGGTGAGGCTGGTCGCCGGCTCAAGTTCGGCAGTGAACACAACGCCGCCGGCCTGGATATTCCGGTCGGATTTCTGCAATGCCGCTGCGGGGATATCCAGAACCACATTGGTGATATCAGTGTCATAATCCTCACTGGCGTTGCCAGACAAAGTCAACTCCACATGGGTATCGTCAATCCGCGTTATGGTTCCGAGATCGACTCCGGCCGGCAGGTTCATCAACTGCCACTGCGCCTGATCCAGGTCCGGGAGCAGAAGGTCGTTGCGGATTTCAACGGTAATCCGTTCCCCGCTCTCCAATCCCTCGCCGATATGACCATCGCTGATCAGGGTAGCGCTCGGGCCCACATTGCGCGAAATCGGCCGCAGCGGGTACCAGCTGGCTTCCGCCAGTGCCACATCGCCATCGCTGAACAGAGACAGGCCAGTGCTGTCGGCGCGAGTGGGGTAGATACGGTTGGAGAAAACCGCGCGATCATTGATAAACACCGTGACCACGGAGTGGTCCACATAGAGGCGCAAGAACTGGGGTGCACCGAAGGCGGCGACATCGTAATCCGCACTGTACTGTCGCAGCTCTTCCTGCGCTGTGTTGTTGCTGGATTGCCGCTTATCGATGGTGATGGTGCCACCCTGCAGGTAGATCCGCGTTGTTTCGTCGCCATCCGGCGAGGTGGCCAGATTGAAACCAAACGTCTGCTCCGCCAGAGGCTCCGCCAGCTCGACCTCCAGCTCATAAAGGTGACCGGCATCCACCAGCAGCAACTCGCCGTTGACGGTCTGCACGCCCCATTGCTGCAGCTCTGCGGTATCTCGCAGGGATTGCAGTTGTGGGTGCGGGCGCTGCCATAGGGTTTGGCCGTCGTCCCCCAGTGACCATATCCGCGGCAGGCTGAAGGTGTGTGCCCAGCCCTGGGTATTCTGCATTTCCGAGCTGCTGCGTTCGTCGACGATGCCGATGGCCACCGGCTCTCCATTCTGTCTCGCCACGGCGGGCGACAGGTGGCCGTGAATCAGGTCAAGGAATTTTGGCTCCGCGCTGTCCGGCACAAACTGCCCCTCGCCGTTGCCGTCCAGCGACCAGGTTCCGGTCCAATACACACTACGCACAAAGGGCGCATCGTTCTTGCGCATGGACCCGCCGATGGGGCTTACTACCAGCGCGTATTTATCCACACCATTGTGCTCACCGATATATTCGAACACCGGCATTTCCCAGATCGCGGAACTCGGATCCATTTCCGTAAAAGGCAGACTGGAAAATGGCCTCGCCGCACGCTGCCAGTTGTCTGCATCGAGATCGTCGGTGGTGTAATACTCGACTCCGCCGGCACTGCCCATGGCGGCGCCGATGAGCATGTGCCAACGGTCGCCGTCGCGCCACAGGTAAGGATCGCGGAAATCGGCAATGCCGCCGGGGTTGGGCGTGTTTTTGTCGATGATGCCGCCGCGGCGCTGCCAGCTTTCCAGATCGATGTCTGTGCTGGTTGCCCGGGCGATACCCTGATCAAACTGCCCATCGTAATTGACCGTGGTATAGAAAGCGTGAGCCACCCCCTTGTCCATCACCACATCGCCAGACCAGATTCCCTTGCTGCCGAGACCAAATACGCCACTGCTGTTTGGCTGCGGATAAAGCGCATCCTTGGCATCCACCCAATTGACCAAGTCATCTGACCACATATGGCCCCAGTGCATCATCCACTTGTAAGGACCATTGGGCGTGCGCTGGTAGAACAGGTGATAGCGCCCGTCCTTCTCCACCATACCGTGCGGCTCATTGGTCCAGTTGGCCGGTGGCATGGCGTGAATCCGGGGGCGGTGCAGGTCGTCGGCAAAGCGCGTCGCCGGCACCGCAATGGATGCCTGCCAGGACGCGCCGGCACCGGCTGCCGCTTCGTCCGCTATATCGGTATCGCTGCGGGCCGCAGCGGTAATCCGGGTATCATCGTAGGCGGCATTGATGGCATTGACCTCAAACACCCCGTGGGACATCTGCGGTGCGTCGCTGCGCGCAATAATGAGTTGATTGGCGGAAGACCCTTGCAGCGGAGCTGCGCTTACCTGGCGCAGCGCAACCGGATCGCCGTTGAGAAACAGCTTCAGCGCCCCATTGTCGACCGCCGCTGCCACATGACTCCATTCATAGAGCGGAAACACATCCGGTGCCTGCAGGCGCTCAATGGCCCCGCCCAGGTTTACGTCCAGCCACCAATTGCCGTAGGTATCCATGCCCAGACGAAAACCGCGGTTGTCTTTCCAGCTATGGAGCAATGCAGAATTCTGGTGGGCACCTTCTACGGTGGAGGGGTAACTCTCCAGGGCAATCCAGGTGGAGACAGAGAAACTTTCCAACCCGTCCAGATTGAGTGGACCGGTTACCCAGGTGGAGTAACCGTCGGATCGGAAGGCATTGCCGAAAACGCCGGGTACCCGCTCCGGGGGATTGTCTTTGAGCTGCACGAAATAGTCGCCACCGGCACTGTTGCTCACTTGCGCAGTGCCATTTTCCTGATCGTAATTCAGAAACACTTGATCATCGGGCCCGGGCGAGGCCGGTTCACCTGCGTCGCAGGCGGGAATAGACAGTGTGCCGGCGACCACCAGAAGCGGGCCGACTATTATTTTTTTGATCATCGCTGTTCACCTTTGAGGTTCGTTATTGTTATTGTGCCCCTCCCATCCACGCCACCCGGATTTCTATCCCTGAACCGGTTGATCGCCGGGGTGAGCGGGCACGGAATGCGATTTTGGTATAGCTCGAATCGCGGAATTCCCGGACGAGGATCCCTCCCGCCCGGCAAATTATTATTTGGTGTTATTTTCAGACTGGGATTGCAGCGCGCGATATTGGGTAATCGCGGTATTGGTAGAAGTATCAAACACAGCAGTTTCGTCACCGGACATGGCCGCCAGCACATCACCACAGAGCTGTTTTCCCAGCTCTACACCCCACTGGTCGAAAGCGTTGATATCCCAGATCACACTTTGTACGTAGACCTTGTGCTCGTAGAGAGCGATCAGCGCACCGAGCGTTTTTGGCGTGAGTCTGTCCATCATCAACAGGTTGCTGGGGCGGTTGCCGGGCATGACTTTGGCCGGTGCCAGCGCTTGGGCCTCGGCATCCGAACAGCCGCTGTCGATGAACTCGCGCTTGGCCTGTGCCAGATCTTTGCCTGTCATCAGCGAGCGGCTTTGCGCCAGGCAGTTGGCCACCAGCAGGGGCTGGTGGCCCTCCGGGGATGCGGGATTTGTGAGCGGCAGAATGAAATCCACGGGGATCAGATGCGTGCCCTGATGCAACAGCTGGTGGAAAGAGTGCTGGCCGTTGGTGCCCGCATCCCCCCAGATGACCGGTGCGGTAGCGCCTGCAACCGGTTTGCCGTCGCGGGTGACACTTTTGCCATTGCTCTCCATTTCCAGCTGCTGCAGATAGGACGGCAGCAGGCGCAGATTGTGCGCGTAAGGAATGATGGCCTGGGTCTGTGCACCGAAGAAATTGCCGTACCAGACCCCGAGCAACCCCATGAGCACCGGCAGATTCCGTTCCAGCGGCGTGTCCGCAAAGTGCCGATCCATCTCTGCGGCGCCGGCGCGCAGATCGGCAAAAGCCTCACAGCCGAAGCGCAGCGCGATGGATATGCCAATCGCCGACCAGAAAGAATAGCGTCCGCCGACCCAGTCCCACATGGGGAACACCTGATCCGGGGCAACCCCAAATTCCCCGGCCCGTTCAGGCGCGGCCGTCACCGCTACGAAGTGACTGTCTATATCGCGCCCGCCGGCCGCCCCCCGCAGCCAGCTGCGCGCCGTCTGTGCATTGCGCAGGGTCTCCTGCGTAGTGAAGGTCTTGGAGGCGAGGACAAACAAAGTGGTCTCCGGGTCGCTGTCGGCGAGCGCCGTGGCGATATCCGCACCATCCACATTGGACACAAAGCGGGTGTCCAAGTGTGCGGTATGCGCTTGCAGTGCGCTGGCCACCATCTTTGGCCCCAGATCCGAACCGCCGATGCCGATATTGACGACACGGGTGAAGGGGCGGCCGGAGTAGCCACAGCGATTACCACTGTGTACGCGCCGGACATAGTCGTCGATCCGTTCCGACACACTCCGGGCCATGGCCGCGAACTCGACCGGCTCGCTGAGCCGCAAAGCCGTGTGCGCAGCCGCACGCCCCTCGGTATTGTTCACCGGCGCGCCGGCGATCAGCTCGCGAATCCGCTCCGCCATCTGGCGGCGACTGGCCAGGTCCATCAACTGCCGCAGTGCCTGCGCATCGATCAGGTTCTTTGACATGTCGAGCGTGATACCCGCGGCGCTGAAGGTGAACCTGGTCGCACGCTCCGGATCCGCCTCGAACAACTGCTCCAGACTCGCAGTCCTGAGGCGCCCAGCCTCCCGGGCAATCGCCCCCTGTTCGGTCAACCGTGACGATGCTCTATCGCTTTCCTCGTGACATTCATTCATATTGTTCTCCCCGGCCAGCCGCGCCATAAGCTGGCCTTTTTGTTCAAAGAAACCGCTCACAGACCGGTATCCGGGTACACCCGGAATCCATCAACAAAATGTCTATCGTTAGACATAATATTGCAAAAATAACTCCGCGAGAAGCCCAAAGGGTATTCGCCAGAAATGAGTTAAGCGCCCCAATTTAGGGAAGCCCGCCCCAACAGGACCCCTAGGCTTTACCGTAGATGTACAGTGCGAGCTACAAAAAGGCGATTTTGCACTACCGCTCTGTAATTTTCGATAAAACTACTCGAACCGGGAGAAATCCGCCGGCCGCTTTTCCATAAAGGCGGTGGCCGCCTCCTTGAACTCCTCCGACGCCAGGCGCTTCTGGAAGTATCCGGCCTCCCGCTCGATCACTTCCATTCCGGCGGAATGGGTACCCTGGCGCAACAGCTGTTTGGTGAGGCGCACCGCTTCGGGGGCTTTTTTTGCGAGTTCGCCGGCAGCAGCGCGCGCCATGTCCAAAGCTTCGCTGGCGGGCACTACGGCGTTGCAGATGCCGAGCTCCACCGCCTCGTCCGCGCCGAATTTTTTGCCCAGCAGCAGGAGTTCGGAAGCCTTCACGTGCCCCATCAGCCGGGGCAGGAAGTAGCTGGAAGCGTACTCCGGGCAAAGGCCGAGGTTAACGAAGGGCATCTGGAACACGGCGTCGTCGCCGGCGAAGGCCATATCGCAGTGCAGCAGCATGGTGGTGCCTATGCCGACGGCGGGGCCGTTGACGGCGGCCACCACCGGTTTCGGGAAGTTGTAGAGGGCGACCAAGAATTGGAAGACCGGCGATTCTTCGCTGGAGGCGGAGCCGCCGAGGAAATCCGTCAGGTCGTTGCCGCTGGTGAACACGCCCTCGGTGCCGGAGAGGACCACGGCGCGAACTTCGATATTGCCCGCGGCGCTGTTGAGCAGTTCGGCCAGGGCGCTGTACATGGCCATGGTGAGGGCATTCTTGCGCTCGGGGCGGTTGATGGTGATTTCCAGTACGCGGTCTGTGACCTGGGACTGGATTTCTGCGCATGGGGTTTGCATGGGCTTCTCCGGATTACAAAGATAAGCAGGTTGGCCTGGGTATCGGCACCCTGTAGGAGCGGCGGGGCGGCCATCCGCCGCTGGCCGCGATCAGTCTGCACTACGAAGCGAGGCCGCTCCTCAAAGACACCCATATTAGCCACTGCCACAGCCCGCACGAGGGCCGATTCAACCAGATTGGCTAACCGAATCTCTGCGCAGCGGCTGGCACATGCAGTGTACGCCGCCGCCGCCGGGGGTGATCATGGAGATATCGGGGTCTATCACCTCCAGGCCGTGGGCGCGGCACTTCTCCGCCAGCCCCTTATTGGCGCTGGGCAGCATTACACGGTCATTGCCCAGAGCCACCACGTTCACCCCCAGTTCCAGCACCTGCGGGAAGGGAATATCGATGATCTCGATATTGCGGCTCCTGAACCACTGCACCAGCTCCGGTTCCACCGCATCCACACAGATGGCGGCGAGTTTTTCCGCAAGCATGGCCACCATGACGTCGATATGCAGGAAGAAGGGGTCGAACTGGTAGCCTTTTACTTCCCAACCCTCTTTTTCCACCCAGCGCTTCATCTGCTGGAATCCCTGGGGGCTGGTGCGCTCGCCGGAGTAGCCACAGAGGATGATGCCGGGTTCCAACACCATGAAGTCCCCTCCCTCCAGGGAACCAGCGGTGATCACGTCGTAGATGGGAATATCCAACTCCGCGTACTTTTTCACGATCGGCACCCATTCGCCGCGGCGCCAGGGGCTGTACAGTTGGGTCACGATAGGGCCCCAGGGAGTCATTACTGAAGAGTCGCGACCGTAAATCTGGTAGGGCAGATTGCTGTCCGGCGGAATAAGGTGGGTGTTGACCCCGGCGTGGCGGTAGGCGTCAAGCATTTCCGCGTGTTGGGCGGCGGCCACCTTGTGGTCGAACACAAGCCCCAGGCGCTCGGCACGGCGGGCACTGGCATTGCCGGTGCGCCAACTGAAGTTATCCACCGGGCCGATCAGCACGTCGCGCAGCAGGCCGTATTCAGAGTCCATGCCCCACTTTTCAAGCGGTTTGGTGCCGCCCTCTTCTTTGCGGCGGCGGAGAGTGAATTCTTTCATTTATTTTCGTTCCGGATTCGTTTTCGGTGGTTTGGGGCGGGCTTGCGCACGCTGGCGGAGCTGGAGCTCCGCGGTCCCGGGGGGCCCTCTCCCCCGGCCCCTCTCCCGCAAGCGGGAGAGGGGAGACTAGGAAGCGGTGCCGGCGCGGGCCAGCATGGCCTGCAGCAACACGTTACAGCCGGCCTCCAGGTGGTCCGGTTCGGCGGATTCGGCCTCGTTGTGGGAGAGGCCTCCGGCGCAGGGTACGAAGATCATCGACACCGGTGCCACGCGAGAGACGTAGACCGAGTCGTGACCGGCCCCGGAGACCATTTTCCGGTGGCTGCAGCCCAGGGCTTTGGCCGCGTCGTCCACGGCTTCGATGCACTGGGAATCGAAGACCACCGGCGGCGAGTGCCACTCCTCGCGCACATCGATTGCGACTCCGGTGGCCTCCTCGACCTGGTCCGCCATGCGGTAAAGGGTCCGGTGAAGGTGCTCCAACCCCTCTGGCTGCGGGTGGCGCAGGTCAAGCGCCAGCGCGACCTTTTCCGGTACCGTGTTGCGGCTGCCGGGCTCGGCGCGCAGATCGCCGCAGGTCATACGTGCGTCGTCGCTGTAGGCCTTCACTTCGCTGTAGAGGCGCTCGCACAACAGCGCCAGTGCCTGCACCGGATCGCGACGATCGGCCATGGGCGTGGGGCCCGCGTGGCAGGGTGTGCCGTGGAAGGTGACGTCGTACCAACGGATGCCCTGGACGCCGGTGACCACGCCGATCACCTCGTTCTTTTTTTCCAGTATCGGGCCCTGCTCGATATGTACCTCGAAGGCGGCGGCTATGGGCTTGGGCTCGGCGGGTTCCTCGCCCAGGTAGCCGATACGCCTCAGCTCTTCACCGATGGTGGCACCGGATTTGTCCGCTCGGCCGTGGCCGTATTCGAGGCTGAACTCGCCGGCCCAGACGCCGGAGCCGATCATCGCAGGAGAGAAGCGCGCGCCCTCCTCGTTGGTCCACACCACCAGTTCCAGCGATGCCCGGGTTCGCACACCCTGGTCCTCCAGGGTGCGCAACACTTCCAGCCCGGCGAGCACGCCGTAGACCCCGTCGAACTTGCCCCCTGTGGGCTGGGTATCCAGGTGCGAACCGGTGACCACCGGCGGCGCGTCCGGCTCGCTGCCGGCGCGACGGACGAAGATATTGCCCATGCGGTCGATGCGGACCTCGCAGCCGATCTCGCGGCACCACTGCAAAAACAGGTCGCGCCCCTGTTTGTCCTCATCGGTCAATGCCTGGCGGTTGCAGCCGCCGGCGGGGGTGGCGCCGATACGGGCCATTTCCATCAGGCTGGCCCACAGGCGGGCGCCATCGATTCGCAGGGATTGCGCAGTATTTTCCATTCGCATGGTTCCAGACCTTATAATGGCACCAATATTAATGTGTTTTCCGCAATTTTATTTTTGAAGCGGGCGGTTTAAAGAGCGGTTTATTTCGCCGTCACTCGCTTCTTGAGCAGGTTCTTTCCCTATGACCGTTACCTACAGTTCCTACCTAAAAGTAGACGAGCTGCTGCAGTGCCAACAGCCTCTGTCCGAGGGACCCGAGCACGACGAGCTGCTGTTTATCGTGATTCACCAGAGCTACGAATTGTGGTTCAAGCAGCTGCTGCACGAGCTGGACTTTCTCGTGCGCCTGTTCAACGGCGGCGAACGCAACCGTGCGCTGCACACCCTGAAGCGGGTGGAAACCATCTACCACACCCTGATCCAGCAGGTGGACATCCTGGAGACACTGACCCCGCTGGAATTCATGTCTTTCCGCGATCGCCTGGCGAGTGCCAGTGGCTTCCAGTCATTCCAGTTCCGCGAGCTGGAATTCCTGTTCGGCGCCAAGGACCCGAAGAAGCTGGAAAACTACAAGCCGGGCTCGGAGCACTACCAGCGGCTGGAGAGGCGCCTGCAGGCGCCAACCCTGTGGGACGCCTTTTTGAACTTCCTCGCCCAGGAGGGGCACGAGATTCCCCTGAGCGAACTGGAGCGGGATTTCAGTCGGGTGACGGAGCCCTCACGGGCAGTGCAGAAGGTGTTGATCGACGTGTACCGCAACGATCCGCTGGTGAGCGAGATCTGCGAAGCGCTGGTGGATATCGACGCCTCACTGCAGCAGTGGCGCTACCGCCATGTGAAAATGGTGGAGCGCACCATCGGCAGCAAGATGGGCACCGGCGGTTCCAGCGGTGTGGGCTACCTGCAGAGCACGCTGTTCAAGCCGGTGTTTCCGGATCTGTGGGCGATTCGGGCAGAGCTTTAATTCGGGGTCGGAGACCCGCAATGATTGTGCGCAGTAGGAGCGGCCGCTGGCCGCGATCGGATTGCGCTTACGAAGCAGAGATCGATCGCGGCTATGGGCGGCTGACCGCCCCGCCGCTCCTACAGGGAGAGGGTGATATTGGCGGTATAAAAAAAAGCCAGCGCGTAGCTGGCTTTTTTCGTGTCCGCCGGAGGATCAGTCCTCGTAAGGCACCAGGGAGACCTGGATTCCGGAGCTCACTTCCTTGGCCGCGTCGGCAATCTGCACATAAGCGTCCGCGCTGGACTTGTTGTGTGCGCGCACAATGACGATGGCCTGCGGGTTTTCCGCGAACAGCTGGGCGATACGGGCACGGACCGCGCGGCTGTCGATGCGGGTGGTGCCCATCCAGATCTCGTCGGTGGCGTTCACCGTCAGCAGGATGTTCTGCTTGTCGTCATTCGGAGGAGTTTCCTGGGTCTGATCCGGATCGGGGACGTTCACATCCAGCGCCTTCTCTTTAACAAAGGACGCCGTCACGATAAAGAAGATCAGCATGATAAATACGACGTCCAACATGGGCGTCAGGTCGATATCGGCTTTTTCCTCTTCTACAGCCTTACCGCGTCGTCTACTCATAAAACACCGTACAATTAGCTAAATGCAAATGGCGCCGGGTTGACCGGTCTAATCAGGTGGGCAAGATTGCCGGGAAATTGCCAGTATTGCAAGTGAAACCTGCCACCCGGGACAAAAACCATTTAAAATCAATAAGTTACAA
Source organism: Microbulbifer rhizosphaerae (assembly GCF_014191725.1). Lineage (GTDB taxonomy): Bacteria > Pseudomonadota > Gammaproteobacteria > Pseudomonadales > Cellvibrionaceae > Microbulbifer > Microbulbifer rhizosphaerae. The sequence goes on from NZ_JACHWZ010000015.1 coordinate 52,266, forward strand.
TTCAACCTTAACTGGACAGGTCAATATTTGACCAGTCATTTTCCGGCCCGTTCGGCCAGATAACCCTGGTAGTCCGGCACCTCCCGCTCGAAGCTGGCGTCCATCAACGTCGACTGCACCATCATATCCGCGCTGCTGGAATTGCAGGCCACCGGGATGTTCCACACCGCGGCGATACGCAGCAGGGCCTTGACGTCCGGGTCATGGGGCATGGGCTCGAAGGGGTCCCAGAAGAAGATCAGCAGATCGATCTCCCCCTGGGCGATCCTCGCCCCCAGTTGCTGGTCGCCGCCCATTGGACCGCTGAACAGCTTTTCCACTTCCAGCCCCGTAGCCGCTTCCAGCTGTGACCCGGTGGTTCCGGTCGCCAGCAGGCGGTGCCGTTCGAGCAGGCCGCGGTGGCGGTTGCACCACTGGACCAGGGCACTCTTGCGATTGTCGTGGGCCACCAGGGCCACCCGCTTGGTGGCCGGCAAGGGTTGCGCGATAAACTCCATGATTTCCTCGGTTGCTCTTCTTACATCTATACTGGCGACTTCGGCGGCCGCCCGGCCGGAAATATCACCCGTCTCCCAGTCGCAGGCCGCGACCGCGCACCTGGCCTTCCCATACCTGGCGCAGCTCTTGATAGCCACCTTCACCATCCGGAGTGACCGCGTAGAAACGGTAGTCGCCCATCACACTATCGCCATCTTTGTCCCGCTGGAAGCGCAGCGTGACGAAACCCTGCTCCCAGGCCGCGAATACGGCACCCTCCGCGCCGTAACTGTGGTAGTCCTCGTCTTCCTGTTCGTCGCCCTTCAGGTGGGACAATTTTCCGGCGGCGCCACTGACCAATTGGCGGGTACCTTTATAGTCGCCTTCGTCGGACAGGTAGTGGTCGTGACCGGCGATATACAGATCCACCTTGCCGAATACCTCGTCGCGCAGAAACAGGGCCTCACCGTAGCCGGCGTCGCCGTGGCGACCGGAACTCATCAGCGGGTGATGCCCGAGCACCAGCGAAAACCCGCAGCGATCTCTCTGCGCCTCCATGGTCCGGCGCAGCCACATGGTCTCCGCAAAGCGTTTGTGAATAAAGTAGAGCTTGTTGTACCAAGTGGTTTCCAGGCTGAAGATGCAGATATCGCCCCAGCGCTCGGCGTAATACCAGTTGGGAAACACGATATCGGGGTTCTCCGCGGCCACCTGCAGCCAGGCGCCGGCGTTCTGCTTGTAGTCGTGATTGCCCATCACCAGGTAAAAGGGGACGCCCTTGCCGAGCAGCTCGGCGTAGGGTTGCATAAAGTTGGACTGCAACAGCGGGTCCTGGGGGCTGGTGATACCGGAAGGGTAGATGACATCGCCGAGCACCCGGATCTGGTCACATTCCATGGTCTGCAGCGCCCGGGCCACCGCCCACTGGTTTTCATCGCCGGTGCCGGGGTCGCCGATGATGCAGATTAACTGGTCGTCTTTCACCAGGGAGTCGGGGCGCTGCTCCAGCCAGGAGCGGGAGTCGCCACAGGCGCTCAGCAGGGAGAGCAGTAAAAGCAGAGGCACGAAGCGCATAAACAACCAGTCCGGTTCGTACCGCGGGTTGTGCGCTTCCTGCTGCGCCCACGGCCATTATTTTTCTTGGCGGCCCTCCTTATCGGGAACCGGGCTGCAATTTACCCAGTTTCGCCACACAACTGCAAGTATTCGCCGCCCGAGCTCGGCAGAGCGGCGCCCGGATCGTTATAATGCGCGGCATTTTCCATCGGAGGAGTTGTGCAATGAGCGTCGGCGCCTGGGAACCAGAGAAAGCACCGCAACAGAGCGGCGAGGGGGAGAAGATTAACCGGGAATTGTTACAGCGGTATATCTCCGCCGCACAGTCCGCCGCCCCGCTGCCTGAAAGCCTGTCCCCGGAGGATCGGCAGGCCTCGTACCTGGTGCGCCTGCCGACACAGCGCTGGCTGGAGGAGAGCGAAGCCTGGAACAAAGAACAGCTCTGGCAATTGATCCGGTTTTTCACCCTGGCCGAAGCGCAGCTCCCCGGCTGGGATGCCGGCGCCGAGTCACCGGTGATCCCGATGGCCAAATCACTGCGCCAGCGCGGGACACCGCTGGACCGGGATCAGTTGCTGTGGATCAAACAGCACTCGGACAATCGCTACCTGCCCTACGGCCCTCTCTGACGAAAGGTTAGTGGGTAGCGATCCATCGGCCACGGACCACTACCCTCTATTCCCCCAAACGGGACAACTGCCCTTTCAACAAATCCACATCTCCCGGGGTACGATAGTTCCCCGGCAGATGTCGCCAAAGCACGAAACCCTCGCCGTCCAGCAGCCATAAACCGGGGCGACAGACCCCTGCGGTGGGTGTGGAAGGTCTGAACAGGCGCTGCCACAGCGGCTGTCCGCCGGCGGCGACAAAGGGCCGGTTAGCTTCCTCTTCCTCCGCCAGTTGAACAATTTCCGGCAGCTGCCCGCCGCGCCACAAATGCGCCCACCTCCTTTTATCCTCAGTGCTGAACAAAATCAGCTGTGCGTTGTAGTGGTTCAATAGCTCCCCCAGTTCCGGCAGCTTCGACAACAGGGCGCGGCTGTCTGCACAAAAAGTGCCGCGCAGAAATACCAGCACCAGCCCCTCGATATTTCCCTCTCTCACCCCGGCAGCGGGGTCCAATCGCTGCCCCTCCACGGTGCATAAAGGGGGAAACCGCTCGTTGACCCCCGGCATTTCCGGCTGGCGCAATGCGGAGAGGTGAAACAGGTAGGCGAGCAGGATAAACAGGTTGTAAATCGCCAGGTAGGCGGGCTCTCCCTTGCCGGTGTCGGTGACGAGGACAACCGCCAGCCCGAGCAAGACTGCCGCAAATGCCGGATCTTCACGCAGTGAACCGCGATATCTGGCTGGCCGCCACAAACGCAGGATCATCCAAACCGGCAATGCCAGGGCGTTTACTGCTAACCCCAGCCAGGCGATGCCGCCGACGGAAATCCATCGGAACAGAGCCCAAAAACCGCAGCTGTAGAGCCAGATAAAAGCGAGAAAGGTAAAAAAACTCTTAAATTTATTCATTGCGGGGTAAAAATCCCTTAAAACACTTGCATTCCAGTATATAAATGAGCTGCAATTAGCGCGATGATTTTCACTCATCCATAACAACTCTTAAATACAGGGAAATTTTATGGCTCCACGTAAAAAAACTTCGACAATCAGTCCTGTCGCCAAACTGGAATCGGAACTCAGCGCTCTGAAATCCAAACTGGAGGAGGCGCGCTCAAAACAGGAAAAGGATGCGGCCAAAGCTGCCGATAAATTGGCCAAGGATGCCGACAAAGCCGCCGCCAAAGCCAAGGCCGCACAGGATAAAGTAAAAGCTGTACGGGCGAAGAAGAAGACCCCGGCACAGCAGAAGCAGCTGAAAGCGGCCACCGCCGCCTCCACGGCAGCCAAGAAAGCGGCTGCGCAGGCCAAGGCCGCCGCAACCGAGGCCAAAACTCAGCTGGCCACCATCGAATCGGAAAACAAGCTGGCCACCAAGGTAGCCAAAGCCGTAGCCAAGGAAGAGGCGGCCATCGCCAAGAAGCTGTCCGCTGCGGAGAAGAAGAAAGCTGCTGCCAAAGCCAAGAAAGACGCAGCAAAGGCTAAGAAGAAGGCTGCGGCGGAGAAGAAGAAGGCCGCCGCTGCCGCCAAGAAAGCCGCCGCTGCAGAGCGCAAGAAAGCCGCCGCTGCCAAGAAGAAGGCCGCAGCCAAGGCCAAAAAAGCAGCCGCCAAGGCCAAGGCTGCAGCGAAGAAGACCAAGAAAGCTCCGGGCCGCCCCAAGAAGGCCGCCAGTGAGAAGAAAAGTCCAGGCCGCCCCAAGAAGGCTGCCAGTGAGAAGAAAAGTCCAGGCCGCCCCAAGAAGGCCACCACGGTGAAGAAGCGTCCAGGCCGTCCGAAGAAGGCCACCACTGCGAAAGGCCCGGGCCGCCCGAAGAAAGCCGCTGCTGGAAAGAGAGGCCCCGGTCGTCCGCCGAAGAGGGCGTAAGGACGGTCCCTGTAGTCGCCCGTTATGGAAGGCGAGCACAAGACCATAAAAAACCCGGCTTCAGCCGGGTTTTTTATGGTGAATGATAAGTGGTGAGCGTAAGGCCGCCATCGGCGGGGCTGCGGCCCGCGTGCCGAGCTGGGGCTCGGCGTTCCCGGCCTAATTATTCAACCGCGCCCGCTTTATCTGATGATCCCCGCCCAGCTCCAGTACACAGTCCGCCCTGGACGGCATCTCGGCCAGCAGGTTGCGGGTGATTCGCTCGTAGTGCTGGACGAAACGCGCTATTTCGTCGTCGCTCATACCATTGCCATGGCGCGCCCGCAGTTTTCTCTCCTGCAGTCGACGCCATTCCAGCACACACTCCATATCCGGCACCTTCAACATCACCAGGGTATCCAGCGGTGCGAACAGCTGTTGGTAGGGGCCTTCCAACTGCGCATTGACGTAATTGCGCCAGACGCCCCGGCTGTCCTCCTCCCGTTCCAGCGCATTGATCGGCTCGGGGCTGTTCTCCCAAGGCCTGGCGCCCACACACCAGCCTTCAAACAGGAGAATATCCACCGGCCCTCTATGACGCGGCCACAGACCCTCGGGTGTGCGCTCGTCGATGGATTTGTCGAAATGGGGAATAGCGATCTCGGTGTCGCCATCGCTGTTGCACAGGCGTGAGATCGTCTCCAGCCCCAGGGATACATCGTGGGTGCCTGGCACACCGCGGGTTTCCAGCAGTGGATGCACCTGTTGCGCGAGCTGCCGGCGCTCGATCCTGGTGAGATAAATGTCGTCCAGGGAAAAACCCGCACTGCCAAACCCCAGATGTTCCCAGGCCAATTGCAGGAAATCCGTGAGAGTGGATTTGCCGGAACCCTGGCCGCCGCAGATACCTACCACCAGGGTTTTATCCTTCTCCTTGCGCCCCGCCAGCCACAGAGCCAGCGGCACATAGTAGTGCTCTACCTGGCGGCGGAACGACGCCGGCAACTGGTGGTCGGAAATAAAGTCGTCGATTTCAGATTGCAGCCGTTCGCACAGCCGCTCCGCCTGTTCGGTGATCGCAGTTGGCCATTCGCTCGCCATCTATGCCGGCTCTCCTGTTTCACGGACAGTACTTACCCGTCCGGTTCCGCCTCTACAGATCGTTCAGCCCTCGCCTCCCTTGTCCCAGGGGGACGCCGCGGTGGCAAAACGCTGCGCAGCAGTTCCCGCAGGCGCCCGGGCAGTACCAGCATAACCGGAGTTACGATCAATGTAAGCAGGGTGGAAAAGGTGAGGCCGTAGACGATGGCGCTGGCGAGCTTCACCCAGAATGAGGCGATCACGCCGCCCACCACGATATTGCGCCCCACCATATCCACGCTCACCCCCAGTGCCAGCGGCAGCAGTCCGAGAATAGTGGTGGCAGTGGTGAGGAACACCGGGCGCAGCCGCTGTGCCGCGGCCTTGACCGCCGCCCCGGCCGGCGGCAGTTCCGGATCGGCTCCGCGCACATGGTTATAGGTGTCGATCAGCACGATATTGTTGTTCACCACGATACCGGCCAGCGCCACTATGCCCACGCCGGTCATGATCACGCTAAAGGTGCTCTGGGTGAGAGTGAGCCCCAGCATCACACCGAGGGTGGACATCACCACGGAGGATAGAATCAGCAGCGACTGGTAGAAACTGTTGAACTGGGTCACCAACAGGATAAACATCAGGAACAGCGACAGCAGGAAAGCCACCGCGAGAAAGCTGAGTGACTCGTTCTGCTCCTCATCGGCACCGCGGAACAGCAAATCCACCTCGCCGTCCACCGGGTGCTCCTCCAGCCAGGCGCGGATCTCCCGGACCTTGTCGTCCGCCAATACCCCCTCCTGCACATCGGCCTTGACCTGCATGCGGGTGGTTCCGTCGATACGCTCTATTTTATCCACCTCGGGTCTGGCTTCGGTGTGCACGAAACTGCTGACGGGCACCGCGCCGCGGGGGGTATTCAGGTCGGCAAAAATCTCCCGACTGCGGCGCTCGCGCTCCTGCGCCGGCAGCAGCTCCACCAGTATGTTGGCGATCTGGTCCGGCGCCCGTTCGGTGTTGCCGGACAGACCGCCGGAACCGATCGCGGTGTAGGCCACCCGCACTTCCGGCACCTCCAGCACCGCGCGCTCCACCTGCGCGACCAGGGTTTTCTTTTCCTCCACCGACAAATTGCCCTGTGCACGGACTTCCACATTGCCATACTGCTCTTCGGTCTCGGTAAAAAACTCCACCCCGGCGCCAAAGCGGCCGAAGGCGAAAAAGATACAGACCAGCACCAGCAGGGTGGTGACAAAAGCCGCGAGCGGGCGGCGCACCACCCACTCCAGGGAGCGCGCGTAGGCGCCGGTAATACCGTCGAGCGCCCCCGGCTGTCCCACTTCCAATTCCCGAAGGTTTTGCCGGGTCACCGGGTCCAGCGCGCTCCTGCCGAACATGGCTCCCAACACCGGAGCGAAAAACAGCGCGTAGAGCAGCGAGCCGGAGAGTACCGCGAACACCGTCACCGGCAGGTAGCGCATAAACTCGCCCACAACACCGGGCCAGAACATGATCGGCAGAAAGGCCGCCAGGGTGGTGCCGGTGGAAGCAACCACCGGCCAGAACATGCGTCGCACCGAAGTCACATAGGCGTCGCGCGCGGACAGCCCCTCGGCCATTTTCCGGTCGGCGAATTCTGTGATCACAATCGAGCCGTCGATCAGCATGCCCAGCGCCAGCAGCATGCCGAACATCACCATAAAATTGAATGAGTAGCCCAGATACCAGGTGACAATGGAGCCGAACAGCAGCGAGAAGGGAATGCCCAGGCCCACCAGCATGCCGGAGCGAAAACCCAGCGCCGCCACCACGATTACCATCACCAGCAGCATCGCGGTGAGAATATTGCCCTGCATCTCACTGACCATATCCCGCGCGAACTGGGATTGGTCGAAGACGAAATCCACCTCGACACCCCGCGGCAGGTACTGCAGTTCCTCCCGCACCAGGGCGCGCACCGCGTCCGCCACTTCCACCGAGCTGGCGCCGGTGCGTTTTTCCACGTTGATCGCCAGCCCCTGGCGGCCGTTGACGCTGGTGTAACTGGAAACGTCTTTGAAGGTGCGGCGAATTTCGGTGACATCGCCCAGGGTCACCACACCGCGGGCGGAATTCTTCAGGGGAATTTCGTATATATCCTGCGCCGTTTCGATCAGCCCCGGCACCTTGACGGAGAAGCGGCCCCGGCCGGTCTCCAGTTCGCCGGCGGGAATCAGCAGGTTGTTGTTCAGCACCGCGTTGATCAACTCGCCGCTGGTCACCCCGTAGTGCTCCAGGCGCACCGGATCGATGGTGGCTTCCACCACCTCCTCGCGGTTGCCGCGCAGGTCGGCACTCAGTACCGAACTCAGGTTTTCGATCTTGCGCCGCAGGTGCTGCGCACTCTGCAACAGCACCCGCTCGCTGACCTGTTCACCGGCCAGAGTGACCACGATTGCCGGGAACGGTTGTGCCGAGGCTTCCTCGACAACCGGCTCCTCCGCGTCCCGAGGCAGTTCCGCCTTGGCCCGGTCCACGGCATTGCGCACTTCGTCCACCGCGTCATCCACGTCCATGGCGGCATCGAATTCAATCACCAGATACGCCATGGATTCCCGCGCGGTGGAAATTATTTCCTCCACGCCTTCGAGGACGCGCATATCCTGTTCCAGCGGACGCACCAGCAGGCGCACACCGTCCTCCGGGGAAATCCCCTCGTGGGTCACCTGCACGATCACCACCGGTGGATTCACCTCCGGGCTGGATTCCACGGTCATGCCCACCCGCGCCGCCAGGCCGACGAGCACAATCAACAACATCAGGCTGATCGAGCTGCGGCTGCGATCTATGGCGTTGTCCAGCAATTTCATTGCGCGTCACCCCCCGCCGGTGACACCACTTCACTCGCCGTGGGCAGCACCTCCATTGCGGTTTCGCCGGGCACGGGCAGGTCGCCCTCTCCGGGCTCAAATTCCACACTGACAACCTCGCCGACGGAGACATATTCCTGGCCGACAGTGATCAGCGTGACCCGGGCCGGCAAGCCTCCAACCCAGACACCTTCATCCGCATCCCCAAACAGCTCAACATTGGCGAAACGCACCCGGTTGCCGGCATCGAGGATACGCACGCCCAGGTCGCCGCGGTCGTCGAGAGTCAACAGTGAGGCATTGATCCTGTGCGCCAATATCTCACCGATGGGCAGCGCCAGGCGCCCGCTGAGTCCCGCGCGCAATGCGGCCGAGGAATTCTCCACCGCCACTTCCACCCGATAGGCGCGGGTCAGTTCGTCCGCTTGCCGGCTGATATAGCGCAGGCGCCCTCGCACCGTCTGCCCACCCTGCAGCTGCGCACTGGCAGGGCCGCCGATAGTGAGGCCGCCCACCTGCGCTTCGGACACCTCGCCCACCACCAGTATCGGGTCCAGGTCCAGCAGAGTGGCGCACTCCTCGCCGCGGCGAATGAAATCCCCCAGTTCCACCGCGCGGCTGTTGACCACGCCGTCGAAGGGCGCGCGGATTTTCAGGTTGTCCACTGCCACTTGAGCCCGCTTGAACTCCGCCCGCGCGTCGGCCAGCGCCACTTCCTGCCCAGCCAGGTCGGTGTTCGATTGCAGCCCCTTTTTCTTCAGCCGCTGGGCGCCCTGGTAATCGAGTTCCGCCTTGTGCAGCGCGGCTTTGGCCCGGACCAAGTTTTCCGGCCGGTCCTCCGCTTCGATCTCGCAGATCACCTCGCCTCGTTTGACTGCACGCCCCTCCTCCACCGGCAGCGCGACGATGGCGCCGTCCAGTTCCGCGCGCAGGCGCACGCTGCGATTCGGCTCCGTGCGGCTGTTTACCTGTACGCGAGTGAGGTAGGACTGGGCCCTAAGCCTTTTCGCTTGTACCCGCAGTGATTCGCCGGGGGCAGTTGCCCGGCTGTCGCCATCCCCCGGCGCCGACGATTGTCCAACGGAAAATACCAGGCCGCTCAACAGCCACAACACGGCCAACAGAGCGACGACCGCGGCCACACGATAATTGCGCTGCCGCCAGAAGGTTGCAAAAACTTTCATCTCGAAAACCTTGCGAAGGGGAAAAAATCCAGCTTCCGCCAAAACCTCCGTATTCTGGCGGAAGGCAAATTGTAGGCGGCGGATGCGGCCTGCGCAGTGAACATTTCTAGCGGAATGTGAAATTCACAAGGGTTATCACGCCAGTCTCCGGCACATCGCCACGATAGAGCCTGCAAGCCTGCCGCGGGTCAAAGTCAAGGAGTGGTGACAGATGGGAAATTAGTTCAGATCAGGGCGTCGTGCCGCTTGGTTGTGCACTGTGTCTGCTGTGGGAGCCTGCCCTGCAGGCGAAAAAGCTGTGCTAAATGGCAACGTACTATTCGCCTGCAGGGCAGGCTCCGACAGGGTTCGGTCCCATGACCCAACAGTACTAAGGCTGGTTCCGCGCACTCCGAAACTTGAGTTATCAATTCGTCATACCGGCGCAGGCCGGTATCCACAGGTTCCGGCCTGCGCCGGAACGACGAAAGAGGGTTGCTGGGGCAAATCTTGTACCCGCCCCTACATCCGAGTCCCGAGTATCAGGAAAGCATCGATTCGAGAAAGTCAAACATATCGGAACTCTCGTCCACCAGTTCGCCGCTGCCGAATTCCGCATTCCAATCCAGCAGGATTCGCGCCAGGGCGCGGGCCTGGTCCGCGAGCGCCAGCAGTTCCTCGCGGCAGTTCTTCGGCCCGGTGTACAGTTTCAGTTTGCGGTGGCTGTCCGCCAGTTGGTGAGCGGGGTATTTGGAACGATAGACTTCCAGCTTCCAGCGCAGGGAATGCACCATATTGCGGTAGAACACCAGTTTGGTGGGCAGCTGCAGCAGGGAGAAATCCTCCAGGTCGCCGAACAGGGTGCAGTCCACTGCCAGAACCTGGGTATCGCGGCTGGCCGGCGCCGCCACGACAGTGGCACTGCGCGGCTCCGCCAGCAGCATGGACAGATCGCCGAACACCTCGCCGGGGCGGATCACCGCCAGCGGGCGTTCCGCCGCGTCGATTTTCCCCGTCGCCGCGCTCTCGACGTGTACCTGCAGTTCGCCGCGCAACAGGAAGTACACCCACTGGTCCACGTCACCCGCGTTCAATAATTGCTCACCCGCCTGCAGGCTCACAAGCTGGGAACGCTTGAGCAACACGTCGTACTGCCATTCGCTGGTGGCGCGGATATCGCGAAACAGGTGAATGACATTGAGCAGGCGGTCCACGGCGTCCCGCGGATAATCACCAAGTGGTTTACTTTCCATCCGTCACTGATTACATATTGATTGAAAAAAATTATATTGGGGCAACAGGCCCAGCGCATTCTATCGGCGGGATGACCGCTGTCTCCCCCGCAAATCGCCAAATTTGAGAAAACGGGACATTCTACCCATTTCGGGCTTGAACTCCATTGCAGTTGCAGTAGAGTTAGGCTGAGTCCAGATTAATTTGGTCAATAGTGCTACCTGGTAGCCTATTTTTTAATCTGGCCGGCGCGCCTCGGGGGAGGGGGCGCCAAAACTCTTATCCGCCGGAAACTTCCCGTCCGGAAAAACAGACGCCGAAAAACAATGAAACCGACAACACTCTTCACCGCCCTGTTGGTGTTTGCCGCGGCGCTATCCGCCAAAGCTGCACCACTGTTGAACGGTCTCGCTCTGGAGCAACAGTTCAACAAAGACCGCTATATCGCCGCAGTCTACTCTGAAACCCTGGCCACCAGCGCCGGCACACTGCTGGACAACAATACACCCCGCCGCCTGGAAGTGCGCATTCTGGCCGACAGTCTCTCCGCGCGCAGCTTCCGCAACCAGTGGATGGAGGGTATCGCGATCAACAACCAAGGGAATATCCTGAGCGGCCAGGCGGAGAACATGGTGACCTTCGCCAACCTCTTCTCCGGCCGCCTGAAAAAGGGCGACCGGCTCAGCGTGGCCTTCGCCGCGGACAGCGGCACCACCAGCGTAGCCCTGAACGGCCTGCCCCTCGGCAAGGTCGAGGACCGCGCCTTCTTCAACACCCTGCTGCGGGCCTGGATCGGGCCGGTGCCCCCCTCCTCTGATTTTCGCGAAGGCCTGCTGGCCGAGGGGCAGGTCTCCTCGTCGCTGCTCGGCCGCTACGAACTGCTCGAACCCAGTGCGGAGCGGATCGCGCAGCTGACCGAACAGCTGGGCGCGCGGGAGGCCGAAGCAACAGAGGCGGCAGCTGAGGGACAGCAAGTGGCCGCAGCCAAAACCGCGGCGGCCGTGCCTGCAGCGAAGAAACCGGCGCTGGCCCCCGATATTCCTCCGCCCACCCTCGCCTCCGTGGGCGGAAAACCGCAGGCAGTGGCCAAAGCCGCGTCCCAGCTCCCCAAGCCACAAGCAGCTGCCAAGCGCCGCCCCCCGGCTCCGGAAGAAGAGGAACTGGAAGAGGAGGAAGAGGAAGCTCCGCTCACCGCCGACATTATCCTCGCCCGCCAGCTCTACCATTCCATGCTGCTGCGCCACACCTTCAAGAACACCCGCTATCCCCAGCGCGCCCAGCAGCGCGGGCAGGAAGGCAGCGTGCGGCTGAACGTGGTCATCGACGCCCAGGGACAGGTAAAGGATATCCAGACGGTACAGGAATCCCGCTACTCCAGCCTCAACCGCGAGGCCCGCGAGGCCATCGAGCGCTCCAGCCCCTACCCGAAGGCGCCGGCGCAGCTGACCCAGAGCGAGTACCGCTTCACAGTGCCGATCACCTTCCGCCTGCCTGACTAGTTTGCCGGGAGCAAACTAGGGCAGCTCTGCTGGCCGAAGGCCGGGCCACAGGATGTGGCCCGTCACCAGAAAACAGGGGACAGATGTCAGGGGACAGACGATTCTGTCCCCTCAATATCTCACTCTGTCCCCTGGCTTCTGTCTGCTGTCCTCTATATCGGGCATACTATTGCGTTGAATAATCAGCCAACGCAAAGGCCCGATATGAACAAATTCCTTCTATCTCTCGCCCTCGCCGGTCTAATGGCTGGCTGCTCCAAATCAGAGGCGCCGCAAGCGGGCGAAAAGTCCGCAGGCGCCGCCGTCCAGCCGGCCGCACTCGGCTCCGGTGTGGACCTGGAGGCCATGAATACCTCGGTGCGCCCGCAGGACGACTTCTTTGCCTACGTAAACGGCGGCTGGATCGACAGCACCGAAATTCCCGCGGACAAATCCCGCTGGGGCTCCTTCGACCAACTACGCGATACCAGCACCGAGCGGGTCAAGGCCCTGATCGCCGAAGCCGGCGAGAAAGCGGAAGATGCCGATGCGCAGAAAATCGGCGACCTCTACAACAGCTTTATGGACGAGAAGCAGGTGGAAGCCCGGGGCCTTGCGGCCATCGAGGGCGAACTGAAGAAAATCGACGGCATCAAATCCCGCGACGACCTCTCCAGCTACTTCGCCTACGCGGATTCCGTGGGCTACGACGCTCCCTTCGGTGTCTTTATCAACCAGGACGCCAAGGACGTGGAATCCTATATCGCCTACTTCTGGCAGGCGGGTCTGGGTCTGCCGGACCGCGACTACTATTTCGACGACTCGGAAAAAGGCAAAAAGCTGCAGCAGGCCTACAAGAAGTACCTTACCGAGGTGCAGCAACTGGCCGGGCTGGAAGATCCTCAGGCGGGAACCGAAGAGATCTACCAACTGGAAAAAAGCCTCGCCGAACGCCAGTGGACCCGCGTGGACAACCGCGATCCGGACAAAACCTACAACAAAAGAACCCCGGAAGAGCTGGCGCAGATGCTGCCGACCATCAACTGGGACCGCTACCTGCCGGAGGCCCAACTGAAGGGAGCCCAGGCGGTGATCGTCGGCCAGCCGGACTACCTGGAAACGGCCAATAAAATTATCGCCGATACCAGCCTTCCCACCTGGCGCCGCTACCTGAAAATCAAACTGCTCACCACCATGGCGCCCTATATGCACGGGGAGCTGGCCCAGGTGCGCTTCGACTTCTACGGCACCGCGTTGCGCGGCGTGGAGGAAATGGAACCGCGCTGGAAGCGCGCGGTGGAGTTCGTGAACGGCTCCGCCGGCGAACTGGTGGGCAAACGCTACGTACAGAAGCACTTCCCGCCGGAAGCCAAGGCGCGCATGGTGGAACTGGTGAACAATCTCAAGGCCGCCTACGGCGAATCCATTCAATCGCTCTCATGGATGGGCGAAGAGACCAAAAAGGAAGCCCTCACCAAGCTGGATAATTTCACCACCAAGATCGGCTACCCGGACGAGTGGCGGGACTACAGCGCGCTGAAAGTCAGCGCCGACGACCTGGTCGGCAACGTGCTCGCCGCACGCACCTTTTCCACCAACTACGAGCGCGCCAAGCTGGGCAAACCCCTGGACCGGGGCGAGTGGCATATGTTCCCGCAGACGGTGAACGCCTACTACAACCCACCCATGAACGAAATCGTCTTCCCCGCGGCCATACTGCAGCCGCCCTTCTTCAATCTGGAAGCGGACGACGCGGTCAACTACGGTGCTATCGGCGGGGTGATCGGCCACGAGATCGGCCACGGCTTCGACGACAAGGGCAGCAAGTTCGATGGCAAAGGCTACCTGAACAACTGGTGGACCAACTCCGACCGCGAGAACTTCGAGCAGCTCACCGGCAAACTGGTGGCCCAGTACGACGCCTTCGAACCACTCCCGGGGGAACACATCAACGGCAACCTGACCCTGGGTGAAAATATCGGCGATCTCTCCGGCCTTGGCATCGCCTACAAGGCCTATAAGATGTCCCTGAATGGCAAAGAGGCCCCGGTTATCGACGGCTTCACCGGCGACCAGCGCCTGTTTTTGGGCTGGGCCCAAGTGTGGCGCAGCGCGATTCGCGACGAGGCGCTGAGCGCGCAACTGAAGACAAACCCCCACTCCCCCACCAAATACCGGGTGCTCGGGGTGTTGCCGAATATCTCCGCCTTTTACGAAGCATTCGACGTTAAGGAAGGCGACAAGATGTACCTGCCGGAGGAAGAGCGGGTGGTAATCTGGTAGTTCCCCCTCTCCCTAACCCTCTCCCCGAGGGGAGAGGGTACTGTTTAGTGCCTGAACAGAACCCGGTGACGGCGGCTTCCCACTCTCCTCGCTAATGTAACTCCCCTCTCCCGCTTGCGGGGGAGGGGTCGGGGGAGGGGGCCCGCACTGCGGGGCTTTTTTGTACCGGCCAGACCTGCCCTGCGGCGACGCGATGCCTCTCTTCCTGCAACTGATCGTTTTACGGCATGAAGCTGGCACTTTGCTTCGCGCACTCTACTCCTCGATAAATATCTGCTCGATAGGCAGGCCAAACACCCGCGCAATCCTGAATGCCAATGGCAGGCTCGGGTCGTATTTGCCTTTTTCAATGGCATTGACCGTCTGGCGCGACACATCCAGCAGATCCGCCAGCTGCGCCTGGGTCCAGGCCCGCTCCGCCCGCAATGATTTCAAATGATTTTTCACCGGAGCCTCCGCCAACCTGCAACCGTGGCGACCAGGAACGTTATCCCCATAAGCAGAATCAAGTGTGGAATCTGTAGTTCCACCACAGCCGATGGCAAACTGCCGTAAAACTGGAAAGCAGTACCAGCAACCACCGCGACTCCGAGTGTCATGGCCGCCGCATCAAGAAAGACCTTTCGCTCCATCTCATCCTGGGTCTTGAGGTGGCGAACCGTCGCCAGGATCATGCCCCAGCCCACCGCCAGGTTCAGCACAATGGCCAACAGGTTAAATACAGCGTTGTCCGACCACAGGAAAAGGTTGCCAAATGTCATCAGGGCAGTGGCCAGCAGCCAGGCGCCAGTCCAAAGCGCCAAGTGGCGGGTGCTTCGCGATATAGTGGCACGGCGCGACTCCGGCGCCTTTTGTCTGGTATCCATCAAGTATTCCTCTTGTCGTAATAGTCAGCGGTCCAAAATGGAGATGTAAAGTACACTTTACTAAGCGTAAGCCCTCTCAACCACAAATGTCAAACTCCCTTTACATTTCGCTCAATCGCCACCCAGCCCATTGCAGAGGATTCGCTCCCGCGCAAATTTGCGTAACATAGGGGGAAATCTCTATTAGGGACTTGTCCATGGCCCACAAGAACCAGTTCCAGCTGCTGGCCAGCCGCCGCTTCCTGCCGTTTTTCCTCACCCAGTTCCTCGGCGCCTTCAACGACAATGTGTTCAAAAGCGCGCTGATGGTGATGATCGCCTTTCGCCTCGCCGCGGATCAGGCCAATGCACTGAACAACCTGGCCGCGGGGCTGTTTATCCTGCCCTTCTTCCTGTTTTCCGCCACCGCGGGCCAACTGGCGGACAAATACGACAAGAGCCTGCTGATCCGGCGCATCAAGCTGGCGGAAATCGGCATCAGCATGGTGGGCGTTGTGGCGCTGGTCAGCGGCAGCAACTCCCTGTGCCTGGTGGTGCTCTTTCTGCTCGGTGTGCAGTCCGCCTTCTTCGGCCCGATCAAGTACGCGATTCTGCCCCAGCACCTGCGCAAATCGGAGCTGGTAGGCGGCAACGCCCTGGTGGAAATGGCCACCTTCGTCGCCATCCTCGGCGGTACCATCGTGGGTACTATTCTCTCTGGCGCCAGTGATACCGATGGCAACAGTCAATGGATAGGTGGGCTGATTATCGGTATCGCGCTGGTGGGCTATCTCGTATGCCGCGCGATTCCCGGCGCCGCGGCGCCGGTTCCGGAGCTGAAAATCGACCTGAATCCGATCAGCCAGACAACGCGCATGCTGCGGGAGGTGGTCAAGACACCGTCGATCTTCTACGCCATCGTCGGCATCTCCTGGTTCTGGCTGCTCGGTGCCGCCTACCTGACCCAGATACCGAGTTTCGGCAAGAATGTGCTGGGCGGGGATGAACCGCTGGTAGCCTTGCTGCTGTGCAGTTTTACCATCGGTGTGGCCATCGGCTCGCTGCTGTGCGAGCGGCTGTCCGGCGGCCGCATCGAACTGGGCCTGGTGCCACTGGGGGCCGCCGGCCTGACCTACGGCGGTATCGCCCTGTCGGTGATCGGGGGCAACCTGGCGCCGCTGACCGAGGTCTCCCTGGCCGCCTTCTGGGCCAGCCCGGGGGCCAAGGCGTTCCTGCTGCACCTGGCACTGATCGGCGTATTCGGCGGCCTCTATATCGTGCCCCTCTACGCGATGATCCAGGAGCGCACCCAAAAGGCCCTGCGCGCGCGGGTGATCGCCGTCACCAACATCATGAACTCAATGTTTATGGTGATTTCCGCCCTACTCGGCATCGTATTCCTGAGCCTGCTCGACTTCAGCATCCCGCAGTTCTTTATGGTGATCGCACTGATGAACGCCGCAGTGGCGGTATTCGTATTCGCCAAGGTGCCTGAATTCGCCATGCGCCTGCTGGTCTGGCTGCTGTCCCACACCATGTACCGGGTGAATCACGAAGGGTTGGAGCGGGTACCCGACGAGGGCCCGGCGATCATCGCCTGCAATCACGTCAGTTATGTGGACGCCCTGCTGCTGGCCGGCGCCGTGCGCCGCCCGATCCGCTTTATCATGTACAAGCCCATCTACGAGATACCGGTGCTGCACTTTATCTTCCGCACCGGCCGCGCCATACCCATCTGCTCGAAGCAGAAGGACCCGGAAGGCTATGAACGGGCCTTCGAGGAAATAGAACAGGGCTTAAAGGACGGCGACCTGCTGTGCATCTTCCCCGAGGGCCAGTTGACCAAAGACGGAGAGCTGCAGCCGTTCAAGGCGGGGATCGAGAAAATCCTCAGCCGCACCCCGGTGCCGGTGGTTCCCATGGCCCTGCGTGGCCTCTGGGGCAGCTTCTTCAGCCACCGCGGCGGAACCGCGTTTTCCACTTGGCCGCGCAGATTCTGGTCGCGGGTCAGCGTTGTGGCCGGCGAACCGCTGGATGCGGCGGCGGCCAAGGCCGAGCGTTTGCAGGAGCAGGTGTTGGGGTTGCGGGGGGAGCAGCGCTGACGCCCGACTCTGTTGAGTTGATGAGTCGTAGGGTGCGCCGTGCGCACCGCCTGAAGCCCGCGTGAGCCTCGGGCGGTGCGCACGGCACACCCTACGGCACTAGCCCGGATCGACCTCAATCAGGTACAGGTCCTGCCGAGGTTCAACGCTGAACCTGACCGGCAGGAACTGCTCGACAAGCCACATCACCGTGCGCGTGTGCTCACTCACTTTCCGCACGGCGAGTCGTGAGGTCCCCTGTGCCTGCGCCGCATAGATCAGCAGTTGGTCGCAGGCATGAATATCAATGACCGCACCCACCTCCAGTTCCGCGCGTAGTGAGTGCCCGGCGTCTTCCCCCAAGCGTTCAGCGGGCACACCCCGCTCCGCCACGGTTGCCGCCCCCAGTACGCTGTTTTCGGTCTCGGCGGTCAGCACTATGGCCCCGCCCGTCCCGAATGCCTCGGAGTCCCCCAGCACCCTGAATTCAATCTGCAATGCATCGAAATCAGCCAGCACAGCGCTTGCCGCGGCGGCCATGCGCTCGGGGATATGCAACGGCAGGTGTGCGACATGGGATACACCGCTGATCCGCTGCAACGCCCCGGGCACCTCCGCCAGCAGTGGCCGCGGTGAGCCGCACGGCTCCACTTGCAACCGCACCAGGCCGCCGCCCTTCGGGTAGTAACCGTGGCGGATCGATTCGATAGATACCTGGACTCCCATGCGAGCGAGCCAGGGCAGAAAGACCAACCGCAGGTAATCCACCGGCGGGGCCATCCTCACGTCGGTTCCGCCGGTGATCGACAGGTGCACCGAGCCGTCTGCGTGAAGCGCCACCGGTAGCAGCGCCTGCAGCACCAGCACAACGCTGCCCGCGGTGCCGACATCGAAATGGTATTCACCGCCGCGAATGCGGCCTGGCCTGAAATAAATTTCCGTGGCCCCGATTTCGGCGCCTTCAAGCGCGCCACCGCCGACCGCGGCCACCGCCCGCAGCGCCGTGAGGTGCTGTGCCATCAGTCCCGGTTTGGCGCGCCGGGCGCGGATATTTCTGAGGTAGAGGGAACGACCGCTGATTGCGGCCAGGGCCATCGCATAGCGGCTCAACTGGCCGCCGCCCTCGCCGAAGCTTCCGTCGATGGCGAGCCAGCTCACTCCAGCAGTTCCTTGAGTTCCAAAGCATTGCGCACGGAATAGGCGGACTCGTCGTTATTGAAATAGACGTAGGCCGTATCCACCTTCTGGTCCCGCAACCATTTGGCCCAGTCTTCAAGCACCTCCTTATCGTAGTATCCGCGGTAGGTGTCCACGGGACCGTGCAGGCGCAGGTAAATAAAATCCGCGGTGATCTCCTTCGGGCTGGTAAAGCCGCCCAGATCGTACACGCAGAAGGCGGCGTTGAAATCCGACAGAACCTCCAGAACCTCGTCGCAATGCCAGGTCCGGTCGCGCAACTCGAATACGGCCTGCCGGTCTTCGGGCAAGGTCTCCAGAAACTCCTTCAGCCGGTCGGGATTGGCGTGCCAGCGCGGCGGCAACTGGAACAGCAGCGGCCCCAGCTTGTCCCCCAACCCTTCGATGGCATCCAACAGCGGCGGCAGGGTCTCCTTCGGATCCTTCAGCTTTTTCATATGGGTGATGTAGCGGCTCGCCTTGACCGCAAACCGAAAATCATCCGGGGTGGCATCGCGCCAGGTGGCGAAGTTTTCAGACGAGGGAAGCCGGTAGAAACTGCGATTGATTTCCACGCTCTTCAAGCGTTCGGCATAGAAAGCAAGCCAGTCCGGTTCGGCCAGATCCTCGGGGTAGAAACGCTCTCGCCAGTGCGGATACACCCAGCCGGATGTGCCTATATGAAATTGCACGTGGTCCTCCCTTGCGGAAGAGAATGGTTCCTAAAACCTACACCGAGCACGGCGACAATCCCGCCCGGCCGAACTTCCGGTAGCAATGGTAGGATGGGCAAAGCGAAGCGTGCCCATCAAACACGGCACAAGATGGGCACACTTCGCTTTGCCCATCCTACGAAATCTACGCAAGAAGGGGTGTTTGCAATCGAAGTCAGTTGCCCCTCACCCCCTTCTCAATCCGGTCCCCGACATCCTTGTCGATATTGCGCCAATACTCGAAGGCGCGCTTGAGCACCGCCTCGGAAACCCCCGCCTTCAAATGGCCCACCACATTGGATACCAGCCGCTCCCGCGCCGCGTCATCCATCACCTTGCGCACCAAGGTGCCCGGCTGGCCGAAATCATCGTCTTCCTCGCGCAAGGTATAGGCCGCGTGCATAAACTCGCCGCTGGCCTCCCACTTCTCTGTATAGGTGTGATTGGCCTCCGGCCCGCCCTTGGAATTGGGGGCGTAGACCGGGTCGGACACATTCTCCACCCGCATAAGGCCGTCCTTGCTGTAGCTGTGCACCGCGCACTTGGGCCGATTCACCGGGATCTGCTTGTAGTTCACGCCCATACGGGCCCGGTGCGCATCCGCGTAGGAAAAGACACGCGCCAGCAACATCTTGTCCGGACTGAAGCCGATGCCGGGCACCACATTGTTGGGCTCGAACGCGACCTGCTCGATCTCCGTGTGGAAATCGGTGGGATTGCGGTCCAGGGTCAGCCGGCCGACTTCCTGCAGCGGATAGTCGCCATGCGGCCATATCTTTGTCAGGTCAAAGGGATTGAAGCGGTAATCCTTCGCCTCCTCGAACGGCATTATCTGCACCTTCAGGGTCCAGCTGGGGTAGTCGCCATTGGCGATAGACTCGAACAGATCGCGGCGGTGGACATCGGCGTCCTCACCGGCGAGGCGATCCGCCTCCTCCTGGGTCAGGAAGTCATTGCCCTGATCCGTTTTGAAATGATACTTGATCCAGAAACGCTCGCCCTTGGTATTGACCCACATATAGGTGTGGCTGGAGTAGCCATTCATATGCCGGTAGCTCTTCGGAACACCGCGATCCCCCATCAAAATAGTCACCTGGTGTGCCGACTCCGGCGACAGGGTCCAGAAATCCCACATCATATCGTGATCGCGCAGACCGGAGTCCGCACGGCGTTTCTGGGAGCGGATAAAGTGCTGGAACTTCATCGGGTCGCGGACGAAGAAAACCGGCGTGTTGTTCCCCACCATGTCGTAATTGCCCTCGGAGGTATAGAACTTCAACGCAAACCCGCGCGGATCGCGCCAGGTATCCGGGCTGCCCCGCTCGCCGGCCACGGTGGAAAAGCGGATCAGCGTATCCGTCCTGGCACCCGGCTGGAATACCGCCGCCTTGGTATAGGCACTCACATCCTGTGTCACCTCGAAATAGCCGAAGGCGCCCGATCCCTTGGCATGGGGCTGCCGCTCCGGAATCCGCTCCCGGTTGAAATTCGCCATCTGCTCGATCAGGTAGTGGTCCTGCAAAAGAACCGGGCCATCCGGCCCGACCGTGAGGGAATGCTCATCACTGGCTACGGGGATGCCGGCATCGTTGGTGGTGCGGCTGGAGTCGTCTTTTTTCACGGCGCTGTATCCTCTGTAACTGTCACTTAAAGCACTCTTCTTAATCGGGCACCAGACAGAGGATACAATAGTGCACTATTGGGACCCTTGGAGGGAATTTCGCGCAAAGGCCAAGTCAATTATAGTATTTGACGTTTCGCGAATTAGAAATTCGACTTCCAATTCAGCGCGTGACCTTTAAACATTTCCTGACACTTAATTATTTCATCGTGGAAAAATTCGTACAGATAAAATTCAATCTCATTCGAAAACCTGTACTTCTTCTCTTTTGATTTACGATTGAAATTAGCAGGCAACCTGAATTTCGGACTTTCAAGACCAATAAAATCCGAAACTTGGCTGCGAACCATTTCAGGATTGCATTTGATATCCTCCATAAAGAAAAATTTGCAACGCTCAGAACCAAAATATTCAAGCCATCTCTGCCATATTTGGGTGGGATATGAGAGCCGCGCGACACCTTTTCTGGAGACAAAACTCCTAACTCTGTCAATAGAATTAATATCTTCCTCTAAGATACTTCCATCGCGAACCTTCATTGACATTGCTGATTTAACTCGATCGACCGGGTGTCTTAACAACAGCAATACCGACGCATTAGGCAACTGCTCAGAAATACGTGACACCTGTGCATCATTTAAGCTTGAATAATTAGGGGAAATGTCACCTGATATATAGGTCCCTTTATCCGCAAACAAAGAAAAGTACCAATCATCAGTATAATTTCCAGGTATAAGTCCCTTCTCGAAAGCGGAGTAGAACTTACGATCTAAAGAACGATGGAGGCTTTTAAAATTCAAGAACCTTTTGCGTAATGACTTCAGCTCCTCCATATTCCCCGGCTTAAAAGATTTTTTATGGAAATAGTTAATCTCTTTAATAGGTGGCATCCACGCCCCACCAGTCTGACGCAGCTGATCGTGTAGCCACCGAGTTCCAGCCTTCTGCAAACCAACACAAATAAAATCCGGTCCCACAATACTTTCTCCAAGCTAACAAAAAAAAGGAATACTGATAAATCAATGTAATCATATACACCGATGCTCTCTTCAAAAATAACTACAAGCAGTACTAAAGGTGTCAGCACAACATGAATCCAGAAGAATAATTTCCAGAACCCATGTGGACTGAATTGAGCATCCGTATTTTCTTTTCAATTACTGCTTGGAGCTTTATATATATCGTCCATTTATATTCTCATACTTCCTAATAATCAAGTTAATAGCCTTGAAAAAATACAGGTTTTTGGTGTTCTTATTGAGCGTCGTGTTGGCCGAGTGGACTCTATTCTACTCAGCTCCGGCCTTTCTGGTAGTTCATTGGGAAGCTTTACATTCCAAACTAAACCGAGGTTGCGCAAAGCATTCAACGCCCACCAACCTAGATCGGCTTGCCCCTCATAGATACCCAACATAGCGGAACCAGGATATGCGTGGTGGTTATTGTGCCATGATTCTCCCATAGTAATAAAGCCGGAAAATCGAACATTATGCCCCTGCACCGCGGCACCATTTACATGCCAATCCCGCTCTCCCTGATTATGAGCAAAATAACCGATAAGCCAATGCCCTGTAATCGATACAGCCACTCGAGCAGAAATTCCCCAGACAAGCCAGGGAATACCGCCGATAGCGTAAAGCAAGAGCGCCCAAGGTAGTTGCTGGAGCATCCATGTACGTTCCATGAGCTGATATACAGAATTATGCTTGATACGCTCTTCAAGCTCGAAAACAGGTGGATGCTTCAGTTTCAGGTCACAGTTCAACTGCCACCAGCCGTCTTTCCAGAAACCTTTGCCATGTCGTAGGTAAGGGTGACAGCTGCCTTTGCGCTGGGCCCAGTCCCGCAAGTCATGCGGCTGAATCATACCGAAGGGACCGGCCATACCGACCAAGGTGCCCAGATGCACAAAAAAGTACTCCAACCATTTTGGACATTCGTAGCTGTTGTGGATTAAGCGGCGATGCATTCCCAGCGAATGGCCAAGACACAAAGTTAACATGGTAAAGATCAGAAATATCGAAAAGGCTGACCATGTGAAAAAGAAATACCCACCAATAACTGCAATACTGAGATGTGACAAATACCAGAGAGACCTAATTGGCGCCCACCGAACAATACCTTCGTTCGCATTGGTTAATGAGGTTTCATTCATTCTTGGGATAGAGTTATTCATAATCAGCCCTATTCGGGATCGGCTAACGAGCGACTACGGGGCTGACAGTGCCGCCTTGCGGGCTGCCCGTTTCCGAGTGGAGGATTTGCCCGTCTGTGTCGAGTATGCCGGCTTTCAGCCATTGCGGATCAGGCGCAGGAAGGCTTTGTCATCCACACGCTGTCTAGCATGGTGATGAGCCAGTCGTGGTTCAGATGGTCGAAGAAGCCTTTGATATCGGCCTCGACGAGGTAACCGAAACTGCCGTATTGGAGGTTGAAGGTGAGGTCTTCTATGGCCTCTTTCGGGCTCCGCCGCGGTCGGTATCCGTAGCTGCTCTGGATGAAGTCTTGCTCGTAGATGGCGTTGAGCAGTTTGGCTGCCGCCCGCTGGACGAGTTTGTCTTCGAGCGCCGGGATGCCGAGGGGCCTCTCTTTGCCTTTGCCCTTTGGGATCATGACGCGCCGCACCAGTCGGGCACGGTAGCGTTTGTGTTTCAGGCGCTCCACCAGGTCCTTCAGCCGTTCCTCCAGTCCGTTGGCGTAGTCATCGTAGGTGACTTCGTCCACACCCTTGGCGGCCTTCGGATTGAGTTCTCGAAAGCTGCGCCGCAGGAGGTCGACGTTGATTTCCCGGTAGAGATTCCTGAAACGGTGGTGTTTGCAGGCGCGTGCCCGCATGGCTATTCCCCGCAGTGAGGTTGACTCAAAGTATTCCGATCCTGCTGTGTCCGGCATGAGTTTCCTTTACGGGCTACGTACTTCCGTCAGGTCCTTCCCCATGTAAACGGCTTTCCCGCTCTCAGAGTACTATGCCTGATAAGACACCCCTCGGCATACGGCCTTTACAGGCCTGCCCGGTCTTTCCATGTTCCGTGATTCCATCCGAGCCCACACCGTGTCCGGGTTCCTCACCCTTCCGTGTCCCAACTCTGTCGATGTCGTCACGTCACTTCGTACCGGGAGCTTTTTGGGGCTTCCTGGGTTCCTCGACGTATCTCTTCCAGCATGCCACGGCCTATACTCCGGAGGCCCTCCACATCCTTGCCATTAACGGATGCTTTGTGTTGCCTTCGAGTGCGTTAAAGCCCTCGGCGACCTCGACGACGTTTCGAAGCTGTAACAGCGCTTCAGGGAGCGCGATCTCCCCTACGGCCTACTGGATTCTCTGTGTACGCTTACCTCATATATTGTTCGCAGTTACCTGCTCCGCAATGAGATCAACACTCGATACGGGTGGGCGGCTAGCCCTTACCCGGCAGGGACTTTCACCCTGCAAGATACGCCGGGCTTCGCCCAGCGCGATAACGCCGTGTTCAGCCGCAGCTTATTTTGTGCGCCTTTTGTGCGAAAATGAGAGCGACAGCACCGCAGAGCAGCTATATTCTACTCTCTTGCTTTGACTCTACAGAAACTACTTTGTTGTTCTCTATGGTTACTACAACCAAAGACATACCACCAAGAGAGCCAGGAAGGCGATATGTTAAAATTTCCCTTTTTATTGGGGTTCCGCCTGTTCCTTCATCTACAGCGATAGTTTCTACCTCTTGATACATTGGAGCACCGGCTATATAGATAATTTCCTGCTTGCTCTTCCCTTCTAGGATGAGTTTTCCATTTGGAAGCCGAAATGATCCCTTGGCATGCGCAGAGAAAGCTATTGCAACGATAACTCCAAATAATGCGATTTTTAGTTTTTTCATTTTTGCGCTCCATTCTCCATTACTTAATTATGTGTATAACGTTACCAGCTGGGGCGGCCTGCACTGTTTATGCGCGCAGCGCATAGCGTAGGTCGCCCCGCGTAGGCGCGTAGCGCCGGAGCGGACAGTCTGGTCTGGTTTAGTTTGATTGGCACCGTGCCCCCTTAAGCAGCTCTATACTTTAGTAGATTTACGCTTGAAAAGCCGTGTCCAAAATATGCCTTCAACAATTATACCTAGGACCAGGAAAATGGCGCCGCCTGTCGGAATCCCGAATACATAACATGCAATTGCGGCAATGAGACACAGCAGCGTCAGCACCCATCTTTGTATCAACTTCAATACATTCTCCTTTTGATTTTTCACAATCACTCGACTGCAAACTTAACGAGGCTGTAGAAGAACTCCAGCCCCTTCCTTCTGATTGAATTTCACTCAGGAAATCGCGATCCTGAGTGAATTCTGAGTCTATTTCTCCTCGTGTAACGTATTTCAGAGCACTTTCCTCTCGGAAAATTTTCCTATTCAAGAAGTGCTTGAGTTTTTCTACAGCCTCAATAACGCCGCAATCAGCCGCGGCCAACTTTGTGCGCTTTTTGCGCAATAATGGGAGCGTAGCGACCGCGCAAAAAGTGCACAAAGTTGGTCGTCGGCTGTATTGCCTGGTTAAGCATTTACTTGTAGCTCCCTCCGAAACCTGGAGAATCTGGCTTCCAAACTTTCCCAGAAATTATATCTACATAGTTTTTGGATAAAATTTCCTCTACTCCAGAAATGTACTCAACAACCCTAGATTTAAAGTCACCGGTTAATTCATAGAATTTACGAGTTTTAATCTCCACCGATAGGCTACGCTCATAGTCATTTTTTTCGGTCGATAGATCTGGATTTTGATAAATCTTGGTTATCACGATATCTCGTGGAGATTTGCCTTTAGACATAAAGGCGATAGACAGCATTCTATCTGAGCTCTCGGATTTAAATTGGAAAGCATATGCTTTGCCCAAGGTTGGGAACTCTGAGACTTCTACTCCAGAGTAAGTAAAACCATATTCTGAAATAAGCTTAAGTTTATTTTTTACGCAAGTCTCAAATGCATCTATTTCTTCTGTTCTCATGACTTTCCTTGATGCTTAACAGTTAATTCAAAAGACGCTGCTTTATATTTACTTGCTCACTATCCGATTAAGAACCATAGTACCAAGTACAGGAATTCCCTTTAAAGATCAACTGGTTACAAGATCCATCAGATCTACCACCCCAGAAATAGATAGCAGCTGCTCTATATCTCCCCAATCGTTACCGCTATTGATCATATCGACATCCCCATATAAATCAAACACTTGCGCAATTTTCCAGGCAGATAGAAGCGGGCGCTGCTGATCCCGGGCGAACTTAGCCCTGCTCAAAAAACAAAACCCCGCACTGAGGCGGGGTTTCCGGGTGGCTGGCGGTGCTTTCGGTTCAACAGCCAGTTATTCCTGTAAGCGGCCTTAATTTTCCGTCGGCACCCGCCCCAGATCCTCTTCCATTTCCGCAGCCAGGAATGACATCACCACCCAGGCCGCCACATTCTGTTTCAGGTTGCCCGGGTCCACCTTGTCCAGGGTGTCGTTGGGCGTGTGGTGGTAGTCGAAGTAGTCGGTGCCGTCCTGGTAGAGGCCGAAGGCGGGTACGCCTTGGGCGACGAAGACGCTGCTGTCGGGGCCACCACTGGACTGGTTGTTGCCGCGCTCTATACCCAGCGGGGCCAGTACCTGCATCATCTGGTCGGCGATATCGAATTTGTTCTCCGGCAGGCGGGTGTCGAAGCGCCAGATTTTGCCGGCGCCGAAGTCGGATTCGGAGACGGCGATGATGTTGTCCAGTTCGCCGCGGTGGGCGTCCACATATTGCTTGGCGCCCACCAGGCCGATTT
Organism: Microbulbifer rhizosphaerae; assembly: GCF_014191725.1. Classification (GTDB taxonomy): domain Bacteria; phylum Pseudomonadota; class Gammaproteobacteria; order Pseudomonadales; family Cellvibrionaceae; genus Microbulbifer; species Microbulbifer rhizosphaerae. The sequence goes on from NZ_JACHWZ010000015.1 coordinate 78,542, forward strand.
CCTCGGCTCCAAACAAAACCACGCGCAGGGTGCGGCGCGGGCGTTGGGGCAGTTCGGCGATCAGGCGCGCGGTTTCCATGAGGATGGCTACGCCGGCGCCGTCGTCCAGGGCGCCGGTGCCTTCGTCCCAGGAGTCCAGGTGGGCGCCGATGATCATCGCCTCTTCCGGTTTTTCGCGGCCGGTGATTTCGCCGATCACGTTAAAGGATGGGCCGTCGGCGAGGCGTTCGTTGTGCACGTCCAGTTTGACTTCCACCGGTTTGCCGCGCTCGAGCATGGCTTCCAGCAGGTTGGCGTCCGGGGCGGAGAGGGCCAGGGCCGGCACCGGGTTTTCAACGCCGTCGATGGACATCATGCCGGTGTGGGCGAAGCGGTCGGAGTCGGTGCCCACGGAGCGCAGCAGCAGTGCGGCCGCGCCTTTTTCCGCGGCGGCGCGCATGCCCCTGCTGCGGCCCTGTACTGCGGGGCCGTAACCTTCGCCGGTGCGGGCACGCTCCATGCGCTTGTTGATAAAGGCGATCTTGCCCTTCACCTTCTTAGCCGGTGCCTTGATGAGGGCTTCCACATCGGAGAACTCGACGATTTCCGCGGAAAGGCCACCTTCCGGCGTGGGCGCGCTGTAACCGAGGGAGGTGACCACCAGCGGTTGCGGGAAAGGCGCGACGACTTCGGCGTGGGCGTGGCCGCGGTGCCAGCGCTGCACGTCGATCTGTTCGGTGTAGACGCGGTCGAAACCGAGCTTCTTCATTTTTTCCTGGGCCCAGGCCACCGCGCGGCGGTCGCCCTCGGTGCCGGCGCGGCGTGGGCCCACCTCGACGGTGAGGGATTCGACGATACTGTAGGCATCGGAGGATTCCAGTGCGCGGTCGCGCAGCACTTCCGCCACGGAGAGGTCCTCCTGGGAAAGCGGCTTGGCCTGGGCGGCGGTAACCGCCAGGGTCGCGATCAGTCCCCCGGTAAGGGTCAGCAATGGTCTGAACATGGTTTTTTCGTCCTCGGTTTACAACTTATTGGTGGTTGTCGGTGTTGTCTGTTAGCAACTGCCGGCGCATGACGCGCAGCCGCTCGATCCCGGCTTCGGTAAACAGGTAGGGCGACGCACCGGTGTACTCAGATTTTTCTATGTCCAGGCACTCCTGGCGCAGACGCTCCAGCTCCGGATCGTGGCGCATGGGATAGCTGGTGAGCACACGCCATTCGTTATCGTCCGCCTGGCCGGCGATCACGTCCTCCAGCCCTTTGACGAACTGCTCGCGGCTCATGCGGAAACGCGGTGTGCGCATATGCATAAAAGCCCAGATGATCAGGGCGAATGCCGCGAACGAGAGCAAAAGGGTTATAAATATTTCCATCGGTCAGGTCTCCAGCAGTAACCTGATCGCCACTGCAATGGTCGCCAGGACAATGACCGGCCTCACCAGGCTGGCGCCGCGGGCGATCACCAGGTTGGAACCCAGGCGCGCGCCGACAATCTGCGCCGCCGACATACAGATGGCCAGCCACAGCAGCAGATGCCCCCCGGCCATAAAGATAAACATCGAGGTGGCGTTGGTCGCCAGCACCAGCGGCTTGGTGTGCGCCGTGGCCCTGCGCATGTTGTAACCCAGCAAAGCGGCAAATGCCAGCGCATAGATGGAACCCATGCCCGGCCCGAAAAAGCCGCCGTAAAAACCTATGCCGCCGCCGATCAGCAGGTTGAACTGGCCGTTGCTTAGCCGGGCTTTGGTATCTATGTCAGATATACGTGGCGAAAAGGCAAAATACAACGCGATTGCGATCAAGAGCACCGGCAGCAGGATGCGCAGTTGCTCGCCACCCAGCTGGGTTACAGTCCAGGTACCCAGCGCCGACCCGCAAATTGCCGCCAGCAGCCCCGGCCACAATGGCCGCAGGTCCAGGTGGCCCTTCTGGAAAAAGTTGAATGCGGAGGAGAGGGTGCCGAATACGCTCTGGAATTTATTGGTGCCGAGGGCATCCAGTGGCGGTATCCCGGCCCACAGCAGGGCCGGCAGGGTGATCATACCGCCGGCACCGGCGATGGAACTGATAAAGCCCGCGGCAAAGGCCACTGAGGTCAGGATCAGGTAAGTGATTAATGGGAGGTCGCCGGTAAATTCCGCCACTTTGTTCCCGGGAGGATTTATTCGTCCTCGATAAAGTCTATCTGGTTTTCCGGGTTACGGCCCCGGTACTTGTTGAAGCGGCGCTGTATCTCGCGCATATCCTGTTCCAGGTTGCCGGTGGGCTGGTAGAGGGAATCCACGCAGATACGCTTGCGGGGAAAGTCCCAGGCAACCAGCAGAATCGGCACCTGCGCCGTATAGGCGATTCGCAGGAAACCGTTTTTCCACTTGTCGACCTTTTTGCGGGTGCCCTCGGGAGTGATGGCCACCCACATTTTTTCGTTTTGCCGAAAGGATTTCGCCATCTGCTGGGCCAGGCCGCCCGGCGCGGTGCGATCGGTGGGCAGGCCGCCCAGCCATATAAACAGGCGCTTGAATGGCCAGAAAAAAGCTTCCTTTTTCATCATAAAGGAAATCTTGGCCTTGAGCGCCATAATGAACGGCATAGCCACCACAAAGTCCCAGTTGGAAGTGTGGGGGGCCAGGGCCACCATTACTTTTTTCTCCGGCGGAAATTCGCCCTCCAGGCGCCAGCCCAGAGCCTTTACGATCAGCAGGCCAATGCCTTGGGTAAACCAGTTGCCGATACGCGGCATTTCTTCGGGTAGATTCTTTGGAATACTCACGTCAATCCTTCTCTCAATCTTACTGCCCGTTTGATCACTGTAGACATGCAGCTCCTACGGCGGGCCTGCGGCCCGCTTGCGGAGCTGGAGCCTTCAGCGCCAAATAAACAGCTCCGCGGTCCCGGGGTCCCGGCTAGTGTTCCCGGGTGGCGTAGAAGCGGATTTCCGGGTAGCGCTCCTCCGCCAGCTGCAAATTCACCCGCGTGGGCGCCAGGTAGGTCAGGTGGCCGGCGCCGTCCAACGCCAGGTTGGTGCTGGCCTTGCGTTTAAACGCATCCAGCTCCTTGGCGCTCTCGCTATCCACCCAGCGCGCGGTGCTTACATTCACATTTTCGTAAATGGCTTCCACCTTGTATTCGTCTTTCAGGCGGTAGGCCACCACTTCGAACTGCAGCACCCCCACGGCGCCGACGATAATGTCGTTGTTGTCCAGCGGGAAAAACACCTGGGTGGACCCCTCTTCCGAGAGCTGCTGCAACCCTTTCTGCAACTGCTTCAGTTTCAGCGGGTCTTTCAGGCGGATGCGGCGGAAGAGTTCCGGGGCGAAGTTGGGAATACCGGTAAACTTGAGTTGTTCGCCCTCGGTAAAGGTGTCGCCGATCTGGATGGTGCCGTGGTTGTGCAGGCCGATAATATCGCCGGCGATGGCCTCCTCAACATGGGTGCGGTCGCCGGCCATAAAGGTCACCGCATCGGCGATCTTCACATCCTTGCCCAGGCGCACGTGCTTCATCTTCATGCCGCGGCTGTAGGTGCCGGAGCAGACGCGCATAAAGGCGATGCGGTCGCGGTGCTTGGGGTCCATATTCGCCTGGATCTTGAATACGAAGCCGGAGAATTTTTTCTCGTCCGGCTGCACCTGCCGCTCGTTGGTGGCGCGCGGCTGCGGACCCGGCGCCCACTCCACGAAGCCATCGAGCATTTCGCGCACGCCGAAATTGCCCAGCGCGGTGCCGAAAAACACGGGGGTCAGCTTGCCGGCCAGGTAGGCCTCCAGGTCGAACTGGTGGGTGGCGCCGCGCACCAGTTCGATCTCCTCGCGAATATCGTCGGCGTACTCGCCCAGCAGCGCGTCCGCCTCGGCGGAATCCAGCCCCTCGATGCGGATATCCTCCGGGATGGTGTGGCCCTGGCCCTGTTTGTAGACGTGGATAGTATCGGTGTAGAGATTGTAGACCCCGCGAAAATACTTGCCGGAACCCAACGGCCAGTTGATCGGCGCAGCCTGGATATTCAGCACCTCCTCGATCTCGTCCATCACCTCGATGGGGTCGCGGATATCCCGGTCCAGCTTGTTGATAAACGACAGGATCGGCGTGGTGCGCAGGCGGCAGACGTTCATCAGCTTAACCGTGCGGTCCTCCACACCCTTGGCGCCGTCGATCACCATCAGCGCCGAGTCCACCGCGGTGAGCACCCGATAGGTATCCTCGGAGAAGTCCTCGTGCCCGGGGGTGTCCAGCAGGTTGACCGTGCGCCCGGCGTAGGGGAACTGCATCACTGAGGAGGTCACCGAGATGCCCCGCTCCTGCTCCATGGCCATCCAGTCGGAGCGCGCGTGGGGGCCCTTCTTGCCCTTGACCGAGCCGGCCAGCTGGATGGCATTGCCAAACAGCAACAACTTTTCGGTCACCGTGGTCTTACCGGCGTCCGGGTGGGAAATAATCGCGAAGGTGCGACGGCCGGCGATACCCGCCAGGCTGGAACTCTGGGCCATAATCTCTGTGCTTGAACAGCTTGGAAAACAAGGCGCGCATTATACACGTCGGCAAGCCGCACAGGGGGCTGATAGACTGCGGCTTTCGGAATCGAAATCCAATCAACGAACGTGCTGCGAAGCCCCTGATGCCGGGGGCTTTTTGCGGGACCTTCTGCGGCCATGGATGGCCGCGGAGAGCGTACAGGGATGTATTCACAGCGTGTCCCGCAAAAAGCCACCGGTAGCAGGGGCGCCACAAGATTTAGAAGAGAGAAGAACTATGAGCAGGGAGCGATTGCAGGCACTGCGGGAAGAGCTGGCGCGGCAGGGGGTACAGGCCTTCCTGGTGCCCCGCGGCGACGAGTACCAGAACGAATATGTGCCCGCCTCCGACGAGCGCCTGGCCTGGCTCACCAACTTTACCGGCTCCGCCGGCATGGCCCTGGTAAGCATGGAACACGCGGCGCTGTTCGTGGACGGCCGCTATACCCTGCAGGCCCAGCAGCAGATCGGCGACCAGCCCATCGACCAGGAGGACCTGAACCAGGACGCCATCGCCGACTGGCTGTGCGACCAGTTGAAGACTGGCGAGGCCCTGGGCTACGACCCGCGCCTGCACACCGAGCCGGGCCTGGCACTGCTGCACAAGCGTCTGGGCGAGCGGGATATCGCACTGCGCCCCCTGGACGACAACCCCATCGACGCCGTATGGACCGACCGGCCGGCGACACCCTGCGGGCCGGCGCGTCCCCATCCCTATACGTTTACCGGCGAACACTCCGCGGACAAGCGCCGGCGTATCGCCGCGCTGCTGGCGGACAAGCGCGCCGACGCCCTGTGGCTGCCCAACCCGGAGGTGTGCGCCTGGCTGTTCAATATCCGCGGCAGCGATGTGCCCCATTTGCCGGTGGCCCTGGCCAGCGCCCTGCTCTACCGCGACGGCAGTGCCACCCTCTACCTGGCGAAGGAAGCCGTGGGCGATGCGCTGATCGAACACCTCGATAACGAAGTGAGTATTGTTAGCGACAAGCGCGAGCTGTTCGCCGCCGCCCGGCGCCACCATGTGGCGAAAGTCTGGGTGGACCCGCTGATCACCAATTGCTGGACGCTACAGCAATTGCGCGCACTGGATATCGAACTACTGCAGGAGCGCGATCCCATCATCGCCGCCAAGGCGCGTAAGAACGCGGTGGAACTGGCGGGCACCCGCGCCGCCCACGAGCGCGACGGCGCCGCCCTGTGTGAATTTCTCGCCGAGCTGCCCGGCGCCGTGGCCGCCGCCACTCCCGATAACAGCTTTGGCGAACTGAAGGCGGTGCAATTGCTGCGCAGCAAGCGCGAACAGCGCGAGGGCTTCAGCGACGACAGCTTCGACACCATCTCCGGCTACGGCCCCAACGGCGCCGTCGTACACTACCGGGTGAGCCGCGAGTCCAGCCTGCCGATAAAGCCCGAGGGCATCTACCTGGTGGACTCCGGGGCCCAGTACCCGGACGGCACCACCGATGTCACCCGCACCGTGGCCCTGGGGAGTTTTCCGCACCTGGCCAAAGAGCATTTCACCCGCGTACTCAAAGGCCATATCGCCATCGCCACTCTGCGCTTTCCCATCGGCACCTGCGGTGAGCAGATAGACGCCTTTGCGCGTCGGGCGCTGTGGGACCAGGGCCTCGACTACGCCCACGGCACCGGCCACGGGGTGGGCAGTTTCCTGAGCGTGCATGAGGGCCCGCAGCGGATCGGCAAGGCGGGCACCGGCGTGCCCTTGCAGGCGGGCATGATCGTCTCCAACGAACCGGGGTTCTACCTCACCGGGCAGTACGGCATTCGTATCGAGAACCTGGTGTTCGTGAAGGAATCCGCGGAGCACTATGGCTTCCTGGAGTTCGAGGAGCTGACCCTGGCGCCGATCGATCGCACGCTGATCGAGCCGGCGCTGTTGAGCGAAGGGGAGAGGAAATGGCTGAACGATTACCACCGGAGGGTTCGTGAGACGCTGATGCCGCTGGTGAATGAAAACACCCAGCGCTGGCTGAAGGACGTCACCGAACCACTGCCCTTGTAGGAGCGGCCGCTGGCCGCGATCGGGCTAGCTACGCAGCAAAGGCCGATCGCGGCCAGCGGCCGCTCCTACAAAAGGGGAGCTTCCGCGACCGCATCAATCCCGCCCCACAGCCGCACTCGCGGGCATATCCACCGCTCCGGGGCGCCCGCCGATTTCCCGCCGCAACCACCACCAGGACAGGGCGCCGAGCAGCAGGTTGGCCGCCGCGGTGGCCGCGAACAGCCCGCTGATCCCCCACAGTTGATTGCCCACCCAGGCCAGCGGCAGGTAGACGCCCAGTACGCGCAGGAAGGAGATCAGCGTGGCCGGCAGTGGCCGGCCGAGGCCGTTGAAGGCCGCGTTGGCGGACATCACGAAGCCATAGCCGGCGTAGCTGAAAGGCACCACCGCCAGGTAGGCCACCGCCACCGCCAGCACCGCCTCGGAATCGCTGAACAGCTGCGCGAGAAACCCGCCCACCAGGTACAACACCAGCGCCAGCATTAGCCCGAAGACCAGGCAGAAGCGCGCCAAAACAGCGACCGTCTCCTGCATACGCCCCACCTTGCCGGCACCGGCATTCTGCCCGATAAAGGGCCCCACCACCGAAGACAGCGCATAGAACACGATCAGCGCCACCGGCTCGATACGCAGCGCCACCCCCAGGCCCGCCACCGCATCGGCGCCGTGCACCGCCACCAGCGCCACCATCACACCGCCGGCCATGGGAATGATCACATTGGTGGCCACTGCCGGCAGCCCCACCGCCAGAACGGTGCGCCAGGAATCCGCCAGTACCGACCAGCGCCATTCCGGCGCGGCCAGGAGCTTTTCCCTGCGCACCAGGAAATAGAGCGCGGCAAAGAAGCTGATTCCGCGCGCGATCACCGTGGACAGGGCCGCCCCCTGCAACTCCAGGCGCGGAAAGCCCAGCAGGCCGAAGATCAGTAGCGGGTCCAACAGCAGGTTGAAAAGCGCCACCGCCACCATGATGCGCCCGGTGATCGCGCTGTTGCCGATGGCCCGCAACGCCGACAGTGCCACCATGGGCACCACCGCGAACACCGCGCCCAGGTACCAGGGCACCATGTAGTCGGCGATCAGCGGCAGCATCTCCGCCGGCGCGCCCAGCAGGCGGAACAGCGGCCCCACTGTGAGCAATCCCACGGCGCTGATCGCCAGCGCCACCAGCAGCGCCAGCAGCGAGGCGTCGGTCACCAGCCGCCGTACCCGGGCCATATCGCCGGCGCCGTAGGCCCGCGCCACCGCCGAGGAGGTGCCGGCGCCCAGGCCGATGGCGAAGCTGTTGATCACCATCACCACCGGGAAAGAAAAGCTCATCGCCGCCAGCGGGCCGCTGCCCAGTTGGGCGACAAACCAAGTATCCACCACATTGAACGACATGGTGGCGAGAATGCCCCACACCATGGGCAGGGCCAGGCGCCGCAGGTGACCGGCGACCGGGCCCTCTAGCAGGGAGGGATTGTTGGAGGTTAACGCCATGAACAACTCTTTGCGGAAAGATGGACGCTTCCGCTGGATCGCAGCGAAGCGGAAAAAAAGAAAAATAGAATAAGATTATTTTACCATTCCCTTGATGAATGGTACTTACTTAAGCCGAAAGTCCGCATTTTTGTAGGATGGGCAAAGCGAAGGCAGGAAACGCGTGAGCAGTTTTTCTACCTCTGCCTTGCCCATCCTTCCGGCCTCTGCCGAATGACGAAAACGCACGGGTAGGAGCGGCCGTTGGCCGCGATCGGTCTGTGCTACGAAGCCAGTCCGATCGCGGCCAGCGGCGGATGGCCGCCCCGCCGCTCCTACAAGGGAGGGAGATCCGGCGAAGCTGGTTACGGGTGTTCCAGGCAGAGGCTCATCAGCACCGCGTCCTCGCGGGCGCCACCGTCTGCCGGGTAGTAATTCTTGCGCAGTCCGTCTTCGCGAAAACCCAGTTTGCGGTAGAGGGAGCGCGCGGCGCGATTGGAGGCGCGAACTTCCAGGAGGACCCGTTCGATTTCCGGCGGCAGCTGGGCGAGCAGTTGTCTCAACAGCGCCCCGGCCACGCCGCGCCGGCGCCAGCGGGGCGCCACCGCGATATCGAGGATCTCCGCCGCGTCGAACAGCCGGGAAATCACACAGCAGGCGATGGCCTCGCCCTCCCGAGACCACAGCAGCCAGCTGTCGTGCCCGACCTTGAGGCTGTCGCGGTACTGTCTCTCGCTCCAGGGGTGGCTGTGGGCGCTGCAAGCCAGCGCGGCCAGGGTCGGGCAGTCCGCGACGGTGGCGGCGACCAGGCGGGCATCGGTGAGGTCGAATTCGGGGGTCATTGGACCCCGGAATCAGGGAAACGAGTGTGCTCTGGATAGGTTTCCCGCAGCAGCTTCCACAGTGCGCGCTTGCGCTCCGGCTGCTGCAACAGCCGGGTCAGGCTGGGCATGGCCAGCAGGCGGATGCCGTTCCACTCGGTCACCGGCTCTGCCAAGGGCACTGGTGAACAGAAATCGCGGGCCTGCCGGCCCATCAGCCAGATGGATTTAACCGGCCGGCGGACGCTGGCCGCTTCCAGCCAACTGGAGCAGGTATCCCGCGCGTCCGAGGCGGCGGCCGCGGGGCCGAAGCGGTTTTCCGCCAGGGGCCAGCGCAGCCGGTCCTGCTCCCGGGGCAACTGGTGCCAACCCAGGGCGCGGGCGATATTGTTGAACAGCGCCTCCACCGGCAGCGCGGCGCCGGGCTCACGGCTGTCCACCGCCAGCAGTTCGTCTCCCAGCCACCAGCAACTGAGGACAAAAGGTTGCACCTGTTGCTGTGGCGGGGTCAGTTCGGCGGGGGCGGACTGCGGCTGGGGGGCAGCTCGCATCTGTTCGGTGAGAGCGCCGATATCGCGTAGCGCGGTGTTCGCAGCTTGCGGGGATTCCGCGATCTCGGGCGGGCCTTCGGCCCGCTGGCGGAGCTGGAGCTCCGCGGTCCCGGGGGGTGGCTCCCTGTTTTCGATCGGCAGCTCTTCAACCGGCAGCCAGGCCTGCCGCGGTTCCGGCGCCAGGGGCAGCCGGAACCGCGGCATATAGCTGATGACTCCCAGCGCCGACAGATATTCCGCGCGATGCAGTTCGTGCATCAGACGCCCTTGCGTTTGCCGCCGCCGGAGGCGAGCAGGTTGAGGGCGTCCAGGTAGGCCAGGGTCGAGGCCACGAGGATGTCGGTGTCCGCGCCCACACCGTTGACCAGGCGGCCGTCCAGCTCCAGACGCACGGTAACATTGCCCTGGGAGTCGGTGCCCTGGGTGACCGCATTGACCGAGTAGAGCTTGAGGTCCGCGCCGCTCTCCGCCACCGATTCAATGGCCTTGAAGGTCGCGTCCACGGGGCCGCTGCCATAGGCTTCGGCGCGGTGGGACTCGCCGTCGATCAGCAGGCGCAGCTGCGCCTGCGGGAGGCTACCGCTCTTGCTGCGCACTTCCAGGTCTTCCAACTGGTAGTGCTCCACGGGAGCCTCGCTGCCGGTGACCAGCGACTGCAGGTCTTCGTCGAAGATTTCGTGCTTCTTGTCCGCCAGATCCTTGAAGCGCTGGAACACCAGGGCGAACTCGCCGGCGTCGTCAAAATTGATTCCCAGTTCTTCGTAGCGCGCCTTGACCGCCGCGCGGCCCGAGTGCTTGCCCAGTACCAGGCGGTTGTGGCCCCAGCCCACGTCCTGGGCGCGCATGATTTCGTAGGTCTCGCGATGCTTGAGAATGCCGTCCTGGTGAATCCCGGACTCGTGGGCGAAGGCGTTGGCGCCGACGATGGCCTTGTTGGGCTGCACCGGGAAGCCGGTGATGGAACTGACCAAACGCGAAGTGGGCACGATATGGGTGGTGTCTATGCCGGTCTCCACCGGGTAGAGATCCTGGCGGGTGCGCACCGCCATCACGATTTCTTCCAGGGAGGCGTTGCCGGCGCGCTCGCCCAGACCGTTGATGGTGCACTCCACCTGGCGCACGCCGTTCATCACCGCGGACAGGGAGTTGGCCACCGCCAGCCCCAGGTCATTGTGGCAGTGGGTGGAGAAGATGGCCTTGTCGGAGTTGGGCACATTCTCGATCACCCGCTTGAACATGGCCCCGTACTCACCGGGCTCGCCGTAGCCGACGGTGTCGGGAATATTGATGGTGCCGGCGCCCGCATTGATTACCGCCTCGATAATGCGGTACATGAATTCCGGCTCGGAGCGGCTGCCGTCCTCCAGGGAAAACTCCACATCGTCGGTGAACTGGCGCGCACGCTTCACCGCATCCACCGCCTGGGCGAAAACCTGTTCCGGCTCCATCTGCAGCTTGTATTTCATATGGATGGGGGAGGTGGCGATAAAAGTGTGAATACGGGGGGCGGTGGCTTTCTGCAGCGCCTCACCGGCGCGGATGATGTCCGGGCCCACGGCGCGGGCCAGGCTGCATACGGTGGAATCCTTGACGGCCTCAGCCACCGCCTGCACCGCCTCGAAATCCCCCTGACTGGCGATGGCGAAGCCGGCTTCGATCACGTCCACACGCATGCGTTCAAGCATACGCGCGATGCGGACCTTCTCATCCTTGGTCATGGAGGCGCCGGGGCTCTGCTCGCCGTCGCGCAGGGTGGTATCAAATATGACTAATTTATCTTTCTTGGTGTTCATCTGGGCTCTTTCTCCTCATCTGGCCCGAGGCTAAACAGCGGCTGTACTGCTGTCTACGCGCCGATCAAATAAAGTGTGGAATTCTGCCGGAGGGTAACGGAGTAAAATTATATGCCGCAACGCGGTAGTCGCAGCGAAAAAGCTAGTGCGCGATAGAGGTGCCAGGTGTTGAAATGGTCGGTGTGCATGGCGGTTTCGGCGCTGGGTGGAATGTGCGCATTATGCCCCCCTCGCGTCCAAGCGGTCAACAGCCATCCTAATAGATACAGTAAAATTAGTAAAAATTAGGATGTGAATCTCATTTTCCTAAGAAAAACGGATGCAGCAGTCTCCGGCCCCGGCGTGAACCGGAGCCGTCCGCGCTAATCGATTGCCGCCTCCATTTCCGGCGGGGCCAGCTCTTCAACCAAGTGGCGGGTATAGGCCACCCCGCCGGTGTAGCGGGCCAGATGGGTGGTGTCCACAAACATCTCCGGTGTGATGGCCGGCAGTTCGCGATCGTTCCGCAGGCGGAGACCGGTCTCCTCTTCGATGCGCGCCACCGCCGCCGCCAGCCGCTCGGTGGCCTCCGGCGTATTTTGAATCCAGCGGCTGTTCTTCGGCAGCATCAGCACTTCCACGCGGTCGGAGATGGCCTGGAAATTTTTCACAATGCGGATAAACGCTTCCACCAGCTCCGGATCAAAGTTCAGCTCGATGATATCGGCGGTGTTGATGCGGTGCAGGCGGTCGTCATCCAACTTGTGCTCGGTGCGCAGTGTCGCGTAGAACTCATCGAACAGCGCCAGGGTTTCGGCGGAGCGCTCTTCCGCAATGGTGCCGCCGCCCTGCCAGCCGTAGTGCCATTGCTTCGCCCGGTAATCCGGGTAGTCCTCCTGGAAACGCTGATCGAGAATCCGGTTCAGTTCCCGACGCCGGGCTTTCGCGGCCTCATCTTCCGGAATCCCGGTGCGCGGGCGCGGCGGGGCGAGCCCCGCGGCGACAAAACTGGTGAAGGCCTCGGCGGAAATGCCGCCCCGCAGGTAGCGGATATTGAATAGCCGCACGCCACGTTCCGGGTCCCGTATCAGCACAGGGAAAAACTCCTGCGGCGTGCCCAGTATGGCCTGCATCGTCTCCTCGGCTTCGCGGGCGCGATTGCGGCGGGTAACGGTTGCCTGGAAGGGATTAAATTCGATCAGCGCGATTTTCAGGCGGCGCTCGTCGCGCTCGAACTGCTCCCTGATACGGCGGGACAGAGTGTCCTGGAACAGCGGATTGAGGCCGCCGAAACCGAAGTTGAAGGATTTCACCGGAAGGCCCCGCGCGGCCATTTCGCGGTCGAACTGCCGCGGGGAAAAGCCGGCCTCCACCCTGGAGGAGCCGAAAAACATCACCAGTTCCTGCGGCTCCGCGGTGATGCGCGGGAGCGCGGCCTTGGCCTGCAGCACGCGGCCGAGGAAAGCGTCCGCAGTGATCCCGGTCCCGGTGTGAAACAGGCGCACAAGCCCCAGGGCGGCACCCATTCCCAGCAGGATAACGAGAACGATGCGGGCGAAGAGCGCGCGCTCAGAACTGGAAGTAGATAAATTCACTGCTTGGCTCTCCTATCATCAGGCAAAGGGCCTGCACCGTAACCAGTGCCGGCCAGAATCCCCACGGCTTTTGCGCCAGACGCTCGCCGTATTCCAAAACCCCGTAGTCCATCAGGTGCATCGCCAGCAACGCCGCCGCGACGAGCCCAAACACCAGCGCAGCACCCTGGGACGGCGACGGCAGCGCGGCGCCGATGCTGTGCAGGGTCACCAGCATTTGCCAAGCGCCCTCCAGGCTGGCCGCGCGGAACAGCACCCAGCCGATCAGTATCAGGTAGAAAGTGAACGCCCACTTGAACAGGCGCATCCACAGCGAGCGCGACTGCACAAAGGGCGCGAACAAGCGCAGCTCACTCAGCTTGTGGGTCGCGCCGATCAGCGCACCGTGAAACGCACCCCAGGCGACAAAGGTCCAGGCGGCGCCATGCCAGAGACCACCCAGCAGCATGGTGATAAAGATATTGCGATAGCGGTTGCCTCCACGGTTGCCGCCCAGCGGGATATAGAGGTAGTCGCGCAGCCAACTGGATAGGGAGATGTGCCAGCGGCGCCAGAAATCCACCGGCGACAGGGCAAAGTACGGCAGGCGGAAATTCAACGGAATCTGGAAGCCGAGCAACAGCGCCAGGCCTATGGCCATATCGCTATAGCCGGAAAAGTCACCGTAGATCTGCCCGGCGAAAGCCAGCACACCGGTCCAGGATTCCATCAGGCTGACAGGCCCCGAACTATCGAATGCGGTTGCCACCGGGCCGGCCAGCAGGTCCGCCACGGTTTTCTTCATCAGGCCGACGGTGATCAGCAGGAAACCGTACTTGGCGTTGGTCCAGGTCGGCAGCGGCAGCCGGTGGAACTGCGGCAATATCTGCCGCGCGCGCAGTATCGGGCCCGCCACCAATTGCGGAAAGAAGGCCAGCGCCGCGGTGAACTCCACCAGCCCCCGGCGCGGCTGCATGTCGCCGCGGTAGACGTCGATGGTGTAGCTCATGCTCTGGAAGGTGTAGAAGGAGATGCCCACCGGCAGTATCAGCTCCAGCGACGACAGCGACGGCTCGTATCCCAGCAGCCGCAGCAGATCGGCTACCGAACCGATGGCGAAGTCCGCGTACTTGAAAACCGCCAGTATCCCCAGGTTCACCGCGATGGATATACCGAGCAGTATTTTCCGGCGCCTTCCCGCGGGTGCCGCGGCAATCCCCTGGGCGAGGAAATAATCCACAACCGCGCTGCCGACCAGCAGCGGAATAAAGGCGTAGTTCCAGGCCCCGTAGAACACCAGGCTGGCCACCAGGATGAGGTAGACCCGCGGCCTTCGCTGCAGGAACACGAACCCGTAGAACAGCAGGAAGACGATAAAAAAGGCAAAGAACAGGGGCGTATTGAAAATCATATGGCTGTCGTCTTGTTATTGTTTTTCCGTAACGGCTCACCCGAGGGACAATGGGAACCGATATATTCCTGATATTTCCTGTAGGAGCGGCCGTTGGCCGCGACAGTGGCTGATCGCGGCCAACGGCCGCTCCTACGAGGCGGAGTAGTTACGTGTTTTTCATCAGAGTTGCCCGGTAGGCCAGAGATGAGATCATTCTGCGAGCCGGGTGCTACGGGGGTAGGATGTGGCGGGCGGGGGATTTGGATGCAGTTGTCGCCAGGAATATCAGCCGGAGCCCCCCAGCTTTTCCAGGAACTGCCACAGCTGGCGATGCAACTGCTCCACCTCCTGCCGCGACACCGCAGAGGCGTCGAGCTGCTGTTCCACCCAGGCCCGCGCGCGCGGCTCGAGCGCGCGGCCGGCATCGGTGATGGACACCAGCGTCACCCGCTCGTCCCGGGAGGCGCGGCGGCGTTCGAGCAGGCCGCGCTGCTCCATTCGCTTCAGCAGCGGCGTGAGGGTTCCGGAGTCCAGCATCAGGCGCTCGCCCAGGGCGCCGACACTGGTACCGGCATCCCCGCCCTCCTCTGTATCCCGCTCCCACAGCACCAGCAGCACCAGGTACTGGGGATAGGTGATGCCCAGATCCTGCAGCATCGGCTGGTAGGCCCGGGTCACAGCGCGGGAGGCGGCGTAGAGGGCAAAGCAGAGCTGACGGTTGAGCGCCAGCGGACCGCTGTCTTCGCAGAGAGACATCAGAGTATTCTCCGCTGAACAGTCAGAGCAGTTGCTCGATTTCCGACCCCAGCGCCTCCGGCTTGTCCTTCGGAGCAAAACGCTTCACCACCCGGCCCTCGCGGTCGACCAGGAACTTGGTGAAGTTCCACTTGACCCCCTCGGTGCCCAGAATCCCCGGCGCCTCGCGCTTGAGATGGACGAACAGCGGGTGGGCGTCGGGGCCGTTCACTTCCAGCTTGGCGTAGACGGGAAAGCTGACGCCGTAGTTCAGCTCGCAGAACTGCTGGATTTCCTCGTCGCCGCCCGGCTCCTGCTGACCGAACTGGTTGCAGGGGAACCCCAGCACCACCAACCCCCGGTCCTGGTATTCGTTGTACAGCGCCTCCAGCCCCCGGTACTGAGGGGTAAAGCCACACTTGCTGGCGGTGTTGACGATCAGTAGCACCTTGCCCCGCTGCTCCTCCAGGGAGGTGGTACTGCCATCCGCGGCCTGCAGGGGAATGGAATAGAGATCACTCATGGGAGTTTTCCTCAATTGAACACAATAGATTGTGGGAAATTATATTGTGCACAACTCAAATTACAAGCGAGATCCATTAAAGAAGAGGCGGCGCGGGGTTTATTGTGAGAATAATTATCAATAATATTACGTTCAAAATTTTTAATGGAAACGGACACACTCCCCCATGCGCAATCCCGGCCTGTATTTAGCCCGTCTACTGCTCGCGGTATTCCTCGCCGCCACCGCAATCACCGCCCCGGCCCAGGAGGCCGGCCTCAGCGAACAGGAGCTGCGCCAGCTGATGCAGATGGCCGAATACATCGGCGTGGACTACCCGGAAGCGGTGAAGGATGGCGAGATCATCAACAGAGGCGAGTACACGGAGATGGAGGAGTTCGCCCAACTGCTGGTCGACCGCGGCCAGCGGCTGTCCCCTTCGCCGGAGGCCGAGAGCATCCGCGGCGAGGCCAAGGCGCTGCAGGCGGCTATTGCCGGCAAGGCGAGCCTCGCCGAGGTACAGGGCCACACCGCCAAACTGCGCCAGGGGCTGCTGTCCATTTCCCCAGCGTTGTCCCTGCCCCAGTCGCTGCTCAGCCTGGATGAGAGCCGAGCCCTCTACCAGAAGAACTGCGTCGCCTGCCACGGCCCATCCGGCGAGGGCGATGGCCCGCTGGCGGCACAGCTGGAGCCGCCTCCCACCAACTTTCATGAGCGCGAGCGCGCGGAGAACCGGTCCCTGCTCGGCCTCTACGATGCGATCAGCAACGGCATCGACGGGACCGCCATGACTGCGTTCGGCAACCTGACAGACCAGCAGCGCTGGTCCCTGGCGTTCTACGTGGGCGGACTCGCCTTTGCCGGCGCGGAGCCGGCAACGGCCGACACGCAATTGAGCCTGCAGGACCTGGTGATGTACAGCCCCGCAGTGCTGCGCAACGATCGCCCGGAAGTGCCCACCGAATCCGTGGCCGCCCTGCGCGCGGACCCGGCGCCGCTGTTTGTGAAAAAGAGCTCTCGGGATGGAGACCCCATGGAGACCGCGCGCAGCCAGCTGCAAAAAGCCCTGGACGCCTATCGCCAGGGGGATTACGGCAGCGCCCGTACCCTGGCGATCAGTGCCTACCTGGACGGCTTCGAACTGGTTGAAAATACGCTGGACTCCCGCGACGCGAATCTGCGCAGGTCCATCGAGAGCGACCTGCTCGGCCTGCGCGCCCAGCTGAATGCAAACAGCGATCCGCAGCGGGTGGAACAGGCAGTAAGCGCCGTGCTCGAAAAACTGGATCAGGCCCAGGCGCTGCTGGAGGAATCCAACCTGTCCGGTAGCGCGCTGTTTATCGCCAGCCTGATCATCCTGCTGCGCGAGGGACTGGAGGCGCTGCTGGTGGTGATCGCACTGACCACCATCCTGATCAAGACCCAGCGCGGCGATGCCCTGAAATACGTGCACTTCGGCTGGATAGCCGCTTTTATCGCTGGCTTCGCCACCTGGGTGCTCGCGCAGAAAGTGATTACCATCAGCGGAGCGAGCCGCGAGGTGATGGAGGGCGCCGCGGCACTGCTGGCCGCCGCGGTGCTCTTCTATGTGGGCTTCTGGATGCACAGCAAGACCCAGGCCCAGGAGTGGCAGCAATACATTCAGGACAGCATCAACCGCAACCTGACCGCGGGCACCCTGTGGGGCATTGCCGGGTTGGCGTTTATCGCCGTGTATCGGGAAATTTTTGAAACCATCCTGTTCTACCAGTCCCTGCTCACCCAGACCGCCGAGGGGCAGTACAGCGAGCTGTGGGGCGGCATCGCCGCCGGCGCCGCGCTGCTGGCAGTGGTCGGCTGGGCGCTGGTACGTTACTCCGCGCGCCTGCCCATCGGCAAATTCTTCTCCGCAACCACTTTCGTATTGCTGGCCCTGTCATTCGTGCTCGCCGGCAAGGCGATCGCCGCATTGCAGGAAGCCGCCCTGGTAGGCATCACCCCGCTGCCGGTTTCCTTCAGCTTCGACTGGCTGGGGATTTATTCCACCTGGGAGGGCATCGGCCTGCAGGCGGCCATACTGGTGGCCGCGGCCTGGCTGTTGCTCAAAGGTAGGAAATCCGGGGCTTCGTCCCCGGCAAAATCCACCGGCTGAGCCACTGGTGGCCTAAAGCGGTAATGCCGTTCGGTTAAGTGATGGACGTGATGTGAAGATCCTGCTGTCGGGGGCTTTTTGCGGGACCGTATGAGGCATGGATGCCGATTACGAGCGTACAAGGACGTATTTAAGGGGGGCGCCTAGCCCGTGTCCCGCAAAAAGCCCCCGACAGCAGGATCGCCCAGTCTCTTGATTCGTAGTCTTGGCCGCCCCGCCACCTCAGCGCAATTTGAACCCGAGCTCCGACTCTATCTGCGCCCGCGACCACAGACTCCAGCCCGGCACACCCTCCAGGGCGAGGGCCTCGTCCACGACAATTCCCCGGCTCAGGGCCGGCCAGGCCAGCACCGTCGGCGGTACATCTTCCTCGATCGGGTAAAACAGCTCCGGCGGTGGCAGCATCTGCTGCAGGCTGCGCAACAGCGGCTGCCAGGCCATGGGCAAAATCGCCTCCGTCAATTTCCAGGAGGGCGCCGGCGCCTGTGCCGCCTGGGCGACCAGATAGTGATAGCGGGCCCAGGCTGCCTCCAGCAGTACGGTTTCCCCCAAGTGCAGGCAGCCGTCCACCTGGCGCTCGGCACAGAGCAGGCAGATGCCCTCGGGCAGTGCCAGTTGCTCCACATCCCCGGCACTCAGTTGCCAGCCCGGCTCTTCCGACGCACAGCCGCAATTGGGGCAGCTGCCCTCCGCTTCGGCGGCGGGCGCTTGCAGCGGCAGTGCATTGGTCCCCGGCTTCCAATGGCAGGGAGAGGCCGCGAAGTAGCTGTCCCCGTGGCTGCGCACGTGGGCGGGAAAATCAAATTCAGTGGGGGCCGAACCCCGCCCCGCGCTCGCGTCCAGGCAGGTTCTGCAAAAATTGAAGGGCCCCTGCAACTGCGCTTCGTTGAGCGATACCAGGTCCGTAGCCACCCACACGCTGCGCTCTTCGTTCTCCAGGACTCCGCAGCAGGGGAACAGATGCACCTGCGAGAAAAAATCCCGGCGCCTTTCCGGCTCTGTCAGTTCCGGCGCCTCGGCGCCGAAAACCATCACCGGGTGGCCGCGGTAACGCCAGCCCGCGGCGCAGGACTCCAGTTCGCCGAGGCTCACCTGGATGCCGGCGCGCAGCTCCCGCGCCAATGCCTCTCCATCCGCGACCGCCGGCTGGTCGGAGCTGCTTCCGGTTGCGTCCGCGACGTCGTCGATGTTTTCGGCATCCTCCGTTACCAGTTCGGTCACCGCGTCCTCAACGGCGTCGCTCTCGCTGTCTGCGCCGGGCTCAAGCGGGCGCACGCTGTCCGCCGCGCCGCGCAACTTTGCCAACGCCTGTTTCCACAGTGCCACTATAGGGCCTCCTCTAAGATTCGGTGGATCTGCGCTTCCGAGTTGGTTATCACGCGAAAGGCGACCCGCTTGGACTTCTCCGGGTCCTCGCTGCCGTCGGCGCGCAGAACCGGACGGGCGGACGAGTAACCTACCGCGGCCACCAGTGCCAACATGCCGGGAACCTCTTCCGCCGGCACCAGGCTGTGAACAAAACGCAACACCTCCCGCGAGCGGCTCTGGGACAGGCGCAGGTTGTTGAAGTAGTTTTCGCTGCGACTCCCCCCGGTACCCCACTCGGAGCTGGTGTGCCCCTCGATATGAATCGCCCGCACGGAATCCAGATAGGGATTCAGCGCGGCCAGGTAGCGCGGGAAAAAGTTTTCCATCACCTTCTGGGCATCTGCGTTCATCTCCGCGGCGCCGGTCTGGAACATGGCGTCGGAGTTGTTGAAGGAAATGGTCAGGCTGTCCTTGTCGATGGCGGCTCCCCAGTGCGGCAGGTCGCCTTCAAATTCCCTCACCAGTGTCTGGTAAATCGCCAGCTGGTTGTCGCGATAGGACTGGGCCAGCGCGCGGATTTTTTCCCGCTCCTCCATCATTGAGCGCATCATCACTATGGAGATGCACAAAAAAACCATCATCAGCCCGGCCATCAGGTCCGAGACGCTGAGCCACTCGCCCTCTTCACTCGGGCGCAGCCGCGAAGAGAGGCTAGCCGGCATATTCCAGGTCCCGCTGTTGTATCCGCCGCATCTGCGCCACCAACTGGCGATAATCCCGGGTAAACTGCCCGCTGATGGTGGCCAGGGACTCGCCCATGGCGGCGAGCACCTGTTCCACCTGCTCCGCCATCACCCTGTCCATTTGTTCGTACTGGCGGCGGATGGAGATATCCGTATCCTGCAATTCCTTGCGGATCACCTCGGTGAGGACCTGCAGCATTTCCCGGTGGGTAGTGGCGATCATCTGCGCCAGCTCCCGCATCGACTCCCGGTGTGCCTGCGCGGAGGTTCCCACCAGTTTCTGCAGAGCCTCGGGGTCCAGCTCCTGAAGATTTTCCAGCGCCGCAGACAAATACTGGAAGCGCTCTGCCAATGCGTCACCCTGGCTCTCCAGCTGCGCGTTGATCGCCGAGAGGTTCTCGTCCACCCGGTGCTGCGCGGCCGCGACGCCCTGCGACAGCTGCTCAATGACCGGTGGCAGCTGCGGCGCCAGTTCCGACAGCTGCCGCACCGACTCGTGCTGCGCATCCAGCAGTTGGTTCAGCTGCGCCGCCTGCT
Source organism: Microbulbifer rhizosphaerae (assembly GCF_014191725.1). GTDB lineage: Bacteria > Pseudomonadota > Gammaproteobacteria > Pseudomonadales > Cellvibrionaceae > Microbulbifer > Microbulbifer rhizosphaerae. The sequence goes on from NZ_JACHWZ010000015.1 coordinate 98,583, forward strand.
GCCCCTGCCGCTCCAACAGCTCGTCCAGCCCGCGGTACATATGCGGCAGCTCGGCTATTTTTTCATATACCTGTGCGAGCACGGCCTGCTGGTCGACCAGTTGTCGCTGGCTCTCCTCGCAATGCTGGCTCCAGGATTCCACCCGCGCGGCATGTGCGCGGTACTCCGCCGCGGCGGCGTTCAGCGCGGGTTCCATTTCGGAAAGCTGTGCGCAAAAACCCTGCAGGTTGTCCCCGAACTGCGCCTGCAGGCCCTGGTTAAACTGAGTCACCACCTGTTCCAACTGCGCAACCAGCTCCACTGCGGATCGCTGGGCAAAATTATCCAGTGAGTCGCGCAGTACCAGCAGGTTCCGATTCAGGTCGTCGATAGTGGCAGTGTCATGAACCGGGTCCGACGGCAGCCTCAGCATACGGCTGAAAACCCGCAACAGCAGCGACAGCGCCAGCCCAATGACACTGGTGATAAAGGCTGTTTTCAGCCCTTCCATAAGGTCCGCGATGCTGCGGTCGATATCCTCCAGGGAGAACTCGTAGAGGCCGATAATAATGCCGAGAAATGTGCCGAGAATGCCCAGGGAGGTGAGAAAGCCGGGCCCCTGCTCCACGAAATCCCGCCCGCGGCCCGAGAAGCGCAACAGCAGTGCGAGGGAGAAAATCGACAGCATCAGCAGGATAAACCCCTCGGTGACCACCGCGGGGGTTAGCGACAAAAACATCTGGTGTAATAATCCCGACATCCACTATGCCTCAGAGAATTTCTTTAAGATAAATTCGTGATAGAAGGCTCCACTCGGCAGCTTGCCGTGGCCCTGGCCCACCAGTTGCAGGCGCGGCAGGGCGCGGATAATTTCCGCCAGGTTGTTGAAATGGGCCCGCTCTTCCCCGGGGGGGAACTCCTTCACCAGCACCCGTTCGTCCACCTGCACCTCGAAAACCGCGGGCTTCTGCGGCAACCGCTCCCGCTTGCAAAACACCATGTGCAACAGCCCACCGGCCTTCAGCTTCGACACCAGCAGTTCACTCAGTACCGACGCCTCATCAGGGCTGTAAAAGCCAATAATGTCCCAGGCCAGAATCGCATCGCACTCTGCAAGCCCGGAAAACTTGCCAAAAGCCGCGCGTGTCGCCGAGCAGCCGTCCTCGCCGCGCTGCTTGTGCCATTGAATGGCCGCGTGCATATCCAGCACGAACAGCTCGCCCACCTGTTTCTGCAACGCGTCCACATTGCGCCCGCTCCTGGGCCCGCAATCCATCACCCTGCTGATCGGTGACCTGCGCGCCGCCCCCATTGCCGTCGACAGGCCGGACAGCGACAGCGCCTCGCCAGCTTCCGCCGCGGTAAAATAAGTCGACACATCCGAAGCCCCGCCCGGGCGGACTTTTCCCCGGGAATCGTTGCCGTCAAATTCAAAAATATGTTCGATAAGATCCTTGCGCATTCCCTGGCGCTGCAACAGTGAATTGCTCAGGCTGAAGCGCCCCAGGCTCTGCGTCAGGGCCACGGTTGAGTGGCGCTGGCAGGGAATCCGGGGGTAATGCGGGGCCTCGGCCGTTTCGTAGGTGAAATCCTGCAGCAGGCGGAATCTCGCGGGTCCCTGCGGCGCGGTGCCCGTGTATATCATCGCGTGCAGCAGAGTGCCGGGTTTCAGGTTCGGCTGGAGCAGTTCGATCAGATGCTCGATCAGCTCGGTGCTCATAAAGTTGAGCAGGTCCCAGCAGAGCACGACGTCAAATTTTATTCGCGAGGGCTTGGCCACCAAGTGGTCTTGCAGGGCGCCTTTGAGATCCGGGTTCTGTTGATTCTCCGCAAAGAATTCGATCAGGTCCTCAATGTAGCAGGGACAGTTCATCTGCAGGAATGCCTGGGTAGTCCCCACTGCCAGAGACCCCAAATCCAGTATGCGAAATCCCGGCTGAATAATTTCCCGGCTGAGCGCCGCCAAGCCGAAAGAGTGATGCTGCATGCAATACTTCCCGAAACACCACAAGGAAAAATCGCGGCCGCGTCATGCCAACCGGCACCACTTGACCGCGGTTTAGCAGGAAACGGGTTCACAAGATGGAACGCAGTCGTTGTGAAACCGCTTCTGACACTTTTTGCGGTACGATCAGTCGCTGGTCACCAGCTCAGCCGGGCTGTCGGAGGTTTCGGTAGCGGCGCTCTTGGCTGAGAAAAGGCCGCTGCTCTTGGCCGAGCTGCCCTTCCCTGCCTTCTTCTTGCCATCGATCTCATTGTCCCGCGGCGGCAAATTGGGATGTACCAGCTTCTCTTTGAAATCGCTGGTGCGCTCTTTCATTTCCGCATCGGTATCCACCATATCCATGGAGCCGCGGAACTTACCGCCGTCGTCCAGTTGGATGCGCGGCGCTATCAGGTTGCCCTTGACCACTGCCGTGCGGCGGATTTCAATCAGCTCTTCTGCCAGAGCATCGCCGGTGAGGGCGCCTTCCACAGTAATGTTCTTCGCGTGAATATTGGCATTCAGCTCACCACCGGCACCCACGGAGAGATTATGTCCCTCCATGATTACTGTGCCCTCGACAGTACCCTCGATATGCAGGCTCTCGTTACCGATCAGTTCACCGCGGAACTTGATGTTTTTTCCAATTACAGACTTTTCAGCCTCTTCGCTCATCCGCGGGCCGCGCTGGGGGGCGGAGCTACTTTGGTCGATAAATCCATCCAGAAAGCTATTGGAGCTCTCTTCCTTCGGCTTTGCCTGCTCTTCATTTGCCATGTTGTACTTACTCCTTAGAGTTGGGATAGCTGGTTGGTTGCCCCGTTTGTCATACATCGCACAAAGTTCCGGGCAGAATTCCACTCGCCGTCTGCGCAGCGATGTAGGCGCATGATTATACGGACGACAAGTCACGGGCACTTGTCGCGAGAGTCATTTTTTTGGGTGCCAGTATCGGGTTTTTGTTTGCTGTGTGATAAAGGTCACATTTTTTTGGGTAACCATTTTTGGGCATGAAAAGATTTGCAAGCGCCGGGCCATGTCGTGGATGGATTCACAGCGTATCCCGCAAAAAATCTCGGTAGCAGGGCGCGGGTCTTAACTTAGATTGGATTCAGAGTCCCAACGGCGCACAGGCCTTGAACTGGGCGAAATAGTTTTTTCCCGCTTTGAGCGCCAGGCGTTCACAGGAAATGCCGGAGATATCCGCACAAAACTGTGCCTCTCCAACCGACAGAAGGAGACGCACCCGGCCGTCGCCGGCGACCTCCAGGTTATCGAGGCGCACCGGCAGGCAGTTGAGCGCACTGGAGAGCCCCGGGTGCGCCACAGACAGGCTGATGTCCCCGGCCGCCAGCAGGAAATGCACCGCCTGCCCCACCCGGTAATTATTCGCCGCCCGGTCGGCGTAGAGGCTGTGGCCCTCCAGCGACAGGCGCAGCAGCCCCGCGCGCTGCTCTGTCACCCGCGCGTCGATGCGGCTGTACTCCGGCATTTTCTCGTCGGCCAGCCGCGCTGCCACCTGGGGAGTAGGCAGCGGGCCGCGCAAGTGGCCGCACTCCATCCACAGGCAGCTGTCGGCGAGCAGCTGGATTTCCTCCACACTGTGGCTGGCCCAGACAACCAGCGCCTGGTGCCGCTGCCAGAAATCCCACAACTGCGGCAGCAACCGCAGGCGCAGGGGCCTGTCCACCGCCGACAGCGCCTCATCGCACAGCTGGAGCGCCGGATTGCTGAACAGCTGGCGCAGCAGCGCGACCCGCTGCGCTTCTCCCCCGGACAGGCTCTCCACCGGCTTGTCGAGCAGATCCGTCGCGCCGAATCCGGCCAGCAGCTGCTGCCGCTCCGCCGGCGGCAGCGGTCTGCGGCTGTGGCGGTGCACCAGCGCCAGGTTTTCCGCCACACTGGTTCCTGCAAACAGGCGGCAGTCCTGGAAACCCACACAGGCGTCGCGCCGGTGAGCCGCCAGCCTCCGGTTCCCGGACTGCCAGCAAATGCCGCTCCAGTGGATATCGCCGCTACACCCGCGAAGGCCCGCCAGCGCCTGCAGCAGAGTGCTCTTGCCCGCGCCGGAGGGGCCGCTGAGCCCCACGATGCCCCGTGCGGGCAGGTCCAGGTCCCAGGGAGCCCCCGGATTCAGCGGGGTGACCAGCTTCCGCGCGCGCAGCCCTTCCCCATTTATTTCCATACCGCCCCCTGCACCGCGGCTTCACCGGTATGGCGCCCGGCAGCCGCACCGCCGCGCGCCGAAGCCAGCCAGCGGGCGGCGAGCAACAGCGTAGTAGACAGCCCGAACAGCAGCAGTGCCAGGCGGTGCGCGGCGCCGTACTCCAGTGCCTCCACATGGTGGTAGAGGGCGATGGAGACCAGTTGGGTTTCCCCCGGAATGGAACCGCCGATCATCAGCACCACGCCGAATTCCCCCAGGGTGTGGGCGAAGGTCAGCGCGCAGGCGCTGATCACCGCCGGGCGGCAGGCGGGCAGCACCACGTGAAGCAACGCCGCGGCCGGGGGCACTCCCAATGTGGCCGCGGCGTGGGACAACCTCTGCCCTCCCTGGAAGAAAGCGCCCAGCAGCGGCTGCACCATAAACGGCAGCGAATAAATCACCGAGGCCACCACCAGACCGGAAAAGGAAAATACCAGTGGCCCGCCCACTACCTTGGCCAGCAACCGGCCAGCGGGGAAATTCGGGGAGAATAACAACAGCAGGTAAAAACCCAGCACCGTGGGCGGCAGCACCAGCGGCAGGGTGACCAGCACCTCCAGCAGGTGCCGCCAGCGACTGCGCCACCGGCTCAACCACCAGGCCAGCGGCACTCCCAGCAGCAGCAACAGCACAGTGGTGATGGCGGACAAGCGCAAAGTCAACGCCACTGCCTCGAGGTCACCGGGAGCCACGGTCAATTCCCCGTCCGTAGCCCAGTTGCACCAACCTGCGCTGGACCGCCGGGCTGCGCAAATAGGAGGAAAGCGACTCGGCCATGGCCCGGCGGCGGCTGGAAGCCGGAATTGCCAGTTGGTGTTCGATGGGCGGATACCAGTTCTCCGGCAGCAGCCAGTAATCCCCGCCGCGACCGGCGGCGCGCAACTGGCTGGCCGCGACAAAGCCGATGCCGCCGTGCCCGGATTCCAGCAATAGATAAGCCTGCCCCGCGTTGGCGGCGCGCGCCAGGCGCGGGCGCAATTGCGACCAGAGCCCAAGGTGGCTCAATGCCTCCCGCGCCGCCGCGCCAAAAGGCGCGAGTTCGGGATCGGCGATTACGACCCTGCCCCGCCAGCGCCGCAAAGTATCGGCGGACAGCGCGGCGCCCCCCGGCGCCCACAACGCCAGCAGGCCGCGAGCATAGCTTGCGCGGCTGCCCGGCACCAGCAGCCCCTGCCGCTCCAGCAGTTCGGGGCGCAGCCGGTCGGCGGAGAGAAAGAGATCGTAGGGAGCACCGTGCACAAGCTGTTGGTAGAGGACTCCGGAACTCCCGCTGCTCAGCTGCACCCCGCAGTCGTGACGGCGTTGGAATTCCGGCAGCAGCGATTCCAGCGCCGGCCGAAAACTCGCCGCGACCGCGACCCGCAGGCGGCACTCCGCGGCGGGCGCGGGAAACGGCAGGCAGAGTATCAACAGCAACGCGGTCAGTCGGTACGCCATTTTTCCAACTCGCGCCTGTCACTCCGCCGCGCCGCCACCCAGCGTTCCCCGGCCGCGCCGGATTCCAGCTTCCAGAAAGGGGCTTCCGTCTTGAGGCGGTCGACTATATAGTGGCAGGCCGCGAATGCCGCCTGGCGATGGGGACTGGTGACGCCCACAAACAGGATATCCTCCCCCACTGCCAGGGGACCGGTGCGGTGCAACAGCCGCACCCGCCCCAGTTGCCAGCGGCTGCGGGCACCGGCCACTATCCGCCGCAGGCTTTCTTCCGTCATGCCCGGGTAGTGCTCCAGCGTCAGCCCGCTGACGTCGGCGCCGGCGTTGTAGTCGCGCACCGAACCCGCAAACACGGCGCAGGCACCGTCAGAGGTATTCGCCGACCTGAGCGCTGCGTACTCGACTGGCACCGCAAAGGGTGCCCCGCACACTTTGATGTAATCCAATTTCACCCTAGCCTCCGGTTACCGGTGGGAAGAAAGCGACTTCATCGCCGTCGCGCACCGGTGTTGAAGACGCGGCTATCTCCCGATTGACCGCCGCCTGAATATCCGCGGATTGCAGGGCAGCCCGCCAGTCCGGAAACAGGGTGCACAATTGCGCGCGCACCTCTTCCACACTGCCAGAAAATCCATGCAGTCGGTGTTCGGCGGTGCCGAGTTCGGCCCGCAGGCGGGCGAAAAACAGAACCTGAATCACTATTCATCTCTCCTTATTGAGCCCGCCTCGTTCGCGTCTTCGCGGCGCCACTCCCCGCGCTTGCCGCCGCTTTTTTTAAGCAGGCGCGTGGGACCTATGCACATGGCCGGGTCCACTGCCTTGCACATGTCGTAGATGGTGAGCGCCGCCGCCATCGCCGCGGTCAGCGCCTCCATCTCCACGCCGGTTCTGCCCGCCAGGCGGCAGTAGCTTTCCATCCGCACCCTGTTCTCATTGGGCAGAAGCTCAAACTGCACCTCCACTTTTGTGAGTGCGAGTGGGTGACACAGAGGAATCAGTTCCGCGGTTTTTTTTGCCGCCTGAATGCCGGCGATGCGGGCCACCGCCAGGGCGTCGCCTTTGCGGTGGCTGCCGTCCACCAGCAGTGCAAAAGCTTCGGCGCTCATGCTGACGGCGCTCTCGGCGCGGGCGCTGCGATCGGTCACGGCTTTGTCCATCACGTCCAGCATATTTGCTTCGCCGCGGGAATTGAGGTGAGTCAATTTACCCATCGGCTTACCCCCTGGTGGCGCACACTGGCTGCGCGGGGCGAATGTGGGGTATGAAATTGCAGGGCCGGTGGCGCGCGTCCAGCTGCTCCAGCAGTATCTTTTCCCAGGCGGTGCGGCAGGCGCCGGTGGAGCCAGGCATACAGCAGATCAGGGTGCGATTCGCCAGCCCCGCCAGGGCGCGGGACTGCACTGTGGCACTGCCGATATCCGCAAAGGAGATTTTCCGGAACAACTCGCCGAAGCCGTCCACGGTCTTGTCGAACAGTGGCTGCAACGCCTCCGGTGTCGAATCCCGCGCAGTAAAGCCGGTGCCACCGGTTACCAGCACTGCGTGAATATCTTCCTGTGCTATCCACCGGGAAACCTCGGCGCGCATTCGGTAGATATCGTCCGGCACTATCTTCCTGTCCGCCAGTTTGTGTCCCGTCGCCTGCAGAGCCTCCGCCAGATACTGGCCGGAGGTGTCGGTCTCATCGTTGCGAGTGTCGGATACCGTCAATACCGCGATATTGAGCGGAATAAAGTCCGCTGAAACGTGTGTCATAAGTGTTTCACCTGAATCAAAAAACTGAATGTGTGAATTCCTGCGCGTACTGCGCTGGTGTATTGATATTGCCAAAGCTGCGCGCCGCCTCCGGCGGCTCCAGTTGCCGCGCAGCGGCGTGGCGCAACAGGGCGCTGATGCTGTTCGCCCCGCTGCCGCGCACGGCCCGGTGCAAAAAATCCTTCACATCGGGCGACAGCGGCAGCCAAAAGGGGAAATGGTGGCCGGCAAAATGACAGACGCGTGCGCTGCGCTCCCCCTCTTCGAGCAGCGGCGCGAGCAGCTCGGTGCGCAGCAGGGGCATATCCACCGGCATCACCAGCAGCCCCTGTGTCTCTACAATTCGCGCCACGGCGTAAAGTCCACCCAGGGGGCCCATGTCCGGAACCGGATCTACAATGCCGCCGGGCCTTGCGCCGCTGACCACCAGCTGCGCCAGCGGAAGCCCGCGCATCAGGCCCAGCGCGTGCTCGAGAAAACTGTCGCCGCCGGGCAGCGGCAGCAGCGCCTTGTCGCGCCCCATACGGCTGGAGCGGCCACCGGCCAGCACCACGCCGCAGCTTGTCACCGGGCTTTCGTCCACGGTTCAGCCGCCCAGCATCGCCAGGTTGCGGGTCGCCCCGGCCCGGCCGCCCGCCAATTGGTGGCCGGCAGTCTTGCCGCTCACCGCCGCCCGAATAAGTTCCGCCAGGGCCCGGTGGTCGCCGCCGACGATGGCCTCGCGCAGGTCGATGCCCTGCTCCGCAAACAGGCACAGGTGCAGCGCGCCCTGTGCGGACATGCGCAGGCGGTTGCAGTCCGCACAAAAATCCTTGCTGTAGGGGGTGATCAGTCCGATGCGGCCGGCGTAGTCCGGGTGCCGGTATTCCCGCGCCGGGCCGGCGCTGCGGTGTCGGGTCAGCCGTTCCCAGCCGTCCCGCAGCAACCGCTTTTCGATATCGCCGCCGGAGACGTGATTGCTGGCAAAAAAACTGCGGTTATCGCCGGTGCGCATCAATTCGATAAAGCGCAAGGTCACCGGCGTTGCCTGGACCCACTGGAGAAATTTGTGATATTCGCCCAGATTGTATTCCCGCAGCAGCACCGTGTTGACCTTGGTCTCGACGCCCAGCTCCAGGGCCCGCTCGATTCCGCGCAGCGCTTTTTCCAGCTTGTGGTGCCCGGTGATACGCTCGAACTGGTGCGGGTCCAGGCTGTCCACACTGACGTTGAGCTGGTCCAGGCCCGCGTCGCGCCAGCGGTCGATTTCACTGGCGAGCCTGTAGCCGTTGGAGGTGATGGCCACCCGGCGAATACCGGCGGCGCCGCTGGTTGCGGCAATAAGATCCGGCAGATCCCTGCGCAGGGAGGGTTCACCGCCGGTGATGCGGACTTTTTCCGTACCCAGGGAGGCGAAGGCGCGCACCACTGTGCGGACTTCGGCAACACTCAGGGGTCTTTTCCGCGCTTGCGCTCCTGTGCACTGGTAGCCATCCGGCAGGCAGTAATTGCAGCGGAAATTGCAAACATCGGTCACGGACAGACGCAGGTAAAAAAACCTGCGCCCAAATTCATCGGTTAACATTAAACGCCTTTCCAGTTGCGGGAGGCCGGCCGGTTTCCCGGGCGCCCCTGGTGGCCGGCAGTGTCGGCCACGGCCCCCACACCATACGCTGGGCGCTTAGGCATGGGGGCTCGGTGTTTAAACTCTTTGCAGTGTATCAGCGGGCGATTGTGTTGCACGGGGGCAAAGGTGGTACTCCCTTTGTCTGTCAGAAGGATGCCGTGAGCATCAGCCACAGCTTATCGGTATCGACACTGTAAGCGTCGGCTCTGTAGCTGGCGTATTTGACCGTCGCCGATAACTGTTCGGTCAATTTGCGGCTGTAGCCGAGGTCCCACTCGCTGCCCCAGTCGGCGGAGGTCTCCACTGCGGAAAACCGGTGGTAGGTGGCACTCAGGGTCCCGCCGGCCAGCTTGCCGGCCGCGCCCAGGTACAGGTCCTCGATGCCGTCCGCGGGAGTGGACAGGAACTGGTCGGCAAAGCCCTGGAATTTGTGCAGGGTGGCCAGCGGCGTGGAGAATCCCACTCCGTTGTCCGCTCCCAGTTCTTCATAGCCGAGGCGAACATTGACCGGTCCGAAATCCGTATCCAGTTCAGCGAGGTAATAGGGTGCGCTGTAGTCGAGGCCGCTGTCCCCGGCCTCCGTCTGGCGGGCGTAGCCCAGCTGCGCGTTGACCCGCCCGAATGCACCGCTATAACGCAGCGCGAGGGTGCGGCTGGAGGCATCGACGGCGTGCTCCAGCTGGAGATCCACAGCCAGGAAAACCAGTTTGTGATTTTCCGTCAGGGGATAACCGGTGCGGAAGATCTGTATATCCCCTTCCAGGTTTCCCTGTTCGCTATCCTCGCCGAAAATTCGGTTGACGTTGTAGATATAGCTGTAGTCCAGCTGCAGCGCGCCGTCGCGCCCGTAGCGAAACCGGTAGCCGTCGAAGGTCTGCTCGTTCTGGCGCCAGGCAACACCGCCGACGAAACGCTGGTCGTCCAGCACTATACGCTGCCGCCCCGCCGTAGCCTTGAAAGTCCCGTTGCCGTACTGCAGATAGGCCTGGTTCACCTCTGTCCCCAGCGGATCGGCGACTACCGGATAATCGGTCTGTCCGTTGGTGGTTGAGTTGTAATTGTCCTGCCCTATTGCGCTTACGTCGTCCATTTCGATCATTGCGCTGAATCCGCGGTAATTTCCGCTCTGCCAACTCACGCGCGTTCTCAGGGTGGATGCGGTGGCGTCGTTGGACAGGTTGTCCCGATCGACGCTCTCCGCGCGATAGCGCAGATTGATCGCCAGGTCGCCGTTTTGCACGGCACTGGAAAACGTCTGCGCGGTGTCGGTGTCTTCGGCGCTGGCGTGCGAAGAGGCCACACCGCTCGCGCACAGTAATGCGCTACAAACAAGGCTGGGGAATTTCTGTGTAATCATTCTCTGGTCCTCTGCAACCGTTTGGGAATTCTGCACGACAAGTTACAGCGTCAGGTAAAACAGTGAAAACCTGCCCCATCCTTCCCATCGCGGTGGAACTGCCACCTGCCGGTGCACAGAGCTAATACCAAATGGCTGGAGGGCATTACCCGAAAGGGGTGTCCTCCCGGTGCAGAAAATTGTGCTGCCTGGCAAATTCGAGGCGCTGCAAGGCGCGCTCCCGTTGCAGGGCCAGATACATCGCCAGCATGCATACCGCGAGCACGCTGTAGAGCAGCATAAAGGCAGCGCTGTGAATACCCACAATATCCTGGGCGATACCAAACATGACCGGGAGACTGAAGCCTCCCAGGGCGCCGATCGTGGCCACGGTACCGCCGACGCTGCCCATGTAGCGGGGATAATTGTCGTAGACGATCTTGTACACAGAGGCGCGTCCGAACCCCTGGGCGATGCCGATCACCAGGATCAACAGCGTGAAGAGTTCGATACCCACTTCGAGTTCGATCTGCACGTCCCGCTCGATGCCGTGAATGGTCATGCTGGTGGGCGGATAACTGAGGAAGAAGAGGCACACCAGGCAGGTCCAGAAGACACTCCAGTTGACAGCGCGGGCACCATAGCGGTCGGCAAACCAGCCTCCCAAAGCGCGCACCGTACTGGACAGCGCCACAAACAGCAGCGTAAGGGCCATCGCCGTTTGCGTGGAAACCCCGTAGGCATCCAGGTAGTACTGGGGCAACCAGAGCAGCAGCGCGAGAAAACTGCCGAAGACAAAATAGTAATAGAGCCCGAAGCGCCACACCCTGATTTCGGATAAGGGGCGCAGGTGAAATTCCAGTTCAGGCCGGCGCCGGCTGCGCATGTAAGGTATCTCCTCCGGCGCCCAGTACGCGAACAGCAGGATCGCGATAAACATCGCGGCGCCGTACACCGGCCCCACCATCTCCCTCCCCAACCAGTTTTCAATGGCCGGCGCCAGTGCCAGCGTGACGGCGGCGCCGGCATTGCCGGCACCGAATATTCCCATGGCAGTGCCCTGCCGGCGCCGATCGAACCAGGGGTTGATATAGCGGATTCCCGAGACAAAGGCGGTACCGGAAATACCCAGCCACAACCCCGCCAGCAAATGGCCGGAGTAACTGTGAACACGGGGAAGCAGCAGCAGAATAGGCAACAGCAACAACGCCTGCGCCAGGATTATTTTCTTTGCGGAAAGCCGCTCCGCCAGCAGCCCAACGGGAAACCGCAACAGGGCGCCGCTCAGCATGGGGGCTGCCAGTAGCACACCGAATTCGGTCGCGGATAGATTCAACTGTTCGCGAATGGACACCCCCAGCACCGCATACAGGGTCCAGACGGAAAAGTTGGCAGCAAACATGGCGGTGGCGGACACAAGAGCCCGGCCGGCGAGCTGTTCGGTGTATTGCATAATAAATCCCGGTTTTACCGCCTGGAATTCTACGCAATCCCGCCTCTCTTCTGCGCCGCTCCGTCCCAACTACCCACAAAAACATCGGCGCTGTAAACAGTGCGGACCAGCTACCACCAACGGGGTAGACGGCCGGTGGAATCACCGGGATCACCGCCGCCCCGCCGTTCGCCGCGACTACCGGGCGGAGGTAGGTGGCCGCACTTTGCTGTTTTTTTCCGGCAAAACTACCACTCCTGTCCGCTGTTCGGGAGCGGGCCCACTTTTAAACTGTGCGTCAATAATTGGTAGCTAACGGGCGGACAAGCCGAAGGAGTTGTCATGACCACATCCAGCGGGCTCAATTTTTTTAAATGGCACGATCCAAAGATAAAGACACTGCATATCACCTGGTTTGCTTTTTTCCTCACGTTCGTCGTCTGGTTCAGCCATGCGCCGCTGATGGTCTTTATCAAGGAAGCTTTCGATCTCAGTAGCCAGCAGGTAAAGGCGCTGCTAATCCTCAACGTGGCACTGACCATCCCGGCACGCATCGTGATCGGCATGCTGGTGGACAGGTTCGGGCCGCGCCTGGTGTACAGCGGGCTGCTGGTAACGTCATCCGTTATCTGCCTGGGTTTCGCCACCGCCGACAGTTATCGGGCCCTGGCCCTGTTCCGCTTCCTGCTCGGATTTGTGGGCGCAGGCTTTGTGATCGGTATCCGCATGGTGGGCGAGTGGTTCCCAGCCCGGCAAGTGGGACTCGCCGAGGGCATTTACGGCGGCTGGGGCAATTTCGGTTCCGCTGCCGGTGCCATGACCCTGCCCGCGGTGGCGCTGATGTTCGGCGGCGAAGACGGCTGGCGCTATGCGCTGGGACTGACCGGTGTCGTCGCCGGCCTGTACGGCCTTCTCTACTATCGCATCGCGCGCGACACCCCCAAGGGTTCCACCTACTTCAAGCCCAGGAAGAGTGGCGGACTGGAAGTCAGCAGCAAAAAAGACCTGTATTTCTATCTGGCAATGAACGTCCCCATGTACCTGGCCCTGGCCATCCTGGCATACAAACTGTCTCCCGCCGGCGTCGGCCTGCTGTCCGGGAGCACCACCTATATTCTGTGGATATTGTTGCTGGTCCTCTTCGCCTTCCAGACCCGGCAGATCTGGCTGGTGAATCGGGAGCATCTGCAGCAGGGCGTGCCGGAGCTGGAAAAATATCAGTTCAAGCAGGTGGCCATTCTCGACCTGGCCTACTTCGTCACCTTCGGCTCCGAGCTCGCGGTGGTGTCCATGCTGCCTTTGTTTTTCCTTGAGACATTCTCCGGTCTCAGCGCCGTCCAGGCGGGCCTGCTGGCCTCCGGTTTCGCCTTTATGAACCTGGTCTCCCGCCCCACCGGCGGCCACTTCAGCGATAAGCTGGGACGCCGCCGCAGCCTGATGTTCCTGATTTCCGGGCTGGCCGTCGGCTATCTGATACTGAGCCAGATCGACAGCGGCTGGTGGGTATCGCTGGCGGTACTGGCGACCATGGCCTGCTCCTTCTTCGTACAGGCGGGGGAAGGTGCGGTATTTGCGATAGTGCCACTGATCAAACGCCGTATGACCGGACAGATCGCGGGCATGGCTGGTGCCTACGGCAATGTGGGTGCAGTCACCTATCTCACCGCCTTGTCCTACGTGGACTACAGCACTTTTTTCCTGATCATCGCCGCCTCCGCCGCGCTGGTCGTTTTCGCCTGTGCGTTTATCGAGGAGCCCAGGGGCAAGATCGCGGAAGTGCTGCCCGACGGCACGGTGCAGCTGATCAGCGTGGAGTGATCCGATTCCATGGCCGCGCCGGTGAACAACAGTACTGCCACCGAGAGCGAACAGCGCGGACGGCTGCAACTGGCCGCGGGTATTTGCAGCCGCGCCGGGTGCAAGCCGCAGAATGAGGATTCGGCGGTTTTCCACTGGCCGGCAGACCCGCACCTGCAGGACTACCTGGGCGCTGTGGCCGCGGTGGCGGACGGGGTCAGTTCCGCCGAGGCCGGCGCCCTGGCCAGCTGTATGGCCACCAGCCAATTTGTCGGCGACTACTACAGCGCGCCGGACACCTGGTCCGCTGCGCGTGCGGGTCAACGGGCGCTCGCCTCCATCAACAGCAAACTCTACCGCAGCAGCCACGACTACCCGCGGGAGGAAAAAGGTTTTCTGTGCACTTTTTCCGCCCTGGTTTTCAAGTCCCGCACCGCTCATTTTTTTCATATAGGCGATAGCCGCATCCACCTGTTGAGGGGCGGCAAACTGGAGTGCCTGACCCGCGATCACAGCGTCGCCCTCGGGCATCGCCAGAGTATGCTGTCCCGGGCCCTTGGCATGGATACCGGGCTGCAGGTGGATTACGGCAGGATCACAATGGAGCGGGACGACCGCTTTCTACTGACCAGCGACGGGGTGCACGATTTTGTTCCCCGGGAAGTCCTGGCGGACATCCTGCAGCGTGAGGAACTGGAAGAAGGCGAAATGGCCGAAACCCTGGTCCGCCTCGCCGAAGAAAACGGCAGTGACGACAACCTGACAGCGGTGGTCGTTTCGGTCCGCGGCCTTCCGGATGCGACCCTGGATGAATACAGCCACAAAATCGCACGCCTGCCTTTTCCCCCGCCGCTGACCCCGGGTATGATCCTGGACAGCTTTGCTGTCGAGCGGGAAATTTTTTCTTCACAGCGCAGCCAGCTCTACCTGGTGCGGGACACCCACACCGGGGCGGCACTGGTAATGAAAACCCCCTCGATCAACTACGAAGACGACATCCACTATATCGACCGCTTCGTGCAGGAGGAGTGGATAGGCCTGCGTATCCACAGCGAGCGGGTGGTACGCGTATTTCGCCAGAAGCGGCCCAGAACTGCGCTCTATTACCTGATGGAATATATCGAAGGTTGCACCCTGGAAACCTGGATTGAGCGCCACCGCTTTCCGAAACCGGCGGAGGCATTCCGTATCGTCAGACAGATCGCCGAAGGATTGCAAGCCTTCCACGACCGGGAAACCATCCACCAGGACCTCAAGCCCGCCAACATCATGATCGACGGAAAGGGCGGGGTTAAAATCGTGGATTTCGGTTCCGTGTATGTGGCGGGCAGCGCGGAAATTTTCCGCCCACTGGAACATCCCGGAGCGCTGGGCACCGCTTCCTATTCGGACCCCCATTACCTGATGGGCCGCAACACGGCGATCCAGGGCGATATCTACGCCCTGGCCACCATCGCCTACGAGATGTTTACCGGCGAGCTGCCCTATGGCGAGGAGATCAATGAGTGCCGCTCTCTGGTGGACTACGAGCAATTGCGCTACCGCAGCGCGGCCCAGTTCAATCCGGTAATTCCCATCTGGTTCGACCGTACCCTGGAGAGGGGCTGCGCCGTCGATCTGGAAAAGCGCTACCACACCATTGCCGGGTTCATTGCCGATCTCGGCAACCCCAACCCCGAATACCTGCGCGACGACCCGTCCGAATACAAGAGCCGGAATGCGTCGCTGTTCTGGAAAATCCTCTCCGGCCTGTGGATCGTCACGCTGCTGGCCGTTATTGCGTTGTTTTCCACCGGAGAGTAATTGGTCCCCGCCCACTGATCTGGATCAAGAAGTCGCGAGCAGTTAGCGTTAGATTCAATGGGAAAACCGTACCTATAAGGATGATCCAATGAAAAACATTCTCGTGATTCTCGATAAGCCCAAACATGAACAGATCGCCCTGCAGCGAGCCATGGCGCTGGCCGAGGCGGCGGGCGTGCGACTGCACCTGGTCAGTTTCGCCTACGAGCCACAGCTGACCCTGCCTGGCGTGCACGAGGCAACGGAAGACCTGGTGCAGACAATGGTGAGCGGGCGCGAACACTGGTTGGAGGAACTCCGCAAGCGCCACCAGCTTCCCGCGGACACGGTGACCGAAGCCGTGTGGCACTACAGTATCGCCAACTGGACCCAGGAGGCGCTGGTGCGGAAGCCCTTCGACCTGGTCATCAAGACGGCCCAGAAACAGTTTGGCCGCGGCGGCTTCGGCTCCATCGACTGGCAGTTGATCGAGCGCTCACCGGTGCCCCTGTGGCTCGCGGTCAGCACGCCCTGGGTCAAACGCGAGCGCCTCGTGGCGGCACTGGACCCTTCCGTGGACAACCCCCTGCACCAGGAACTCAACCTGCGGGTACTGACCATCGGCGACCGGCTGACGCAGCTGCTGAATGCGCAGATGGAAGCGGTTGCCTGCCTGCCCGGCGTCGGCGTGCTCGAGGAGCTGGGACTGGCGCCCAGGCCGGACACCTCCGCCGAACAGCAGCGCTCGCTGCGCGAGCATCTGCAGGCGATGATCGCTGACAGCGGCGCCAGCTGCAGTGAGATGCACCTGGTGTCCGGCAAACCGGCGCGCGAGGTCAACCGGATCGTCGACCGCAACAAGGCCCGCCTGATGCTGGTCGGGCGCGGTGTGCGCAAGGGCCCCGCCGGCTTGCTGCTCGGCAACACCGCGGAGCGAATACTTGCCAGGTCCAATACCGATGTGCTGATCGTGCCCTGAGCGATCGGCCATTCGACACTGAAAACAGCTTCGGCTTCAGGTGTGGCACCCGTCTGTAGAATCTGCACCACTACGCGCAATCAGTTCGAGGCCCGCATGGTCGCGCCAGTAACCGTCGACGCCCTGCGGTAGAAGATCTGGGTTCAACTCGCCACGGCGGGCGCTGTCAAAGGCAGCGACCACCTGTTCCATACGCAACCATTGTGGGGAGATGCGCAGAATGTCGATCCCGAGCGCACGCAGTTTCGGGTAATGGCGCAATAGATTGACAGGCTCCCCGGACAGCGTCTGGATACCGTTGATCACGAACAGCTTTTCGTCCTCCTGGGAGAACAACGGCAAACCGTCGGGGTATTCCATACAGCGGTAGCCACAGTTGTCCTTGTCGAGTCCGAGGTGGCGGACGGTGAAGCAGCGCGCCGAATAGGCGAGCGGCATATGTCCGTAGGCGAACAGCTCGACTTCGGGCTTACTGCCGCAGGCGTTCAGCACATCGCCCAATTGCCGCCCGCTCATTTCCACCGGCGCGGTCCAGCGCACCATGCCGAGTGACATCAGGTGAGACAGCGTCCGCTGGTTGTAAATATTGATCGCCGGACCACAGGCAAACGGCAGTCGGGCTTCCGACAACAGCTGTACCGCCGACATATCATTGGCCTCGACCAGCAGTTGCCCGTTGTCACAGATTTTCCGCACCCAATTCAAGTCGGCATTCGACTCCAGCAGCGTCAGCGTCGACAACACTATCTGCTTGTCGGAAACCTCCGCCAGAGTCCGGGCCAGCTCCAGCCAGTCCGCCGCGCGCAACTGGTGCCGCTTGCCGCACACCACCTCCCCCAGGTAAATGATATCCAGCGGCGTGGACAGAATGCTTTCATAGAACTGGTTGATATCGGTCCGGCTCCAATAGTACTGCACCGGCCCCAAAGCGAGCTGCATACCGCCTCCTCTACTGCCAAGGGCGATCGTAGGCGCCCAGTGTGGTTTGCTTGCCTTCAGAGTTTTTTGCCAATGTCCCGCGCCAGCGCTCCTTAACCAAGAAATCGGCGCCGCGTTGCAGCACTTCGTCGATCGCCTCGCGCCAGGTGCGCACCACCTGCGCCACGTAGGCGGGGCTGCGCTGCCTACCTTCCAGTTTGATCGCCTGAATGCCCGCCGCTTTTAGCTCCGGCAGCAGTGCCATGCTGTTCAGGCTCGTGGGTTCTTCCAGGGCATGCTGGCGCTTGCCGTCCACCACAAAGCGTCCCTTGCACAGGGTGGGATAACCGGCGTTTTCGTTGTCGGCGAAGCGGTCTATCAATACGCCGTTGAGTCTTGTCTCCAGCCCGTTCGCCCCGTTTCTCCACTCCACCGCCCTGGCCGGGGAGCAGACTCCGTTCAAGTTGGGCGACTCACCGGTGACATAGGAACTCAAGTGGCAGCGCCCCTCGGCCATGATGCAGAGGCTGCCGAAACCGAACACCTCCAGCTCCACCCGGCTGCCGGCCGCCAGCTGCTGCACCTGCTTGAGCGACAGTACCCGCGGCAGTACCGCGCGGCGAATACCAAACTGCCGGCGATAGAATTCCAGCGCCGCAACGCTGGTCGCCGACGCCTGCACCGACAGGTGCAGGGACAATTTCGGATACTTGTCGCGCGCATACTCCATAAGACCAATATCCGCCATGATCATCGCGTCGGCCGAAAGGTCGGCAGCCCGGTCCACCGCCGCCTGCCAGCGCGAGAAACTTCCTGGCTTCGCATAGGTGTTGATGGCGACGAACAGTTTCCTGCCCCGACTGCGTATACGCTCCAGGGCCCGCAGCGCACTCCTGTCGTTGAAGTTGAGACCGCCGAAATTGCGCGCGTTGGTGTCGTCATTGAATCCGATATAGACAGCGTCGGCGCCGTTGTCGATGGCGGCTTCCAGTGCCGGCAGGCCGCCGGCGGGACATACGAGTTCCATAGGTTTTCCATTTATTTTGCCGCGGCGTCTGCCAGCGCCCCGGCTATCAGCACCAGCCAGCGTTGCGCCCTTTGTGGGAGGCGGCTCCGGTCGATCGCATCCAGGCGGTTTTTGGCGGTCAATCCGAGTTCGGTATCACCGCTGATACTGAGCCGGCGGTGAAAGAACAGCGTGTCCGGGTCTTCCCTGCCGCTGGCGATGGCCAGAAAGTCCACGGCTTTTGCCGCGATGGCGGCATCGGTAATTGCACTCGCCGGTGCGCGCACGAAACGCGCACCGCTTTTTCCCATGCGCAGGCTGATGCGAAAATCAATGACCGCAATCTCCAGCACCCGCCCTTCGAGAAAATCGAACTCGCCCTCCTCCAGCTCTTCGGCCAGCTGGACGTTGAGAAATTTCACCAGAGCCAGCTCACCAGGCCACTTGGGCAGTACCGGCAGCAGCCGGCAGCCGAGCCGGTAACCTCCGCGGGCAATGGACTTGCGAATGGACACCATAACTATCTCCATTTAGGAAGGCCCTGAACAAGTAATCTTTCGTCACTTCGGCGAAGTCTGGAAGCCAGGAATCTGGACCCGGACTTCGCCGGGATGACGACTTGACTGCCATCTGTATTCCTCCCGGAGAGCGCGCAGCCGCTTATCGATCAATGCGCCCAGTCCCGCTTCGACAGCAAATCGATACCCGTGATGTGTGCGTGGGAAACCAGGTCCAGCAGGTAGACCCGTATCATTCGCCGGCGCAGAGACTCCTGGAGCTGCTGTGCAATCTTTTCTCTCACCGTTTCGAATCCCAACGGCCGCCCCGGTTCGAACTGCTCCACATAGATCAGATGCAGCCCATAGGCACTGGCCACTGGTTCCGGCACCAGACCGACGCCGTGGCCGAACACTGCTTCTTCGAACTCCGGAACCGTATCCCCCGGGCCCACCTGGCCCAGGCTGCCGCCGGAATCCTTCGATGAACACCGGGAGTGGCTGCCGGCAAGCTGCGCGAAGCACTTTAGTGGGTCGGCAGACTGCTCGACCTGCCGCAACAGGGACCTTGCCAGCTGCCGAATGCGATGCGCTTCTTCGCCGTCATCGCCCGGGGCCTGCAGCAGGATATGGCGCACCTCGGCCAGCGGCGGTGAAGCGAATTGCTCCCGGTGCTGGCAGTAGTACTCCAGGCAACTGGGGCGGCCGGGTTTGGGTACCGGCACTTCCAGCTGCAACAGCTTGTCCACCGCCGTATCAAAGTCGGCACTTCCCGGCAGTATTTCCCGGTCACAGAGTCCCTGTGCCCGGGCGCGCTGGCTCAGAAGTTCTCCCAGAACCAGGGAGCGGGCCGCGTTGAAAATTGCCTCTGCCGGCGTGGCGGCCGGGTGGTACTGCATTTCCCTGTATACCTGTTGCGGGGATATCTCCCGGCCGTTGACAAAAATCGTTTGCAGAAGATCGGGACGGTCCCCGTCCCGATCTGAAGCCAGTAAACCGTTCATAGTCAGCCCTGTAGATGATTCCCCGATCAAACCCGACGGGCGCCTCTCGCCCGTACGACCTGGTAGTTGCGGCCCAGGTACTGCACCGGCAGGCTCCAGACGTGTACCAGGCGGCTGAAGGGAAACAGCAGGAATAGTGTCATGCCCAGAAATATATGCAGCTTGTAAATGACGTTCACGTCGCTGATCGCAGCCACTGCGTCGGACGCATTGAAGGTGACAATGGACTGAGCCCAGGTCATCAACTTGAGCATGACCGCCCCGTCCATATGACTGGCGGAGACGAAGATGCTCAACAAGCCGAGTATCAACTGCACGTACAGCAACAGCAGTATGGTGATATCCATCGTCGAGGAGGTGGCGCGCACACGGGGGTTGGTCAGGCGGCGGTGGATCAGGATGGTCATGCCGACAAAGCAGATGACCCCGAAAAGGCCACCCGCAATCATCGCCAGCGCCTGCTTGGTGGATGCCTCAACCCCCAGCAGATGCCACACCGCCTTGGGGGTCAGCAGACCCACAAAGTGTCCGGCGAGTATCGCGATTATCCCCACATGAAACAGGTAGCTGCCCAGGCGCAGCTTCTTCTTTTCCAGCAGCTGGCTGGAGCCGGTACGCCAGGTGTACTGATCCCGGTCGTAGCGAATCAGGCTTCCCACCAGGAAGACGGTGAGCGCCACGAAAGGATAGATTCCGAACAAAAGCGTATTGAGATAACTCATCATTTACTCCTCACCATTTACTCATCACCCAGGCGTTGCACTGTTCCGGCCTTCATCCGCCCAGACAATGGGCTCCTCCCCCATAAACTGCGCCGCAGCCGGGCGCCGTACACTCTGGTCGCAACTGCCGCCCGCGGAAAAGGAAACGGCCTCCTCCTCCCAGATTTTGTCCAGCGCTTCCGGCGTATCATCGCGCTCCTCCTTCGATACCACCTCCGCGAGCGCCGTCATATCCACATTCAGGTCGATCAACTCCAGCAGGCCGGTCAATAGGTGCGCGTAGATGGATTCCTTTTGCCTGAGCCGGGCGGACAAGAGTGCCAGTACATGTGCTATCTGCTCCAGCCATTCCCGCGCCGCTGTTTCCTGGGTCGCGCAGAACTCCAGGTAAGTGGGCAGGTAATCCGGCAGCTCCCTTTCCGACAGCTCCAGGCCCGCCTCCCGATAGTGCTTGAGAAGTTCCACCATGGCCTGCCCGCGATCGCGGGACTCGCCGTAAATATGTTCGAAGATATGCAGGGACACAGCGCGCCCGCGCTCGAACAGACCCTCGTATTCGCTCTGCCAGTCGAGCAGATCCCGCTGTCGCTGGTATTCGATGAAACGCAGGATACTTTCCCGCACTTCGCCATCTAGTTCGTCCGCCTGCTCCACCCAGCGGGTGAGTTCCGGCAGGTTTTTTGCCAGAGCTTCATCCGGATAGTCCAACAGGTGCGATATCAGCTGAAGTATTTTCATTGGTTTCTCCGGTTACTCCACATTCTTCGCCGGGATAACCTGGCGAACGGCAGGGTTTTTGCCTCCGAAAATATTGACCGAATCGTTTCCGGTACTGCATCCGTTGCCGAAACTGAAGCCACAGGAGGATTTCATGTCATAGGCGTTTTCCGCATAGGAGCGGTGACTTGAGGGAACGACAAAGCGATCCTCGTAATTTGCCAGGGCCATGTAACGGTACATTTCCTCGACCTGCTGTATCGACAGACCAACCCGCTCCAGCAGCTGGCGGTCCTGCACTCCCTCGAGGTGCACCGAGCGCATATAGGCGCGCATAGCGATCATGCGTTCCAGCGCGCGTTCCACCGGCGCTTCATCGCCGGCGGTAAGCATATTGGCGAGATATTTCAACGGAATGCGCAGGCTTTTGAGGTCCGGGATATCGCCGCTCATGCCCACATGGCCGGCCTCGGCGGCGGACTGGATCGGCGACAGCGGTGGCACATACCAGACCATTGGCAGGGTGCGGTACTCCGGGTGCAGGGGCAGCGCCACCCGCCAGTCGATCGCCATCTTGTACACCGGTGACTGCTGGGCCGCGTCGATCCACGCCTGGGGAATACCCTCGGCGAGGGCGGCCTCCTGCACTTTGGGATCAGCCGGGTCCAGGAAAATATCGCACTGCGCCCGGTAAAGATCCTGTTCGTTTTCCACCGCGGCGGCCTCCTCGATACGATCCGCGTCGTACAGCAGCACGCCGAGATAGCGAATGCGGCCGACACAGGTCTCGGAGCAGATAGTGGGTTGCCCGGACTCGATGCGCGGATAACAGAAGATGCACTTCTCGGATTTTCCGGTTTTCCAGTTGTAGTAGATTTTCTTGTAGGGGCACCCGGAGACGCACATGCGCCAGCCGCGACACTTGTCCTGGTCGATCAGGACAATGCCGTCCTCCTCCCGTTTGTAGATAGCACCGCTGGGGCAGGACGCCACGCAGGCCGGGTTGAGGCAGTGCTCACACAGGCGTGGCAGGTACATCATGAAAGTATTTTCGAACTCTCCGTATATCTCCGCCTGCACCTGGTCGAAATTCTTGTCCTTTTTGCGCTTCTCGAACTCGGTCCCGAGAATTTCCTCCCAGTTGGGCCCCCATTCGATCTTTTCCATGCGCTCGCCGGTGATCAGCGAGCGGGGGCGCGCCACCGGCTGGTGCTTTTTCTGGGGCGACTGGTGCAGATTCTGGTAGTCGAAATCGAATGGCTCGTAGTAGTCGTCGATCTCGGGCATTTCCGGGTTGCCGAAGATATTGGCCAGCACCCGGTGTTTGCCGCCCTGGCGGGGCTGCAGTTTGCCGTTTTTCCCGCGCTCCCAGCCACCTTTGTATTTGTCCTGGTTCTCCCACTCCTTGGGGTAGCCGATGCCCGGCTTGGTTTCCACGTTGTTGAACCATGCGTATTCCACCCCTTCCCGGGAGGTCCATACGTTTTTACAGGTTACCGAGCAGGTGTGACAGCCAATGCACTTGTCGAGGTTCAGCACCATGCCGATTTGCGCTCTTACTTTCACTCTGACGCCCCCCCTGCAACCTCTGTTACCTTGGCATCTTCGCCATCCAGCCAGTCAACTTTGTTCATCTTTCTCACAATAACAAACTCGTCCCGATTACAGCCGACGGTGCCGTAGTAATTGAAACCGTAGGATTGCTGGGCATAGCCACCGATCATATGGGTGGGCTTCATCACTGCGCGGGTAACGGAATTGTGGATGCCGCCCCGGGTTCCGGTGGTTTCCGCCCCCGGGGTGTTCACGATCCGCTCCTGGGCGTGGTACATCATCGCCATTCCCTCCGGAACCCGCTGGGAGACCACCGCGCGGGCGGCGATAGCGCCGTTGACGTTGAAGATCTCTATCCAGTCGTTGTCTTCGACACCCGCCAGCTTCGCATCCCTTTCGCTCATCCACACGATGGGGCCGCCGCGGGAGAGCGTCAGCATCAGCAGGTTGTCGGAATAGGTGCTGTGGATGCCCCACTTCTGGTGCGGCGTGATCCAGTTGAGCAGGATCTCTTTGTTGCCGTTGGATTTCCTGTTCAGCACCGGCTCCACGGTTTTGAGATTGACCGGCGGCTTGTAGACGCAAAGGGTCTCGCCGAAGTCACGCATCCATTCATGGTCCTGGTAGAACTGCTGGCGGCCGGTGATGGTGCGCCAGGGAATATACTCGTGCACATTGGTGTAACCGGCGTTGTAGCTCACATGCTCATCTTCCAGCCCGGACCAGGTGGGGGAGGAGATGATCTTGCGCGGTTGCGCGACAATATCGTTGAAGCGGATCTTTTCCTCTTCTTTTGGCCTGGCGAGGTGAGTGTGGTCGCGACCGGTGATTTCGCCGAGCGCGGCCCAGGCCTTTACCGCCACTTGTCCGTTGGTTTCCGGCGCCAGGGAGAGAATCATTTCCGCCGCATCAATGGCGGATTCTATTTTTGCGCGGCCATCCCGTGCGGAATCCTCGCTATAGGTGCGGTTGAGTTTTTTGAGGAAATCCACTTCCTTATCGGTATTCCAGGAAATTCCCTTGCCGCCGTTGCCGAGCTTTTCCAGCAGGGGACCAATGGAAGTAAACCGGTTGTAGGTGTTGGGGTAATCCCGCTCCACCGGGATCATGCTTGGGGCGGTCACACCGGGTACCAGATCGCACTCGCCCTTCCACCAGGCTTTCACCCCGAACGGCTGGGCGATTTCCGCGGGGGTATCGTGGTGAATCGGCAGGGTCACCAAGTCGGTTTCCACTCCCAGGTGCCCCTCGGTAAGTTCCGAGAATTTCTTTGCGATACCCTTGAAGATTTCCCAGTCGGAACGCGCTTG
The DNA here is from genome assembly GCF_014191725.1 of Microbulbifer rhizosphaerae. Lineage (GTDB taxonomy): Bacteria > Pseudomonadota > Gammaproteobacteria > Pseudomonadales > Cellvibrionaceae > Microbulbifer > Microbulbifer rhizosphaerae. The sequence goes on from NZ_JACHWZ010000015.1 coordinate 122,601, forward strand.
CCAGGCGGGGTCCACCGCCCTGGTCAGGGGGTGAATAAACGGATGCATATCCGAAGTATTCATATCGTCCTTTTCATACCAGGTGGCAGTGGGCAGGACGATATCGGAGTACAGGCAGGTGGTGGACATACGGAAATCCAGGGTTACCAGCAGATCCACCTTGCCTTCGCTGGGCGTGTCGTGCCATGCGACATCCTCCGGCTTTTTGCCACCGGACTCGCCCAGGTCCACACCCATCAGGCCGTGCCTGGTGCCCAGCAGGTGACGCAACATATATTCGTGCCCCTTGCCGGAGGAGCCCAACAGGTTGGAGCGCCAGATAAACAGGTTGCGCGGAAAGTTCCGCGGGTTGTCCGGGTCCTGGTTGGCAAACTTCAGTTCGCCGCTCTCGAGCTGCTGCACGACGTAGTCTTTCAGGTTCATACCCGCGGCGGCGGCTTCGCTTGCCAGCCGCAGCGGATTGGTACCCAGCTGCGGAGCCGACGGCAGCCATCCCATGCGCTCGGCGCGGCTGTTGAAGTCGATAATGGAACCGCTCCACTTTTCCCTGTCCGCCAGCGGGGAAATGACTTCGCTCATCTCGAGTTTTTCGTAGCGCCACTGGCTGGAGTGATTGTAGAAAAAGGAGGTGCCGTTCATGTGGCGCGGCGGACGCTGCCAGTCCAGGGCAAACGCCAGCGGCGTCCATCCGGTCTGCGGGCGCAGTTTTTCCTGGCCCACGTAGTGCGCCCAACCACCGCCACTCTGGCCCACGCAGCCACACAGCATCAACATGTTGATCAGGCCGCGGTAGTTCATGTCCATGTGATACCAGTGATTCAACGCCGCCCCCACGATCACCATGGAGCGACCGCGGGTCTTGTCCGCGGTGGTGGCAAATTCCCGTGCAACGCGGATCACATCCTCGGGCCTGACGCCGGTGATGGCCTCCTGCCAGGCGGGGGTGTAGGGCTTGTCCTCACCGTAACTGTGGGCGCAGTTGGGATCGTCCAGGCCGTGCTCGACACCGTAGTTGGCGAGGGTGAGGTCGTAGACGCTGGCCACCACAATGGTGTTGCCGTCCGCGCTGGTAATTTTTTTCACCGGGACTTTGTAATCGATCACTTCGCTGTGATTTGTGTGCTGGAAGTAATCGTATTCGTGTGCCTGGCCGCCGAAATAGGGGAAAGCCACTTTGACCACTTCGTCGGCGCAGTCCCTGAGACTCAGCTTCAATTTCAGTTCGGACCCGTCCACGCCATCCCGCTGCTCGAGATTCCACTTGCCCCGTCCTTCTTTCGCCGAGGGTTCGCCCCAGCGGTAGCCCACGGACCCGTTGGGGGAGACCAGGCGGCCGTCGTCGTTGACGGCAATGGTTTTCCACTCCGGGTTATTGTCCTGGCCCAGGTTGTCCGCGAGGTCCGAGGCGCGCAGGAAACGCCCCTGTACCAGCCGGCCGTCCTTTTCCTCCAACATCACCAGCATGGGCATATCGGTGTAGGTGCGCACATACTCGGTGAAGTAGGCGCTGGGTTTGTCCACGTGAAATTCCTTCAGGATCACGTGGCCAAAGGCCATTGCCAACGCGGCGTCGGTGCCCTGGCGCGGTGCCAGCCAGGTATCGCCGAACTTGGAGCACTCGGAATAATCCGAGGTGATCACACAGGTCTTGGCGCCCTTGTAGCGCACTTCACTCAGGAAATGGGCGTCCGGCGTCCGGGTCTGGGGTACGTTGGAGCCCCACACGATCAGGTAATTGGAGTTGTACCAGTCGGCGGATTCCGGCACGTCGGTCTGCTCACCCCAGACCTGCGGCGAGGCCGGCGGCAGGTCGCAATACCAGTCGTAGAAGCTCAGGCAGTTGCCGCCTATCAGGGACAGGTAGCGGGCACCCGCGGCGTAGGACACCATGGACATGGCGGGAATCGGAGAAAATCCGGTTACCCGGTCCGGGCCATAGGTTTTGGTGGTGTACACATTAGACGCGGCGATCAGTTCGTTCACCTCATTCCATTCGATGCGCACGAAGCCGCCCATGCCGCGGCACTCCTTGTAGGACCTGGCTTTTTCCGGGTCTTCGACGATACTGGCCCAGGCATCCACCGGATCGACGTGCTGCAGCCTGGCCTGGCGCCAGAGCTGTACCAGGCGCTTGCGGATTTTCGGGTACTTGAGGCGGTTGGCCGAGTACATGTACCAGGAGTAGCTGGCTCCCCGGGGGCAGCCTCTCGGTTCGTGGTTGGGGAGATCCGGGCGCGTGCGTGGATAGTCGGTCTGCTGGGTTTCCCAGGTGACCAGCCCGTCTTTTACATAGATTTTCCAGCTGCAGGAGCCGGTACAGTTCACCCCATGGGTGGAGCGCACAATTTTGTCGAACTGCCAGCGGCGGCGATAACCATCCTCCCAGCTGCGGTCGTCCCAGGTTTTTTCACCGTGGCCGTCCGCGAAGGGCTCTTTGCGCTTTTTGAAATATTTCAGTCGGTCCAGAAAGTGGCTCATGCTTTACTCCGAGACGAAAATGCCGGTGTCTTGCCGTGGATGAAAGCAATATAAAAGGTGCGACAGATGAATTCACCGGGGTGCCGCCGTGGCAAAAATGACCGCCTACCCCCTAAGTGGTAGGGGTATTGCAGGTGTCGGGTAGCCGCGGCCGCAGCTGGTCCTGCGCGGCGTGGCCGGCGGGTCGGAGGAGGGGCCGGCGGGACTCATTGCGGTTTTTTGGGGGTACTACCAAATACAGTGGTGTCGGGCATAATGAGTGCCGTACCTGCGGAGAATTTCCTATGGGCAATGTACTGAATCGCATCCGCCAATCCATTGTGTTCCGTATCGGCGTGCTGATGCTGCTCACCGTTGTAGTGGCCATCGGCTCCATGGTGGCCTCCTATGTCATCTCCGATGCGGCGGAAAACGACGCCGCCGCCGTCAACCTGTCCGGTTCGCTGCGCGCCATGACCTACAAATCGGTGGCCACCGCCTCCAGTGGTGACCGGTTAGCCACGCAGAATCTGGCGGAACAGATATCCGCGCGCCTGGATCATATCGCCGCCATCTCGGAATTCTCTCCCGCCGATCACCAGCCGGAGGCACAGAATTTTCGCGAGGTTAGCCGGGAGTGGCAGCAACATATCCTGCCGTTGCTGACATCCGTCGCCAGTGGGGAAAGCCGCATCAGCGAAGGCGAACTCCTCAGCACCGCTGAGTCATTTGTGGATCGGGTGGACACCCTGGTACTGGATTACCAGCACACCGCGGAACACAAAGTCGAGTTGCTGCGCCTGGTCCAGCTCGGCTCTCTGTTCGCTACCGTCATACTGGTCTATTTTTCCCTCTTCTCGCTGTCCCGCTCGGTGGAGCAGCCGCTGCGCAAACTGATCGCCAGCTGTCGCGATATCGCCAGGGGCAACTTCCGCCAAAAGCTCGACCTGCACGGCGAGGACGAATTGGGCCTGCTGGCACAGACCATCAACCGGATGTGTGAGGTTATAGACGGCACACATCGCGAACTGGAAACGCGGGTCAGGGACAAGACCGCACAGCTGCACAAGAGCCACGAGGTACTCGACTTTCAATATCGTCTCGCGCGGCGCATCAGCGAAGGTCCGCTCAACGGATTGGAAATAGACCAGTGGTTGGCGGAGTTCAGCGAGCTCACCGAACTGCACGACCTCGACCTGTGCCTGATGACGCCGGAGGGAATGACCCCTTACCAGCACCTGACTCACGGTGCCGGCAACAACGCCTGCCAGGAAAATAATTGCAACAGCTGTGCCCACGCCTCCGGCCCCAGGGAGGTCGCCGGCCAGCAGATCTATCGCTTCCCCCTGGAAGCGGACAAACGCAATTACGGTGTCCTGGTGTGCACCCTTCCACAGGGCCAGTTGCTGCAGAGGGAACAACAACAGCGCCTCAGCGCGTTCGCCGATGCGGTTACCACGGCGATAACCCTGAAGGAGCGCAGCGAGCAGGACCGGCGCGTGGCGCTGATGGACGAGCGGGGCATTATTGCCCGCGAACTGCACGACTCCCTGGCCCAGTCCCTTTCCTATCTCAAAATCCAGGTAGCCAGGCTGGCTCGCTGCAGCCGCAGCGATGCGCTGGACCGCGACCAGGTCGTGGAGATCACCTCCGAACTCAAGCAGGGCCTCAATGCCTCATACCGGCAGTTGCGGGAACTGCTTACCACTTTCCGGCTGCAGATAGCGGAGGGAGGGCTGCGCGCCATTCTGGAAAAATCCGTTTTCCAGTACCGCGAACAACACCCGGAGATCACTATCGGGCTGGTCTACGATCTGGAGGAAATCCCGCTGACCCCCAACGAAGAGATTCATCTATTACAGCTGGTCCGCGAGGCCTCGCAAAACGCGGTGTACCATTCATGGGGCGATCATATAAGCATCCACCTGACACAGGGCGAGGGGCAGGAAATCCGGGTCAGTATCTGCGACAACGGTGTAGGCATCAGCGAATCGCCGGAGAAACGCAATCACTTCGGCATGTCCATCATGCAGGAGCGCGCCAGCAACCTGGGAGGCGGGCTGGATATCCGCCGCCGCGAAAGCGGCGGCACTGAGGTTTCCTTTGTTTTTGTTCCCGAGTACGCCCGCGAACGCCAGCTGTTGTGGAACAACGCTGCCGGAGGCGGCGGGTGAGCGGGGCGGCGTCTAACCGAGCGAATTGTGAAACCGAATACCACCACCGTTATGCGCGGACTGATTTCACAGGTTCGCAAAACCATGCCATTCCATCTGCCGGCGAGCCGGTTGTGTGCCGGCCCCTGCCGCGGATGCCCAAAAAAATTACTGGAATTCCTCGACCAGGAGCTGGAGGAATGGGAGACCCGCCTGGATGCCGGCGAAAAGCCCACTATCGGAGATGTATCCCGCTTTGGTAAAACCTGCCGGCGCATTCACGCTGCGCTGGCAGCCAACAAACTGGTCTAAGGAGCCCCTGAACAAGCGTCCGAAGAGTCGGCATCGTTGCCGCAGGCAAACGAAAGTACAGCCCTTACGGAGTGGCCGCATGCGTGCGATAGCATCGCTTCAGCCAGCCTGTCCATCCGCTCTCGGAGCAGTCAGTATCGGCGTATAACAGACCAGGAACAGACCGTACCCCAGAATCCACGCAGCGACCGCCAGGATATAGGCCGCCGTTGCCGGCGCCCAGAAAACCCTCGCCAGCGCCGCGAGCAGCAGCGCCGCAAAAGCCAGGGGCATCACGCTAGGTGCCCGCAACTGGCGGCCGCTGTGGCCGAGGCTTACGCGGCTGATCATCGCCAAAATCATGCCGCCGATCCCCCCGACGGCAAAGGCATGCAAAGCCCCACTCTCAAGAGCGGGGGCGATCCCCGGCCAGGCCAGAGAAGCCATGAACAATCCGATCACAACCATCCAGTAACTCAGGTGCAGGGACCATAGCAGGGGCTCCCGCCAGATTCGGGAGACATGCCAGCGGCTACAGCGCAATAGCTGCAGAATTCCCAATGCCAGTGCCAGCAGGCCCCAGGCGGCTCTAGGCAGGCCGAAAGCCACCAGCAGCAACAGGACAAGAGCGCAGGTGTGAGTGCCGATCTCCAGCACAGGAATCTTGTCCCGCGGGCGCATCTGGTAGCGCCTGGCGGTGAAAAAGGGTACGACCCGACCGCCAAATACGAGTATCAGACTGACGACCAGCAGCAGTGTCAGCACACCGATCCGGCGCTGCCACTCCGGCATCAACCAGTGCAACGCGGATAACACGGCGAGCGCTACCAGTGCCGGGATCACGAACAGATTACGCCACTGCCGCATCGCCAACAGCCTGCGGCCCACCAGCAGCGCAGCAAACAGGAAAAAGCCGGCTTCCGGTATCACTGGAAGCCACGGTGGGACGGCATTCAACCCATAGCCCAGCCGCGCCAACAGCCAGAGCCCCGACATGACAACCAGCGGTGCACCGGACGGGGCGCGCAGGCCGGTCCAGTTTTGACTGGCCGTTGTGATGAACCCCACCACTACGGCGCCGGCAAATCCGAACAGCATTTCGTGCACGTGCCAGGCGAACCCCGCCCGCAGCGCAGGCAGCTGTATACCGAGTAATACGGCAAGCCAAAGGCTGAGACAAATACAGCTCCATGCTGCGGCAGCCAAAAACAGAGGGCGGAAGGGCATCCGCCATAGAGGGGTGAGCGCAGTTTCCCGCTCGCGGTCTAGGATTTGCATCACAACACGTCTCCGTAGGCATCGGGGATGTCGAGAGAATACTCACAATGGCCGACGCCGAGATCAGGACCAGTATTAAAAAAATGAGAGGGGTTGCCCCCTCTCTCAATCATGCAATCATGGCCCAATCAGATTTGATCATGGGTTATAGAATTCGCTGCCTTTGCGCAGGTAGTACCAGTAGTTGATAAGCAGGCACAACGCGTAGAAAACGGCGAAGCCGACCAGCGCATATTCCGGGGTAGTCGCCTTGATCTGTTCGCCGAATACTTTCGGGATATAGAAGGCTCCGTACGCGGCTACCGCGGAGGTCCACCCCAGCACAGGGCCGGCCTGCTCTTTTGGAAACACCATGGCAATGGTGCGGAAAGTCGAGCCGTTGCCTATTCCCGTGGCCGCGAACAGAACCAGAAACAGCAGGAAAAAGGGTACGAAATGCTCTTCCGGGGTTGCGGATGCATAGGCCGCTTTCATGTAGTAGGACACACCCAGAGCACTGACAACCATCACCAGAGCGCATACCTGGGTTACCAGGGCCCCACCGATCCTGTCGGCAATCCAACCCCCAACTGGGCGTATCAGTGCGCCGATGAAAGGCCCCATCCATGCGTACATCAGTGCACTGGGACCGTTTGCATTGACAGTGCTATGAGTCATCACGCCATCGACCGCCACGTGGCTGTAGCCAAAGATCACCTTGATCGCCAGGGGGAAAGCCGCGGAATAACCGATAAAGCTGCCAAAGGTCATGGTGTAGATCACACTCATTACCCAGGTGTGCTTGTGGTTGAAAATTCGGTACTGCCTGTTCAGGCTGCTTCTGATCTCCCCGGGTAATAACTTGAGGCCATAGACAGTGCCGAAAATTACAAAGACCAGCACAATTTCCTTGGGCACTCCCCACCCGGACCCATTCGCACTCTCCGGCAGCAGTAACCAAAGACCCACCACAGCGGTGAGGAAACCTATGCCGAGCATCAGGGTCATCTTGCCAAAGGCGCCGACCGGGTTGCCGATATCCGGCGACACCTCTTCGGTACGGATATTGTTCATACCAAACCAGCCGGCCAGCACCAGAGGCACCAGAATCAGCAGCCAGAGAAACCCGGCATTCTGTATCCACGCCTGGGAACCCGCGGGAATTTTTCCGATCAGGGTTCCGGATGAACTCACCAGAGTCATCGGATCTCCGCCCATGGCGCCAAAGGCACCAAAGGTCATAAACAACGGCACCAGTATCTGCATGGTGGTGACGCCGAAGTTGCCGAGCCCCGCGTTCAGCCCGAGAGCCAGCCCCTGTTTTTCCCGGGGGAAGAAAAAGCTGATATTGGACATGGAGGAAGCAAAATTGCCACCGCCCAGACCGCTGAGGAGAGCCAGCAACTGGAAGATCCACAGCGGCGTGTTGCGGTCCTGCAATGCAATCCCCGCTCCCAGGGCGGGAATGATCAACAGTGCGGTGGTGAATACTATGGTGTTGCGCCCGCCGCACAGGCGGATAAAGAAACTGCTGGGAATGCGCAGCGTGGCACCGGTCAAACCGGCAATCGCCATCAGGGTGAACAGTTCAGACTTGGCGATGGGGAAGCCCAGATTGAGCATCTGTACAGTGATGATCCCCCAGTACAGCCATACGGCGAATCCTGCCAGCAGGCTGGGAATTGAAATCCACAGATTACGGCTCGCAATTTTACTTCCCCGGGACTGCCAGAACTGGCTGTTCTCCGGAGACCAATCGTATATGTCGGACACAGTGGCGGCTCCTGCTCAAAATGTTTCTTGATGCCACTATGGCCGCCCCCGCGCCAGCGCTCAATTACCATCAATAAGTACCCCGTTTTCCACAGGTGACCTGATATCTGCGGGTATATCCTCCTATGTATCGGGGCCCGGCAATCGGTACCGGCGAAAATAGCAAGACACCTCTACCCACTTTGGGGTAGTCGGTTCCACTGCCTCACAGCTGTGTTAGCATCAGATATGTAAAATCCGATAGCACAGCAAGGTGGGGAAAACCATGTCCAGTCCAGCAAGAGTCATGATGGTTGACGACCATCCCCTATTCCGCAAAGGACTGATGCAACTCTTCAGTCTGGAGCCCCGTCTCGAACTGGTGGCGGAAGCCAGCAGCGGTGAAGAGGCGGTGAAGCTGGCGCAGGAGTGCGATCCGGACATCATCCTGCTGGACCTGAATATGCGGGGTATGGACGGCCTGGATACGCTGCGGGCCATGCGCGCCTCCGATGTCACTGCGCGCATCGTAATGCTGACGGTGTCCGACAATAACGCCGACGTGGTGGCCTGCATACGCGCCGGAGCAGACGGCTACCTGCTGAAGGATATGGACCCGGAAGATATCCTGGAGCAGGTATTGGCGGCGACCCACGGCAAGCTCGCGATCAGCCAGCGCCTTACAGAAATTCTCGCCTCCGCGCTGCGCAAGCCGGACAATTCCGGCGCCGACGTGCTGTCCACCCTGACCAGTCGCGAGTACCAGATACTGCAGCAAATCGCGATGGGGCTCAGTAACAAGCTGATCGCCCGCGAGCTCGACATCTCTGATGCCACCGTCAAGGTACACGTCAAGCACCTGCTGAAGAAACTCAACATGCGCTCCCGGATAGAGGCAGCGGTTTGGATGGTGAACCAGAAGCGCAGCGAATCGGCCTCCAGCAGCCGGACTTCCGAGCGTTAGCCTCATCGCCTGATGCCAAGTTCCCTGCTATTACCCCCTGTGGGTAATAGCCCGGCCCACAGCCGCTTGCTAGTCTTTTCGCCTATCCTTTTTCAGGCGAATCACCTCTATGCCAACAGATTGCTGCAGCGCCGTCGGCCTGATGCCCATCGAAGAGGCCCACCGTAAGCTTGTCGAATCCATATTTCCGGTAAGCGGCGAGGAGAGAGTGCCATTGGCGGACGCCGCCGGCCGGGTACTCGCCGAGCCAATGCTGGCGAAGATCGACCTTCCCGCTTTTGACAATTCCGCAATGGATGGCTATGCGATACGGCGCAGAGACCTGAGCGGCGGGCGATCGTTGAAACTGGCCGGAAAATCCTTCGCCGGCGCACCTTTTGAAAATCCTGTTTCCCCAGGCTGTGCTGTGCGCATCATGACCGGCGCCGCAATACCACCGGGTGCGGATACCGTAGTAATGCAGGAATACGTCAGGGTCAAAGGTGACCGGATATTTATTGGCAATGGCGTAGAAGAGGGAGAACATATCCGCCGCCGCGGTGAAGACGTACAGACTGGGAGCGAACTCCTGGCTTCAGGACAGCAGGTTACCACCGCGCATATCGCCCTCGCGGCCGCCGCGGGAATCGGCTCAATCGTCGCGATACGCCGGCCGGTCGTCGCGGTATTCTCTACCGGCGATGAACTGCAGCAGCCCGGAACCGCACTGACGGCAGGTGGCGTTTATGATAGTAATCGAGTCGCCCTAGTATCCGCCCTGAGACAAATGCATGTCGAAGTACTCGATCTCGGCATTCTGCCGGACGATCCTCTCCAGATATCCAACGCACTGGAAAACGCCGTCACCAAGGCCGACGTCATCATCACCTCCGGCGGGGTTTCCGTCGGTGAAGCAGATTACACCCGGGAAGTCATTGAGGCTCTCGGTGAGATTTGCCTGTGGAAGATTGCAATGAAACCGGGAAAGCCCTTTGCATTTGGACGTGTCAGGGACACCCCCTTGTTTGGCCTGCCGGGCAACCCGGTTGCGGCTCTGGTTACCTTTTATCAATTAGTGGTGCCGGCACTGGAAAAACTGCGCGGCCTGACACCGAAGGCCCAAACAAGCCTGCACGCCCGACTGATATCTCCACTGAAGAAGAAGATCGGAAGAGTGGATTTTCAACGCGGATTCTACGCTCGAAATCAGCAGAGTGAGCTGGAAGTGGCGGCCGTGGGGCAGCAGGGAAGCCATATATTATCGGGCTTGGCGAAGGCCAATTGTTTTATTGTTTTGCCTCGCGACAGTGGCGACCAGTCAGCGGGCAACCAGGTGGAAATTACTCCATTCCTGTCACCGTTTGCCTGATTCAGGTTTTTCAAACTGGGATTAATATTCAATAGCAGTGGGATTGGTTTGTGTTTTGGGCTTTTCTGAGAACTTAATCGCGGCCATGGGCCGTTCCTACAGGGAGGAAGGGAGATTATTTTGTAGGAGCGGCGGGGCGGCCATCCGCCCATGGCCGCGATCGATCTTTGAATCTGCCACTGCGTGGTGTCTGTAGGAGCGGCCGTTGGCCGCGATCGGTGTTGGATTCGTGGCTTTGGGATTGCAGTCCGCGTACGGTGGGGAGAGGCTGTTAACTTCTGCCTCGCCATCCCTGGCGCAGCTTCTAAGTGTTCGATCCAGCCCCCGCCCGGCCGTCCCTGGCCGGTCGCGCCAACGCACGCGAAGCGATGCTTCGCAAACGCGCCTTGGCGCCCTACTCTGACCGCGGCACATCCATGTGCCGCGCCCCTACGGGCGCCTGCGGCGTCCAAATCGGCTTTCCTGCCGATTTGTCACGATGTTCGGCAGTAGGTCGTTTGTGCAATCTGTAAATAAAAAAAGGGCCACCCGCTTGGGTGGCCCTTTTTTATTTAGAAGCCTGACGATGACCTACTCTCACATGGGGAGACCCCACACTACCATCGGCGATGCTGCGTTTCACTACTGAGTTCGGCATGGGATCAGGTGGTTCCACAGCTCTATGGTCGTCAGGCAAACTGGCTTGGGTTGGCGTGGTCTTATGAGCGGTTGCTCTGCGCTGCCGTCTGACTGTCCGTTGCCTCGCTGATTTTCCAGCGTAACAGTCAACCCAAATAAGTCGGTAAAACAATCTGTAGTAATACACCGCAAGGCTGCTCTTTCAAGCGTAGTCTGCGCGTCTCTCTGACTTCACAATCCCGCTTCACTTCGAGCCTCAACTTTAAGTTTTCACTCAAGCCTTCACTCTCCGCTCAGCCTGTCGTCAGTAACCATCTCTGTTGTATGGTCAAGCCGCACGGGCAATTAGTACTGGTTAGCTCAACGCCTCACAACGCTTCCACACCCAGCCTATCAACCTGGTAGTCTTCCAGGGCCCTTCAGGGGACTCGAAGTCCCAGGGAGATCTCATCTTGAAGGAGGCTTCCCG
>NZ_JACHWZ010000016.1 GCF_014191725.1 Microbulbifer rhizosphaerae
AAACAGCCTTTCATGTCCTGACCCGAAGCCACTGACAGAGAGGAACAACGGAAAATGCAGTGCCAATAGTTGACAAGTCAATCCATATCAGGAGCCTGCTTGCAGGCGAACAGGAACCGAGCTCCGTAGCCTTTTCGCCTGCAAGCAGGCTCCTACAGGGGGATTCCGCTTAAACTTAGTGCCAGGTAAGCAAAAGCTATGCAGGAAAAGGGCGGATGGCTCCGCCCTCAAAGAATAAGCCAAACCACTATCAGTTGCTGCAGCTGCCGCTGAAGCAATCGTCGGAATGGCCAAAGCCGATAACGCCGTTGCAGTGCATGGTTTCCGAATAAGAGCCACCACCACAATCATCGTTGCCGTAGGTCGCGGTGTTGTAGTCCATATCTTCGGCCTGGCGGATTTCGCCGTTGACCAGCACGTAATCGAGAATGACATCCCGGCCGCTGCCATCGTTATCGAAACTCGACGTTAACGTTGCCGAAAGCAGAGCCGATATAGGTGTAGTCCTGGCTGCTGGTGCTCAAGGTCCAGCCCGCAACCACGGTGCCGCCGACGATCAGATTGATGTGCTCACTGCCACTGGTACCGCGGGCGCGAACGGCGATGGTGTCGCCGCCGCAACTGCCGCTAAAGCAATCGCCGGTTCCACCAACCGATAACCCCGTTGCAGTGCATGGTTTCGGAATAGGAACCGCCGCCGCATTCGTCGTTGGCGTAAGTGGCCATGTTGTATTCCATGTTTTCCGCCTCGCGGGTTTCACCGTTGACGTACACATAATCGAGTATGACGTCGCGGTTGCCACCGTCGTTGTCGAACTTTGTGGCTCCCCGCCACCGGATTGTAAACGTTTACATTAAATGATAGCGTTAAAACCAGGTCGACGGCAGACCGAAAAGAATAAAACTGCGGCCGTCCAGCGTTTCCGGACGCCCCGCATTCACAGCGGTGAATCAGGGAGGGGAAACATGAGCGTTCATTCGCCGATGCCGGCGCACACCAGGCCTTTGTGGAAAACCATCTGCGCGGGCGCGCTGGCGCTTGCCTTCGCGGGCCAGGCCCAGGCCGCCGACGGCTGCGGTTATCGGGTCGACAGCGGCACCCACGCCACCTGGCCCGGCGGCTACCAGGCCTGGGTCGAAATCGGCAACCAGTCCGGGGAGACCGCCACCAGCTTTGAGGTGCTGCTGGACACCGGCGGCACCGCGATTACCGACGGCTCCCTGGCGAAATACCAGCCGACGGAAGGCGGTGGCTATCTGGTGAACGAGCCGAACTGGCTGCAGTGGCAACAGATACCGCCGGGCGCCAGCTACCGCTTCCACTTCAACGGCGAACCGGATTACACCGGGGTGACCCCCTACCTGATCTCCATCAATGGCAAGCCCTGCGACCGGGAGCCGCCGGAAGTCAGCCTTTCCGCCAGCGCCCGTTACTTTACCGCCGCGGGCACCCTGACCCTCACCGCAGAGGCGGCGGACAACACCGCGGTGCGCAAGGTGGTGTTCGCGCGGGACGGCGAGGTGATCGCCGAAGACTGGGAAGCGCCCTACCGACTCGAGCTGGCGATAGACGGCAGCGGCAACGGTCGTCACGTCTACACCGCCACCGCCTACGATCCCGGCGGCAACAAGGCGGTCTCCGAACAATCCCGCCTACTGGTCGCCATCGGCGACAAGTTCTTCGGCACCGCGCCGGATGGCGAGCCGGACTACCCCCGGCTGGCCGATTACTTCGACCAGCTGACCCCGGGAAACGCCGGCAAATGGGCCAGCGTCGAGGGCAACCGCGACCAGATGAACTGGCAGAATCTCGACACCGCCTACCAGTTCGCCCGCGATCACGGCCTGCGCTTCAAACTGCATACCTTCATCTGGGGCCAGCAGCAGCCGGGCTGGATCGGCGATCTGGCGCCGGAAGAGCAGCTGGCGGAAATCGACCAGTGGATGGCCGCGGTGGCGGAGCGCTACCCGGACCTGGAAATGATCGACGTGGTCAACGAGCCTCTGCACGCGCAGCCCACCTACAAGGCGGCCCTGGGCGGCGACGGGGAAACCGGCTGGGACTGGCTGATCAACGCCTTTGCCCTGGCCCGCGCGCACTTTCCCGATGCCGAGTTGATCCTCAACGACTACAACATCCTGATCCTCGGGCAGTTCACTAACGACTACCTGGCGGTGATCGAACGGCTGCAGTCCCGCGGCCTGATCGACGGCATCGGCCTGCAGGCGCACTTCCTGGAACGCGCGGAGCTGCCGGTGGTGCAGTCCAACCTGGATGCCCTCGCCGCCACCGGCCTGCCCATCTACATCTCGGAACTGGAACTGAACTTCGCCGACGACGCGCGCCAGGCCAACGCCATGCGCGACCTGTTCAGTATTTTCTGGGAGCACCCGGCGGTGGTGGGCGTCACCCACTGGGGCTACCTCGAGGGCAGAATGTGGCGGGAGAACGGCTACCTGCTGCGCGCCGATGGCACCGAGCGGCCCGCGCTCCAGTGGCTGACCTGCTATCTGGCCGGCGGCGTCTGCGACCACCTGGTGCCGGAATACATTCCCGCCGGCTGGAGCGGCGGCGAATACGGCCTCACCCTGGAGGCGGAACTCTACGACGAAGGCCAGGGGCTGATCGCCTCCGGCAATCAAGTGGCCTTCACCGACGACGGCGACTGGATCGCGTTTCGCGACGTGGAATTCCAGCAGGGCTGGGACACCTTCCAGGTCCACTACGCCAAGGGCAACGAGGCCGTGGGCAGTATCTCCGTTCACCTCGACGACCTCGCCAGCGACCCGGTACTGACCCTTCCCCTGGAGCCCACCGGAGGCTGGGGCAGCTCCTCCACCCTGGAAGTACCCTGGGCGCCGCTTGCCGGCACCCACGATGTGTATATCCGCTTCAACGACACCTGGGGCGTGGCCAACGTCGACTGGCTGCGCATCGGCAAGCCGGAACCGGTGCCCGACACCAACCTGGTGACGGACGGCGGTTTCGAGGGCGATGCCCCCTCCGGCTGGCAGTCCTGGGCCGGCGCCGCGCTGTCGCTTTCCCGTGACCGCGCCTACGCCGGCAAACAGAGCCTGTTGGCCGGCGAGCGCGGCAACAGCAACCAGTTCGCCGTCTACAACCTGACCGGCAAAGTGAACCCCGGCAGCACCTACGCGGTAAGCGCGCAGGTGCTGCATACCGGCGACACCGCGGACACCGTGCGTCTGGCGGCCAAAGTGGAGTGCTCCGTGGAAACGGTGCCGGATGGACACAGCACCTTCCCCTGGCTCGACAACAACACCGCCGTCGCGCCCGGCGAGTAGACCCAGCTGTCCGCCAACCTGGTGATCCCCGACTGCGAACTCGTCGACGTGGCGATCTTTTTCGAGGGCACATCCGCCGGCGTGGATGTGTATCTCGACGAGGTACAGGTACTGCCCCCGCCGGATGGCAACCTGGTGGTCGACGGCGGCTTCGAGGGCACGGCACTGGCGGCCGGCTGGAGCGCATGGTGGACTGGCGGCACCGGCCTGGCGCTCACCGGTGAACAGGCCACGGAGGGAACCCAGAGCCTGCGCGTACACAACCGGGCTGAAAACTCCAACCCGTCCTACGACCTTAGCGGGCTGTTGGAAAACGGCAGCAGCTACGCCGTAAGCGCCCAGGTGCGGCACACGGGTCCGGCGGATACGCGGGTCAGCCTGACCGCCAAACTGGCCTGCAGCGACGGCGACAGCTATATCGGCCTCGCCGACAACAGCGCCGTGGCCGCTGATACCTGGACCCCGTTGTCCGGCACTTTGGAAGTGCCGGCGGACTGCAGCCCCGGCGAAGCGCGTATCTATTTCGAAAATACGCCGCTGGAAATAGAGACGCTGTATCTCGACGAGGTTTCGGTAACCGCCATGTAGGAGCGGGCCATGCCCGCGCCCCTGGGAACGCCGAGCCCCAGCTCGGCAAGCGGGCCCCAGGCCCGCAATCGCGGGCACGGCTACCCCTACAAGGTGTAAAAAACACGATGGATGTATCGATGAAACGCTTTAAAAAACCATTGATTCCACTGCTGATTTCCAGCCTTTTTTCACTGGCAGCCAATGCCGATATCCGCCTGCCAAAACTGATCGGCGACGGCATGGTCCTGCAGCGGAATGCGGAGGTGAAAATCTGGGGCTGGGCCGATCCGGGGGAAAAGGTCTCCGTGCAGTTCAGCGGCCGCCGGCACACTGCAGTCGCCAACCGCGAGGGCGCATGGCAGGTGATGTTCAAGAACCTGAAAGCCGGCGGCCCCCACACCATGGAAATCCGCGGCGACAACGCCATCTCCATCGAAGACGTTCTGGTGGGCGATGTATGGCTCTGCTCCGGCCAGTCAAACATGGAGTACCCCCTGTCCCGGCTCGCCCACCACTACGGGGATGAAATCGCCTCGGCCGACAATCCCTTTATCCGCCAATTCCTGGTGCCGCAACACTACAGCTTCAAAACACCGGAAACGGATCTGGAATCCGGCGAATGGAAAAAAGCCACCCCGGAAAATGTTCTCAAGTTTTCCGCGGTCGCCTATTTTTTTGCAGAGGAAACCTATAAAGAACAGCGGATTCCCATCGGCCTGATCAACGCCAGCCTGGGCGGCTCCCCCGCGGAGGCCTGGCTCAGCGAGGAGGCCCTGAAATCCTTTCCCGGGCACTTCGCCGAACTGCAGCGCTTCAAGAGCGATGAGCTGATCGCGGAGATCGAGCAGTCGGACCGCAAGCGCATCGACAGTTGGTATCAGCAGGCAAACCAGCGGGACAAGGGCCTGCGCGATTCCAAGACACTGTGGCACAGCATGCGCATACCGGGCTACTGGGCGGATACCCAACTGGGCGACACCAACGGCATTGTCTGGTTCAGGAAGGAAGTCGAGGTGCCCCAGCGCCTGGCGGACAGGGAGGCCACCCTGGTCCTCGGCCGTATCGTCGACGCGGACACCACCACTATCAATGGCGAGGAAGTGGGCAGCACCGGCTACCAGTACCCGCAGCGGAGATACCGGGTGCCGGCGGGGCTGCTCAAGGCCGGCGCCAACACCATCGACATACGCGTGACGAATGAGAGGGGCCGCGGCGGCTTCGTGCCGGAGAAGACCTACGCACTGCTTATCGACGACGAACGCATAGAGCTCAGCGGCGAGTGGCAGTACCGCCTGGGCACCGCCATGCCGTCGCTGGCGGGACAGACCTTCGTGCGCTGGAAGCCGGGCGGTCTCTACCAGGGTATGATTCACCCGCTGCTGAACTACCGGATCAAGGGCGCCCTCTGGTACCAGGGCGAATCCAACGCCGGCCGTCCCAGGGAATATGAAGCACTTCTGCCTGCACTGATCCGCGACTGGAGAGACAACTGGAAGCTGGGTGACTTCCCCTTCCTGTTCGTGCAGCTGGCCAACTTTATGCCGGCGAAGGAAGAACCCTCGGAAAGCAACTGGGCGATGCTGCGGGAGTCGCAGCGCAAAACCCTGAGGCTGCCGAACACGGCGATGGCGGTGATTATCGACGTTGGCGAATGGAACGATGTGCACCCGGTGAACAAAAAAGCCGTCGGCGAGCGGCTGGCGTTGGCCGCGCGCAGGGTGGCCTATGGCGATAAAGAAATTGTCTTCTCCGGGCCAAGTTTTGAATCCATGGAAGTGGCGGGCAACAAAATCCAGCTCAGCTTCGGCAATACCGGCAGCGGCCTGGTCGCCAAAGGCGGCGGCCCACTCAAATATTTTTCCATCGCAGGAGAGGACAAACACTTTGTCTGGGCCCAAGCCGAAATAAAAGACGACCGGGTGATCGTCTGGAGCGACAAGGTTCCCGAGCCGGTGGCAGTCCGCTATGCCTGGGCGGACAACCCCGAGGGGGCGAACCTCTTTAACCGCGAAGGGCTGCCGGCCTCCCCTTTCCGTACAGACAACTGGCCATAGAGATAAGGCCTGGCAAAACTGGATAGGAATATTCGAAATAAGGCCCGGCGCACAATGGCGCTAAGATAAGCCGCTTCTCCCTGTAGGATGGGCAAAGGAGCGCAGCGACGTGCCCATCTTCCAAGGCCTTGATGGGCACGCTACGCTTTGCCCATCCTACGAAAATTGCCCTGCCGACCCTTAACTTAGTGCCTTGAGGTCCGGCCTAGTTAACACGCACACTCTCCGGCGGCCCCAGGTAGCTGGGCTGGAGACCGCCGGTGTCGATAACGATTTTCTGCAGGGTAACCGCCGGGTCCAGGGCGTAGAGGCGCAGCCTGTGCAATCCGGGTTTGGTGACCTGCAGGCGGCTTTTCGCCAGGCGCACACCGTCGCTGACTTCCCGAGCCCACTGGCGCTGGTCCAAACCTTCGAGCAGGTTCACAACCTGCGGTTTGCCGCCATCCAGCGCCAGCGCGTAGCGCAGGCCGCGCCCGGGCACGATTGCCTGTGTCGGGGCGAAGTAGCCGCTCACTTCGAATTCACCCGCAGAGAAGAAATAGATGTCGTACTCGAGCCAGGGCGCGTGTTGCGGCTGGTCGAAACTCCCGTCAGTAACCGGGAATATCGACATGGAGGAGCGGGTGCGCCCGTGCCCGGGAATTTCCTCCCAGGCGATGCCGTCCGCCCCGCCCTTGCGGCTGAAGTGGCCGGCCTCGATGGACACATAGCCGTTCGCCTCGACGAAGCCCCTGGCCGCGCGCTCCTGTTGCGGCGATGGATTGAAGGCGCTGACCCCCACGCGGGCGCCGCCCCAGCCGGTGCCGGTGATATGCACATGACCCTCGCTGCGGCCGACGGGCGCCGCATCCCAGTCGATACTCACTTCCAGGGTTTCGCTCACCTTCACACTGCCCTCGACCCGGCTCACGCGAATCCAGGGCGCGCTGCTGTCTATCTTGAAATCGAAAGGCGCGGTGCCGCGGTTGTAGATTTCCAGGCGGCGGCCGGGCTGGCCGTAGGGGCTGAATTCCGGCAATTGGTAATGACCGGGTTCCGGCCAGGCGCGGGCCATCCCCTCCACCGCCACGCCCATATCCGGCTGACCGTGTGGCTCGTAGCTATGCAGCATCGGTAGGGTGTTGGCGGGCGGGTTGTTCCAGTGGGTGTAGCCTATCCTGGGCTGGGACATCATGTGATTCCACTTGCC
This sequence comes from Microbulbifer rhizosphaerae, assembly GCF_014191725.1. Classification (GTDB taxonomy): domain Bacteria; phylum Pseudomonadota; class Gammaproteobacteria; order Pseudomonadales; family Cellvibrionaceae; genus Microbulbifer; species Microbulbifer rhizosphaerae. The sequence goes on from NZ_JACHWZ010000016.1 coordinate 7,120, forward strand.
GCCGGCCAGTTCCCGGTGGAAGTAGTCCTCCAGCAAACTGTCCTGCTGAAACAGTTCCCGGGCCCTGTCGGCCCACACCTGCGCCTCGGCGCGGCCCTGGCGGGCATAGAGGCGGTTGCGCGCGGTGGCGATGTACATTTTGCTGATGGTCTCAGTGGCCTTTACCGGGTGCAGCACCAGTTGATAGAAGGCATCGCGACGGCTTTGCGGCAGCTTGCCATACAGGGCTTCGGCCCTGTCCACCAGTTGGTCCAGCTCCGCCTCGATCCGCTCCGCCTCGCGGTAGTGCAGCAAACTGTAGGTATCCGCATCCTGCTGCTCCGGCTTGCGACGGCCGTTGTGGCGGGTGTAACCACTCACAAGCGCCTCGATTTCCTCCGCATATTCGGCGCCAAATTCGCGCGCGGCCCAGAGGCGGCCGAACTCCCGCAGTCGCTCTCTGGGCCAGGATTCCGGGCTCCAGGCCAGGCGCAGGAAAAACTCGGTGGGAAATTCCATCGGCTTGAGGTCGCCGACGTTGACTATCCAGATCTTCTTCGCCTCGTAGGCCTGGGCCAGGTTCATCTGCTCCCATACCTTGGCGATGGGCACCGTATTGATCCAGCGGTAGGAGCGCGGGCCGCCCACATAGTCGAAGTGGTAATAGACACCGGCGCCGCCGCTGCGCCCACGCTCGTCCGGTGTGGGTAGGCGGCGGATATTGCCCCAGTTGTCGTCGGACCAAAGCAGGGTCACGTCTTCGGGTACGCGCATGCCCTTTTCGTAGAAACCCTGCACCTCCTTGTAGAGGGCCCAGACCTGGGGCACGCGGCGCGGATCGCCAAAAGCCCCCGTGAGGATTTCGCGCTGGTCGTCCACGACCTGCTCCAACAGCGCTACGTTCTGGCCCTCGCTCATGGGCTCGTCTTCCTGGCCGCGCATGCCGAGGGTGTAGATGCTCTCGTAGGGTTTGTTGCGCTCTACCCCATCCTTCCAGAAGTCGCGGATTTTTTCTGCGTTGCTGGAGTACTCCCAAGGCCCCTCGCCGTAGCGGTTCCACTCCTTGTCCGCGCGCATCATCGGCTCGTGGTGGGAGGTTCCCATGACGATGCCGTACTCGTCGGCGAGGATCATGTTCTGCGGATCGTCGTCGGCGAAGGCGTTGTTCCACATGGCCGGCCACAAATAATTGGCCTTCAGACGTAGCAGCAGTTCGAACACCTTTTCGTAGAAGTCGTGGTTGTAGTCGCCGAAGGTTTCTTTGACCCAGCCGCTCAGCGCCGGCGCCTCGTCGTTGAGGAAGATGCCGCGGTATTGGACCGCGGGAGCATCCTGCACAAGGATATTGGCGCGCGCATAGAGGCGCGGCTTTTTCTCGGGCGGCAGGTCCGCCCACCAGTGCCAGGGGGAGACACCTATCTGCTCGCTGAGGTCGTAGATGCCATAGATGGTGCCGCGCTTGTCGCTGCCGGCGATCACCAGCGCGCGTTCCACACCGGGCAGTGGTTGCTGCACGGTCTCGATGTGGTAGCCCTCCCAGCGACCGGAGATGGCGGCGGGGTCGATCTTGCCGCTGGCGATCAGTTGGTCTATCAGTGCGCTCCTGCCGATGGTGCCGGCGATTACCGCGTGTTTTTCGCCGGTTTGCGATGCCGCCTGGCGGATTCGCGGGCGCTGACCTGTGACCCGTTCCAGGTCACTGGCCAAGGTGGCAGCCGCTCGCTGTACGCCCTCGTGATCGGCACTGTCCACATACAGGCCGGCGCCGTGCAGTTGCACTGCGCCGGGTTGCGATTCGGTAGTAACGTAAGGGGCGCCGCCCAGGGCCAGGACGGCGGGAGTGAGCAGAGTGCCGATAAGGAACAGCAGAATTTTGGCGAAGCTCCGGGCTGGTAGCAATCTCACTCGCGGCATTTTTTTCTCCATCTCCGGTTGCGATTTATATTGTGAGCGTTGTTCGCATCGCCGGCACCCGCTCTTCGTTACTAGTGGTGTAAGGTACTAATTGTGTATATCAGCGGGCCGCTAAGCGGCCCGCCCGAAGGGAGCCCCCCAAATCGTCCACAGCTGCGTTGCAGCTCTTGAAAATGGAATGACCATTCCCTGCGAGCTGCGCCTAACTGTGAACAATTTGGGGGGCTCTGATATACACAATTAGTACCTTACACCACACTAGTTGTTGATATACCGTTCACGGGCGAAAATGATATCGCTACCATAAGTATTAACCCCGGCAGTTCGAGGCGTGTCAAGGTTTTGTATAAAAAATCCCCATTTCACTCCTTGATCTCCATGATTCAATACTGCCGGACCCGGCGCGCCGATACAATAATAACAACCGGCGTCCCCAAGCCAGGACTCATCCGACAGCTTGCCTTTAACGCTTGTACCCCGCTCTCCGCGATCGCCGCCGACATCCGGCTGCCACCTGGAGCTTCAGCCAGTTATTTTTTAGAAGGGATAGTCCATGAACACCAGACGACTCGGCAAAACCGGCTATCAGGTGAGTGAGATAGGCCTCGGTTGCTGGCAACTCGGCGGCGACTTTGGGCCCGTCGCCCACAGGGACGCGGAGACGATTCTCGCCGACGCCGAGCGCCTTAGGGTTACCTTCTGGGATACCGCCGATGTATACGGCGACGGCCTGAGCGAGCAGCGTATCAGCAGTTTCCTGCGCAAACAGAAGGGGGGGCAGGAGGGACAGCAGAAGGAACAGATAGTGGCGACCAAGGTGGGACGTTCATCGCTGCTCTATCCCGACAAATACACTCGGCACGGGGTTCGCGAGAGCCTGCAGAACTCCGCAAAGCGCCTCGGGGTCGAAGCCATCGATCTCGCCCAGCTCCACTGCGTTCCCCCCGAAGTTCTGGGGGACGGCGAGATATTCACCTGGCTCGACGACCTCAAATCCGAGGGGCTGATCCGCCACTACGGTGCCAGTGTCGAGACCATTGAAGAGGCTTTTCTGTGCCTGGAGCACGATGGCCTGGCGAGCCTGCAAATCATCTTCAACCTTTTCCGCCAGGACGCCAAGCTGCAATTGCTGGACGCCGCCCGGCAAAGAGATGTGGGCATTATCGTGCGCCTGCCGCTGGCCTCCGGCCTCCTCTCGGGAAAATTCACCAGGGACACCCGCTTCGCCACCTCCGACCACCGCAACTACAACCGCGACGGCGAGGCGTTTTCCGTGGGTGAGACCTTTGGCGGAATCCCCTTCGGGAAGGGCATTGAGCTGACCGAAGGGCTGCGCGAACTGCTTCCCGGCTCCATGGATATGGTTCACTTCGCCCTGCGCTGGATTCTCGATCACGAGGCGGTATCCACGATTATTGCCGGGGTATCGAAGCCCGGACAGATAGGCGTCAACGTGGAAGCAGCAGGACTGCCGCCGCTCGATCCGGCAATCCACGAAAAAGTATTCGACTATTACCAGGATGCAGTTAAACCGTTTATTCGCGGAAAGATTTAGGGATTCCTTAACAACCGCTTCGGACTATAAGACATAATGTTCAGGTACAGATTTTCGCCCACCGGGTTAAACCTCATTGCATTCCTCGTTCTCTCTTTTCTGGTGGGTTCCTGCGGCGCCTCGCCCAAAGAGCAGGGTCTGCAGACCACTGACCAGATCCGATTAAACCAAGTCGGCTACCACCCCTTGCAGAAAAAAGTGGCTGTTGTTTTGTCTGAAGAGTCTCCCGGGTCATTCAGGGTTCTGGACCGGAAGGAAAATGCCGTGGTGCTCGAAGGAAAGCTTTCCGAGAATGCCGCCCCAACCTGGTCGGGTAAAAAGGTGTGGAGCGCGGATTTTTCTGATCTGAAGAGTGAAGGGCAATACACCCTGGAGATCCCCGGCCTGGGCAAGTCCTATACCTTTGCGGTGCAAAATGGGGTATACAAAGATCTGGGAAGGGCCGGCCTAAAGGCTTTCTATTTCCAGCGCGCTTCCACGGATATAGAGAAAGCCTATGCAGGCCGGTGGGCCAGGGAGGGCGGGCACCCGGACGACCGGGTAATGGTCCACGCCTCCGCGGCGAGCACTTCCCGTCCGGAGGGCACCCTGATCTCCTCTCCGAAGGGCTGGTACGACGCCGGCGACTACAACAAATACATCGTGAACAGCGGCATTACCATGGGTACCTTGCTGGCCGCTTACGAGCGGTACCCGGATTACTTCGGCTCGCTGGACCTGAATATTCCCGAATCCGGCGACGATCTCCCGGACATCCTGAACGAGGTGCTGTACAACCTGGACTGGATGCTCACCATGCAGGACCCGGGAGACGGCGGTGTCTACCACAAGCTCACCACCGCTGCGTTCGAGGGCATGGAGATAGCGCCCACCGGCGCCACCAGCCAGCGCTACGTAGTGCAGAAGAGCACCGCCGCCACCCTGGATTTCGCCGCGGTGGTGGCCCAGGCAGCCCGGGTGTTCAAACCCTTCTCCCCGGAGAATTCCGCGGCCTACCTGAAAGCCGCGGAAAAAGCCTGGCAATGGGCCGGGCTGAATCCGCAGGTCCACTACCGGCAAAACGAAATAAACCGGAAGTTCGACCCGGATGTGCAGACCGGCACCTATGGCGATGAAAATCTCCGGGATGAATGGATATGGGCCGCCTCCGAGCTGTATATCAGCACCAAAAACCCCACCTATTGGAAAGAGGTGGAAAAGGGCTCCGCGAAATACACACTACCCTCCTGGCCCGATGTGCAATGGCTGGGCTACTACTCCCTGATCCGCCACGGGGAAAACCTCGAGCATGTGCCCGCGGAGTGGCTCTCCGGACGGAAAGCCACTCTCGTCGCCGAAGCCAAAAGACTCCGCCAAGAAGGCGCCCGGTGGTCGTACCTGGCCCCGATGGGATCGAGCGAGCAAAACTTTATCTGGGGAAGCAATTCGGTGGCATCCAACCAGGGCATACTGCTGCTGGAGGCCTATCACCTGAGCGGAGACAGGGAATTTCTGCAAAGCGCGGAGGACAACCTCGACTATCTGCTGGGCAGAAATGCCACCGGCTATAGCTATGTAACGGGTTTTGGCAGCAGCAGCACCCAGTGGCCCCACCACCGATTGGCCGCGTCCCGGCCGGATCTGCCTCCACTGCCCGGCTTCCTCGCCGGAGGCCCAAATCCCGGCCAGCAGGACGGCTGCGAATATCCCAGCGATATCCCCGACGAATCCTATACCGACGCGGTCTGCAGCTATGCCAGCAACGAAATTGCGATCAACTGGAATGCACCCTTTGCCTACCTGGCCAACGCGGTGAATGCCATTCGCTCTGCAAATTGAATAACGGACACCTGGTGCGCGGAGCGCACCTGCAAATCGCAACCTGAAAAAAATGTACTATCGCGAACAGACACCCCGGGCGGAACTCCGCCCCTATATCAACTGCTTCTGGGCGATTGATTCCGCCGAAGCGGTGACTGTTCGCGACCGCACCCTGCCGGACGGCTGCCAGGAAATCATCTTCAATGTGGAAACCCGGGTGTTGCGCGACGACGGCCACGGGCTGAACACCAACCCCGCGGTGGAATTGGTGGGGCAGATGACCAAGCCCTACGAGGTCGTCACCAGCGGGCGCCAGCGGTATTTCGGCATCAAGTTCTACCCCCATAGTTTCTCACCATTTACCCGCGAATCCATTTGCGACCTGCGGGACCAGTCCATCGATCTGCGCGCGCTGTTCGGCGGCGACTTCGAGCGAATCGTCGACAGGGTGTTCGAGAGACCGGCGTTCGAGCGTTTTGTCCGACTGATGGAAAACCACCTGTTGCGCCGGCTGCAGTCCGCTGAGACCGCCGGAAGCTGTTACCGGCTGGTTGAGCGGGCGGTGCGCAGGCTGTTCCTGCCGGAGCCGCCAACCATCGACAGGCTCTGCGCGGAACTCGGGGTGAGTGACCGCCATCTGCAATCCCGGTTCAGGCGGCATACCGGCCTGTCGCCGAAACAGCTGGCGAAGATGATCCGCTTCCAAAAGAGCTTTCAATACCTGGCCGATCCCCGAATCTCGCTGACGGAAGTTGCGCAGCACTGCGGCTACTACGACCACGCGCATTTCGCCCACGATTTCAAATCCCTCGCGGGCATGAGTCCTTCACAGTACCTGTGCACCGACAGGCCCCTGACCGGCTTTTTCCTCGCTGCGGAAAGCCGTGCCTATCTTTGCAATCTCCGCTAGCCCTGGTTGTTGTAGGAGCGGCCGTTGGCCGCGATCTGGCTCGGATCGCGGCCAACGGCCGCTCCTACAAGGAGTGTTCCCGGCCTGCCGGTTCGGTTTTTTACAAGACCCCCACACCAGAGCCCTCTAAGGTCAGTTCCAAATAACACTGACCTCAGAGGAAGAAATCATGAAATATCTGGCGTGCACCCTGTTGATCGGAATACTCGCCGCCGGCACGGTTCAGGCGGCGACGCCCCGGGCGCTGCTGATCACCGGCAACGGCAACAGCGAGGAGAGAAACCCCGACTACCCACCCTGGGTTCACGAGTTCCACAACGACAGGATCGTGGAAATACTCGGCGATATCGCGGACATCACCGTGACCGAAGATCTATCCGTGCTCAACGACCGGGCGCTGGCGCGCTACGACCTGATACTCAACAACTCGATGTTTCTGACTCCCACGGAAAAGCAGCTCGATGCCTTCTATCGTTTTATCGGCGAAGGGAAATCCTATCTGGCGATGCACTCCGGCCTGGTGACCTTTCTCAACTCGGAGCGCTACCCGGTGCTGATGGGCGGCCGCTTCCTGGGCGGCGCCGATATGGCCGAGCGGGTGGTGTACACCTTCGACTCCTGGTACGGCTACGACTACAACGATCAGGTCCAGCATCCCATAGTCCGCGGCCTGGCAAATTTTCCCATTCGCGACGAACTCTATTTCGTACAGACCAATACCGAGGACCTGGAGGTGATCGCACGCTCTGAACACCTGCCGGTGCTGTGGCAGCGCAGTTGGAGGAAGGGCAGAGTGATGGGGCTGGCCCTGGGCCACGGCAGGGAGGCGGTGGAGAACCCCGGCTACCAGGCACTGCTGCAAAACAGCGTGCGCTGGCTGCTGGGCTACCCGGTGCTGGAGGACATCACCGACGCCGTATTTGCCACCGGTACCGAAACCTCAGTGCACTACGTCGACCTGGATGAAATCGGCCACCACCCGGCGGATGCATCACTTCGGTATCAGATCGCCGGCAATTCCAATACCGACCTGGTCAATGCCAGTATCGACAGCGAAAACCGTATCAGACTGAACTTTGCGCCCAACCGCGCCGGCTCGGCCGTGATCCAGGTGCGGGCGGAGGCTCAGAGCGGGCTGGCGAACACCTCCGATTTCAATATTTCCGTACAGGAGAAAGGCAGCGGCAATCTGGCGCGCTACCATGGCGTTTCCGTTCAAACCTCCTCCAACGAGGAGCGGAAATTCACTTCCGATCCCGGCTACCTGATAGACGGGGATTTCGGCACCCGCTGGTCGAGCGACTACCGGGACCCCAGCTGGATAACCCTGGATCTCGGAGAGGCCTATCCCATAAGCAACGTAAAACTCTTCTGGGAAACCGCCCACGGGCGCGACTATGAAATCCAGGTGTCAAACGATGCCGAAAACTGGAACACCGTTTATAAGCGGAGTGACAGCGAGGGCGGCACCGAAAATATCCGTTTCGAGCCGGTAACTGCCCGCTTCGTCAGGCTCTACGGCAAGAAGCGCGCGACCCGCTGGGGTTACTCGCTGTACCAGTTCGAAGTCTACGGGGAAAGCGCCGGGGCGGTGCAGGCCAGGCATAAGCCTTGAACGATACCTTGTAGGAGCCTGCTTGCAAGCGAATATTGCCGGACTTTGCCCAACCTCCTTATTCGCCTGCAAGCAGGCTCCTACATAGACTCCAACCGCGCGTGGGGGCCCAGGGTGGTACCGACAAAGCCGCCGGCCGCTTCGGTGCTGAGCAGCTCGCCATCCAACCCCGCAACCAGTTTTTTTGCCGGCCCGTCGGAGGACCGGTAGTAAAAGCCTATCTCGGACCGGTCGCCGCGAATTTCCAGCGCTATCGGTTCGCCCGCCTTTGCATCCACGGAAACGCTGTGCAAACGCTGCGGCTCACCACCGGCGGCCCGTTCCAGGAATATTTCGTAGCCATCTTTTCCGGCCGCCTTCACGCCCAGGTAGTAGTGATAATTTTCATTCTGGAAGGCGACGATTCCGGCGGAAACCCCTTCGTCAGCGGGCAGCCGCAACTGGGCCGAGGCCTGAAAACGCTGGTGCTGCTGCCGGCGACCAAGATAAGCGGGTTGTTCCCGCGATGCCATGGACCGGGGCTTGGGGAGCAACTGCAACTGTTTCCCGCGCAGCTGGAGCCAATCCCGTTCGAAATCGCCGCGCAGCAGGTTCCAGTGCGGATTCAATTCCCGCGTCTCGAAGTCATCGCGCCAGATGAAATTGCCGGTAAGCGGTGCGCCCTCCGCGGGCGCGGCGTCGATGGCGGGCGCATCGGGGCGCATGGGAATCGCCTGGCCCGCCGCCAGTATCCGCGGCCAGCCGTCTTTCCAGCTTACCGGCAGCAGGAAGGTTTCCCGGCCGGTGTTGTAAAAGACTTCGTCGTAGGGGCGGGTGGCGAGAAATACCGACCACCAGTCCCCCTCTGGGGTCTGCACCAGGTCCGCGTGGCCCGCGGCCACTATTGGATCGGCCCGGCCGCGGTCCAGGTCCCGCTGGGTCAGTATGGGGTTGCCGCTGTAGGGTTCGAAGGGCTCGTCCAGTTTGCGGGTGCGGAAGACCACCTCCGAGTGGTTGTAGCCGGTGCCGCCCTCGGCACACAGCAGGTAATACCAGCCATTCACCTTGTACAGGTGCGGGCCTTCGATCCAGATGGGCTTCTCACTCAGGTTCACGCCGCCGTTGACAATCACCCGGCCGGAATCCGGCAGCACCCGTTCCGCCTCCGGGTCGTACTCCCACAGCCAGATAGCCCTGTGACCGTCGTACAGCGGTTCGCCCTCCGGCGCATCGTTGTGGGCGATATACACCCGGCCGTCGTCGTCGAAAAAGATATCCGGATCTATGCCACCGATCTCCGGCAGCCAGACAGGATCGGACCAGGGACCCTGGGGATCATTCGCGGTAATCAGAAAATTGCCACCGGCGCCCACCGCGGTGCCGATCAGGTAGAAGCGCCCCTGGTGATAGCGCAACGTGGGCGCGAAGATGCCCTGGGACACCTGCAGCCCGCGCATGTCCACCTGCGATCGGCGCGTCAGCGCGTGGCCCAGCAGCCGCCAGTTGACCAGGTCGCGACTGTGCAGGATGGGCAGGCCCGGCGTATATGCGAAGGACGAGTGGGCCATATAGTAATCGTCGCCCCGCCGCGCGATGCTGGGGTCGGGGAAAAAGCCGGCGGCCACGGGGTTCTGGTATTCCCCCTTCGCCAGGGCCTCTTCGAACAGCGGGTCCATGCCGCGATATTCGAACCAGTCGAAAGCCACCGGTTCCGCTGCCCGGGGTGCGGCGACAACCTGCGCGGCGGCCAGCAGCAGTGCGGTGGGGAATAACCATCTCAAGCGCATCGGATTTATCTCCCTTGTCGGGGTTTATGGTGCAGGAGCCTGCTTGCAGGCGAATAGCGGCGGCAACCGGCGCGTGCCCACCCCACGTACTCTCCGACTCAGAGCCAAACCTAGTTGCCAGTCGCCAGGGAAACTCCGACTACTGCACCTGGATCCTGGCCTTGTCCCGCTCCACCTTCAGCAGTACGAACTCATCGCCCCTTTTCGGGGAGTAGCGCTCGATCGCTCTCTCCTGTTGTTTACAGGGTATGCACCTGTCGGCGTAGAACTCGATAAACACATTTTTGCCCCCGGGCAGGGACTGTAGCGAGAAGTCTCCGCCGTCGCGCTCCTCAAACCGACCCAGGTAATATTCCAGTTCATGGGTGCAGCTCGGCTCGGGATTTATCGATTCCCGCAGTGAGGTGCGAATCGTCGATTCCTTTTGTTCCGGGGGGATGGATGTGTTCTCGTAGACGGCTTTGCGCACCGCCAGTTCCAGGAGCCTGCGCTTCTCAGGACTATCGACGGGTGACCGCTCGATGCGCCCGCCGGCCAGTACTATGTCCAGCTCTTCGAAAAAGTGCTCTTCGGTTGAGAACCCCTGGCTGTGGTAGACACATTCCCCTTCCGGGTTGAAGACCAGAAATTCAGGCAGGCCCCGATCGAAGTCTTCGCTGAAATTCGCTTTTAGCCGAAGTTCCCGCTTGTCCAGTTCACCGGAACAGGCCGACAGCGCAATCAATACAGCCAGGACCAACCATTTTAAATAGTACATACCCACCTCCTTGTGAGTGCTTTTTTATGTATATCTCCGTATTTACTACCGGGCCGGGAGGAAAGAAGCCCCTCTACCTTATCATTGTCTTTTCCCTGCAGGAATTTTCCCGCCTCCCGATCACCACAGGTGTAGGGGAAGTGCGCGGAAAGTAACGGACATTCTATTTAGAACTGAAATAGACACCGGTACCTCCCGCCACTTCAACCCGGACTGCTATTGCACGGGCGAGATGGAGAACTGTTGGCTCCACCAGTTGGAGTTACAGGATGCCGTCACAATACTCGCGCCATCTGCGGTGGAGCTGTCTTCCACCCGCAGGCAGGCACCTGTATTGCGGTCCGCCCTGAAATCACGGATTCAGGTATCACACTGCACCGTCGCGCTGTCCGCGCCGCCAGGCACATATTTGATATTCGCCAACGCCAGGGACAGGGGGCCCTCGCTCTCCAGTACGAAGCTGCTGTCGATCCGCGAGAACTCCGCGCCCCGTTCGGCGAAGCACTGCAGGTCGATGGACAGAGGCGCCCACTGGCCCGGCTGCAGTTTTTGCAGCGACTCTTTAAGCGGCAGTTTGCCCAGGCAGTCGCCGCCGCAGGTCACCGAGGCGTACACCTCGCCGGCGAGCTCGCTGTCCACGCGGACATCCAGGCTGAGGGTACCGCCGGCCTCCAGGTAGCGGCTCAGGTCCTGGGGTTTATCCGCACGCAGGGCCACGCCGCCGGGGCGCAGGCCAGCCCACTCGACCAGGCGCGCGTCCTCCTGGTTGCGCATGTCGATGGCGGACACACGAATATTGTCGTCGTCGCTCGCGGCGAGATTGCCCTCAACCACCAGGGGCGCGTTGCCCTCGTCGAGGATGACCAGGTCCCAGGGCGCGCGCGGGCGCCACACCATCATCCAGGCATCCTCCAGCTTGCCCGAAGCGTAGCTCTCGCCCTGCTCCGGCAGATCATTGGCTATCTCGATATCGTCGGCATAGGTAAGGCCGTAGCCGTAGGCGAAGAGCGGGTCGTAGCCGTCGTCGCCCAGGTTGAGCGGCACCTGGTCCACCAACCGCGGCCAGCTGAAGGAGAGCTTGCCGGTAAAGTCGTACTGGGTTTTTCCTTCCGCGTCCGTGAGGATCACGTCGGCCACGCCGGCGCCCTCGGAGCCTGGCAACCAGGCGGCGACAAAGGCGTCGGAGGCGTTCAGCTCCTTGTTGATCCACAGGGGACGGCCGGAGATGAAAATGCTCACTACCGGAATATTCTGCTGCTTGAGCTTCTTCAGCAGCGCCAGGTCGCGCTTGCTGCCGAACTGGTATTCGAGACTGGTGATATCCCCGTGCCACTCGGCATAGGGTTCCTCCCCGAAGACCACCACCGCCACATCGGGTTTGTCTCCCTCGAAATCTCCATCGACGGAGAGCAGCGCCTCGCCGCCGGCCTTTTCCGTCGCGCTTTTGATACCGGCGTAAATGGAGGTGGCACCGGGGAAATCCGCCGCCGTATTGCCGGTACCCTGCCAGGAAATGGTCCAACCGCCGCTCTGCTTGCCGATATTGTCCGCCGCGTCGCCGGCCACGAGGATTTTCTGTTTCGGGTCCAACGGCAACAGGCCGCCGTTGTTTTTATGGCTATTGTTTTTCAGCAGCACCAGGGATTTGCGCACCGCCTCGCGGGCGATGGCCCGGTGTTCCGGGCTACCCAGAATACCCTTTTTGCCCGCCAGGGGTTTGTTGCGCTCGAACAGGCCCGCGCGCATTTTCACCCGCAGTATACGTGTCACTGCGTCGTCGATGCGGCTCATGGGTATCTCGCCGCTCTGCGCCTGGGCCAGGGTATTTTTGTAGAGTGCCTTCCAGTCCGATGGCACCATAAACATATCCAGGCCCGCATTGATCGACTGGGGACAGCTCTCCAAGGTGCAGCCATCCACGAAGCGGTGGCCGTTCCAGTCCCCCACTACGAAACCGTCGAAGCCCAGCCTGCCTTTCAACACGTCGGTGAGCAGGTGTTTGTGCCCGTGCAACCGCACACCATTCCAACTGTTGAAGGAGGCCATCACCGTCTGTACGCCGGCGCCCAGCGCACCGATATAGCCGGCTGAATGTATGCGCGCCAGTTCCTCTTCACTGGCCAGTGTGTCGCCGCGGTCCATGCCGCGTTCGGTGCCGCCATCACCGATAAAGTGCTTGGTGGCGGAGATCAGTTTCTGGCCGCCGAGAAATTCATCGGAGGACTTCTCCCCCTGAATGCCCTCGACCATGGCGCGAGCGTACTCGCGCACGATTTTCGGGTCCTCGGAATAGCTCTCAAAGGTGCGGCCCCAGCGGTCGTCGCGCACCACCGCCACCGTGGGCGCGAAGGTCCAGTCGATGCCGGTCACCGCCACCTCCCGCGCCGTGGCCTCGCCAATGCGCTGGATCAGCTCCGGGTCGTGCGTTGCACCGAGGCCGATATTGTGCGGAAACAGGGTCGCGCCGATCACATTGTTGTGTCCGTGCACCGCATCCGAGCCCCACATCACCGGAATGGCAACGCCGCCGTGGGAGGTATCCATGGAGGCTTCATAGTAAGCGTTGGCCAGGTCCAGCCAGTCCTGCGGCGTGGCGAACTTGTCGTTGTTCGGATAGGTGCCGCCGCCGTTCAGAATCGAACCCAGATGGTATTGCCTGACGTCTTCCGGGGTGGCGTACTTGATCTCCGCCTGGATCATCTGGCCGACTTTTTCCTCCAGGGACATACGGGAGAGGAGATCGGCGATCTTTTTCTCCATCTCCGGGTCCGCGGGCAGTGCCGGTTGCAGTTTTGGCCAGGGATTTTCCATAGCTTTTGCAGCAGTCTGTGGCGAGGGGTCTTTGCCGCCGCAGGCGGACAGTAGTGACAGAAGGCCAGCGATCATTATTTTTTTATTCAGCATAAATTCACTCTTACGTCGCTTGCGGAGCTGGAGCCTTTAGCGCCCCAATATTGCTCCGCGGTCCCGAGTTACTACATCGGTATTCGTAGGATGGGCAAAGCGTAGCGTGCCCATCCTACAATTCTGCGGGCCTCCGGCCCGCTTGCGGAGCTGGAGCTCCGCGGTCCCGGGATCATTGCATCAGCTTGGCCAGGGTCGGCTCCATGGCCTCGGCCCATATTTCGTAACCCTGTTCGCTCAGGTGCAGGCGGTCCGGCATGATTTCCGCGCTCAGGCGGCCATCTTCCGCCAGGAATCTGTCGCCGATATCCAGGAAGAAAATATTTTCCCCATCGGCGTAGCTGGCGATGATTTCATTGATACCACTGTTGATTTTTCTCATCGGCGTGCCGGGCTGCTCGTCCCGGGGAAAGATTCCCAGCAACAGGATCTTGGTATTCGGCAGCCGGCTGCGCAGTTCGTCCAGCACCTCGCGGATGCCAGCGGCGGTGAAGCGCGGTTCCTCGCGGCGATGGCCGGTGTTGTTGGTGCCGATCATCAGCACCGCGGCCTTGGGTTCTATGCCGTCCACTTCGCCGTGCTGCAGGCGCCAGAGCAGGTTTTCAGTTCTGTCGCCGCCGAAGCCCAGGTTGACCGCGTTGCGCCCGCCGTAGAACTTCTCCCACACGGCCTTGCCCTCCTTCTCCCAGCCCTGGGTGATGGAGTCGCCGAGCATCAGCAGGTTCACATTGCCCTGTTCGATGCGGGCCAGTTTTTCCTCGTGACGGGGCAGCCACCAGTCCCGCGCCCAATAGTGATCGAGTGTCGCCGGGGTGACGGAGAGCTTGCGGTAGTCCGGACAGCTCTGATTGGCCTCGCCTTTGCGATCCAGGCGGATATTGGCCACGGCTACCTGGCCGGTGCCGCCGCCGCGCAGCTCGAAGGGCACGGATATCGCTGAGAAGTCGTCACCGTCGCGGACGAAGCAGCTGAGTTTGACGCTCATGTGCCGCCAGCCCTGTCCGGCCATGGCCTGGGCCTGACTGGAGATATCCAGTTGCCGCTCGCACTCGTCGCCACCCTCTTTACCGCAATGGAGCACCACCCCCAGGCCGCCCTTGTCCAGGTCGTCCACCTTGAGATCGAAGGAAAGCACACCCTCCGGCACATAGGCGGACAGGTCCAGCGGGTCGCCGTTGCGTACGCTGAGGCCGGCGAGCCAGGTGTCCTTCCATGTCAGGGTGAGCGCGTCTTCCTGCACATCCTTATCGCTGGTCATCACGGTGACGCGACCGCTGGGCAGTTTGGCGAAGGCGCCGCTCAGCATCTGGTCCTGCTCGAAGTCGTTGATCCGAACTCCCCAGGGCTGCAGCGGACGGCCGACGTACAGGGCGATGCTGTTGCTTTCGCCACTGGTCAGGCCGGGGACATTTTCCGCAAGCTCTTCCGGTCCCTGTTCCGCGCCCGCGTAGTCGAGGCCGTAGCCGTTGGCGAACAGCGGATCGTAGTCCGGGTGATGGGGATTGAGGCGCGCCTGCAGCGGCAGTTTTGGCCAGGAAAAGGAAAGCTTGCCGGAAAAATCGAAATTCGGCTCGCCGTCGGCCTTGGCGATAATCACGTCCGCCACGCCGGCGCCCTCGGTGCCCGGCAGCCAGGCGGCGGCGAAGGCATCGGAGGCGTTCAGCTCCGGGTTGACCCACAGGGGGCGGCCGGAGAGGAATATCGAGACCACCGGAATGCCTTGGGACTTGAGGGATTTCAGCAGCGCCAGGTTGCGCTTTTTGCCCGCCTCGAATTCCAGGGTATTCAGGTCGCCGTGGCCCTCGGCATAGGGCTGCTCGCCGAATACCACTATCGCCACGTCGGGCTTCTGATCGAAGCTGCCGTCGGCGGACAGCACGGCGCTGCCGCCGGCTTTTTCCACCGAGGCTTTTATGCCCGTGTAGATCGAGGTGGCGCCGGGAAATTTCTCGTTGGGAATACCCGCGCCCTGCCAACTGACGCTCCAGCCACCGGATTGCATGGCGATGCTGTCGGCGCCGTCACCGGCCACCAGGATTTTCTGTTTCGGGCTGAGCGGCAGGATATTGTCGCGGTTTTTCAGCAGCACCAGGCTCTCGCGCACGGCGCGGCGGGCCAGGGCGCGGTGCTCCGGAGAACCGACCACCTCCTCGCGGCCGGCGAGGGCGCGCTCGGAGGGCTTCTTGTCGAACAGGCCGGCGCGCACTTTGACGCGCAGGATGCGCCGCACCGCATCGTCCAGCCGTTCCTGGGAAATTTCCCCGGCGCGTACCTGGGCCAGGGTATTTTTGATCATCGGCTTCCAATCGTAAGTGACCATCAGCAGGTCGATGCCGGCGTTGATCGCCTGCGCACAGCTGTCGTTGGTACAGCCGGGCACCTGGCCGTGGCCGTTCCAGTCGCCCACCACCAGGCCGTCGAAGCCCATACGCTTTTTCAGCACGTCGGTGAGCAGGTAGCGGTTGCCGTGGTTCTTCTCGCCGTTCCAGGCAGAGAAGCTGGCCATGACGGTCTGTACCCCGGCTTCGATGGCCGCGGGGTAGCCCGGATTGTGGATATCCACCAGTTCGCGCTCATCGATGCGCGCGTCGCCCTGGTCGTCGCCGCCGTAGGTGCCGCCGTCGGCGAGGAAATGCTTGGCGGTGGCGATCACGCGGGTCTCGCCGAGATGGTCGCTGCCGCCGGTTTTACCCTGTAGCCCCTCCACCATTGCGGAGGCGTAGTCGCGCACCACTGCCGGATCTTCGGAATAGCTTTCGTAGGTGCGACCCCAGAAGTCGTTCTGAGCCACCGCCAGGGTGGGGGCAAAAACCCACTCGACGCCGGTAGTGCGTACTTCCTCCGCGGTGGCCGCGCCGATTTCCCGCACCAGGTCCGGATCGCGCGCGGCACCCAGGCCGATGTTGTGGGGGAACAGGGTGGCGCCCACCAGGTTGCCGTTGCCGTGCACCGCATCGGTTCCCCAGAAGATCGGGATGGCGGTGCCGCCGTCGGAGGTGTCCATGGACGCCTCCCAGTAGGCGTCCGCCAGTGCCACCCATTCGTCCGGCCCGGCGCCGTCCACACGGTTGGGCATGGAGCCGCCGCCATTCAGGACCGAACCGATATGGTATTTCTTCACTTCTTCCGGAGTGATCGACTGGATCTCCGCCTGCATGATCTGCCCGACCTTTTCCTCAAGGGTCATCTTTTGCAGCAGCGACTCCACCCGCTCCTCGACTTTGGGATCGCCGGCGGGGCTGGACGCCTGCGGCCAGGCCTTGAGGCTGGGGGATTGCGCTTCGCTCCCCTCGCTCCCGGTGGAACAGCCCTGGATCGAGAAGAGTATCGCCGCACACAGGAGTGCATGCAGGGGTTTCGAGGAGAAGTCTTTTATTTTCATGGTAATGGTCTTTGCTCGATACATCTTCTGTGTTTCCCCTGTAGGAGCCTGCTTGCAGGCGAATATTACCGGGCTTCGTATTAACCCTTTTATTCGCCTGGCAGATTTTTGCTCCTGCAAAATCTGCATTTCCGCTGGGCGGCATTCCGCCATCCATGGCGGTCACAATAAGGCTCCTACATACAGTGCCACCAACAGCTAGTGGGAATTCCTCGGCGTGCCGTGGCGCTCCACCAGGCGCAAGTGCTCCTCGTCCATGGCCATATCGCCGCCGTCCTGCAGTTGGGTCACCGTCTTGCGGTAGATTTCCTGCCACGGAGTCTGGTTGACCAGGGGCGGCTGTTGCAGTTCCGCGCGGCGACGCTCCAATTCCGCGTCTTCCAACAGTACATTGACCCTGTTGTTGTTCAGGTCAATCTCCACCGGGTCATTGGTCTGCAGCAGCGCCAGGCCGCCGCCGGCCGCCGCTTCCGGCGAGGCGTTGAGAATCGACGGGCTGGCGGAAGTGCCGCTCTGGCGGCCGTCGCCGATACAGGGCAGGCAGTTGATGCCGCGCTTGATCAGGTAGTCCGGCGGACGCATGTTCACCACTTCGGCGGAACCCGGGTAGCCCAGGGGGCCGCAGTTGCGGATTATCAGTACGCAGCGCTCGTCGACGTCCAGCGACGGGTCGTCGATCCTGTGGTGATAATCCTCGGGACCGTCGAACACGATGGCGCGACCACGCAGCACATTGGGATGTTCCGGGTCGGAGAGATAGTGTTTGCGGAAATCCTCGCCGATCACCGATTTTTTCATGATCGCCGAGTCGAACAGGTTGCCGCGCATCACCGCGAAACCGGCGTTTTCCATCATCGGCTGCGCAAAGGGGCGGATAACCTTTTCATTGCGCGAAACCTGTTCGCCATAATTTTCGCCGATGGTTTTTCCGTTCACCGTGCGGCAGTCGCCGGCCACCAGACCGGCGCGCAGCAGTTCGCCCATTACCGAGGGCACGCCGCCTGCGCGGTAGAAATCCTCGCCCAGGTATTCGCCCGCGGGCTGGCAGTTCACCAGCAGGGGAATTTCCTCGCCGTATTCCTGCCAGTCCTCGATGGATATCTCCACCCCCACCCGGTTGGCGATGGCCTGCAGGTGCGGCGGCGCATTGGTGGAGCCGCCGATGGCGGAGCACAGGCGGATGGCGTTGAGGAAGGCTTCGCGGGTCATGACGTCGGAGGGCTTCAGGTCTTCCCATACCATATCGACGATGCGCAGGCCGGTGTAATAGGCGATCTGCGCGCGCTCCTTGTAGGGAGCGGGGATGGCCGCGCAGCCGGGCAGGGACATGCCCAGCCCCTCGGCCAGGCTGTTCATGGTCAGCGCGGTGCCCATGGTGTTGCAGTGGCCGGGACTCGGTGCGGAGGCGGTGACATTGTCCATAAAGCCTTCGTAGTCGATGTCACCGCGCGCGTACTGCTCCCGCGAACTCCAGATAATCGAGCCGGAACCCACACGCTTCTCCACGTCCCATCCATTCAGCATGGGGCCGCCGGAGAGTACGATCGCGGGAATATCCACCGTCGCCGCGGCCATTATTGTGGCCGGCGTGGTTTTGTCGCAGCCGGTGGTGAGCACCACGCCGTCGAGGGGGTAGCCGTAGAGGATTTCCACCAGCCCCAGGTAGGCCAGGTTGCGGTCCAGCGCGGCGGTGGGGCGCTTGCCCATCTCGTGGATGGCGTGTACCGGGAATTCGAACGGCACACCACCGGCGGCGCGGATGCCGTCGCGAACCCGCTGGGCGAGTTCCATATGGTGACGGTTGCAGGGAGCCAGGTCGCTGCCGGTCTGGGCGATGCCGATAATCGGCTTACCGGACTGCAGTTCCTCACGGGTGAGGCCGTAGTTCAGGTAGCGCTCGATATAAATGGCGGTCTGGTCCGGCTGGCTCGGGTCGTTGAACCAGTCGGTGCTGCGGAGTTTTCTTTTCTTGCTCATCTGTTAAATCTTACAAATAAAATTTTGTCGAGGTTGTCCGTAGCCGGAACGTATCGTTTTAAAGCGAAGCCGGGGTTCCTGTAGTTGGATTTTGTGGCGGCCCTGCTGCCGGTAGCCGCTCGCTCAACAGCCTCATCGGCAAATGTTTCGCGAACGGCTCCCGGCATCAGGGCCTTCGCACGGGCTGCGGTATTCTTCCCTCGGTTCGTAGGATGGGCAAAGGAGCGCAGCGACGTGCCCATCACCAGCTCAGCGCGATGGGCACGAGCCCGCCATGGATGGCGGAGTGCCGCCCAGCGGGAATGCAGAAAACGCAAGGAGCAGTTTTCTGCCTGCGCTTTGCCCACCCTACAAATCTATTCGTAGGTGCGCCGCGCGCACCGCCCAAGCTCCGAGTCAAGCCAGCGTATAGGCCGTCTTCACAACGGTATAGAACTCCCGTGCATAACTGCCCTGCTCCCGCGCACCGAAGCTGGAACCCTTGCGGCCGCCGAAGGGCACGTGATAATCCACACCGGCGGTGGGCACATTGACCATCACCATACCCGCCTGGGCGTTGCGCCTGAAATGGCTGGCGTACTTCAGCGACTGGGTAACTATACCGGCGGAGAGGCCGAACTCGGTGTCGTTGGCGAGCGCCAGGGCGTGGTCGTAATCGTCCGCGCGCAGCACCGAGGCCACCGGGCCGAAAATTTCCTCGCGGTTGATGCGCATTTCCGGGGTGGTTTCGGTAAACAGCGCCGGGGTGAGGAAAAACCCCGGGGTTTCCCGCTCCACCTGCTCGCCGCCGCACGCCAAACGTGCACCCTCTTCCGAACCGATTTTTATGTAGTCCAGGTCCTGCTTCAACTGCCGTGCGTCCACCACCGGGCCGATATGGGTGCCCTCCTTGAGGGCGTGGTCTACCACCAAGCCGCGCATGCGTTCGCACACCGCTTCCACAAAGCGGTCGTGAATACCGGCGGTAACGATCAGGCGGCTGGAGGCGGTGCAGCGCTGGCCGGTAGAGAAAAAAGCGCCGTTGACCGCGCACTCCACCGCGGTGTTCAAATCTGCGTCGTCGAGCACCACCAGCGGGTTCTTGCCGCCCATCTCCAACTGCACCTTGGCCAAACGCGCGGCCGCGGCGGCGGCGATATTGCGCCCGGTGTTCTGTGAGCCGGTGAAGCTGATTCCGTCCACCTGCGGATGGTTGACCAGCGCATCGCCAATCACCCGGCCGGGGCCCATCACCAGGTTGAAAACGCCGCCGGGCACGCCGGCCTCGGCGATGATTTCCGCCAGCGCGTGGGCGGAGCCGGGCACCAGTTCCGCGGGCTTGAATACCACGCAGTTGCCGTAGGCCAGCGCCGGGGCGATTTTCCAGGCGGGGATGGCGATGGGGAAGTTCCACGGCGTGATCAGGCCGATCACCCCCAGGGATTCGCGGGTGACGGAGACATCCAGCCCCGGGCGCACCGACGGTTGCAGCTCGCCGCGCAGCTGCAGCACTTCGCCGGAGAAAAATTTGAAGATCTGGCCCGCGCGCACCACCTCGCCGGTGGCCTCCGGCAGGGTTTTGCCCTCCTCGCGGGCGAGCAGTTCGCCCAACTCGGCGCGGCGGTCGAGAATCATCTGGCCGATGCGATCGAGCAGTTCACTGCGCTGCTGGATGCCGCTTTGCGACCAGGCGGGGAAGGCCTGCCGGGCCGCGGCCACCGCGTCCTCCAGTTGTGCGGGGGACGCCTGGGCGTAGTCTGCAATCAGGTCGCCGGTGTCGGAGGGATTGATGTTGGCGAGGGTGCCCTGGCCCTCCACCCATTCCCCGGCGATGTAGTTGCGTTTGGTGGTCATGGTTACCTCTTTATCTTTTTTTGCGGGCGTGGCCCGCTTGCGGAGCTGGAGCTCCGCGGTCCCGGGTCACAGCAGACCGCGAGCCGCCAGGTTGCGCATCAGGGCGGAGAAGCCGAAAGTCCAGGGGGCTGCCTTGTCGCTGGTGGTGACGGAATTGATCAGCGCGCCCAGCTTGGGGGAGCGGATCATCACCCGGTCGCCGGGCTTGTGAGTAAAGCCCTGGCCCGGCTGGTCGCGATCCTGGGTGGGGGCGAACAGGGTACCGGTAAACAGGGCGATGCCGTCCGGGTACTGGTGGCTGGCGCCGATGGTCTGCGTCACCAGGTCCAGCGGGTCGCGGCTGATGGCGGACATGGGGCTGACCTCGCGCAGCTGGAAGCCGTCTTCCCCCTCCATCTCCAGGGTGACCTCGGCGCTGCGCACGTCGTCGATGGAGAAAGTCTCGTCGAACAGGCGCACGAAGGGGCCCAGGGAACAGGAGGCGTTGTTGTCCTTGGCCTTGCCCAGCAGCAGCGCGCTGCGGCCCTCGATATCCCGCAAATTGACATCGTTGCCCAGGGTGGCGCCCACCGCTTCACCGCGGCTGTTCACCACCAGCACCAGTTCCGGCTCCGGATTGTTCCAGTTGGAGATGGGGTGCACGCCCACTTGGTCCCCCAGCCCCACGGAGGACAGCGGCTGGGATTTGGTGAACACCTCCGCCAGCGGGCCTATGCCCACCTCCAGGTATTGGGACCAGATGCCCTCTTCCTGCAGCGCCGTCTTCAGCGCCTCCGCCTCCTCGGAGCCGGGGACGACCGAGCCGATATCGCCGCCGATCTTCTCCGCCAGTTGTCCGCGTATTTCCTGTGCGCGGGCGGGATCGCCGCCGGCGCGCTCCTCGATCACCCGCTCCAGCATGCTGCAGGCAAAGGTGACGCCACAGGCCTTGATCGCCTGCAGGTCCACCGGCGCCAGCAGGTAGGGGCTGCGCGGGTCGCGCTTCTGTCCCAGTATGGGAGCCATGGTATTGCGCAGCAGTTCGTTCAGGCCGCCGATGCGTTGCACCCGGTCCATGTCCGCGGTGCGAGGGGAAAAACCCTGCTCGATAAGTTCGGCGATGGTCGGCGCTATGGCGCTGAGGTCGAAGACGCCGTCCTCGCACAGCCACACCGGGCTGGGGCCGGGCACTTTCGACAGGGGCTCAGGCACCCAGGCGCGGCCAAGCAGGGTTCCGGCCAGGCCGTCTTCCGGCAGCAGTGTCGCGCGCAAATCCCGTGGTTCAATCATGGTCAACTCTCACAAATCGTTAGCCGTAAACGTTTACATTCGAGTACAGGGGGAGACTCAGCCCCCGAACAGCACCGGCGCCGGGCCGCGTACGCCGGGGCGGCAGCGGAACAGGCCGCCAGCCAGGGGCTGGTCCGCCAGTTCCGCGTCGCTCAGGCCCTTGCGGGCGGTGGTGATATACAGGGTGTCCAGGTCCGGACCGGCGAAGGTGCAGCTGGTGACATTGGCCACCGGCAGTTCGATGCGGCCGATGGCCTCGCCCTCCGGGGAGAAGCGGGTGACGCCCCAGCCGCCCCAGTGGCAGACCCACAGGCAGCCCTCGGCGTCCACGGTCATGCCGTCCGGGTAGCCGGATTCCTCCGGCAATTGCAGGAATACCTGCTTGTTGCGCGGGCTGCCATCGGTCTCCAGGTCAAAGGCGTAGACGGTGCGCTTCAGGGTATCCGTGTGGTAGAGGATGCGGTTGTCGGGGCTGAATGTCGGGCCGTTGGTAATCACATAGTCCGCGTCCAGCCGCTGCCAGCTCAGGTCCGGGTCCAGGCGGTAGAGGGCGCCGGTGGGCTCCTCCTCGCCGTCGTCCATGCTGCCGGCCCAGAAGCGGCCGGCGGCGTCGACTTTGCCGTCGTTGAAGCGGTTCCCGGGGATATCGCTCTCCGGGCCTCCCAGAGGTTCAATTCCCACTCCGTCGCCGTCCGGGAACAACAGCGCGAAGCCGTCGCGGATCGCGCCTACAAAGCCGCCGCCAGCGCGGGGGGCGATTGCGGACAGCTGGCTGTCCAGCTGCCAGCTGGATCGTTCATTGCACCCTTTACTATTCTCGGGGGGACAGTAGCGGTGCAGCACGCTGCGCTTGATATCCACCCAGTAGAGGGCCTGCTCCCGCGCCACCCAGACCGGCCCCTCGCCGAGGGTGGCGGCGGCGGGCCAGACGCATTCCGGTTCCATTTGCAGCTGCTGCACGGCTCAGCCCTCCATCTGCTCCAGTTCGCGACCCTTGGTCTCGTGCACCATGCGGGAGACGAACAGGATCGAAATAAATGCGCAGAGGGCGTAGAGGCCGTAGCTGCCGGACAGCTGGATGCTCACCAGCAACATGGGGAAAGAGGCGGTGATCAGGAAGTTGGAACCCCACTGCGCCAGGCCGCTGACCGCGAGACCGGAACCCCGGATCTGGTTGGGGAACATCTCTCCCAGCATCACCCACATCACCGGGCCCCAGGAGGCGTTGAAGAAGACCACATAGGCGTTGGCGGCGAGCAGCGCGATGGTGCCCACGCCGTCGGACAACTGCAGGGAGCCGTTCTCATCCAGGGTGGCCTGAGAGAAGGCCACGGCCATCACCGCCAGAGTGACCGCCATGCCCACCGAGCCCCACCACAGGAGCGGCTTTCTGCCCACCTTGTCGATCAGCAGCAGCGCGGTGATCACCGCGGCGATGCTCACCGCGCCGGACACCACGTTGATCAGCAGCGCGTCGCTCTCGGTGAAACCCACCGATTGCCAGAGCACGGCGCCATAGTAGAAGACCACATTGATCCCCACCAGCTGCTGGAAGGTGGCGAGGCCGATGCCCACCCAGACGATCTTGCGCAGTCCGCCGCCGGGCGCTTTCAGGTCGGAGAGTTTCGGACTGTGATCCGCGGAGAGGGAGCGCTCGATTTCCGCCACTTTTTCCCCGCCCGCGCGTTCGCCAAACAGCTTGCCAAGTACCGCGCCGGCCTGCTCTTTTTTCCCCTTTGCCACCAGGAAGCGGGGGCTCTCCGGAATAAAGAAGAGGCCGACCAGGAAGACCAACGCCGGCAGCAATTCCATCCAGAACATCCAGCGCCAGGTTTCGAAGCCCAGCCAGAATTCGGCGGTGGAGGCCCCGGCCCAGCGGGCCAGCAGGTAGTTGCTGACAAAAGCGCCGAACAGGCCGCTGATGATCGCCACCTGCTGCACCGTGGCCAGGCGGCCCCGGTAGGCGGCAGGCGCCACTTCGCTGATATAGGCGGGGGTCATCACGCTGGCAGCGCCCACGGCGAGGCCGCCGAGGATGCGGTAGATCACGAATTCCACGGAGCCGGTGGCGATGCCTGAGCCCCAGGCACTGATGATAAAGAATACCGCGGCAGCCATCAGCAGCGTGCGGCGCCCGTAGACGTCCGCCAGCCGCCCGGCGAAGAAGGCGCCGACGGCGCAGCCCAGCAGCATGGAGGCCACGTTGAAGCCGGTGCCGGCACTATCTGAGTTGAACGCCGCCTGCAGGCCGTCCACGGTGCCGTTGATCACACCGCTATCGAAGCCGAACAGGAAGCCGCCGATGGTGGCCACCACACTGATGGCGATCACCAGGAAGTGGTTGGTCTCGGAAGCGCTGGAGACGCCTTGCTCCAGTGCTGCACTGTCTAGGGTGGGATTCATTATATTATTCCCTCACTCGCTGTATGGCCGGGGGCGGCCTGTCTGTTTTTTGTTCTGCCCATTGTCGCCGCAGATTGCACATCAAGCCAAGCGACTTTACACCACATTAATGTAAACGTTTACATTCAGTCAAGGGGAAGGGCGAACGGTACGCGTTAACGCGGGCCTTGTGTTCGTCCCAGCGGGCCTGCGGCCCGCAATGCCGAGCTGGAGGCTCGGCGCTCCCGGCACTCAGTCCGCCGGCGGCGCCCCGGTGGACTCGCGGATCACCAGGCGGTGGGGCACGATTTCCGGCTCGCCGCCAATATCGTCCCCGCCGATGGCGCGGCACAGCCGCTGCATGGTGTGCTCGCCAATCTCTTCCGCCGGCTGGGCGACAGTGGTCAGCGGCGGGTCGAGGACCTCCGCGTAGCGGATGTCGTCGAAGCCCAGCACGGAGATATCCTCGGGAATGCGCAGCCCGGCGCGGCGCAGCTCGTGCATCGCGCCCATGGCCATTTCGTCGTTGGCACAGAAGATGGCGGTGGGCCGGGGGCTCTGCGCCAGCAGGTAGTGCACCGCGCCGCGGGCGCCCTCAATAGTCTGGCGGCCCTCGGCAATCCAGTTGTCGGCCACTTCCAGGCCGGCCTCGGTCATGGCCTGACGGTAGCCCTGTTCGCGGCCACGGGTGAGCAGGGAGGTGTGCAGCCCGGAAATAAAACCGATGCGCCGGTGGCCCAGGCGAATCAGGTGCCGGGTGGCCTCAGCCGCGGCGCTCTCGTTGTCGACCCGCACACTGGGATAGTGGCTCAATTGCGGTGCAACCGTCTCACAGCCGATCACGATGGGCGGGAGCTTCTCGCCCTTGTGGCCGCCGTTTTTCCCCAGCTTTCCGTTCCCTTCCTTCATGAACGGCGAAGTACTCGCCAGCAGGATGATGCCGTCCGCCTGCTTGGAGAAGACGATATCGCTGTATTCGTCGAACTCCAGAGTATTGAATTGGGTCTCGCGGATCAGGATGCTGTAGCCCTCCTCCCGGGCCACCCGCCAGATGCCGCGCATCACCCCGGCGAAGAAGGGATCGCCCACCGAGGGCAGGATCACCACCACCAGGCTGGTGCGGCCGCGGCGAAAATTGCGCGCCAGCGCATTGGGGGCGTAACCGGTCTGCAGTATCGCCTCCTGCACCTTGCGCCGGGTCTTTTCCCGCACGTGCTCAGGACTGTTGAGATAGCGCGAGACGGTGGCGATGGAAACCCCGGCAATTTTGGCCACTTGTTTGATCGACACCTGTGATGTTCCTGTACCAGCAATTGAAACCCGGCGATACTAACCTAGAAACCGCAGTTGGATCACGAAAGTCCAGGCAAGCTCTTGGCGCGCCTAGCAAATTTAAAAATCGACTCATCACCAATAAGGTGACCACACGATTTTTAAATTCACTATGCACATCAATATCTTACCTGTCTTTTTCGCGCCCAACTGCGGCTCCCGGGTTAACGCCTCCTGCATGAAATTTCCCGGTTCGCGGGACTCACTCTGCCGCATAGCGAAGAAATTGTAAACGTTTACATTTTGTGTTAGCGTTGGTGTCTTAGAATGACATACAGCCGGCAGAAGAAAATGCCGCGCGCTTTACACGAGAAGAAGTAGAAATGGCCAATAACAACAAACTGGCGGTAGTGACCGGAGGCACCACCGGTATCGGCAAAGGGATCTCCCTCCGCCTCGCCGAGGCAGGCTGGAAGGTGGCGGTCAACAACCTGGAGGCGGAGAGCGAATCGGCGCGCGCACTGCAGTCGGAAGTCGAAGCCCTGGGACAGAATCTTTACTTCGCCCCCTGCGACGTGGGCGACAGTCGCTCTGTGGACCGCTTCTATCAGGGAGTGGTCGATCACTTCCAGCAGGCTCCCGACCTGCTGGTCAACAATGCCGGCGTCCAGACCTGGGCGCCGCTGCTGGAACTGAACGAAGACGACTGGGACCGGGTAATCCGCACCAACCTGAAGGGCTGCTTCCTCAACACCCAGCGGGTGGCGCGCCTGATGGTGGAAGCGGGCGTGCCCGGCAGTATCGTCAATATCGGCTCTGGCTGTAACAAGCTGGCCTTCCCCCGCCTGGTGGATTACGCGGCGAGCAAGGGGGGCATCGAGATGCTCACCAAGACCTCCGCAGTGGAACTGGGCGAGTACGGCATCCGCGTCAACTGCGTGGCGCCGGGGGGCATCCTGATCGAGCGTACGGAAAGGGAAGCCCCGGACTACGCCGCCGCCTGGTCGGCCATCACTCCTCTGGGTCGGGTCGGCTACGCCCGGGATATCGCCGACGCGGTGCTCTTTCTCGCCGATGCCAAGGCATCGTTTATCAGCGGCCAGACTCTCTGGGTGGACGGCGGCGCCTTCAGTAAGGCCAACTGGCCCTACGCCAAAACCGAGGAGACGGTACCGGATCTGGCACAGGGAGAGGTTGCGGACAGCTAGGCGGCTCGCACACAAGCGGTGTCCAATTGCCCCTATTGCGGATAGAAACAAAAAGCTCCTCGTCGAGGGGCTTCTTATCAGTTGGCAAACGTATCCCCTTTGAGATGCCCGTCTCCTATAGGCGCTGGCTTTGCTGGCCGGCAGCGAGTTGCACAGTATCGCGCAGGGTATAGGCAGGATCCAACCAGGCGATGCCGTCACCGACCATCGGCAGCAACAGGCCGGGCGCACGCCATCTCGGTAATCCACAGGCCCACCCGCGTCTGCTCCCAGCCCTGGAACATCAGCAAGCTGATACCGCTCAGGCGCCGATAAAGCGTAAGTGCCCGTACGGCCCTCGCAGCCACGCTGACGCATGTTCTTCAATCCACAAATGCAAATGATCGCCAGTGAACCACACAGCGCGTCACAACCGAAAAGCGCGCACCGTCTCGACTGCTTGAACAGTTCGGCATTCTACGGCGTAAGCTGATCCAGCGGGACAAGTTAGAAACAGGGAGAGTTAATTTTCATGTCGTTGACTGATACTGCATGCATACTGCGACAAGCTTGGATTACCTTGCTTATATTCGCTTCCTGTGTCCCGGCATTGGCTGCCGGCAACTCTTTTCACACTCTGCGAATCATGCCCGAAAACGATATTGTCGGGGCCTATACCGAAGCGCAACGCTTGAGGTCTGCATTGGATGATACGGCCACAGAAACTGATCGCGTGCACCTGCTTAACCTTCTGGCTCGCATTGAATTCCTATTAGGATCAAGTGAGCAAGCAGAAATACACAACCGCCAGGCAATGGACCTGGCCACTCAAATCGCTGATCGTGCCGGCCAGTCCGAAGCCCTGCTGAATCTGACTAAAATTGCGCTGAACCAAGGGAAAATTGAACAATCCATTGAGTTCGCATTCCGCAGTTACCACCTGCTTGAAGAAGATACTGAACACCCTGAACTGCTTGGTGAAGTCATGTTTTGGCTGACTTCGGCTTATCGCCGAAGGAAACTGGAGTCGCCGTTCTCACTCAATATAGGATTGTTGTCATTTGCTCGCATGCTAAGCAAGCAGGGCCGTCAGGCCGAGCGCGTGGAATTATTGAACGATGTGATCAGTATTTACGAGAAGCACCCGAACCCTGGGCTTTGGTATGCGCTGGCGGCTCGCAGTGAAGGCTATCAGCAGTAAGGAATCCCTTACCAAGGTGGCGCGGCATGCCGATGCCAGCAAGGTAGAAATAAAAATGACAACAAAAGATCAGCATTTAACCCTGCAGATCCATGACAATGGTAAAGGCTTTCATGTCGACGACAACAAAGGCACATCATATGGCTTAGCCGGCTTGCCAGAGCGCGCCATAATGCTGGGTGGATAGTTATACATTGATAGTGCTTTAAATAACAGTCAGTTTTCATGTGCAAATACCGAAGGAAAAACAACTGCATGATTAATATTCTATTGGCAGATGATCACGGAATAGTGCGTGAAGGTATTAAACGCCTGCTTGATCTAACCGCAGATATTTGTGTGACAGCGGAAGCAGAGAACGGCAGCCAGGCACTTAAGTTATTAAAGGAAACCGAGGTTGACTTAGTATTGCTTGACATGTCAATGCCCGGAGTCAGCGGCGCCAACCTAATTGCTCGCTTGGTGGCGCATTTCCCGGCAATCCCAATCCTGGTGTTAAGCATGCACAATGAACCGCAAATCGCCCGCCGTGCGCTGGCCGCCGGGGCTGCAGGCTATCTGACCAAAGACAGTGAACCCGAAATCCTGCTGACCGCTATTCGCAGAATAGCCCGGGGAAAACGTTATATTGATCCCGATCTGGCAGAGCAACTGGTTTTTCCAATCAGCGATGGAAAATCCGGCTTACCGCACGAGCAACTGTCCGAGCGGGAACTTGAAGTTATGATATTACTGGCCAAAGGCACCAGTTTGAATAGGATTGCCGAGCAGTTGTTGATCAGCAGTAAAACCGTAAGCACACATAAAATGCGTTTAATGAGAAAGCTCAATGCAAAGAGCAATGCCGACATCATCCGCTATGCAATCGCACACCAGTTGATAGCCTGACGATTTTTACTGGAAGCGGTTTTACAACATAACGAACGAATGGCTGGCAGCACCCTCCAGGGCGCAGACACCGGAGTGCGCAAGTAGTACATGGGGGGGGGCCGGCCGGGCTGGCACACCAGCGCCGTCAAGCACACATGCAGCAGTTGTGAAACAGCTTCCAGCATTTATCATCGGGATCGTTAATTGGTACTGTATTATTCAAAGTTAACCCTCTCTGCTTCTTTCAGTTTCTTGTTACCGCTGGCCACTCCCAACTGATTCCAGTTTGATCGCGCCTACTCGTGGTGCAATATCCTCAGTAACTTGTCAGTTTATCCCTACACAAGTAAGCCCAAGCCCACCTTGATACCAGCGAACACCGATAGCCTGCATGCCTTGCTGACATTTAGAATCGTTGCAATTGTTGGCGGCTTATCCCGCCCGCAGGTATTCACAGCGCGTATTGAAAGAGAGACTTCCCTAGAGTCCCGACAATAAAGAAGCAATACAAAAGCCTGAATAATGTCGGGAAATAAATCATGGCAGCCTGGAATAATCGTTCCAATGCTCTGCACAAGATTCCCCTGCTTGATGATTTTGTTCTGGGAGAACAGTAGATGAATACAGAAAACACATCGACTTTTAAGACAAGCCAAGAGGAAAGCCGACATTTTATTCCTGGAAATTATTTGATCAGGGTATTCCAGGATTCCTTGAGAAAAAAGAAAGATATCAGAGTCAGCAATCGCAACCTGGGCAATATAATATTCCTGGGAAAACGCGGCGAATATTTCAGCGATAGCGAGGATCTGGAATCCCTGCTGCGCCTGCCCGAAGAAAGCCTGTCGATCGCGCCACTCACTCATGATGACAAGCTCCCGGCCGGACGCACAGGGCGGCAAGCCATGGAATTGATTTGGAATGTAGCATTCTACTTGACATCGGGTCGACTCATGGAGGGCCACCATCTCCATGACGTTGTCCAACTGGTGAGCTGGCCAAATCTTACGCGGCTTCCGGTAACTCCGAACACATTTCGCATACTGTCACTTTTTTCACGCCGCCCCACGTCAGTTTATTTTGCTGCCCGCCTATTAAAAGTTTCACAGGAAGAAATGAACCGGGTGTACAGTGCATCGATAGCGGCCGGCCATATCAAAGCCATCAATCGACCTGCCGAGAAACCGGAAATATCGCCACATCGGAGTCGCACATTACTGTCATCTTTTCTTAAAAAATTGCGGCCAGGTAAGAGCACCAATGGAGCATAAAATAATCTTTTCAGGGCCTGTCGGCGCAGGAAAAACCACAGCAATAAAAACCATCAGTGACATCCCGGTTGTCGATACTGAAAGTCGCGCAAGCGACCAAGTGGCATTGTGCAAGGAAACAACAACCGTAGCCATGGACTATGGAGCAATCTCACTCCCTGGCGGCGACAAGCTGCACCTGTATGGCACGCCCGGGCAGGAGCGATTCAGTTTTATGTGGGAAATAACCGCCAGCGGAGGACTGGGCCTGGTATTACTGATTGACAACACCAGCAATGATCCTTTGGCGGACCTTGCGTTCTATATGAGCGCATTTCCCGAATTCGCACAAAAAAAACAGGTTGTGTTTGGGATTACGCACACAGATGTCAGCGCCTCTCCATCGTTGGATCCGTATCGGGAAAGACTTCTGCAAATGAACATGGTTGTGCCGGTATTTGAGGTGGACCCCAGGAAATACTCAGATGTTTCGGTCTTGTTACAGGCGCTCCTGGCGATACTGGACCCGGGAATTGCACGTTGATCCTTAGTGAAAGGCAAGTGGCCGACGACGCTGCAATCTTGTCCCTGTGCGGCTTTGGCGTGGCGTTTGGAAAAAAAACCGTGTTGGCCAGCATCGATTTACGTATCCCTGATAGAGGTATTACGGTGCTGCTCGGGCCCGGCGGCAGCGGTAAGTCAACCCTGTTGAGAACGCTGGCCGGCTTCAATGATTCCAATCCCAGGCTGCGCAGCTGGGGAGATGCCGTTTACCTGGGAAGAAGGCTCGGGAAGACGGGACGCCCTGCGCTGACTATACAGAATGCACGATTGATGATGGCCAGTATCCAGGAAAATATCGTTTCGGAGTTACCCGAACGTCAGGTCCTGTCACCTATACAGCAGCGCGATCTGGTGGCCCGGCTTTTAAAATCCTGCGGTCTTGAAGAGCTGGTGGAAAATATTGACCAACCGGTGGTTCATCTTACCCTTGCGCAACAGCGCCACTTGGCCATTATGCGCCTGGCGGCGACGTCGCCACGACTGCTGCTTCTGGACGAACCGACAAACGGACTTGATGACAAGGAGTCGGATCGGCTCTTGGACTATATCTCAACTGAAGGACGGCGCCGCTCAATCTTGATAGCGCTGCATAACCAGCTCCACGCCAAACGCCTTGGCGGTGACAGTATGTTGTTGGCAGGCGGGACTATTGTCGAGGCGGCAGCGACTGACCAGTTGCTAAGCCGGCCACAAACCGACGCGGGAAAGTGTTTTGTCCGCACCGGCTCCTGCTCCTTGCCGAGTCCCGATTCCGATCCCGGCACGCTGGAACCGGGCGCGCCGGCACCGGTTACCAGCCCCGGTCCGGGCAAAGATTATGTAAGCGACAGTTTTGGCCCCAGGGGGTTTCTGTGGCTGAAAAAGGGCGAGCTCGCGGGAACCCCTCGCCCAGGCATAGTCCTCGATATCGACTACGACCTGAAAGCACTGCGGCGTGTCGGCGTGACGACCCTGATTACCTTAACCAAAAGTACACCAGACACTGAAGCCATGTCGCGTCACGATATGACAAATATCTGGTCGCCTATTGGCGATATGGAGGCGCCCTCCTTTACCCAGGCATTCAGTTTGTGCAGGCAGATTCGCGTTATTTGTCGTGACGGTGGCTGCGTCGCCGTGCACTGCCGCGCGGGTCTTGGTCGAACGGGAACCATTCTTGCTGCTTATCTCATTTATGAAGGTAAGGAGGCTCTGGAAGCACTTGAAACTGTCCGTCGAGTCGAGCCCCGTTGGGTGCAGTCAAAAATGCAGGTGGAGTTTCTGGAAAAGTTTTCCAAAATCCTTGACAAAGGACGGCAAAAACAAGCCATGCTCACGGCTTGATTTATTTATCAAAATATTAGAAAGGAAAAAGTATGTCTCAACTTGACACCGTAATCCAAAAGTCGATCTCCATGGTCCCTGAATGCCTGGCTGCAGGCTATGTTGACTTGAGTAGCGGGATGCTGCTGGCCATAAAAACCGTTGATTCCCATCCCCAGGACGTTATGGAAATGCTGGCGGCCGCGACGGCAGACCTGTTTCAGGGGCCCAATGTGGTGACCATTGAAAACATGTGGAAGAAGTCCCGTGGTCTGCCAATGGATGATTACCATTACTTTCAGGAAGTCATCGTGAACAGTGAGAACCTGATTCACATATTTATGCGCACAAAGGAGTACCCTAACCACGTGGTCACATTTGTGTGTCGCAAAAGCGCCAACCTGGGAATGGTGTTGACCAAGGCGCGCATCGCTCTGCCGCAGATTTCTGGGGCCCTGTGATACAACGAGTAACGTTGAAGCGGATGTGCCCTCATTGTGGTCCCGTCGAGGATGTTTAGGTGAATGCGAAACCCGAACCTGGTAATCCGACCCCGAAAGGCAGGGCTGCCCGCTCTATTCTCAGGGCGCTGAATGTCAATTCCAGCGACATTGAAGCTTCAGCCATTATAACCAGGGACGGCCATATCATCGGAGCCGTTTTGGCTGAGAATACCGATGAAGGTCGATTTGCTGCCATGTGCGCTTCCTTGCTGGCGCTCGCAGAAAGAGCTGCCAGCGAAATTTCCAGGGGGCACATGAGGCAACTGCTGATCGAGGGCACACAGGGACTGATGTTATTGGTCGGTGTAGGGGATGACAAAGTTCTGGCAGTGGCCGCAAAGCCAACAGTTAACCTCGGTAGAGTTTTCCTGGAGGCGCGGCGATGTGCCGAGAAAATCGATCAGGTTATCGGTGACTTGTCTTGATATTAACGACGCTATGGGAAGCCACATAAAGTAAGCCTCGACCGACCTGTAGATCAGCAGCTGCCGATGGCGTCGAAATCCCATCTATACGGCTATTGCGATCGTGACTGCAGAGTTGATCGAGGTTGCCGGACTTGTTCACAGCTCGAAAGGCCGCTTCACAGCTCACGCAGGGAATGCTGCAGTTGCGCCACACATCGTGTGCAGCATAGAGGCTCCGTCCTCTACTTTCAGGAAAAATCAACAATGAATCCGGTGCACAGCCCCGACCAGGGGCTGCTCACATTCACCAACCAAGGAACTAAAATGAATAAAACTCTCTCACAGGGAATCAGGCTGTGGCTGGCCGTTCTGTCCGCACTGTTTGTCAGCCTGGCTGCCGCCCAAAGCCATGCGGCCAACTGCACCCTGGCCCCGGTGTCGGGCCAGTCGTACAACATCACTAACCTCGGCAGCGGCTACAACCTGGATGTGGCCGACGCCTCCAGGGAGGGCGGCGCCAATGTGCAGCAATGGAGCAGCAATGGTTACCCCAACCAGCAGTTTCTCCTCAACGACCTGGGCGACGGCTACTGGAGTATCATCGCCCGGCACAGCGGCCACTCCCTGGATGTTTGGGGGTGGAGCGAAGAGGACGGCGGCGATGTCCGCCAGTGGGAGCCCACTGGCCGCGAAAACCAGCAATGGCAGCTGAAACAATCCGGCAACGGCTCCTGGAATATCGTCAACCGCCATAGCAGCAAATCCCTCACTGCAGAGAGCAGTGCACAAGGGAGTAACGTTTATCAGTACAAGGACGGCGCCAACTCACTGCAGCGTTGGTATTTCAACCCCGTGAGCGGCGATTGCGGAGAATCCCCCGACAGTGGCACCACCCCCGAAAGCGGCACCACCACCGACATTGGCCCGGCCATCGTGGGCTTCGGCGCGGGGACGACCGGCGGAGGTGTCGGCGCCCAAGTGGAGGAGGTCAGAACGCCCGATGAGCTGAGAAAAGCGCTGTGCGGCACGATCGAGGGTGGGTATTGTAAGGATGGTACGCCCCGCATCATCAAGGTGCTGGGAACGATCGATTTCACCAGCGACCCCAAGAAAACCGAACAGTGGGGAGAGGTAGATGCCTGCCATGCCACCAGAATCTGCAGCGCGCCATACAAAACCGAGACAACGCTGTTGATGCACTCCAGCTTTAAACACTGCGACGGCAAGACAATCTTCACAGCCAAGTATGACAAAGCCGGGCTCAATCCACTGCTCGTCGGCTCGAACAAGACCCTCATCGGCGTCGGAAACGATGCCGGCATCAAGGGCAAGGGCCTGATACTGGACAATGTGGAAAACGTCATCATCCGCAACCTGTCGTTCACCGACATCAATCAGGGCCTGGTCTTCGGCGGCGATGCGATTCGCCTCAATACCTCCAAACGGGTGGTAATCGACCACAACTACTTCGCCCGCATCGGCCGCCAGATGATCAGCAGCGGCCACACATCGGGAGTGAGCGTGGACGAGGTGACGATCTCCTGGAACAGGTTCGACGGCAACAACGTCTACTCCCCCAACTGCAACGGCAAGCACTACTGGAACTTGCTGCTGCAGGGCGACGGCAATGTCACTTTCGCCAACAACTGGCTGCACGACTTCGATGGCCGCGCTCCGAAGATGGTGGGCAACACTTTCTACCATGCATACAACAACTACTTCGAGAACAGTCCCGGACACGCCTTCGATGTCGGCCTAACGGGTGACAACCGGCCTATTTCGTATGCGCTGTTGGAAGGCAACTATTTCGCCAACGTGCGCTACCCCAGCCAATGGAATGAGACCAAGTCCGGACACATCTACGCGGTCAGCATGAACCAGCCGAGAGAGCAGCTCCTGGAGGCGAGCCAGCAGTGCATCTCCTATCTCAACCGCGGATGTGCGGGCAACATGATCCACGGCGCCACCAGTGAAGGCTTCGCGGAGGACACGCGCGTGCTCGACAAGGCCATACCGCTACGCGCTTCGCTGCCGAGGCCGGTGTCTTCCTCTCTTGTGCCCGATCTCGTGCGCGACGGCGCCGGTGTCGGCAAACTCTAAAGCCTGTCTGGAGTTTTGCACAAAGCGCGCGGACGCATTAACCCGGCAATTCAATATTGCCGGGTTAGTACGGCACAGGGATGTGCCGCCGCCGAGTTCAGTTGATCAGAGGCTCCTTAGCCACTGAACTCTCCCTCCTCTCAAACCGAGTCGCCGGGAATTTTCAATCAATTTTCTGTTTGGTGAATTTCCCATTTCGCTGGCAGTAATTGATACGCCTTTCGCACTTCTGTATTTGAATCGTTGAGTCCCGGCAAGCACCTTACCAGGATGAACGCGGGCTGGATCTCCGTGATTTGCGATTTGCCTTATCGCAATTAGCTTATCAAGGAACCAGCCTTTCTTCATGCTTTGAAGCACTTACGCTTAAGTCGGTGCCTTTCCGATATGAGGCTAACATGTCTATTCAATCTCTCTGGCGAGCCTGTTCACTCGTAGGTACCTGCGCTTTCCTGGTGCTGAATTCACCCGCTTACGCGCTCGAAAATGGCACCTACACCATCACCTCCAAGCACTCCGAAAAGCTTGTCGAGGTCGGTAACGGCGATACCGCCGAAGGTGCCAACATCAATCAATGGCCCGCCAATGGCCACCCTACACAGCATTGGATCATCACCCATATCAGCGATAGCAACTACTCTGTCATTAATGGCAAACAGCAACCTTGCCATGGAGGTTTACAACCTCGATACCAGCGATGGTGCAAACGTCGCTCAGAGGACCTATGAAGGCATTGACTCCCAGATATGGACTATCACCGAAAAGGAAAACGGCTACTACTCGTTCATAAACAAGCACTCGGGCAATCTGCCA
Organism: Microbulbifer rhizosphaerae; assembly: GCF_014191725.1. Classification (GTDB taxonomy): domain Bacteria; phylum Pseudomonadota; class Gammaproteobacteria; order Pseudomonadales; family Cellvibrionaceae; genus Microbulbifer; species Microbulbifer rhizosphaerae. Next base: position 42,632 of record NZ_JACHWZ010000016.1, read on the forward strand.
GGGATGCATTAAAGAGGGCGCCCGGCCCGTGTCCCAGGAAGAGGTACCCATGCCGACCCGGCACTGTTCAGAGCAGTTCATAAGGCAGCTTCGCAGCTTTCCTGTCGGCATTCCCTTACACGAATAAGGCTTTTCCCACCTAAAAATCAGCGAACGCCGATGGTGCCGACACCCTGTATGCACAATCATTGCAATCTCAGGTGCAGAGTCGATTAATCCTCAGCATTGTTCACGGCAGCTCGAGACCGCTTCCCAACTCGCGTCTCGACTTCTGTGAGGCGGCTGAGAACGAAAGCTGTTTTGGCCTGCGTCTGTCGAATTCGATAGGAAAATGAATAGCGAAAGGGTTGTACTTATGAAAATCTGGTGCACGCACCTCGTCACACATTTTCCGCAATACCTGAGTTAAATCCTCACCTTCCTCCTACCTACCCCATAGGTAGATATTTCCCGCACCTGGGGCCCCATCCGGGCGCGGGCCTTTTTCTAAATTTGCGAAGGTGTTTCATAAACATGCAGCCAAAACAGCAGGGGTTCACGCTGGTCGAATTGATGGTAACCATAGCTGTCCTGGCAATCGTCGTCGGTATCGCGGTACCGAGTTTCTACACCCAGATTCAGAACAACCGCTCCCTCGCCTTGGCGGAAGACTTCGCCGGTGCTCTCAATTACGCACGCAGTGAGGCCGTGAAACGTGGAACTCGAGTCTCCCTTTGCGCCAGCGCCGACGGAAAGAAATGCGGCGGCGATTGGAAACAGAGTTGGATAGCCTTCGTCGATTCCGCCACCTCGGACGACTCGGCCGCCCCGGTTATAGAGAATGGCGAGGCGGTACTGCAGCGCTGGCAGGTACCGAACGGCAAGGCATCACTTACCGTCACGCAGGGAGGCAAGAGCGCAGGCTTTATCCGCTACAACCGCCTCGGCATTCTGGGGCGCGCCGGCGGCGGCGACATCTCCGCCACACTCAGCTACAGAGGGTGCGCCGGCAACACCGCGCGCACCATCACAGTCGGCCCGGCGGGAATGGTGAGTGTCGCCCGCACCAATTGCAGCAAGGAAAAATAGGGATGAACTCCACAGCCAGGCAGACCGGCTCCAGCCTGATCGAAGTCATGGTCACGGTGCTTATCCTATCCACCTCCCTTCTGGGTATGGCGGCACTGCAAAACCGTTCCCTCCAGTACAACCACAGCGCTTACCTGCGCTCCCAGGCCAATATCCTGGCCTACGACATCCTCGACCGCATCCGTATCAACCGCGCCAATACCGACAGCTACAAACTGAAATTCGGTGCCGATGCGCCGGCCGGCAACAGCCTGGTGCAAAGCGACCTCCGCGAATGGCGGGAAATTGTCGCCGCCGCGCTGCCGGAAGGCAACAGCGCGGTTTCCTGCACCACATCCAAGCACGCCTGTACCGTCATTATTCAGTGGACGGAACAGAACAGTTCAGGGGAGGAGAGCGAAGATTCCTCCACCTTCGAATACACCACAAAAATCTGAGGACTGCCGGTTATGCGCAAGCAGCGGGGCATATCGCTGGTGGAGCTGATGGTTTCCATCACACTCGGCCTGATACTAATGACCGGCGTGGTACAGCTGTTTCTCTCCAGCCGCGCCACCTTCTCCACCCAGCAGGCCGCTTCCGGGGTCCAGGAGAGTGGCCGCCTGGCCATGGAATTTATCAGCCAGGATATTCGCATGGCCGGCTTTATGGGCTGCATGAGTCGCCACACCAGCCTCACCAATACCCTGAAACAGAACGACTCCCTGCTCTACCGCTTCGACGTGGCGATCGAGGGCGCCGATATCAGCAACGATGGCGGCGGCAAGGCGCCGGCGGGCTATCCGAAGGATATCGTCGACGGCACCGACGTTCTGGTGGTGCGGGGAGCCACCGGCAACAGCGTGGGTGTCACGCAGAACAATAACGGGGCGGAATTGTTCGCCGAATTCACCAACCGGGAGGCCCGGGCCTGCGACGGCGGAGCCGACCGGCTCAGCGGGCTGTGTCCGAACGACGTACTGGTGGTATCGGACTGTGCCAAGTCCAGGATTTTCCAGGCCGTTCAATTGACGGCAGCCGACGGCGACACTGAAGTCAATGTTGTTCACTCGGGAAAATCCTCGGCCGCCCCCGGCAACGCCAAAGCGAGCTGGGGAGGCACATCCCTTCCTCCATCGGCGATTTTCGGCCCCGGGTCCCAGATCATCCAGATCCAAACCAGCATCTACTACATCGCCGAAGCCACTTCCGGCCGTCCGGCGCTCTGGCGGCAGGTAGGGAACCAGGACCCGCGGCAACTGCTGGTGGGAATCGAAAATATGCAGCTGGAATACGGCGAAGACACCTCTGGTGACGGCATTCCCGACAATTACCGCAATGCAAAGGACATCGCCGACTGGAATTGCGTGACCGGCGTGCGCATCCAGTTGCTGGTAGCCAGCGTGGACGACAACGCACTGCCCGAGCCCCAGGCCTACACCTTCGCCGGCACCGAGGAAAAAGATCCCGGAGACCGCCGCCTGCGTCACGTATTCGTCAGCACTGTCGGCATCCGCAGCCGCCTGCCCTGAACGTCGAGGAGAAAACCATGAGAGGACCAACCCGTTACCCCACACCCATCCGCACCCAGCGCGGCGCCGTGCTGCTGGTGGGCCTGGTGATGCTGCTGCTGATGACGATCGTGGGCCTGGCGGCCGTGCGCAGCAGCAAAATACAGGAACTGATGGCGGGCAACATGCGCGACCGCAACCTCGCCTTCCAGGCCGCGGAGGCCGGCCTGCGCGCCGGGGAGCAGGCGCTGGAAGGAATGACCCTGCCTTCCTTCGACGGCTCCGCGGCCGGTTACCTGAAAGCCGACAGCAAGGCGATGAAAGGTTCCTCTTCGATCGATTTCTGGGACAGCTACCCCTGGGAAAGCGCCTATGCCTCGGTGCAGACCGACCTGGACCTGCAGTGGGTGCTGGAAGAGCCGCGCTATGTGATCGAGGAAGTCACAGCCACCACCGTTACGGGCGCCGACGGCGGTGCCATTGATTTTGAAAGCAGCCTCGTGGCGAAAGAGACGGTTTTTTACCGGATCACCAGCCGCGGCGTCGGCGGAACGGAAAATTCCGCGGTGGTTCTCCAATCCACTTTCAAACGCTAGGAAGCTCCAATGTCGCAAAACAGCAGTAAACTGGGCTTTGCCCTGGGCGCAGCACTGCTCAGTGCGGGCGTGGCGCACAGCGCCCACTCCCTGGAACTCGCCCAATCTCCCCTGTTCCTGGCGCAGCCTGTGCGCCCTCTGGTGATGTTGAATCTCTCCAACGACCACCAGTTGTTTTTCAAGGCCTACGACGACTACTCGGACCTGACCGGGGACGGTGCTCCGGATCCCACCTACACACACAGCCACAGCTACTACGGCTATTTCGATAGCGGGAAGTGCTACGTCTACCGCAACGATCGCTTCGAGCCCGAGCGCGCGGCGGGCGCCGACGGCTACTGCGGCGGAGAGGGAGAATGGAGCGGCAATTTCCTCAACTGGGCGGGCATGACGCGCATGGACGCGGTGCGCAAGATCCTGTACGGCGGTTACCGCTCCACCGACACCGGCTCGGAGACCGTGTTGGAACGGGCATTTCTCCCCCACGATGCGCACGCCTATGCCAAGTACTACGACGGCGAGGATATCCGCAAGCTCACGCCGTTCAAACGGAAAGAGAAGGAAGAAACCGGCATCACTATCTGCAACACCACCGCGGGGGACGGCTTGTCGCAGTCGGTGAACAGCCCGCCGCTGCTGCGCGTGGCCAGGGGCAACTTCTCCCTCTGGGCCAGCAACGAGCGCTGGCAGTGCACCTGGCTCGACGGCAACAACCCCCGCGTATCGAGCGGCAACGCCAACAAACCGGAGCAGAGCGGTATCGATGCCCATTCCTTTTACCCGAACATCTGGGACCACCAGCTCCGCGAGGGGGACTATATCGCGCGGGTAAAGGTCTGCGTCCCCGGGCTGGAGGAGGACAACTGCCGTCCCTATCCCAAGGGCAATACCAAGCCCGCCGGCCTGCTGCAGAAATACGGTGAGAAGGGCGAAATCCTCTTCGGCCTGGTCACCGGCTCCTACGGCAAAAACAAATCCGGCGGCGTGCTGCGCAAAAATATCGGCGACCTCACCGACGAGATCAATGCAAAGGCCGACGGCACCTTCGACACCTCCGCCACCGACAGCATCATCAAGACACTGAACCTGCTGCGCATTTACGGCTACAGCTACGCCGGCGGGGACTACGGCTCCAACAACTGCTACCTCGGCCGGACCTCCTTTGCCGACGGCGAGTGCAGCAACTGGGGCAACCCCCAGTCGGAGATCTACCTGGAATCCCTGCGCTACCTGGCGGGACTCAACGCCACCCCCGCCTACAGTGCCGACGACAGCGCCTATATACCCGGCCTGGCGGGCGCAACCTGGAAAGACCCCCTGAACGAGAAAAATTACTGCGCACCGCTCAACATCATCCAGTTCAATGCCTCCACCAGCTCCTACGACGGCGAGGTGTCCGGCCCCGCCGCCGGCCTCGGCATCGACAGCGTGGCTGCCTGGACCGACAAGGTGGGTAAGGGCGAGGGCATCCACGGCGGCTCCTACTTCGTAGGCACCAACGGCACCGACAACAACCAGCTGTGCACCGCCAAGACCGTGAGCGCGCTCTCAGCGGTTACCGGCACCTGCCCGGACGCGCCGCGCCTGGACGGCACCTACCATATTGGCGGCCTGGCGCACTTTGCGCGCAGCGCCGGCATCCGCTCGGACTTCGCAAGCCAGCGCAAGGTGCGCACCTACGGTGTCGCCCTGGCGGCGGCCATACCCAAGGTGGAGATCCCCATTCCCGGCTCGAAACAGAAAGTGACCCTACTGCCCGCCTGCCGCAATACGACAACCACCCCGAGTTCGAACTGCGCCATCGTGGATTTTAAGATCGTTGCGCAGGACTCCGGGGCCGGCGTCAACAGCGGCAAGCTGTACGTCAACTGGGAAGACAGCGAACAGGGCAACGACTACGACCAGGACATGTGGGGCATCATCGACTATACCGTCACCGGCAATTCCGTGTCGGTGACCACCAATGTGATCGCCCAGTCCACCCCCCACCAGATGGGATTCGGCTACGTCATCGGCGGCACCACCGCCGACGGCTTCCAGGTGCACTCGGGCATCAACGGCTTTACCGCCGGGGACTGCGACAACTGCCAGAGCGGAGACGATGCCACCAGCAGGACTTTTGCCGTGGGCACGTCCAGCGCCTCTGCCCTGGAACCGCCCCTCTACTACGCCGCCAAATGGGGCGGGTATGACGACGACGGCGCCACCGCGGCAGAAATCGCCGCCGCCTCGCCAAATACCTATTTCTACGCCGTAGACCCCGCACAACTGGAGGAAGACCTGGGCAAGGCGCTGGCCCAGGTGGCGGCGAGCGTGGGCTCCGCCTCCGCCGTGGCCACCAACTCCACCCGCCTGGACACGGACACCGTCGTCTACCAGGCGCTGTTCAACAGCGGCGACTGGAGCGGAGAAATCCGGGCAGTCGCCCTGAACAACGACGGCAGCCTGGGCGCCACCCAATGGAGCAGCAGAAACAGCGGCACCTTCACCTCTCCCGCGAACCGCTCCATCGTCACCTACGACGGCTCCAAGGGCGTTGAATTCCTCTGGAACAAGCTGAGCGATTCCCAGCGCACCCAACTGGCCGGCGATGCCGGCGAGGCCGTCGGCAAGACCCGGCTCAACTGGCTGCGCGGCCAAAGCGCGGCGGGCCTGCGCGAGCGGGAAACGCCGCTCGGCGACATCGTCAACTCCAGCCCGGTGTTCGCCGGACCCAGCAGCCTCGGGTTCGAGCGCCTGCCGGAAGGACTGGGCGGCAGCAGCTACACCGCCTATGTGACCGCCAAGGCAAAACGCCGGGAAATGCTCTATGTCAGCGCCAACGACGGCATGATGCACGCCTTCGACGCCAAGACCGGCAAGGAGACCTTCGCCTATGTGCCCTCCTCCATCTTCGGCAAGCTGCGCGACCTGACCGCCCCCAACTACGGCGCGCCCGCCAATCCGCACCGCTACAACATGGACGGCCCCCTGTTTGTCGGGGACGCCTATTTCGGCGGCAAGTGGCACACGGTAGTCACCGGCACGCTGGGTGCCGGCGGCCGCGGCATCTTTGCGCTGGACGTTACCACCCCCACCGCCTTCGGGCCCGGCAAGGTGCTGTTCGAATTGACCGAAGACGATATTCCCGGCCTGGGCAATGTGGTGGGGCGGCCGCTGATCGCCCCAACCACAGATGGCTGGAAGGTGATTTTCGGCAACGGCTACAATTCCGACGGCGGCAAGGCGCGCCTGCTGGCAGTGGACCTGCAAAAGCCGAAGGAAAAGAGCAGGGTGATCGCCGCCGACAACGGGGACAACGGACTCGCTGCCCCCAGCCTGCTCACCGACGACACTGGCGTGGTGACCGCGGCCTACGCCGGCGACCTGCAGGGCAACCTGTGGAAATTCGACCTGAGCGACGACGATCCGGACAAATGGAGCCTGGCATTCCCGGACAAAAAGCCGCTGTTCAAGGCGCGGGACAGCAGCGACAGAGTGCAGCCGATTACCGCGGCGCCGACCCTGGGCCGGAACGCGCAGCTAGACAACGCAGTCATGGTCTACTTCGGTACCGGCCGTTACCTCAGCAACAGCGACAACGCGGCGGGCGAGACGGTGCAGAGTTTCTACGCCATCGCCGACCAGGGGGAACCCCTGGGCACCGCGGACAGCCGCAAGGATCTCAAACAAAAGAAAATCACCTCCGAAAGCGGGCAACGCGTAGTGGAGAGCGACGGCGACCTCGACTGGTCGAGCGATATAGATGGCTGGTACCTGGACCTGATTTACGCGGACAAAAAGACCGGAGAGCGGGTTATCAGCAGACCCCTGCTGAAATACGACCGCTTGCTGTTCCCGACCCTGATCACCTCCAGCGACCCCTGCGCCTTCGGCGGCAGCGGCTGGCTGATGGAACTGGTCGCGGTAGGCGATTACTACCAGGGGCACTCGATATTCGGCGACAGCGAGCAAAGCGGCCTGATGCTGGACAGTGCGGTGATGGGCCTTTCCGCAGCCATTACCGACGGCAAACACATCTACCTGCCCACCGGCAACATCAAGGGCGAAATCACAGTCACAAAAGGCAACCTGCCCGCCGGCGTGGCGGGCCGCATGTCCTGGCGCCAACTGCGTTAACGATCGAGGCTCATTTATTTATGCGCAAAACAACTATGTACAAGACAACGAGGCCAATGCGGGGATTTACCCTGATAGAAGTGATGGTTGTAGTGGCAGTTATCGGCATCCTCGCCAGCATCGCCTATCCGTCCTATATGGAATCGGTGCGCAAGAGCAACCGCTCCGATGCGAAGGCGGAACTCAGCGACGTGGCGCAGCGCCTGCAGCGCTGCTTTACCACCTACAACGCCTACAATCACGATAGCTGCGCCGTGTACAAGGCGGTAAGCGGGGGCAAAAAAATCACTTCCCGAGAGGGTATGTACCTGGTCTCCAGCGACGTGAAAGCCATAACATTCACCCTTACCGCCACCCCTGTGCCGGGCGGCGTCCAGGCCAAGGACAGCAAGTGTGCCTCCCTCAATCTGGACCACGTGGGAAACCGCGGTTCCAACGGCTCCCTTCTGGATGTCAACGACTGCTGGTGACTTTCCGTGGAGTGCGGGCCTGTCAGGCTATGGCCGGCTCCGTCTCCACGCCGTCCCCTTCCACCTGCTGTTCCCTGACGAAGAACACCGAGACCGCCCCGGCCAGCATGCACACCCCGGCCAGCACGATAATGTAGATAGCCTGGTTGTCGAATACCCCCTTCAATATCTGCCCCGCCACCAGCGCTGAGACAATCTGCGGCGCGGCGATGGTGAAGTTGAAGATCCCCATATACACACCGGTTTTACTGGGCGGCAGTGAGTCGGACAGTATCGCGTAGGGCATGGCCAGTATCGCCGCCCAGGCGATACCGACTCCGATCATCGGCAACAGCAGGGCGAGGGCGCCACCGGGCACCGTCACCTCGGTAATCAGCAGGTTCACCTGCGTCTGCTCCCCGCCCTGGAACAACAGGAAGCTGATATAACCCAGGCCGCCCAGTGCCAGCGACAGGGCGTAGGTGGGCCTGCGGCCGATAGTGTTGGCGATTTTGGTAAGCACCACGGAAAAGAGCGCGGCGAATAGCGAATAGGCGGCGAAGAGTATCCCCACCCAATCCCCCGCGGCGCCCTTGGCCGCGGCGATATGGGCGGGTATCTCACCGATGCTCTCCAAATAGCGGGGATCGAACCACTTGGCCTCCACGCCCCACACATGCTGGGTGATGGCCGGCGTGGTGTACACCCACATGATGAAGAGCGCGAACCAGGAGAAGAACTGCACCACCGCCAGCTGGCGCATGGTTTTGGGCATGGTGAACAGCAGATTGAAAAAGCCCCTGAGTTTCTGCGCCGGGGATCTGAGCTGCGCCTGCTCCCGCGCCAGCTGCTCTCCATCGATACCCTTAAAGGCGTTGTACTGCTCCGGTGCATATTCTTTTGTCCGCATCACGGTCCACAGCACGCTGCCCAGCAGCATGGTGGCGCCGATGTAAAAAGCCCAGATCACCGAAGGCGCCACCTCGCCGGTCCGCGCGGTATTTTCCAGGCCGATCACATTGGTGAGGACAAACGGCAATATGGAACCGCACACGGCACCGATATTGATCAGCAGCGACTGCACCGAGTAGCCGAGAGTGCGCTGCTCCGAGGGCACCATATCGGACACCAGGGCGCGGAACGGCTGCATGGTCACATTGAAGGCCGCATCCATCAGCGCCAGCATCACACCGCCGAACAGGATCGGGGCGATAAAGGCGACCACAATGCCCGCATTGGGCATAAACGCCATGCCCAGGGCCGCGGCGATGGCGCCGAACAGGATATAGGGGTTGCGGCGCCCGAAGCGGTTCCAGGTGCGGTCCGAAGCGGAGCCGACGATGGGCTGCACGATAAGCCCCATCAGCGGCGCGACTATCCAGAACAGCGACAGCGAGTGCAGGTCGGCCCCCAGGTCGGAGAGAATGCGGCTGGCATTGGCGTTTTGCAGGGCGAAGCCGAACTGCACCCCCAGGAAACCGAGGCTGACGTTCCACACCTGCCAGAAGGGGAGTCGGGGCTGCTTTTCCCGCGGCGCGGCCGCGCCGGATGCTGATTTGGTCATGGGGTCACCGCTGATCAATGGTTATGGTTATACGGCGATTGTGGCAGGCGTGTCGAGGGGGGCCCTCCTCCCCCGGTGGGGGGGAGGGGAGTTGGTGGAAAGCTCTGTGGCAGCCCTGATGCCGGGGGAGCTTGTTCCCTCTCCCCTTGGGGACAAATCGGCAGGATTGCCGATTTGGCAGCTTCCGCTGGCCGAAGGCCGAGCGCCATGGATGGCGCGAGCCACTGGGGGCCATCGGCATTGCCGGCGAATGCGGAGCTGGAGCTCCGCGGTCCCGGGGATCAGTGCAAAACAATCACCTCCAACAGATTGTTGGACAATTTGCTCTTCCGGCCAGGCCTCGGCTACAGGCGGCGCCCGGAGGCGTCGGCGCCGCCGACGACCCTATCGCCCTCCGCATAGACTCTACACGGCGTTTCCACACTGAATTCAGCCCGCCGGGCCTCGCACACTTCCAGCGCCCGGTCGTTGGCGGCATCCTGGTCGGGCGAGTCGAATACATAGCCGAGTGCATAGGCGCCCTTGTAATCGAACGCCAGGGCGAGCGCCTTGTAGGCTGAGTAGTTCCGGTATTTGGTAAAAGTGCCGCCCAATGTATCCCCGGCCCGCTCTGCCTGGCGCACTCCATCGGCCGGCAGGTCCACCAGCATGGACTGCAACTGCTCGCGGAATTTCTGCCCGCTTGTCTGCATAAGCAGTGGGCGCGCCACAAAGGCAAAGCTCTCGGCGTCCCTGTCCAGATAGAGTTCATGGGCATACCACCAGGCGATCTCCCGCTCCCGCGGCACGCGCAGATAGGCCTGCTCCAGCATTTCCAGGTATTCACCCCGGAGGTACCCCAGTTTCTGCATGGCGATGGCCAGGCCGAACCAGTGAGCCGACAGGTCCCGCGCCAGATCCTTCACCATTCCCTGTTTCTGTCAATGCTGCCGAATTGTTCAGCCGACGGCTACCCCTACATCTGTCGGGTACCCGGCCGGCTCTTCAAGGCCTATGGTGACGTAGATAGCTTATGTTGCGCCGGGAACGACAAAATGCAGATTTCGGGGGCAACCGCCCGCCAGTGGCCTTTGGCTTGGCTGGAGGCCCTGCCAGCGGGCCGAGGAGGCGGAAGAGATCGCTTCTCGGTGGGAGGGGTTCTCGCAGACGGCGGCGGCGGCCGTCGGGCTGGTGGGCACCCGGAAATGCTGCCAATATAGGCGCCATAATTGCACAGCACAGCAGCAAAAGTATGTTCGGATACACCACAAAGATAGCGCTGGTCAACAATGACCGGGGCCCGGATGGTGTATTCAACAGTGGCAATACTAATTCTTGAGGAAAGTACCCATGCCGTGGTTACCAGGAGATATCTGGGATTATGGAGATGAAATAGCAAATCAGCGTTTGCGTAAAATTCGAAAATTTGATGCACCGATTTCAGTCATTCCTGTACTGGAAACCTTGGTTGACTGGCGACGCAACGACTTGGCGCGTGATCTGTTATTGAATTTACCACCGACAACAAGAGAAAGAATTCTATTCACGAACCGTGGAATTTTTGGTGTGGCCGACCAACATAATGTTGTGAAGGAGCCCGTAACGATTGGTCGCCGCAAAGGCAATCAAGAAAACATTGGTGAATACGAACAAGGCCCGACACCAACGGGCCTAAACGCTTCGCTCTATCTACCTTCTTTAAAAGCCTTCCTAAGGGGATCAATGGGACATGTCTACACCGGAATTTTAGTTTGCCCAGGTGCTTTCAATGTGATGAAAGGAGAGGTGAGAAACCCCAACCTCGCACTGCCGGAGCAAAGAGAGCGTGAAATGATTTTTCTAGCGGCGAACGACCCGCCGTCGGCGGCGGAGCAGGAAGCCGACTCCATTGCTGAGCCCTACCTAAACAGGAGCTTCACCACTGCAGAGGTCGCGGGTCATTCCGGCCAGGTTAGGGGGCGAACTCAACCGGGATCGTCCGGTTATCAGTCCTGGAACCCGGCCACCCAGACAATGAATCTCAACCAAAACGCGATCGTGCACGGACGCGCAAATAATGGCAATATGGATCCCAACGACCCAAGGTTAAGAGCCGCCGATGAGCAAAGTCACGCGCAGTTGCGGCGCATGATCGTGGCGTCCAATCGGTATCAAGGCATTATCCCGGACATTCAAAGACCAGATGGTGAAGGGATGTTTATTGGCTTTACTGTGATGAAGGGGGGGCGAGATACGGACGGCAAAATCTTAAACAATGTTTATGGATGGACATCCAACTCGATGAATAAAAATGCTTTTCAAACCCCCACGGGAAATTACTTGGCACGGCTTAAAGCCCAGGAAAAAGCAATTACGGATCAAATAGCTAGCGCCCAAGGCGAGGAATACGATAGGCTGCTCAGAAAACTTCTCAGCCTCAAGGGGCGAAACAGAGCCCAGGTCTCGCTAGAGTATGCGCAAATCATTAAAAAAGCACTCGACAGGCTTCTTGATTTACAGATGAAAGACAATACCAACGATCCATACTTCCGTTCGATAATTAATCAGTGGGGACCGTATATCTAACCTCCTCGATACCGTGCTGGACAAATTAGAATGCGCCCATGCTGGGCGCACACAATGTTGTCAACCTGATGCATTTTGCTTCGCTCCATTTTTCGATGGCTACGCCACTTTACCGTAAAACCTCTCTACGCAAACTACACAGGTTACAACGGCGTTAGAAGTTTCCGAGAAAAATGCAAAGAAAGAGAGTGGCGTTCTTGGCGTTTTCGCTCGGAAGATGCTCCGGCGCAAGTTTCTCGGCCTATGGCTGATGATGCTTCGCCTCCAGAGCGTGTCGCCCCCTAATTATCGTCGATTCGTTCGCGGCCAGTGTGGAACAAGGATATGAAAAATAGAAGATGAGCGAGAAAGACGCGCGGCTCTCATTGTTCTAAGCCGCCAAGTGGATGTCGACCTGCCCCCTGTAGAGATACTCTCCCACGCCGACAGAATGGCAAGTGCCGAAATCAATCGCAATATGCTGGTGTATATAAACGGGGATGAAGGAGGACATGCAATGGCCTACAGATCACTTACTGGTAGAGTCCGCTTCTTTGACCCCAATTTTGGTGAATACAACTTTAATTCGTCGGGAGGCGAAGTCGGTAATAAAGGTGCCCTCCTTGTACAGGGCGCCGTACTCGTACTGGTCGTCCTGGACCGAGAATTCGTCACCGCCCCAGCCGCCGTCCGGAAGCGCGGGCCGCCGGTCTCGTCGCCGGAGGTAAAGTTGCGGCAGGCCTCGTACTGGTTGGTGCCGGCCACCTGGGTCATCAGGTCGCCCTCGGCCCAGCCGTTATGGGTGCCGCGCAGGTGATACGCCGCCGGCCCCGTCGTGGAAGCGGTAATTTTGTAGTCGTGGGTATCGGTGTAGAACTCTATATCCCAGGTTCCGGCATCGATGGGAATATTGGCTCCATCGAGCTCGCCATTTAATCCGTAATTCTCACTCCAGTCGCCATAGCGGTCGAATTTGAATTCACCGTTTACGGCGAACACCACATCGTCCGCCAGCATGGTGTTGTTGCCGACGTCCTGCATCGGGTCCGCCTGCCAGTCGTTGTGGGTGCCGCGCAGGTACCAGTCCGCCTGGGTGCCGAGGCTCGCCGCCATCAGCGCCGCCATCAGAGGGATTTTTTTCATGGTGGTCTCTCTTTATTTTTTTCATCGCTGCATTGCCCGCGCGGAACGACCTCTTCCCCACGGCCCGCGTCAGGTATAAACCGGTACGCGCACGCGGACATCCTCCCCCGCGGGGGTGTGGATAATCTGCGCGCCATTCCCGACAGCTTTCTCCCCCTCGGGCGGGGGGATACCGGGGATGGCGGAAGGCTGCACAATAAGAATCTGGGCATTGCGAATAATGAAAGAGGAGCCCGTTATGAAACGCCTGTCAGCGCTGATCATTGCACTTGTCTGCGCCTCCGCCGCCGTGGCGGAGCCCGCGGTAGAGCGAGTGGAGCCGCCCAACTGGTGGACCGGCATGGCGGTGCCGGATCTGCAACTGATGCTGCACGGGCGGGATATCGCCGGCCTGCAGGCGCAGCTGGACTATCCCGGCGTGACCCTGCTCGGCAGCGAGCGCACGGAGAACCCCAACTACCTGTTCCTCGACCTGCAGTTATCGCCTGAGACCCGCCCGGGCACGGTGGAAATCGCCCTGCGAAACGGAGGCGAGACCAAGGCGGTCATCCAGTACCAACTGCAACAGCACGCTACCGGCTCCGCCCTACGCCGCGGCTTCGATTCCTCCGATGCCATCTACCTGATCACCCCGGACCGCTTCGCCAACGGCGACCCGGTCAACGACAGCACCCCGGACACCCTCGAGGGGCCGGACCGCAAGCATCCGGGCGGCCGCCACGGCGGCGATATCGCTGGCATGCGGCAGCAGCTGGACTATATCGCCGAACTGGGCTTTACCCAGGTCTGGCCCAACCCGCTGGTGGAGAACGACCAGCCCGAATACTCCTACCACGGCTACTCCGCCACCGATCACTACAGGATCGATCCCCGCTACGGCAGCAACGAGGAATTCCGAGAGTTTGTCGCCGCCGCGGATGCGCGGGGCCTGGGCGTTATCCAGGACGTGGTGTTGAACCATATCGGCAGCGGCCACTGGTGGATGGGGGACCTGCCGTCCCGGGACTGGCTGAACGGCAGCGGCACGGCAAAAGGTGAGTATGAGATCACCAACCACAGCCGCACCACCCACATCGATCCCTATGCCAGCGATCTCGACAAAAAAGGCTTTGTGGATGGCTGGTTCGTCAACTCCATGCCGGACCTGAACCAACGCAATCCGCTGCTGGCCAATTACCTGATCCAGAACAGCCTCTGGTGGATAGAGTACGCGGGGTTGAGCGGCATTCGCGCCGCAAAACGGAACCTATGTGTATTTCCGCTACGACGACAGGGACAAGATTATGGTGGCCTTCAACAAATCCGACGAGCCGCAGAAGCTGGAGATGGAGCGCTTTGCCGAAGTGATCGGAGACGAGGCCCGGGGCACCGATGTGGTCAACGGCCATCGTTATTCCTTTAAAAATTTGACGATTCCCGCTCGCGACGTGCTGGTGCTGGACCTGAATTGAACTCGTATTTTGTAGGAGCCTGCTTGCAGGCGAAAAGAACAGTGCTCCGTAGCAATTCGCCTGCAAGCAGGCTCCTACACCGATAGAAAGATTCGAGAGCACATGAACTGATGAAGAAATTCCAATTTATTTTTTCCGCTGTCCTGCTCGCCACCATCGCGGCTGCGCAGAAAAAAAAGAAAGCATACCTGCACCCAAAGCCGTGGAAAAGCCGGTTATCTACCAGGTCCTCCCACGCCTGTTCGGCAACACCAACCCCACTAACAAACCTTGGGGCACGGCCGGGGAATCCGTAGTGGAACTGGGCGAGTACGGCATCCGCGTCAACTGCGTGGCGCCGGGTGGCATCCTGATCGAGCGCACGGAAAAAGAGGCCCCGGACTACGCCGTCACCTGGTCGGCCGTCACCCCCCTGGGCCGGGTCGGCTACGCCCGGGATATCGCCGACGCGGTGCTCTTCCTCGCCGATGCGTAGCGACGTGCCCATCAACCAGCGGAGTGATGGGCACGCTCCGCTTTGCCCATCCTACGGCGCTGTTCACGGTAATGGACGCGCTGCCGCCGCGATTTACTGCCACCATCACCACGTCGCTGCCGGACTGGCGCTCGAACACCAGGATATCCCCGTTGACCCAGCGCTGGATGTAGCTGCCGTTTGGCCAGCGCTTCGCTCTCCGCGCGCAGCCCGGCCAGGGCACTGATCAGTTGGAGGGCCTCGGCTACAGGCGGCGCCCGGAGGCGTCGGCACCGCCGACGACTCTATCGCCCTCCGCATAGACTCTGCACGGTGTTTCCACATCGAATTCGACGCGCTGGGACTCGCACTCCGCCAGCGCCCGCTCGTTGGCGGTGTCCTGATCGGGGGAGCCGTATATATAGCCGAGTGCACAAGCTCCCCTGTAATCAAACGCCAGAGCGAGCGCCTTGTAGGCTGAGTGGTCCCGGTACTTGGAAAAAGTACCGCCCAAAGTATCTCCAGCCCATCGCATCGGGGGTGCGCCATCGGCCGGCAGGTCCGCCAGCATGGACTGCAACTGTTCGCGGAATTCCTGCCCGCTTGTCTGCATAAGCAGCGGGCGCGCCACAAAGGCAAAGCTCTCGGCGTCCCTGTCCAGATAGAGTTCATGGGCATACCACCAGGCGATCTCCCCCTCCCGCGGCGCGCGCAGATAGGCCTGCTCCAGCATTTCCAGGTACTCTCCCCGGAGGTGCCCCAGCTTCTGCATGGCGATGGCCAGGCCGTACCAGTGAGCCGCCACTTCGTCGTTGTCGTTGATCAGGGAAACGAACTTGTCCCGCACCGCGGCCATCTGTTTTAGATCACTCTCAGTCCCCTTCTGCAGTTCCCGTCTCAGCCATAACCAGGCCTCGGCACTGCGGTACCAAAACTCGCCGTGCAGGTCGGCGGGAATGGTTGCGAGAATTTCCTCCGCCCGCTCAAAGGCACCGCTTCCCGTTTCGGCGACAGCCATCACCGACGTCAGTTCGTGACTGTTCGCCCCCTCGGCGCGGGCATATTGCACCAATTCCTCCAGGGACTCCGACTTGCGCCCGGACATCACCATGTAGCGGGCGATTTCGGCCACAGCGCGCTGCTGGGACATGGGCCGCGGTTGCGGGTCCGCCGGCCGGTAATCATCGGGTAACTGCCCCTTGCCCTTGGGGAAACGGCCCTCTGCCTGTTGCAAATAGGCCCGTTCCAGATCCTCAAGCGGCATGTCCAGAGCATTGGTCAGTGCATCTACCGGGTCGGCGCCGCGATTGTAGGCATCGATATAATCTCCAATCTTTCCCCCTTTGTCGCTGCTCATGATCAGCCAGTGGGTCAGCATCCAGCCGCCGGCATAGACTTTGAGGCGCTGTTTCTTATCCACCGTTGCCGGCGTAGCCCGCAGCAAATCCTCCAGCGGCATGGGGCGGTCGTGGATCAGAGAGTTGGCGCGATCCACCGGAATAGCGCCGAACATATACGAGCCGTCGCCGGGAAACTCGGCTGTCGAGAAAAACTCCGCGAAGCCCTCACTGTACCAGAAGGGAAATTGCACCGGGCTGCTGCCGTAGGTCAGAAAATGCGTGTACTCGTGAAACAGGAACTCGCGGGCCGGGTGCTCGCGCATAAACCGGTAGCGCTCAAGATTGACCAACGCAAAACTGCCGTAGCTGGTGTGATTGAACATCCCACCGGTCTGCCTCGCCTGCTCTTCGCCCACGATCCCCGCGTAGCTGCTCCTGTTGGCCAGCGCAAAAACGGTCAGCCGCTGCTGATCGCCGCGCACCCGCAGAAGCTGGGAAGTTGCCGCGCGAAACCGCTCCAGGTCCCGCGCCAGATCTTTTACCATCGCCGGCCTGCCATTGGTCACTATACGAAAATGGGGCGTTTCCACCTGATACCAATCTGCATTCACCAGGCTCCTCGGAGCACTACACCCGACAACCAGTATCGATAGAAAAGCAAAAAGCCTGAAAATCCTGGTTTTCATTGTTATTTCCTATACCCCAAAATTCTATTTAAAGGTCTATTTGTCCCCTGCAAATCTCAAGGCCTGCCCCCGTCACCCCATTTTGCCCTAACACCCAACAAGCTTTTGATCAATCAACAGTTCAATCAGAGCATCAATTCTCATATCCAAAGCATTCTTTTCAACGTTCCGCAATATTTTTTTCAATGGAACCACATCACACTCAGTATACACAAGGGAATCCCCTACTGATGACTTAAAATAAGGATTATCATTTGGACTCAAAAAAAGCAAATAAGCCTCTTTTAGATAAGTAGCCCCGTAATTTTCTGAAAACTGCTTAACCGGCAAGATCTCCCCTTCACGAGCTTCACCTTTGTAGGATTTAACCACTAAGAATTGATCCAACTTCGATTTATTATTAATCCTCTTCCAGTAATCCAACAACTCTTCATCTTCTACAAACTCAGAAAATAAATTCTTGTACTCACGAACACCTATCGTCCCACCGACTTTTATAGCCAACACAACAGTATCCTTATCTTTTAAATACTCACGAACCTCATCACTTTTATACGCCGGCTCAAAACCAATAGCAGGAAGAGCTCTTATCAACAAACAAACTAAAACAAAAAACATACTAGCTTTCATTACCCTGCCCTCAATACTTATACACTGTTGTTCGACCAGACACCCATCGAGATCCACGGTATACTTCAAGATTGTATGTAATTACACCGCTATACCTTGCATACTCATCATAATTACTAAATTTACCACCAATACCTGCTGCCCCAGCACGCATAACTGACAGCTCTGTCCCGGAAGCAAAAATAGAATGTGCCTCAGCACCCCACGCACTATTAAAATCCCCTCCATGAACCATGCTTCCAGAAGGGTGAGAATGCCAAACACTATCACCGTCATTGAAGGTCCCCTCATAAATACCTATAGCTAGACCATTATGAAACCCTGTGCTGACTTCTTTGATTCTATGACTTTCTTTATCTATTACGGCCCAAAATTCAATCTTAAGCTCCTTAGCATAAGCCATCAATTCTTTATTATTATGTAGCGCCAAGGCTGCCTCCTTAGCCGAATCATAAGTTCCTAACATAGTATCAGCGGCTAATACATTTATTTTGTTCAAAACCTTCTCCGTAATTGCCTGCTCCTTCGCCTTCTCCGTAAATACATGCACCCGAGGCCGGTCGCACGCTAACTTCCGGGTTTTCCCTGTGCTTTCAGCGGCTTAGCGCCCGTTTTGCCCGGCGCCACCGGCCGCCTCTCGGTTTTTGGCCCCGACGCGGGTTTTACCTTAGCGGGATGTGCGAACGGTGGCAACGCGCTTTTCCGCTTAGCCGCTCTCCGGGCGCGCCAGCGCCCGAAGGGCCGCCGACAGGCGGCCGGGGCCGCTGCAAGCGGCCACTCTCCCCTTTGTTTGGACAGTTGGCTGGCATGAGTATCAGGACGATCACGACAAGGTACATGATTATTTTGCGCATTTTTTGTTCACTCCCACGGCTTTTTTCTCCTCTTTATTAGAGTGGAAGTGAGGCGCAGGGCCGCCACCATGCGGCTAAAGCGGAGGGGCATTTGCCCCTCCTGGTTGGCCGCTAGAACGGTGGCGCGGCTTCTTCGATGGCTTCGATCAAGTGCCGACAGTCTTGGCGCAGGTGCTTGATGTACATCTGCCATTCGATATCCAGGCGCTCCCAGGCCTCAATGACGCCCCAGCCTTGCGGCAGGTACTCGATGCGCTCCAGGGTGAATGCGGCGGCGATCAGTTCGCCGGTGCTGGCGCCGGTGGTGCCGCTTTGGCGCAGGCTGTTCGCGGTGTTGAGGATTTTGTCCAGCGGATACGGCAGCTGGTTTATTTCATCTTGGATTGGCTTTGGTATGGCCATGCCTTGCCTCCTTTGAGTGGCTGTTGTGTGGCCACTTGGCAGAACCCCGCGCGCAGGCCTGTCAAGGCTGCGGAGCGCTGTTCAGCGGAGCACCGCGTAGCGGCTTGGCCTTGACTGGTTGAGCACGGGGTTATGCTGAGGGGACACACAGCAGACACGGGGTTTCCGGGTGGCACGGACCCCCAAGGTAAAAAGCTTTCGCGGCTTCGCCGCGGCCTTTTGTGTTCCCCCCTTGGGGGGCTAGGGGGGTAAAAAACCAGACATGCGACCAGCCCGGCCTGCCCGCTTTAAAGACCTGACGCTGGCACAGTGTTTATTGGGGCCACTGGGCCCCCAGCCGGCGTAGGGCTCGCCCACGCCGGCGGGCAGGAGTTTTTCGGGCGGGGAGGCGAACGCTTTTTGTGAGCCGGGGGAGGCATGGCTGGGGAAGCGGCCGCTAAAGGGGGATGGGGGCTGGCGCGGGCCTTGCGCTTTTTTGCAAGGGCCGTGACAGGCCCCAGCCCGCTTTTGCAGCCACCTTTTTGCCTGTGCCGTGCGCAACAACGTGGAGCGCGGCCCGCCGCGCCGTTTGCGGCGGCTGGAACGAACGGTTTGCCCTCTCCGCCGGCACGGGGCGAGCCTGGCGCCTTGGCTTGCGCTGTTTTTTTGCAAGCCATGTGACAGGCGGATAAGGGCTCAGTCGGTCGGGTCCTGTTCCTCCGCGCTTTCCGCCTCCAACTGGGCCAGCAACGTGTCCTCGGTCGCTTCGGGCTCTTCTCCACCTTTCTGTCTTCTGTTCCCTGCCTTCTGCCCTCTGGCTGTTGGATGGGTGGCGGCGTGGATCTGTTGCAGCTTGAGGATGGAGACGTGGGTGTAGATCTCGGTGGTGGACAGTTGTTTGTGGCCCAGCAGTTGCTGGATAAAGCGCAGGTCGGCGCCGTTTTCCAGCATCAGGGTGGCGGCGGTATGCCGGAACAGGTGGCAGGAGCCGGTTTTGCCGAGGTCGGCGCGGGTGATGTATCGGGCTACCAGGCGGCTGAGTTTGTCGCTGGTCATCGGCTGGCCGTTGGGTTCCAGGAACAGGGTTTCCGGCTCTGGTTCGATCACCCAGTCGAGGCGCACTTGAGTGAGGTAGTGTTGCAGCCATTCCAGGGCGCGGGGGCCGATGGGGACGAAGCGGTCTTTCTGGCCCTTGCCCTGACGCACGGCGAGCATTTGCCGGGCGCCGTTGACGTCGGGTCGGGTGAGGTTGAGCAGTTCCATGCGCCTTATGCCGGTGCTGTAGAGCACTTCCATCATGGCTCGGTCGCGGATGCCTTCGTCGGTCTGGAGGTCGGGCTGGGCGAGGACCTGTTCGGCTTCCTCGGCGGTCAGGGGCGCCCTGGGTAGCGCTTTGGCCACCTTGGGCAGTTGCAGTTCACTGGCGGGGTTGTACAGCAGGTAGTTCTGCTGGGTGGCCCATTTGAAGAAGCTGCGCAGGGGCACCAGCCGCTTCAGTTGGTTGTTGGCGCTGATGGGATTGCCGCGGGCGTCGCGGCTGTGGTGCAGGTGTCTTCGGTAGCGTTCCAGGATCGGCTTGGTCACGCTGCTGGCCTTTACAATGCCGCGCTCCTGGCACCATTCGCTGAACTGCCGCAGGGTGGTTTCCCGATGGCTGATGGTGCGCGGGGAGTAGTTCATGGCCCGCAGGTAGTCGAGATGCAGGCGGCTGAGGTAGGTGAGGCTTTGGTTGTCCATCGGTCGCCTCTCCTCACGCCCGGACTGCTTCAACTACGGTACGGCCGTTGAAGTTTTTCGCTATAGAAGTGCTTTTCGGTTTTCCCCGACCGGTTTCTGCGGAAGCCGCGTCGCTGCTGGGCTCCGGGGATTTTTCCAAGTCCGACCGCCCCCCGACTTGGCCCCGACCGGGGGCCGACTTCTCGGCTTTTAACCCCGACTTCTTTTTGTCGTAGTCCAGTTTTTGCGGGTCAATCAGCCCCATCAGGCGGTTTTCGTCTTCGCCCTGGCCGTCGAACAGCAGTTCGTATTCGTAGCTCTGGCCGCGGCCGCCGCGGTGGGTCAGCAGATATTCCATTTCTTCCAGACGGTGCAGGTGCACTTTTAATTGGGTGTTGCCCCAGCCGGTACACTCGCGCACCTGGCGGCGGCTAAAGCGGTAGTCCTTTTGTTCGATGCGCTGCCGCTGGCATTCATCCGCTACCATCTGCTGGATCAGTTTAAGCAGCTTCCGCGTCTGCGCCGGCAGTTCGTCCAAGGTGCGGCCCAGCACTTCGTGGGCCAGGCGGTTAGCAGTTTCGATATCCGACAGGGTGACCTCGATATATTCGATGGCTCTGCCCGTGTGGTGCACGGTTTTTATCTCGCGCTGGTACTGATGCAGCAGCGCGATGCTGTCGATCAGGGTGAGATACTTTTCATGGTCTCTTCGGGTTCTAGTTTTGTCGTCCAGGAAGGTGAGGCGGTCAGCGTAGGGGTTGATTACCGGGAGCGGCTTTAACAGGCGCTGGGCGTTTCTGTGCAGTTGGGTGAGCTGGGTTTTCTCCAGTTTGGCGGTGAGGCCTTCGAGGGTTCGGCGCTTTCTCTGTGCCTGGTGGATGGCTCTTGTCTGCTCGCGGGATTCGTTGACGGTGAGAACCAAACAGCGGTTCAACAGTTCTTCGTCGATGTCTATCGCGGTGGTGGTCAGGAACAGCATCACCGGGCCTTCCACGCGATACTCCCGCGTCACCAGCTCGCCGGTGGTTTCGTCTTTGCCGGTGCTGGCGATAGTGATTTCGCCTTCACTTTGGAGCAGCTTCAAGGCATAGCTGGCATTGCTCGCGCCTTCCTCCTCGGCAATGGCCAGTATCTTGTGTTTGAGATTGGTTTCGCCCATGTAGAACAGGCTCTGCCCGGTCATGGCCGAGTAGTGCACCCGCTCTTCCTCCGGCATCAGGTTCAAGACCGCGTCCATCAGCGAGCTTTTGCCGGCGGCTGAGGTGGATTGGATAATCACCGCCAGCGGCCGCTCCAGCTTGCGGCTGGCGCTGGCCAGATAACTCACCAGCTTGTTGCTCTCCTCGCCCACTACGCCGCAGCGGTCGAAGTCGGACAGGATGCGGTCCAGCAGGTCCGGGGATTGCAAGAGCTCCAGAGCCTCGCGCTGTTCGCTCTCGCTCAGCTCCGGCGCCAGGCTCTCCGGGGTTTTCTGCAGGCTGCCTTGGATCAGTTTTTCCTGCAGCTCCTCCAGCTTGAGCAGGATTTTGCTCAGGTCGGTTTTTAAGGTGCGCTCCTCCTGGGCCAGCTCCAGCGCCGCCAGTTTGATAAAGCCGGCCCGCGCCTTGGCGGCGTAGAAGTCGAAGCTGTCCACGTGCAGGTTGTCCCCGCAGCTCGCCAGCAGGTTGATCTTGAGCACTTCGTAGTTCTTGTTTTTTTCCAGACCGCGCACCCGGTACTTTCTGTCGCCGAAGGTGAAGTGCACTTCGCGTTCGGAGACTTCGGCATCGGGCACCGGATCGCTGGGGGCTTCCGGTACAGCCGCCGCCGGTGGCAAGGGCTCCGGCTCGGGTTGCGGCTGTGGCGGCGGCTTGGGGATCGGCGTCGGCTCCCGGGCGTTCTGATTGAGGGTATCTATCTGCCCGGCCAGGCTTTTGGCCTGCTGCTCGAAGCGTTCCCGGGCGGGATCGGCAGCTAAAGCGGAAGGCGCCTGCTGCTCCAGCTCCAACTGGCGCTCCGGCGGTTTGCCCTGTCCCATCCATTCGGCCGAACGGATTACCACGCCCAGGCTCTTGCCGGCCGGGGTGACTTCCCGCGCGTACTGGTTGGCATCCATGCCCTTGGGGAACAGCAGCCGGTAGCAGTCGAAGCCTTCCGCCTGCAACTGTGCCGCCAGCTTCTCGGCAGCGTTGTTGCCGGCGGTATCGCGGTCATAGGCAATCAGAACACGCTGGATGCCGGCCTCCTTGAACAGCGCCAGGTGATCACCCGTGAAGCCGGAAGTGCCGTAGCTGGCGGTCACGTTGCGGTAGCCCGCCGCCCAGAAGCTCAGGGCATCGATCAGGGCTTCGCACAAGATCACTTCCTTCTGGCCTTCCAGGGCGGCCGCATTCCACACGCCAGCGTGTGGACCCGGCAGGTACAAGTGTTTCGGGGTGCCTTTGCGCAGGTCGTCGCGGATTTTGCGGCCGTAGGCCTCCACCACATTGCCCGCGCTGTCGAAGACGGGAACGACTATGGAGCCGTTGAAGTGCTCGTGGCCGCTGTCACGCAGCACGCCAACCTGTTGCAGCTTGCCGCGCACCTCGGCGCCCGCCTTGCGGCTCTTGGCCGGCAGGCGGTAACCCAAGGTGCGGTTAGCAAACCCCAGCTTGAAGCGCTCGATCAGTTCCCGGTCACCAAGGCCCCGACCGGCCAGATAGTCCAGCGCCTCCGGGCTCTGCAACAGGGCCTCGTGGTAGAAGTCCACCACCTGGTTGAGCAACTGCTGGGCCTCGTCATCCTCCGACAGCAACACTTCCATTTTTTGCGCGGTGCTGTGCTTGACCGGCTTGCCGGCCGGCGCAGCCAGCGCCGGGATATCGTCCCGCAGTATCTCCACCGCGTGGCGGAAGCTGATGCCCTGGGTCTTCATCACCCAGTCAATCACGCTGCCGCCGGTATTGCAGGCACCGAGGCAGTGCCAGAGATTGGATTGCGGACTGACCACCAGCGACGGGGTCCTGTCGTCGTGGAAGGGGCAGCGGCCCACCTTGTCCTTGCCGTGCTTCTTCAGTTCGACCCCGAAGGTCTCCACCAGCCGCTCCAGGGACACCTCCGCCTTGATCCGCTCGATCACCTCGTCTGCGATGCGTGCCATTGCCTTTCCCCCGACTTGGCCAAAATCCTGTCAAGACCCATATACAAAAAATGTATGGTTTATTTGCCGGCCGGAAGCATATACACTTGATGTATATAAGGTCAAGCAACTGGAGAAGGGTCATGCAAAACCGGGGTTACACTCTCCCGCACCATAGGAATGCGGGAGCCCCATTCATGCCCAAGCAGAACATCGAGCAGCTAACCGGCTTTGGTCGGCGCCTGGCGGATTTGCGGAAGCAGGCCGGATATACCCAGGTGGAACTGGCCAATGAGCTGGGCGTCTCGCAACGGATGATTTCCTACTACGAGGGCCACAGCGATTTCCCGCCCTCGAACCTGCTGCCCGCCATGGCCAAGCTGCTGGGGGTCAGCGCGGATGAGCTGTTAGGGATCAAGCCGCTAAAGAAGAGTCGCCAGCCAGATTCCCGACTGCTACGGCGGATGCAACAGATCGACAAACTGGACGCTGCCACCAAGCGGCAGGTGATCCAGGTGATCGACACGTTTATCGAGAATGCCAAACTCAAGAAGCAGGCTTGAGCAACCAACCTAAAACGACAAAGCCCCGCCGGAATCACCAGCGGGGCTTTGTGTGGGGGTTCACGGGGCTGCAAACGTTATTTTCTTTTTCCCTGCAACTCTAGCAATTTACCCTTCAATAGAGAAACATTTTTACCCTCTTTGCCATCAGAAAATCTAGACAAGTCAAAAATTAATTTCTCCACAATCTCGCAAACTTTTTGCACGAAAACCTTAGAACTAACAACAACCTTCTCCCCCTTATAAAAAAAATCAAATTTTTCATCCTTATAAATAACATCTATAGCTTCAGGCTCTTCCAGAACTTCGATTCTATTCTGTCTACCCCCAGAAATAATGAAATCAGACATTTCCATTAACCATGCATCAACATATGTACTTTCAATAGTAATAGATTTCCCATTATCCCCCACTATATATACGTTACCTATGGGATCATCAGGGTCTACCCCACCGCTCACATCTAAAGCATAGAAAATATCTGTCAATTTCTACTCCTCATAACACGGGATATACGCTTCTTAGATTTCCAGCAGCATTTAGAACAGCCCTTACTTGGACGCTATTTCCACCAACATTAACGACCGCTTCAAATCCTCGACTCCCATTCCTAACATTGACCAAATTAGCTGGATTTCCTGCTATTTTCTTACCAAGCTTAATTTGATCTTTCAAAGTAAAATTACTATCAAGTTTCTGAAAATCCTTTAAATGTTTTTTAAGATGTTTAAGTCCCTTCTTACTAATTCCAATAGCAATCTTTTCACCCTTCAGAAAGCTTGTTGCTTTAGCTCCAGATAGCCATTCTGCAAGGTAAAAGAGAGCACCTAGTTCCGAATCTACCGGATGCCCATAGCTGTCCCGAGTAATAAAACCACTAGAATCCCCAATCAAAGAAGAAGTAGCTCCTTGCGTGGCCGTAACTTCTACACACTCGTACTCAACCCCGCAATTTTTATCTGCCTGCCCCTTCGCCTTCTCCGTAAATACATGCACCCGAGGCCGGTCGCACGCTAACTTCCGGGTTTTCCCTGTGCTTTCAGCGGCTTAGCGCCCGTTTTGCCCGGCGCCACCGGCCGCCTCTCGGTTTTTGGCCCCGACGCGGGTTTTACCTTAGCGGGATGTGCGAACGGTGGCAACGCGCTTTTCCGCTTAGCCGCTCTCCGGGCGCGCCAGCGCCCGAAGGGCCGCCGACAGGCGGCCGGGGCCGCTGCAAGCGGCCACTCTCCCCTTTGTTTGGACAGTTGGCTGGCATGAGTATCAGGACGATCACGACAAGGTACATGATTATTTTGCGCATTTTTTGTTCACTCCCACGGCTTTTTTCTCCTCTTTATTAGAGTGGAAGTGAGGCGCAGGGCCGCCACCATGCGGCTAAAGCGGAGGGGCATTTGCCCCTCCTGGTTGGCCGCTAGAACGGTGGCGCGGCTTCTTCGATGGCTTCGATCAAGTGCCGACAGTCTTGGCGCAGGTGCTTGATGTACATCTGCCATTCGATATCCAGGCGCTCCCAGGCCTCAATGACGCCCCAGCCTTGCGGCAGGTACTCGATGCGCTCCAGGGTGAATGCGGCGGCGATCAGTTCGCCGGTGCTGGCGCCGGTGGTGCCGCTTTGGCGCAGGCTGTTCGCGGTGTTGAGGATTTTGTCCAGCGGATACGGCAGCTGGTTTATTTCATCTTGGATTGGCTTTGGTATGGCCATGCCTTGCCTCCTTTGAGTGGCTGTTGTGTGGCCACTTGGCAGAACCCCGCGCGCAGGCCTGTCAAGGCTGCGGAGCGCTGTTCAGCGGAGCACCGCGTAGCGGCTTGGCCTTGACTGGTTGAGCACGGGGTTATGCTGAGGGGACACACAGCAGACACGGGGTTTCCGGGTGGCACGGACCCCCAAGGTAAAAAGCTTTCGCGGCTTCGCCGCGGCCTTTTGTGTTCCCCCCTTGGGGGGCTAGGGGGGTAAAAAACCAGACATGCGACCAGCCCGGCCTGCCCGCTTTAAAGACCTGACGCTGGCACAGTGTTTATTGGGGCCACTGGGCCCCCAGCCGGCGTAGGGCTCGCCCACGCCGGCGGGCAGGAGTTTTTCGGGCGGGGAGGCGAACGCTTTTTGTGAGCCGGGGGAGGCATGGCTGGGGAAGCGGCCGCTAAAGGGGGATGGGGGCTGGCGCGGGCCTTGCGCTTTTTTGCAAGGGCCGTGACAGGCCCCAGCCCGCTTTTGCAGCCACCTTTTTGCCTGTGCCGTGCGCAACAACGTGGAGCGCGGCCCGCCGCGCCGTTTGCGGCGGCTGGAACGAACGGTTTGCCCTCTCCGCCGGCACGGGGCGAGCCTGGCGCCTTGGCTTGCGCTGTTTTTTTGCAAGCCATGTGACAGGCGGATAAGGGCTCAGTCGGTCGGGTCCTGTTCCTCCGCGCTTTCCGCCTCCAACTGGGCCAGCAACGTGTCCTCGGTCGCTTCGGGCTCTTCTCCACCTTTCTGTCTTCTGTTCCCTGCCTTCTGCCCTCTGGCTGTTGGATGGGTGGCGGCGTGGATCTGTTGCAGCTTGAGGATGGAGACGTGGGTGTAGATCTCGGTGGTGGACAGTTGTTTGTGGCCCAGCAGTTGCTGGATAAAGCGCAGGTCGGCGCCGTTTTCCAGCATCAGGGTGGCGGCGGTATGCCGGAACAGGTGGCAGGAGCCGGTTTTGCCGAGGTCGGCGCGGGTGATGTATCGGGCTACCAGGCGGCTGAGTTTGTCGCTGGTCATCGGCTGGCCGTTGGGTTCCAGGAACAGGGTTTCCGGCTCTGGTTCGATCACCCAGTCGAGGCGCACTTGAGTGAGGTAGTGTTGCAGCCATTCCAGGGCGCGGGGGCCGATGGGGACGAAGCGGTCTTTCTGGCCCTTGCCCTGACGCACGGCGAGCATTTGCCGGGCGCCGTTGACGTCGGGTCGGGTGAGGTTGAGCAGTTCCATGCGCCTTATGCCGGTGCTGTAGAGCACTTCCATCATGGCTCGGTCGCGGATGCCTTCGTCGGTCTGGAGGTCGGGCTGGGCGAGGACCTGTTCGGCTTCCTCGGCGGTCAGGGGCGCCCTGGGTAGCGCTTTGGCCACCTTGGGCAGTTGCAGTTCACTGGCGGGGTTGTACAGCAGGTAGTTCTGCTGGGTGGCCCATTTGAAGAAGCTGCGCAGGGGCACCAGCCGCTTCAGTTGGTTGTTGGCGCTGATGGGATTGCCGCGGGCGTCGCGGCTGTGGTGCAGGTGTCTTCGGTAGCGTTCCAGGATCGGCTTGGTCACGCTGCTGGCCTTTACAATGCCGCGCTCCTGGCACCATTCGCTGAACTGCCGCAGGGTGGTTTCCCGATGGCTGATGGTGCGCGGGGAGTAGTTCATGGCCCGCAGGTAGTCGAGATGCAGGCGGCTGAGGTAGGTGAGGCTTTGGTTGTCCATCGGTCGCCTCTCCTCACGCCCGGACTGCTTCAACTACGGTACGGCCGTTGAAGTTTTTCGCTATAGAAGTGCTTTTCGGTTTTCCCCGACCGGTTTCTGCGGAAGCCGCGTCGCTGCTGGGCTCCGGGGATTTTTCCAAGTCCGACCGCCCCCCGACTTGGCCCCGACCGGGGGCCGACTTCTCGGCTTTTAACCCCGACTTCTTTTTGTCGTAGTCCAGTTTTTGCGGGTCAATCAGCCCCATCAGGCGGTTTTCGTCTTCGCCCTGGCCGTCGAACAGCAGTTCGTATTCGTAGCTCTGGCCGCGGCCGCCGCGGTGGGTCAGCAGATATTCCATTTCTTCCAGACGGTGCAGGTGCACTTTTAATTGGGTGTTGCCCCAGCCGGTACACTCGCGCACCTGGCGGCGGCTAAAGCGGTAGTCCTTTTGTTCGATGCGCTGCCGCTGGCATTCATCCGCTACCATCTGCTGGATCAGTTTAAGCAGCTTCCGCGTCTGCGCCGGCAGTTCGTCCAAGGTGCGGCCCAGCACTTCGTGGGCCAGGCGGTTAGCAGTTTCGATATCCGACAGGGTGACCTCGATATATTCGATGGCTCTGCCCGTGTGGTGCACGGTTTTTATCTCGCGCTGGTACTGATGCAGCAGCGCGATGCTGTCGATCAGGGTGAGATACTTTTCATGGTCTCTTCGGGTTCTAGTTTTGTCGTCCAGGAAGGTGAGGCGGTCAGCGTAGGGGTTGATTACCGGGAGCGGCTTTAACAGGCGCTGGGCGTTTCTGTGCAGTTGGGTGAGCTGGGTTTTCTCCAGTTTGGCGGTGAGGCCTTCGAGGGTTCGGCGCTTTCTCTGTGCCTGGTGGATGGCTCTTGTCTGCTCGCGGGATTCGTTGACGGTGAGAACCAAACAGCGGTTCAACAGTTCTTCGTCGATGTCTATCGCGGTGGTGGTCAGGAACAGCATCACCGGGCCTTCCACGCGATACTCCCGCGTCACCAGCTCGCCGGTGGTTTCGTCTTTGCCGGTGCTGGCGATAGTGATTTCGCCTTCACTTTGGAGCAGCTTCAAGGCATAGCTGGCATTGCTCGCGCCTTCCTCCTCGGCAATGGCCAGTATCTTGTGTTTGAGATTGGTTTCGCCCATGTAGAACAGGCTCTGCCCGGTCATGGCCGAGTAGTGCACCCGCTCTTCCTCCGGCATCAGGTTCAAGACCGCGTCCATCAGCGAGCTTTTGCCGGCGGCTGAGGTGGATTGGATAATCACCGCCAGCGGCCGCTCCAGCTTGCGGCTGGCGCTGGCCAGATAACTCACCAGCTTGTTGCTCTCCTCGCCCACTACGCCGCAGCGGTCGAAGTCGGACAGGATGCGGTCCAGCAGGTCCGGGGATTGCAAGAGCTCCAGAGCCTCGCGCTGTTCGCTCTCGCTCAGCTCCGGCGCCAGGCTCTCCGGGGTTTTCTGCAGGCTGCCTTGGATCAGTTTTTCCTGCAGCTCCTCCAGCTTGAGCAGGATTTTGCTCAGGTCGGTTTTTAAGGTGCGCTCCTCCTGGGCCAGCTCCAGCGCCGCCAGTTTGATAAAGCCGGCCCGCGCCTTGGCGGCGTAGAAGTCGAAGCTGTCCACGTGCAGGTTGTCCCCGCAGCTCGCCAGCAGGTTGATCTTGAGCACTTCGTAGTTCTTGTTTTTTTCCAGACCGCGCACCCGGTACTTTCTGTCGCCGAAGGTGAAGTGCACTTCGCGTTCGGAGACTTCGGCATCGGGCACCGGATCGCTGGGGGCTTCCGGTACAGCCGCCGCCGGTGGCAAGGGCTCCGGCTCGGGTTGCGGCTGTGGCGGCGGCTTGGGGATCGGCGTCGGCTCCCGGGCGTTCTGATTGAGGGTATCTATCTGCCCGGCCAGGCTTTTGGCCTGCTGCTCGAAGCGTTCCCGGGCGGGATCGGCAGCTAAAGCGGAAGGCGCCTGCTGCTCCAGCTCCAACTGGCGCTCCGGCGGTTTGCCCTGTCCCATCCATTCGGCCGAACGGATTACCACGCCCAGGCTCTTGCCGGCCGGGGTGACTTCCCGCGCGTACTGGTTGGCATCCATGCCCTTGGGGAACAGCAGCCGGTAGCAGTCGAAGCCTTCCGCCTGCAACTGTGCCGCCAGCTTCTCGGCAGCGTTGTTGCCGGCGGTATCGCGGTCATAGGCAATCAGAACACGCTGGATGCCGGCCTCCTTGAACAGCGCCAGGTGATCACCCGTGAAGCCGGAAGTGCCGTAGCTGGCGGTCACGTTGCGGTAGCCCGCCGCCCAGAAGCTCAGGGCATCGATCAGGGCTTCGCACAAGATCACTTCCTTCTGGCCTTCCAGGGCGGCCGCATTCCACACGCCAGCGTGTGGACCCGGCAGGTACAAGTGTTTCGGGGTGCCTTTGCGCAGGTCGTCGCGGATTTTGCGGCCGTAGGCCTCCACCACATTGCCCGCGCTGTCGAAGACGGGAACGACTATGGAGCCGTTGAAGTGCTCGTGGCCGCTGTCACGCAGCACGCCAACCTGTTGCAGCTTGCCGCGCACCTCGGCGCCCGCCTTGCGGCTCTTGGCCGGCAGGCGGTAACCCAAGGTGCGGTTAGCAAACCCCAGCTTGAAGCGCTCGATCAGTTCCCGGTCACCAAGGCCCCGACCGGCCAGATAGTCCAGCGCCTCCGGGCTCTGCAACAGGGCCTCGTGGTAGAAGTCCACCACCTGGTTGAGCAACTGCTGGGCCTCGTCATCCTCCGACAGCAACACTTCCATTTTTTGCGCGGTGCTGTGCTTGACCGGCTTGCCGGCCGGCGCAGCCAGCGCCGGGATATCGTCCCGCAGTATCTCCACCGCGTGGCGGAAGCTGATGCCCTGGGTCTTCATCACCCAGTCAATCACGCTGCCGCCGGTATTGCAGGCACCGAGGCAGTGCCAGAGATTGGATTGCGGACTGACCACCAGCGACGGGGTCCTGTCGTCGTGGAAGGGGCAGCGGCCCACCTTGTCCTTGCCGTGCTTCTTCAGTTCGACCCCGAAGGTCTCCACCAGCCGCTCCAGGGACACCTCCGCCTTGATCCGCTCGATCACCTCGTCTGCGATGCGTGCCATTGCCTTTCCCCCGACTTGGCCAAAATCCTGTCAAGACCCATATACAAAAAATGTATGGTTTATTTGCCGGCCGGAAGCATATACACTTGATGTATATAAGGTCAAGCAACTGGAGAAGGGTCATGCAAAACCGGGGTTACACTCTCCCGCACCATAGGAATGCGGGAGCCCCATTCATGCCCAAGCAGAACATCGAGCAGCTAACCGGCTTTGGTCGGCGCCTGGCGGATTTGCGGAAGCAGGCCGGATATACCCAGGTGGAACTGGCCAATGAGCTGGGCGTCTCGCAACGGATGATTTCCTACTACGAGGGCCACAGCGATTTCCCGCCCTCGAACCTGCTGCCCGCCATGGCCAAGCTGCTGGGGGTCAGCGCGGATGAGCTGTTAGGGATCAAGCCGCTAAAGAAGAGTCGCCAGCCAGATTCCCGACTGCTACGGCGGATGCAACAGATCGACAAACTGGACGCTGCCACCAAGCGGCAGGTGATCCAGGTGATCGACACGTTTATCGAGAATGCCAAACTCAAGAAGCAGGCTTGAGCAACCAACCTAAAACGACAAAGCCCCGCCGGAATCACCAGCGGGGCTTTGTGTGGGGGTTCACGGGGCTGCAAACGTTATTTTCTTTTTCCCTGCAACTCTAGCAATTTACCCTTCAATAGAGAAACATTTTTACCCTCTTTGCCATCAGAAAATCTAGACAAGTCAAAAATTAATTTCTCCACAATCTCGCAAACTTTTTGCACGAAAACCTTAGAACTAACAACAACCTTCTCCCCCTTATAAAAAAAATCAAATTTTTCATCCTTATAAATAACATCTATAGCTTCAGGCTCTTCCAGAACTTCGATTCTATTCTGTCTACCCCCAGAAATAATGAAATCAGACATTTCCATTAACCATGCATCAACATATGTACTTTCAATAGTAATAGATTTCCCATTATCCCCCACTATATATACGTTACCTATGGGATCATCAGGGTCTACCCCACCGCTCACATCTAAAGCATAGAAAATATCTGTCAATTTCTACTCCTCATAACACGGGATATACGCTTCTTAGATTTCCAGCAGCATTTAGAACAGCCCTTACTTGGACGCTATTTCCACCAACATTAACGACCGCTTCAAATCCTCGACTCCCATTCCTAACATTGACCAAATTAGCTGGATTTCCTGCTATTTTCTTACCAAGCTTAATTTGATCTTTCAAAGTAAAATTACTATCAAGTTTCTGAAAATCCTTTAAATGTTTTTTAAGATGTTTAAGTCCCTTCTTACTAATTCCAATAGCAATCTTTTCACCCTTCAGAAAGCTTGTTGCTTTAGCTCCAGATAGCCATTCTGCAAGGTAAAAGAGAGCACCTAGTTCCGAATCTACCGGATGCCCATAGCTGTCCCGAGTAATAAAACCACTAGAATCCCCAATCAAAGAAGAAGTAGCTCCTTGCGTGGCCGTAACTTCTACACACTCGTACTCAACCCCGCAATTTTTATCTGCCTGCCCCTTCGCCTTCTCCGTAGACTCTGAACTTCTAGCACCCCGGCCACTGCTGCCATGTAACAGCAATGACAACCATGCAGAGCCACTCTTCACCCAGGGACTACTTCCACTGCGACATGTATAGCTACCCGTGCAATTCCCATTAGGTTCGTAACCCCCTCCTCCTCCAGTATCATCATTTTCGTCTAACTCGTATGGGAGCGGCGGGAATTCGGGTACCTCATCCTCCTCAGATTCAAAGCCGCTGGGATCCGTAAAGCTAAGAGGATTGTTGAACGCATAACTATAGCGATTCCAGCTCTGACTGTTTGTCGGCGCCTGTACGATCGGGTCCGGACTCAGGAACCTGCCCAGGGTGGGATCGTATATCCGCCCATTCATATGAATCAACCCGGTCCGATCCAGGTGCTCGTGGCCGGTGTAACCCCGCTTAGTGGTGAAGCCCTGAGACAGCAGCAGTTCCTCCAGCTGCTGCTGGCTGATGTCTCCGCGCCAGTTTGCCTGCCTGCGGCCGCCGTAGGGGTCGAAGGCGGTGTCCAGGATCACTGCGCCGCTTTCGTCGGTAACCTTCTCGACCGAGCCCAGGTGGTCCCGGTGCAGGTACTGGTATTCCGCCGTGGTGCCGGTAAGGTCGTCGATGGCGATATGCTGTACGTTACCGTCGAGGGCTGTCTTCTGGATCTTCTGGATATTGCCGTCGTGGAGCGGAAGGAGTTCTTCGTAGCTGCCGACGATAAAGACCTTTTCGGTTTTGAGCTGGCCGTCTTCCATCCAGCTGGATTCGCGATAGAAGCGGTTGCCGTCGGGGCCGTACTGGAACCTGTCCCTGGCCGTGGGTGTTGATGTGGTCCGGCTGTTGCCAACCACTATCTCGGTGGCCAGTTGGCGGGCATTCCAGGTGATCCATTTATCGTCGCCGCTGGCGGCGTCGTAGCGCTCGATGGCGCCATTCAGGTCGTACTGCAGGCTGTGGGCCATGCCGTTGATGTTGACATTGCTGACGGCATTGGGGCCGGCGTTGCCGAACTCTCCGTACTGGTAGCCGGTGACATCGGTGTCGCCCGCCTGGTTGCTGGTCTTGCTGGTGATATTGCCCAGCTTGTCGTACAGGGTGCTGAGTTTCCGGCTGCCACCGATGGTCATGGTGGCATCCTTGAGGCGGTTGAGGCCGTCGTAGGTGAAGTCCTCCTGCTTCGTTATCTGTGAGCCGCTATACACGAAGCGGCTCTCCAGGGTACCGTTGGTGCGCCAGCGGTACTCGTTGTTCTGGATGTTGCCGCTGTCGGTGTCGATGGTCTCCAGGCGGCCGGTATCCGGGTTGTAGGTGCGGTTGGTCACCAGGTTGTTGCCGTAGGTCTCCTGTTTCACCTGGCCCCAGGCGTTGATGTCGTTGAAGGTTTTGACCGCAACGAGACCTTCCACCGGGTCGTCCTGGGCATTCAACACCGACAGGTAACCGCGGCCGTTGTACTGGTAGTGGGCCTCGACGCCGTTGGGGTAGACGATTTTGTTTAAGCGGCCGCTGCCGTCGTAGTCGTAGCCGTGGTCGTAGGTTTTGCTTATGCCACCGGCGGTGAGTGCGGTGGTAATCTTGTCCAGCTTGCCGTCGTCGGGGCGGTAGCTAAAGGTCTCGTGGAAGACCCGGGTGCCGCCCTCGGTGTAGCTGCGGCTCTCAATACTGCCCTTGGCATAGGGGGCGTCGTAGTTCCATTCCGCGAGGCCGTCCGCGTCCGCCTGCTCCAGCAGGCGCCCCAGCTGGTCATAGAGGTAGGTGATGCTCTGGCTCTTGTTGTCGGTCTGCCGCTCCAACTGGCCGAAGGCGCTGTAGTTGCTGGTGACGGAGCCCAGATTGGGATCGGTCAGACCTGTGCGGAAGCCGGCGTGGTCGAAGGTGAAGCTGGATTCGAAGTTGCGGCTGTCGCCGGTGACGGTCACCGTTTCCGGCAGGCCGCTACCGTAATAGGTGTAATCGGTGGCGACGGAGGTGCCGTTGGTGCCAGCGTCGTCCACGGTTCTGGCCAGGTCGCCGGTGAGGCCGTAGTAGCTTTCCTTGACCTGGGTGCTGGTGCCACTTTCGCCGATCACGGTCTCGGTGACGCTGACCTTGACCTGACGGCTGCCATCCGCGGTGTGATCCGCGTATTCGATATCGACAGTGCCGCCGTTGGCCTTCTGCACCAGGTCCAGTCGGTTGCGATGGTCGTAATCGTACTGGGTGATTGGCTTGTAGCCGTCTACGGCAACGGCACCATCGGCAAAGAAGGGAGCAGTCTCGGTGGCCAGGCGGCCCTGGAGATCGTACTTGAATTCCCGGCGGGAGACGGCACTGCCGGTAAAGGCCTCCATATCCTGCTGTACCAGGCGCCCCAACTGGTCGTAATAGCGCTCAGTCTTTGGAGAGATGGACGAATCGGTCTCCGCCCAGTAAGGAACTTCTATGCCGCCCACCGTGGGGCAGATACCGTGACAGAAATTGTACTGGGTGTTGAAGACTATGTCGTCGGGGTTGGTGCGTCTGACCTCGCGGCCGAAAGGATCGTAGCCGATTTCCGTGGTCCGGGTGTTGGCATCGGTGACCTTGCTGACGGCGCCGAAGCGCGGATCATATTCGAGGCTGATCGACTGATCGAGGGCGTTCTTTATGGTCGTGGCATAGCGGCGATCTAAGAAATCCCCCTCGACCGAAGTGCTGCGGGTCTGGGTGCCGACGCCGTTGATCTCCGTATCCACCTTGCCGGTGGCGCTCTCGCTACTCAGGTTGCCGTAGTCGTCATAGCTATAAGTAACCGCCAAGTGGTATTCCGGATCGTTGGGATACTGGGTGACGGTGTGCACCTTATTGCTGCCGGCTAAGGGAGTGGCGGTCAGGCTTTCCACCTGATCCGGGCTGTCGCTAACCTCTCCTGAGAAATAACGCTGCTCACGGGCTGTGGTGAAACCGATCAGCCAGTTGCCTGACACCCGGTTGTCGAACAGAGTGGTGGTTTCCACGCTGCGCTCCACCTCGGCGTACTCGGTGGCGGGCACCACCTGGCCCCAGACAGCCTGGCTTTCATCTACATCGGCATTACCAAGGGTGCGGCTAGTCTGTAGGCTGCCGGTGATCAGGTCGCCGGCCGTACCTTGGGAGAGCGCTTCGGGCAGGTTGTCGGTGACGGCATAGCCCAGCGGTTTTCCGCCCTCGAGCAATGTCTCCAGGCTCTGTGCCACATAGGGGAAGTAGGTGTCGCCATCGCCGGCGTCCAGGGTGAGGGTGGCGTGGCTGAAGCGCTGGCGGGTGAGCAGTTCGCCAAAGTTGTAGTTGCTCTTGTACTGGAGCTGGCGCGCCAGCTTGCCAAAGTAGGGGAAGTCCTGCCGGTACTGGCGGTAGGTGACGATATCCGCTTGCGTGTCGTAGATGCGCTGGGCGGTGTAGCCGAGAAAGCCCCAGTGCTTGTCGCTCTTCAGGCCCACACCCTGGTAGGCATACTCGGTGACGTGCCAGGAGTTACTGTAGCCGTTGGATCGATGCACCTCGGTGACCACGGTGCGGTAGTCGTTGTTCACCGGTTGCAGCGGGCTGGCATCGGGAATGGTACCCACCGGGCCGAAGAGTATTTCACCCTCATCGAAGCGGCCCACCTCCTCCGAGCCGGGTTCATCGGTAATTTTGTCCAGCACAAACTTGGCCTGTGCCCCCAGGCCATCGGTAACGGTTTCGATACCGGTCTCGAAGTCCTCCGGGTTGGCGGAGTCGGTGTACTTCCAGGAGAACACCAGCGGATTGAGGCACTGTCTGCCCGTGTAGCCGTCATCATCCATATCATCCGGATCGTAGGCGCACAACTGTATCTGCTTCAAGCGACGGGTGTGCTCCTCGTCCGGGTCCGCGGGCTCCTCCTCGGAGATCAGCTTGTACTCCCGGTGCAGCGCGCCGTCCAGGTGTACGCGGACATGGTGCAGCAGAACGAGCTGTTTCTGCTGGATTTCCTCCAGCGGGACCGGCGGCGCATCTGTGCGGGTGCCGTACTGGAACTCAATTTTGGCATCACCCTCGTTGCCGTAGGTGATTTCCAGCGGGTAGTTGATACCTTCCACGACGTCGTTATGGTATTTGTATTCCAACGCGTTGCCGAAGGCATCGGTAACCGTTTTCAGGCTCCAGGCAAAATAGGGCGAGTTACCGGCCCTGAGTCGGCTGTCGACGCTGGTGCCGTAGTCGCTCACCCGGCCATCAGGGCCTTTGATCTGGAACCAGCGCCACCCCCCGGCGTCCTCCTTCAGCTCGATAAGCCGGAAGCTGTCGCGCAGGGTGCGATACTGCGCACCCGCCTGCCAGTGGGTGCCAGAGATGAGCACCAAGGGCTCGCCGTCCAAGCACAGGGAGTCACTATCGTTCAGTTGAATTTTGTCCGCCTGCGGACGGTTAACCACGCAACGGCGGATGCTGCTAAATCCACCCACGCGCCAGCCGTAGCCGAGAATATCCTCGGGCAGGGTCTGGTTTATGCGCTGATGAAAGCGAGCGCTGGTGTAATGCAGGAACAGGTTTGGCTGCAGGCCGTTGACGCCGGGGGCCGGCTGCAGGGGAACGGTGATGACCGCGTCGCCCCTGGCACCGACGTCGGCACTGTAGGCGAGAGTCCCCGGAGTATCGGGTGCTTCCGTCTTCACCGCCGGCTTCTCGTCGATGTTTTCCAGGCTGTGCACCTTGATCCAGTGGCTCAGCGTAGAGTCACACTCGAAGTCGTTGCAGGCTTCCAGTTTGTACAGGTATTCCCCCGGGTCGCTGGCACCATCGAAATAGCTGTTAGCGGTGGTGTGCGGCACCGGCGTACTCCAGCAGTAGCCGTCCTCCTCGGTTTCGCAGCCGGGTTCGTCCTGCTCCTTGCGGGTGCGTTTTAGACGGTAGCTGCTGGCCTTCACGCCTTCCTGGGTGGTCGCGTCTTTCCAGGTAATAGTCTGGTCCAGCTTATAGAAGTGTTCGGGAAGGTCTTCGGTGAACGCGGCTTCCGGCGGCATAGGGGGAGTCAGCTGCTTCACTGGATCAGTCCAGTGGCCACAGCCCGACTTGTTGCAGGCACGTGCTTTGAATTTGTAAGCGGTAGCGGTAATTTCGCGCCCGGTGGTAGCCTCGCTGATAGTGACCAGGGTCTTCTTGCCCAGATTGGAGCCATTCAGACCTGGATCGACAAAGGGCACAAAACTGTAGCCACTGCCGCCGATACTCCATTTCAACTGGTAGTGAGTAACAGGGTCCGATGGATCGGGGTCGGCAATGGAGCGCCAGGACAACTGGAAACTGGACCCCGGCAGAGTGCTACCGCCGGGTTCCAGCCAGTTTTGAACCTGGTCGGGATAGTGTTTGACGGTAACCGTGGTGGAATATTTCCAGCCGCTATATTGGTAGTAGCTTCCCGCCCTGGCATAGGCTCGGACCCGATACCGATAGCTGCCACTGGGCATGGTGCCAGTAGCGGGTAGTGACTTTGAGCGTGTACTTTTACCAACCTTTGGGCAACTACTGATAGCAGGCCAGGTACCGTCCACCTGCTCACACCACTGGTAGCCGGTGAACTTTGAAGAGGATGTACTTGATGCAGCCCATTCGATGGTAAATTGGCCATCGGTATCGATACTGCCGTCTACTGTCTTGGGCTTATAGGTAACGTCGCCGGTCGCATTCGGTATGAAAGCGACGTTAACTGTATGCTCACCTATTTTGTCTTTATTGAATTGAGCTGCCGGACAGGAACTGATTTCAGGGGGAGGGGGAAAGGTATATGTTTGGCACCACTCCCGCCAGTGCTCATATCGGTACCGGGCCGTGGCAGATACAGAGATTGACTTACTGCCACCTTCCGCATTCACGGAGATATAGCGCGTAAACTGTCCGTTTTTAAACTCCTTAAGATAGATTGCCATATTACCGAGAAGAGGGGCCGGGTCGTATGACAGCGAAAAGCTTCCGCTATTGTTATTGGCAGGACCGCTGATGTCAGCGATGGCCTGACAGCTGAAAAACAGTACAAGGCAAAAGCTGAGAGCGCTACGAACGAACATCCCTTCCCCCAAAAGCAACCGTTATTAGAATCCCTTCAGGTTTTACCATAGGGAGCGATTACAGATCGATAACACGCCATTACAAGCCATTACAGGTTTGTCCATTTTTTAATCGAATGCCTCGACCATCGTAGGATTCAGAGGTCTTCATCCACGCAACGTTGGTCACTGGAGCCGGTTGCAATCTACTGCGCTTTGCACAATGGCGATTAAGTAGCAGGTAACGCGAACCTTCCAGTCACATCCGTCAATTTCGGTGAGTTTCTGGGCAGGACACTTTCGATTGCGGCGAATGTGGAGAAGAGAAGGCTCGGCTCCCTCTCTCCCGCTTGCGGAGTTGGAGCTTTCAGTGCTCATGGGTAAACAGCTCCGCAGTCCCGCTCTCTCCCCTCCGGGGACAAATCGGCAGGATTGCCGATTTGGGCAGTGTCCGCTGAGGCCGAGCGCCATGGATGGCGCGAGCCACTGGGTCAGGGAGGGGGGCCGCCGGCTATGCCGGCGAATGCGGAGCTGGAGCTCCGCGGTCCCGGGGATCAGTGCAAAACAATCACCTCCAACAGATTGTTGGACAATTTGCTCTTCCGGCCAGGCCTCGGCTACAGGCGGCGCTCGGAGGCGTCGGCGCCGCCGACGACCCTATCGCCCTCCGCATAGACTCTACACGGCGTTTCCACACTGAATTCAGCACGCGGGCCTCGCACACCTCCAGCGCCCGGTCGTTGGCGGCATCCTGGTCGGGCGAGTCGAATACATAGCCGAGTGCATAGGCGCCCTTGTAATCGAACGCCAGGGCGAGCGCCTTGCAGGCTGAGTAGTTCCGGTATTTGGTAAAAGTGCCGCCCAATGTATCCCCGGCCCGCTCTGCCTGGCGCACTCCTTCGGCCGGCAGGTCCGCCAGCATGGACTGCAACTGTTCGCGGAATTCCTGCCCGCTTGTCTGCATAAGCAGCGGGCGCGCCACAAAGGCAAAGCTCTCGGCGTCCCTGTCCAGATAGAGTTCATGGGCATACCACCAGGCGATCTCCCGCTCCCGCGGCGCGCGCAGATAGGCCTGCTCCAGCATTTCCAGGTATTGTCCCCGGAGGTGCCCCAGCTTCTGCATGGCGATGGCCAAGCCGTACCAGTGAGCCGCCACTTCGTCGTTATCGTTGATCAGGGAAACGAACTTGTCCCGCACCACGGCCATCTGCTTGGGATCACTCTCAGTCCCCTTCTGCAGTTCCCATCTCAGCCATAACCAGGCCTCGGCACTGCGGTACCAAAACTCGCCGTGCAGGTCGGCGGGAATGGTTGCGAGAATTTCCTCCGCCCGTTCAAAGGCACCGGTTCCCGTTTCGGCGACAGCCATCACCGACGTCAGTTCGTGACTGTCCACCCCCTCGGCGCGGGCATATTGCACCAATTCCTCCAGGGATTCCGACTTGCGCCCGGACATCACCATATAGCGGGCGATTTCGGCCACGGCTCGCTGCTGGGACATGGGCCGCGGTTGCGGGTCCGCCGGCCGGTAATCATCGGGTAACTGCCCCTTGCCCTTGGGGAAACGGTCCTTCGCCTGTTGCAAATAGGCCCGTTCCAGATCCTCAAGCGGCATGTCCAGAGCATTGGTCAGTGCATCTACCGGGTCGGCGCCGCGATTGTAGGCATCGATATAATCTCCAATCTTTCCCCCTTTGTCGCTGCTCATGATCAGCCAGTGAGTCAGCATCCAGCCGCCGGCATAGACTTTGAGCCGCTGTTTCTTATCCACCGTTGCCGGCGTAGCCCGCAGCAAATCCTCCAGCGGCATGGGGCGGTCGCGGATCAGAGAGCTCGCGCGATCCACCGGAATAGCGCCGAACATATACGAGCCGTCGCCGGGAAACTCGGCTGTCGAGAAAAACTCCGCGAAGCCCTCACTGTACCAGAAGGGAAATTGCACCGGGCTGCTGCCGTAGGTCAGAAAATGCGTGTACTCGTGAAACAGGAACTCGCGGGCCGGGTGCTCGCGCATAAACCGGTAGCGCTCAAGATTGACCAACGCAAAACTGCCGTAGCTGGTGTGATTGAACATCCCACCGGTCTGCCTCGCCTGCTCTTCGCCCACGATCCCCGCGTAGCTGCTCCTGTTGGCCAGCGCAAAAACGGTCAGCCGCTGCCGGTCGCCGCGTATCCGCAGCACCTGGGAGGTCGCCGCGCGAAACCGCTCCAGGTCCCGCGCCAGATCCCTCACCATCGCCGGTCTGCCATTGGTTACGATACGGAAATGGGGCGTTTCCACCTGATACCAATCTGCATTCACCAGGCTCCTCGGAGCACTACACCCGACAACCAGTATCGATAGAAAAGCAAAAAGCCTGAAAACTCTGATTTTCATTGTTATTTCCTATGCTCCGAAACTCTATTTCGGGAAAATAAAACACCCCGCCCCGAATACTCGTGTCAGTAAAACTCGTATTCCACCAACAGGCGCAGTGTCTGGTCCGGACTCTCGTCGGTAACTCCCAGGATCAGCCCCAGTTCCCAATAGAACTGGCGAGCGCCGCTCAATCGCTGCAGTCCACGGGCCACCGGGCCTATGCCCAGCGTGTCCTGGCCGGCATAGAGTTCCACCGCGGGTTCAAAGGCTTCGGAAAGGCGGTAACGGGT
Source organism: Microbulbifer rhizosphaerae (assembly GCF_014191725.1). Lineage (GTDB taxonomy): Bacteria > Pseudomonadota > Gammaproteobacteria > Pseudomonadales > Cellvibrionaceae > Microbulbifer > Microbulbifer rhizosphaerae. The sequence continues at coordinate 83,449 of NZ_JACHWZ010000016.1, forward strand.
CTGCATGCGCAGCTGGGACTCCAGTTCATTGTCGATATCGTCCCCCCATTCATAGATAGCGGCCAGGTTGGCGGTGCCCACCCAGCGCCCCCACTCCCTGGCGACAAGCAGGGTTGTCGCCGCCTCCCATTCGTCTCGGTCGCGCTCCTTTTCCAGTTCAAACAGCAGGCCCCAGTCCGCGGCGTATTCCCCCTGCTCGGTTAACTGCCACTTGGCCTCCAACTCGACTCCTTGCAGACGAAAACTCTCGTCCTCATTCCGCTCGCCGATCAGATAGACTTCCCCGAACCAGCGATCGGAAAGGCTGCGGCCCAGTCCCAGGCGGTGGAGTTGCAGGGAATCCAGCGAATCATCCTCGTCGTCGCGCATCCCCACCGCGCGCCACTCGATCTCGGTTTCCAGCGGCTGTACATAGGGATCGTACACCTTGTCCACCACTACGCCGTCGGCAAGGGCGAAGGGAGTGCAGCCGAGCAACAGCAGTGCCGCAGCGGACCGGCAATTCAAAACACTTTCATCGAGCTTGGGATACATCGCGGACAGTCCTGATTTTTTTCTGGTGGTACCGGGTTAACAACAGCAACAGCGCCATTGTGGCAACGCTGGCGCTATAAATAATCACCTGAAACGAAGTGGGTGTGGCCTCGTAGCCGACCAGTGCATACATCATCTGTCCAGTCAGCGAGCCCTCCGCCACCAGCACGGAACTGTTCCAAAGCGGTACCTGCGCAGGCAGCCAGTCTGCCTGGATCAATAGTTGTGTCGCCTGCAGAACCATGCCGCCCGCCGCCAGGGTGAGCAGCACACAGGTGACGAGCAGCGCACGCCGCCGCGGCATGCCGACCAGCAGATAGTAAAACAGCGCGCCGACACTGAAACCGATCCCCGCACCCAACAGAGCACCGGTCAGCACACCGGACCAGGGTTGCGGACTGTAGCGGAAAGCCGACAGGTAGATAAAAACTTCCGACCCCTCGCGCAGTACTGCCGTCGCAACCGCCACCGTCATTGCAGCAGATAGTATTCCGCGGTAACGCTCGCCGGTATAGTAGTTGACCACCAGCAGCGGCGCGATGACGAGCAACAGGAGGTAGATGGCAATCTGCAACGCGGCGTTAAGCAGTTCCTGGCCCACCCCGTCAAACGCGTCAGAAATGGCCGCCAGTTGCATGCCGTAAGCCACCGATCCGGCGGCTCCCGCCGCGAGCGCGATATAGAACCACCGCAGACGCAAATGCAGGAGGTGGCTCATCGCCAGCAGTATGCTGAGCAGCAGCGCCGCCTCCAGCACCTCGCGCAGAATGATAATCACGCTGGTCAACAGCATATCTGACTCCGCCTGTTCATTGCGCGATGATTTTTCCCTGCGCCGTCTTGGGATTGAATTCCCCGAAAAACGGGTATTCTCCCTGCGTCAGGGGGCCGATAAAGACTATCGCCCGCTGGCCGCCCATGATGATTTTTTCCCGGTTGAGTTCATAGCTCTCGAATTCCTCCGGTGTGGGATCGCGGTTGTAGACGATCAGTTTCACCTTGGTGTTTGCGGGCACTACCAGTTCCGAAGGGTGAAACAGGTGGCCGCGTATTTCGATCTCAAACACCGGGCGCCCCGCCTGTGCCACCGGCGGCAACAGTGCCAGCGCGGCCACGGCCAATAATCGCACCACTCCGCGACATCGATAATCAGTCACTGGAATCTCCATTCGGGAAAAGGTAACCGGGCGACGCCGGCAGACGAACCTGAATCGACAGGCCGCGGCCGAATTTTGATTTATCCAGCTGGATTTCCGCATGGTGCAAGCGGGCGATATGCTGCACTATCGACAAACCCAGGCCGCTGCCGCTGACCGCTACCGGGTGGCGGTCACCGCCCACGCGGTAGAAGCGTTCGAACACGCGTCCGTATTCCTCTTCGGCAATGCCGGGGCCGGTGTCGTCCACACGCAACACTACGCGATCGCCATCCACCCTGGTATTCACTTCCACACGGCCGTTTTCCGGCGTGTACTTGTTGGCGTTGTTCAACAGGTTCTTCAACAAAATGGTGAGTGCGAAGCGGTCCGCCTTGAGCGGCGCGGCACCGCCGGTCAGTTCGATCGCCTGGCCCCGGCCGGCAAAATCTGCGTACTGCTCGGCAATGACCTCGCGCGCCAGCTCGTGCAGGTCCAGCGGCTCGAACTTCGCCGGATAGTGGTCCGGCGTGGTGCGATAGAGATTCAGTATCTGCTCCACCAGGTGCGCCATGCGCTCGATACTCCGCTGCAGCTTCGCCAGCGAAACCGGGGACTGCGGCAGCCGGTACTGGCTCAATTCCCGCTCCAGGTTGTGCGTGTGTACCTTGATCGCGCTGATGGGTGTGCGCAGCTCGTGGGCGGCATCGGCGGAGAAACGCCGCTCGCGCTCGAACGACGCCTCCAGTCGCGCCAGCAGCGCATTGGTGGACTGCACCACCGGCAGCAGTTCTTCCGGTGCATCCTCCAGTGGCAGCGGACTCAGGTCGTCGGCGCGCTTCTGGCGCAGCGCGTCCGCCAGCAGGTGCAGACTCTTCAGGCCGTGCCCCACCACGAACCAGATCAACAGACCGGCGACCGGCAGCCCCAGCAGAATGGGAATCACCGATTCCAGCACCACTTTGTCCGCCAGATGGAAGTGCAGACCTACCGGCTCGGCCACCTGGGTCCAGTAATTGCGCTCGCTGGAGAAGTGGCTGTACACCCGCCATCGCTGGCCGGAAAAATTGACATTCTCATAGCCCTCTTCCAGGGCGTTGATCGGCTGAGGGGGTGCATTGGCGGAGCGCATCAGCAGCCTTCTTCCGGGCGACCAGACCTGGAAAGCCAGGTGCCCGGTCCGCTCCACCACCTTCGGCCTGTCCGCGGACGCGGGCATCGCTGACAGCAGACTGGCAGTATCGGCCAGTTGGCGGTCGAACAGCTGCTGTGCCTCCGCCATACTTGCGCGATAGCCGTGCAGGGCGGAGACGAAGTTGACCAGCGTGATGGTGGACAGCAGCGCAACCACCAGGTAGATGCGGATGGATTTCACTCAGGGCCCTGCCTTTGGTCCCAACTTGTAACCGACACCGCGAATGGTCTGGATAAACTCCGGGTAGAGTTTCTTGCGCAGGTTGTGGATATGTACATCCACAGTGTTGCTGGAAATCTCTTCCCCCCAGCTGTAGAGCTTGTCCTCCAGCTGTTCGCGGCTGAGGATATGCCCGGGGCGCTCCGCCAGCGCGCGCAGCAGGGTGAATTCCCGGCGCGAGAGATTAATCACTTCGCCATTCCTGGTTACCCGGTGGCTGGCGAGATCGATGGTGACATCGCCCAGCCGGATTTCCGCGCTGAGCCCCAGGCCGGCGCGGCGCTCCAGCGCGCGCAGCCGCGCCAGCAACTCGTCCACGGCAAAGGGCTTGGTCAGGTAGTCGTCGGCGCCCGCGTCCAGGCCGCGGATTTTCGACGGCAGGTCATCGCGCGCGGTAAGGATCAGCACCGAGGAATCGACGGATTTGTTGCGCAGCGCCTTCAGCACCTCGACACCGTCCATATCCGGCAGGCCCAGGTCCAGGATAATCGCGTCCGGCCGCGCGGCCCGCGCCAGTGCGATACCCTGGCGGCCGCTGTCCGTGTGGTCCACGGCGTAGCCGGAATGCTTCAGCGCGATGGCGATGCCATCGGCCAGCGACTGGTCGTCCTCTATCAGCAGTATCCGCATTGGCTATCGCATTTTTTTCTCGACCTCGATCATCAAGGTCCGGATTTCCTCGCGCCGCCCCTTGTCCGCCACCGGTCGCTGCGGATCGGCGGGCGCGGCCAGGGCCTTTTGCAGGTAATCCAGCGCCCGTTCGTAGTCCTTCTGGTGGTAAAGATAGTCGGCATAAAAGTAGTTGGCATCTATATCCGCACTGCCGTACTCCAGCCCCTTGCGCAGATATTCATCCGCTTTTTTAGCATCACCGAACCCCAAAGGCCAGCCGGGGACCTGGTAGTAGAGGGAGCCGAGGCTGGTGTAGGCGGCGCCGTCCAGTGCACTGCCGTCTATGGTGACGGCCTGTTCCAGGTCGGCCTTTGCCGCCTTAACCGCGGACAGCGCGCCCAGCCCGCCCTTGGCGCCCGCGTAGGAGGCGCGGATGATGCCACTCCACACCCACACCGGTGCGCTATCGGCAAATTTTGTGGTGGCCGCGTCCGCCTGCTCGGCAAGCTTTGCGAATGCGGCTTCCTGCTGTTTCTCCGGAGTCTGATACTTGGCCTGTGCCCAGGCTTTTTGCAGTTCGGCAACCGTCTCCTCGGCGGGACCGGCCCAGAGCGCCGGGGAAACCACCAGGGCCAAGCCCATGGAGAAGGTTTTCAGTGTGCGGGGAAATTTCATGAGGTTTCTCCTGATGTGCAGTTTTGTCTGGCCCAGTTTTGCTTGGCATAGCGGCGGATCAAGGGCACCTTCTTGCCCAGTGCCCCATCCACCAGGGAGGGGAAGAGCGCATTCAGCTTGATGAAAATACGCTCCGGCCAGCCGATAAAGCGCCGGGCGCTGCATCGCTCTCCAAGCAGGTTCAGCACCTGCCGCGCCACCATCTCCGGAGGGTCGGACTTGTTGCCCAGCGCCCGGTTGAGGCTGTTAACGGCCTCGGTATTGAGTTCGGTGTCCACCGCACGCGGCGCAAGGTAGTGCACTGCAATGCAGCTGTCGCTCAGCTCGCGACGCATCGCCTCGGTAAAGCCGTGCAGGCCGAATTTGCTGGCGCTGTAGACACTGAACCCCGGGTGGCCGATATGCCCGAAGGCGGAGCCGATATTGATCACCGCGGGGTTTTTGCTGTTGCGCAGCAATGGCAGCAGGTTGCGGGTCAGGGCGATGGGCACGAGAAGGTTGGTGTGCAGCATGGCGCCCAGTTCCGTATCGCCAATATCGCCGAGCTCGGCGAAGGTGGAGACCCCGGCACCATTGATCAGCACATCCACGCCACCGGGCAGCGCCGCGCAGGCGGATACCAGGGCGCCCCTCTGAGCGGCATCGAGCAGGTTGGCGGTTATCACGATATGCCGGCTGCTGTTCGCGAGTGTCGCGCGCAACTGCTGCAGCCGCCCGGTGTTCCTGCCCACCAGCATCAACCGGTGGCCCTCCTCGGCCAGCGCCCGCGCTATGGCCGAGCCGATGCCGCCGCTGGCGCCGGTGAGTAATACCGTCACGGGTATGCCGCCCATTTCAGGCCACCTCCGCCGGCAGCGGTACTGTGTCCAGCTCGCGGAAGATATCGCCGTAGAGCCGGTAGAACACCCGCGCACTGTGCACTATGACCTGCCGCTCTTCCTCCGCTTCGATGCGGTTCATCAAACCCTTGAAGAACTCCACGTGGCCGATATCCAGCGCGCCGTGGGAGCGCAGGTAGCTGAACGCCGTATCCGGCAGGCCGAGGGACCGCTGGATCGCCCCCGCGGCACTGTCCGCCAGCTGGATACTGGTGCCCTCGAGGACGTGGACCATCCCGAAGAAGCCGAGCGGATTGCCGCGGGCTATGGTGTCGTAGGCGTAGGCCACCATCAGTTCGGTACTGAGATTGGGCGCGCCGTTGCGAACCGCCTCCGCGTCCGCGCCGCAGGCAGCGATATCGTTTAATATCCACTCCTGGTGGCCGGTCTCCTCCTCGATGTATTCGGCGATGGCGACCCGCAGCCACTCCTGCTTTTCATTCAGCCGGCTGCCGCAGGCCATCAGCAGCGGCACCGTGTGCTTGACGTGGTGGTAGGCCTGGGTGAGGAAGGCCACATATTCCTCCAGTCCCAGTTCGCCGCGCGCGCCGCGCTGGATCAGCGGTATTTCCACCAGCGAATGGCGCGCCGCTTCCGTCTGTTGTTGCAACCGGTCGAAAAACTGCATGGCAGTAACCTCTTAAACTGAATAAAGATTTTCGATGACTTGTGCATAGCGCCCGGCGATGGCATCACGCCGCGGGCGGCCGTTCGCGGTGAGCAGGCCGCCGGCAAAGGTCAGCGGCTCCGGCAGCGGCGCCCAGCGGTGCACGCGCGCGTAGTCCGGCAGGCGCCGGTTAACCGATTCCAGCCATTGTTCGATATGTCCGCGCTCCGTTCCCGGCCGGGGAAAAATCAACGCGCTGCAGTGAGGCCGGCCGTCGCCGAGCAGCACGCACTGCATCAGCAGCGGTGTCAGCAGTATTTCGCTCTCGATCCACTCCGGGGAGATATTGCGGCCGTAGGAACTGATCAGAATGTTTTTTTTGCGCCCGGTGATATGCAGGTAGCCGTCTCTGTCCAGCTCCCCCAGGTCGCCGGTGGGCAGCCACTCGTCGCAGCTGTCCGCGTCGTCCAGGTAGCCGAGATAGCGCGGGCCGCGCACCAGCACTTCGCCCTCGCGCACTTTGATCTCGCAGTGCGGCAGCGGGCGCCCGGCGCTGCCGGGGCGGTCGGCGTCGGGCAGGTTCAGGGCCACCACCGAGCCGCACTCGGACAGGCCGTAGCCCTCGTACACCGGCAGCCCCAGCGCGCGAGCCCGCAGCAGGAGTTCCGCCGATACCTTGCCACCGCCCACGGCGGCAAACACCAGCGAGCGCGGCGGGCGCCAGCCCTTGTGCTCACTCTGTTCCACCAGCATCTTGAGCATCTGCGGCAGCAGGATCAGGCTGTGCGGCTGCCGCTCATCGATGCAGCGGCACAGCTGTGCGATATCCAACTGTGAACTGCCGGACAGGCCGAGGCTCTCCAGCCCCGGGGCGATCACACTGCCGCCGATCAGCCAACTGGCGTAGGCGCCGGCGACGTTTTCCAGCAGCGTGGCCAGCGGCAGTATGCACAGGTGGCGCTCGGGCCGCAGTGCGGCCAGGCTGTCGCGCAGCACCCGCGCGGTGGTGAACTGGGTCCGACTGGAAAGGCAGACACCGCGTGGCGTGCCGGTGGAGCCGGAGGTGAAAGTGATTTTCGCGGTCTGCGCCGGCAGTTGCGGCAGTTGCCCCTGCACAACCTCGATCAGCGCCAGGTCGGCGATCTCCGCCAGCGCCTCACCCACCTGCTCCAGCGCGGTAAAGCGCTCGCAATCGTCGGTCAGCAGCGCCTGCATACCACTGGCCCGCAGGGTGTGCGCCAGCTGCTGCATGGAAAAAAAGCCCGGCAGTGGCACCAGGGTGATGCCCGCGGCTTGGCAGGCCAGATCCACCAGCAGCCAGTTGGGGCCGTTGTCGGCGTAGAGGCCGAGGGTGGAGATGCCCCGCGCGCGCAATTGCTGCGCAGTAGCGTCCACCGCCTGAATTAATCCGGCGTAAGTCAGGCTCACGCTGTCGCCCATCAGCGCGGGGCGCTCCGGGTGCAGCGCGGCAGTGCGGCACAGACTATCGATCAGTTGCATTTATTGCCCTCAAGAAACATCCGGGCCAAAGGTTTTGCCTGCGCCGCACAGTTGCGCAGCAGTTCGCAAACAAGCGGACGCTGCAGCAGGATCTCGCGGGAGGCGGTTACATCGATCGCGGTGACCGCGGGACAGGTGTCATAGTAGCTGCCCCAGTTTTGCAACTGCGCGCCCAGGCGCCCGCCCTCGGCGACACAGAGAACGATCTGGTCGGCGGTGAGCCTGCTCAGCAATTTGTGCACTTCCGGGGTGGCGGTAAAAATCGCCCAGGTCACCCGGGCTTCGGCGAACAGCTCGGCGAGCATCAGGAACAACATCTGACTGCTGCCGCGGGAAGTGGAGACCAGGTTGCCGATCTCGACGATGTCCGAGCGCGCCACCGGCCGCCCGGCGGCAGCGGCCAGTTGCCGCTCCACCGGCTGGTCCAGGTACTGTTCCAGGAACAGGGCACCACTGTCGGCGCGGCGCAGCCCAAGGGCCGCGTCGATGACGCCGCCCCTGTGCAGCGAGAGTAGTTGCGGCAGGAAACTGTGAATGCGCGCGCGGTAGGTCGCGGCAAACTTTTGCGCGACATAGGCCTCCACCGCGGCGCGCCCGGCATCACCGGCAGTGGTTAATTCAAAGCTGTGTGAAGCCGCCGCCGGCGGCCGGAGCGGGTCCCGGGGTTCGCGGTATTGACTGCCTTCCAATGCCATTGCACACACTCGTAGGGAGATTCGATAGAAGGCAGTCTAGGTGGGCAAAATTAAGTGATCCTTAACGCGGGGGGGAATCTCTCGCCGGGAGCGTTTTCTAGGTGAAGCTCCGGATATGGGGGTAGAGGGACCTTAGAACCTGTTTGAAGCCTTTAAAAATCAGCCCCAGTGCGAGGCCTGGAGAGTTCTGTGCAAGAGCCTCCATGCTGGCGCGATAGCCGTGCAGCGCGGAGTCGAAATTGACCAGGGTGATGGTGGACGGCAGCGCGACAAGCAAATAAATACGGATCGATTTCACCTGGCCGGTCCCAGCTTGTAACCGACGCCGCGCACAGCGCAATACCTGCAGGGGTTCGCTGTCTGCGCTTGACCACCAGCCTCGCCGCTGGACTGACGGATTCAGGAAAACAAGCTGGCGGCGCGCTTCTTATTGTCGAAGCACGCCGCCAACTTTTAATGTCCCGGGATCGCCTGCGGCGAAAAAACCGGGCCGGTTACTGCAATACCGGGCGCGCACCCACCACCTGTACCGGGCGGTTGTTTGGATGGTGCATAACGTGTACAAATTTTTCTATCTGGGCTTTCGAGGCGGACACCGGCTCTTTCATGACGAGCCATTCAACCCCCTCAGAACAGGGCGGCGTGGTGAGGGAGCCATTGTAGCGGTAGTAATCGCGGGAGGAAGGCAGAATATCTTCCGCCGCAACGCTGGAAGGCAAGCCATGGCTGTCACCCGACTTTTCGGGCATCTTGGCCCAAGCTTTGGCGAGGACCTTATTCGCTTCACCCTCCTCAAACATCACGGCGATAACGGCGAGATTCCCCTCCCCATCGGCATGCACCAGGTGCGCCTCCATTGGGAAGGATTTGCCGTTTATATGATTCTCGCTCGGGGAATGGAAGTGATACTGCTTGAGAGTAAATTCATGTCCATCAACAGAAATTTTACTGCCGGGGGCATAGTTCACCTGAACACTGTGCCCATTGTTGAGAATCTCGTTCCCGCCCGCCTGGTAGTGAATCCCTATAGGCTTCAGTTCGGACTCGATGAAATTGCTGAGATTGATTGGTGACTGGTTTCTCCCTTCGGAACACGCGGTGAATTTCGGGCTGAGTTCACCCCAGTGCCCGGGGCCCTTGGCTCCGGAATAGTCCCATTGCGCTCCATCGCCAGCACAGGCGACTGCAGACGCAAAAAATAAACCAGTTGCGACCATCAGTTTCTGCATGATTGACTCCAACAGATAAGTGGTGAAAAAGAATGTTTATCGAAGGCTTCGATGCAAAAGCAGAGTCATACGCCTTTGGTATCGGGAATAGTGACAGGGCATTACGGAAGGGGCCCTGACCGCTGGTCCCTGATGCGACCGCCCATAGACAACCACTCCCACAGCGCCACCACTCTATACAGACAGGATTAAGGAAAACTTAAGAGTCACCAAGCTAAACAACGAGTATCGGCTCCCGGGCGATGGAGGCAGTAGACCTTAAGGTTCACTTAATTTCCCCCCCCTATGGTGACGGCCATCAAACTGCCACAGGTCCTGTTGTACCGATGAATCCGTCAAACTCCTCTCTTCCGTATTTCCGGGGCGTACCGCTGCTGGTGTGGTGCGTCAGTTTTGCACTGTTGATGCTGCACGGCCTGCCAGCCCTGAACGGCGCCGTGCAGATCGGCTATTTTACCGCTGCCACCATCGCGCAGGCGGCACTGCTGGCATTGCCCGCCTGGCTGCTGGTGCGGGGCGCCTCGGCCACCCGCCCGGGGTGGCTCAGGTTTTCCCTGCTGGCGCTGCTGCACCTCTACGCCGTGGGAATCGTGCTGGCCATCGACGCCAACTACCAGATCTACGCGCTCTACGGTTTCTATATCAACGGCTTTGTGTGGAATATTATTTCAACGCCCGGCGGTCTGGAGGCCTTGGGTTTCAGCAATTCCTTCTACGTATCCAGTGCACTGCGCGTACTGTTGGTGGCGGCCGTCTACACAGCGGCGGTCCGCTGGCTGCCGCTGGCGCGGATCGCCAATACGCGGCCGGTGCGGGCCGCCGCCGCAGCCCTGCCGCTGGTGTTCCTGCTACAGGGAGGAATCTACGCCTACGCCGACCACACCGGTGAGCAGCAGATACTGCAAAGCGTACAGCGTATCCCCTGGTATTCCCCAGTCACCGCCAAGGGGCTGTTGAGCAAACTTGGGGTGGAGCGCAAGCGTCCGGAACTGGACGGTTCCCTCAGCCGCAGGAAAGGCAAGTTCGCCTATCCGGCAGTCGATGCCCAAAGTATTGTGCTGGACAAGCCCTACAACATCGTCTGGCTGACCTCCGAGTCCTGGCGCGCGGACATGCTGGACCCGCGCATCATGCCGAAGACCTACGCCTTCGCCCGGGACAATGTCCATTTCCTCAACCACTACAGCGGCGGCAACGGCACGCGCATGGGTATGTTCAGCCAGTTCTACGGCCTGCACGGCAACTACTGGTTCGACGCACTGCCCGCAGAGCGGCCGCCGCTATTGCTGGAAACCCTGCGCAAAAACAGCTACTCGCTGATGGCCTACACCAGCGCACGTTTCAGCTATCCGGAATTCGACCGCACCGTCTTCCGGAATTTCTCCCCCGAACAGTTGCACTCCGATCACGAGGGAGACCCCTGGCAGCGGGACATCAGGAATGTCAGCAAGCTGACCACTTTTATAAATTCAGCGAAGCAACCGTTTTTCAGTTTCATGTTCTTTGAGTCGACACATGCCAACTACTCATTTCCAGCGGAGAATGCGTTGGAGACGGACTACCTGGAGGATTTCAACTACCTGGATACGGATATCAAAAGCCAGATCTCACGCATCAAGGCTCGCTATATCAATGCCAGCCACCATTTGGACTCCCAGTTCGCCAGGGTACTCCGCGCGCTGAAGGAGAGTGGCAGGCTCGACAACACCATCGTGGTAATCACCGGCGACCACGGCGAAGAATTTATGGAGAACGGCCGTTGGGGTCACAATTCCACCTTCGTGGAACAGCAGGTCAAAGTGCCGCTGGTGCTGCATATTCCCGGGCAAAAAGCCCGTACGGTCGAGCGCATGACCAGCCACGTGGATCTGCCGATCACCCTGCTCTCCGCCATGAGCCGGTTGCAGGGTATCGACAAACGGCAGGTCAGCTTGGGCCACGACCTGTTGGATGAAAATTACCGCCACGACTACCTGGTAGTCAGCGACTGGCACGGCAGCGGATTGATTGCCGAGGACCTGAAACTGGTGCTGTCGGCCAAGGCCAGCGATGAGCGCGGTCGATTTTTCACCCGCAATGACCAGCCGCTGGCGGAAGCCGATGCAGCCGCACTTTCGCGCCGACTGATCGGGGACTACCTTCGGGAAACGCCGCGCTTCTATAGCCGGCGCGGCAAGAGTGGAGGGCAACCGTCACTGGCGGCGCCCTGATGGGATACCGTAGGAGCGGCTGCTGGCCGGCCGCGAATTTTTTAAAACCAAACCGGGAAAACGCGAGTTCGACTGACGTTATTTGGATATTTCCTTGAAATTTCTTTAGCGACGGTTTCCCTAATCTCGCGCTGTCGTTGTCAACCCGGTTAGGACCGGGTCAGCAGCGCGGCACAGGGAAGTGCAGCCGCCGGCCGAAGGCCGGCGCCACAATCCATAGATCAGGGCCGGAGGCGCCGCGACAGCGGCCGGGCCGAACTATCTGATCGCCGGGTTAATAGCTGCAAAGGTGATTGTTTCGATGTCGACCCTCAGCACAAGACCCCTGCGTTTTCTCGTTTCCGGCGGGGCCGCCACCGCGGTGCACTTCACTGGTATGGGGCTGTTGATGGCGCTGCACGCAGATGCACCCCTGGCCACCGCAGTGGGCGCGCTGCTCGGTGCCGCGGTTAACTATGGCCTGCAGTACCACTGGACCTTCGTTTCGCGACGCGCGCACCGGGACACGATATCCGTATTTCTTCTCGTAACCGCCGCCAACTGGCTGCTCAACCTCACTCTGTTTACCGTCCTCTATCAACTGGCCGCACTGCCGGCTCCGTTCGCGCAATCGGCCACAACCGGGGCGCTCACCCTGCTCAACTACCGTCTTTACGGCAAGGTGGTGTTTACATGAACACGATATCCGCACCCAGACTACACAAGCTGCGCCACCGCCAGCCACTCAAGCTGTCGGTCATTATCCCGTTTTATAACGAGGGTCCCGTATTACCCCTGTGCCTGGAGCGCCTGCTGCGAGTGCTGGATCAGTTGCCGCTCTCCTGCGAACTGTTGTTCGTCGACGATGGCAGCCGGGATGGCGGCGCCCAATACCTGGCGCGGCAGGCCATTATTTATCCCCAGATCAAACTGGTGCGACTGAGTCGCAATTTCGGCAAGGAAGCGGCAATGACCGCGGGCCTCGACCAGGCCACGGGCGACGCGGCGATTATCCTGGACGCGGATCTCCAGGACCCTCCGGAGCTGATACCGCAGATGGTGGGCGCCTGGCGCGAGGGCGCCGACGTGGTGCTGATGCAGCGCCGCAGTCGCGCCGGGGAAACCCTGTTCAAGCGCGCCAGCGCCCACGTCTTCTACCGCCTGCTGAATCGCATCAGCGACTGCGGCATTCCCGCCGATACCGGCGATTTCCGCCTGCTGAGCCGCCGGGCGCTGGATGCGCTGCGGCAACTGCCGGAGCGCAACCGCTATATGAAGGGTCTGTTCGCCTGGGTCGGCATGGAGACACGCGTCATCGAATACGATCGCGCGGCGCGGGCCGGGGGCGTCACCAAGTGGGACTACCTGGCGCTCGCCCGCCTGGCGATCGAGGCTATCACCTCCTTTTCCATCGCTCCCCTGCACTGGGCCACTATCGCCGGCGTGCTGGCGGCGGCGGCCGGCGGCCTGTTCGGGCTCTGGATAGTGATCAAGGCGCTGCTGCTGGGCGACGTGGTGCAGGGGTATCCGTCGCTGATCGCGGTCATCACCTTCTTCGGCGGCATACAACTGCTGACCATTGGCATCCTCGGCGAGTACGTGGGCAAAACCTACCTGGAAACCAAACAGCGCCCCACCTATCTGATCCAGGACATTATCGGCGGCATTCCGGCGATGGGCCTGGCGGGGCAGCGTGCGGAGGCGGTGGGCGATGAATAAATCCCTTTCCCGCTTCACCTGGCTGCTCGGACTGGCACTGGCCTGCCGCCTCGCCGCCATGGTGCTGCTGCCGCTGATGGATACCTCGGAACCGCGCTACGCCGAGATCGCCAGGATCATGGCGGAAACCGGTGACTGGATTACCCCCTATTTTGATTACGGCGTTCCCTTCTGGGGGAAGCCGCCCCTGTCTTTCTGGAGCCAGGCGCTCTCCTTCAAACTGCTGGGTGTGGGCGAGTTCCCGGCGCGCCTGCCATCCCTGCTCGCGACCCTGGGTATCCTGTGGCTGGTCTTCAGTGCGACCCGCGCGCTGGCCGGCCGGCAGACCGCGTGGCTCGCGGTCACCATCTACGGCACCAGCGCGCTGGGTTTCGTGGCGGCAGGCGCGGTGCTCACCGACCCCTTCCTGACTTTCGGCACCACCCTCACTCTGGTCGCGGCGCTGCGCATCGGTTTGTCCGGCGGCTCGCCGCTCTGGGGGTATCTGCTGTTCGCGGGGCTGGGCATCGGCCTGCTGGCCAAGGGGCCGTTGGCGCCGGTATTGGCGCTGGTGCCGCTGGGCACATGGCTGTACCTGGAACCATCCGCGCGCATTCGCCATATACCCTGGGTCGGCGGTACCCTGCTCGCACTGGCGATCAGCCTGCCCTGGTATATCGCCGCGGAGCTGAAGACACCCGGCTTCCTGGAGTACTTCATCGTCGGCGAACATTTTCTCCGCTTCGTGGATTCCGGCTGGAACGGCGATCTCTACGGCAGCGCCCACCGGGCGGCTTTGGGCACTATCTGGTGGTACGCGGTGCAGGCCACCTTCCCCTGGGGCCTGGCCGCCGCGGCGCTGTTTGTCGCGGCCGTTCGACAGCGGGGATGGCATTTCTTTCGGCCGGAGGGCTGGCGCGGCCTGTTGCTGGCCGGGTGCCTTTGGCCGCTGGTTTTTTTCACCTTCGCGGGCAATATTCTCTGGACCTATGTCCAGCCCGCACTGCCGCCCTTCGCCATGCTGCTGGCCATGGCGCTGCAGAAGAGCGACTCGCGCTGGTCCCACCGGGCAGTCGTTGCCTGCGCCGGCCTTATCCCCGTTGTTATCCTGGTGTTCACCCTTGTGGTGCACTACCGGCCGGGAAGCGCGAAGACGGAAAAACAGCTGGTGGAATTTACCCGCAAGAGCGGCGGCGCGCAGGCGGAACTGCTGTACCTGGGAGACCGGCCTTTTTCCGCGCGCTTTTATTCCGCCGGCAGCGCGAAAAGCGTGGACAGGCGGGAGCTGGATAAGCTCCTCGGCGATCGGCCCGCGCGCAATTTCTATCTGGCCGTTCCCAAAGAACACATTGATTCGATATCAGCGCCCCCTGCCGGCCACTTGCAGGAACTCTTCACAAACCGGCGCTATGCGCTGTTCCAGGCCTTCCGCAAACCGGACGCAGATTCGCTGTAGCGGGATGGAGACTCCGGAGCGCCCGCCCGGGATGGGCGGGCGCTGTCTGTGCTTTCCTATTCCAGTGCCTTTACATGAATCGCCGCACCGCCACTGCGAGCCATACGCAGGGTCAATTGATCGCCGCGTCCGACGGTTTTGTTTTCGATCACCAGGTCATAGGGGTTGGTCTTCCAATCCGCTTTGTCTCCATCCCGATAGATCTGTGCCCGATAGGATTTTCCCTCGTCCAGGAAATCCAGGTCGAAGGTGATCTCGCGGGCATCGGCGCCGGTGATTCCGCCGATATACCAGTCCTCCCCGCCGCGCTCCCTGCGCGCGAACACCACGTGGTCGCCCACCTCGCCGGCCAGGGCGATGCTCTGTTCCCAGTCCACCGGCACGTCGACGATAAACTGAAAGGCATCGGGCCGCTCCAGGTAGTTTTCCGGTAAATCGGCGGCCATCTGCACCGGGCTGTAGAGCACCACGTAGAGGGCCAGCTGCTTGGCCAGGGTGGTCTTTACGCGGATATCCGCATCCAGCCCCTTGGGCGCCAGGTCGAAGATGCCCGGAGTGAAATCCATGGGGCCGGAGAGCATACGGGTGTACGCCAGCACCACCTCGTGCTCCGGCGGGTTCGGCGGCTGGCCCCAGGCGTTGAACTCCTGCCCGCGGGCGCCCTCGCGGCTCAGCCAGTTGGGGTAGGTGCGGCGCAGGCCTGTGTCCTTGACCGGTTCGTGGGTGTTGATGCAGATCTTCCGCTTTGCCGCTTCGGTAACGTTGCGCAGGTATTCGTTCACCATAAACTGGCTGTCGTGCCACTCGTAGCGCACTATGCCGTTTTCGTCGATGCGCTTGATGTCCCCGCCGTCGGCCACGTAGCCGGTCTTCACCTGGTTTACTCCCAGGTCCCGGTACAGATCGAGAGCGGCGTCCATCTGCTGCGCGTAATTGCTGACGCTGCCGGAAGTCTCGTGATGGCCGATCAACTCCACGCCGCGGGCCCGGCCGTATTCGGTAACGGCCTTCAGGTCGAAGTCCGGATAGGGCTCGGCGAAGCGGAAAATATCTCCGTTGTGAAACCAGTCTCCGTCCCAGCCTTTGTTCCATCCTTCCACCAGTACGCCGGAAAACCCGTATTTGCCCGCGAAATCCATGTACTCTTTGGTCCGCTCGGTGGTGGCGCCGTGCCGGTCGCCGGAGGCCCAGGTGTATTGGTCCAGGTGCATACCCCACCAGATGCCCATGTATTTTCCCGGTTTCACCCAGGACACATCTCCCAGTTTGTTGGGCTCGTTGAGGTTGAGAATCAGGTCTGAATTGAGCAGACCTATCGCGCCCTGCGATATCTG
The DNA here is from genome assembly GCF_014191725.1 of Microbulbifer rhizosphaerae. GTDB lineage: Bacteria > Pseudomonadota > Gammaproteobacteria > Pseudomonadales > Cellvibrionaceae > Microbulbifer > Microbulbifer rhizosphaerae. Next base: position 99,406 of record NZ_JACHWZ010000016.1, read on the forward strand.
CACGGTGCGCCAGGGGGTTTTGAATGGGCCGCTCAGCACAACCCGCGCGCCGTGGCTCCAGGGGGTCAGGTCCGCGCGCAGATTGCCGGGGCGCCCCTGGTCAAGCACCATGGCCGCGTAGTCCACCAGCGCCGCCTCGTGGATACTGAGGTGTATACCGGAATCCAGTTTAAGGGTCAGCGGCGTATGTGCGCGGTCAATCTCCGCAAGTGAAGTTTGCCGATAGATATATTCGTAGCGGTTCCAGCCGCGGCCGGGTATCCACCAGGCAGCGGTTTTTTCCGCTGCGGGAATCCGGAATTCGGTCAGCTCGCGGGTGATGACGGCTTGCCGGTCCGGTTCGCGGTTATCGATTTCGTAGCGGAAGCCGACGCCGTCGTTGAATAACCGGAAACGCAGGGCAAATTCGTCCTCTTTGCGCTCCGGGTGCCGAAGCCGCACCAGCAGTTCTTGGTGGTGGTCGCGCACCAGCCGGCGTTCGCCCCAGGGTTGCTCCCAGGTCTGGTCCCGGCTTTTTTTCTCCACCGAATCGATTGCGAATGACGGGCCAAGTGGATGGGTATTTTTGAAGGATATACCCAGGGGCGACGTATCAACCACCACCTGATCGCCATAGGCGATCCGGTAGGTAATGGCGTCACCTTCGTCGGACAGGGTGACGACGATATTGCCGTCGGGGGAGTTCGCGGTAACCGTTTTGGCCTGGGCCGGTGGGGTGGCTGACAGAGCCAAGAGGAAAGCGAGAGAAAGTTGCCGTGCAATTCGGATCATTGTTTTGCCCGCAGTTTGTTGGTTTCCCTTTTTGTTGATTTTCCTTGTAGGAGCGGCCGTTGGCCGCGATCGGCAGTGGTTAAAAACCCGGATTGATCGCGGCCAGCGGCCGCTCCTACAAAAAATTATTCGCGCTTTGTGCTTACTCCCAATAGCAGCAGATCGTAGGCGGTATCGAAGCTGACCCGCCCCTGCTCCACCCGGCTCTCTGTGCCGGAGTAATAGTCCTTCAGCAGGGTGCCGTCGGCAAATAGGTCGTACACCGGCAGGGATTTCTTTCCGGTTTGCTGCCCTAGGGACACCAACACCGGGCTCTCTCCCTCCAGGGTGCGCGCAAAAGTATAGGGTTTGTCCGCGAGTTTTTTGTGCTCGCCGGCACCCAGGGACGGGTTGGCGCGGCGGAACTGCCCCAGCTTCTGCCAGTGGCTGAGGATTTCCCGGGTCTCTTCCTGCTCCAGGTCCTCCCAGTTCATAAAACTGCGCATGGAGGCGTCGCCGATGGCATCTTCCACGATCATCGGCCGGGCGAGTTCGTCGCCGTAGTAGATCTGCGCCGCCCCCGGCGCCAGCATCAGCTTGAGCGCGGCCTCTCTGGCCTGTTCGCGCTCGCGATCGAAGGAGTGGTGGTCGTCGTGGGAGCCCAGATAGTTGAGCACACCCGAGCCGTCCAGAGGGCCGCCGTGCAGGTTCTGCGAGTAGCTGGAGAAGATTTCTTCCGGCGATTGCCCGGCGTGCTGGGCGAAGCCCATATTGATCAGGCTGTCGAAGCCGAAATCGAAGAAATCCACCCGGCGGTCGCCGAAGTCGTAGGCGCGCCCCTCGGTGGACCCGAAGTCGTTGACGCCGAAGTGGTAGACCTCTCCCAGCATAAAGAAATCGCGATCGTCGAGCTTTTTGTCCGGGTTTTGAGCCTTCCATTCCGCCAGCGCCAGGCTGGCCTCCTTTTTCAGCACCGCCCAGACTTCCGGCTCCACGTGCTTGACGGTGTCCACGCGGAAGCCGTCCACGCCGTATTCCCGCACCCAGTCGGTAAGCCATTTGATAATGTAGTACTTGGGTGCGCGGGGGTAGCCGGTGCGTTCGAAAAAGGCGTCCAACTCGCGCTGCTCCCGCTCCAGGCGCCCCTCCTTCTCCCACTTGGCCAGCAGTTGTGGTGGCAGATCCACCGGCTGCTCGTTCTCGGTGCGGATGTCCGGCAGGTTGTCGGTAAGCGCGCAGCTGACATTGGCGGCAAAACTGCTCCAGTCGCACACCGGCCCGGTGCGCACCCACTCCGCGGGCCACACCGGGTCCCGCTCAGTGACCGGACCGGTGTGGTTGACAATGACATCCAGCAGTATGCGAATACCCTGGCTGTGGGCGGTTTCGATCAGCCGGCGCAGGTCCTCCTCGCTGCCGAAGTTGGTGTCCACCGCAGTCCAGTCCCGGGGCCAGTAGCCGTGGTAAGCATAGGTGCGGCCGTCGCCCTCGTCGTAGCCTTGCACCTGCTCCACCACCGGCGACATCCAGATGGCGTTTATCCCAAGATCGCGGAAATAGCCCGCCTCCAGCTTGTCGATCACACCCTGCAGGTCGCCGCCGGCAAACCCCCGCAGTAATTCGGCATCACCCTGCCGGCCGTAGGAGAGATCGTTGTCCGGATCGCCATTGGCGAAGCGGTCCGGCAACATGAAATAGATACTGGCGCTACCCCAGAATGGATCCGGTTGCCCATCGGCCTCCCGCTTGTCCACGGCGGCCGTCCCTTCACCGCCGCATCCCACCAGGCAGAGGGCGGCGGCCACACCGATTAACTTTTTCATTATTCTGTTCTCTCCAGAGCTGCATCTTTCGCTTTGCCCTACTGTAGCGCCGGCACCGGCCGCCGCCTCCTCCCAGGGGGGGCGTAGATTGCAATCCGCTCGCGACTACTATAAACATGCCAGGATATCCGGGAACCAATTGCTTGCCGGCAGTGTCCCCCATATATACATAGGGCGCCGGAACAGGAGGCTGAAGATGGAAGAGAATCGCAATTACGGCTGGATAGCCGTCCTGATTGTCGTCGTCGCGCTGGCGGCTGCGGCCTATCTCTTCTACTCCAGAAAGGGAGAGAAGCCTCCGGAAGCAAAGCTGTTCGAAGTACCGAAGAAGGAAGAGGCGATCCCGGAGCCCAAACCGGAGCTGGAGGAACCCGCTCCCGCGGAGCCTGCACCCGCCCCCGCCGAACCGGAACGGGAACTGCCGCCGCTGGACGAGAGTGACGGCCCGGTGCTCAAGGATCTGCGCAGCCTGGCCCCCGGCGATGCCCTGAGCCGATGGCTGGTATCCGACGAAGTGATCCGCAAGTGGGTGGCAGCAGTCAATACCGCCTCCCAGGGCCAGTTGATCCACAAGCATCGCCCCTTCAAGAATATCAGGGGTTCGATTGCCGTCAGCGAGGAAGGCGCCACCGGGATGGTGCTATCCGAGGAGAACTACCACCGCTACGATGTGCCGGTGCGCCTCTTCGCACAGATGGATACGGACACCGCTGTCAAACTCTACAGATTCTGGTACCCCCGCCTGGCCCAGGCCTACGGCGAGCTGGGGATCAGGAACAAGACCTTCCACCAGGTGCTTCTGCAGGCCATTGACCGGGTGCTGGAAGCACCGCAGGTCGAGCAACCCATCCAGCTGGTGCGCCCGTCGGTGTACTACAAGTTTGCCGATCCCAAACTGGAGAAACTGCCGGGGCTGCACAAGCTGATGATCCGCATAGGACCGGACCATGCGGAACGGGTCAAGGAGAAACTGCGGGAACTCAAGTCCGAACTCCAGTCGCTGCAGATGGATTGACCCAACTCCCCTACCCAGTCCTCCCCCAAAGCCCGCTCCCGCGGGCTTTGTTTTATATCCGCTGGCAACAAAGAAACCGCCGCCTGTGGTAATCTTGGGCAGACCATCTGGTCTGCGCCGGTTGAGTGGTTGAGAGACAGGTGCGGAGCGGGAAAGGTGAGAGAAAACAGAAAAACCGTTCCCACGTGAGGAGGAATGATGCAAGCAGAAAAAGTCATATTCGTGGTCGTGGACCCCAACGATGAAGAGCATGTAGCGCTGAAGCGCGCGCTGATCACCGCAAAAATCCGCACCCCCCAACCCAAGTTGGTTGTATTCGTAGCCGTGGACGGTGAGGCCGTGGACACCCGGGCGGTCAACGATCACCTGTTCCGGGACGAGTTCTGGTTCCGCGACCAGATCCGCCAGCCGGTGGAAGAGGCCGGACTGGAGTACGAACTCATGGTGTGCTGGTCCAGTGACTGGCAGGCCGCCATCATTCAGGAGTCCAAGCGCAGCAACGCCGAGATGGTCTACCTGCCGGTACACGCCAAAGTCAGCCGCCGTTTTACCTTTGCCGAGTCCAAATGGCATGTGCTCAAGGGCGCGAAATGTCCGGCGGTGCTGATCCGTCCAGGCGCCAAAGACCGCCGCAAGGTGGTACTGGCCACAGTGAACTACCAGGCCCAGACCACCCAGCAGCGCCAGCTCAACCGCCAGATCACCGAACGCGCCAACTATATCGCCAAGTGTTACGACGCCGAGCTGCACCTGGTGAACGCCTACCTGGACTCCATGCTCTACCCGGACCGCGGCGCCCTGGCCAAGCTGGCGGACAAGACCGGCGTTCCCACCCATCGCATCCACGTCAAACGGGGCTATACCAACGAAGTCGTGGCCCAGGTGGCAAAGGAAATCGATGCGGACCTGGTGGTGATGGGCACCCTCAACCAGTACGGCGAAACCGGCTCGCTGTTGCGGGGCAATACCGCGGAGCGGGTGATTGGGTCGCTGGAGGTGGATGTGATGGTTTGTAACGAGTTTACTACCACCAAATAAGAGCCGCCGAAAATATGACCAGGATTGAGTACAACGAAATCCTCCCCCAAAGCCCTCGCAACAAATCATTGCGAGGGCTTTTTATCGATTAGCGGCAGTCCCACAAAATTTAACCACCAGACTCGGCCTGTTCTCTGCCGACAAAATCAGTCTTTTGTGACAAAAGTAACCAATGTAATCCATGCAGCTCTCCTTTGGTCAGAAGGTTTATTGGCCATTCAGATCGTGAAATAATCCCTCGTTTACCCTGATAGGGCGCTCATTTGCCATGGAGTGCCGGCCTCACCTGGAATATCAAACTCCAATAAGGAAAAAATAATGAATGTCACCTCGCTTACCCTAGGGAAGTCGATGTCAGTCCTTTTACTGACTGCTCTTTTATCCGCATGTGGCGGGGGAGGTGGTGGTGGCAGTGATTCCGGAGAGCCCGCGCCCGACCCAACACCTGATCCAACCCCGACTCCCGAGGGGTACACATTGACCGGCAGTGCTGTAAAGGGGCCGCTCAAGTTTGCCAGCGTTTCAGTATTTGCCGTTGATTACAACTCGCCACTGCTGAAAGGTTCACCAGTCACCAGTGGAAAAACCGATGCCACCGGCGCATTCCGGGATATCGAATTTGAAAGCACCGGAGCCGATTACTACCTGATCGAGGTCGATGCCACCGCAGAGACCGTGGATATTTCCACCGGGGCCTCGCCAATAATCAGCGGTCTCAAAACCATCGCCAGCGCTCAGGCTTTGGAGGAAGAGCGCCCTGTTTTTGCCACGGTCAGCACAACCCTCGCCCTTGAGATGCTCCGCCTCAACGGCGGCGCCGGTACCGATAGTGGTTTCAAAGCTGCACTGAGTGAGAGTTCAGACACTATCAAGCAGAACTGGGGATTTGAATTGATCGACGGCGTAGACCTTTTCTACTCCGCACCAGTTGTCGACGACACAACACCACTGCTCGATGTACTGGCCTATCGAACTGTCCTGGAGGCCCAGTCTGCCCTGATCTGGCGACTTTCCGCAGAAACCGGCGTCAGTGTAGATAGAGTCATCGAGCTGGTTGCGGCCGACCTGCTCGACGGCAGGTACGACGGCCTCACCTTGTTGACAGCCCAGGACTACCAGAACGGCGCCAGACAACTGTTCGAACACGCCGCCCTTCTGCAGATCGACGCCCTGGACATTCCCCAAACAGGAAGCTCGCGCCAAGGCGGTACCGATTACCTGGTTGGCGAGACAGTTCAACTGCTCACTGCCGAAGCCCCGCAGACCGGAGGCAGCCGGGATGTCCAACTTTTGGAGGATGAGCCCGGCTACATCAATTTGCCGGCCTTTCCCACACTCTCAGATTACGATTACGATGGCGATGGCGCAGGGGATGAAGCGGATGGCTACCCGAAGGACGGAAATTGTTCATTCTCGACGGATGGCGACGGAAAAAGCTGCTACCTGACCCTGCTCGCCGGTGAAGACCTGGAACAGGCCTTTGCCGATTCCGACGGCAACAGCTATCTCGTCGCCCGCGGTAATGAGGGCATCTCGGTTTATCGCTGGAACAGGGCTGGCCGACGAATCGACAAAAAACTCATCACAATAAAAGATGGGCTGCCTGCGACCCAATTCCTGCTTCACGAACAGCACAACCGCCTCTACCTAGCCTATGGCGACGGCAGCATCCACTTCATCGGTAGCAAGTCACCGAACGAACTGCATTATCTCACCACGCTGGATAACCCGGCGGAAAAACTGATCGACGCAGGCAGCTATCTTCTGGTACAAGGCGATGACTCCTGGTCCCAACAGACCATTTCCGCCGACGGTGCCATAACAGAGAGCGATGATTATTTCGCTAGATCCGACTACTACGCCTGGGAAGCCGTTACCGGGCGCCTCTATAAGTTCGATGGTGCCCCTTACCCCTATGACCTCGAGTACTCGGAGATAGACCAGAGCAACGGCACCATCGGTTACGCACGCCATTTCCCCTATGAAAGCGATACGAGACTGCAGGGGCCCATAGTCCTGTTACCGCAACGGAAGGAACTTCTACTGGGCTCCGGGTATGTTTACAGTACCGACTCCCTGCGCCTCGTCGACCGAAGTATCGCACCCTTCAGCCAGGCAGATTTTGATGGCAGCACGCTGATCACGCTAGCCGAAAGTGCCCAGGGCACCACCGCCAAGGCCTATGACAGTGCGGGCCAGATCTTCCACCGCGAGGAATTCCCCGGCACGCCGGAAGCCATCCTCAAGAGTGGCCCGGAATACCTGATCATCACCAGGACCGCCGCAGGAAAATACCTGTTCCTCGACTTTGGACCGAGCCGGGACATAGATGGGGATGGCATCGCCAACCTCGATGATGCCTTTCCCTATGACGCAGCCGCATCGGCAGACACCGATGGCGACGGCTGGCCCGACGCATGGAACCCCGGAATCGACCCCAACAACATCGAAACCGATCTGGAACTGGACGTCTTCCCGGAGGACTCCGCCTGCCAGCGTGAATCCGAGGGCGAAAACGGCCAGTGCAGTATTGATGCGCAAGTCCATATGGCCAGCATCGACGACCAGGCCCAATACGGCGATATCATTTACAATCTCTCTATTCAGGACAGGGCCATCTACCCCTGGAATGCCACAACCGGAAACTTCCTGAACCCCATCCTGCTGAAAAGCACCGATCATTTCGGCACTCCCCGATCCATTGCAGTGGATGCCAACGGAAGCATCCTGCTCGGCACCGAGTTCGGCGAAGTCCTTCGTCTCGGCGATGACCTGCCGCTCACGGTCGAGCGCTTGCTGACCACGCGCCTGCCGGTTACCCACTTGGTTGCCACCGGAGAATCAGTGCTGACGATCTCCGAGAAACACAGCACCAATTACAGGCTCAACTATTACAACCATGAGTACCAACATAGTGCCGCCTACTATCTCCAAGCGAAACCCAATGCCGTCACATACAGCCCGGAGCAACAGCGTTTCTACATGGTTTCCTCTCTCTATGGCCTCAGCAGTTACGGCATCGATGAGGAATCCTCCCGCCTGACCGATCACAGGAGTTATTACTACCCAGGCGCCAGCTTCTCCACGTTTATCGGCGTTTCCGCGGACGGCAAGCAGATACTTACGCTCGGGGATACCATTGTCCGAAGTTTCCTCACAGAACCCTATCTAGACACCCTGGCGCCACCGAAAGGATACTCGTCCAGCGAGACCGACTTCCCGTCCAGGAATGCCTTCTGGTTTGACGATTTCGCCCTTGTCGCATTCGATAGCGAATCCGGCCTCTCCCTGGCCGGCTATACGCCGGATCTGAAGAGCGCGCTGTTTATCCTACCGCTGCAGCGTGACGACATAGAGCGCATAGCAAAAGTCAGCGATGGCCTGGCATTGGCATTGCGCAGCGACACCGGTGATATTGAATTTATCAAGGTCGCCCTGCTTGGCGATCGAGATGAGGACGGCCTGCCATTGTGGTGGGAGGTCCAGTACGGTCTGGACGACGAATACGCCGGCGATGCCGCAAACGATACGGATGGCGACGGCCTGACGGCACTGGAAGAGTTCCAGGCCGGCACATCTCCGGAAACAACCGATTCCGACGGCGACAGCCTGTCCGACTGGGACGAGATATTCACCCACGGCACCGACCCCGCTTCCGCCGATACAGACGGCGATCTGCTGCCGGACGACTGGGAACTGGCAGCGGGTACAAACCCTGTGGACAGCTCCGACATGGAAGGGGATGTGGATGGTGACGGCTATTCCAATTACATCGAATTCCTCAATGGAACCGATGCCAGCGATCCCACTGACATCCCCACCACAGTCTCCAGTGCCTACTTCTCATTTGAAGACAGCGAGCTGCCAGAGCAGTGGCAGGTAAGCGCTAGCGAAGGTGCATTCGCGATCGGCGACACACTCGCCAGCGAGGGGACTCACAGCCTGGAAATCTCTGGGGAAGCCGATATCTCTTGGAATCAATACTTCGCGCCGGTAGAGATTCGCTTCGATTACCGGTCACAGTGCTCCTCGATTTACGACAAACAATTGACGGTGTACCTGGACGATGTCAAATCGCTGTCCGTCAGGCCTGAGCAGACCTACTGGCAGAGCCACTCGCTTCTGCTACCCGCGGGCCAACGGGATATCCGCATCAGTGTCACCAGCGAAAACGACACCTGCGCCCTCCACCTCGACAACTTTGTGGTTTCACCGCTACAAGACACGATTGAAATGGGGGCAAGCTTCGTCACTCAATCTGACGCCAAGCTTACCTTCTACAACAATCACAACGAGAAGATTCACGAGGTGAGCATTCCCGGAAACAGCAGTTCCAGCGGATACTCGGAATCCGCAAGGGATATCGCCATTCTCGATGACGAGCGGATAGCTGTATTCAACGGTACCTTTTCCCCGATCCTGAGTGTCTACTCGCCATCCGAGCACACCTGGCAACATCTCAACGCACCCGGCTGGTCAACCGTCAATAACGGCACCTACGGGGGCATCGACAGTTGGAGATCGAAGGTCTTCACCACCAATATGGCCGTCTCCGGCAGCCCGTCCCAGGGCTTGGTAGTGTTCGACCTGTCGGACAATTCGGTGGAATTTGTCAGCGGCGGGAGCTATATCGACCTGACCGTCGGTAGCGACGGCATCCTCTACGCATTGACCGGAAACTCCGTCGAAAAGTACCGGGCAGACACGCTGGAGCCGCTCGAGCAGATCAGTGTAGATAGCGCCAGGTCCGTCGGCGTGGATACCGATGGCAACCTCTACTTGGCGGACTGGGGCGGAATGCTGAAGAAATACGATGCTTCCGGCACCCTGCAGCAAAGCCTGGAGCTGGGCGGCAACTTCTATGACATCTCCGTGCGGGAGAATGGCGATATCATCCTGACTTCATGGTTCGATAATATTGCCCTCACCAGCACGGATCTCCACCGCTTTGTCCGGCTGTCCGATAGTGCCTCCTTCGTCGACTACACACCGGGAATCGAAAGCGACGGCGACGGCCTGCCAGACTGGTGGGAAAATTACTACGGGCTCGATCCCACCGACCCCACGGACGCGGAGCAGGATCTCGACGGGGACGGCCTCACGGCACTGGAGGAATACGCGCTCGGCACAGCCGAATCCGAACCCGACAGCGACAGCGACGGTGTGACTGACGGCGACGAAGTGCTCGTCCACGGCACGGATCCGCTGCAGAGCGATTCCGACGGCGACGGCCTGAACGATGGTGATGAGGTTTCCATCGGCTCAGATCCCAACAACCCGGATACCGACGGCGATTTGCTCACCGACAGCGAAGAAGTGGAGCTCGGCACCGACCCGCTCAGCGCCGATTCGGACGGGGACGACATGGATGACGCTTACGAAATCGCCTATGGGCTCGACGCCTTGGCTGACGACAGCGGCGACGACGAAGACGGGGATGGCCTGACAAACCTGGAGGAATTCCATTTTGGCTCCTCGCCGATCGACCCGGATACGGACGGCGATAGTCTCACCGATGCCGAGGAATACACGCTCGGCACCTCGCCGGTACAGAAAGACAGCGACGGCGACCGCGTCCGCGACGACTGGGAACTCGCCTACGGCCTGGACCCGCTCGATGCCGCCGATGGACAGGAGGACGGAGACCTGGATCAGTTCAGCAACCTCGAGGAGTTCCTGGCCGACACCTCGCCGCTGGATGGTTCAGACTTCCCGCAGCCGGTGTTGTGGGGAAGCGCCCAGGGAGATGCCGGCCACACCGGCTATACTCCCCTGATCCTGGACGCCTCCAATTTTGCCTTCCGCTGGGATGCCGTATTGCCCGACACCTTCCAGCTGCATCCGGTAGTTGCCGGGGATGGCGGTGTCTACGTATCGAACGACAGCTACTTCGGCACCCACAGATTGTACGGTCTGGACGCGTCTGACGGCTCCATCCTGTGGGAGAAAGACTACAGCGACATCCACAGCATCAACCCGCCGGCCTACGCCAATGGCCAGGTCTATTTCCAGACCGGAGGACACGAGGACTCTTTTATCCGGGGTGTCGACGCCACCACCGGGGTGCTGGATTTCGCCACGGCTTACGGCAATCAATGGTCCACCTTCCTCGCGCCGACCGTCTTTGACGGCCAGCTGTATATGGCCGGTGGCTACTATGGCGGCATCTATTCACACGACGCCGTGACCGGCGAGGAAAACTGGTTTACGAGTACAGCCCAGTACGATGGTTTCACCCCCGCGGTGGACGACCAGTATGTTTACGCATTCATCAAGGATCTGGCCGTTTACGACCGAACCAGTGGCGAGCTCGCCTACCGCATCGATATCCCCAGTTTTGACGGGCATGGCTATTCAGCTGGGATGGCGACAGTGCTGACGCCTCTCGACAATGTTGTTGCCATACAGGCAGGAACTCTGGTTGTATTTGATCTGGAAAAACGGGAGATCCTGTGGGAAAAGAAATCCGGTTATTCCGGACAGCCGTCATCTCACCTCGGGAGAATTTACGTACGGCAAAATAATATCCTCAAAGTGCTGGACGAAATCACCGGCGAACTACTCTGGACTTACGAAGCCGATGAACCCTTGACTTCGAATATCGTTATCACCAAGACTCACCTGTTTGTGGGCGGCGATACTACAACCTACGCGGTAGACCTGGAAAGCCAGGAAACCGCCTGGAGTTATGGCGCACCGGGCAATCTGAGCCTGAGTGACGAAGGTGTTCTTTACATCTCCGGTACCAGCCTGACGGCTATTGATCTGATCCAGCACTGATTCTGTAGCCTGCTGAAATCAGTAAAATCCCCTGCAACAACTGCTCCAGGGGATTTATCCGAACCGCGACCTCTCGTCGCGGTTTTTTTATCAGCCGGAAAAGGTAAATCCAACAGGGTAATCGTGAAAGGCGTCGAAGTCCCGCTTGCCGATAGGAACCCCTTCGACACGAAGTATCGCGTAGGTCATAGAGTAGTGGAACAGAAAGTTAGGCAGTGCGTACAGACTGAGGAAATCCCGACCGTTAGAATCCAGGTCGGCGAAGCCGGCCCTGACGGAAACAGGACGCTCTTCAAAACCTTCATATGCTTCTTGAAGGATCTTCCTGATAAACGCAATGGCCTGCTCAACCAGGCTCCCCTGCTGGGCATAATCCCCCGCTTCAGCCAGCCTGGGTAAATCAATGCGCGCAAGCGGACACAGGGCCCGCAGGGAAAGACTCATCGCGATGCTGACTGTTGTGCCAGAGGAAACATTTCGGCCACCAAGCGCGCCTGCAAAAGGTCTCAACCAAAGCGAGAATTAAAAAAGCCCTTGCAACGGGAAATTGCAAGGGCTCTTCACCTCAATAACCAGCTACTGGAAGTTACAGCTTATAGCTGAAGCCCAGCAGATAGGTTTTGCCATAGCTCTGATAGTCGCGGACTTGCAGGTCGTTGTCGCCGCTCAGAGTAGTGAAAGGTTCATCGGTGAGGTTCTGCCCCTGCAGGAACACCGACAGGCCTTCCAGTCCACTGATACCGGCTTCGCTGAAGTCGTAGCCGATCTGGGCATCCCAGATGGTTTCACCCAATACATCGACTTGCTGGGAATCAAATCCAATACCGTAGACTTCGCCCTTGAAGTCGGAGCGCCTGCGCATGCTGGTGCGGGCCTGGAAGCCGTGGTTTTCGTAGTAGAAGGTGAAGGTTTCGATGCGCTTGGACAAGCCCGGCAGATCGTACTCGTTGCCGTTTATATCTTCGACATCGGAGCTGACGCCGGTGTGGCTGGCCAGCAGGCCGAATCCGTCCAGGCTTTCGCTGAACAGGTTGAATGGCAGTGCAACGGAAACCTCGTAACCCTGCAAAGTACCGCCGCCGCCATTGACTTTGCCGGTACCGGTAGCGGTGGAGGTTTCCGGGATTGTGCCAGTAGCCGGATCGGCAACGCCGGTCAGGTCCACTTCGTAGCTGCCGTCGAAATGCCAGGAATCCAGGTCTTTCCAGAACACGGCCACGGAGAAGTAACCTTCATCGCTGAAGTAATTCTCATAGGACAGATCCAGGCCCACCGCTTCTTTCGGCTCCAGCAGCGGGTTACCGCCGCTGATTTTCCAGAAGTTGCCATTCTCATCGGGTGTCGGGTTGAGAGTCATTTCTACGGAAGCGTTCATCTCGTCAAGACGCGCCCGTGAAATAGTCTTGGCCGCACCGAATCGCACAGTCTGCTGGTCGTCGATGGCCAGGGCCAGGTTCAGGCTCGGCAGGAAATTGCTGTAGTCGTGACTGATGTCAGTGGGTTCGGCAACGACAAGACCGTCGACCACCTGGCCGGCAAAGCCTTCGGATTGTTGATCGGTATAGACGTAACGCAGGCCGGCATTACCGGTCAACTGAAGGCCGGCGACCTCGGTCTCGAAGTCCGCCTGAGCAAAGGCCGCGGTAACGCTCTCGTTCACGAACCAGGACTTGGTCAGGTGCTGGATGCCGGTGAGCGCTTCGTCGGTCAGGTTGTAGTAGCCGTCTTTCAGCATCGCTTCCGCGTCATAGGCGATCATGTCGCCCATGCCGATGAAGTCCAGGGACGCGGTGCCCAGACGGTATTGCTCCGGAACCACCAGCATGCCACCTGTCTCCGGGTCGAAGATGTCCAGGGTCATGTAGTAACCCTTGGACTTCTTCCTCTTCTCGCGGTCGCGGTAAGACACGCCGTAACTGATCTCGTTGACGATGCCGACTTCCACCATCTGGGTCGCAGCCAGTTTCAACGAGGTCAGTTCGTCGTCGATTTCCGGAGCGTTCAGGAAGCCGTCCTGCGCGCTGTTGTAGTACTGATCACCTTCTTCCAGCCCGTACTTGCCGTTCAGTGCCGCACTGGCGCCCCAGCTCAGGGGGCCGCCCATCTGGATCAGGTTCCAGTCGCTGTAATCCAGTTCGTGGCTGAATTTGGCACCGGTGTTGCTGCCGTCAAACACGTAACCAAGATTGTCAGCCTCGCCTTCGCTGTCGCCACGGCCTGTGCCGGAGTAGCTCTCGAAGCTCCAGATATCGCGTTTCACTGCGGAATGGCTGGCGTCAAACTCCAGCTGCAGCGAATCGCTGAAATCGTATTTGGTGTTGAAGCCGAAGGACTTCAGCTCAGCGGCGCGGGTCTCCAGGTCGTTACGCACCACGACGCGCTGACCCTCAGTGGTGGCGCTGGTGATAAAGCCGGTGGCGGGGTCCACAACGGCGCTGTCCTGGCTGATAGATCCCTGGCCCCAGGCGAATGGAATCTCGATGCCGCGCAGGATCTTCTCGTCGGAGAAGTCTACGTACAGAGCGTCGAAAGTGGTGTGCAGCTTCTCGTTCGGCTTGGCCTCAACCACCAGCATGGCGCTGTCGCGATCCAGCACGGAGGAGCGCACGAACGGCTTGGCGCCGCCCAGGATGGAGTAGTTCTGACCTTCGTAGGTGAATTCGGGATAGCCCCAGGTGTTCCAGCGCTCTTCTTGATTCGGTGAGCTCATGGTGTTGTAGGCAAAGGCCACACCGATTTTGTCATCGGCGAACTGGTCGATGTAGGAGATGGTAGCGCGGTGGCCTTGGTCCTCACCATCGGGGTTCAGCTTGTCAAAGCTGGTCATTTCGTACTGGGTGTTCACCTGAATCACGCGTTCACCGCGCTCGAGGGGCTTGACGGTCTGCATGTCAATCACACCGGCAATACCTTCGGCTTCGAGGCTGGCCTGCGGTGTCTTATATACGGTTACGCCGCTCATAATTTCAGAGGGGTAGAGATCGAACTCCACGCCGCGGTTATCACCGATGGACACTTGCTCGCGGCCATTGAAGGTAGTGGCGCTTTCGTTTTCGCCGAAACCGCGGATACTGACGCGACTGGAACGGCCGTCCAGGCGCTGGGAAGTCAGGCCCGGCAGGCGGGAAATGGCTTCGGCAATGGAGGAATCCGGCAGCTTGCCGATATCTTCAGCGGAAATGGCCTCAACAACGGCCTTGGCGTCGCGTTTGGTGCTGATGGAGTCCATCACACTCTTGCGGAAGCCGGTAACGGTCACCTCTTCGAGCGCCGCGGAAGCGGCCTCGTCGTCCGCCGCGAGAACCGGCAGGGAGACACTCGCGGTGGCAGCAATGGCGACGGAAAGCAAAGTGGGCCGGAAAGCCCCTCTACCTTTATTGGATAGACTCATCATCTTCTCCCAGGTCTTATCGTTATGGTGAGACCTTGAATCCTAGGCCTGCCCCTCATCCATAACATCCTCCCCCGAGGGGGAGGAGGTGGGAGAATTGGTGGCGCCTCTGGGCGAAGCGCCAAATAACACCGTAACTCTTTGTTCTCTCTCCTTTTTGCCTTATCCCTGTCAGTCTTCCAGATGCGCCGCAGCGCCGATCAGGGCCTGGTAACCGGCGTTGAGGGCATAGAGGGGTACCGTCTCCATCCAGCTCTCCACCCGCCCCTTATTGAGGAAGCGCTGCTCGAACTGACTCTCCGGCAGCAGCTCGGCAATACGGGGCAATATGCCACCACCGATGAAAACACCGCCACGCGCCCCCAGGTACAGGGCCACGTCGCCCGCGGTGCTACCCAGAAAGTTTAGGAAATCGAGCAGGGTCTCCCGGCACAGGGGGTCGGAGCCATCCAGGCCGCGGTTGCTGATATCCGGGGGAGCGTAGTCCTCCGCGCTGCGGCCATTCAGCTCGCAAACCGCGCGATACAGGTTGACCAGGCCGTTGCCGGATAGCACCCACTCGTTGAACACCGGCTGGCGGGTCTTGAGCAGGACTTGCAGCAACTGCAGTTCCCGCTCCGTGGCCGCGGCCAGGTTGGCGTGGCCGCCCTCGCCGGCCAGCACCTGGTAGTGGCCGTTCTCCACCGCCAGCCCGGCGACGCCCAGGCCAGTGCCGGGGCCGAGTACCGCCATGGCCGTATTCGGCAGCCGGGGCACGTCGCGCAGCACCTGATAGTCATCCCCGCCCAGCAGTGGCAGTGAACGCGCCAGCGCCGCGAAGTCGTTGATCAGTTCCAGATGATCGAGATTGAATTCGTCACGCAGCGCCTCGGCACAGATGTTCCAGCCCAGGTTGGTCATATTCACCCGGCCGCCGGCTTCGGTCTTGTCCACCGGCCCGGCCACGGCGATGCAGGCCCTCTGCGGGCGCGGCTGGTCCAGCCCCTCCAGCCAGTGCTGCAGCGCGGCGTCGAAAGCGCCGAATTGCTTGCAGTCCACTACTTTCAGCGACTCCAGCTGATAGCCCTCCGCCGTTTGCCGGGCCATGGCAAAACGGGCGTTGGTACCGCCGATATCCGCTACGATACTCGTCATCTTTATTCCTTATTTATAATAAGCACCCCAAAAAGTGGCGGTATAAGTTACGGTTTCGGATAAAAAAAAGCCAGCCCCTGTGCACCTGCTCCTCTCCACCGTTGTGAAGGGGGAGGTATTTGCCGCCATAGGTTCATCGGGAGCGCCGTTGATCAGCCTTCGCGGGTCCCGGAGGGGCCGCCGCTGGACGATCTAGTATTCGGCTCGTCCGATCGCGGCCAACGGCCGCTCCTACATAAAAAAGCCGGCACGGGGCCGGCTGAAGAACGAGAGAAGAAAGGAAAGTAGCGGCTACCACCAGGTCGCGTAGAGCGCGACCAGCACCAGGGTGACGCCCAGCGCCGCCAGGTTGAAACCCTGGGTGGTGGAGAAGTTGATCTCGCCCAGGGCCACCGCCCCGTCTGCGGTCACCGTAACCGCCCGGCCCCGCCCCTCCCACAGGGAGACACCGATGGCCAGCAGCCCACAGGCCAGGAACACCAGCCCCACCCGGTCGATAAACGGCAACTCGGGCCACCACAAGTAGCAGGCCAGCGATAGCACCGCCGAGGCGATGGCCGCGGTCAGCGCGCCGTTGGCGGTGGCCCTGGGCCAGAAGACCCCGAGCACGAACAGCACCACGATGCCCGGGGTGAAGAAGCCGGTGAATTCCTGGATATATTGGAAGGCCTGCTCGAACTGGCCCAGCAGCGGCTGGGCGCAGAGCATCGCCAGCACCAGGGAGAGGGCGCTGGCCAGCCGGCCCACGCGCACATAGTGCTGCTCGCTCTGCTGCGGCCGGTAGCGGGAATAGAGATCCATGGTAAAGATGGTGGCGATACTATTGGTCATCGAGGCCAGGGAGGACACGATGGCCGCCACCAGCGCCGCGAACACCAAGCCCTTGAAGCCCACCGGCATCAGGTTCATCAGCGCCGGATAGGCCTGGTCCGGGCGTTCCAGGTCCGGCAGCAACACCGCCGCGGCGATGCCCGGCAGCACGACAATAATGGGCATCAGCAGCTTCAGGTAGGCGGCGAAGGCGATGCCCTTCTGGCCCTCCTTGATGTCTTTCGCCGCCAGCGCCCGCTGCACGATGTACTGGTTGAAGCCCCAGTAGGAGAAATTCATTACCCAGAGGCCCCCGACCAATACCGAGAGCCCCGGCAGGCTGGCGTAGTGGGGGTTGTCTTTGGAGAGGATCATGTCGAACTTTTCCGGCGCCTGCTGCACCAGGGTGGCAAAGCCGGCGAGCGGGCCCGAGCCGTCTCCGATCAGGTCCAGGGCCAGATAGGACAGCATCAGGCCGCCGAATACCAACAGCACCACCTGGATGATATCCGTCAGCGCCACCGCCTTGAGGCCGCCGTAAAGGGAATAGGCCGCGGAGAAGAGTCCCAGGAACAGCAGCCCGAACAGCAGCTCCACCCCGGCGATGGCATTGATCGCCAGGGCCCCCAGCCACAGCACCGCGGTCAGGTTCACGAAGGTATAAACACCCAGCCAGAAGATGGCCAGAACCACCTTCACCCGGTGGTCGTAACGCTGCTCCAGGAACTGGGGCATGGTGTAGATCTGCTTGCGAACGAACACCGGGAGGAAGTACTTACCCACCAGGATCAGCGTGATCGCCGCCATCCACTCGTAGGAGGCAATGGCGAGGCCGATGGCATAGCCGGAACCGGACATGCCGATAATCTGTTCCGCGGAGATATTGGCGGCAATCAGCGAAGCGCCCACGGCCCACCAGGGCAGACCCTTGCCGGCGAGGAAGTAGTCCTGGGTATTTTTCTGGTGCCCGGATTTCTCTCGGGAGACCAGATAGCCGATGGTGACCAGGGTGGCCACATAGGCGATGAAAATCAGTAGGTCGACGGTTGCCAGTTGCATTGCTCTCACCAGGTTTATTGTTTTACTCGGGCCCATTGATGGGCACGCTGCGCTTTGCCCATCCTACCGCTGGATAATGGTGGCCACCTGTGGGAGCCAGCCCTGCTGGCGAAACGGGTGTCGTCGGTACCTCAATCGCCTGCAGGCAGGCTCCCACAGTGTGTCATCCACCGCTAGTCCATCCCGAACTCCGAAACTTGAGTATTATATTTTCACGATGCGGAACCAGTTGATATTCCAGCCGCCCTGCGCCGCAAAAATGCCCAATTGGTAGCTTCCCGCCGGCAACTGGACGGTGTGCTGAGCCGTGGTCCAGTTCTGCCAAGCGCCGGTCACCGGAATATCCACTTCTCCCAGCACTGTCTGCCCCGCATTCATATCCAGGGACAGGCGGCCGCCGCTGGCTTCACTCGCCACACGGTATTCCACCCGATAGTCGCCCGCCTCTGGAATCTCCACATTCGCGTAGGCCATCCAATCGCCGGCGTCTATCCAGCCCACATTCAGACCACCGCCGTCATCGGAAGTTGCCTCGGTCTGGACCCCGGCCATCGCGGTGTAGTCCTCGGCCTGGATGGTCAGATCGAACGCCGGCGGCGGTGGCTGGCCTCCGCCGTTTACCGACATCTGCCCGGCGGGCACGCTGAAGCTGACACCGTCGGAAAAGGTCACGGTGCGCGCACTGCTGCCGAAGTTGTAGGCCAGATAGGTTTTCCGGCCGTTGTTGTCGAAGGCCAACGCCGCCGGGTAGTCCGCACTCAAGCTGCCATCGCCGCTGGCCAGGTGCCCCAACTGCTTGTAGGTGTGCACCCAGTGATAGGTGTGCGCCTTGGTCTCGCCCGCCTCCGGCATGTAGTTGAAATTCATCGTATTGAAATCATCGACCGCCGCCTGGCCGTCAGTCATGGCCCAGATGTTCCACCACACATCGCGCCACTGATCCTCCGGCAGGCCCGAGGGCTTGCCATTGGGGGACTCCGTCATGCCCAGGGTCACATAGTCCCGCAGGTAATCCGGATGCTGGCCGATGTGCAGCACCAGCGGCGACAGCGGCAACCCCTGGATACCGAGAATATGCGCGTAGGCGCCGCTGAACCAGGTGGAGAACACATGGCCCTGGCCCCAGATGATGGAGGTGGTGAGCTTGTCGTATTCCGGGAAGAAGTTGTCGTAGTCGCCGCCCATGCCGCGGTAACGGTCCAGGTTGTTCCAGTATTCCCAGTAGGCGGCGGAGGAAGAGGCGTGCAGGTAAATGCCGCGGTCCACCAACTCGTCGTTACCGGTAATCAGCCCGTACAGGACGATCGCGCCGTAGGCATTGGCCGCCTCGGAGGTGGACTCGTTGTTGTTGCCAAGGGTGAAATTGGCGTGGCCGGAGGCCCAGGAAAAGCCGTTCGCCGGATCGAAATTGCGCAAATAGGGGAACATGGCATCATCACGCCCGGCGGCGTAGTCGCGAATGAGCAGCTCCACCATCGATCCCCAGGCACCCGGTGCGCACCAGCCCGGGTCCACGCGGCAGATTTCCGCCGCCGCGCGCACGAAGTAGCCGTAGTGGAAATGGTGGTCATTCAATTGCTGGTGCGCGCCGAAGGACTCATCCATGCCCAGCAGCGTGTTCCAGTTGCCGTCGTAGGCAAAGTACTTGTTGATATCCAGCCCGCCGCTGGTGTTCGCGCGGAACCAGTCCTCCAATTCCGCCTTGAGCCAGTTGATCAACTGGTCCGCCTGCGCAGTCATGCCGTTGCTGCGCGCGATGGCCGCCAGCTCCGCCACCTTGCCGTAATTCTTGCCGGCCCAGTAGGTGTCCGTGGCCGTATTCCAGTTTGCCTGCCCCCGGTTGATAAACTCCATCACCAGCGCCTGCAGCTGTTCCGTGTCGTAATCGCCGATATCTTCGGGAAAATAGGGCAGCACGCCCACAAACGGCAACTGATAACTGAACTGGCTGGTTGCGGCAAAGCGCAGCATGCCGCGCGCACTGCGCGCTTTGTAGGCCGAAAGCGGCTGGCTGGAATTCTTCCAGTGCAGCGGCGCCAGCCCGGCCAGGGTGGTGACCGGCGCGCCCCGGTAGCGGTATTGATGGGAAACGGTGACCGAGTTGTTGCCGCGATTGACGGCGTAATCAATAAACAACTCATCCACCGGCTGCGCGCCGTACTGGGTGAAAGTCTGGATCATGCCACTGTCCGGCGTGCCGCTGGCGGGCAGCCAGGCGATGGTCAGGCGGCCGCTATTGGCCACGGTGATCTCGGAACTGCCGGGATTGTTGAACTGTACACCGCCCTCGCCGATGGCCAGGAAATGGTTGCGCACGCCCGCCACATCGGTCCACAGGCCCAGCGTGTTTCCGCCCTGGTGGAACAGGCCCTTCTCCGGCCCGTCCGCCGCCTTGGTGCGCAGCACCAGGTTGCCGGACAGCGCGGTGAAATACACAAAGGCCGATCCGTGTACAAAGGTGGCCTCCATCACCGGCGTGGCGCCGCTGCGCCACTGCACGGTCACCGAGCCGTCACTGTAGTCCTTGAGGAAAGCCTGCATATTGCCGTAAGCCGAGTTGCCCACGGCGATACCGTCGAACACCTCGCTGAAGGGGTCCGGCACCGGGTAGATGGTCTGGTTATCCTGGGTCTGCAGGCCCGCGGGGATGGACAGAATGCGCGCCCCGCGCTCACTGACGCGCGCGCTGATCGGGTCCGGGGTGATATAGGCCGCATCCTGGGAATTACCGGTCTGCATGGCACCGAGGAAGGGAATGGAACCCCACCAGCGGTGGGTCATGGTGGGCTTGTTACTGGCCGGCGCCACCAGCTGTGGATAGCGGGGCGTGGGCGCGCCTATGGGGCTGCAGGAACTGACGCCCGGCTCCACCACTCCCGCGTTGTGAATCCAGGTGCCGTGATCCACCACGCACTTGTAACCCGCCGGGTTGACGGTATCGCTGATATTGCCGGCGCCGGCCGGAATAATATCCGCCTGTGTCGGGGAGGCCGAGGCCAGGGCTGCGCCCAGCAGCAGCCGGAAAAGCATCTTGAGGGAACGCATCTTGGGGTATTGAGTCATCGCTTTATCCGCCGTGTCATCGTTATTTTTTGTTTGCGACTTCAAGCTTCCGCAGCCGCACATCTTCGGGGATGCCGCCAACCCCGTCGCCCCACCTTGGCCCCGGGCGCAAACTGGAGTGTCCCGGTTTGCGCGGCGCAAAGCGGGACCCGGGGCTGGTATACTCCCGCGCATAATTCCAATAACGAGGCAGTCGGTGATGAAAGCCTATATCTTCAATATCCACGACGTGGTGCTGCTGATGACCGCGGCCGAATGCCTGCTGCTGGCGGTGTTCCAACTGGTACTGCCGGCCCGCGAGCGCAACCAGGGCCTGCTGCTCACCGCCTTCCTGCTGATCGTTGCCACCGCCTCCGCCTGCACCCTGCTGCTGTGGAACGACCAGATCCCGGCCCTCCCACTAACCGGCCAACTGCTGCCCTACTTCCTGTTCGCCGCTCTTATGCTCAAGGGCCCGGCCATCTACCTGTACGTGACCGCCCTCACCCAGCGCGGCCTGCGCCTGCGACGGCGGCACGCCCTGCATCTGATTCCCGCGCTGGCACTGCTGATAGGCGTCTTCTTTTTCGACCTCACCAGTAACAAGCTGCGTTACATCGCCGTCTCCGGCCAGGAGGTCCCCGAACAGCTGGTGGATCTAATCTGGGACCTGGCCACCCTGATCCCCCTCGCCTACGCGGCGGCCGGGGTATTGCTGGTGCGCCGCTACAAAGCGGAGCTCAAGAACGAATACTCCCACTTCTCCACCACCGAACTCAGCTGGCTGAACATCCTCACCCTGGGCGTACTGGCGAGTTGGGGCTGGACCCTGATCGTGCACGTGGCCGCCAAATACACCTCGGTGGAAACCGCCGACCACCTGGGCATCGCCGACAACTACGTCACCTTCATCCTGATCAACGCCTTCTTCGCCTACAGCCTGGCCTACGCCCACCAACTCCTGGCCACCCGCCCGCAGCAGAGCCGCGAACCCGAAAACAGCGAAGCCCCCTCCGCCGAGGCCATAGCCCTGGTCCAGCGGGCGGTGGAAGTGGACAAGCTGTACCTGAAGAAAAACCTCAACCTGGAGCAATTCTCAGAGCGCGTCGGCCTGCCCGCCAAGGAAGTCTCCGCAGTGATCAACAAACACTTCGGCACCAACTTCTTCGAATTTATCAACTCCTACCGGGTGGAAGAAGCCAAGGCCCTGCTCGCGGATGAGAGCAAAGCGGAGATGACGGTGCTGGACGTACTGCTGGAATCCGGCTTCAACAGCAAATCGGCATTCCATCGCTTCTTCAGCCGGCTGGTGGGAATATCGCCCAGCGAGTACCGCAAGCGGGCGCTGCAAGGGAGAGGAGAAGCAACCTCTCTATAGCCCCCCGGGACCGCGGAGCTCCAGCTCCGCACGGCGGCCCACGGCCGCCCTTGCCCATCCAAAGGCGGAATTCACAAACCTGTTAAACGCCAAACCACTTCTTTGCCTCTTCTACTGAAGGTAGCATTTTGAACTCCCATGGCGTATTAAGAGCCCTGTTTCTTTCTATGTATTCCTTAATTCTTTCGATATTGATCGAACTAGTAGTTACCATAGCAACTTTTAGGGTTTGATTTGTTCTTGTTGCCCCTAAATCAGTGCCAATTACTCGAAATAAACCTGGAACAGATACAGCACTTAAATCACATTCACTAGCATTTAAAATTAAATAATCACAAGCATAAAAACGATCATCACCATTTAATTCAAAATGGGCAGTTTCAATATCTTTGTTTGTCACTTCACCAAAGTAATCGACACAGACTAATTTTTTTTCCCAGGTTATTTTGTATTTCATAGCCGATTCCCATGCAATTCCATAGTGCTTCACGTTGCCAGCGCAGGTTGTCCCTCGGAGGCGCGCAGCGCCGGAGCGTACTGCCTGGCCAGGCCGGGTTGTGGAAGGCGCCGCGCTGGACTTGCTAATAGCACTTTGCCCGTAGCGCAGCAGTCAAACTCTAAACTCTAGGATACCCACCATAGAGACTCTAGGACAGCAACGAACAAACTCCAGGACATCCACACCAAAAAGAGTTTTTCGCGCCACCGCTATTGCATCGTAGCGTCATTTGCGCAGAAAAACTGGTTATACATCCAGTCATATGAGCCAGAAGAAAATAACTGCGCCACGCAAAGCTCTTATCTGCCCAGACACCACACTCTACTACCATTGAGTCTCCCGCTGGGTGCGCCAGCCTTCCTGTGTGGGCGGGATGAGCGTACGGGACAGAGCTTCGAGAATCGCCGCCAGTGGATTGAGGGCCGGTTGCCGGCACTGGCCAAAGTGTTCGCCCTGGACGCCTATGGATATGCGTTGTTCTTTTAAATCACAAAACTACTTAACCGATTTTCTAGAAAAGCTGCGTTTTCAATGTCGCCCCATTCATTTTTGATGATCCGTTTTTCATCCAACCCATCGAC
Source organism: Microbulbifer rhizosphaerae (assembly GCF_014191725.1). Classification (GTDB taxonomy): domain Bacteria; phylum Pseudomonadota; class Gammaproteobacteria; order Pseudomonadales; family Cellvibrionaceae; genus Microbulbifer; species Microbulbifer rhizosphaerae. The sequence continues at coordinate 122,706 of NZ_JACHWZ010000016.1, forward strand.
ATCTCCAGCCTTACGCAACGGATTAAAATTAAGGTGTGGGAGATTTACCGCTTACGTCGCTTTCGTTAGACATACTGAGCGTAAAGTAAAATTCCACGCCTTCGCCAGTATTTCTGGCGCCAAACCGACTGTCATGCTGTTTAAGTATGCTGGCAATAATAGCCAGACCAAGTCCCGAGCTACCAAATTTTTTAACATCTGGGTGAGGTGTTCTGACAAACGGCTTCCATATCTCTTCCTCCATTTCCGTATTTATCCTTGATCCGCTATTGAAAATATTGAATCGGAATTCGTTGTTGTCCTCCCTTGCGGTAATTGCAATTTTTCCGCCTACACCGACATGCTCAATGGCGTTGGAAAGAAAATTTACGATAACTCTTTCAATCTTTTTTCTATCCGCTCTTACCCAATAGGATCCTGCCGGGACGACTATCCGGATGTCTTTTGAATCGATATCCAGGCAATATTTGGCAACGGTAACTTCGAGCAGCACCGCAACATCAAATCTGCTTATATCGAGCTTATAAAATCCATGTTCCGCCTCAGAAAGAGTAAGCAACTCCTCCAGCAACACGGCCATTTGATTCGATTCCTCCAATATAATCCTGGCGAATGACTCCCGGGTGTTTTCGTCGGCGATGTTGTCCAGCAAGCCCTGGGCGTATCCGCCTATCAGCGCGATCGGTGTTTTCAGCTCATGGCTGGCGTTGCCAATAAACTCCTTTCGAAATGCATCGAGGCGCTCCCTATGGGAAATCTCCTTCTCCAGACGCCTGTTAGTCGCATCCAGCTCGATCAGTGTTTGTTTCAGCTTGTCGGAAAGCTGGTTTATACCATAGCCGAGTTGCGCCAGCTCATCTCTGGTGTGGATATCGATATTGCCGGAGAAATCAAGCTTGGCCATTCTCCTGGTTTTGCCGGTTATCTGGCTGATTGGACGGGTAATTCTAAACGACACTGCGGAAATAATAACAGACGATATCGCCAGCACCACGATGGCGATATATCCGACAAAACGCTTTACCGTATCCAAGGTTTGTTCAATATCGACCAGGGTATAACCGGCAAAAAATATTCGCTGATCATCCACTGAGAAAATTTTGACAAGAAGATAATTGTTGATCAAAGATTGCCGGGCGAAGTAAGACTGATCGACTCCATCCAGCGCCCGCTTAATTTTGTCCAGTGGAAACCAGATCTTATTGAATTGTATGCGGTGCTTTACCAGGTTCTCCCGGATTTCCCCATTGAACGCCGCTTCGTCTTTGACCTGTTCTACTTCAAAGACAATAGCATCGCGGGGAAACTGGATGGGATTTTGCAACCCATTCAGGTTATTCTTCAGGTCCGTCACCAGTTTCTCAAGATCGGATTTCCTGTCAAAGACATAGTAGTCCTGGAGAAATAGCTCACTGACAAGCACCACCGAAGCAAATGCCAGCAGCAGAAGCAGGTTGATTATTAATATTAGCTTGACGGAAATTGACTTCATCAATCTGACTCAAATCGATAGCCGACGGCTCTCACGGTCTTGATGTATCGGTTGTCCAGTTTTTTGCGCAGGCGCTTGATGGTGGTATCGACGACCCTGTCATTCACAAAACAGTTTAACCCCCAAACGTGGTCCAGGATCTGATCCCTGTGCAGTGCAATACCGGCGTTACCGGCGAAATAAAGCAGCAATTTATATTCTCGCGGGGACAGATCGATTTCCCGGTTTTTGTAGCAGACTTTATGCATGGTGGAGTTGATAGCTAAGTCCGGGAAGAGCAGGGTTCCACTTTCTTCGCGCTCAACTCGTTTGAGCGCGACTTTTACTCGCGCCACCAATATATTGGGATTGAAGGGCTTTGTGATATATTCATCCGCCCCCAGTTCAAAACCGAAGAGTTCGTCATCTTCGGTTTTGCGGGCGGTCAGCATAACGATAGGCAGGGTTGGGTGTGTTTTTCGAATCGCCCGGCAAACAGACCAGCCATCTTTGTCGGGAAGCATAATGTCCAGTATCACGAGATCCAACTCATCTTCGTAAAACCGCTCAATAGCCTCGGACGCGTCGCCGGCCTCGACCACCTGCCAACCGGCGTTTTTCAGGTACAGTGCGACCAGATTACGCATTCTCTGGTCATCTTCGACAATAAGGATTTTTTCCATGCCTGTATTTAAGGGCAGCTCTATTAATTGGGAGTAGCCTCTGACTTTCAGGCGAGGCGCAATCAAGGCGCAACTTTGAAGGCATGCTGGTGGCCTGTCAAGAAGTTGCAAGCCTTCCGCTGTGCAAAGCCGCCTTGCGCTAGTACCTATCAGGTTGCGCAGAGGCCACTCCCAATTAATGAGGTTACCTTAATAGGGTTAAACCAGTTCTTGGTCAGCGGTTCTTCTTATTCAGTCGGGATTTAAAGACATTCCAAAGTGGATTGTCGCGGCGCTGGATAAGCTCTTCATGTGTCTTCCCCTGTTCGCGTTGCTGCCAATATTTCCAGCCCAGTTTTTCCATGCCCAATTCATAATCCAGGCCATCCCAGTCGGTTGAGCGGAAAGAATAGAACGCCCAATGCCAGTTCTGGCTGTCGATATATTCCAGGGTATCCGACAGAAATGCAATGACACCGCCCACTCGCCGGTCGGCTCCCAGTTCCTCAGCGATAATGCGATTCGCTGGAACACGATGGCGCCGGGCCCATTCTGCCACAGGCTGTATTCCCTGGTGGATGGTGGCCCTGGCCCACCTTTCGGTTTCATTTGAATTTATATCATCCCTGACCGGCATGGCATCGGGGTAGCTGAACCTGCCCTTGTTAATGCGATAAGTAGCGTATACCCAGGGGCTGTAGGAATGAAATGCATAGAGAACTGCCGGATCGTCCACCGGGTCCAGAAACGTCAAACCTTCCACTGATGAATGCATCCACCCATCCAGAACGATAGGGGTGATGGGATCAACCTTGCGGATGGTGTCGACCACACGCCGGTTGAAACGGTTGAGGTCGAGGGTTGTGCCTTTGTTTTCCTGCACCCATTGGGCAAAGGCCTGTGGCTGAATCTTGTTGTCGAGTAAGCCGAACTGCCTGCTTGGGTGAGGCTCATTGATGGGGTTGTAACCCACCACCGCCGGATGATTTTGTAGTGCGTTCGCCAGTTCGTGCCAGAACGCCAGCGCCTGTTGCTGGAACTTCTCTTCGTTCCACAAACGGTAATCAAACTTGTAGTCGTTGTCCTGCCTGTTTCGCGCACCGGGAAGACTGAACATGGTGAACAACACTTTTACCCGATGGCGTTGCGCCGCGTTGAGAATGGATAGCAGATAATCCAGGTCCTCTTTCGGAATGCCCTGGAAGTTGTCGGCGGTTCCGAGCAGAAAATCCCGGCCCGCGCTCGGCCAGTGTTGCGGAATCAGACGGATATATTCGAGATTTGCCTCCGCTGCCGCTTTAAACCAAGCATCTGGCGTGGTTTCAGCATCTTTATTTGCTCCTCCATCGCCGTTGGCGCCTTTTCGTTGTACCTTCCAAAAGGTCAGCTTACTATTGACCGATTCTTCGGCCAGTAAAAATGTAGTTGGTGTTATTAACATAATTATCAGTATCACGATTTTCATGGTGTCTCCAACGATGTTTTTGTCACAATAAATTGATAAGGATAACCCCATATCGTGTCAGGACTATTCTGGCATTGTGTCAGTTCGGTGTCATCACTCATAACGAACTCTAACTCTAGCGAACTATAGAAAATCTAGAAAAACTCTAGGACACCCACCAAACAAAGAGTTTTTCGCGGCACTGCTATTGCATCGTATCGTCATTTGCGCAGAAAACTGGTTATAAATCCAGCTATATGAGCCAGCAAAAAATGACTGTGCCACGCAAAGCTCTTATCTGCCCAGACACCACACCCTACTACCGCTGTGTGCTCCGTGCCTTCCTGTGTGGCCGGGATGAGCGTACAGAACAGAGCTTCGAGCATCGCCGCCAGTGGATTGGGGACCGGTTGCTGGCACTGGCCCAGGTGTTCGCCCTGGAAGAATACCGGGGGCGGAGTAACATTTAGACGCTCAATTCATTGAATGAACTAAGTGCCAAAATGTTACTCTGCCCCCATAAAGCGATCTGACAGATTACATGGACAACGGAGCCTGGCCGCCTCACGGTAAAAATGTGGGTACCAGGGTTTGGCAAGTTTATGCCCGCCCTGTAGCGGATTAGTTGCAGTTCTATAACCGATTGAATTCCCCGAACCTGAGATAGTGAATCACCTGGTCGATCACCGCCTTGTTTCTTATCAAAAACAGGTGGGTTGCCCGCATTTGCAAATGATCATGCATGCCCTGGAGTCGAGTGCTTTCCACCGAGACAACGCCATCATCGGCCGCGGGAAGCAAACGGGAGAAAATAGGGTGGATACTGCATGTGCCGGCAATAACGCCCAGGTCAAAATCTGCGGCGCCGAGTCTCTTCGGGAGGCTTTGCCGGCCAGTGCCCAGTTGCATGCCGGCGTCACCGAAGACGAGGTGAAAACCGGGTACCTTTTCCAACCTGTCCGCTACCTCGCTGCCTTTGTTTGGCGGCCCCAGCATCACCACCCGGCCGAGATTTTCCACCGGAACCCGGCCCAGGTAATAGCGCACCAGGATACTGCCGAGGGAATGAGCGACAAAATGGACTTCATCATAGCCCTGGCAGCGATCCAGGGCCGGCGCTATGGCGGGTCCGGCCAGTTCCTCGATGGGGTATTTGGTGGATGGATAGTCCACGTTCACCGTCGCGAACCCGGCCCTGGCAATGGCCTTTTCCATTTTCTCCATCCAGCCGTCGGAGAGAAGCAGCCCATGCAGCAGTATCACACATGCGGAGCGGGCGTCGGCGGTGAGGGGAAAGGATATCAATAGAGCCAGAATGACAATCTTCATAACCGTCCGCGAAATGCGACTTTCGTAGGATGGGCAAAGCGCAGCGTGCCCATCACCGCCGGTGTGATGGGCTTGCCCATCCTACGGCTTCACTAGATTCTAGCCCGCATTTCTCGCAAAGATCCGTGCGAGGAAATACGTGCCAGTACCAGCCTTGAAACATTTATATAGAGCGGAACTCCAGGACACCCGTTTTTCGCGCCACTGCTATTGCATCGTATCGTCATACGCGCAGAAAACTGGTTATACATCCAGACATATGAGCCAGAAGAAAATAACCGCGCCACGCAAAAGCTCTTATCTGCCCAGACACCACACTCTACTACCATTGTGTCTCCCGCCTGTAGCCCCCGGCTCCGCATTGCGGCCTACAGAACTGTCTTCGCTCGCAGCTCTCGTGCGGTAATTAAAAGGTTGAAATTCAGGGATGTGGTGCTGGGGCGTTATAGGGGTCGCTTGCATAGTCGATACCATCAGTCGGACTGACTCTGCCAGCTTCCAGTTCTGGCGTCGACAGCAGAGCCGCAACGCAGTCACTGGACGCGCCTATGTATGTTGTATTGAGGTCGATCTCTGTCGCCACACACCATGAGCGATCTTGCGGCCACCACAGATTGGGAGTTTGCCACCACATAGGGGCAATTGATTCACCCGCAGCGGTAGCTGGACCGAATAGCAGATGGTAGCGACGTTGTGGCACGGCAAAAATGGGGGCTTGTTGTACCCAGCGGGGCAACCCGCCGAATCCTTCCCAGAAGCCAAACCAGCATTCCATCGCTGTACTCGTGTGTTGAGACAACACGTTCACCAAGTCGGCGGCCAGGTCCGGCGGTAACGTGCCCACTTCCGGTGGTTCGTCGAAAACTCCGGGCTGATCGCGATAGTTTTGCTTATAGTTGCCAGTCAGGGAACACAACTGCATTAGCGGGCTGGCTTGCTGGCCGTTCGCTGCGGCGATCTGAGTCCATCGCACAACCTGCTTCTTGTGCCCACGGCCAATGTACGCAGGGTGGAAGACCCGCACATAAGCAGGAAAACCGGCGGGAACAATCGACGTTACAGCGTATTCCTCAAACCGTCCCAATTCGGCCGCGATCCAGCCAGCCTCTCCAGTATCCGATGGAACATCGTAGCTACAATGGTGTTTCATTTTACTTACAGATCAACAAGTTATACGTATTTTCAGGCTCGGAATGAACCGCGAAACTTTAATCAGCAGAAGGAATTTACTAGATTTTCTTCGGAATACATACTTACAAACTCTAGGATAGGCACCCACCATGAAAGTTTTTCGCGCCACTGCTATTGCACCGTATCGTTATTTGCGCGCAAAATACTGGTTATACATCCAACCCTATGAACCAGCAGAAATGACTGTGCCACGCAAAGCTCTTATCTGCCCACGTACGGGACGGCCCCGTTTGTGAGCAATATTCGTTATCTATCGAGATTTTTTCAACTCTATTTCTCCCACGCTGGATATTGCCATTAAAAACCCTACGATAACGCGGAAGATCCTATAAATATTGAATTTTTCGACTAAAAATAAACAAGGAGAAATTCAAAATAATTTCTGCGAAAAATAGAGCCCAGAGCCAATGACTATAAAAAATAGCAAATACTCCAGAAACACAAATTTATGGTTGATAATAATTTTTCTTCCACTCGCACAACTATGGATTTATAGGGCACATTCCGCTCCAGAATTGGCTGAACCGAAAACTAATTTCGTTAGAAAAGAAGTACATTCGGGTTTACTGAGCAACAACTGCAATATGGTAATAGAACATATACGCATAGATGATGCACCGGTTGTTGTCGCCAAGCCGACCACCATCGATAAGGACACGCCATTAATCATTATGTACCACGGCTTTGGACCGCCGGCGAGCCCGGAAGAACTGATGGAAGCCATTCCCCCTCTGCCGGGATCCGTTACCGTATATCCGACGCTGCCCCTGACGAAAAACCGAATGCCGATGGGTGGCATTGATGAACTCAGACGCCGCCAATCCGCGGATTACATCGGCCAACTGCTATTCCCATCGATTTCGGAGGCGGCGCGGGAACTGCCGAAAATCGTGGACGCGCTTAAGACGCAACTGGGGTTGTCAAAAGATAAAGGGGTTGCTCTTTTCGGGTTTTCCGCCGGTGGGGCCGCTACCCTTTTGGGGTTGATTGAATCCGATGTGCCAGTGCGGGCGGCAGTAGCTGTCAATGCGCCATTGAATATTCGCCAGGCTGTGGATAACTGGGAGAAGCTCTTTGCCCGAAAATTCAACTGGTCAGCACCCGCGAAGGAAGCCGCGCAAAGGTATGATGTTGCGGCCAAGGCGGAAACAGTGGCGCAGCGCAATCCCGCCACGGCGATTCTTTTGCTGCAAGGCGATAAAGATGAGTACTATTCTCCGGAGCCTGTTAAATTAGCTGTATCCAAACTCCGGCAAGCCTATCACGGCTATGAAAATGAAATCCAGATGCAGATACTGAAGAACACAACTCATCATTTCGCCGCCGACAATAATCCGGCTCAAAACAACCCGGCCGCAAATACGGATAATGCCTCAATGGTAGTGTTGGGTTGGTTCTCCAAACATCTCGGTATATCGAACGATGCGGGATGTGCTAACGGCGGCTAAGGGTTCGGCTCATTTTTTACATTACTTTCTGGCTCCGCTAGAGTAGCGTTGGGGCCAAGTCTTCGACGGGGTCACGCGTTACATTTGACACCTGTAGCCCCCCGGGACCGCGGAGCTCCAGCTCCGCATTGCGGCCTACAGAACCGTCTTCGCTCGCAGCACTCGTGCGGTAATTAAAAGGTTGGAATTCAGGGACGTGGTGCTGGGGCGTTATAGGGGTCGCTTGCATAGCCGATACCCTCAGTCGGACTGACTCTGCCAGCTACCAGTTCTGGCGTCGACAGCAGAGCCGCAACGCAGTCACTGGACGCGCCTATGTATGTTGTATTGAGGTCGATCTCTGTCGCCACACACCATGAGCGGTCTTGCAGCCACCACAGATTGGGAGTTTGCCACCGCATAAGGTCAATTGCGTGCAATGCAGCGACGCATTATACGGTGTCATTGCGATCCTCCCAAAGCTTCCTTTCGACCAAATTTCTACATCACTTCATTCAAACCGAGATAGCTTTTTCTCTAGAGCGATTCCGGTGAGTCCAAGAAAGGTCAAAAGAACACCGAAGGCTGCGACAGCCTTGTTTTGCCACGGATCGGTGCTGCGCGAGGTCTTGCGGTAGTACGTGCGCGAACCACCTTCGACTGGTATGTTGAAGACGTCACCTCGAAACCGGCGCGTAGTGAGAAAATCCTCGTCGATCCTCTCCTCAAGAGAAGCCCGTCTCTCACAAGCTGAGCCGGTACACGATAGCTCGAGGATCGAAAACAGTTCCTTGGGCTCCCCTTCCGCTACAATTCCATGAGACATATATTGGTAGACGATAGCGGGTACGAAAAGCTTCGTGGCTCCACTGTAAATGAGCGCCGCTCCGATAGCGAGTAACAAGGCGGAGCCCAGCAACCACCGCCGGCGGTTACCGATAATGAGTTGCTTCTGCTGATCAAAGTGATGGGCCACCTCTGGAATTTGGCGAAGCTGAAGCCGAGACCGGTGATTCAAGTCCTCGAAGAAATCGCCCACACCGAGCTGAAAGACCTCCAGGATTCGGCTGAACACATCACTTGAAGGCAGGCATTTTTCATTCTCGAGCTTCGACAGGTACGACTGCTCAATCCCGACCGCCTCGGCCAACTGTGGCTGTGTGAGATTTTGGTCTTGTCGTAGTTGCTTGAGTTTTTCCCCAAAGTTCATTGCTTGCTCCTATGGCTGAATTTAACCATAGTCTTTCGTATTCATTCCGGAATAGAAAGATGAATATATTCGAATATCCATGAATCCGTCCTCTGAGGGCGAATCCAAAAATGGGCCGAAAGCGGACATCCCCCTGGCCGCGATGGCATGCCGCCTGCGCTGCCTAACATTTATATAGTGGCTCCCAACCACTTTGCCCCAGGCCGATATCTCCTGGTTAAATTACGCACAGAATGCCCGCAACCCCTGTCACGTCAAGGTTGCAGGGGATTCATGTGTGGCTTCCGCTTTTGGCAAAGTGATCGCCGGCCTCCTATACAGGAGAGAGCTGGGGTGGCGGGGACAGGCCTAAATGGCACTAACGGTACTCGAATTCGCAACGGATTGGTGAATGATGACTTGTTTCCGCTGAACTAATCCAACTTATGTGAATTGTACGGCCTGACCCTACGCAAGCTGTACCGACTCCTACGATTTCTTCAACTTGCTAACCGGCAGGGAGCTCTTTGAGGTGGTTGAACAATTGCTACCGGAACATCGGGAAAGAACCTTTCCACCGACGGAAACGCTATCCATGTTTCTGGCACAAGCGATGCACGCCGATCGGTCCTGTCAGAACATTGTCAACCA
>NZ_JACHWZ010000017.1 GCF_014191725.1 Microbulbifer rhizosphaerae
CCCCCTCGATGTGGCTCTGTGTTTAGGGTTCTTTCCAGCCTCCAAACATAACCCACGATGTCGAGGCTGGGCAGGTCAATCCATGATGTCTACAGCGGGCCTGCGGCCCGCGAGCCGAGCTGGGGCTCGGCGCTCCCGGCTTACCAATCGTGCATGGAGCCGTCTTCCAGGCGGTTCACCGGCAAATAAGCTCTCTGGTAGGGAAACTGTTCCGCAAGCGGCTCGTCGATATCCACACCCAGCCCCGGTGCGTCGCCGGGGTGCAGGTAGCCGTCGGCGAACTGGTATTGGTGGGGGAAGACCGCATCGGTATCCGCGGTGTGACGCATATATTCCTGGATGCCGAAATTGGGAATCGACAGGCCGAAGTGCAGCGCCGCGGCCATGGTGACCGGGGACAGGTCGGTGGCGCCGTGGCAGCCGGTGCGCACCTTGTACAGCTCGGCGAGGTTGGCGATGCGCTTAAGATGGGTGATGCCGCCGGCGTGCAGCACGGTGGCTCGGATATAGTCGACCAGCTGTTCCTCGATCAATTGCTTGCAGTCCCAGATGGTGTTGAACACTTCGCCCACTGCCAGCGGTGTGGTGCTGTGTTGGCGGATCAGGCGGAAGTTGGCCTGGTTTTCCGCCGGCACCGCGTCTTCCAGCCAGAACAACCGGTAGGGCTCCAGGTCTTTGGCCAGCCGCGCCGCCTCGATGGGGGTGAGGCGGTGGTGCACGTCGTGCAGCAGGTGCACGTCCCAGCCCAACTGCTCCCGCGCCGCGGCGAACAGCTCGGGGGCGCTGCGCAGGTATTTTTCCGTGGACCAGAGGTTTTCGGTGGGCAGGTCCGCGTCCGCGGGCTCGTAGAAATCCTTGTCCTTGGAAACACCGTAGGTGGAGGCGAGCCCGGGCACGCCGGATTGCAGGCGCACCGCGCGATAGCCGCGGTCGATATAGCGCTGCGCTTCCGCCAGGGTGTCCTCGATGGTCACACCGTTGGCGTGGCCGTAGACCATGCAGCCCTCGCGGCAGGCGCCGCCGAGCAGTTGGTAGAGAGGCAGGCCCGCGGCCTTGGCTTTGATATCCCAGAGGGCCATATCCACCGCGGCGATGGCGGACATGGTCACCGGGCCCCGGCGCCAGTAGGCGCCGCGGTAGAGGTACTGCCAGGTGTCTTCGATTTTGTGCGCGTCGCGGCCGATCAGGCAGGGAATAACGTGGTCGTTCAGGTAGCTGGCCACCGCCAGCTCGCGGCCGTTCAGGGTGGCATCGCCGACGCCGTGCAGGCCGGAATCGGTTTCGATTTTCAGGGTGACGAAATTGCGCCCGGGACAGGTGATGATCACGCGGGCGGCAGTGATTTTCGACATGGAGTTTCTGTCCTTCGGGAGTTGGGTCTTTTGCCCTGTAGGAGCGGCCGTTGGCCGCGATCGACGGTGGGTAAATTCTCAGATCGATCGCGGCCAACGGCCGCTCCTACAAAAGGGGGAAATTCGGTCAGGGCGTTTCGAGACCCAGCTCCCGCAATGCGCGCAGATGTCCCTCGACGGTGTCCTCCCCGGTATAGGCCACCGCGTGCCATTTTTCCGTGGCGGACATGGATTCGCCGGGGGCGAGTGTGCGGTAGGGCCCGTGCACTTCCAGTTCCAGCACCCCGCTGCCCGGCTGCGCCGGGTCCGCTTCCAGGTAGAGTTCCACCAGGCTCTGGTCCGGGTGTATGGCGTCGCGGGGCAGCAGTGGGAATTCGATCACGAAAAGCTGGTCGTCGGTAAAGGCTGCAAACCAGCCGGCGGCGGGCTCGATATAGGCCTTGGCCTTGATCTGTTCGCCGCGGGTGAAATCGAAAAATCCGCGCTTGCGTTTTTCTTCATCGGCCTTGGCTTCGCCGGCCATCTCGGGAAATTTCGACAGACGCAGGTCGCTGTCGAAATCCTTCACCGGCACATAGACCCGGGTTTCCGGCCCCACCCGGGTGTTGAACCAGATATCCCAGCTCACGGCTTCGTCCCGGCGGTTGACGGCTTCCACCCGATGCTCCAGGGCGTCGCCATCCAGACGGACTTCCTTGGTGAGCTGCAGGCCGGTGACCGGGCTCACCGGCGAGACGATTTTTGCCGAGGTGTCGGTGAGTTCGGCCAGGGAGTATTTGCTCAGCACGGTGAAAGGGTCCGGCGGCCAGTCCGCCTTCGCTGCGCGGCGTTCGGGATTCACGGTCTGCTGTCCCCACCAGTTGCTCTGCGGCCCCGGCCAGACGATATGGCCGAAGTAGGGGATAAAGCCGGCGTCCGCGGAGACTTCGGGCGCGGGTTGTTCGCGCACCGCCTCGCCCACTTTCAACAGGTTGTCCCGGCCGGCGGCGGCAAACCCCAGGCCGCGGCCGCCCAGTCCGGTGGTGAAGCTGTAGCTCAGCTTGTCGTTTTGCAGCCGGTGCACCTCGACCTCGCGGGTGTCCGGATCGGCACAGGCTGCAGCGGCGGTAAGCAGGCCCGCCAGCAGGCAGGGGATTCTTTTGCTGTTTTTCATGGTTCAGTCCGCAAAGGCGCTCAGGGTTTGGATGCTGCCGTCGTCGTTGTGCGCAAGCGGCATCATTTTCACATTGCGCAGGTGGGTCTGGCCGCCGGAGAGCTGGGTGTCGTGGTAGAAGAGATACCACTGGCCGTCGAATTCCGCGATGGAGTGATGGTTGGTCCAGCCCAACACCGGTTCAAGGAGTATGCCGCGATAGGTGAAGGGGCCGTAGGGGCTGTCGCCGGTGGCGTAGGCGATATTGTGGGTGTCACCGGTGGAGTAGGAGAAGTAATAGGTATCGCCGTACTTGTGCAGCCAGGCGGCTTCGAAGAAACGCTTGTCGTTGTCGCCGGCGGGAATGGGGCTGCCGTCTTCGTATTGCAGCAGCACTTTCTTCGGCTGTTCGGCAAAGCTCAACATATCATCGGAGAGTTTCGCCACCATCGGTGCAAGGGCCGGCTTGTCGTCGGCAGGGTAGCTGTCCTCCGCCACATATTCCCCCGTCTGCCAGCGCTGCAGCTGGCCGCCCCAGATGCCGCCGAAGTACAGGTAGTGCTCGCCGTTGTCCTCGAACACGGTCGGGTCGATGCTATAGCTGCCGGGGATGGGTTTTTCCAACGGCTCGAAGGGGCCGGTGGGGGAATCGCTCACCGCCACGCCGATGCGGAAGATATCCTGCTTGTCCTTGGAGGGGAAATACAGGTAGTACTTGTCGCCTTTTCTGGCGGCGTCCGGTGCCCACATCTGGCGGCCGGCCCAGGGGACGTCGTCCAGCGAGAGCGCCACGCCGTTGTCGATCACCTCACCGCCCAGCTTGTCCATGGACAGGATATGGTAGTCGCGCATCGCGAAGTGCGCGCCGGTGTCGTCCATGGGGATATCGGTTTCGATATCGTGGGAGGGATAAATATAGAGCTTGTCGTCCCACACGTGGGCGGAGGGGTCGGCGGTGTAGATATGGGAAACCAGCGGCTCGGAGACGAATTTGCGCTCCTGGGCCATGCGTCGGTTTTCGGCTTCTTTCTGGATTACGTCGGGAACTTCAGCCTGTGCTGTACTGGCGGCTTCAGGTTTTCCGCCGTCGCAGGCAGAGAGGGCGGCGGCCAGTGCCACGAGGGCGGGCAGTGCCCGTTTCTTCATCATCATTATTGGTTTCTCCATTTTTTATTTATGTGTCGGTTTTTGTTTCTGTTGTAGGAGCGGCGGGGCGGCCATCCGCCGTTGGCCGCGACAAATCGGCAGGATAGCCGATTTGGACGCCGCAGGCGCCCGGAGGGCGAGCGCCATGGATGGCGCGAGTCAGCGGCATGAGCTACGAAGTGAGGCAGATCGCGGCCAACGGCCGCTCCTACAAGGTTATCCTTCCACCATCAGTGTGGCGGTTTTCAGGTCCGCGGAATTGCCACCCACCATAATCTCAAATTCCCCCGGTTCGACAACCCTTTGCATGGTGCTGTTCCACAGGGACAGTGCTTCCGGGCCGAGGGTGAAACGTAGTTCACGTTTTTCACCCGGCTGCAGGGTGACGCGTCGGAAGCCGCGCAGTTCTTTTACCGGCCGGGTCACCGAGGCCACCCTGTCGCGGATATAGAGTTGTACCACTTCGTCGCCAGGGTACCCGCCGGTATTTTCCACCGCCACCGAGACTTGTACTGAACCGTCTGTTTTGATCGTCGGCGCGGAGAGTTGCGGCTCACCTATTTTGAAAGTCGTGTAGCTGAGGCCGTAACCGAAGGGAAACAGCGGAGATTTGTCGTCGAACAGGTAGCCGCGCCGGGAGCTGGGTTTGTGGTTGTAGTAGAGGGGCAGCTGGCCCACATTGCGCGGGAAGGTAACCGGCAGTTTGCCGCCGGGGTTGATATCGCCGAACAGCGCTTCGGCCACCGCGGTGCCGCCCTCCTGGCCCAGGTACCAGCCCTCGATCAGGCTGTTGGCGCGGGCGGCGATATTTTCCAGCGCCGGCGGGCGGCCGTTGATCAGCACTACCACCACCGGTTTGCCCAGCTCGAACATGGCCTGGGCCAGTTCCTCCTGCTCGCCTACTAAGCGCAGGCTGGAGCGGTCTCCCAGGTGGTTGTTCGCCCAGGCCTCGCGGCTGGTCTGCTCGGTGTCGCCGAGCACCAGCACTATGGCGTCGGCATCTTGCGCCACCTGTACCGCCTGTTGGATGCGCTCGCGGTTTTCCTGCGGGTCCGCCTGGGTCACTTCGCTCGCCCACCAGTCGGAACTCTCGGTAATGCGCGCGCCCTCGGAGTGCACGACATTCGCCGCATCGCCCAGCCTGGCCTGAATGCCGTCGAGAATGCTCACGGTGTGGCGCGGCTGGCCGGAGTAGCCGCCCAGACGTAGTGCCGCGGCATTGGGGCCGATTACCGCCAGGGTTTTCAGTGCGCTTTCATCCAAAGGCAGGGTGCCGTCATTTTTCAACAGCACCAGGGATTTGCGCGCGGCCTCCAGGGCCAGTTCGCGGGCTTCGGGCTCGCCGGCGAGGGTTTCGGCGCGGTCCGGATCGCCGTAGGGGTTTTCGAACAGACCGGCGTTGAATTTCAGGGTCAGCATGCGCCGCACCGCGTCGTCCAGTTGCGCCTCCGGCACCCGGCCCTCGCGCACCGCCGCGGCGAGGGTGATGTAACCCTGGCCGTCTGGCAGGTCCGAATCCACGCCGGCGCCCAGTGCCGCGGCGGCCGCGGACTCCATATCCGGCAGCAGGTGGTGCAGGTCGACCAGCTGGGGTATCGCCCCGTAGTCGCTCACCACAGCACCCTCGAAACCCCACTCCCCGCGCAGCACCTCTTCCAGCATCCACTTGTTGACGTGGCTGGGGACGCCGTCGATCTCGTTGTAGGAGGCCATCAGTGCGCCCAGTTCAGTGCGCTTGACCACCTGCTCGAAGGGCGGGAAGAAATACTCCCGCAGGGTGCGCTCACCGAAGGGGGCGGCGCCCACGTTGATGCCGCTCTCCGGCTGGCCGTGGCCGGTCATATGCTTGAGGGTGGCGAAGACCCTGTCCTCCGCCAGCGGCAGGGTTTCGCCCTGCAAGCCTTTCACCGCAGCCACGCCCATCTCGCCCACCAGGTAGGGGTCTTCGCCGAAGGTCTCCTCGATGCGCCCCCAGCGCGGGTCGCGGGCGATATCCACTACCGGCGACAGAACCAGCGGTACGCCGCGGGCGCGTACCTCACCGGCGATCGCAGCGTTTACCCGTTGCACCAGCTGCGGGTCCCAACTGCTGGCCAGGGCGATGGCCTGGGGAAAACTGGTAGCGTCGTTGGCGGCCAGGCCGTGCAGCGCCTCCTCGTGGAATAGCACCGGGATGCCGAGGCGGGTTTCCTCCAGTGCGTATTTCTGCACCGCATTGACGAACTCCACGTGATCGCGCGGGTTGCGCCAGCGCGGGCCGTCGTCATTGTCGGGGGAGGGCGCGCCGCGGCGGTCAGAGGGCCGGGCGATATGACCGATGCCGTGGGGGTGGGCGTCGCGGGCTTTGGCCGGGTCGAAATTGAGTTCGGCGTCGACGATATCCGCCTTGCCCTGCCACAGGGTGGTGATCTGGGCGACTTTTTCGTCCAGGGTCATGCGCGCCAGCAGGTCCTCCACGCGGGTTGCTACCGGTGCCGACGGATCGCGGTACAGGGGCGCGGACGGTTCGGCATCGGCGAGCTGAGGCCCGGAGTTCAGCTTGAGCGCGACGACGGCGGCAATACAAAGTCCGGCGCCGAGGCCGATGGCGAGCCGGCGTCTGGATGGATTCGCTGATTCCATGGGGCTTTCTCCCTTTGTTTTTATTGTGTGTTATGGTATGGCAGAATATGATAGCGCTACCATAATAAATCCATGCGCCGTCTTGTCAAAAGAATTCCAATAAAAAATCGAGGTGAGAGTAATGCGCGTTGGAGCCCTCTGGTGTCGATTGATTTTGCCCTTGCTGATACTGTCCTCACCCTTTTCCCGGGCCGAGGACGGCTACGACCTGTGGTTGCGTTATCAGGAGCTTCCAGCGGAATGGCGCTCGGCCAACGCAAAATCCCTGCGCTCGCTGGTGGCGCCGCAAAATCCTTCTCCTACCCTGGCCGCCGCGCGGGATGAGCTGTCGCGCGGTCTACGGGGGCTGTTGGGGGAAGAGGTTCGCTTGAATGAAAAGGCCGGTAGGGGCGCGCTGCTGATCGGCACGCCGGCGTCGTCGCCGCTGATTGCCGGGCTTGATCTGCCGCTCGGCGACCTGGGGAACGAGGGCTATGTGATTCGCAGCGTCGAGATCGGCGGCCGCGCCGCCACCGCCATCGCCGCCAACAGCGATATCGGTGTGCTCTACGGCACTTTTCACTTCCTGCGCCTGTTGCAGACCCGCCAGCCGCTGGTGGACCTGGCGATCGAGAGCAGGCCGAGTGTTCAGCTGCGCCTGCTCAACCACTGGGACAACCTGGACGGCAGCGTCGAGCGCGGCTACGCCGGGCAGTCCCTGTGGGACTGGTGGAAACTGCCGGACTACCGCGACCCCCGCTATACCGACTACGCCCGCGCCAACGCCTCCCTTGGCATCAACGGCACGGTGCTCAACAACGTCAACACCAATGCAAACAGCCTGACCCCGGGCTATATCGCCAAGACCGCGGCCCTCGCGGAGGTGTTCCGCCCCTACGGTATCCGCGTCTACCTCTCCGCGCGCTTCAGCGCCCCGGTGGAGATCGGCAGCCTGGAAACCGCCGATCCCCGGGATCCCGCGGTGCGCGACTGGTGGAAAGCGAAGGTTGACGAAATTTACAAGGCCATCCCCGATTTCGGCGGATTCCTGGTGAAGGCCAATTCCGAGGGCCAGCCGGGGCCCCAGGACTATGGCCGCAGCCACGCCGAGGGCGCGAATATGCTCGCCGAGGCCCTGCGCCCCCACGGCGGCGCGGTGATGTGGCGGGCCTTTGTCTATTCCGACGTCAATCCGGAGGACAGGGCCAAGCAGGCCTACAGCGAGTTCCAGCCGCTGGACGGGCAGTTCGCCGACAATGTGCTGCTGCAGGTGAAGAACGGGCCCATCGACTTCCAGCCCCGGGAGCCCTTCCACCCGCTGTTCGGCGCCATGCCGTCGACCCCGCTGATGATGGAGTTCCAGATCACCAAGGAATACCTGGGGTTCGCCACCCACCTGGTCTACGTGGGTCCGCTGTACGAAGAGGTGCTGGATGCGGATACCTGCCAGCCTTCCCTCCTTGTAGGAGCGGCCGCTGGCCGCGATCGGCCCCAGATCGAGGCCAACGGCCGCTCCTACAACAATGAAGAATCATCCTGCGGAAATGGCGCCACCGTCGCCCGGGTAATCGACGGCAGCCTGCACAACTATTCGCGCACCGGCGTCGCCGGCGTCGCCAATATCGGCAGGGATCGCAACTGGAGCGGCTCCATTTTCAACCAGGCCAACTGGTACGTCTTCGGCCGCCTGGCCTGGAACCCGGACCTCGGCGCCCAAGAAATCGCCGAAGAGTGGCTGAAGATGACCTTTACCGCGGATAAGCAATTTGTCGACGCCGCGGCGGAAATGATGATGCGCTCGCGGGAAGCGGCAGTGGATTACATGACGCCCCTGGGGCTTGCGCACCTGATGGGCACCGATCATCACTACGGCCCCGCCCCCTGGGTTTCCGAACTCCCCCAGCCGGAGTGGAACCCGGTCTACTACCACCGCGCGGACAAAAACGGTATCGGCTTCGATCGCACCGCCGAGGGCAGCGACGCCGTCGCACAGTATGCGCCGCCCGTCGCCGGGCGCTTCGGCAGCCGGGCAAAAATCCCGGAGGAATACCTGCTGTGGTTTCACCACCTGCCCTGGGATTACACCACCAGTTCCGGCCGCATCCTGTGGGAGGAACTGGTTCACCGCTACGACCGCGGCGTGGGGGAAGTGGAGGCGATGCAGGCCACCTGGGCGGAACTGAAACCCTTTGTGGACCCCGAGCGCTTTGCCGAGACCGACAGTTTCCTGCGCATCCAACAGCGGGAGGCGCGCTGGTGGCGGGACGCCAGCATCGCCTACTTCCGCGAGGTGTCCGGCTGCAAACTGCCGGCGGGGGTGCGCCCCCCGGAGCACTCGCTGGAGCACTACCGGTCCATCTCGTTTCCGCGATCGCTGGGCCAGCCGGGTGGGTGACCACTGAGGGAGCCGGCGCCGAAACGGCGGGAACACCGGCAGACGCGGGAGTGTGCTGCTACGCTGGAGTCGTCCCGGCAACGCATGACCATGGCACCGGGATCACACATATCCCACGCCAGGAGACAGAGAGATGCTCCACGCCCCCACAGCCGTTGTCCGCTTTTCACTGCCCTTGCTTGCGGTTCTCGCACTTTCCGCGTGGACCCGGGCTGCCGACGAGACCGTTGGGGAACCGCAGCTGTCGGCGGCACAGACCAAGGTGGTGGAGGAGCAGATCGCCGGGCTCAAGTCTGCGGAGGGGCGCCAACTGGCGTCGAAGTGGAGCAACGCGAAGAAGGTAGCCGAGGTCATGTGCCAGCCTCTGGCCCTGGAGACACTGAGGGCGCGGGTCCCGGGAACGGACCGGGTCTTCCTCGGCACCGAAGATCAAGGCACCTTGACGCTGTCCAGCAACCGGCTGTTGTCGGGCCGAGGCGAGCTGCGTCTCGGAAACGACTGGAGGGAGTTCCTCTTCGATTGCCATCTCGATCCCGACACGGGCAAGGCCACCGCCTTTCGGGTTACTTTCGAGGAACGTTGAGCGCTAACATTTCCTTCTTTTCCATCCTGATATCTCACTTTTAAGGGTCAAACTTCCCGCCTACGCAAAGTTATACGTCCAAGATTGTGACGCAGCGCAAATAAGGACGATGGAGGCAGACTCTCTGCCGCAGAATTGTTTAAGGGTCAGTGATATCCCTAAAAGGACCCTATTTTAACAATAACAAAATGTTCATTCAGGAAGTGCCGATATTGCTGTCTGCGTAAAGTGGACCGTCGGTTACAGCGGCGGTAATAATCAACGGCAACCCGGCTGCAAGAGCAGAAACGAATCTTGGGAGAGAGGAGATGAAATAACTTGACATCGCCGGTCGAACGACATATCTCTACGCTTTGGTAGCGTTACCATCAATGGATAATTGAATAATAGTTGAGCACCGCAGCCAAGGACCCCATGGATGTGTGTAGTCATGGAGATTGCAGCGGCGGCGCGATGATAGGAATGAGAGGAGCCCCATGTACAGATATAAAAGAAACAAACTGTCCGAAGTCATAATCACCGTGATGGCGTCCGCCATCGGTTCCCACCAGGCCTTGGCGCAGGAGCAGAGCACGCTCGAAGAGGTCACCGTCACCGGTATCCGCGCCTCCCTCGAGCGCTCCATGGATATCAAGCGCGAATCCTCCGGTGTGGTGGATGCGATTTCCGCCGAGGATATCGGTAAGTTCCCTGACACCAACCTGGCTGAGTCGCTGCAGCGGATTACCGGGGTTTCCATCAACCGGGTGAACGGTGAAGGTTCCGAAGTGACCGTGCGCGGCTTCGGTCCGGAAAACAACATGGTCACCCTGAACGGCCGCACCATGCCCACCGGTACCAGCTACGGCGGCGGCAGTGGCGCCGACGGTACAACCCGCTCCGGCGGCAGCCGCGCATTCAACTTCGCCAACCTGGCCTCAGAAAATATCAGTGGGGTAGAGGTCTACAAGACCAGCAAGGCGGACATCGCCACCGGCGGCATTGGTTCAACGATCAACATCAAGACCATGCGGCCGCTGGACAATCCGGGCTTCACGGCCACCATCGGCGCCAAGGCGGTGCACGATACCACCAACCGCTACAACGACGATGTGACGCCGGAACTCTCCGGAATCGTCAGTTGGACCAATGAGGAGGAGACCTGGGGTGCGGCATTGGCTCTCAGCCACCAGCAGCGCGACTCCGGCTATTCGGGGGTCACCGTAAACAACTGGAATATCGGTGTCTGGGGGCAGGACGATCTCTACAGCCAGGGCGGGGTACCCGACGAGGATAAAGCCGATATTGTAAATGCGCCGGCAGAGGGTCAACTCTACGCGCGTCCCAACGACTTCCGCTATGCTTTCTCCGATACCCAGCGCGAACGTCTCAATGGCCAGCTGACGCTGCAGTTCAAGCCCACCGACAAGATGACCGCCACGTTGGACTACACCTACGCCGACAACGATATCGAAGAGCATCGTGGCGAGATCACCAACTGGATCCAGAATGGCTCCAATGTGTCCCGGGTCGTGTTCGACGATTCCGAAATCGCAACGCCGATCAGTATCTCGGAAAACTATACCGGTACCGTGGATATTGGCTACGAGCAGCAATACCGCTCCCAGAGCGATACCCTGGACTCCCTGGGTTTTAATTTCGAATTCGAGGTCAACGACAGCCTGACCCTAGCCTTCGATGTGCACGACTCCACCATGAAGAGCCTGCCCACTGGCCCGGACAAGAGTGGTGAAGTGGCCATCGGCCTGGGCTCGCCGACCGTGGGATCAAAGACCCTGGACTTCTCCGGCAGTACGCCCACCTACAGTTTTGATACCAGCGTTCCCAATAACGCCCTGACGGCGGACAATGTGGGTTCGTCGATCCTGCGCGTGCGTGGTTCCGGCTCCACCAACGACGTTACCCAGCTCAAGTTCGACGGCAAGTGGGAATTCGACAATGGCCGCTTTGATTTCGGCGTCGAGTCCCGCTCCATCGAAATGGATGCCTATCAGACCTCCGGCGTCAACCAGACACTGGGTAACTGGGGGATCGCCAACCCGGGAGAATTCCCGGCCGATATGTTCCGGGTCATTGACGTCCAGGATGAATTTGAAGACTTCAACGTAAATGGCAGCCCTGCAGTCGGCTTCCGCGGCGACGCGGTGGAACTGACCCGGTACGCCAATACCCTCTATCCGGGTACCTGCCTGTGCGTCGCCGATACCAACTCCTCCCACGATATCCTGGAAGAGGAAACCACGGCTGCTTACTTCCAGGTGGCTCTGTCTACGGAGTTGGGGGCCTTCCCCGCGAACTTCCTCGCTGGTGCCCGCTATGAGACTACCGACGTAAGTTCGCAGTCCCTGGTCAACCCGATTCCCTATCTCGTTTGGGAAAACAACAATGACTTCTCTTCGGGGCCGGCGGGCGCAACTGTGGAATGGTCGGAGAAGAACAGCTACGACAATCTGCTGCCGAGCCTGGATTTCAGTCTCGAGTTCACTGAAGATGTCGTCGGTCGTTTCTCCTACAGCAAGACCATCGCCCGTGCCGGCTACGGTGACCTGAGAGTGGCGCCGGGTAGCTTCGGTACCGACGGCTCCACCTTTAATGGTGCTACACCGACAGCGACTTCATCCAACCCGTCCCTGCTCCCGCTGGAATCCGACAACCTGGATCTGTCCCTGGAGTGGTATTACGGCGACTCAAGTTTTGCTTCCCTCGGCTTCTTCGAGAAGCGCGTGGACAACTTTATCGGCATTGGCCAGGAGGAAGAGACATTTGGCATCCTGGACCAGACCAATGGTCCTCGTGTGCAGGCGGCTGCAGCGGCGCTGGATGATCTGGGTCTTGCCACCGACGACACCAACCTCTATGCCATGGTCGTGCTGATGGAGCACCCGGAAGCGATTACGGACAACCCGGATATCTTCCCCAACGGCGTCTTCGAAGGCACCAACGAGCAGCTGCTGCTACTCGGTGAAACCGACGGCTGGGACGTTACTCCCGAAGAGGGCGACCCGGAAATGGTGTTCACCACCAGCAAGCCGATCAACAACAGGCAAGCCAAGATCTACGGTGCTGAACTTGCCGTGCAGCACTTCTTCGGCGAGACCGGTTTCGGCGTACAGGCCAACTACACCATCGTGCGCGGTGACGTGGGCTTTGATAATCTCGGCCTGCCGACTGAAAACCAGTTTGCGCTTACCGGTTTGAGCGACACGGCCAACCTGGTCCTGCTCTACGAAAACTACGGCATTCAGGCGCGTCTGGCCTACAACTGGCGCGATAAATTCCTGACCGCCGTTAACCAGGGCAGCTCCAGGAACCCGAGGTATATAGATGAGTTCTCGCAGATTGACTTGAACGTCAGTTACGAGGTCAATGATCAGTTGTCGGTGGCTTTTGAAGGTATCAACATCACCGGTGAGGATATCGAACAGTACAACCGCAACGAACGCATGGTCAGGTTTATGGATGATCTGGGCGCCCGTTATCAAGTGGGTGCCCACTATAAGTTCTGATCGCCATGTACTTTTGAGTTAGTTTGATATGCTTATAAAGCCGCTGGTTTCAGCGGCTTTTTTTTTCTATTTAAAAAGGCGATACAGGTGTAGTATGGTTGTATTAAACAGCGGTGAAAGCTGCGAGAAACCTTTGGTATAAAAATAAAAGACGGTTCTATGGCTAATTATGTGCTTCTGAACAATGTACAACATCAAAACCTGAAGGTGGTCGACCGCTACTCCAGCGAGCTGGGGGATGGCAAGGCGGCGGTAATGACCTTTCCCACCGAGTTCTCCGACGTGCAACGGGAATACCCCATACTGTTGAGCCGAGATCCACAAACCGGTGACTACCAAGCTGTTGCTTTGCTGGGTATTCAAAAAGACGAGAATCTTTTTCTCTGTGATACAGGCAATGGTTGGAGTGCCTCTTATATCCCCGCTGTTGTGACGAGGGGGCCGTTTATCGTCGGTCTACAGGAGCAGGAAGATGAGGCGGAAGGTGCGCCGATGATCTATGTGGATCTGGACAGCCCTAAGGTGAGTGAAACCGAGGGTGAGCCGCTGTTCCGGCAGTTTGGAGGAAACAGTCCCTATCTTGAGTATACTTCAGAAGTCCTGCGCACCATTCACCAGGGAGCGGAGGTTGGCAAGGCCATGTTCCACGCTTTCGACCAGCTTGAGCTGATCGAGCCGATAACCATCAATATTGACCTGAAAAATGGCGACAAACACCAACTGAGCGGCTATTACACAATCAGTGAAGAAAAGCTGGCAAACCTGAGTGGTGACTCTTTGAGAGTGCTGAACCTGTCGGGCTATTTACAGGGGGCTTTCCTGATCCTGGCTTCCCTGTCAAATATCAAAAAGCTGATTGATAGGAAGAACGCGCGCTTATAGTGTGAGAAGTACGGCCGTTATCAGTGGTGAGTTTTCAGTATGACCGGGATAACAAAGCAGACTAAAACGATTCAAAATTGCGCGCCGGGTGAAATTCCGGAAGAAATGCTCTGTTCTGCCGAACCTGTCGTTATCAAAGGATTGGTGAAAGACTGGAAACTGGTTGGAGAAGCCGGGAAATCTTCCTATGCCGCGGTGGAATACCTGAAGTCGTACTATAGTGGAAAACCAGCACTGATCAACATTGGTCATCCGGGGATTGATGGCCGGTATTTTTATAATGATGACCTGAAGTCCCTGAATTATGACACCGTCAAGGCGCAAATCGATGAAGCCCTCTCCTTGATCCTCAAGGCCGAAACGGATCCCGAACGGCCCTCTTATTATATTTCCTCGACATCCATTGACAGTCATTTTCCCGGGCTCCGGGAAGAGAACGACCTGGATATACCAAGAAAAGAAAGGTCATATCCGGTATCTCCTCCCCAGATGAAAATATGGATCGGGACCCGCTCTATCGCCACCTGTCACTATGACGCCCTGGACAATATCGCTTGCTGCATCGCTGGGCGCAGGCGTTTTACCCTGTTTCCCCCCAGCCAGATAAAGAACCTGTACTTTGGCCCCCTGGACCTGACACCGGGCGGCCAGGCCATCAGCATGGTGGATTTCGATAACCCGGACTTTGAAAAGTATCCCCGCTTTCGCGATGCCCTGGCGGCGGGGCAGGTGGCCGATCTCGAGCCGGGCGATGCGGTCTATATCCCCAGTATGTGGATGCACCATGTGGAGAGTTTCAGCTCTTTCAATGTGCTGGTGAACTACTGGTGGGATGACGCTCCCATGTACACCGGCTCCGGTATGAATGCGCTGTACCACGGGATTTTAAGCCTGCGCGACAAGCCCGAGCACGAGAAAGAAGGCTGGAAGCAGTTGTTTGACTACTATGTTTTCGGCCCGTCCGAGCTGGCGGGAGAGCACCTTCCCGAGCATGCGCGAGGGGTGCTGGGAGAATTGGATGAAATCAAGTCCAGACAGTTGCGGGCAATGCTGCTGCAAAAACTGAATAGATAAAGGCTTCTGGCTGTTACCACTCGGGCGAGAAATGAATACAAAGACAGATGATAAATTGCGGGGCAGGATATCCAGAGTGGTGATAGCCGGCGGTGGCACCGCAGGCTGGATAGCCGCAGCAGCCCTATCGAAAAAGCTGGGCGAATTGCTGGATATCACGCTGGTTGAGTCCGAGCAGATTGGCACTGTCGGCGTGGGGGAAGCCACCATTCCGCCTCTGAGAACCTTCCACCGACTGCTGGGCATCGACGAACAGGATTTCATGCGGGCCACCCAGGCCACCGCCAAACTGGGTATCGCTTTTGAAAACTGGGGCCGGCAGGGCGATCGTTACATCCACTCGTTCGGGAGAATCGGGACCAGCGCCTGGCTGTGTGACTTTCACCACTTCTGGCTGCGTGGCAGGGAAATGGGTTTTGATGCCGAACTGGGAGACTTCTGTCTCGAGTTGCAAGCGGCGGAAGCGGGGAAGTTCGCAACTTCGCCCAAGTCGGAGATCAATTTTGCCTATCATCTGGATGCGGGGCGCTACGCGAAATTCCTGCGCTGCTTCAGCGAGGGCCTCGGGGTCAGGCGCGTCGAGGGAAAAATCCGTGAGGTCAGGAAAAACGCCGAGTCTGGTTTTATCGAGTCGCTTTTGCTGGAGGACGGACAGGTAGTCGAAGGAGACCTGTTTATCGACTGCACCGGTTTTCGCGGCTTGTTGATCGAGCAGACCCTGAAAACCGGCTACGAGGACTGGTCCCATTGGTTGCCCTGTGACAGCGCCGTGCCGGTACAGACAGAAGCGAAGGGGCCGGCGCTGCCCTACACCCGTTCCATCGCCCGCGAGTCCGGATGGCAATGGCGCATTCCGTTGCAACAGCGGGTGGGTAACGGGTTGGTCTACTGCAGCCGCTATCTGTCCGATGACGAGGCGACAGCGCAGTTGCTGGAAAACATCGACGGCGAGGCGATCACCGAGCCTCGGGTGATCCGATTCAAAACCGGAAGGCGCCGCAAGGTCTGGAATAAAAACTGTGTGGCTTTGGGCCTGGCCAGCGGTTTTTTAGAGCCGCTGGAGTCCACCAGCATCCACCTGATTGTCACCGGGGCAACGCGGCTGATGCAGTTGTTTCCTTTCGACGGCATAACCCGCTCACTGGTCGATGAGTACAACGAACTCTCCCAGGATGAACTGGAGAAAATCCGCGATTTTATCGTGCTCCACTACCATGTGACCCAGCGGGAGGACAGCCCCTTCTGGCACTATTGCAAAAACATGCAAATTCCCGAATCCCTGGACCATCGCATTCGCCTGTTCCAAGAGAGAGCTCATGCCTTTCAGGCGGACAGCGAACTGTTCCGCGTGGATTCCTGGGTCCAGGTGATGCTCGGGCAGGGCCTGATGCCCGAAGGTTACCACCCCCTTCCCCGGCTGATGACCAAGGAGGAAATGCGCCGGCTGCAGCAAAGCATCAGCTCGACCATTGCCAGGGCGGTATCCTCTTTGCCCGACCATCAGGACTTCATCGACCACTATTGCAAGTCGAATGGCCGCGAGGAACTCTAGAAACTATTCCATAAACATAGCGGGTGGGGATGGCCGCCAGATCATCCCACTATTCGCCGCCCAAGAGCTGGCCTTGTACTGCTGCTGGTCTTTTGAGGCTGTTATAAAAAGTCCAGGAGGGATAAGTATGTTTATTGTAGAGAACCGCGGTCAGCTGGCCCGTCATCGCCATGCCATTGCTGTTTTTTCCCTAATGTGCCTGACCACCTGCCCGCTATTGCTGCCCTCGGCGTCAGCGGCCACGCTGACCCAGGTGAGCAATTTCGGCAACAACCCGGGCAACCTGGAGATGTATCTCTACGTGCCCGACAACCTGACCGGCCCCGCGCCGGTTCTGGTGGCGCTGCACTACTGCACCGATACCGAGCCGGTGCTTTTCAGCAACACCCAGTTCGCCTCTCTGGCCGACCAGTACGGCTACATCGTCATCTACCCGTCGGTCACGCGCAGCAGCCAGTGTTTCGACGTATACAGCTCCCAGGCCCTGACCCGTGGCGGCGGCAGCGACCCGGTCTCGGTCAAGTCGATGATCGACTACGTGGTGCAAAATCACAAGCGGCCGGCCGGGTGCACAACGCCTTCCCCGGCTACGGGGGCCCTATCCGCGTATGCAATTGCGGCACGGCGTGAACGATGACGTGCTGGATTACAATAATTTCGGCGAGGAAATTAAGCAGTGGACCTACGTCCACGAACTGAGCCAGACGCCGACCGCTACCGACACCCCTCAGCCCAACCAGAGCCGAACGCGCTACGGTAGCAGTGGTCCCAACGCCCCGGTTGAGGCCATCAGTATCCAGGGAGCGGGCCACAATATTTCGATCAATGCTGCGGAAGTTATCCGCTTCTTTGGCCTGGATGGCACCGGCCCATCCGGCTCGTCTTCCAGCAGTTCCTCCTCGTCGGGCGGTGGCAGCACCATCGCCGTGCGCGCGCGCGGTACCACCGCACAGGAGTCGATCACCTTGCGGGTGGGCGGCATCGACGTGGAAAGCTGGACACTGGCCACCGGTATGCGGGACTACACTGCCACCACCGCCCTGAGCGGCGATGTCCTGGTGGCCTTTACCAATGACAACGGGGACCGCGACGTGCAGGTCGACTATGTGCAGGTCAACGGTCAGGCCCGCCAGGCCGAGGATCAGAGCGAGAACACCGGTGCCTGGGATGGCTCCTGCGGTGGGGGCTCATTCAGCGAGTGGCTGCACTGCAACGGCCATATCAACTTTGGCCCTGTCTCCGGCGTTTCGAGCGGTATGTAAAGCTGGGGCAATTGGCGACTGCGCTTTATTGTTGCGGCTGAATCAGTTATACAGGGCTGATATAAGACCTGCAGGCCAGTGACACAGTGAAACAGAAGCAGACCCGCCGTCAACGCAATACCCACCGCAACAACAAGATGCCCACCATCAGCGACGTCGCTCGCCGCGCCGGGGTATCGCCGATGACGGTGTCCAGGGTGATCAATGGCGAGAGCAATGTGCGGGCCAGCACTCGCGAGGTTGTGAACACCGCTATCGAGGAACTCGGCTACACGCCCAACCGGGCGGCGCGCAGCCTGGCGGGTGCGAACCAGATCAATATAGGCCTTCTTTACAGCAACCCCAGTGCCGCCTACCTCAGCGAGTTCCTGGTGGGCGGCCTGGAACAGGCCGGCCGCCACAATGTACAGCTGAGCGTCGAAAAATGCGATGTGGAACTGGATGCGGAAGAGGTGGCCTATCGCCTGGTGTCCCGTGGCATGGAGGGCATACTGCTGCCGCCCCCCTTGTCGGACTCGCCGCAGGTACTGGACGCGCTGGAGTCCAGCGACACGCCGGCGGTGGCGATCGCCAGCGGTCAGCTGCAGAAGAAGAATGTCTCGGCGGTGAGCATCGATGACTACCGGGCTGCCCATGCCATGACCCGGCACTTGATTTCCCTGGGGCACCAGCGGATCGGCTTTATTGTCGGTGACACTAACCAGGTGGCCAGTGAGCGCCGCCTCAGCGGCTATCGGGATGCCCTGCATGAAGCGGGCCTGCCGGCCCCCGAGGAACTGGTGGCCCCGGGCCTGTTCACCTACCGCTCGGGGCTCGACGCCGCCGAGCAACTGCTCGGACTCGAGACCATCCCCACGGCCATTTTCGCCAGCAATGACGATATGGCCGCGGCCACCGTTGCCGTAGCCCACCGCTACGGGCTGGACGTGCCCGGCGATCTTTCCGTGTGCGGCTTCGATGACACCGCCCTGGCCACTACCATCTGGCCGGAACTCACCACCATTCACCAGCCGATTATCGAAATGTCCCGCGCCGCGGTGGATCTGTTGATCAAGAAAATACGTGCACGGCGCGCGGGCACCAAGGATGAATGTCGCCACCTGCTGCTGGATTTCACCCTGGTGCGCCGGCAGTCGGACGCCCCGCCCCGGCGGCGGCCGCCGATTACCGTAATGAAAACCTCCGGGGAAAAGCAGACCTCCAAAAGCTGAGGATGCGGGGCAAGCTTAGGTTTCCATAAAGCCGCCGCCGTTGGGGTGGATCACCTGGCCCGTGAGATAGGACCCATCCTCGCTGGCCAGGAATACAAAGCAGGTGGCTACCTCGCATGGCTGTCCGGCGCGCCCCATCGGTGTGTCGCCGCCGAAGTCCTCGACTTCACTGGCAGAGAAAGTGGCCGGAATCAGCGGCGTCCAGATTGGGCCAGGTGCAACGCCGTTGACCCTGATTCCCCTGCCGGCGAGGGATTTGGCCAGTGAGCGGGTGAAGCTGGTGATCGCACCCTTGGTACTGGAATAATCGATCAGGTGATCGCTGCCGCGATAGGCGGTTACCGAGGTGGTATTCAGGATAACCCCATCATCCGGCAGTTGTTCCAGCGCCGCCTTGGTGAAATAGAAAAAATTAAAGAGGTTTGTGGCGTAAGTGTCTTGTAGCTGCTGCGCGGATATCCCGCTGATATCCTCGGTCGGATGTTGTTGAGCCGCGTTGTTGACCAGTATGTCCAAGCGGCCGAACTTGTCCGTGGTGCGCTTGACGCAGTCGCGGCAGAAGCCCTCATCGCGGATATCGCCGGCAAGCAGCAGACATTCCTGTCCCTCCTGCTCCACCAACTTCCTGGTCTCTTTCGCATCCTCATCTTCATTCAGGTAAACGATGGCGACATCCGTTCCCTCACGCGCGAAATGCACCGCCGTTGCACGGCCTATGCCGCTGTCGCCACCGGTAATCAGCGCCACTTTATCCTGTAGTTTGCCGCTGCCGCGGTAGTTGTCGCGGATAAACACCGGGCGCGGCTTCATGACGCTTTCCCGGCCGGGCTGTTTTTCCTGGCTTTGCGGTGGCCTTTGTTGCTGCTGTTTGTGGAAATCCCCGGACATGCGCCCTCCTGTTCGCATAATGACAATACCGGATCAGGCTGGAAGTGAGGAGAACAGAGGTTCCCCCATTTGTGGGGGAACCAGGCACTGCTTAGTGGCGGCGCGAAGCCCCTTCGGAGATGCCGTACTGCTGGTAAACATTACTGCGGAATTTGGGATCTGCCATGTCCGGCCAATGATCCTTATCAAAGCCTTCAGCTTTCTTCAGCTGCTCTTTGTCTATATTCAGGATAAAACACTCATCTGCGGTATCCACCCGCATGGCTTCCGGGGGTATGGCAAACAGGTCATCACCCATGCCCATGACGCCGCCAAAAGACAGAACATAGTAGGCGACGTTGTGAGTTTCCGTATCGATCATGATCTCTTTGATTTTTCCAAGGTCTTCGCCCTGGCGGTTCTTTACCTGGTCTCCCTCCAGAGAGGAAGCCGAGAGCAGTGTATGATTAGCCATGATGAAATTTCCGTAAATTAGGTTGACTGGGAAAGTTATGGGGTGCTTGTAATGCATTCTCCCGGAACCAGTTTAGGGCTGTTTTCCCATTTCGATGTTTCTTAAAACAATTTTTCCGCCTTTCTTTCTGTCGTCCATAAAAACAAGGAATTTCAAAAGACGATAAAGATGGAGTGCAGCCTCGAATCTTGCCGAAGCCCAACATGTCTTTAAAATCATTCAGCGGATATCTTGCAAAGCATCCTGGTCTTTATCCGGTAGCTGGTCTTTCTCCCGGAGCTGGACATTCCGGAGTTTCGACTATCTGGTAGAACTGGATGCGCCCTTTTCCACTTCATAATCATAAGTGCCACATTGCGCAAGTCTGTTTTATTGTCAATATCATAGATGTTCCCGTCTTCCGGCATGATATTCCTTGGCAATTCGTTCGAAGATTTTGATGTCATTGCGAATGGTGGCGGAGATCGAGTGACGTAGACAGCACCGCCAACGGCGGCCTCGAGGTGCTATGGGTACCGGGCAAGAGCTGTCTTTAGCGCCTGGACTGGCCGAAATCTGTGCTCGGCGGGATGCGGATACCCCCGGGGCTGCCCGGTGGGCTTGTCGTTGTAAATCCTTGTAAGTTCTTGTGCCTGGTATCGAAGGTGGCGCCCCCGAGGCGGCTTTCCCACACACAGGAGGGGTGGCCCGACGGACGCCGGTGGTTTCTCCCACCGGGTGATACCGGTTTCGTTCCTTCCAGGCGGACAGCCAGATACAAATTGGGTATCCTAGGTGGTTGGATGCCTTTGCCGTGGGCAGGCGTTTGGCAGTAACAATAAGGATAAGTATTGATGACCAATTCCCTATTGCGACCACTGAAAATTGCTGTGGTCTTTCTATTGAGCTTTTGCTGGTATCTCCCTTCCCATGCGGCCGAGCAGGCGGAGCTTTCCGTGCACGAATACGGCGCACTGCCCAATATCAGCATGATGAGCATTTCGCCAAGCGGCGATATGATCGCCTTCCGGAATACGGACGGTGAGCGCGATCTTGTCGTGGTTGTCTCATTGAAAGAAAAAAAGCGCCTGGCGGCGGTGGATGTCAGCGAGATCACTCCCCGCTACCTGTATTTTGCCACTGAGGATGAATTAATCCTGGTGGTTTCCGAAGTGCGTCACTTATTCGGCTACCGCGATGAGCTGGACTTGAGCACCGCTTACGCCTACAACCTGCGCCGGAATGAACTGCGCCAGTTGCTGACGCCTGGCGACGTGATCTACCCGGGCCAGAGGGGGATGGGACGTATCGTCGGCATGTCTCCGGATCGCAAATACGTGTATATGCCCGCCTATGTGCCGGAAGACAGGCACGACCGGAGTCCCGATATGGACCTGCTGCGCGTGGAGCTGGATTCTCCGCGCCGGCCAAAGGTGCATTTCAAGGGCAAGAACAGTTCCCTGGATTTCTTCGTGAACAGGCAGGGGGAGGTCATCGCCCACGAGATTTTCAACAACCGCCGGGACAGGCACCGCATACTGGCCAGGCAGGGGGAGGAGTGGAAGGAGATCTACCGCGAAGACACCGAAATGATGAATATCTCGGTGGTGGGCATATCCCCGGACCGGGAATCCCTGGTGGTCCTTGCCAATAACGACAGCACCGGGCGCGACGACTACTACCTCATGTCGCTGCTGGACGGCAAACTCCAATGGGCCGGATTCGGGCGCGAGGATGCGGATGTGGAATATACCTACAAGGACCTGAACCGGGTGGTGTGGGGTGTGCGCTATTCCGGCTTCACGCCCAGTTACAAGTTCTTCGATCCGGAGCTGGACCGTCGCATGGCGGATATCCAGGCCATGTTCCCCGAACACTCGGTTAGGTTGCAGGACTGGAGTGAGGGCTGGAAAGACCTGGTCGTGTATGTGGAGGGATCGAGCTTTTCCGGCCACTATTACAAATTCAGCCAGGGACAGCCGCCGGTGCAACTGGCGAGTGCGCGCCCGAATATTACCGAAAAGCATATTCATCCCATCGGCAAGGTAACTTTCCGGGCGCGCGACGGCTTGCCCATTCCCACCCTGCTGACCATTCCGCGCCACAAGCTGGGAAATATGAAGGACCTCCCGGCTGTGCTTATGCCCCACGGGGGGCCCGCCTCATACGATCGGATTGGCTTCGACTGGCTGGCCCAGGCGCTGGCCAACCGCGGCTACCTGGTGATCCAACCCCAGTTTCGCGGCTCTGAGGGGTTCGGTCAGGATCACTATGAGGCCGGTCACGGCGAGTGGGGGCGAAAAATGCAGGACGACCTCACCGACGCAGTGCGGTTTCATATCGACAAGGGGATCGTTGATCCCGAGCGGGTGTGCATAGTGGGCGCCAGCTACGGCGGCTACGCGGCTCTCGCCGGTGGCGCCTTTACGCCGGAACTCTACCGCTGCGTTGTGTCCATCAATGGCGTGGCTGACCTGCGCGACATGCTCAAGGAAGAAAAGAGCGAGCACGGCCGGGATCACTGGGTGCTGGCCTATTGGGAGAACAACATCGCCAAGGGCGACGCTTCCAAGGAGAAGCTGAACGAGATATCGCCCGCGCGACACGCGAAAAACTTCCACGCACCGGTGCTGTTGATCCACGGTGAGAAAGACAAGACGGTGCCCTTCGCCCAGTCGAAGACCATGTACAAGCAACTTAAGCGCGCGAAGAAAACCGTCGAACTCCTGGAGTTGGAGGAGGAAAACCACAACCTGCTGCAAGGGAAGACCCGATTGCAGGCGGTGGAAGCTGTGGTCGCGTTCGTTGACCGGCACCTGCAGTAAGCACGGCGGGTGATCCGGCGTGCATTACCCGGGACCTAAGTCCTTTCCTGCGGGGGACACGGCTCAGAGCTGGTTTGAGCCCGCGCCGCCATGAGCAGGCCGCGGTGATCACGCCCGCCGGACGCAACAGCTGTCCGGCTTCGGCGATATCAGCGGCCTCGCGCAGCCTGCTTACAGTTCTCTTATCCAGATATTGCGGAAACTCACAAAATCGTTGTGGTCCTGCAGGGCGATGGGTGCGCAGTCGTGAACTTCATATCCGGGTTCGCCTATCCACACGGTTGTGCCCAGTATTTCCACATGATTCTGCACCAGCATGCCATTGTGTAGAACCGTAATGGTCGCCGGCTCGACCAGCTTCTTGTGTTCAAATCGAGGTGCTTTGAAAATAATATCGTAAGTCTGCCATTCACCCGGCGGCCGCGAGGCATTCACCAGGGGGATATGCTGCTTGTAAATTGAAGCAGCCTGACCATTGGAGTAGGTCGGGTTTTTATAGGAATCCAGGATCTGCACCTCATAGCGTTCCTGCAGGAATACGCCGCTGTTATTACGCTGTTGGCCCTTGCGATCACCGAACTGGGTGGGAGTGCGCCATTCGAGGTGTAATTGCACATCACAGAATACGCGCTTGGTGCGGATATCACCCATTCCCGGCACTACGGTCAGGACTCCTTCCTTCAGGGCCCATTCGGCCTCGCCGCCTTGCGTGGATTCCCACTGCGACAAATCGTTACCATCGAACAATACGACGGCGTCCGAGGGCGGAGCGTTCGATAGCGCTTTCACGGCCTTGGGAACCGGTTCCCATACTTCTGACTTTTCGGCGAGTTGCCAGGGTTCCAGTGCTTTGTCTGTTGACTCCGCATCGCAGGATAATACCGCGAAAACACACGGAATGGTCATGGCAAAGGCCGTTGATCTGAAGAGTCGGAGGGGATTGTTTTTCATTTGATTGTATTTCCTGATCAGGTCGCCCAAGCTCGATCGCCCTCCGTATAAGGGATACAGCCCTCAAAATGGCCCGGTATTGCGGCATAACGAAGCACTTCGGTTGCGCCCAGCTTTGAGGTAAAGAAGCCGAACAGGGTGAGTTGCTTCATCATGGTGAAGTAGTGCGGGTCAGTCTGCCCCGCATTATGCAGCCTGGATTCACGGTCCAGTTGCGAGATCAGGCTGTGCCGATCTCCCGGGCTCAAATCCATAAAGGCAGTGTCGTAGGACTCCAGGCTGGCGGTCTGCAGCTGTGTGATACCGCGATGAAAAACAGCCTGCTCTTCGCTGATATAACAGTCGTTCACCATAACGGTCATAAACTGCCCCACCTGCGCATCCTTCGCGCCGGGCGTATTGGTTCGTGGAATAATGGTTTCGGCAATCTCATCCAGAAGCGCCACATGGGTAGCGTCAAAGCGGTATTCTTCCGGAGGCTCCCTGCGTGTACAACCTGTCAGCAGTACATTTCCGCCAACAAAGGCCGCGCCTGTAGCGGCGGCAATCATTTTTAACAGTTCGCGTCTGTTCATGGCTAAAGGTTACCTTTTTTCAGTTCTTCCACTGCGTAATCGGCAGCCCGGGCGGTGAGTGCCATGTAGGTCAGTGACGGATTCACGCAGGATGCAGAAGTCATACAGGCCCCATCGGTAACGAAGACGTTGGGCGCATCCCAGACTTGGTTGTGACCGTTGAGTACGGAGGTTTTGGCATCGCGCCCCATACGCGCGGTTCCCATCTCGTGAATGCCCTTGCCCGGGGCATATTCGCCGGAAAATCCGCGTACATTCTTTGCGCCCCCGGCTTCCAGTATGTCCACGGCGTCCTGCATCATGTCCTTGCGCATGGCGATTTCGTTCTCTCGGATCTCTACATCCATCGCCAGTACCGGCAATCCCCACCTGTCTTTGACGTCGTGATTCAGGTAAATCCGGTTGTCGTGGTAGGGCAGCATCTCGCCGAAGCCGCCCATGCCGATTCTCCAGTTACCCGGCTCGCTCAGGGCATCCTTGAGATCGGCGCCAATGCTCAGCTCCGCTACGTCTCTCCTCCAGCCCCGTCGACTGGCACCCCCCTGGTAACCGAAGCCGCGCAGATAATCGCGCTGGTCGCCGTTCCAGTTGCGGAATCGCGGTACATAGATCCCGGTCGGGCGGCGGCCGAAGTAATACTTGTCCCGGTAACCCTCCACTTCGCCGCCAGCTCCCACATTGAGATGGTGGTCCATTACATTGTGACCCAACTCGCCGCTGCTGCTGCCCAGGCCATCGGGCCAGATATCGGTGGCGGAGTTCATCAGCACCCAGGTGGAATTGAAGCTGGAGGCGTTCAGGAACACAATTTTGCTGGTGAACTCGTAAGTCTGATTGGTTTCCGCATCGATAATTTCGACGCCGCTGGCGCGCTTCCTGTCTTTGTCGTAAAGCAACCGGGTCACAATGGAATAGGGGCGAAGCGTAAGGTTGCCGGTTGCCATAGCCGCCGGTAGAGTCGAGGATTGAGTGCTGAAATAGCCGCCGAAGGGGCAACCCAGCCAACACTTGGCCCGAGCCTGGCAATTTATCCGGTTCTGCTCCGGCATGGGCTGAGTGATATTTGCGGCTCGCCCCATAATCATATGACGATCGCCCTTAAAGGCCTTTTGGATTCGGGCGGCGACATCCTTTTCCACACAGTTCATTTCGAATGCGGGCTGGAACTGACCGTCTGGCAGGACATCCAGGCCGTCGCGGTTGCCACTGATACCGGCAAAGCGTTCGACATGGTCGTACCAGGGGGCCAGGTCGTCGTAGCGAATGGGCCAGTCGACGGCGATGCCCTCGCGCAGATTGGCTTCAAAATCCAGACGGTTCCAGCGATAGCTCTGGCGCCCCCACAGCAGTGACCGGCCACCGACATGGTAACCGCGAAACCAGTCGAAGCGTTTGTCTTCCACATAGGGAGAATCTTTGTGGCTGGCCCACATGCCGGAGGTGGATTCGTTCAGCGTATATTCGCGCTTCAGTACCGGTTCCTCTTCCTTCATTTTCTGGGTTGGTGTGTCCCGGTGCGGGTAGTCCCATGCTTCCTTGTGCGCATTTTTATAATCTTTTATGTGTTCTATATTGCGTCCGCGTTCAAGCAGCAGGACTTTGAGCCCTTTCTCGGTAAGCTCTTTGGCAGCCCATCCACCGCTGATACCAGAGCCAACCACGATAGCGTCGTAATGATTATTATTCGCCATGGTCATACCTCTTGTGCCGTATTATTTATGTTGTAAATTGAATGTCTGGATTTCGGGGCGCCTTTATTTGTTAGACATCGCAGATTTGTATTGCTGATTTCAATGATTCGATATTACCCTCGATATTCCCTCTGGTAGGGATAAACTCCTGGGCAATGTAGCCGTCAAAGCCGGTTTCCTTGACCGCGCGGGCAATGGCCGGATAGTAGAGTTCCTGTGTGTCATCTATTTCATTGCGTCCTGGAACACCGGCTGTGTGGTAATGACCGAAGTATTGATGATGATCGCGGATGGTCCGGATAATATCCCCTTCACTGATTTGCATATGGTAAATATCGTAGAGAAGTTTGAAATTGGGGGAGTCCAGTCGTTTACACAATTCTATCCCCCAAGCGGAGTTGTCACATAGGTAGTCAGGGTGGTCGACCTTGCTGTTGAACAGTTCCATTTGCACGATTACGCCGCGCTTTTCCGCTTGGGAAAGAATTTTCTTGAGGCCTTCGATGGCATTTTTCAGCCCTGTTTCCGGGTCCATCCCACGGGCGTTGCCGCTGAAGCAGATCAGGTTCCGGTAGCCGGCATCTGCTACCAAGTCGATATGCTTGCGATAGTTATCAATCAGCTGAGTGTGAAATCGGCTATCACCCCAGCCATCCTCCAGGCTGATTTCCGCACCATTACACATGGAAGAGTCGACCCCCTCGCGTTTGAGCAGGGCCCAATCCTTCGGGCTCACCAGATCAATGGCGGCAAAGCCCAGGTCCTTGATCACCATGCATAGCCTCTCGAGGGAGAGCTCGCCATAGGTCCAGCGGCTGACGGAGTGGTTGATGTTGCCTTTCAGCTTAAAGGGCTCTGGAATTTTTGGAGTGGCCAGGGTGTTCGCACTCAGCGCGCTCATCGCGCTAGCCCCCAGCGTGCCTGCGGCAAGGTTGCGGAGCACGGTGCGTCGGTTCGGGTTGAAAGTCATTTTTACTTAGCCTCACTCGGTGGAGCCCTGTGATAACAATCCCTCGTCAGCATGTGCTTTTTCTTTGTTGAATGTCAGTGTGAAGAGCACAAAAACTGCCAACGCAAAGGCCGCAGGGAACAGCCAGATGTTTTGCCACAGATGGCCATCCGCGACGGTAAACTTTTCGGTAATTTTCCCGGCCACCCAGAACCCAATGAGCATACCGACACCATAGGTAGCCAGGGTAATCATGCCCTGGGCGGAACTCTTGAATTTTTCGCCGGCTTTGGAGTTTGTGTAGATTTGGCCGGATACGAAGAAGAAGTCGTAACAGATGCCGTGCAGAGCAATGCCGAGGATTAGCATGAATACAAGGTTGTCGGCATCGCCGAAAGCGAACAATGCGTATCTCAGTGCCCAGGCGATCATGCCGATCAGTAGCGTCAACTTGATGCCGAAGCGTTTAAGGAATATCGGCAGCACCAGCATAAAAAGTACTTCAGAAATCTGGCCAATGGTCATTTTGCCTGTGGCATTTTCAACGCCGATTTCCGTCAGGAAGGGGTTGGCGTTTTGGTAGTAGAATGCCAGGGGAATGCAGATCAGTACTGAGGAGAGGAAGAAGAGCGCAAAGTTGCGGTCTTTCAACAGGCCCAGGGCATCCAGTCCCAGTGCATCGCGAAGCGTCAGTCTTTCACCCAGCGCAGCGGCGGGTGGTGTCTCGGGCAGGGTAAAACTGAAGATACCCAGAATCAGCGACGCCAGGGCGCCCATCAGGAAAGTGTTTTTCAGCAGGCCCGCCGCAATGGCCTGTTGAGAATCCCAGGAGAAGCCATAGCTGATAATGAGCCCCGCGGCAATCCAGCCGACGGTGCCCCACACCCGAATTTTGGCAAAGTCTTTGGCCGGGTCATTCATTTGCCGGAATGCCACTGAGTTGACCAGAGCGAGGGTCGGCATATACAGAATCATATAGGCCAGTACAAAGGGATAAAAACTACCGAAGCTCTCGGCTCGATAGAGTTGATACATCAGAACTGCACCCACCAGATGAAGGATGCCAAGTATGCGCTCGGCATTGAAGTATCGGTCAGCGATCAGCCCGACAATCAAGGGGGCGACGATGGCGCCCCAGGATTGAGTCGCAAAGGCCATGCCGGTCTGGCTACCGGTGGCATTGAGGTTTTGGGCCAGGAATGTGCCCAGAGTGACAAACCATCCTCCCCAGATAAAAAACTGGAGGAACATCATGGCGCTGAGACGTATTTTTATAATATTCATCTGTTGCCCACACTTTTTGTTAGAAATGTCCTGTTTTGAATGGCGCTAAATTAAGTCGAAAGTGTGATGCTGAGAGCCCGCCTAGGCCTTAACTTGGTGCCATTCCTTCCTGTTCCTAATCCGCTAATCCGAGTATCCGGCGGTTGCGCTGTTCGCTGGTATTGCCACCGGCAAAGTCGTCAAACGAGCGCGCGGCCCTGTTGATCATTCGTTCCTTTATGAAAGCCGCGCCTTCGGCCGCTCCCTGTTCGGAGTTTTTCAGGCAGCACTCCCATTCGAGCACTGCCCAGCCTTTAAAATCGTATTGGGTCAGCTTGCTGAAAATACTTCTGAAGTCCACTTGGCCATCACCCAGTGAACGGAAGCGGCCCGGGCGGTTCACCCAGTCCTCATAGCCGCCGTAAACGCCGGCGCGGCCGGTGGGGTTGAACTCCGCATCCTTGACGTGAAACATGCGAATGCGGTCGTGGTAGCGATCGATAAAATCCAGGTAGTCGAGTTGCTGCAGGACAAAGTGACTGGGGTCAAAAAGAATATTGGCCCGCGGGTGGTTGTCCACCGCTGCCAAAAATCTTTCAAAGGAGGCGCCGTCGTGCAGGTCCTCTCCCGGGTGGATTTCGTAACAGAGGTCCACGCCGGCTTCATCGAAGGCGTCCAGAATCGGTCGCCAGCGCCGCGCCAACTCGGCAAAGCCTTGCTCAACCAGGCCGACGGGGCGCTGGGGCCAGGGATAGACCAGATGCCAGAGCAGAGCGCCGGAAAAGGTAGCGTGAGCTTTTAGTCCCAGCCGCTGGCTCGCCTTGGCCGCCAACTTCAACTGGTCGACGGCCCACTCGGTACGCGCTTTGGGATTGCCCGCGAGGGCGGTGGGGGCGAAGTTGTCGAACAGCTCATCATAGGCCGGATGCACCGCCACCAACTGCCCTTGAAGATGAGTGGATAGTTCGGTGATTTCTATCCCGGCTTCGGCACAGATGCCGCGCATGTCGTCGCAGTACGCCTGGCTTTCTGCAGCTTTCTTCAAGTCAAAAAACTGACTGTCGCTGGTCGGGACCTGGATGCCTTTATAGCCTAGGGATGCGGCCCACTGGGCAATGGTATCCAGGCGGTTGAAAGGCGCCTCATCCGCCATAAACTGGGCCAGGAAAATCGCCGGCCCCTTGATACCTGTCATGTCAATGCTCCTCGTTTATCGTTATCGGTCTTCAGCCGACATTGGGCAATTCAATCCACTTGGTGTCGCTTTCCCGGCTGGCGACGACGGTTTCAATAAACGCCATACCGCGCAGGCCGGCCGAGATGCCGGGGACACCGGGTGCAGAGCCTGCTGCTCCGCTGCGAATGGCGGCCGCAAAATCCCGATACAGATTGCCCATGGCTTCGAGGTAGCCTTCGGGGTGACCGCCCGGTAGCCGGCAACGCCGCAACGCCTCGGCACTCAGGCCTGGCTGGTCGACGCCGGCGCGCAGCACCTGCATAGGTTGGCCAAGCTGGCGATAGACCAAGCTGTTGGGTGACATTTGTTGCCATTCCAGACCACCTTTATCGCCGTATACCCGGATTTTTAACGCGTTCTCCTCGCCAGCACAGACCTGGCTGGCGATCAATACACCGCTGGCGCCATTCCGGGTGCGGAAGAGGGCGGCACCGTCATCGTCGAGCCGGCGATCCGGGAGATGCGTATTCAGTTCGGCGCACAGGGAGGTAATCTGCTGGTTGGCGATGAATTCGGCCAGGCCAAAGGCGTGGGTGCCGATATCGGCCATGCAACCGCTCGCGCCGGCCAGTGACGGATCACAGCGCCAGGCAGCCTGCTTGTTGTCCTGGGCCTCTTGATTTTCGCTGAGCCAGCCCTGGGGATATTCCACGTAGATCTTACGCAGGGTGCCGAGCATGCCTTCGCGCACCATTTCCCGCGCCTGCCACACCATGGGGTATCCCAGATAGGTATGCGCAAGGCCGTACAGGCAGTTGGACGCATCCAGGGCCTGGGCCAACTGCTGGGCCTCCCCCAGGGAAACAGCGGCGGGTTTCTCGGAAAATACGTGGAAACCGGCGTTGATCGCCGCTAAAGCAATGGGTACATGTAAATGGTTGGGGGTTGCGATAACCAGCATCTCCATGCGCTCAGGCGCCGGGCGCTGGGCCTCCTGCTCGATCAGCGCTTGCCAGGAGTTGTAGGTGCGATCAACTGCCAACCCGAGATCGGTTGCTGTGCGCCGATTGTTGTCGGGATCGCGGCTGAAGGCGCCGCACACCAGTTCGATCCTGGCATCCAGTGCCGCGGCACAGCGGTGGACGGCGCCAATAAAGGCACCTTCGCCGCCGCCTATCATGCCCATACGCACTTTATTCTGATCTGTTTTCATAGGGCTCCTTAGGCCACTTCACCTTGGAGAAATGTGCTTGATAAGCAAAATGTATCCGAATACATTTGGGATCGTCAACATAAAAATGTATCCGGATACATATAAGATTGGAAATGGTTTCTGTGCAATTCGGCACATTTTGTCGAAATATCGTCTTTAGCTGGCACGGAAAGTGAGATTTTGGTCAGTTTCTGGGCAGGGTTGGCGCATACTTATGATACCGGATACAATCCCGGTGTTTGTGAAGTAGTGTCCTGCATGGCAGGCGTCCGTGGAGGGGGGAGGATGTCAAACAATCGAGAGGTCGCAAAACTGGCGGGGGTGTCTGTGGCCACGGTGTCCCGCGCCTTGCAAAAGCCAGAGCTTGTTTCCTTGAAAACCCGCAACAAGGTTCTATCGGCAATCAAGAAGCTCGATTACAGGCCCAACCTTATGGCGGCAAAGTTTCGCTCGGGCAAGTCTGGGAATCTGGTAGTGCTTGTACCGACCGTAGCCAACCTGTTTTTTGCAAGGGTTATCA
Source organism: Microbulbifer rhizosphaerae (assembly GCF_014191725.1). GTDB lineage: Bacteria > Pseudomonadota > Gammaproteobacteria > Pseudomonadales > Cellvibrionaceae > Microbulbifer > Microbulbifer rhizosphaerae. The sequence continues at coordinate 31,182 of NZ_JACHWZ010000017.1, forward strand.
GCGGGATGCAAGAGGAGGCCCACAAAAGGAGCTACTCCATTTTGTTGTGCAACACTTTCGGCAATCCGGAAATGGAAGAGGGGTACGCGAAGATGGTGCATACCTTCCAGGCGGATGGCGTTATTCAACTGCGAGCCTACAACCCCTTCGGTGCAGAAGATGCTGGCGGTAACGCTGCGCTGCCGATGGTTAATGCCTGTGAAGTGCTGGACGATACAACGGTTCCGACGGTCGCTCTGGATAATCGTGCGGCGGCGCGCGCGATGACCGAACACTTGCTCCAGCTGGGCCACCGGCGCATTGCGGTAATCAAGGGGCCTAAGAGCAGCCCATTGACCCGTGACCGCCTTGCGGGCTATCGCGATGCACTGGAAGAGGCTGGAATAGCTTTTGATGAAAGCCTTTTATGTCCCGGTGACTTTACCTTGCATTCCGGCCACAAGGCCGCCGGTGTTTTAATCGATCTCAATGAGAGACCCACGGCAATTTTTTGCGAAAACGACGAAATGGCCATAGGGGCCATACAGCGTATCAAGCAAAGCGGCCTCAGGGTGCCCGACGATATCTCGGTCGCAGGGTTTGACGATATTGCCTTCGCGCCATTCAGCGACCCACCCCTGACAACGATAGCCCAGCCCGCCGAGGAGTTCGGCAGTACAGCAGTGTCGTTGTTGATTGATTTACTTGAGGGTCGGATCAAAAAGGCTCCGAAGGTTATTTTGCCATTTGAGTTGGTTGTCAGGGCCAGCACAGGGCCAGCTTCAATCGAGGAGACATTGCAATGACTGACAATAATAAAGTGGGACTAAAGAAGGATGTGTTAATAAGCCGGCGCCAATTGCTTGGCTTGGGTGCAGGGCTGGGGCTGATGGCAATTCCGGGGCTGAGTTCACTGGCCAAGTCCTCAGCTCAGAAAAAAGTAGGCCTGCAGCTTTACACTCTACGGGACCTAATGGCCAAAAGTGTGCCGGAAACGCTTAAACTCGCGGCCAGTGTTGGTTACAGGGAGGTCGAGTTTGCCGGCTATTTCGACCACAAGCCCAAAGTACTGCGCGAAATACTGGATAGTGAAGGGCTCACCGCGCCATCAACCCATGCGCCGTTGGAAAGTCTGCAAAAAGATTTTGAATCCTTGATAGAAGCGGCCCAAATTCTGGGGCACAGGTACATCGTCGTGCCTTATCTCAATGACGAGCAGCGGGGCACCGGTATCGATACCTACAAGCGCCTGGCTGAACAGTTCAATATCCTGGGTGAACGCTGCTCCAAAGCCGGCCTCAAGTTTGCCTACCATAACCATGCATTTGAATTCGACAAAGTGGACGATCAGGTCCCTTACCATGTCATTCTGGCTGAAACCGATCCACAGCATGTCTATATGGAGCTGGATCTCTACTGGATTGCCAAAGCCGGGAAAGACCCTCTGGACTATTTTCGCAAGCATCCCGGGCGATTCCGGCTCTGGCATGTCAAGGACATGGACGAGAATGGTAACTTTGCCGATGTTGGTCAGGGCGTTATCGACTTCCGCCGGATTTTCGCCGCCGCAGATATTGCGGGACTTGAGCACGGATTTGTGGAGCGGGATCATACCGATGACCCGATCAGCACCATTCGCCAGGGCTATGAAGGGATGAAGCAATTAGCCTCTCATACGAATGGCACTAAATTAAGCTGAAAGTGTGATGTGAGGCCCCCGCCGGAGCGCAGCATACGGAGTATACGTGGAGCATTGTGAGCACCGCTTACGCGTCTCCTACCTGCGCCGGAATGAACGGCGTCAGTTGCTGACTGCGGCGTTGCACTTGCTTGACGTAGATCACTACGCCGGCGCAAGTGCGCCTAGCACCTGGCCGCTTAGCGGCCCGCTGATATCACTATTTAATACCAGACAGGACACTAGTATTCAGGCGCTGAGTCATTGCCAAGCTGGTATGCCTTGCTGAGAAACCGCGGGTACAGCGGCTCGTGCCGGAACATGTTCAGGTAGAAAAGGGCGATCATGTGGTTTTCCGGGTCGATGATATATCCCGTTCCCAACATGCCTCCCCAGGCATAGGCGGTATTCGACACCTGCGGAAGCGGCTTTTTATCGTCGTTATAGAGTTCGAACCCCAGCCCAAACTGAAAGCCTTTTGCGCCGGAATGCTGTGCTGGCAGGCGGTTTACCCGGGTCATCAGCTCGACGGTTTCCGGCTTTAAAATGCGCTTGCCGTTGAACTCCCCTTTGTTGAGCAGCATCTGGCAGAATTTGGCGTAGTCCCCGATCGGGCCATTCAGGCCGATGGCGCCTTCGCTGTAGCTTTGCTCCCTGCTCACCGCTCCCTCGCTGTAGATGTTGGTGGCCGGTTGCAACTGGCCGTCGACGGCGTTGTAAGCCTTGACGAAACGGTCGAGTGCCTCCGGCTCGTAGTACCAGTCGGTGTCGTTCATGCCCAGCGGGTCGAGTACGGATTCCTTGACGTACTCCCGCAGCGGCATTTCGGAAATACGCTCGACCAGGTAGCCGAGCATATTGCTGCTGACGTGGTAATTCCAGTCACTGCCCGGATCGAAGCCGAGAGGGTATTTCACCAGGGCGAGCATCTCCTCCTCGAGATATCTGGCATGGTAATCGCCGCCGCCGCTATGCTGGCCGTGGGGCGTGAAGTCCGGGGCCGCGCCGCCGAAGCCGACGGGGCGGAAGTCCGTTTGCCGGTCGGCCCTTTGAAGCTCGCCGGCCGGGCCCGCGCCGAGCCCGGAGGTATGCGACATCAGGTGGACGAAGGTCAACGGGGTGGCGGTGGGGCGGGTTTCGTAGGTGCCGTCCTCGTGGATGGCGGTCACCACCTCATTGGGGATTTCGGGAAAATATTTGGCTACAGGATCGTCGATGGACACCAGGCCCTGTTCCACGAGCGTCATAAAGGCAACAGTGACCACGGCCTTGGTCTGGGAGAAGAGTACGTAGTAGTCGTCAACCGTCGCGGGTACCCGCTTCTCGATATCCTTCCAGCCAAAGGCCTTGGAGTAGAGAACCTTGCCGTCTTTGGCCACGAAGCCCACCACGCTGCTGGCCTTTTTCTCGTCGACAAATGACTGGAGCAGTTGGTCGATATCCGCAACCGCTTCGGAGTGGGCTCCCTGCCGGGGCTCAATGGCAGAGTAGTCAAATTGTTGCGGCATTTCGCTCTGGGGGGTGTCTCCCGAGCAGCCCGCGAGGACGAGGGGCAGAATCAGTAACAGTTTGCGATTGAAATACAGGTTCATGTCCTTCTCCTTGGAAGTTCTACTTTTTAAATGTTCATTCATTCGGGAAAGGTGCCGAAGTACAGAAAGATCTCACCCTGGTACCACTGCCCCAGCTTGCGGACCCGGTTGGGCCCGCCTTGGGGACCGTGCGCCTCCGGTGGGTGAAACTTGGTGCCTATGGGTGCTATGCCGGTGAGCAATGAGATATCCCCCGCGGGAAACTCGACGCTTGTCTGCATAGGGTCTTTGGCTTCCTTCGGAGTAAACAGCCGCAAAAAGGTGTTCTCTGCGGTGGCCACCAGGGTAATGGGCAGTTCGCGGGTTTCCAGTTGCGCCCAGTAGAGGTCGCGGTGGAAGCCCTTGAATTCCGGATACTCCCAGGACTGCCCGGTGACCGTGTCGTTGTAGTTTTTGTGCCAGATATCGAAGGTCACGCCCTTGAGGCGGTTTTTCCACACCCGGTAGGGCCCCCGCCCCAGCCAGCGGACGCCGGTGACTTTTTCCTCGGGATAATCGAAGGTCACGCCCAGATAGTCCGTCTCCACCTGCCCGGGCATCTGGTAGGCATAGGTCAGCTGCAGCCAGCTGCCCGGGTGCAGGCGCCACTCGATCCGGCGCATCTCGCCTTCCCCTTGGTACTGGGCGCTGACGACCTGCGCACCGGCCTCCTGCCGCAATTCAATATTTGATAGCTTGCCGTCCCCGGACACCAGCCGAGGGCCGTTGCTCAGGGACAGCTTTTTCCCGCCTCGGCTGACGCCGGCCAGGCGGCCGGTGCTTTTGTCGATCGACAGCTGGAGATCGCCGGTACCGAGGCGGATCTGTGTTTGCGTTTCCTCCGCGGTTACCGTGCCTTCGCTGTCGGTCTTTACCATGCGCCCGGCCATCGCCGCGGGCGGGATGATCATCCAGGTCCAGGTATAGATATCCCTGCCGGTGTGGTCTCTCGCTGTCAGGGCCAGTGCGTCCCGGGACCGCCAGTCTTCGGGAAGCTCCAGTTGCAGGGTGCCGGACCGGCCCGGGGCGATATCGGGTGCGTCGGCTCTGCCCCGTGCCGCGATCTTGTGGCCCGCTTTGTGGTTCGCGGCCGTTTGCGCCGGGCCGGGAAAATCGATCAGCGCCCAGCGGAAATCCAGCTCGCGCAGATTGGTGAAATCGTAGCGGTTGGCAACTTCCAACACGCCGTCAAAACTGGTCGGGAGGTGGCTCTGTTCGCTCTGTGGGAAATACACCGGCGACCAGATTTCGCGGATGGCGAAGAAGCTGCCCTCTTTTTCCCGGTAGGGGCCCAGGATACCGTCGGGAGCGGAATTGCCCGCGGTATCGATTGCGCCATCCCGGTCGTCGCGTACCACGCCCTCGTCGACCAAAGCCCAGATAAAACCGCCGGCGGACAACGGGTTTTGCAGCATCCGCTTCCACCAGTCGTCCAGTCCCGCGGCGGCGCCGCCGTCGTAGAGGCCGTGCAGGAATTCGGTGGGCATAAACACTTCCCCGCCGCCGAACAGGCTGCCGGTACAGCAGTTGTAGCTCTCGTAGTGGGCGGTATTGATGCCGCCGAACAACTCCCAGGGATGGATCACCGGCCGGTGCTGGATATCCCAGTGGGAGAAGTCCCCGTCCAGTTCAGTGTTCCAGCCGCCCTCATTGCCGTTGGCCCAGATGATCACCGAGGGGTGATTGTGGTCGCGCACGATCAGCTCCTGCACCAGCGGCCGGCCCGCTTCGGTACTGTAGGCGTCCTGCCAGCCGGTGAGTTCATCGATCACGTAGAGCCCGAGTTCGTCGGTCATTTCCAGGAAATGTCGGTCCGGTGGGGAATGGCCCACGCGCACCGCATTCATGTTCATCTCCTTGATCAGTTCCACATCCCGGCGGCTGATTTCCGGGCTGGTGGTGCGCCCGGAGTCGGGCCAGAAGGAGTGGCGGTTGGCTCCCTTCAGGCGCACCTTGCGGCCGTTGATATAGAGGCCGTCCCGGGGACGGACCTCGACGGTGCGAAAGCCGAAAATTTCCTCCACTTGGTGCAGGGTTTTATTGCGGTCCCGGAGTTCGAAAACGGCCTTATAGCGGTGGGGTTTCTCCGCGCTCCAGGGAAGGATATCTTCCACTTGGGTTTCCATGGAGACCTGTTTTTGTCCCGGAGAAATTTTTACCGAAAACGGCCTGCCAATTCGTTTGCCGTCGAGGGTGGTGATCCTCGCCCGGACGGAGTCGGCGTTGTCGATACCGCCGAGGAAAACCTGGGAGTGAAAATCACCGGTGTGCCCGGCGTCCAGGGCCGCTCGCCGGATATGCTGGGTTGGCCGGGCTTCCAGCCAAACCGGGCGGTAGATGCCGCTGAACATCCAGAAATCGGCGCGGCGCTCAGCGAGATTTATTGAGTCGTCGGCAGAAAATCGCGTGACTTTTACTTCCAGCAGGTTGTCTTCGCCGTAGTTCAGGTGTTCGCCGATATCGTAGCGGAATTCATAAAAGCCACCCCGGTGTACCGGACCGGCGGGTGCGCCGTTGATGCGCACCTCTGTGTCGGTCATGGCGCCGCCAAAAATAATTTCTATACTTTTGCCGCGCCAGTTTGTGGGCACGGAAAATGTGTGACGGTACAGCCCCTCGCGGTCCGGCGCGGGGGTACCCTCCCAATCGCTCCAGTAATGGTAACTGCCGAAGCCCTGCATCTCCCAGTTGGAGGGGACTGGAATGGTTGTCCAGCGCCCGCTGTTGCGCCCGCCGCTGACGTTGAACTGCCAGTCGACGGTGTGGTCTTTGTCGGTGCCGCTGAGGTAGCGGATTTCAGTCGGATCGGCGAAAACCGTTGCGGAGAGGGCAAGGAAAAACAATGCAGATATTGACCGGGAAATCACAGCTTACCTCTTCTTTACTCATTCTGGATGGCCGCTCTGTGGGAGCCTGCCCCGCAGGCGATGGGGTGTCGGCGATACCCATTTCGCCAGCAGGGCTGGCTCCCACAGGTGCTAACCTGTTGCTCAGTACGTAGGGTGCGCCGAGCGCACCGCGCCGGGGGGCGGTATGGAATTCACCCCTTTCGGTGCGCGCGGCGCACCCTATGCTCGATGTATTACGGTGAGCCTTTATGCGGCTACCGGGGCCCTGTGGTGCCATCCAGGGAAGTCAGGCCCGAGGCGTCGTCCGGACTGTAGTTGTACATATTTACGTCCCAGAAAACTGTGTCGCCGCTGTCTCGCTCGCTGTCGGTGGCCGACTGGCCGGTGTAGACATTGCCGCTGGCGCTCATATAGCCGGATTCGTTCCAATGCGGATAGCGGGTATCGGCAAAGTAATTGGATTCCACCAGTGCATGGGCGCCATTGCTGGCATTGATTCCGAAATAGGTCACCTCCAGGTAGTAATTGTTGTAGAGGTGTCCGCGCGTCGTGCTGCCGTCCAGTTTCGGATTGCGGCCACCGGTGTAGTCAAAAAAATTGTGATGGTAGGTCACCTGGGAATTCACCACCGCGCTTGTGTACCAGTGCTGGTTGGCGCACACATAGTTGTTGCGGCCGTCGAAGTGGTTGTTGCTGAGGGTGACGTTGGCACTATCCCTGATGTCCACGTGGCCATCGGAAATCATGCTGAAGCCTACGTGGTCGACCCACACATGGCTGGAGCCGTCCAGGGTAATACCGTCCCCCCCCTCCACCAGATGCGGATTGACGTTGGCGATGGACAGATTGCGCACTATCACGTTTTTGGCTCCGGACAGGTTCAGGCTGGCGCCCTCGATAGTGCTGTTGGCACCCAGGCCGACCAGGGTTTTGTTGTCGGCCACATTGATCCTGGTGTCGAAGCGGTAGACGGTGGTGGTGTCGTTGCTGTCCGAACCCAGTTCGACACAGGTCTGCGAGCCGACGGGGATGCGGTAAGTGAACTCACCAGAGTCCTGGTAGTCGGGGCAGGCGACCTGGCAGGCGGCGAGGGGACGCCCTTCGGTGAGACAGTCGATGGTGGTGTTGTCGGGCACCTGCACCACCGCCGCGCCACTGGATTCGAGCGCGGATTTCAGTGCGCTGCAACTGGTGACGGTTACCGGTGTTGCGCTGCCGCCGCCGGTGGTGGTGCTCAGGCCGTCGCTGCCGGACTGGGATGCGAAGCCGTCCACGGACTGCCCGCAGCCGCCGCTTACCGGATTGAAATACCAACGCTGCAGGCCGCTGGCGCTGTCGCTGTACTGGTGGACGTTGGCCCCGCGCGCACTGCTCTCCGCGGTCAGGGATTTGCCGCTGTACCGGCTGACGATATTCCACGCGCCGGTGGTGGATTTTTTCAGCTGCCACTGCTGGTTGCTGGCGCCGGTGGATGTCCACTGGCGGATATCGCCGCCGTCCGCGCTGCTCCACTCCCAGACATCCAGGGACTGACCACTGTGACGGGCGATAATGCTCCAGTAGCCGTTGCCCAGGTCGTTGAGCGTGAACTGCTGGTTGGTTCTGCCATTGTCGGTCCACTGCAACACATTGGCGCCAGCCTCGGTGGAGGCGCCGGCCACGTCCAGGTTGTGACCGCTGCCGAGGTTGGTGATCTTGTACAACTGGCCCGATAGCGGCGCCTGGGTGCAGTTGGCTGCGCGACTGTGGGCGGAGGATAAAGCGATAACCAGAGTCACGGATAAAATTGTCAACCACGGGCGGGCTGTTGATGAGAGAATTTTATTCATTTCGGATTCCGGAAATTATGGAGTGTGAAGCCCTGTTATCAGGGCCGTTCCTTATTGTTACGAATAGGGCCGGCGTTTCGCCGGCCCCAAACCTCTCCGGTCGGCTTACTGACACACGTCTCCGGAAATAGTAGGAATCTCCAGTGGTTCGCTGCTGTCCTTCTCACCCTGGAAACCGAACTCGGCGAAGGCGCCGGGCTGTATCCTGCGGTTCCAACCCAATGACTTGGCGGTGTAGGGATTGCTGCCGCTGACATTGGCGTTCCAGGTGTTGGTCAGCCGGCTGCTGCCGCTGTAGCTGAAGTTCACTTCCCAGCCGTTGATTTCCACACTGCCGTTGTTGGTAATGCGGATACTGCCGGTAAAGCCCGCACCCCAATGGCTGCCCTCGATATATTCGCAGCTGCTACTGCCGCCGCCGGAACTGGACGAGCTGGAACTTGAGCTTGAGCTGCTGGAGGAGCTGGAACTGCTGGACGAACTGGAACTGCTCGACGATGAACTGCTGGATGAACTCGAGCTGCTGGAGGACGAACTGGAACCACCGCCTACCGGGTCCGCGTAAAGCAGGCCGCGGCCGTTGGTGCCCAGGTAGACCCGGCCGAAAATGCGCGGGTCGCCGGTGATGGCTTCGCCCATATTGCCGTACTGGTGCTGGTCGTCATTAATGCGCACCCAGCTCTGGCCCTCGTCGGTGGAGCGGAAGACTCCGGTCACGCCGTCGACGGTGCCCACCAGGTACAGCGTCTGGTAACCCGCACTGGTCGCCGGAGCGCCGAGGCCGATATTGACTCCCTCCGCGACACTGGCGATCTTGCTGAAGCTGGTGCCGGAATCCGTGGAACGCCACAGGCCGGTACTCTCTCCTTCAGTGACATTACTGCCGACCCCGCCGCCGGCGAGCCACAGGTGGCCTTCCCGGCCCGGTACCGCGAAGAACTTGCCGCTGGCCGGCAGGCCGCTGGCAGCGGTGGCGGAGAAGCTGGCGCCGCCGTCGATCGATGCATAGAAGGTGCCGCCGCTAAAGGCGTAGAACTTGTTCGGATTGACCCTGTCGCTCTCCACCCGCGCGCCCTGGGGTACTCCGGAGACCTGGGTCCAGGAGCTGCCGGTGGTGGTGGAGTAGTGTACCGCCGCGCCGTCCGGACTCCACACGATGGTGCCGCCGTTCGCGCTCATCGCCACATTGCCGCCGCCGGTTACTCCGCCGGGCTCCTGGGCCTGCCACCAGCTGTCGCCGGCGGAGGTGGAAACACCGATATGTGCTTCATCGGCGTTGCCCACGCGCACCATGATGTTGGGGGCCAGCTCGGCGAAGTCGATACCGGTGGTGCTGGTGAGGTAGGGGGTTTGGTACATCAGGTCCGGCACCGCATCCACGTCGAGATGCTTGAAGCCGCCGATATCCCCCAGCGCGGAAAAAATATTCGCCGTGCCGCTGGGCGGACTGGCCAGGTCGAGCACCGCGGTCTCCTCCAATCCCGCGATCATTGGACGGATGGTGATGGTACCGTTGCTGTCCCAGTTGGTGAGGTTGGTGGAGCCATAAATGGTGGCGCCGGTACCGTACATGAAGCGGTTGGAATTGTGCGGGTCGATTTCCACCGACTCATTCATCCAGCCCAGCTTGGGTGTCTCCTCCGGCGGTTGCGGATTTTGGCCGAAGCTGAGCCAGGGCACGCTGCTGATATCCATTTCATAGCGTTTGATACGCTCCGGATAGTTGCCCCAGTCCCAGATGCGGGTCCAGGTAGCGCCGCCGTCGGTGCTGCGGAACAGGATCATGTCCGGCCACCAGGAATTCAGAGAGGCCACCATGATGGTGTCCGGATTCTGACGGTCGATGGTGAGCCCGGAAAAGCCGAAGTAGAGATCGCCGCCGCTGACCGGGGTAATATCGGTCCAGGCCCCCGTCGCCGAGTCGAATTTCCACACCGCGCCGGTTTCGCCATCGTAGGGACCGCCGGTATCACTCATGGCCACGTAGAGGACGCCGTTCACCTCGTCGTACACGCCTTTGTGGGGAATGAAGCCGGTAGGCGCGCCGGGAATGGCTTCCCAGGTGGCGCCGCCGTCGGTGGAGCGATAGAGGGATTCACCCAGGTCCGCCACGCCGACGTAGATCGCGTCGGAGCCTTGGCCGGGAGTGCCGGACGAGGGATCGAAGGTGACCCAGACAACACCCTGCAGTTTGTCGCCGTAGCCCCATTCGTCATTCGGGTCGGCGGCATAGCTACCCGGGTTGGGGAAATTGCCCACCTGGGACCAGGTGACACCGAAGTCGGTGCTGCGCCAAAGCCCTTCACCCAGTTCAGCGCCGTAGTAAATGGTGCTGTTGTCGTTGGGGTCGATGCGCAGTCGCTCGCCCATGCCGCGCCCGGGCATATTGCCGCCCACCTTGAACGGCAGCTCGGTGACCTGCCAGGTTGCGCCGCGGTCGGTGGAGCGGGCGATGCCGCCGTTGTTCGGGTCCCAGTCATTGGTGTACATGCCCAGGGCTGCGTACACCCGGTCCGGGTCCACCGGGTCTGTGGCCAGGCTCATCACCCCGTTCCAACCCCACTTGTCCCAGCCCACCCAGTCCAGCAGCGGGACCCATTTCTGTGCGCTCTCATCCCAGCGATAGGCGCCGCCGATATCGGTGCGCGCGTAAATCAGGTTGGGCTCGGTGCGGTTGAAAATAATTCCCGGCACAAAGCCGCCGCCGTCGATACGCACATTCTTCCAGTTGTACTCCTCTGCCGGTGCAGCGCTGGCGGTGGACGTCAGCAGGGACAGCGCGCAGGCCTTCAATAGTGCAGGCCAGGAAAACCTCGACAATGACGATGGATTTTTCATCGGTAAACTCCTCTCATATCGCGTTGTTAATTATTTTTTGGGTGTGGAGGAGGGGTACCTCTACGCCGCACTTCCACGATGTGCGGTGCAACTACAAAAGGTTTTGCTTTTTTATTCTTTCCGTTCTGGCGGATGGGGACACCTGGTGGCGATACTGTTGAGTCAGGTTTCCCTGTAGGAGCCTGCTTGCAGGCGAACGGCTACGGAGTTCTGTTCTTATTCGCCTGCAAGCAGGCTCCTACAGGGTGCCGATTCTTAACTCAACAGTATTACGCCCACCAGTCCGGTTACCACCAAGTGGCATAGAGCGCGATCAGCACCAACGTGATCCCCAGCGCCGCCAGGTTGAAACCCTGGGTGGTGGAGAAATTGATCTCGCCCAGCGCCACGGTGTCACCGCCGCCGCTGTTAATCACCAAGTCGCGGCGCGTTTCCAGAAGAGACACGCTCACCGCCAGCAGCAGGCAGACCAGGAAGACCACCCCTATGCGGTCCATAAACGGCAGCTCGGGCCACCAGAAGTAGCAGACCAGCGACAACACCGCGGAGGCGATGGCCGCGGTCAGTGCGCCATTGGCGGTGGCCCTGGGCCAGAAGACGCCGAGTACGAACAGCACCACAATTCCCGGGGTGAAGAAGCCGGTGAATTCCTGGATATACTGGAAGGCTTGTTCGAACTGGCCGAGCAGGGGCTGGGCGCAGATCATGGCCAGTACCAGTGAAACCACGCTGGCTACCCGGCCTACGCGCACATAGTGGCGTTCGTCCTGCTGCGGCCGATAGCGGGAATAGATATCCATGGTGAAAATGGTGGCGATGCTGTTGGTCATGGAGGCCAGGGAGGACACGATGGCCGCCACCAGTGCCGCGAACACCAGACCCTTGAAGCCCACCGGCATCAGGTTCATCAGCGCCGGGTAGGCCTGGTCAGGGCGCTCCAGGTCCGGAAGCAATACCACTGCGGCGATGCCCGGCAGCACGACAATAATGGGCATCAGCAGCTTGAGGTAGGCGGCGAAGGCAATACCCTTCTGCCCCTCGGCGACATCCTTGGCCGCCAATGCCCGCTGCACGATGTACTGGTTGAAGCCCCAGTAGGAGAAGTTCACCACCCACATGCCGCCGACCAATACCGAAATCCCCGGCAGGCTGATGTAGTTGGGATTGTCCTTGGCGAGGATCATGTCGAACTTGTCCGGTGCCTGCTGCACCAGGGTTGTAAAGCCGGCGAGCGGGCCCGAGCCGTCTCCGATCAGGTCCAGGGCCAGGTAGGACAGCATCAGGCCGCCGAACACCAGCAGCACCACCTGGATGATATCCGTCAGCGCCACCGCCTTGAGGCCGCCGTAGAGGGAATAGGCCGCGGAGAAGAGCCCCAGGAACATCAGGCCGAACAGCAGCTCCACACCGGCGATGGCATTGATCGCCAAAGCCCCCAGCCACAACACCGAGGTCAGGTTTACGAAGGTGTAAACCCCCAGCCAGAAGATGGCCATTACCAGCTTCACCCGCTGATCGTAGCGCTGCTCCAGGAACTGGGGCATGGTGTAGATTTTCTTGCGCACGAACACCGGAAGGAAGTACTTACCCACCAGGATGAGCGTGATCGCCGCCATCCACTCGTAGGAGGCGATGGCGAGTCCGATGGCGTAGCCGGAACCGGACATGCCGATGATCTGTTCCGCGGAGATATTGGCGGCGATCAGCGAAGCGCCCACGGCCCACCAAGGCAGGCCCTTGCCGGCAAGGAAATAATCCTGGGTATTTTTCTGGTGCCCGGCTTTCTCGCGGGACACCAGATAGCCTATGGTGATCAGTGTCGCTACATAGGCGATAAAGATCAGCAGATCGACGGTTGCCAGTTGCATAGCTTTTACCTTTTCGAGTTATTGTTCTGTTCACTTTTAGGAGCCTGCTTGCAGACGAATGATTCAACGCACCAAATCATTCGTCTGCAAGCAGACTCCTACAGTCGGGGGGCAGCGCCCATTCATCGAGCCGGTTCGCCCATCACGATACCGCGGCCATCGGTGGCTACATATACCCGGCCGAAGTGGCGCGGATCTCCGGCGATGGTCCGGAAGCGACGACCGTATTCATGCCGTTCGCCGTTGATCCGCAGCCAGTGGCGGCCGCTGTCGTCGGAGCGCCAGATAGCGCGCAGCCCATCGCGACTGCCGATGGCGAACAGCGCCGGTGCGTTTTTCCCCGGCGCGGGTCTGCCAAAATCCATCAGTTCCACGGTGATTCCGCTTTTCACAATTTTGAAATTACGGCCGCCATCGGTGGAGTGGTAGAGTCCCCTCTGCGATACCAGCCACAAGGTTCCTTCCCGGTCCGGCGCGGCCAGCAGAGGCCACGCCTGTTCGCGATTGGTGGGTTCGTCCATGCGGATACCTTCGGGTAGACCGCGGGTGTTCTGCGGGTTGAACGTGGCTCCGCCGTCCCGGCTGACGAAAATTTCGCTGTTGGCAAAATCCAGTGCATAGAAAACTTTGGCGTTGACCCGGTCGGCCACGGGTCGCGCTTGCAACGGCAGGCCCTCCACAGGCGTCCAGTGGCGGCCGCGATCGCGGCTGACCTGCGGTACTGGGGCCATAAACATAAAGGTGCTGCCGTCGGCGGAGACGGTGATGGCGTTGTCGCCGGTCTGGTCGTAGCGCTTTGTGGTGTCGCCGAATTTCAAGGGTGGTACCGTCAACGGTTTCCAGTTTTTCCCGTAGTCCTCCGACCATGCCAGGGTGGGCACCGGCGTCGTCCCCGGTCCTTTGGGGGCCCGGTGTGGCGGCGTGCCGCTGCGTACCAGGATATTGGGTGCCTGCGCGGCGTAGTGGATGGTGTTGGTATTGGCGAACAGGGGATCGGTAAGCATCCGCTGCGGGGAGCGGTCGAAATCCTCGTGTACGAAACCGCTGATATCGCCGAAACCGCTCAGCAGTTCCGGACCCGCGGGCAAGCTGGTCAGGGTGATTACCGCGGTCTGTTCGACACCGGCTACCCAGGGGCGCCAGAGCAGTTTGTCTGCGGCTGCATTTTGCGTGCGGTAGACCGTGGCGCCGGTGGTGTATACGATTTCCCGCTCATCGAACGGGTTGATGGCGAGACCGGCGATCCACCAGCCGAAGTCGGAATCCTCGTTACCCCAGTACAAGTAGGGCGTGTTACTGACATCCCGCGTGCTGTGGGATTCCAGTTCCCGCCAGTGGCGGCCGCCGTCATGGGAGAGATAGATGGTGTCCCGAGGGCGCCAGCGGTTGATGGTGGAGACGGCGACGATGTCCGGATCTTGCCGGCTGGTGCTGATGCCCATAAAACCGCCCTCGGCCCTTTTGGGGAGCGGCGTGATGTCGGTCCAGCGGCCGTAGCGAATATCCAGTTTGTAGACGGCGCCCGCTTTGATACCGTTCGGGCCGATATTGTCGCTGTAGGCGATATACAGATTGTTTCCACCAACAGCTGCTTTTACCGGCAGCAGCGCGGGGCCGCCGGAAATTTTCTGCCAGCTTTTGCCGTCGTCATCCGAGCGGTAGAGCCCCGCACTCTGCCTGTCGGCCACCCCGGCAAAAACGCTTTCTCCTGCGAAGACCACAAAGCTGATACCGGCATTGGTGGTCCGGCGCTCTTCGGGTAAGCCCAGGCCTGGGTGGGGAAAGCTTTTCACTTTGTGCCAGCTGGCGCCGCGATCGCGGCTGTGCCACAGGCCATCGTGGCGCGAACCGAAATACAGGCTATCGGTATTGTCAGGATCTATCGCCAGTCGCTCCCCCAGGCCTCGGCCATCCTCGTTGCCGCCCATGCGGAAGGGTACCGGAACAATTTCCCAGTGCTCGCCGCGGTCGAAAGAGCGCAGCATGGCCGCCGGGTTTCTCTTGTACATACCCGCGGCCACATGCACCACTTCCGGGTCTTTCGGGTCCGCGGCGATGCTCTCGATACCGAAATAGCTGGATTCCGCCATCTGGTCCTGCAGCGGTATCCAGCGCTGCAGCTTCTTGTTCCAGCGATAGGCGCCGCCCATATCGGTGCGCAGGTAGGCGAGGCCCTCTTCCGCCGGGCTGAAAATAATATTGGGCGCAAAGCCGCCGGCGCCGACGGTGATATTGCGCCATTGATAGCCATCCCCGGCGATGGCGCCGTTAGCGGAGATGATCAGAAGAATTGAAGCTAATAATCTCTTAAACATTTCTCAGCCGTCATTTCCTTTACAGGAGCGCCCCCCTGGGACCGCGGAGCTCCAGCTCCGCATGCGGGCCGCGGCCCGCCCATCAGGCGCCGGCTGCGCCGGCGTTGCGGAGCTGGAGCTCCGCGGTCCCGGGTCAGTCCGTGGCTAGTTGCGCGAGAAACTCCTCGTGGCGCGGTGCGTGCTCGCTGCCCAAGGCTACGGCGCGGCGCATTTTTTCCAAAAGCTGTGCAAGCTGCTCTGTATCCAGTTGGTCCACATCCGACAGGTATCGCCGGGGACGAAAGTGCAAACCGTTGTAGATGGCGAGCCAGCTCGCTTCGCTGAACGACTCCTGTTCGTAGACGAGCAGTCGACCATCTTCGCTCATGGCTGCGGAAAGGCAGTAGTCTTCCAGTGGTGCCGCGCGGCCCAACTTGTGCAGTTTCAGCCAACAGGGGAAGAAGGGCAGCTTGCCAACAGGTGCGCCGAAATCGGCAAAGGGGTGGAAGAAGCTCTCCCCTGGTTTGTACCAATCGGCAAATTCAATGCCCAGTTTGAAGGTGGCCCCAGTGGCGGCGATGAAGTCGCTCTCCTTGATACCCAGATATTGGTTCAGGCGGATTACGCCGGGCACCGTCGCTTCGCCCACACCCACGGTGCCGATCTGCTCGGATTCCACCAGCTGTATGCGCAACGGGTGTTCGCGGTAGTGGTGCACCAGCACGGCGGCAGCCATCCATCCGGCGGTGCCGCCGCCGACGATGGTGATGTTTTGAATAGCTGTATTCGCCACGAATTGTTGCCTGTTTCGTGATGGGGCGTAGGATACGCCTTGTTTGATGGGCGCATTCCCGGGACCGCGGAGCTCCGGCTCCGCATACGTCGGCGCAGCCGGCGCGTCTTTGGCGGGCCTTCAGCCCGCAAGCGGAGCTGGAGCCTTCAGCGCTCCTGAATAGCTCCGCGGTCCCAGGGAATTACGCCGATTTTTTCAGGACCAGTTTTTCTCCGTTGTATTCCACTGCCTCCGCCGGCTCGGCGTCGAAGTCCGTCGCGCTCTGGCCTTCGGTGATCCAGCGGACTTTGATCTGCCGCTTTTCGGCCATGCCCTCGAAGCTGCCGATGCGTTCGCCGATGGTCAGGGTGCCAGTGGCGTCGTCGTAGCTGAGAGGGATGCGGGACCACTGGCCGTTTTCATAGCCATAGCTGAGGCCGTCGTCCTCGTAGATCTCGAAGCTGCCGTCCGCGCCGGCATACACGTTGATGGTGAGCGGTGCATTCAGGCTTTCGCCGGTATGTTGGATCGCAGGGCCGGTGGGAAGGATGGAACCCGCTTTCACGAACAGCGGCATACGCGCATAAGGAGCCTCGGCGTCGATGCTCTGGCCACCGCGGTATTTTTTACCGCTGTAGAAGTCGTACCAGTCGCTGCTCGCGGGCAGGTAGACATCTCGGCTGCGCGCGCCGTATTCATAGATGGGGTTCACCAGCAGTGAGGGCCCGAACATGTACTGGGTGTTGATATCGCGCACCTTGGGGTCTCCGCCGAAATCCATCGGCAGACCGCGCATCATGGTGCCGTCCTTGTGGTGGGCATCACCGGCCAGGGTGTAGATGTAGGGCATCAGGCGATAACGCAGTTGGGTGTACCAGACCATGCTCTCGTAGGTCTCGCTGCCCTCATCGGCGACATTGTAAATTTCCCGGTAGGGATTCTGGCCGTGGGCACGGAACAGCGGGGTGAAGGCGCCGAACTGGAACCAGCGCAGGTTGATTTCCTGCCACTCCTGTTGCTGTGCCGGGTCCATCTGCGAATAGTGGCCCACGGTCACGTCGCCGTTGTAGCGGTAGCGGTCCTCCGGCGTGAAGCCGCCGATATCGAAGGTCCAGTAGGGCATGCCCGCCATGCCCACACCGACGCCCGCGGCGATCTGTTCCTTCAGGTTGGACCAGCGGGATACCACGTCGCCGCTCCAGATCGCCGAGCCGGTGCGCTGGATGCCGCCGAAGCCGGAACGGGTGAGAATAAAGCTGCGTTTGTGGCCGTCGGTTTCACGCTCGCCCTTGTATACGGTCTCCGCATGGGGCAGTGCGTAGGCGTTGAAGACTTCGGCGCCGGTGCCCAGGGCGTTGGGTGAGATCAGGTCCTTGCGGTGTTCGAAGCTGAGGTTGGAGTGGATATCCGGCTCCACCGCATCCAGCCACCAGGCGTCGAAACCGAGGGTGTTGAGTTTGTCCCTGATCTGGCCCCAGTAGATTTCCCGGCACTCGGGGTTGTAGGCATCGTAGAAGCTGTTCAGGTAGCCGGAGCCGATCCAGTCGAGGTTTTCTTCCTCGATGTTCTTGTTGAACATGCAGCCCTTGGCATTGAGCGTCTTGTAGTGCTCGGTGGTGGGGTAGAACTTGGGCCATACGGAAATCATGATATTGGCGTTCAGCTCGTGTACCCGGTCCACCATGGCCTTGGGTTCGGGGAAGTGTTCGCTGTCGAAGTCGTGGCTGCCCCAGGCGTCCTGCGGCCAGTAGGACCAGTCGAGTACGATATTGTCGATGGGGATTTTGCGCTTGCGATATTCCTCCAGCGCGCCCAGCAGTTCATCCTGGGATTTGTAGCGCTCGCGGCTCTGCCAGAAACCGAAGGCCCATTTCGGCAGCATGGTGGCCTTGCCGGTGAGTTCGCGATAGCCGGAGATCACGTCGTCCTTGCTGTCGCCGGCGACAAAGTAGTAATCCACCGCCTTGCCGGTATCGGAGGCGAATGAAAGCCGCTGCTTTTCCGCCGCCGGCAGGGGAGCGTGCTGCAGCAGGCGGAAGTAGCCGCCCTGGGGGGTCCAGTCCAGGCTCAACGGATATTTTTTGTTTGCCTGCAGGTCCACTTCGGCATTGTGGTACCAGGGATTCCAGTTCATCCGCCAGCGGTCCAGCAGCAGTTCGCCGTTCAGGGACAGTTTGGCGTAGCCGCTGGAGTACATTTTGAATTCGTGCTCGCCGCTGGTTTTCGGTGAAATGCTGCCCTCCCACTCTATGCGCAGGTTTTTTGCATCCTGCACTTCTTCCGGGAGGGGGATTTCGCGCACGCTGGCGTGGGACAGGAACTGGTAGTCGAGGTCCGCTACCGCCCGCTCCACTTTCAGCTCATCGCCGTCGTAGTAGCGCGCAGTGAGCCCGCCCTTGTTGCCCTCTGCATCGTAGAGTTCAAAGGCGGCGGACAGCGGCTGCGGCGGTTGCGGGTCGCCCAGGCGGGTAATACCGTTGTTGTTCCACAGCAGGCCGTAATTGCGGCTGGAAACCAGGTAGGGAATGGTGATTTCCAGGTTGTAGGTGGTCAGCTCGATATTTTTACCGGCGTAGTCCACGCGACCGTCCTGCTGCTGTCCCAGGCCGTAGAAGGCTTCATCGGGCAGCGGTTGGAACTGCTGGCGAATTCCATAGGAATCCGCATCCACCGGGCCGGGATCGTTCTGCACCGGGGCCAGGCTGCGCTCCGCTTCGGCGAGCAGCACTTCGCCCTGTGCGTCTTTGAACTGTACCGCGCCATTCGCCAGGGAAACCTCCGCGGAAATTTCTTCCGTCTTGATCACCAGGTGGCCGTTACTCTGCGCTACGGAGAACTCCGTTTTCTGGGGTTCGGCGATCACCATCAGGTTGTCGGGCAGGTTGGCGAAACTCGTCTGCGGTGTAGCGGTTACGCGGATGATGTCGTTATCGATTACCTGCAGGCGCACCCGCTTGAATTCGCCGTCCGCCAGCTCGACCACTGCGCCATCGGCAGTCTGCTGCCAGTTTTTCGCGGTGCTTTCTGGCTCCTTGGGCGTGCCGTCGCAGGCGTAGAGCCAGGGGAACAGAGCGAGGGCCAAGAGCGGCCGTATGCTCATTTTGGGTTTTTGCATGGTTCTCTCCGAATCTAATTTTAAGTTGTTATCGAATCTGTTCTATCACGTAATTTTTGTATGGGGTATCCCTTGTAGGAGCCGCACATCAATTTGTTTTATAAGTCGCCAGCTTGACCTTCAGCACATGAGGTTCATTGGTGAAATTGAGTCCCCAGTCGGTCTGGTCACCGTTCCAGAGCCGCTCGAAAACCCATTTGCCATTTTCGAAATGGCCTTCCTCCACTCGCGCCATCGTAAACTGCTCGCCGTCGAGTTCCCGCGAGGGGGAGAAACTCACCCGCGCGCGGAAGGCGGTCACCAGGTATTCGTTCTCGCCCAGCTCCGCGATCACGGCGCCGCCGGAAGAGGGGGTATTGCCTTTGGGCGGGTCTATCCAGAACATGGGACGGCCGTAGGTGACCTCGGCTGTCCAGTCTCCCAGGTCCAGGCGCTGGGTGTAGGCCTCGCCGTTGTTGTCCCCGTCTTCACCTTCGGTGGTCTGGGCATTCCACAGCTTTTTGTCTTTGTAGGTGTCCACCGGCTCCGATACACCCCAGGTGCGCTGCCGGAAGCTGATATCGGCCCACTCCCGCGCCATGGGCGCGAAGAGTCCGTATAGCTCGGAGAAATGACCGATGGTCTCGTCGTCCATTTTCTCCGCGCCCAGGGGGTAGTTGGTGTAGTCGGTGTAGTCCATGCCGAAGGGCGCAAAGCCGAGCGCGCCGTGGCCCAAGGCGGTGAAGAAGTAGCGGGCGTAGGGTTGGTCGTTGCCGATCTCGGCGATATACAGCGGGTTGTCCGCGCGGCTGTACAGGTCCATCACCCGGGCCACGGTTTTGTGGTCGCGGAAATAGATATCCGGGGAGATCATGTCGATATTGGGAGCCGCGGACTTCCAGATATGCAGCACATTATCGGTTGCGCCGCCACTGGAGTAGCTCCCCGGCTTGCCCGGTTTGAACGGATTGCGCAGGGCCACGTTCACGTACATGGGCAGGGGATAGGCCGCCTTACCGGCCTCGGTGATTTCGTCCACATAGCGGGCGATATGCCAGGCGTGGAAGAATTCGTCCGCATCCCGGCCGAACACAGACCGCCAGTCACCGGCTTCCCTGTTCACGTCGGCGAGCAGTTTTTTCGGTACCTGCTTCTGAAATTCTGCCTCCGCGGTTGGGGAATAGTCCCGTGCGGAGCCGTAGGTGCCCACTTCATTTTCCACCTGCACCATGATCACCGTACGCTGCCAGTCGATTTTCTTCAGGTGCTGCATCAGGGCAACGAAGGCTTTCTTGTCCGCCTCCAGGGTTTCCCGGAAATGCGGCGACAGGGAATTCAGGACTTTGCCGTCTTCGGTAATCACCCTTGGGAAGCGCTCGTTGTTCAGCTTGACCCATTCGGGGGCATAGTGCGGGGCATTGTTCTTCCAGGTGGCGAACCAGAGCAGCACCAGCCGCACATCCCTTTCCCGGGCCTGGTTTACCAGCGTGTCCACGAAGGAAAAGTCGAATTCGCCCTCTTCGGGCTCCACCTGTTCCCAGGCCACGGGGATGACCAGGGTATTGGCCTTCATTTTTTCCACCACCGGCCAGACGTCGGGCAGTGCCGCGGCGTAGTTGGCGGAGTTGTTGGTCTGGGCGCCGAGGATCAGGTAGGGGGCGTCGTCGACCATCAGGGCATAGCGGTCGTTGTTTTCGACCAGTTGGGGAACGGAATTTTCGTTTTGCTCTGAAGTCGTGCAGGCACTTGTCAGTAGCACGACCAGAATTGCTAGAAACCTAGACATCGGCTACTCCATTTTCCCGATGGATGGGAAAGCAAGACCAAGGTTGTCACCGTTATGTGTATGCAGTTTTTTCTCATCGTTTGAAAAACAGGGGCTCTTGCGAGCCCCGTAAGCGCGGTTATTGTCTATTTTTTACTAGAAGTTTACGCTGACCCTGCCAATGTAGGTGGTGTCGTTGACGTAGGAACTCTTGTGATCTCCTGCGGCATTCTGATCGGCGATCAGCACTGTCTCCGCATTGCCAATGTTGATTGCCTGTAAGCTGAATGCCACGCTTTCGTTGAAGCGGTATTCAATCGATGCATCCAGTTGGCCGTAGTCGTCATTGTATACAGGCAGGCGCCACTGGCCGTTGGTATCCCCGTTAAATCCGTTCTGGCCAACACCCATCAGGAACTTGCTGCGCCAGTTGTAGGCGAGGCGGGCAGAAATCGGACCCCACTCGTACATGGCGGTGAAGTTGTAGGAGTCACGTGAAATACCGGTAAACGGTAGTTCGGCGTAACTGGAGAAGTCCGTGTCCACCGGCTGGGAGATATCTTCCAAGTTCATTTCGCTGTCGATATAGGTGTAAGTCGCATCTATACCCAGTCCGTTGAAAGGCTCCGGCAACTGGTCGAAGAACTTCTTCAGGCCGACTTCTGCACCTTGCAACTTGCCTTCACCGTTGTTGGTGGGACGGGCCACGCTGTAGCTCCAGCCGTTGTACTCCTCCTGCACGAATTCGCGGCTGACAAGGTCTGTTATATCCTTGTAGAACAGGTTGATATGGGCCATACCGCCGGCGTCGTCGAAGTACCACTCAAGCGACAGGTCGTACTGATCTGCCAGGGTGGGATCCAGTTTCGGGTTATCGAACAAGTCTGCGGTAAGGATGAAGTCCTCAAGCGAAGGGCCATCTGCAAGCTCCGTGCCCTCCGGCAGATCGGCACTCAGTACCTGATAGGCCTGGAGATCGCCGAATGCGGGACGTGACATGGCACGGGCGGCGGCGAAACGCAGCTGTAATTCGTCATTGAGCTCCATTTTCAGATTGAGGCTAGGCAATACGTTGGTGTAGCTGTTGTCCACGGCCAAAGGCTGTGCTTCTCGATAAAAACCCTGATTGCCATCCAAATCGGTAATGGCCGTTGGATATATCGTGTTTCCTTCGGTGGACATTTCGGTTTTGACTACACGCACTCCGACATTACCGCTCACCGGATATTTCAGGTCGTCCCAGCCGAAGTAGGTCACGCCGTAAATGGCGCTGGTGTTTTCGTCCTGCAGGTTGGAGTAGGCATCGTCATTGATATCGCGAACGGAGATAGGCCCGTAGCAGCACAGATAGTTCCCCGAGTCCGCCGCCTCTTGGTGGAGGTCGAGGAAGGTCTGCGGGAACCCTGAGGCCAAGCTGATATTCGGAGTCATGAACACCCCAGGGTGAACGCCGTCGCCCCGGTAGAAGTTATCCAATGTATTCAGACTCAGTTGGTCGGCATTTGCACGGGGCAGAGGCGCCATGCCGTCCACCGCCCACCAGCGCATCCACTGTTGGTAGATGGGCTGCCAGTCGTAACCGGTATCGTGGTTTTCCGAGCTGGTATCGGTAAAGCGCACGCCGAATTTAGTGGAGCGAAGCACTTCGGAATCGAATTTGTATTCGGCGTCCAGGCGCAGCGCGGTTTCCTCGGCCTCGTTGTCGGTGCGGTTGTCCATGGTGAAAGCCATATAGTAGTTGGCCGGGTCACTCAGGTAGTCCGCGTCGGTCCGCATTTGTGGGCGGTCGCCAGTGAGGTCGACGTAAAGAGAGTCCAGCTGTACACCGGTGGCTACGGTGGCATCGAGGCTCTTGGTATCCGCCATCACATGCTGCAGGTCGAAACTCAAATCCCACTTGTCATTGGGGTTCCATTTGAGGTTGTAGGAGATATCGGTGGTCTCTGATTGGCGGTCCTGGAAGCGCGTCGCCGCACCCATGGGAATGCCGCCGGTTACCGAGGCGAGCTCGCCCTCGCGGAAAATACCGTTTTCGTCGTAGGTAAACTCGGTTCCGGCCGCGGGTACAATATCGTAGGGCCAGTTGTCGACGAAAATGGAGCTCTCGTCCCAGAACTCTTTGTACTGGCTGTTGAACACCTGGAGATGCATTTCTGTGGTGTCGTTGACTCGCCACTGCACCACGCCGTAGGCGCCCTGGCGCTCGCGGTCAAACTCGTAGCTGCGCCAGTCGGCGCCACGGGGAACGTATACGGTTTCTCCGGGGACTAGGTCTTCGCGCGGGAAGAGGGCACGGGTGTAGACGCCGTCGGTGCGGGTGGCGGCTTCCGAATAGGCGAAGTCCAGCAGTACGCCAATCTCTCCTTCGCCAGCGGCCCAGCGGTTGCTGAACAGGGCTGAACCCGAGGGGCTGGTCTTCTCGACAAAATCTCCGTAGTTGCCCTCGGCGGTGAAGGAGAGTTCCATCTCATCGTAATCGAACGGCTTCTTGGTACGCAGATTGACAGTGCCGCCCAATCCACCTTCCACTAGATCCGCACTCTGGTTCTTGTAGACGTCGACTCCCGCCATCAGCTCTGGGGGTACATCCTGGAAGCTTAGGGCGCGGCCGCCATCTGCGGTAAAGCTATCGCGGCCGTTCAGTTCACTGCGGACCATCGTGAGGCCACGCACCATAACGCCGGAGCCTTCGGCGGAGAAGTGCTCTGGGTCACCCAGAGATTTGAAGTGGGTTATGGAAACGCCCGGGATACGCTGCAGGGCTTCTGTCACACTGCGATCGGGTAGTTTGCCGATATCGGAGGCGACTATAGAGTCCACGATCTGGTCGGCATCGCGCTTGATATCCTGGGCCGACATAATGCTGAGGCGCTGCCCGGTGACCACCACCTCTTCCAAGGCCGCATCGTCCGCTTCGCTGTCCTGCGCGAAGGCCGGCATGGCCGCACCCATCGCCAGCAGGGAAGCCCCTGATGCGAGACGGATGTAATGCGGCAGTTTCTTTCTGGTAAATGTACTGGTGCGTTTATTGTTATCGGTCATTTTTTCTCTCCTGTCATATCGGTCAATTTATAACCTAAGACACTTTCCATTGCTTCTGCTAAATCTATCTCCCCGCGGCCTTGGAGCCCGCTGGTTGTTGCGGGATCTTGCCGTTTTCCAGGAGATAGGTTTCCCCCGCCTGCGCAGTAAAGGTTTTGAGTTTCCCTTCACCTTGCGGGCTGAGAATTTTGTTGTCCGTCTCTCGGCGCAAAATAAATTTGCCACCTGCCGGCAGGCGCAGGCGGATTTCGCCGGAGCGGCCGCTGTGGATGCGCGCGTGCAGTAATTTTCCGTCGCGCCAGTGCATGCCCACGGTGGCGTCGCCGCGGGCGCGCAGGCCGGTCACCGAGCCGTTGCGCCAGATCTGGGGCAGCGCCGGCAGCAGGTGGATCTCCCCCGCGTGGGATTGCAGCAGCATCTCCGCGACACCGGCGGTCGCGCCGAAGTTGCCGTCGATCTGGAACGGGGGGTGGGTGCTCCACAGGTTGGGCAGGGTGCTTTCGCTGAGTTGCGCGGCGAGAATCCTGTGCGCGCGATCGCCGTCGGCGAGCCGTGCCCAGAGGGCGACTTTCCACGCGCGGCTCCAGCCGGTGCCGGCGTCGCCGCGGGCCTCAAGAGAGGTGCGAGCGGCTTTGACCAATTCCGGGGTCGGGGCTATCTGGTCGCCGGGATAGAGGGCGAAGAGGTGCGAGACGTGGCGATGGTGGTTTTCCGGGTCGTCCAGGTCCGCTTTCCATTCCTGCAACTGGCCCCAGGAGCCGATGCGCAGGCCCGGGTCTAGTTTTTCCAGGGTGTCGTCCAGTTGCCGGGCGAATGCGGTGTCGCCGAGCAGTTCCGCGGCGTCGCGGGTATTGCTCAGCAGGTCAAAGACAATCTGCTGGGACATGGCGGCGCCGGCGGTGAAGTCGCCGTGTTCCGGCGAGTAGCTGGGACTGACCACCAGCAGGCCGTCCCGCGGGTCCGGTACCAGCGTGTCCAACCACACCTGCGCGGCGCCCTTCATGGTCGGGTAGGCGCGCTCGCGCAGGAAGTCGAGATCGCCGGAGAACAGGTAGTGCTCGTAATAGTGTTGCGCCAGCCAGGCCCCGGCCTCCGGTTGCCAGAAGGCAGTGGGCCAGGCGATGACTCCGGAAAAACCCCAGATATTGGTGTTGAGGAACAGGGTCCAGCCGCGCGCGCCGAGTAGTTTTTCCGCGGCCAACTCGCCCGGCTCCCGAAGGCTGTCGATAAAGTCAAACAGAGGGCCGATGGTCTCCGCCAGGTTGGTGACTTCGGCGGGCCAGTAGTTCATCTGCAGGTTGATATTGACGTGGTAATCGGCGTTCCACGGCGGTGTGGCGGAATTGTTCCATACCCCTTGCAGGTTGGCCGGCAGGGAGCCGTTCCGGGAGGAGCTGATCAGCAGGTAGCGGCCGTATTGGAAATACAGTGCTTCCAGGGTGCGGTCGGCGGCCTGGTCGCCGCTGCCGTAGTTTTTTAGCCACTGGTCGATTGGCCTGTCTGTAGGAGCGGCGGGGCGGCCAGCGGCGGATGGCCGCCCCGCCGCTCCTACAGGGGAGAGGTTCAGGGTGACGCGATCGAACAGGGCGCGGTAGTCGGCGATATGGTCGGCCAGCAGGGCCGGGTAGCCTTTGCGGCTCGCCCGGCCGATGCCGGCCTCCACCATCCTGTGAGGATTGGGGCCCCGGTAGCGGGGGTAATTCGATGCGTAGTCGGTGCCCGCGGCCAGCAGCAGGGTGGCGCTGTCGGCGCCGGTGACGCTGATGCCGTTGCCGTTGCGGGAGACTTTGCCGCCCTCGGCGATTACCCGCAGTTGGGTTTCGTAGTGCAGGCCGTTGTCGTGCAGTTGGCCGCTGGCGGTGATTCTTCCATCCGCAGTGGTCAGCTCGGCGCTGCGGTTGTCGGGCAGGCGCAGGCTGGCCTTGAAGCTGATTTTGCCCTTGCGGTCGGCGCGCAGGTGGACGGCGATTACCCGGTCCGGGTAGCTGGCAAAATACTCCCGCGTATAGTGAGTGCCGCCCGAGCGGTAGCTGACCCGGGCAACCGCGTTGGCGATATCCAGTTCGCGGCGGTAGTCGGAGGCTTCTTCTTCCTTCTGCGGAAATTGCAGCAGTAGCTCCCCGAAGCTCTGGTAGTTGCCGTAGGCGGTCACTTCGCGGCCGAGTTCCGCGGCCACCGCCTTCGGGGAGAGGGCGCCCTCGCGGGCAAGGGTTTCGCGCACCTGTTCCAGGGCTTTGGTTTGCGGCTCCCGGGGCAGGCCGAAGTCATAGCCTTCACTTCCCGGCCCGCCGGTCCACAGGGTCTTTTCGTTGAACTGCAGGTGGTCGACGGCGATGCCGCCCTGGACCGCCGCGCCCATGGCGCCGTTGCCGATGGGGAGACTTTCGCGCTCCCAGTCCTGGGCGGGTCTGTCGAACCAGAGGGTAGGGAGAGAGCTGCTGCTCTCCAGCGCCTGTTGCGACGCTTGCGCCGGTACGATGCTTCCCAGAAAAATACAGACCGCGACGGCAGCGCAGAGGCGTTGTCGCTGGGCGGTGTGCCGGTCGGGCCTTTCACCCGAGGGCATATGTTTGGGGCTGGTTGTGGGCATCATCACTGTAAGTACGCAAGCGTTTATTATTTTGAAACGGCTTTCTACGCCCGCCCGGGTTCACGGGCGCTTTTCGGCTTTTTCCGTAACTTATTGATTTCTAAATTGTTTTTATCCTTTGGATACGGTTCTCAGAGGCCCTTCCGATCCTGTACGTGAAAACGTTAACATCCAATGTAAACGTTTACAATATTTATAGCAATAATATGCTAAATAGGTTCTGGCCTTTTGCTGGGCTTGGGTGTTGGTCACGAAAGAGACTCTGTCCTGGCTATTTTTTACACAAATTTGAAGTGGATGGCCAGCTATTTAGAGAAAAATTGTATAAAAAGTGGCCGGTCCCGGTTTTTCGCAGTCGAGCGATTCCCCTTGTCTAAGTCTGGCAGGGTATTGGTCCCATCGGAGCTGGGGCCTTGTACCCGGTCCCGCTTGTCCGGAGAATGTCCATTCCGACCCCTTCTTCCTGTGTGATCACTAATTTGATGCCTTTACTCTCCGCTATCTCCGCTATCGACTCTGCCCTCGCCAATTTCGCTTCCTTTGTTTGGGGAGCTCCGCTGCTGGTGCTTTTGGTGGGCGGGGGCCTGGCCCTGCTTGTCGTTTCCCGCGGCAGGCCCTACCGCCATCTCGGCCACAGCGTAGCCCTGCTGCGGGGCCATTATGACAACAGCGACGACCCGGGCCAGGTACCCCACTCCCAGGCGCTGTCCACGGCGCTCTCCGGGACCCTGGGCCTGGGCAATATCGCCGGGGTGGCGCTGGCCATCAGTACCGGGGGGCCGGGGGCAATCTTCTGGATGTGGGTGACCGCGCTGGTGGGGGTGGCGACCAAGTTCTACACCGCCTCCCTGGCGGTGATGTACCGCGGCCGCGATGCCGCCGGCGAACTGCAGGGCGGGCCCATGTACGTGATCCGCGAGGGGCTGGGCAGGCGCTGGATGCCGTTGGCGCTGTTGTTCGCCCTGGCGGGGCTCTGCGGCGCGCTGCCGGTGTTCCAGGCCAACCAGGCGGTTCAATTGCTGCGCGAGTCCTTTGCCCTGCCGCTGGGCTGGATTGGGGCGGACAGCGCGCTGGCTTTCAATTTTTCCATCGGCGTGGTGCTGGCGGCACTGACCGCGGTGGTGATCGTCGGGCGCATCCAGCGTATCGGCGCACTGGCGGTGCGCCTGGTGCCGGCCATGGTGCTGTTCTACCTGGCGATGACGTTTGTGGTGATCGGGGCTTTCTGGCAGCAGGTGCCCGCCGCTTTTGCACTGATCTTTTCCGATGCGTTCAGCGGCCAGGCGGTAGCCGGAGGCGCGTTGGGCACCGTGATAAAAATCGGTATCAGCCGCGGGGCCTTTTCCAACGAGGCGGGTATCGGCACCGAGTCCATGGCCCACGGCGCGGCCAAGACCAACGAGCCGATCCGCGAGGGGGTGGTGGCCATGGTGGGGCCGATTGTGGATACCCTGGTGATCTGCACCTGTACCGCACTGGTGATTCTGCTCACCGGCGCTTGGGAGCTGAGCGAGGGTATCGAGGGGGTCACCCTCACCGCCGGCGCCTTCTCCCAGGTGTTCGGGCACTGGGGGCCGCTGTTGTTGTTGATGATGGTGGTGCCGCTGGCGTTCACCACCATCGTGGCCAACTGGTATTACGGGGTGAAGTGCCTGAACTTCCTGTTCAACGGGGTTTACCAGCGCTACTACACGCCGGTCTATCTGCTGCTGGTGGTGATCGGTGCGGTGGCATCGCTCAGTGCGGTGAACAATATCATTATCGGTATGTACGCGATCATGGCGGTGCCCACCATGACTTCCACGTTGCTGCTCGCGGGCCGTGTGAACCGCGCGGCGAAAAAGTATTTTGAGGAATTGGCGCAAACCGGGAAAACGCAGGAGAAAGCGGGGACGGCATTGTAAGTATCAGTTCAGGCTCCATTGGCCCGTATCGGCCTTGAGCCGGAATGGCGAAAATTTTGCGGGGGCGAACGCAAGGACCGCCCCCGCAACAATCCTGTGAGTTCCACTCCCCGCTAATGTACAACGCTGACCCGGGTGCCCACACTCGCATTACGGAAGAAGATTTGCGCCATATGCCAAGGCAGGCGGATGCAGCCGTGGGAGGCGGGATAGCCGGGCACGTGCCCCGCGTGGATAGTGTAGGCGCCGTTAAAGCGCATCATGTAGTCCATGGAGGCGCCGCGGAAAACCGCTCCCGGGGGCCGGCGGTGACGGCGCACGTTCACATTGCTCCTCAGCACATAGCCGCGCGGGCTCACGTAGTGCCCGTACAAAGTGGAGCGGTGGTTCAATTTTTTCTCACTGATGCGGAAGCTGCCGGTGGGTGTGCGGTGGCCGGGTTTGCCGGAAGAAACCGGAGATACCCCGGCGAGGCGGCCTCCCTTGTAGAAATAGGCCTTCTGCTCACTGAGCACTATTTTGATATGTGGCGTGCCGCCCAGTACGTCGGACCGCCAAAAGGCGGAGCCATTGCGTGTTGCCTGCTGGCGCGCGTAGGGGTTGTACGACTGCTGGCGTGAAGTATAGGGGTTGGGGCCGTAGCCGTAGTCCACGGCCTGTGCTATGGAACTCAGCAGCAGTGAGCCGCCGAGCAGCAGGACACCCGCGAATGAACATTTCTTCAGAAGCGATGAGCGTTTTTGCATGGCGTACCTCTCTTACAACAGCCTTGCAAGCAAGCTTGCAGAAACAGCGATTTGCGAGTGCTGACCGCCGCGCGCACTTTTGGGCGCGCTCCGGCGACGTGACAACAGGCAGTGATTTTCCCCAAAGGCGGTTTGCCGGTGTGCCCCGGCCTTTACCGCGGAATGGGCCCGCCCCAGCCGCAGCGGGAGCAAGTGGGAACGATGGTAGGGTGGAGGGGGAGGCGCGATTACATCAAATGGGAATGAGGGCAGTTTCGGTTAGAGCGGATACCTGGTCAGCTCAGACGGGTGCTATGATCCGCCCATGTCCAGCCCACTAATCGACCTGCGCAGCTACGACCGGGAAACCCGGCGGCATCACCACGACTACCACCAACTGGTACTGCCGCTGGCAGGCTCACTGCTGACCAGCATCGGCGGGCGCGAGGGCAGGGTCAGCGAGGCGCAGGGCGCACTCATTTCCGCCGGTGAAGATCACGCTTTTGCCGCGACCAGCGATGACAACTACTTTATCGTTGCCGATATCCCTTCCGCGCTGGCACCGGAACTGGAGCGGCTGCCCGCCTTTATCCCGCTGGACAGCGCCCTTGGCCACTACACTGTCTTCCTGAGATCCGAACTGGAGCACTCCCGCCCCGGTTCCCGCGCCCAGCACCAGATGATGCTGTTGCTGGTACAGTTGCTGACCGAGCGTTACGGCGGAGAGCTGCAAATAGACCGGCGGGTCCAGGTCGCACGGGCCTGGATAGACGAGCACCTGGACCAGCCGTTGTTGCTTGCACAGCTGGCCGCGATCGCCCACCTGAGCCCGCGCCGACTGTCCGAGCTGTTTAAGAATTGTTTCGGTATGACGCCCCAGCAGTACCAAACGGAGCGCCGCATGCAGCTGGCCTGCACTTTACTGGAGAGCGGCAATTTGAATGTGCAGCGCATAGCCGAGCGGGTCGGGTATAGCAATCTCGCCGCCTTCAGTGACCGCTTCCGCCGCCACTTCGGCAGGTCGCCGCGCTATTTCCGTTCCTCTTCTGCCTGCTGAGCAAAAACTTCTGCCGTTTCGCCAAAGTGCTTTCCATTCAGTTGCCCTAATCTGACGCTCTCGGAAATTTATGGAGGCGACAGAGTGACTCGGGGAAAGGCGACGGCCATCGGCGGTATTTCTATTCTGCTCTGGGGCACGCTCGCGCTGCTGACCCAGCTGACCGATAACCGCATACCACCGTTTCAAATGCTGGCGATGACCTTCGGCATCGCCTGGCTACTGATGTTGATGAAGGCGCTGCTGCTCGGCCCCTCGCCGCTGCAAATGCTGCGCCAGCCGCCGCGCGCCTGGCTGTTGGGTGTGGGCGGGCTCTTCGGCTATCACGCCTGCTATTTCGCCGCCATGTCACTGGCGCCGGCGGTGGAGGTGAGTCTGCTGGCCTATTTGTGGCCACTATTAATCGTGATTTTTTCCGCGCTGCTGCCAGGGCAGAAATTACTCGCGATGCATATCGCCGGCGCACTGATGGCGCTGGCCGGCTGCTGGTTATTGCTGGATCGCGACGAGGGTGGCTTCGAATGGCGCTACTGGTCGGGCTACGCGCTGGCCATCGGCTGCGCGCTGATCTGGTCCACCTACTCGGTGGCCAGCCGGCTGCTTGCCCGGGTGCCGTCGGATGCGGTTGGTGGCTTCTGCGCCGCCACCGCCGCACTCGGCTTCGCCTGTCACCTACTGTGGGAGACCTGGGTCTGGCCCCGGGGGAGCACGCAGTGGCTGGGCATTGTCGGCCTGGGGCTAGGCCCGGTGGGCGTCGCATTCTTTACTTGGGATTACGGCATCAAGCGCGGCGACCTGCGCCTGCTCGGCGTGCTCGCTTACGGTGCCCCGCTGGTATCGACGCTGCTGCTGGTACTGGCGGGTTACGCTGAATCCAGCTGGGTCCTGGCCATTTCCAGCCTGCTGATCGTCGGCGGGGCCCTGCTGGCCGCCGTCGGGCCGGGATTGCGGCGGCCAAGCCGGTTTGTGGACGCTACTTCCGGCCCTCACCGCTCTGCGGTAGGGGATCAATAATGTCCTAAGTTTTTACCAATTAACTGGATGCTCATTCAACTTTTTATTGTGTTTTTCTAACCTGCTGAAAAGATGTTTCCGGCGCCAATAAAACTGAAGCAGGACGACACCAATAAATAAAAGAAGTCAGGCCCGTAGCGCCAATAGGGGAGAAGCTCGATGTCCATTTTGTCTAACCGGGATATGAGAGGTAATATCTCTGAAAGCCTGCTGCCTTGGGATTCTCTCCACAAAAAATACGGAATGGCCGGAGCCCATCTCAATGATCTACTTAAGTGTAATGTAAATTAGTTCACTTATGGCCGTCGAAAACCTGGCGGTGGTTGTTCGTTCTTCTCAATAGATCCCGCCCGGACGCAAATGGTGCAGTCGGGCGGTTTATATCGGAACATATGCAAAAACGAGGAGGCCCTGAAATGGAGGATGCGATGCGATCAATCTTCGACAATTTTGTTGTAATCTCTCCGGAGAAACAGGTAGTGGAGGAGAGCAATGATTCATCCCTGTATGAGCGGCTGGGAAGGGAGTACGACGGATTCAAAGGGCATGAGCTGATCTCTGCTTATGAATTTGGTGAAGACTGGGCGACATGGGAAATGCACCCGAAAGGAGATGAGGTGGTCATTTTGTTGTCCGGAAAGGTGCACTTCCGGTTGCAGCTGGAGTCCGGAGAGGAATTACTTACGCTGGAAAATTCCGGGGATTACATCATTGTTCCGAAGGGTGTTTGGCATACCGCAAAAGTCGACGCGAAGGCCGGGATGATTTTCATCACCCCGGGAGAGGGAACTCAGCATAAGCCCGCGTAATATCTGATCATACGTATTTTATCGGCGTGGGGATCTGCTTATAGAAATCCCACCGCGCGGATAACTGCTCCCTCCTTGTGGGAGCGGCCCATGACCGCGATTGGTCTAGCGAAGTGAGAGCTGATCGCGCTCCTACAAGGAAATATCTGCATTCCAGTTATACTCAGGGCAAATAGTTACCCGCGTGAGCTTTCGGTACACTTAAGGTAGTAGTGCATCTCGCGAAAGTTTCTCAGTCCGCAAGATCCAAGATTTCCAGGCTCTGCTCTTCGCAGTAGCGCCGGTAGAGTTCCTGCAATGTCCCGGCACTGTAGCGGGCGCTCACTTCGCCATCGGCATCCAGGTAATCCACCTCGCCCATGACTACTACAAGCAGTACCAGCGGCACCTCGCCGATAGCGCGCCACCTGTCCGTATTGCCGGGGGGCTCATACACATAGTCGCCGGGCCCTATGCGTTCGCCGGTGTGCAATTCGCGCGTGCCCTGCAGGTTGAATGCGTGGACCTCGCCGGTGTGGCGGTGCCAGCCGATCTCCACGCCGGGTTCGAGGCGCAGCAGTTCCACAAAGCCCCTGTTGTCGCACAGGAAGCGCAGCGGCTTGAATGCCTTGCCCTCGCCCAGGGGAACCCAGGGGGCGTCTGTATCGGAAACCGAGCGGGTCGGTAGCCCGGCAATGGCGGTCATATTCATCAGTAGTTTCCTCAGTAATCAAGGTTGTAATTGTTGAAGCAGGTTTTCATCGATACGCTGCCAGTGCCGGGGCGCGGCGCCATGGCGCAGCACTACCAAGTGGGGGAAATTCCGCACTGCGAAGTGCCGGGCAAATATCCCGGCCCTGTCAAAAACCAGGGAGTGATCGATACGGTATTGTTGCCGGTAGCGCTGCAGGCTTTCCGTATCGCTGCTGTAGCGGGTAGCGAAACCGATCAGCCTGACACCGGGTATCTGCCCGAGCCGATTGATGCCCTGGCGGAACTCCGCGCAGGCCTTGGCTCGCTCCGCATCGGTATCCGTAAGGTAGGATTCGCACCAGGTGGCAAAATGGTAGGCGACCAGTATCTCTCCCGGCCCGGCGACCAGCTGCAGTGTGTTGCCGTCCAGATCGGTCAGTACCGGCGGCGGCTCGGGCGCGGCGCTCTGCTCCGCAGTTGGAAGTTTTTCCAGTGCCTGCTTTAGCCGTTCATCGTGACGATAGCCGCTGAAGACAATTTCCCCTTCGGCATTGAGCAGCAGATACATGGGCGTGCCCATCACGTTGAATCGACTCCACAGTTCGCCCGTTTCATCGTAGGCCACTGGCATAGTCAATTCGTGTTCGCGCACCGCGGCGCTTACCTGCTCCGGCGAATCGTTGACGGCGACATTGACCGCGAGAAACTGCACCCGCTTGCCATACTGCTTATAGAGCTTCCGGTAGTCCGGCATCTGCTTAAGGCAGGCGCGGCACCAGGTGGCCCAGAACTTCAACAGTAGCGGCTTGCCCTTCGCACCCCTGTGCAGCGAAAACTCGCCGCCGTCGATCAGCTTTACGGAAAAGTCAGCCACCGGCTCGGCGATGCTTGAGCCCGGCAGCAGGAATAGCCAGAATAGCGCCGGCGTTACAAATTTTTTCATCGGGTCCTCCTCGTCTCGACCGGGTCCAGCTTAGAGGGGGGCCCGGGACGGCGGTAGATCCATTACCGCCGGTCCACCGGGTCCATTCATGAAACCGTCCACGGGTATTCCTTTCAGTTCCATCGTCTTCGACAGCAAAGACGATACGCCCCGCTACCGGCAGTTGTACGCCTATATCCGCGATATGATCCTGAACGGCAGTCTGACCGCCGGTGTGCACCTGCCATCGTCGCGGGAACTGGCGGCGGAAATTGGTGTGTCCCGCAATACGGTTATCGCCGCCTATGAATTGCTGGTGGACGAGCAGTTCGCCGAGTCCGCGGTGGGGCGCGGTACCGTGGTTCGCCCCGTACCGCTATTGGGGCGTTCGGGCAGTCCCTGCGAACCCACAACCCCCCGCGACATGTGTTCCGCCCCCTTGCGTATGGGTTTCGCCCTGCCCGACACGGATCACTTTCCTTCGCCTACCTGGCAGAAAGTGCTGCGGGCTGTGGTAAAAAGGGCTGAGCCGGCTGTGGCCAGGCCGCCGGTTGAAGGTATTGTGCGGTTGCGCAGGCTTGTGAGCGCTTACCTGGGTGCATACCGGGGGGTGCGCTGCCGGGAGGAGCAGGTATTGATTACCGGCGGCGGACAGCAGGCGCTCTATTTGGCCGCCAGGGTATTGCGGGAGATCAGCGGGCAGATCTATATCGAGGACCCCGGCTACGTGGGCGCCCGGCAGGCGTTTGAGGCCTGCGGCTTTGAACTGCGGCCCCTGCCGGTGGATGACGACGGAATACAGCCTGGAGAAATACTGCATTCCCCCGCCGGAGGACCAAAGGCAGTCTACTTGACGCCGTCCCACCAGTTTCCCCTCGGCTCCGTCCTGAGCCTGGAACGCCGGCTACAGATTCTGAATTGGGCAGGCGAATGCGGGGGCTGGATTATCGAGGACGACTACGACGCGGAGTACCGCTATGACGGAGAGCCGCTTACCGCATTGGCGGGACTGGACGATAGCGAAAGGGTGATTTACGTGGGCACCTTTTCCAAGGTGCTGTCCCCGGAATTGCGCCTGGGCTATCTGGTGGTGCCCGAAGCGCTGCTGGAGAGGTTCCGCTCAGTCAAGGGATTCTGCGATGGGGCCAGCCCGGTACTGACGCAGAACGCCGTTGCGGATTTTATCCAGGATGGATATTTCCAGGCTCATTTACGTCAAATGCGGACGCTGTACCGCGGCAAACGCGACCTGTTTTTGCAAACCCTGCGCGAGTGCCAGGTGCCGGTAACCGTACAGACGCGTCCGCACGGTATGCACATTACACTGAAGCTGGATGGACAAAAGCGCGACCTCGATATTGCGCGGCAAATGATGGCTCGCGGGTTTGAGGTACCGGCCCTGAGCAAGCACTACCTGAGGACGGAGCAAGTGCTTCAGGGACTGCTGGTGGGATTTACCAATGCGCGAGAAGAAGATTGCAGGGATTTTGCGGAGAATCTTCTGGAGATCATGGAGTGTACGGAAAGTTAATAGCGCAGGGAGAACAAACATGATGGCAGGCGCCGGCTGACTTTTGTACTCGTTCACGGCGCCTGGCACGGGGGCTGGTGTTGGTCCAACACCACACCGTGGAGTACCTTAGTGTCCTGTCTGGTATTAAATAGTGATATCAGCGGGCCGCTAAGCGGCCAGGTGCTAGGCGCACTTGCGCCGACGTAGTCATCTACGTCAAGCAAGCGCAACGCCGCAGATGGCTGCTTAGCGGCCCGCCCGAAGGGAGCCCCCCAGATTGCCCACAGCGGCGTTGCAGCTCTTGAAAAGGGAATGACCATTCCCTGCGAGCTGCGCCTAACTGTGAACAATCTGGGGGGCTCTGATATGAATGGCACTAAGTTAAGCCATAAGTTCGATGCGAAGGGCCTGATGCCGGGGGTTCTTTGCGGGACTGTCTGCGAGAGGGACCTCGCAGACAAGCCTACAGGGACGTATTCACGGCGTGTCCCGCAAAGAACCCACGGCAGCAGGCCCGCCCCTAAGCCTTAACTTAGTGCCATTCGGCTCTGATATCACTATTTAATACCAGACAGGACACTAGTTCAGCGGGGTATTCCGGCAATGCCCCATATCGGCCTGAGGCCGCAGCACGCCAACGCCATGGGCGGTTTCAAGGCCCAGAGGCGGGATGAGGTGGCCGTGGATCTGCTGGTACGGGAGGCCCGGCCCACGAACAGGGCGGGGGCCTTCTGCCTGTTGGTCGAGGGGGGTCTTTGATAGTGCCGCCCGGCGGATAACCGAGGCCGTTTCCATCCCCACCATCGGAATCGGAGCCTCTGCGGCCTGCGACGGCCAAGTACTGGTCACCGAGGATGTACTCGGGCTCTTCTCCGACTACACGCCGAAGTTCGCGAAGAAATACGTCGATCTCAGTGTGCAGGTTCGGGAGGTATTTGCCGAGTTTGAGCGGGAGGCCCGGACTGGGGCCTTCCCGGCTGCGGAGCACTGTTTCGGGATAAAGAAGTAGCCTGGGGACCGGTGGGATGGTGTAAAATCCCTATTCTTTGTAAGTGATTTGTCAGGATTCCCCCATGAGCGATATGCCCAACTGCCCCAGCTGCGGTTCCGAATATACCTACGATGACGGCGTAAATTACGTCTGTCCCGAATGCGCCCACGAGTGGTCCAAGGACGCCGCGCCGGAGGAAGCCGAGAGCGGCAAGGTGTTCAAGGATGCGCACGGCAATGTGCTGCAGGATGGCGACACCGTCACCGTGATCAAGGACCTGAAAGTGAAAGGTTCGTCATCGGTGGTCAAGGTGGGCACCAAGGTCAAGAACATCCGCCTGGTGGAGGGCGACCATGACATCGACTGCAAGATCGATGGTATCGGCCCCATGAAGCTGAAGTCGGAGTTTGTGAAGAAGGCTTGATAGGCGCAACTGGCGATAGCCCCGCTGTCAAACAAAAGCCCCGGTCGATCCGGGGCTCTTGTGTATCGAGTCAAAACTGCTTAACTTAGTGTTTCAGTACCTTACTGGGAGAGTAGCTGGTAAGGGTCAGCTTTCGGTCTTCGATAGCGTTCACAAAGCGGCCGTGGGCCTTGCCGGTTTTTTTCTTGATATCTTTCCACTCCTGGTCTGTCATAAATTTTTCCCACTGCGCTTTCATGGTTTCCTCGTCCGGCCATTCGAGAAGATAGGCGAACTCGGTTTTTTGGTCGTATTCGGTCTCCCATATGGAGACAATATTGAAATCGTATTTGTCCATGATCCGCATCGCGTGTTTGTGAAAGCGGTCGTGGAAGACGTCCTTGTTCTCCCTGGGTATTTCGTAGATACGCAGTTGGTGAACTACCGGGGGCTTTTTAATAAGGGGAGCCGCCCCGTTGCCGGCCTTTGACTGTACTGCGCCTGCGAGGCAAAGAATACACAGGAGTAATAGGGAGAGACCTGCGTTCGCCTTATTTTTTGATTCCATGGCATATTCCTCGGTGGTTGTCATGTTTTTAGCGCTGACAATATCCTACTGCAGAATGTTTTCCACCCGTTGTCGATTCATCTCCCTCTGGCAGTAACTGGCCGCATGAAATATTGCTATTTCATGGCATTCCACACGAGCCGCATAGGTCGATGCGGGCGGTACCGGACGGGATGGGACTAGGATGCCTGCTGGAGGAAACGGTGCGCGAGCACCTGGACGCGGGGCGCTTGCAGCAGATACTGGAGAGCTGGTGTCCCGACTTGCCGGGTTTCTACCTCTACTATCCATCCCGCCGGCATTTGCCAGCGAAGTTGCGGGTGTTTGCCGAGTTTTTACGCGAGCGGGTTTGAGCCGGTAAGCCCAATCTGTTGAGTTGGCTCCTACAGGCCGACATCCCTTGATTGACCGTAGGCCGGTAACTCCCCACCTTGTGAGGCTGCTTATGGAAAGTCGGGCCTACTGGTTTCCCGCCTGCAGCGCCCGAGATCGCCCGGCAATATATTCGTCTATTTCGGCTTCCAGAATACGCAGTGGCACCGCGCCGTTGCCGAGCACCCGGTCATGAAATTCGCGCAGGTCGAAATTTTCCCCCAGCGCCTGCTCCGCCTTGGCGCGCAGGCGCAGTATGGTCAGTTCGCCCATCTTGTAGGACAGGGCCTGGCCGGGCCAGGAGATATAGCGGTTTATCTCGGTGCGCACTTCGTGTTTCGACAGGGCCGTATTCTCCTCCATCATCCCGATCGCGCGTTCCTTGCTCCAGCCCATTGAGTGCATGCCGGTGTCCACCACCAGGCGCACGGCGCGCCACATTTCGTAGGTGAGGCGGCCGAAGCGGCTGTAGGGGTCGCGGTAGAAACCGGCTTCCTCGCCCAGGTATTCGCTATATAGCCCCCAGCCCTCGCCGAAAGCGGAGATATACAGGTTGCGGCGGAATTCCGGCAGCGCTTCCAGTTCCTGGGTAAGGGCCACCTGCAGGTGGTGGCCCGGAACGGCCTCGTGAAAGGTAAGCGCTTCCAGCACGTAGAGCGGCCGTTTGTCCAGGGCGTAGGTGTTGACCCAGTAGGCGCCATGTAAGCGCCGGAAATAACCGCGCCCGCCACCAGCGGCAACGGCATGCCGAAGCTGTGGCCGATACCGATCATCGCGATACCCGCAGTGCCGGCGGTGCCGAAGGAAGTCCCGGTGGCCAGGGAAGTGACGGCGCAGATCAGGAAGGCCGCGGGCAGGAACAGCTGCGGGCTCATCAGCGACAGGCCATAGTAGATGATACTGGGCACTATGCCGCCCAGTATCCAACTGCCGATCAGCGCGCCCACGGCGATCAGCACCAGCACAGCTTCCATGCCGCTGTGTATACCGTCGATCAGGCCCTGCTGCAGTACCGCATAGCTGTGACCGAGGCGCAGGCCCAGGGCGATGGCGATAAACCAGGCGGTGAACAGCGCCAGTTGGATCGGCAGCGCCAGCAGGTTTAGGAAGACGTAGATGGTGGCGATCAGCGCGACGGTGAGGGCGGCGACCTCCAGGCCACTGGGCAAGCGGGCTTGCGCCGATGATGACGGGAGCATCATAGTGGGTTCTCCGGAGCAGCTGCTGATTATTTTTATCGTGTATTACTTTGCATGCAAAATAACTATTTGTTAAGCACAATAAGAAGAATGTTGGAAGGTGTCAACCGGTTTGGGATGGGCGGATACGAGGAAAGCGGCCCCGGGGTTCCCGGCGGGAAAAATCTTTCTGCTATGTCGATTGCGGGCCGGCCCGTCCGACTAGGGGGTACAAACTCAAGCAAATACCGACCTCAACGGAGAAATAGAGATGTCCAAAAAGATTTTTGTAAACCTGCCCGTCGCTGAACTGGGAAAATCCATCGAGTTCTTTTCCCGGCTCGGATTCGACTTCAATGCCCAGTTTACCGACGAAACCGCAACCTGCATGGTTATCAGCGACAGTATTTTCGTCATGCTGCTCACCCGTGAGAAGTTCAGCAGCTTTACGCCGGGTATGGAGATCTGCGACACGGGCAAGAGCACTGAGGTGCTGATCTGTCTGTCCGCCGACAGCCGGGAAGAGGTCGATGCATTGATCAGTAAAGCCACCGCAGCGGGCGGCAGCGCCTTCAGAGAGCCGGAAGACCACGGTTTTATGTACGGCCGCGCTTTCCGGGACCTGGACGGCCATATCTGGGAAGTTGTGTGGATGGACCCCGCTGCGCTGCAACAGGCCGGTTGACCGGCGGCTCACGAAACCCTTCCTGCAGGCAGGAGTTCTGCCGGGAAAGGTCCTCAGCTTCGGCGAACCCAACCGAGGCTGAGCACATACCGTGTCCCCGATTGCACTTTGCTGACGGAGTGCTCAGATATATCCGGGTGGAAATATTTTATTCGCGGGCTTTCATAGATCGGCGAGTCACATAAAAACTCTCCACCTGCCTTCGCTTTCTTAACCACGATATTGAGCCGGTAGTGTCTTCCGGATTTCACACGATCCGTGTGCGGTGGAATACATATCCCTTCCCTGAATCGCAGCAGATAGAGGTCAAATGGGATTGGCCAGCGTGCCGCCAGAAGAAGTAATTTCTCGTAGCCGGTATTCTGCCTGCCTTTCTCCCAGCGCCAGAATTTCACTTTACTCTCCCAAACGATCCGTTAAAAACTCCACAAACCGCCGCACCCGCACCGGTCTGGGCCCCGTACCGGGATACACCGCATTCAGCGGTGCTGAGCTGCCCTGCCAGTCTCTGAACGCCGGCTCCAGC
This sequence comes from Microbulbifer rhizosphaerae, assembly GCF_014191725.1. Taxonomy (GTDB): domain Bacteria; phylum Pseudomonadota; class Gammaproteobacteria; order Pseudomonadales; family Cellvibrionaceae; genus Microbulbifer; species Microbulbifer rhizosphaerae. Next base: position 70,690 of record NZ_JACHWZ010000017.1, read on the forward strand.
CTGCCGGCCTCGATATCCCCGCGCACATCCAGTTCGCTTTTGTAGGCGAGGCCGACGCCATCCAGCACCCACTCGCGCACCAGTGCGCCGTCGTTGCAGATGCGGTCGCCGCTCACCTCCACCACCACGGTTTCGCTGCGACGCTGGAAAAGCCAGCGGCGGTAGGGCTGGCCCTGACTCAGGTAGATGACACAGTTGTGGGCAAGCAGGTCCTGGGGATGGCCGGGCCGGCCGTGCCGTTCAAAATATTCCGGGGCGCCCACCACCAAGCGGCGGTTGGCCATCACACGGCGCGCCACCAGCGCCGAGTCCGGCAGTTCGCCGTAGCGCAGGGCGAGATCAAGGGGTTCTGAAACCAGGTCGCGCACCGTGTCGCCGACCAGCAGGGTGAAGCGTACCTGCGGGTGCAGAACCTGGAATTCGTCCATCAGCGGGCGCAGCCACTGGCGGGCAAAGTCCACCGGCGCGGTCAGGCGTATCTCGCCGCTGATATCGGCGCAGTCGAAGTGAACCGCGTGCTGAGCATCTTCCAGCAGCGCCAGGGCGGGGGCGACCCGCTCGCGAAACAGCAGTCCCTCCGGGGTGAGGCGCAGGCTGCGGGTGTTGCGTTCCACCAAGCGCACCTTCAACTCCTTTTCCAGCCGCTTGAGGCTCGCGCTGGCTGCCGCCGGAGTTCGCTCCAGGCTGCGCGCGGCGGCGCTTAGTGAGCCCAGCCGGGCGGCTTCGACAAATAAGCGCAGGTCGTTGAGGTTGGACATTTTCAAATTTTTATTGAGGACAGTTGCAATGGTGATTGATTATTGGCGATCGCGGACGGCACTACAAATCTTTCATTTCAGATCAGAGCCACCGCCATGCGGGGCTCGTGTGGCTGAGCTTTTGAAGTGGTTGTATTTCGTGCAAAGGGAGTGGTGTATCGGCGGAGCAGATACAATCGGCTGCACTTGCAGTTACTCCACTCCTGACCAATTTTCCTGGATTCGTCCACAGGGAATTCGGTGTTTCTGAAGATAGTGAATTCATTGACATCGTCCACTGGCAAGACCTCTCATCAGCCAAGTCTGCTGCAGAAGAAGTTATGACTATTCCCCAATGCGTCGAGTTTTATTCTCGAACGATATACGGGAATAGTTCCCGCTAATGCCTGGGGTGAGGAGCACGGTGCTGTCCGCGGAGAGATGGTGAGAAGTGCGCAGGGAGGGGCTTTCGGCAATATGGAGCAGGCCTGCCAGTCCAGCCGCCCCGGAAATCGTGCACATTGGGCCGCCGGCTTCGCGCAGTGCCGCAACCGCGGTTTGTAACAGGCCCTCGCTGACGACCAGTGGGCGGGTGTCAAAACGCTGCAGAATTTTCAGCGCCGGCGCCGAGGCGATGCCGCAGGACAGCATCTCCGCGGAAGTCTCCAGGTTTCCGGGAATGTGAACCGGTTGTCCGGCGGCCAGGCCAGCTGCTACGCAGGCAGCGGTCGCGGACCCCACGGTGAATATTCGTTTCGGTTTTTGCATTACTGCCCAAAGGCCCTCTGCCATCGCCGCGGCCAGGCCGCCTACACCGGCCTGGACAAAAAGGTGGCTCGGGTATTTATGAGCTCTACTCTGCAGCTGTGTCAACAGTTCCCGCGTGAGCAGCGTGTAGCCAGCCATAACTTCCCTGACGACCGGGTCTTCGGGATCTGCGCTGGTGTCGGGTACCAGCAGGCCCTCCCCCCGCGCGGCCGCGCCGGCCGCATAGCGCACTGCGTCGTCGTAGGTGCCGGCGATAGGGTCGACCTCTCCACCGGCGGCGACAATTCGCTTCACCCGTGTCTCGCTGACTGCCGCCGGCAGGAAGATAGAAGCCCGCGTACGCGCTGCCTTCGCCGCGGCTGCGACGGCGAGACCGTGGTTACCGTCACTTGCACAGATAAGACGCGGCATCGAATCCCCGGAAAGCCCGACCGCTTTCAGTTCGTGGAGATCTTCGGCGCCGACTGCTTTCGCGAGTATTTTCAGGGCGACGGTGAAACCGCCGAGCACCTTGAAGTTTCCCAGGGGGCGTTCCGTTTCGACTTTTACCAGGACGCTCCCGACTCCGATGTGTTGCGCCAGCCGGGGCAGTTCGATCAGCGGCGTGGGTTGGAATTGGTCTTCAGTAAAAGAGAAGGCCAGCTCCGGCCAATCAAACGCTTCACTCATATCGCAAACTCCGTCGAATACTTTGTCGATGCAGGTCATTCTATCGACGGCAGCCGCGGGAAAACCGCAAAAGCCGGCCTCAGCCTGCGGGAAAGTCCCGCGCGTCGATGCAGGCCACCCCCCTGTCGGGGGACACTCGGGACTAAAAGTTGACGGCATTGCCCCATACCCTCAGTTCCGGGCTGCGGAGGGCGGCCCGGAGCAACTCCATCTTCAAATTCTGGTTGAAAGTGTTTTATAGCTGAGAGCAATTATCAGCAGCGCTCCGCGACATCACAATAGCCCATCAAGCAGCAGATAAGCACTGAACGGGAGCGAGTTATGAAAATCGATCTTTCCGGAAAAACCGCCGTTGTATCCGGCTCCACGCTGGGTATCGGCTTTGCCATTGCCTGGGGCCTTGCCGAGTGCGGTGCTGCGGTGGTGATCAACGGCCGCAATCCGCCGGGAGTGGACGACGCGGTCGCCACACTGAAGAAGGATTTTCCCGATGCCGAGGTGCGCGGTGTGGCCGCCGACCTGGGCACCGCAGAGGGTTGTGCGGCGCTGGTCAAGGCCGAGCCCACGGCGGATATTCTGGTCAACAATCTGGGTATCTACCAGCTGCAGGATTTTTTCGAAATACCCGACGAGGAGTGGACGCGCTTTTTCGAAGTGAATGTGCTCTCCGGGGTGCGACTGTCCCGGGCCTATCTGCCGGGGATGCTGGAAAAGAAGTGGGGGCGGGTGATTTTCCTCTCGTCGGAATCGGCGCTGAATATTCCCGGGGACATGATCCACTACGGTTTTACCAAAACCGCCAACCTCGCCGTTTCCCGCGGCCTCGCCAAGCGTTTAGCCGGCACCGGGGTGACCGTGAACGCGGTACTGCCGGGACCGACATTGTCCGAAGGCGTTGGGGAAATGCTGGGGGAGGATGCGAAAAAGGCTGGCGTGTCGATCGAGGAAGCCGGTGTGAACTTTGTGAAAGAGGAGCGCCCCAGTTCCATTATCCAGCGTCCGGCGACGGTAGAGGAGGTGGCGAATATGGTGGTTTACGCGGCCTCGCCCCAGGCTTCCGCCACTACCGGCGCGGCCCTGCGGGTGGACGGGGGCGTGGTGGAGACCATCACCTGACAATGACAACGGAGAATATTTGATGGAATTTAATAAACACAGTGCCCCGCAGCGCCGTTTTCTTAGCCTGCTTCTGGTCTGGATTTTTTTTGCCGTACCGCTGGCACAGGCCTCGGGGGAAAGCGAAGGAAACTGGATTACCACCTGGACCGCCAGCCCGCAGCCGCGCTGGAACGGCGACTTCGCCCTGCCCACCAACACCCCCTTCCACCTGTGGAACCAGACTCTGCGCCAGGTGGCGCGGGTTAGCATTGGCGGCGAGAGGGTGCGGGTGGTGCTGTCCAACAAGTACGGTTCCCGGCCCCTCCGTATCGGTGCCGCGCACCTGGCGCTGGCCGGCGATGAATCGGAGGTTGTCCCCGGCTCTGGTCACGCGTTGGCATTTTCCGGTGACAAGTCGCCGATGATTCCGGCGGGTGCCGAAGTAATCAGCGACCCGGTGGACCTGGCGGTGACGTCACTGCAGCAACTCGCGATCAGTGTCTTCCTGCCCGAGCCGACGCCGCCGGAAACCTTTCATTGGGACGGGTTGCAGACTGCCTATATCGGTGCGGGCAACCAAGTGGACGCTCAAGAGATAGAAGCCCCGGAAACGACCAATACGCGGATTTTCCTCAGCGGCATCCTGGTGGATGCTGCTGAGGAAGCGCGCACGGTGGTGGCTTTCGGCGATTCAATCACCGATGGCAATGCCTCCAGCCTGAACGCCAACCACCGCTGGCCGGATTTTCTCGCCGCGCGCCTGACGGAGAAAGATATCGCGGTGGTCAACGCGGGCATTTCCGGCGCGCGCCTGCTCGACAACATTATGGGAGAGAATGCCCTGGCCCGTTTCGAGCGGGACGTATTGGCCCAGCCGGGTGTAGAGACCGTTATTGTTCTGATGGGAATCAACGATATCGGCTGGCCGGGCTCGGCACTGGCGCCGGAGAAAAAAGTTCCCGCTGCGGAGCGGTTGATCGCCGCCTATCGGCAGTTGATTACCCGGGCACATATTCGCGGTGTGCGGATTATCGGCGCCACCCTGACGCCCTTCGAGGGCGCCCTGGACCAGTCCCCGATGGCGGGTTACTACTCCGCGGAAAAAGAAAAGGTGCGGCGGGCGGTCAACCATTGGATTCGCAGTTCCGGGGAGTTCGACGGGGTGATCGATTTTGATGCGATAACCAGGGACCCGAAGCGCCCCTCCCGTTTCCTGCCCGCCTATGACTCCGGCGACCACCTGCATCCGGGAGACGAGGGGTACCGGGCGATGGCGGAGTCGATCGACCTTCGGCTGCTGTAACAAAAACGCCACACCGGACAAAAACAGACGAAGGCTCTCCCGTCTCTGTTTGCGACGTGGTAATTTCCCGCCCCCCAATCGAGCAGCTCATCCCCTCCTGTTGGGGGGGTGATGACAGGCTGGCACAAATAGAATTGGGTCCGCGCTTTTCGCCGTTGTTCACTCCGATGTGATGCCGACCCTCACCGAGCAGGCGGGTATGACCGAGTCCCTAGGGTCGCTGGTACTGACGCTGTTCGGAGTGGGCGGGATCCTCGGCAATCTGATCGGCGCGCGGGTGGCGGACTGGGATCTGCTGCGTGCAATTCCGCTGATTCTGATTTGGTGCGCCGCGGTGCAGGGGCTGTTTTACTTCGCCGCCAATACTCTGTGGCTGGGGATGCTGTTCGTCGGCCTGGTGGGGGCCAGCATGGCCCTGGGCGCGCCGCTGCAGACGCGGCTGATGGACGTGGCCGAGGGTGGCCAGACCCTGGCCGCCCCTCTCAATCATGCAGCCTTTAACCTGGCCAACGCGCTGGGCGCCTGGCTGGCCGGTGTGACGGTGAAGGCCGGTTTCGCCTGGCCCTCCACCGGTCTAGTGGGCACGCTATTGGCTCTCGGCGGCCTGCTGGTGTTTTTTGTCGGGCGCTGGGTGGAAAAACGTCGCGGCGGGGTGGTGCCGGTGAGCAGTTGATCGGCCGTGGCCAACAGGCGCTGCATCTTGTCCCGGTAGCAAGGAAAGACGTTAGAAACCCTGCAGGAAAGAGAGCCTGTGCCACACTGATTTACCAACTCTGTTCAGCGGAGCGATGTTGGATCAGGTGCCGGCTCCATTGCCGGCGGGACTAAAACAGTCAAAGGAGCAACTTATGAAGGCCATCACCCGTGAGGACCTGGAACGTATGAATGAAACCCAAAAGGAGGATTTTGTACTTATCAATGTCCTCCCCCGGGAGGACTTTAAGAAGGAACATATCCGCACTTCCATCAATATTCCCCAGGACAGCGAGGACTTCATCGAAACAGTGGAAAAAGTCGCCGGTGGCAAGGACCGAGAAGTGGTAGTGTATTGCGCGAACTTCGACTGCCCTGCCTCGCCGGAAGCCGCCAAAAAACTGGACAAGGCCGGATTCCGTCATGTCCTCGACTATGAGGGTGGTACGGAAGACTGGATGGAACACCACCACTAAATAATTTCACTGTCCGGATAAGCAGGTTGCCTGACCGGATCGGCCCAGCGGCAGCCTTGCTCAATCACCATTGAGGAAGCGCACTTCGGATACTTGCCCTTTCTATTCGGTGACGGGGCCGGCCTTATTCAGACCGGCCCCGAAAATTCAGAGGAAAAATTCCTGCCGCGGGCTGCGCTGGTGACTCAGAAACTGGCGAGCACATTCTTGCCGATACTGCGCCCGCTCTCCTGCTTCCCGTGCGCCCTGCGCAAGTTGGCGGCATTGATGGGACCGAGCTCTTCCCTCATCGTGGTCTTCAGTACGCCGGCGTCCACCAGCGCGGCGACCTCGCTGAGCAGGCGATGTTGCTCGATCATATCCGCTGTCTGGTAAACCGGCCTGGCAAACATATATTCCCAGTGCACCGACAGGCCTTTGCTCTTGAAGGGCTTGATATCCAGCGTCGCCGGATCGTCGATCACAGCCATCGCGCCCAGGGGTTCGAGCAGTTCGATGATGGCCGGCAGGTGCTGTTCGGTGCCGGTTAGGGAGGCGACATAGCGCACCTGGGGAATGCCGATTTCCTTCAGCTCGCGATCCAGCGGGTTATGGTGATTGATCACATGGTGCGCGCCCATCGACTGGCACCAGGCGGCGGTTTCCGGGCGCGAGGCAGTGGCGATCACCGTGAGGCCGGTCAGTCGGCGGGCGAGCTGAGTCAGGATGGAGCCTACTCCGCCGGCGCCGTTGATAATCAGCAGGGCATCGTTTTGGGTTTTTATACCGTAGGGGACGCGGAGCCGGTCGAATAGCAGTTCCCAAGCGGTGATGGAAGTCAGCGGCAGGGCGGCGGCCTCGGCGAAGGAAAGGGATTCCGGCTTGCGCGCGGCGATGCGCTCGTCCACCAGTTGGAATTCGCTGTTGCTGCCGGGCCGGTCGATGGCGCCGGCATAGAAGACCTGATCCCCCTTTTTGAACAGCATCACTTCGGCACCGACTTCCTCGACCGTTCCGGCGGCATCGAAGCCGAGGATACGCGGGCTGCCCTCCGGCGGCGCGGCGTTGGCGCGCACCTTGGTGTCCACCGGGTTGACGGACACCGCCTCAACCTTGACCAGGATGTCCCGCGGCCCCGGGGAGGGCCTGGGCAGTTCCAGGTCGACCAGGGATTCCTCGTCGTCGGCGGGCAGGGATTTGTAGTAGCCGATCACTTTCATCGGGTTGCTCCTTATCGCTTCGGGCTGCGTATGGGAAGCCGAAACAATCGCGCCAGCGGGAGCCACCTGATTGCGTCTCTCGCTGGCGTTCCATTTGGTTAGTCGGCAAGCGCCTGTCGAACCATGGCACTGTCGACGTACTGCTCCATGCTTAGCCCCACTTCATTTCGCCCTTGGCGACCTTGGCGCCGATTTGCAGGGCGATGCCCATACCGGCGTCTGGATAGCGCTTGGTCATTGCTGCAATGAGTTCAGCGCTGTCAGCCGCCTTGGCCAACTCCTCTTCGAACGCCAGGAGGTAGTCCCGGGTATAGGTAATTGCAGAGATGTCGGTTGCCGCTCCGGGAGCCAGATGTCCGGGAATTACGGTGACCGGTTTGCGCGCCGCCATGGCGTCCAGGTTCTTCACCCAGTCTGCGCGAACCTCCGCGCTCGCCGTATCTGCCGTCCATACGTGTACGCCAGAGAAAACCATGACGCCACCGAAGATGGCATTGAGCGAAGGTACCCAGAGATAACGGCGGTTGGCCAAGCCATCGGCATCGACGATCTCGATCGTCTCGCCCTCCAGGCTCAGCGTGCGACCATCGAAAGCTTCCGGCAGTACTATGTCAGCCATGGTTTGGGGGCCGTTTTCCTTGAGTTGTGGTCCCCAGGTGACCAATTTCTTGTCGACATTGCCCTTGATCGCAGCAATTGTCGCGGAAGCAGCTATCACGCGTGCATCAGGGAACGCCGCCTTAACCGGAGCGAGGCTGAAGTAATAGTCGGGATCACTCTGGCTGATGTAGATGGTGGTCAACGTCTTCCCGGTAGCCTTGATCGCTTCAACCAGCGCTTTGCCGTCGGGAAAAGTAAAACCGCCGTCAATAAGAATGGCTTCGCGAGCACCGGTGATCAATACCGGGGCGCGAAAGAAGCCGTTTTCGCCGGCCGGGAAATGCTTCCAGTTCAGACCGGTTTCTGCGGCCAGGGCACTGCCGCTGCCGATAAAGGTCGCTGCAACACCGGCTGCGGCAATCGTCTTGAGAACATCGCGTCTTGTCTTCATGGTTTTCTTCCTCTCTATACAATGAAGTGAAACTTCGGGCGGTTTTCGGGCTTACAGGCAAAGTGATGCTGTTCAAGCAGCCCTTAACTGATCTATCAACGCTCGAGGGTTGGAGTAGATTGCGCTTGTATGCAACATTCGACGCTCTTTCCCGGTGTCGGCGACAAAAACCGGCACACCGCGCGCACCGAGTTCCCACATGAGAGTTCCTGCCCGGTTAATGCGGATTCGATTGGCTTCGAGAAGATCCGTATCGGGATGCTCCATCATCACGGCGGCCTCATCCAGGCCGAGTGAAGCCAATAGGGAGGCCAGCAATTTCAAGTCAGTTATGTCTTTGCCGTCGACGAAGCGCGCGCGCTGTATCGCCTTGAGGGCTTCCAGTTCCCGTGCCGGGGCCGTCAGTGACACCGCGGTCAGCGCTACGGTGGTGGGGCCACTGTCGAAAAATTGCCGGCGATCTCCGAGTACCTCTTCGCGATAGCGCTCTGTGAAGCTCTGCCCCGTGAGGCGGGCGATACGCTGGTCGTTGCTCCAGGCGTAGGCCGCGAAATCGTCGTCCATGGGTCTTGCCCCCTCGCCTGAAAACAGGCCGGTGGGAAGCAATTCGATGGTTGCGCCCGGAACTTCCTCCAAGGCAGACAGGGCCGGTGTGGCGCCGTAGCACCAGCCACACAGGGGATCAAACAAATAGCGAAGGGTCGTGTTCATGGCGAATTCCTCTGTTGACGGCGTCCATCATAGGGAAGAGGTATTGATCTTTAAATGCACACGTGATACACATTCTGTATGTCAAAAATATACAATCAAAGTGAAGCCGGCTTGGGAGAGTTGGGAAACCTGAGGCGCCTTGTGTACTTTGCCGCGGTCGTGGAAACGGGCTCCTTCACCGCCGCGGCGGAGCGTCTTGGTATCACCAAGGCGGTGGTCAGCCAGCAGGTTGCCCGTCTGGAAAAGGAGTTCCGAACCTCGCTCCTGGTTCGCACTACGCGCAAAGTGCAGCCTACCGAGGCAGGACACGCCTTTTATCAGCGCTGCGCCTCCATTCTGCGTGAAGCGGAAGATGCTTTCGGTGAATTGGCCGAAGCGCAGGGGGAGCCTGCCGGTACCCTGCGGCTGACAGCGCCCTTCGACTATGGGATCAGCGTGGTGGTGCCGGCTATCGCCGCGTTTGCCAAGCGTTACCCAAATTGCAAAGTGGATGCAGTCTTGAGTGATCGCACGCTCGACCTGATGTCCAGCAATATTGAACTCTCGATTCGTGTTGGCTGGCTCGATGAATCCAATTTGCAAGCCCGGCAAATCGGAACTTTCCGCCAGCTGCTGGTCGCCCCACCGGGAATGCGATCCGAGATTGAACGGCTCACCGGTCCGGCGGATATTGCCGGACTGCCTTTCGTCGCCAATACGGCCCTGCGCGACCCCTTGCGCTGGAGTTTTTCCCTGAACGAGATCGAGCGCCGGAATGTCAGTGTGCAGGCGTCCATATTTTTGGATACCACGCTCGCGGTGGGCGAAGCCGTGCGCCAGGGCGCGGGTCTCTCTGTACTGCCGGATTATGCGGTAGCGGACGATCTCGAAGCCGGGCGCCTGCTGCAGGTACTGCCGCAGTGGTCCCTTCCCGCCGGCGGCATTTATGCTGTTTTTCCCTCTGCACGCTTCCGTCCGGTCAAAGTGCGTGCTTTTGTCGAGGTACTGAGCCGTGAAGAGAAGCTGCGCTATTCAACAAAAGCTTCACGTTCCTGATATCCGCAAAAAAAGCCGGCACAAGTTCGGCGAGGGATACAGATTTCGAAGAGCGCGTTGAAAATCAGGGGAGAGCGGGTTTGGGCGGCCCGGCCCCCTCGGCGGTGCCTCTTTAGGTCTTTGGCCTAACCTGGGTCAGGTGGAGAGCAGCACCCAGGTGGTGATGGCGGTCAGCGGCGGCAGGGCCGCGGCCTTGGCAAGGGCAGGAATATCAACCCGGCAATAAACGTTGCCGGGTTGATAGTAGTGCTCCTATTGATACCGGGAGGCGTCCCTTCCGACCTGGAGCAGGCTCCTATACAGCTTGTCCGGAGGGATCGCGAAGGGCGGCCTTCAGCGCGACGAACTCGAGCCAGGCAAGGGCTGCAACGGCAAGCGCCTGTATACCTATAAAAGCGATGCCGAAAATATTCGCTGAGATCAATCCGGAAATGAGCGCCAGGCTCGCGGCCACCCAAAGTCCATTCCCCGCGATCACTAACCAGACAGCCGGGGGGCGGTGGAGCCAAAACAAAGCGACCAGCAACATAAAAACAGCGATGGGAAACAGACTGAAGCCGGCATAAATCAGCAATAGCTCCGGGATCTGTGTCAGGCCGCCAATGGAATCGTGGGCCAGCGTAAGGAGGATACCCATGGCGGCGCATGTCACGGCGTCGGCAAGCAGAATCTGGCGAAGGGAAATGGGAAGTCTGGCATTTGGCATAAAGCCTCCTCGTCAAGGATGAATAACACTTCTTTCGAACTTCTGCCGTCAACTATCTAACTTCCATGAAGGGAAATCGATTACGTTAGAGGTAATAGGAACCAGCAATTTGGCGTGTTACTGTTCGAATATGAACACTGCATCCAATTCGATCGGTCCTCTGATTCGCGAGTGGCGCCGACGCCGGTCGCTGAGCCAGCTTGCTCTTGCGGCCGAAGCAGAGGTCTCCCAGCGGCATTTGAGCTTTATTGAGTCCGGTCGCAGTGTGCCAAGCCGCGATATGGTCATCCGTCTGTCCGAACGACTTTCCGTTCCGATGCGGGAACGCAATAAACTGCTGGTCGCTGCCGGGTTCGCACCGGTTTACCGGGAGCGAGCCGCGGATGACCCTGAGCTTCACGCGGCGCATAGTGCCGTGGAGCGGATACTAAAAGGTCATGAACCGTTTCCGGCGCTGGCTGTCGATCGGCACTGGACGCTGGTTTATGCCAATCGTATGGTCCCGCAGCTTCTTGAAGGGGTCGATGAATCCCTGGTGCAGACGCCGGCCAACGTTCTACGTCTCAGCTTGCATCCGCAGGGGCTGGCGTCGCGTATTGTGAACTTCCGCGAATGGCGCGAACACATCCTCGTCCGGCTCGCAAATCAAATTGATATCACCGCTGATTCGGCGCTGATGACCCTGCAAGAGGAATTGAAAGCCTATCCAATGCCACCGGGGGCGAAACCCTTTCGGCCAAGCGAGCAGTCGACCTATGGCAAAATCGCAGTCCCGCTACAGATTTCAACAGGGCTGGGCGTCTTGTCTCTTATCAGCACAACAACCGTGTTCGGGACAGCGCTCGATATAACCATGTCGGAACTTGCCATTGAATCCTTCTTCCCGGCCGACGAGGCCACCGCCGATAGATTGGCGGACTTATATAGGGCGGCAAACTAGCCGGCCGCGGTGATGGCGGTCAGCCCCACTTCATTTCTCCCTTTCTCTGTTTGTTGAAGTGGTCAAATGCTGCTGTTTAACTGATTGAGCAGCGCCTGGGAGTTGGAGTAAATAGCGCTGGTATGCAGCATCCGGACTCCAGCGGCATTCACGCAGTTTTCCATCTGCGCGATTTCATTGGGGGTACTTAGCAGTGAAGAGAGATGCGGCGGTACTCAACGAAAGCTTCACGGCCCTGATTCGACTGCGCCGAATTCTATGCCTCGATAAGCCCGCGCTCCGCGAAGACTTCCCGGGCCGCAAAGGCCCCGTTCACTGCGGCCGGGAAGCCCGCGTAGACCGCCATTTGAATAATGACTTCTATGATTTCCTGAGGAGTACAGCCCACATTCAGCGCCCCGTGGATATGCACCTTCAACTGCGGCGCCGCGTTGCCCAGGGCGGTGAGCGCGGCGACAGTGGCGATCTCCCGGGATTTCAGGTCCAGCCCGGGGCGGCTGTAGATGTCGCCGAACGGAAATTCGATCGTATAGCGCCCCAGGTCCGGGGCGATACTTTTCAGGGATTCGATAACCCGCTCGCCCGCCTCCCCGTCGATTTCCCTGAGTTTTTCCCAGCCTCGCTGAAATCGCTCGTTGTTGTCCACATTCATGTTTTGCTCCCAAAGATGTGAAGATTGAATGGGTTCACAACCGGCCAGGCTGCTGTGTCCGCACGCCACTGTGGTCAGCAGGGCCGCGGTGTGCAGAAAGTCTCTTCTACCCGCTGCCATTGGGATTGAGCATAAGGGATAAAAAAGCCGGCACAAGGCCGGCGAGGGGGGGCAGACTCCGCGCGTCGAAATCGTCAGGCGAGGGCCAGTTTGGCAGGCTCGTCAGCGGCGGTAACCTCCTCCGGATCGGTTTCCGGCTTGCGCTCGGTCGCGATCAGCGAGTAGAACACCGGCACCACGAACAGGGTGAACAGGGTTCCCAGCACCATGCCGGTGACCAGCACGGTGCCGATGCTGTTGCGCGCCTCGGCGCCCGGGCCGGAGACCAGTACCAGCGGCAGGTGGCCGAACACAGTGGCGGCGGAGGTCATCAGCACCGGGCGCAGGCGGGTCAGGGAGGCCTCGCGCAGCGCCGCCATCTTGGCCAGGCCGCGGCTTTGCAGGGTGTTGGCGAACTCGACGATCAGGATGCCGTTCTTGGCGATCAACCCCACCAGTGTGATCAGCCCCACCTGCGAGTAGATATTCAGGGTGGTGAAGTCCATAAAGGTGAACAGCAGCGCGCCGGAGATGGCCAGCGGCACCGAGCCGAGCAGCACGATCAGCGGATCGCGGAAGCTCTGGAACTGGGCCGACAGCACCAGGTAGATCAGCAGCACCGCAAAGCCCAGGGTGGCGGCCAGGGTGCCGCTCTCCTGGCGGATCTGGCGTGACTCGCCGGCGTGGTCGATCACTGTGTGCGCGCCGCCCGCGCTCATAGCGGCCTCTTCCAGCACCTGCAGGCCTTCCTCCTTGGTGACCCCGGCACTGACGCCGCCGAAGATGCGCACCGCGTTGCGCTGCTGGAAGCGGTGCAGGGCCCGCGGCGCTGTGCCGGTCTCGATGCGGGTGAAGGTGGAGACCGGCACCAGTTCGCCGCCGGGACCGCGGATCTTCAGGTCCAGCAGCGGCGACAGGGTGGCCCGGTCCTCATCGCCCACCTGCGGGATCACCTTGTAGCTGCGGTCGTAGTAGTTGAAGCGGTTTACGTAGCCGCCGCCGAGCAGGGTGCCGAGTTCCTGGGCCACGCCCGCCAGGTCCAGGCCCAGGTCGGCCACGCGCTCCCGGTCGAGCACCACGCGGGCCTCGGGCAGGTCTATCTTGAGGTCGCTGTCCACGTACAGGAATTTGCCGCTGGCCCAGCCGGCGTTGATCACCTGCTGGGCCAGCGCCTGCATTTCCTCCAGCGGCGCGTCGCTGAGCAGCACCATTTCCACGTCATACATGCCCGGGGTAGGCAGCGGCGCATCCAGGCTGGGGAAGACGCGCAGCCCCGGAATCTGGGACACAGCGGTGTAGACGTCGCCGAACATCTCCGCGGTGGAGCGCTCGCGCTCGGTCCAGTCTTTGGCCACCAGACCGCCGAAACCACCCCACGCCGAGGTCAGCGACCAGTTGAAATCGGTCTCAGGTAGGGCAGTGATGGCCTTGGCCACTTCCTGGGAGTGCCGGTTGGTGGCGGCCAGGGTGGAGTCCGGTGCGGCTTCGAAGAAGAGGCTGATATGGCTCTGGTCCTCCACCGGCGCCAGCTCCTTTTTCGAGAAGTGGTGCAGGGGCCAAGCGGCTGCGGTCACGATCAGCGCCGCGGCCACCACTGCCCAGCGCATGGACAGGGCGGAATCCAATGCGCGGGCGTAGAACCGGCTCACCGCGTCAAAGATGCGGTTGACGCGAATCGTCAGCCAGGCCTCCTTGCCGTGAGGGTGCACGAAGCGCGAACTCATCACCGGCGACAGGGTCAGGGCGACGAAACCGGACACCACCACCGCGGCCGCCAGGGTGATGGCGAACTCCAGGAACAGCGCTCCAGTTAGACCGCCCTGGAAGGCGATGGGGGTATACACGGTGGCCAGGGTAATGGTCATGGCGATCACCGGCCCGCGCAATTCCCGCGCGCCGGCCAGCGCCGCCGCCACCCGCGATTTGCCCGCGCGCACGTGTCGCTCGACGTTTTCCACCACCACGATGGCGTCGTCCACCACCAGGCCCACCGACAGCACTATGGCCAGCAGGCTCAGCAGGTTGAGGCTGAAGCCGGCGCAGTACATCACCAGCCCGGCGCCCACCAGGGACACCGGCATGGCGATCAGCGGCACCAGCGCGGTGCGGATCGAACCCATAAACAGGTAGACCACCAGGCCGACGATCAGGATGGTCTCCACCAGGGTCTTGTTGATCTCCTCCAGGGCGTCGCGCATAAACATGGTGCCGTCCCAGACCAGGCGCATCTCCACGTCCTGGGGCAGGGTCGGGCGGATGCGTTCCATCTCATCCTTCAGTCGCTGCGCCACGTCCAGTTCGTTGGAGCCCACCAGCGGCCAGACACCCAGGTAGACGTTTTCCTGGGTGTTGTACTTGGCCACCATCTCCGCTTCCTCTGCGCCCAGCTCCACCCGGGCCACGTCGCGCAAGCGCACGGTGGCGCCCTGGCGCTCGGCCACGATCAGGTTGGCGAATTCCTCCACCGAGCGCAGGTCGGTGTTGGCCAGCAGGTTCACCTGCACCAACTCGCCCTTGGTGCGGCCCACGGCGGCGAGGTAGTTATTGCGCCGCAGGGCGGCGTGCACGTCGCCGGGGGAGAGGTTCAGCGCCGCCAGGCGGTCCGGGTCTATCCACACCCGCATGGCGACTTGCTGCGCGCCCTCGAAGGTGACCCGCTGCACGCCTTCCAGGGTCGACAGCTGCGGCTGCAGTGTGCGCGACAGCCAGTCGGTCAGCGCCGGCACGGAGCGTTCGGAAGAGGTGAAACCTAAATAGAAAGTGGCGTAGGGCCGGTCGGCCCGCTGCACCTCTACCACCGGCGGCTCCGCCTCCGCAGGCAGTTCTGAGCGCACCTGCTGCAGGCGCGCGGTGACCTCGGCCAGCGCCGCGGTACTGTCGTGGTTGAGTTGCAGGTGCACGGTGACCGTGCTCACCCCGGCGCGGCTGGTGGAGTCGATATGGTCCACCCCGCTGATGGCGGCGACGGCGCGCTCGATGGGGGTGGTGAGGAAGCCGCGCACTGTCTCGGCGCCGGCGCCAGTGTAAACGGTGGTCACTATCACCGAGGAACTCTGCAGGGTTGGATACTGCTGCACTGGCAACGACGACAGGGCCCGCCAGCCGACCAGTAGCAACAGCAGGTTGGCCACCAGTGCCAGCACCGGGTGGCGGATGAAAATATCGGTAAACGCACGCATGGGAAGTTTTCCTTGATCCTGTGTCCGTTCAGGCCCCAGTTCTGTGGGAGCCAGCGCTGCAGGCGATTCGCCAGCAGGGCTGGCTCCCACAGGGATAAGCCTTAACTCAGCGGTATTGGTTCTGTCGCTCTATCAGTTGCTGGCCAGTTGAGCGCCCGCCACCGCCACCAGCGCGCCGTCATAGAGCTTGAAGGAACCGGTCGCGGCGACCGCTTCGCCGGCCTCCAGGCCGCCTTCAACCACCACACTGTCACCCAGCACGGTGCCCGCTTGAACCCGGCGCAGGTGGGCGCGGCTGTTGCCTTCGGCGTCCCGCTCAATCACGAACACCTGGTCGCCCTCCGGCCCGCGGCGCAGGGCGCTCACCGGGACCGTGACTGCCAGGCGGGCGGGTCCTACCGGTACCCGCACCTGCACTGAAGCGCCTGGTGCTGGCATCCGCTCGGCGCCGTCGACGCGTGCGCGCACCGCGGCGTTGCGCGTTTCGGGATCGATGCGCGCGTCCAGGGCGACGACCCTGGCCTCGGTCGGCTGCGCGGAAATGCCGGAGAGGATTTCCAGCGTGTCTCCCTCGCGCAGTTGTTCCGCCACCTGCTGGGCCACGGTGAAGTCCACGTGCACGCCGTCGCCCACACCCTGCAGCGTGGTCAGCAGTGTGCCCTCGCTCAGGTACTGGCCCGGGTGCACGTCGGCGAGGCCGACCCGGGCGCGAAAGGGAGCGCGAATGGTCTTGCGCTCGATAATCGCCTCGGCGCGGCGGATTTCGGCCCGGGCCACGTCCCACTCGGCCTTGGCGCGATCCACTTCGTCCTGGGAGGTGGCCCCGGTCTTGCGCAGTCGCGTCAGGCGCAGGTACACGGTTTCGGCCAATTGAGCCTCGGCCCGGTGCGCCGCCAGTTCGGCCTCTTCAACAGACACGTCGAGCATCACCAGGGGAGTGCCGGCCTCGACGATGGCGCCCGGGGTCAGGTTCATCCGGCGCACCGCGCCCGCCAGCTCGTTGCGCAGGCTGACGGAGCGCAGCGCCAGCACGGTGCCGACGGCGGTGGTGGTGGGCCGCTGCTCGCGCTGTTCAGCGGTTACCGCAGTTACGGTTTCCATCGGTTCGGGCTGGGTTGCGGAAGCCGCCTCGGCCTGTTGCAGGGCGCCGTACTTCCAGGCGCCGAGCATAGCGCCGAGGCCGACGACGGCGCTCAACAGGGCCAGCGGCGCGATGCGGTTGCGATAATTCATAGCGAAACTCCTTCTTCCCGGGGAGCAGACCGCCCTTGACTCGGGGGCCCGCGCTCGGAACAATGTGGCGATACCGATCGGTAACATTCGAAATGTTACTGACCGGTAACTCACAGGTCAATAGGGTAAATGCCATGTGCGCTGCCAAAACTGAATCCGCCGCCTCCGAAAGCCGCCGCCCGGCGCGGGATCGCATCTTCGAGGCGGCCAAGGATCTCTTCTACCGCTACGGCATCCGCGCGGTGGGCGTGGAGAGCATCGCCGCCGAAGCCGACGCCACCAAGATGACCCTATACCGCAATTTCAACTCCAAGGATGAGCTGGTTGCGGAGTGCTTGCGCGATCACGACCGCGAGTTCTGGGAGTGGTGGGCCAATGTGCTGGCCCCGCATGCCGATGAACCAAAGGCGCAGCTTATGGCGTTAATGGAGGCGTTCAGCCGCGATTGCGAGGAGTGCTTGCGCGGCTGTCCGATGAACAATGCGGTGGTCGAGCTACACGAGGAGGGCCACCCCGGGCGCGCGGTGATCGTGGAGAACAAAATCCAGATTCGCGAACGCCTACTCGCCCTGTGTCGGGAAATAGGCGCGCGCGATCCCGAAATCCTGGCGGACGCCTTCTACCTGCTTATCGAAGGCGCTTATATCTCCCAGCTCACCCTGAAGGGCGAAGATGGGCCCGCCAAGACCCTGCCCCGTATCGGGGAGACGCTTATCGCGGCCGAGACCGGGAAGTAATTACAAAAAAAAAGCCGGCACAGGGCCGGCGACGAAGCTCGTCATTGGAGGAGAGAGCAAAAGCAAAAGGTAAAAATAAAGCGCTATTCGCCTGCAAGCAGTTAAGTAGGATGGTCACGCTGCGCTTTGCCCATCCTACTTAACTCAGTTTTTTGCGGTGCAGCACCCGCACACCCGCCAGCGGCAATACCAGTTTCCCGTCCCGGCGCTCGCCGGCAAACAGCGCCGGGGTGATATCTTCGGCATCGGCAAATTCCACCGGCAGGTCAAAAGTCTCTTCGTCTTTGCCCAGGTTCAGCGCCACTAGGAATTCCCCGTTTTCGGCGCGGCGGCAGAACACCAGCAGATCGTTTCGCGTATCCACCACTTCCTGTTGCGCGGTGGCCAGTTCCGGCGGCAGCTGCCTGTGCCAATCGATCAGCGCGCGGAACTGGTTGAGGGTGGAGTGGGCATCGTCCTGCTGCAGACTCACCGCTTTGCGGTGGTGTTCTTCCGGTACCGGCAACCAGGGTTTCACCTTGGAGAAGCCGGCGTTGACCTCGCCGCTGTTGAACCAGGGCATGGGGGTGCGGCAGCCGTCGCGGCCCTTGAATGCCGGCCATAAATTGATGCCGTAGGGGTCCACCAGATCCTCGAAGGCGATTTCCGCTTCCGGCAGGCCCAGTTCCTCGCCCTGGTACAGGCACACGCTGCCGCGCAGGGTCAGCTGCATCAGCAGGAACAGCGGCGCGCGCGCCAGGGCCTGTTCCGCATTGAAGCCCTTGTTCCAGCGGGTGATGGAGCGGGGCACGTCGTGGTTGCTGATAGACCAACAGGGCCAGCCCTTTTCGATCACCTCGCGGTTTTTCTCCAGCGTATTGCGCAGGAATTCGGCACTGCTCTCTTCGGTCAGCAGGTCGAAGGAATAGGCCATGTTCAGGCGATCACCGGTGGTGTATTCGGCCATGATCTTGTGGGTGTTGTCGTCGCCCACTTCGCCCATGGTGACAGTGCCAGGATACTGATCCATCAACTGGCGGACGCGGTGCAGGAAGTCGAGGTTTTCCGGCTGTGACTTGTCGAATACGTGCCACTGGTACTGGTAGTGATTGACCGGTGGCAGGCCTTTTTCGTCCAACTGGAGCGGGCGCGCCGGGTTGTCGCGCAGGGACTGGTGGTGAAAAAGATGATTCACCGCATCGAGCCGGAAGCCGTCCACGCCGTGTTCGAGCCAGAATTTCAGGTCTGACAGCAGCTGCTCCTGTACCTGCGGGTTGTGCAGATTCAGGTCCGGTTGTTCTTTCAGGAAGTTGGCCAGGTAGTACTGGCGGCGGCGGGTACACCAGTGCCAGGAGCAGCCGCCGAAATTGGAGACCCAATTATTCGGCGGGGTGCCGTCGGCCTTGGCATCGGTCCATACATACCAGTCGGCCCTGGGGTTGTCGCGGCTGGCGCGGCTCTCCTCGAACCAGGGGTGCCGGTCGGAGGTGTGGCTGAGAATCTGGTCGATGATCACCTTGAGGCCGCGGCTGTGGGCGGCCACGATCAGTTGGTCGAAATCCGCCAGGGAGCCGAACAGAGGGTCCACGTCGCGATAGTCGGAAACGTCGTAACCGAAGTCCACCATCGGCGATTTGAAGAACGGCGATATCCAGATGGCGTCCACACCCAGGGACTGCATATAGTCGAGCTTGCGGCTAATGCCCGGCAGGTCGCCGATGCCGTCGCCGTTGGCGTCGCAGAAGCTGCGGGGGTAGATCTGGTAGATAACGCTGTTGCGCCACCATTCCCTTTTGTTGCCGCTGATGGTGTTGCCACTCACACTCATGGGTTACTGCCTATTTCATTATTCGCTGCGTCCGTAGGGCGACTGCGGGACGATCCTCCAAGGATAGGGTGAGTATGGCGGGGCGGGGAGGCGGGCGCCTCCTCCCCGGGTGGGGAGGAGGGGGAGGGCGGAATCCCAGTGCCTTCCGGCAGCTTGCGGGAGGTGTGATGGGGTCGCTGACGCGGGTTGTCTTTTCGTTCTCGGGGCCGGTACGATCCGGGTGACCCATTGGACTGAGCTGTTCACGGAGCAGCGAAAGCGCCAGATTGGGGCGTCCGGCGACTGTGAAGCACCAAAAGTGTGCGATTCGAAGGTTGCTGCCGGAAGGCGCACTGGCTGATATCCCCCCAGCGGCGGGCCAGGGAGAAGCCCCGCGACCTGGCATGGCTTTTGCTGCAATCAGGATGCAGAGCATTCTTGGTGGTCTCAAAAAGAATGCGGTAATGGGGCCGGATAGTCGCAGACCTAGGTCAGCGTCAGAAGCGCCTCTTCACAATGTGCAATGGACAGCTAGGGTTCCGATCAGTTGACTGATGACTGGACCGAGAGCTGTCGACCTTTCGTGGGTATCGGGATGAGCGCGGCGCTCATCTCAGGAAGGTTACACGGCGGGATAAAAGCCCGGGAGGATACTTCGGCAATAGTGCCGGGAATGCCTCTGCGTGTATAACCATAACCACATGAAAGGTTCCGCTATGAAATCATTTTTTTCTCAGCTGTTTATACGCTCTTTCCTGGTCGCTGCACTATCCACCCTTTGTATTATCCCCGCGCAGGCTAAAGAAAGTTTCAAACTCTGTTGGTCGATTTATGTCGGCTGGATGCCCTGGGAGTATGGCGACAGTTCCGGGATCATCGACAAGTGGGCGAAAAAATACGATATCGATATCGAAGTTGTACAGATCAACGACTACATAGAGTCCATCAATCAGTATAGCGCGGGCGCCTTCGACGCCTGCGCCATGACCAACATGGACGCTCTTACCATTCCATCCGCCGGCGGTGTCGATTCCACGGCGCTGATCGTCGGCGACTTTTCCAATGGCAACGACGCTGTCATCCTCAAGGAAAAAACCTCTATCGAGGATATCAAGGGGCAGAGAGTCAATCTGGTAGAGCTGAGTGTTTCCCATTATCTGCTCGCGCGGGCGCTGGATTCGGTGGGGCTGTCCGAGCGCGACGTGCAGGTGGTCAATACTTCCGACGCCGATATGGTCGCCGCCTACGGCACAGATCAGGTAACAGCCGTTTCCACCTGGAACCCTCTGGTCAATGAAATCCTGAACATGCCGAAGAGCAACCAGGTCTTCGACAGTTCGCAGATTCCCGGCGAAATCATCGACCTGCTTGTTGTGCATACCGAAACCCTCGATAAATATCCCGCTTTCGGCAAGGCCCTGGTAGGTGCCTGGTATGAGATCATGGAAAAGATGCAGGGGGATGAATCCGTGCGTGAACATATGGGCATTGCCTCAGGCGCCGATCTCGCGCGTTATGAATCACAACTGGCGTCTACGAAGATGTTCTACCAGCCCGGCGACGCGGTGGAGTTTGTCCACAGTCCGGAGCTGAAGAAGACCATGGCGGATATCGCCGAGTTTTCCTTTGACCACGGACTGCTCGGTGAGGGGGCGCCGGATGCGCAATTCATCGGCATTGAAACTCCCGCCGGCATCTATGGCAATGCTGCCAATGTCATGTTGCGCTTCAACCCCGAATATATGCAGCTGGCCGCCGATGACAAGTTGTAACGAAAAAATTGCTTGCGAGTCGTTATTAAACAATAAGAGTTCGCCATGAAGCGCCTGATCAACCGACAACCGTCATCCGTCACGCGGGCCTTTCTCGGGATACTGCCACTTGTCCTGGCCCTGCTGGTGTACCAGTGGGGTTCCACGGTGCGCAAGGCAGAAAACCCGCAGGACAAGCTGTTGCCCGGATTCGTCGAAATACACGATGCGATGGAGCGGATGGCCTTAACCCCGAGCAAGCGCACTGGCGAACTGCTGATGTGGGAAGATACAAAAAGCAGCCTGAAAAGACTGGTGAGCGGTGTGGCGATTGCGGCCGCCATCGGTCTGACCGTGGGTCTGCTGACAGGCGCCATTCCGTTGTTCGGGGCCAGCCTGACACCGGTGATCACAGTGATTTCACTGATTCCACCGATGGCTCTGCTGCCGATACTTTTTATTGTTTTCGGTATTGGTGAGGTTTCCAAGGTGGTGCTGATCGTGATCGGGGTTGCCCCTTTCCTGATCCGCGACCTCTATCAGCGTACCTGTGAGCTGCCGCGCGAGCAGTTGGTCAAATCCATGACGCTCGGCGCCAACTCGGGCCAGATCATCTTCCGGGTGCTGTTGCCGCAAATACTGCCGCGGCTCTTCGCCTCAGTTCGCCTGAGCCTGGGCGCGGCCTGGTTATTCCTGATTGCCTCTGAAGCGGTGGCTTCTACCGACGGCTTGGGTTACCGCATATTTCTGGTGCGTCGCTACATGTCGATGGATGTGATTCTGCCCTATGTGGCCTGGATTACGTTGCTGGCGTTTCTTATCGACTGCCTCCTGCAGCAGGGCAGTAAGCGGCTGTTCCCCTGGTATCACGCGGCGAAATAGGAGCCGAAGAATGGGCGGCCCGGATTTTTGTTGTCGACTTCGCCTGTGCAAAGAGAGTGAAACCCATGATTGAATTCAGGAATTTGTGGAAAAACTATGACGACAATGTCGTCCTCGAAAATCTGAGTGCGCAGGTAGGCAGCGGAGAATTCATTACGCTGGTAGGAACTTCGGGGTGCGGCAAAAGTACCTTCCTGAAACTGTTGCTCGGCACGGAGGTGACGAGCAGGGGAAGCATACTGCTCGATGGCCGGCCCATCGCCGATGAGCCGGGCCCGGACCGGGGCATTGTTTTTCAGAAATACTCGGTCTTTCCGCACCTGACAGTCAGGGAAAACGTGGCTCTTGGGCGCGAGTTCGAGTGCGGGCCGATTTTCGGCAGGGTATTCGGCAGCGCCAGAAAGGCCATCCTGGCTGAAGCGGATCACTGGCTGGAATCGGTGGGCTTGACCCCTGCCAGGCACCGATACCCCCACGAGTTATCAGGGGGCATGCAACAACGCCTGGCCATCGCCCAGGCCCTGATCAAGCAGCCGCGGCTGCTGCTCTTGGACGAACCTTTCGGCGCGCTCGACCCGGGTATCCGCAAGGACATGCACCAGTTGGTATTGAGCCTGTGGGGGCAGCATAAACTGACCGTATTCATGGTCACCCACGACTTGAGTGAGGGCTTCTATCTGGGAACCCGGCTCTGGGTGTTTGACAAATGCCGCATGGATCCGCAGGCACCAGAACGCTTTGGCAGCACCATTACATTTGATCTGCCCGTGGGGAAAACCGACCGGCAGAGTCTTGACAAGATTAAGGAATCACTCGCGCGATCCGCGCAAATTCCCGTCGCGGTCTGACACCGAAGGGCGCGCGACAAGGTCAATGGACATAAAAACAGTGGAATTTGGCACTCCTGGAGTTTACACAAGCATGAGCCTTAATATTCTCAATCCCGGTTCAAACGCAGTCCGTTATACAACAACCCTCTCTCCCGCGGCGCACTGGTCTCTGGTGGTGCGTCGCGGCGTCAGCCTGACCATGACGGACCTGGAAGGCGGCGCCAATGTGGGCCTGCTGATGTACAACCCGAATCTGCTGGCCGAAAAATACAACGCACCGGATACCCTGAAATGCCAGCATACCTTCAAGCTTACCCGGGGAAACTGTCTCTACTCGGATATGGGGCGGATCTTCTGTTCGATTGTCGAGGACACTTTTGGCTGGCATGACACTGTCTGCGGTAACAGCGATGCCGATATTGTCCGCCAGCGGTGGGGCGGTCGCGATTACCAGAGCGACAGAAACCTGTGGCAGCAGAATGGCCGCGACAGCTTTTTGGTGGAGCTGGTCAAGTATGGATTGAGCCGCCGTGACATGCCGGCGAATGTCAATTTTTTCAGCCGGGTCGAAACGGACCAGCAGGGCAATCTGCAACTGGGCCGGCGGGCAGCCGCCGGCGACAGGGTCACCTTGCGATTTGAGATGGACGCTCTGGTAGTTCTGCACAGTTGCCCCCATCCGCTCAACCGGGAAAGGACCTATCCGCGCCGGCCGGTCAAGCTCGAACTGTCTGAATCCCGGGAGATACGGGCGGACGATCCCTGTTTGAATCACTGTGACGAAAACAGAAGGGGGTTTGAGAACAACGCGCTGTACCACCTCGGCCTCGGGACCGCCGGCATTCGGGCGGAAGAACCGTCGGTCGCCGGTGCCTGAGCCGGCCCCGCAATCAAGAAATCGACTATTGGGATATCCATGATTGTCCACAGCAATTTACATGTTGAAGATGCCGTTTTCCGCCGGGTGATCGAGGCGGGAGATTATGGTATTCACCGGGTCCGTGAGGGCCAGTTCCTGCGTATCCTCGATTTGGAGGGTAACCAGGCCGCCGACACCCTGTTTTACAGGACTGACGATCCGGGGGAGCGCTACTGTGCGATGAACACGGTGCGGGAGCAGGGCAATGTGTACCTGACGGCAGGGTCCACCCTGAAAACCAACGAAAACAATGACATGCTGCGAATTGTCGCCGATACCTGCGGGCGTCACGACACGCTCGGTGGCGCCTGTGCCACTGAGTCCAATACGGTGCGTTATGGCTTGGAAAAGCGCTTTATGCACGCGTGCAGGGACAGCTGGATGCTCGCCATTCAAGAGCATGAAGAATTCGGCCTGAGCAAGGAGGATATTACCCACAACATCAACTTCTTCATGAATGTGCCCATCACCACAGACGGCGGCCTCACCTTCGCTGACGGTATTTCGGGCGCCGGCAAGTATGTGGAACTGAAGGCGCTTATGGATGTGGTGGTGCTGATTTCCAATTGTCCGCAGCTGAACAACCCCTGTAACGGATACAACCCCACGTCTATCGAACTGCTGGTCTGGGACAGCTAACGCTCCCCGGTATTGGGACGACCCAACACCGTATCGCCAATGCGGGACGGCCCGCTCCACGCTAAAGTGTTCGCCATGATTGAAAATGGATTATTCCGCAAGGTGCTTGTGGCCAACCGCGGCGCCATCGCGACGCGGATCATCCGCACTCTGAAACGTCTCGGCATCCATGCGGTCGCTGTATACAACGAAGCCGACGCGGAGTCACTGCATGTGCGGCAGGCCGATACTGCTATCAGTCTCGGCGCCGGCAGCGCTGCCGAGACCTACCTGAAAATTGATCGGATACTGCAGGCCGCTGAGGAGAGTGGCGCCGGCGCCATTCACCCCGGCTACGGTTTTCTGAGTGAGAATACGGATTTTGTCAAAGCCTGTGAGGCGCGCGACATTGTCTTTATCGGCCCCACTGCCGAGCAGATGAGCCTGTTTGGCCTGAAACACCGCGCCCGCGGGGCGGCCGAAGACGCCGGTGTGCCCCTGGTGCCCGGTTCGCCCCTGTTGACAAGACTGGCCGACGCCATCGATTGGGCGGAAACCGTGTCCTATCCGGTGATGCTGAAAAGTACCGCAGGCGGCGGTGGAATTGGCATGCGGGTTTGTCGCGACCGAAGCGAACTGGAAAGTGCGTGGCACAGCGTAAGACGGCTGAGTGAAACTTATTTCGCCAATGATGGCGTTTTCCTCGAGAAGTACATCGCCCGCGCGCGCCATATCGAAGTACAGATATTTGGCGACGGCCTCGGCAATGCCATTTCCCTGGGTGAGCGGGACTGTTCGGCGCAGCGGCGCAACCAGAAAGTCATTGAAGAGACCCCCGCGCCCAACCTGCCGGCAACTGTGCGGGAGCAGCTGCACCGGACAGCGGAGCGGCTGATGGCATCGGTCAACTACCGCAACGCGGGTACGGTGGAATTCATTTTCGATGTCGACAGCAAGCAGTTTTATTTTCTCGAGGTGAATACCCGCCTGCAGGTGGAGCACGGGGTCACGGAGGAAGTTTGGGGCCTGGATCTTGTGGAGCTGATGATTCGCCAGGCCGCCGGCAATCCAATCGGTCTTTTCGATTTCAAAGCGCAGTTGACGCCGCGCGGTCATGCCATCCAGGTCAGGGTCTACGCCGAGGACCCGGATCAGGATTTCCGCCCGTCGGCGGGGCTGTTGTCGGAAGTGATCTGGCCGGAGGCGGACGGGCTGCGCATCGACCACTGGATAGAGGCGGGCATTGAAGTTTCCGGTCTGTTCGATCCGATGCTGGCAAAAGTCATTGTCAGTGCCGAGAGTCGCGAACTGGCGCTGGCGCAACTCTGCGCGCACCTGGACGCCAGTTCGATATATGGTATAGAAACCAATATCGACTACGTCGGCAGTGTTCTGCGCACACCGGAATGCGCAGCAGGGCAGCTGCTGACCCGCAGCCTCGCGCAGCATCGCTTTCAGCCGGCCAGCGTGCGGGTTCTGGCAGCCGGCACCCAGACCACCATCCAGGACTACCCCGGGCGCGAGGGACTGTGGCATATCGGTGTGCCGCCGTCGGGTCCCATGGATTCGCTCTCGTTTCGCCTCGCCAACCAACTGGTGGGCAATGCGTCCGGGGCCGCGGCGCTGGAAATTACCGTTAACGGGCCGACGCTCCAGTTCAGTCGCGACGGTTGCATCGCCATTACCGGGGCAGCGATCGAAGCGGAATTGGATGGTGAAGTGATAGCACTTTACCAGACTCAAAAAGTAGTGGCCGGCCAGGTGCTGAAACTCGGCAGGGTACTGGGCAACGGGGCCCGCGTCTATCTGGCTGTTGCGGGCGGGGTCCGGTGCCCGGATTATCTCGGGTCCCAATCCACTTTCTGTCTCGGGCAGTTCGGCGGCCACGCCGGCCGGGCCTTGCGGGCCGGGGACGTGTTGCACCTGGCAGAGCAGGCCGGGCCGGCAGTGGTGCCGGAACTGCGGCTGGGCGAATTGCAGCGGCCGGAAATGCCCGGGATCTGGACGCTGCGCGTGCTCTACGGCCCTCACGGCGCGCCGGACTTTTTTACCCCCGCGGATATAGAGACCTTTTTCAATAGTGAATGGGAGGTGCACTACAACTCGAGCCGCACCGGGGTGCGCCTGATCGGGCCCAAGCCGGAGTGGGCCCGTCAAAGCGGCGGCGAGGCGGGATTGCACCCGTCCAATATTCACGACAATGCCTACGCGTTTGGCACCGTCGATTTCACTGGTGACATGCCGGTGATCCTCGGCCCGGACGGGCCGTCGCTGGGCGGTTTCGTCTGTCCGGCGACCGTTATTCAGGCAGACCTTTGGAAGCTGGGGCAGCTGAAAGCAGGTGCTCGCATTCGCTTCCAGCCGGTCACTTACGAGCAGGCGGTGGCGCTGGAGCGCCGGCGGGAAGAACTGATCGCGCAGCTGGGCGAAATGGCGCCATTGAATACGCCGGCGGATGCGGTACCTGTCGAACACGAGCAGCTGCCGTCACCGGTGTTGGCCCAGTTCAACGTGGCCGGTGAAGAGGTCGTCATCCGTATGGCCGGGGACCATTTCCTGCTGGTAGAGCTGGGGCCCCAGGAACTGGATATCGAGCGCCGTTTCAAGGTGCATGCCCTGATGCTGTGGCTACAACAGCATCCGCTCGACGGCATTCTCGAGCTGACACCGGGTATCCGTTCGCTGCAGGTTCACTACCGGCCGTTGCGCATCGACCTGCGTCGATTGCTGCAGCATTTGCAAACGGCGTGTCAGGCACTGCAGCAGGTCGGCGACCTCTCCCTGACTTCGCGCATCGTGTATCTGCCGCTGAGCTGGGACGACACAGCCTGTCAGCAGGCCATCGAAAAATACATGCAGTCGGTGCGCACCGATGCGCCCTGGTGCCCGAGCAACCTCGAGTTCATCCGCCGTATCAACGGCCTGCCGGATTTGGAATCGATCAGGCGTATCGTGTTTGACGCTTCCTACCTGGTGATGGGGCTGGGGGACGTCTATCTCGGCGCTCCCGTTGCCGCGCCCCTCGACCCGCGCCATCGTCTGGTGACCACCAAGTACAACCCGGCTCGCACCTGGACGGCGGAAAACTCGGTGGGGATCGGCGGCGCCTACCTCTGCGTGTATGGCATGGAGGGGCCCGGCGGCTATCAGTTTGTCGGCCGCACCCTGCAGATGTGGAACCGCTACCGCCAGACGGAGGTGTTCGAGCAGCCCTGGCTGCTGCGCTTCTTCGATCAGATTCGCTTCTATCCGGTGAGTGCCGGGGAGCTGGAGCAGATCAGGCGGGATTTCCCGCTGGGGAATTATCCGCTGAGAATCGAGCAGACACAATTCAACCTGGCGGAATACAAGGCATTCCTGCAGTCGGAAGCCCCCGGCATTGCCGACTTCCAGCGCCGCCGCGAAGACGCTTTTGCCGCCGAGCTGGCGGACTGGGAAGCCCGGGGCCTGCTGACCTACCGGGAGCACGACGAGGGGGCGGCCGTCGTCGATGAACTCAGCTTGCCCAGCGGCGTCGAGGGTGTGGACAGTCCGGTTTCCGGCAGCATCTGGCGGGTGCTGGTGGAGCCCGGCCAGGCGGTGGCGGCCGGCGAACCGCTGATGATTCTCGAGTCCATGAAAATGGAAATCGAAGTGCAGGCGTCGCGCGCCGGACGCGTGGAAAAACTCTTGAAAGAACAGGGGCAGGCCGTCACCGCAGGGCAGGGCCTGGTCTGGCTGTCAAGCGAACCACAGGAAGCCTGAACAGGGGGAAGACGATGGCGATACACAATCTCAGCTTGCGCGCCTTGCGCGAATCCTACCGCAACGGCGACCTGGAGGTCCGCGCCCTGGTCGCGGAACTCCGTGCTCAGGCCCTGGCGCAGAGCGATTACAATGCGTGGATCACCCTGCTGGATGAGGCGCAGTTGGAGCCCTATCTGGTCCGTCTCGACGGTGTTTCCCCAGACAGCCTGCCGCTTTATGGTGTGCCGTTCGCGATCAAGGACAATATCGACCTGGCCGGGCTGCCTACCACGGCGGCCTGCCCGGACTTCGCCTATACCGCCGCCGAATCGGCTCCGGTCGTCGAGGCATTGGTCGCGGCGGGGGCTATTCCACTGGGCAAGACCAACCTGGATCAGTTTGCTACGGGGCTGGTCGGCGTTCGCTCGCCCTACGGAGAGGCCAGGAACAGTTTCAATCCGGATTACATTTCCGGCGGCAGTAGTGCGGGCTCAGCGATTGCGGCGGCACTGGGGCAGGTGAGTTTTGCTCTGGGCACCGACACCGCCGGCTCGGGGCGGGTGCCCGCAGTCCTCAATAACCTGATCGGCCACAAGCCCAGCAGGGGCTTGCTCAGCAGCCGCGGCCTGGTGCCTGCCTGCCGCAGTCTCGACTGTATCAGCCTGATGACCCTTAACTGTGAGGATGCGGCCCGCCTGTTCGACATTGTGGCTCGCTACGACAGTGGGGATTCCTTTGCGAGGGCCAATCCGCACTACAATCGCGCACGCTACTTTCACCACTCGGCCGCCGGCGGCATTGACCGCCGGTTTCGCTTTGGCATTCCCGCGCAGTTGGAATTCTGCGGCAATCCGGAGACCCGGGCGCTGTTCGAGCGCAGCGTCGAGCAGTTGTGCGCCCTGGGTGGGGAAGTGGGAGCGATTGATTTCGCCCCATTTGAAGAGGCCGCGCGCCTGCTTTACGAGGGGCCCTGGGTCTGTGAGCGGGCGCTGGCGACCCAGGCCGTAAGCCGCTCCAGCATGTTGCCGGTTATCGCCGAAATTATCGCCCAGGGGGACGGCAGAACCGGTATGGAAGCCTTCGCCGCGCAATATCGCCTGGCCGCCTTGAAGCGCCGCTGCGACCAGTTGATGACCGGATTTGATTTCGTCCTCACGCCGACGACTCCGACGCTGTTCAGCCGCGCCGAACTGCGGGCGGAGCCCATTGCGCACAATGCCACCCTGGGCAGATACACGAATTTCATGAACCTGCTGGATTATGCAGCCACTGCGGTTCCGGTGGGTTTCACCGGTTGTGGCGTGCCCTGGGGAGTGACCCTGTTCGGGCCGGCGTTCAGCGATATCCGCTTGCTCGGATTCGCGGATCTTCTGCACCGGGATTGCCAGCTACCTGTCGGGGCCACGGATCTCGCGCCCGTCTATGCCGCAGTGCAGCGGGCTGCCGCGCCACCGTCGGAAACGGTTGATCTGGTGGTTTGCGGTGCGCATCTGGAAGGACAGCCGCTCAACTGGCAGCTGACTGAGCGGGGTGGGGCGTGTGTGGCGCGGACCCGTTCGGCGGCCGCTTACCGGCTCTATGCACTGAGCGACGGCGTGCGCCCCGGCATGGCGCGCGATGAGGCTGGGGGGGCGGCCATCGAGGTGGAAGTCTGGCGACTGCCGAGCGAGGCATTGGGCAGCTTTGTCGCCGCGATACCGGCGCCCCTGGGGATCGGCAAGGTGGAAGTCGCCGACGGCCGCTGGTTGAGCGGTTTTATCTGCGAGGCATATGGGCTCGCCGGCGCCACGGATATTACCGAGTTCGGTGGCTGGCGCGCCTGGCTGCAGCGCGGGGTCAGTGACTAGTTTGGTGTAAGGTACTAAATATGGGATATCAGCGGGCCGCTCAGCGGCCAAATGCAAGGCGGCGGATTTGCGCGAGCGTAGCCCGCTACGGCAAGCAAATGCAACGCCGCAGATGACTGCTTAGCGGCCCGCCCGAAGGGAGCCCCCACTATCAACCGCTATCCTGCACCGAGCGCAGCATCTGCTCCGCCAGAGCGATGGCCTCCTGCCGGTCCTTCACGTCCAGCTTCTGGTACAGGCTGCGGATATGGGTCTTGATGGTGCTGGGCGCCACTTTGAAGTGGCGCGCGATACGCTCGTTGGAGAGGCCGGAGTGGATGGCGTTGAGCACCTGCCACTCCCGCGGCGTGAGCGGCGAGTGGCGCAGGAAGTCGGGCACGGCGTCGCTGTCGAGGATCTCGCGGATGATGGTCTCGTCCAGCTCGATGCGGATGCCGCCGTCCAGCTCCGGCTGCTGCTGGGCCAGGCGGATCAGTCCCCGCGCCCGCGCGGCCTGCTCCTCGCCGGGTTCTCTCTCGAGGAACGCCTTCAGGATTACGATCAGGGTCTTGCCGATCTGCAGGAAACTGGCGCTGAAGTCGCGTCCGGCGGCCAGGTCGAGGGCCTCGCCGATAGCTTGCAGCGCGCCGTCGCGCTGTTCGCGCAGCCACAGCAGGTGGGATTCCAGCACCAGGTTGCGCAGGGTGTCGGTTACCAGGCCGCACTCCCGCGCCACCTGCTGCAGGCGACTGAGCAGGCGGTTGGCGTCGGACCAGCGGTGCACTTCGATCAGCGCGCGCACATGGTTGCGCCCGTGACACTGTTCGAAGTGATTGGCGGGCCTGTCCACAACCGGCTGGGCCTGTTCCAGCCACGCGGCGATGGCCTCCCGGTCCCCAAGCGCGCGCCAGGCCCGCAGCCGCGCGGCGTCGGCGTTGGCCACCCAGTCGCGGTGGTAGCGTTCGCCGGCTAGCAGGCGGTCGATGCGCGCCAGCCACTCCAGGGATTCGTCCTTCTCGCCGCGGGCCTGGGCCACCTTGAGCAGCAGGGTGTACTCCGGCAGCAGCCAGCGCTCCCCCACCTTGCGGTTGATCTGCATGCCGTGGCGGGCGGATCTGGCCGCCGCGTCCAGTTCGCCGCGCTCCCACTGCAACTGGCCACGCAGGCGGCAGATGAATTCGGAAATGGGCAGGCCGGACAAATGGTGTTCCTGCACCAGCCGGTGGGCGCGCTCCTGCAGTGCGGCGGCCTTTTTCAGTAGGCCCTGGGCGATGGCGATCTCGGTCTGCTGGCAGGTGGCCCAGACGGCACTGGGGTAGTCGCCCTCGGCACTGGCCAGGGCTTCCACCTCCTGCATATAGGCGATGGCCCGGTCAAGTTCCCCCAGGCAGAAACTGGTCTCGCCGGTGACCAGCAGCGCCGCGGTGCGCTCGCCCCGCTGCTCCGGGCGCAGCAGTCCCAGGGCCTCCTCGGCGTATTCCTTGGCCACAAGGGTCTGGCCGCGGGATACCGCCGCCTGGGCGCGCATGGTGGCGAAGGCACCCTCGTATTCGCGCCACTGGGCCGGGTCCTCGCGCTGCAGCCAGCTCTCGGCGGCGGCCAGGTATTTCTCGCACTGGTCGTATTCGAAATTGTCCCGCGCCATCCTGGCCGCGAGCAGGGTGAAGGGGGCGTTTCGGCGCAATGTGTCCGCGCCCAGCCATTCCAGGCAGTCGGACAGCACGCGGTTGTGGCCCTCGCGCAGGAACTGCTCGCCCTGCTCCCCCAGCAGCTGTTGCAGCCGCTCGCCGTCCTCCGCTGCCAGCGCGTGGCGCAGGGCCTCCAGCGGCTGGCCCAGCTGTTGCCAGCTGTCGCTGGCGGTCCTGTGCAGCTGCTGCAGTCGGGATTTGTCGGTGAGCTGGCGCTGCAGGAAACGGGCGAATACCGGGTGGAAACGGAACCACTGGCGGCTGGAGTCCTGGGCCTGCAGGAAGAGTCCGCGCCGGGCGGCCTGCTCCAGCAACTGCTGGCCGCCGTCGAGGCCGCTGAGGTTCTCCGCCAGCCTGGCGTCAATCCGGGTGAGGATGGAGGTGCAGGCGAGCAGTTCACGCAGTTGCGGCTCCAACCGTTCCAGCACCTCTTCCGCCAGGTAGTCGAGAATATGGCTGTGGCCCTGTTCCAGTTCTCCCAGGTAGCGGTCCACCTCCTCGCGGTCACGCACTGACAGCGCGAACAACTGCACCGCCGGCGGCCAGCCTTCGCTCAACTGGTGCAACTGCCCGATACGGTCGCTGCCAAGCTCGAATGGCAGCCGTTGCTGTAGCAGTTGGGCGGTCTCATCCACAGTCAGCGCCAGTTCCTCAGTGCCGGTTTCCCGCAACCGGCCCTGCACTCGCAGTGCGGCCAGGCCCAGGGGCGGCTGGCTGCGGCTGGTGAGCACCACGCCGATGCCCGCGGGGGCGTGGCGCAACAGGAAGCGGGTGACATCGTGCACCGCCTCGCTGTCGATCTGGTGGTAGTCGTCGAGCACGATACGCAGTTCGCTGGGCAGCCCGCGCAGTTCCGCCAACAGCTGGCTGATCACCAGCGCCGGGTCCGGGCGCCGCTGGGCGGCGAGCAATTGGTGGGTTTCCGGCACGCCGTTGCCGGTGGCACGGTGCACGCTCTCCACCAGATAGCGGCAGAACTGGCCCGGCTCGTTGTCGCCGGAATCGAGGGAGAGCCAGGCCACCGGGTCCTCCTGGGCTGCGGCCCAGGAGGACACCAGGGTGGTTTTGCCGTAGCCCGCCGGCGCGGTGACCAGCAACAGCTGGTCACAGTTGCACGCGTCCAGCAGGGAAAGCAGACGCGGCCGCGCCAGGGTGTGCTCCGGGCAGTCCGGCAGGCTGTATTTTGAGGCTAGTAGCATCGCTGAGTCGGGTGTTTGTTTTTTGTACAGGCGCAATTATGCACTTTGAGTCTGCCTTGGCTACCGCTGCGTTACCTCCTCCCCCGGTGGGGCGTAGGCCGGCCTTTCTTTCCAAACCGCAGGTGAGGTGGTAGTTTCGTTCAATACGGCGACGCACCTCCCTATGTCCGGGGGAGACGTCACGGCACAATAAGAAAGAGGCGAATATGGCCGATATAGTCATTCTGGCGGCGCCGGGCATGGGGGCGGTGGACGAGCGTTTCGCCGAGCCGCTGTTCGCGACGCTGCGCGAGAAACTGGGGGGCGACTGGTCTCGCATTCACTGCGACACCATCCTGTGCCAGGGACACCTGCAGGGGAATATCGATCGGGTGTTCGAGGCGATGCAGAAGCGCGATATGGATTTCCTGCGCGCGCGCAAATTCATGCTTTACGGGCTGGCCGAAAGTGCCGCGCAACTGGGGGATATCCAGCAGCGCGGCGGCAACTACGACAAGGCCCAGCAGGCGGTGTACAGCACCCTGGAAAGGGCTGCGGCGGCCGCTTCCGACAATGCGCCGGTGGTGCTGCTCAGTCACTCGGTGGGTTGCACCATCCTCTCCAATTATCTTTGGGATGCCCAGCGCCCCAGTGTGAGTTACGGCATTTGGCGGGACGGCGGTCCGCGGGGCGTGCACAAAGGCTCGGCGCGGGATCTGTTCCTGCGTTTCAAAACCCTCAGCCACTGGTACACCCTGGGCGCCCCCAATCCGCTGTGGTGCGCTGGGATGGGGCGGGACCAGATCCAGGCGGTCACTGCCGACACCCGTGGCTACAACTTCCGCTGGAAGAATTTCTACCACCCGGACGATCTCTTCGGCTGGCCCCTGAAACCCCTGAGCCCCTCCTACAATCAAGCGGTGTACCGCGATTACGAGACCCGCCCGCTGGCGGACTGGAGCGCCGCCAACTGGGGCCCGCAACTGGTGGCCCACGACGGCTACTGGAGCAGCGAGCTGGTGCAGCAGCAGCTGTTGGAGGACCTGCGCGAGCTGTTGCAGAAGACCCGCGCGCGGCGCGGGGCGCCACCGGCGAGAAGCCGCGCTGCGGTCACGGTATAATCCCCGGGTAATTCCGCACAAATCCCCGAAGTCCTGGTCGCGCCTATGTCCTTGCAATTCCACACGGTTCCGGTTACTCCCTTCCAGCAGAACTGCACCTTGCTCTGGTGCGACGACAGCAAACGCGCCGCGGTGGTGGACCCGGGCGGGGATATCGAGCGCATCCTCTCAGCGGTGGAGGAGCGCGGGCTCAAGCTGGAAAAAATACTCCTCACCCACGGCCACCTGGACCATGTGGGCGGCACCGCGCAGCTGGCCAGGCAGCTGCAATTGCCGGTTGAGGGGCCACACAGGGAGGACGGTTTCTGGATCGAACAACTGCCGCTGCAGACACAGATGTTCGGCTTTCCGCCGGTGGAGACCTTCACTCCGGATCGGTGGCTGGAGCAGGGGGACAGGGTGACGGTGGGCGACGAGGAACTGGAGGTCTACCACTGCCCGGGCCACACCCCCGGCCACGTGGTCTTTTTCCACCGCCCCAGCGGGCTGGCGCTGGTGGGGGACGTACTCTTCGCCGGCTCCATCGGCCGCACCGACTTTCCCAAGGGGGACCACGACACCCTGATCCGCTCGATCACCGAAAAGCTCTGGCCGCTGGGCGACGAAGTGCGCTTTATCCCCGGCCACGGCCCCATGTCCACCTTCGGCGAGGAGCGGCGCAGCAATCCTTTTGTTGCGGACAAGCGCTTCGGTTGATTCAGTTGCGGTTTATCGACAGCGGGGATAATGGCGCGAAAGCGGAGAAAACCATGAACAGTTCCAGCCTGCGCCCGTTGATCCTGCTGCCCGTTCTGCTGGCTGGCTGCGCAGTGGTTTCCGAAGACGAGTGTCGCTCGGGCCTCTGGTACGAGCGCGGGCTGCAGGACGGTGCCCGCGGCCGCAGCCAGGCGCTGGTCTACCAGATAGCGCAGAAGTGCCAGGAGTACGGCGAACGGGTGGACAGCGACGCCTGGCTGCGCGGCCACGAGGAGGGGGTGGAGCAGTACTGCACCCCGGAGAACGGCTACTACCAGGGGCGCCGCGGCAACAGCTACGAGGGCGTCTGCGCCGGTCCCACCGCGGACCTGTTTATGGCGGAATACCAGCGCGGCCTCGCCGCCTACCAGATAGAGCTGGAATACCGCCGTTTGGTGGACCGCTATGAGAGCACCGAGAGGGACCTCCACAGCGTGCGCGTTGCGCTGGCGGAGGCGAAAGACAAAGATCAGATCCACCGACTCAAACATCGCCGCCGCGCACTGGTGCGGGAGTTGCGCAGGCTGGATTTGGCGTTGAGCCGCTTTACCGGCTTTGGCTTCGGCCTTATGTACTGACCTGGTGTAACGACTCTCTCCCTGTCGCCTGAATAACGGGAAATAAACAATGGCAATCTGGCACACGACCCCCACCCTCGAACAGCTCAACCAGAGCGCCGCCGATTGCATGCCGGGATATATCGGCCTGCAGATCACCGAACTGGGCGATGACTACCTGGTGGGCACCCTGCCGGTGGACGAGCGCACCCGCCAGCCGTTCGGCATACTGCACGGTGGCGCCAGCGTGGTGCTGGCGGAAACCCTGGGCTCCTTCGGCGCCAACCTGGTGGTGGATACGGACAGGTTTTACTGCGTGGGCCAGGAGATCAATGCCAATCACCTGCGCCCGGTGGCGGAGGGCACGGTGACCGGCACCGCGCGCCCGGCGCATCTCGGCCGCAGCAGCCAGGTGTGGGAAATCCGCATTACCGATCCCCGGGGCAAGCTCAGCTGCATTTCCCGGATTACCATGGCGGTGGTGGCGCACGGGGTAAACGGGGGGCAATGAGCGCGGAGTTCGTTTTCGAAAATATTCCCTATCGCCTGGTGCGCTCGCCGCGGCGCAGGCGCCTGGGCCTGGTGCTGGCGGAGTCCGGCGTGGAGGTGCGTATCCCCGAGCGCTGCGCCGCGCGCCACGGGCATCAGTTCCTGCGGGAGAATATCCACTGGGTGCGCACTCAGCTGTTGCGCGCCGAGGAGCGCGCGGCGCAGATTCCGCAACATCGCTACGCCTTTGGCGAAAGCTTTCCCTGGCTGGGGGCGCGCTATCCCCTGGTGCGCGTCACCGGCCCCACACACAGCGGTATCGCCGCCGGCGCCACACACAGCGGTATCGCCGCCGGCGCCATTTCCCTGTACACCCGCTATCGCGAGCCCGATGAATCCCAACTGCAAACCGCGCTGCAGCGGCTCTATCAAAAGGAGGCCCTGGCGCTGCTGGAGGAAAAGTCGCATCAGTTTGCCGACCGGCTGGAGCTTGCGTTTTCCTCGGTGCGCGTGCGCCGCACCAAGAGCAAATGGGGCCACTGCAGTGTGCGCGGCGAGCTGCAGTACAACTGGCTGGTGTGCCTGGCGCCGGAGGTGGTGGTGGATTACCTGGTGGCCCACGAGGTCTGCCATCTGCGCCACCACAATCACAGTCCGGCTTTCTGGCACTTGGTGGAGAGCGTCTGCCCGCGCTATCGGGAATTGCGTCGCTGGCTGCGCGACAACGGCCACCAGTTGCACCTGTAGGAGAAAACCTTGCGCATGCCCTTTGCCTGAGTTGGGCGCCCGCTCGCGAGCGCCCGCATTCTGGCGTAAACTCCTCTCAAATTCCCGAGGTGCCGCCATGCAAGCCGAATCCCTGAGCGATGATTTCGAAGACAACTGCGCGCGTTTTTTGCCCGAGTGCGCAGGGCAGGGCTGCGTCTGGGCGCTGGAGGGCGAAGAGGGCTTCGCACTGTGCGAGTCGGAAAAATATCCCCGGACCGAGGTAATGCCTTTTTGGTCCCAGCGGGAATTTGCCGAACTGCACGCCGATGGCGACTGGGACGATTACCACGTCGTGGCCATCGACCTGGAAGAGTTTATGGACGACTGGCTCACCGGCATGCACGAGGATGTACTGCTGGTGGGCATCAACTGGAACGATGAACTGGAAGGTATCGAACTGGAGCCGCTGGACCTGCTGGAACAACTTGAGCAGGAGTTGCAGTAGATCGCGCCGGAGAGGGCGCCAGTTGGGATAAAAACAGAAACGCGGGGAGTCTCAGGATGGGACCGTTCCCCGGCCTGATCGAAAACCCCCACTTCAAAGCGGAGTAGAGAACCCTTCCCGTGAACAAACCACCCGCGTCCCGATTCCGCCCATCCGACCGCGCCTTCGCCGCCGAGAGCCTGGCGCAGATCGGCCGCGGCTATGTGGTGCCGGACCGGGTGGCGCTGATCACCGGCTGTTCCAGCGGTATCGGCCGCGAGCTGGCGCTGGCCCTGCACCGCCGCGGCACCATCGTGATCGCCACCGCGCGGCGACCGGAGAGCCTGCAGGAGCTGGCGGACCTGGGTATCGCCACCGAGGCGCTGGACGTCAATTCCCAGGCGGATATCAGCCGCGTGGTGCACGCCCTCAAGGCCGCCTACGGGCGCCTGGATATCCTGGTGAACAACGCCGGCTACGGGCAGATGGGCCCGCTGCTGGAGCTGGACACCCGCTCTCTGGAGAGCCAGTTTCGCACCAATGTATTCGCGCCCATGGCGCTGATCCGCGCCTGCGCGCCGCTGATGAAATCCGAACGGCGCGGGGTTATTTGCAATATCGGTTCTGTATCCGGGGTGATGCCCACGCCTTTTTCCGGCGCCTACTGCGCCTCCAAGGCGGCGCTGCACGCGCTATCCGAAGTGCTGCGGCTAGAGCTGAAACCTTTCGGTATCCGCGTGATGACAGTGCAGCCGGGAGCCATCGCCTCGGAGTTCGGCCGCCACGCGGAGACTTCCCTGCGCGGTCTGCTGGCCCCGGACTCCTGGTACAAGCGCCAGGAGGAGGCAGTGCGCGCGCGGGCGCAGGAGTCGCAGCAGAACGCCACCCTGGCCAGCAGCCTGGCGCGCAAGCTGGCGGCTGAACTGTTGCGCAAGCGCCCGCCGGCACTGGTGCGCCTGGGCAACAAGAGCCGCCTGCTGCCGTGGATGGCTCGCTGGATGCCGCAGCGATTGAGGGACTGGTTGCTGTCGCGGCGCTTTCATTTGCGGCGGATTCCGCTTAAATCTTAGTGGCCGCGTTGCGGAACTGAAGCTCGGTATTCCCGAGAACCATCCCCCTGGGACCGCGAAGCTCCAGCTCCGCAGGCCCGCCGGGGGCTAAATTTATCAGGTGGGAGTAACCCTCCTACCGTTCAGCCAACCACTCCGCCACTTCATCAAAACTGCCGCGAAACAGAATCTCCCCCTCGCGCTTGCTCATCAAGTAGTCGTAACTGCCGTCGTAGTAATCGCGCAGCAGCGCCATCACTAGCGGGATATAGGTGTCTGCGTTACCGCTTCGCTCCAGTTCGAGATTGGCATCTCGCAATTGTTCGTCCAACTGCTGGTAGCGGAGGCCGCCCAGGCGTTTCTGGATTTTGCCGAGATTGCTACGCAGTTCCTCCCCCAGTGCCGCCGGGCCGTCGAAGCGCGACAGGGCCCCGGCCACATAGCCTTCGACGATACGCCGGGCGCGCGCTTCCACCGGCTCCTCCACCAGTACACGGGGAGCCGCCTGCATCGCCGCCTGCAACGGCAGAGGCAGGGCGCAGCGGCCGATGAGGTGGCTCTCGTCTTCCAGAAACACAGGGCCGGCGGTCTGTGCCAGTTTGAGCAGGTCGATACTGATGCAGTTTTCAAAATCAATCTGTGCCGGCTGTGGCTGTCCAGTCCGCCCGAAGCTGGAGCCGCGGTGGCGGGCGATGCCTTCCAGGTCCACTGTGCGCGCGGCGCGCTGGATCAGTTCCGTCTTGCCGCTGCCGGTGCGGCCGGCGATCACCACCAGCGGCAGCTGGGCGCAGTTCTGTTCCAGCCCCGCGAGCAGGAAGTTGCGCATGGCCTTGTAGCCGCCCTCCACCAACGGATAGTGGATGCCCTCGTCGAGCAGCAACTGCTGTGCGGTGCGCGAGCGCAGGCCACCGCGGAAGCAATAGAGGCAGCCATCCGGGTGCTGGCGCACGAAATCGCTCCAGTTGGACAGGCGCTGGGCGCGCACCTCCGGCGTGGCCAGTTTCCAGCCCAGTTCAATCGCCGCCTGTTGGCCGGAGCGCTTGTATTCGGTGCCCACCAGTTCCCGCTGGTGGTCGTCCAGCAGCGGGTGGCTTTCCGCGGCGGGGAAGGCGCCGCGGGCGAATTCCACCGGTGCGCGCACGTCCATCAGCGGTATGTCGAGCAAAAAAAGCTGGCGGTAATCGTTCTGGCGCAAATTCAATCTCCAAAAAGTTGCCGGCAAGTTTACCCTGAATAGGCGCCGTTGCGGATTCCCAGGACCTGTTAACACTAGATGAACGCTGAGCAGTTCACTATCCTCGCCATTCTCGCCGCCACCGTGGTGCTGTTCATATCGGGCCGCTGGCGACACGATATGGTGGCGCTTGCGTCGCTGTTTGCCTGCGTATTTGTCGGCCTCATCGAACCCGCCGACGCCTTTATGGGGTTTGCCCACCCGGCGGTGGTCACCGTGGCCTCGGTGCTGATCCTGAGCCGGGGGCTGCAAAGTACCGGGGCAATGGACATGCTGGCCCAGCGGCTGATGCCCAAAACCGATTCCCCCACCCTCGCCATTGGTGTTCTCGCCGCCGTCGGTGCGGTGATGTCCGGCTTTATGAACAATGTGGGTGCCATGGCGCTGCTGATACCGGTGGCTGCGGATGTGGCGGGCAAATGCCAGCTGCCGCCCGGCAAGGTCCTGATGCCGTTGTCTTTCGGCACCATCCTCGGAGGCATGACCACCCTGATCGGTACGCCGCCGAACCTGATCGTATCAGGCTTCCGCGCCAGCGTTGGGGCCGGCAGTTACGGCATGTTCGATTTCACCCCGGTGGGGCTCACGGTGGCTCTGGTTGGGGTGACCTTTGTGGCGCTGCTCGGCTGGCGGCTGGTGCCTATGCGCACCCAGGCCGGTGCCGCCACTTTCGACACCGGTACCTACCTGACGGAGGCGGTGGTGGAGGAGAAGAGTTCTGCCGCCGGTAAATCCCTGGCGGAGATCGAGGAGATCCTCAGCGAGGCGGATGCCCAGGTGGTGGGCCTGGTGCGCAACGAGCGGCGATTGTCCGTGGCCTCGCCGGGCAGGGCGGTGTATGAAGGCGATATCCTGGTGATCGAGGCGGAGCCCGAATCCCTCTCCGCGGCGATTTCCACCCTGGGGCTAAAACTGGAGGGGGAGAAATCCCAGGAGGAGGAAGAGGAAAACAAGAAGAAGGAGGAGTCCTCCCCGAGTCGGTTGCGGCGCGATAAGCGGTCGAAATCCGACGACAAGGAGGAATCCAAATCTTCCGAGGACAGCGAGGCCCTGTTACGCGAACTGGTGGTGATGCCCGATTCCCCCCTGGTGGGCCGCTCGGTAGAGGCGATGCGCATCCGCACCCACTATGAGATCAGCCTGCTGGCGCTCTCCCGCCAGGGTCGCCGCTCGGTGCGCCGACTGCGCTCGACGCCGATGCGCGCCGGGGACGCGCTGTTGATGCTGGGCACCGATGCGCGCCTGAACAATTTCGCCAGCGAACAGGGCTGCGTGCCGCTGGCGCAGCGCTCGATCAATATTCCCCATATGCACAAGGCCGCCATCGCCCTGCTGGCCATGGCTCTTGCCGTGGCCGGCGCGGCCTTTGGGCTGCTGCCAGCGGCTATTTCCTTCTCCGCCTGCGTGCTGGCGTTCATGGTGTTCAAGGTACTGCCTTTGCGCGAGGTATACGGGGCCATAGACGGGTCGGTGGTTGTGCTGCTGGGGGCTCTTATTCCCGTCGCGGGAGTGATGGAGTCCACCGGCGCCGCCGAGCTGGTCGCCAAGGGCATGCTGGAGTACGTCGCCCGGGGGCACGCGGTGGTGGCCGTGGCGCTGCTGCTGGTGATCACCATGACCCTGTCGGACTTTATGAACAACGCCGCCACCGCCGCGGTGATGTGCCCCATCGCCCTGGGGGCGGCAGCGCAACTGGAGGTCAACGCGGACAGCTTCCTGATGGCGGTGGCCATAGGCGCATCCTGCGCCTTCCTGACCCCGATCGGACACCAGAACAATACCCTGATCCTCGGTCCCGGCGGTTTCCGGTTTGGTGATTACTGGCGCATGGGGTTGCCGATGGAGATTCTGGTGGTGGTGGTCGCTATTCCGATGCTGCTGTGGGTCTGGCCGCTGTAAATGGTCGGTGACGGTGTAGGAGCGGCCGCTGGCCGCGATCGGCCTTCAATCGCGGCCAGCGGCCGCTCCTACAGGGGAATTTATTCAGGCGACGGAGTCATCTTCCTGCCGCGCCAGGTCCGCCAGGTATTCGCTGCAGAAGCGCAGGGCGTCGGTGACGGTGACAATTCCCGCCAATTCCCCTTCGCGCATCACTAGCACGGAGCCGATGCCCGTTTCGGCCATGGCCAGCAGTATCCTGTCCAGCGGGTCGTGAATATCGGCGATATAGGGGCGGCGGGCACAGAGATCGTGCACATACAGCTGCTGCTCCTCCAGGCGGTGGCCGGGGGCATTGGCCCTTTCGATATCCCGCCGCGATATAACCGTCTCCAGGTCGCCGTCGCGGGTGACCGGCAGGTGGTGTACCCCATGCTCCTCCATGAGCGCCAGCGCCTCCTCTACGGTGGCGCTTATATCGATATGGTAGGGGAAGGGGGTCATCAGTGCCGCCAGGGTGGGCATATGATGGATATTGCGGGGTTTGGACATAGGCACAAAACCTGAATCAGGAGACGGTTGCATTCAAAAGCATAGGCCAGTGGCGGATGTTCACCAAATCGTCCCCTGGGCGTTGATTATAGCGATATAGTCAAATATCGGTTGATATTTACCGGCGAAAGCTTATTATTCGCGACCTCTGCCCAAGTTCTGCGCAGACTCTGTAATATCGGGGCTCCCCGGCTCGCAAGGAGTTGCCGATTTACTGATTTTCAGCCGTTTGGCTGCAAATATAGTTTCACATGTTATATACCGTGATATTTACACTTCTTATCCGATAAAAGCCGGATAGGGGGTTTATTAAGCAATTTATATCGTCCGGTTTCCGGAGCCCAAACCCTGTGCCGTTTTGCGGTTCAGTTACTATCTCTGTATTTGATAACAGCAGTTGAGGTTTATTGAATGTTTCAGGAATACGATCAAATCGAACAACAAATCGCCGAGCACCAGGCAAAAATTGAAGAGCTGCAACAACAG
This sequence comes from Microbulbifer rhizosphaerae, assembly GCF_014191725.1. Taxonomy (GTDB): domain Bacteria; phylum Pseudomonadota; class Gammaproteobacteria; order Pseudomonadales; family Cellvibrionaceae; genus Microbulbifer; species Microbulbifer rhizosphaerae. Next base: position 112,473 of record NZ_JACHWZ010000017.1, read on the forward strand.
CGGGAGCAGGTCGAACGCAAAAAGCAGGGCGTTATCGCTTTCGACAAGGCCCTGGTAAACCTGGCTGCGGAATACGATATGGCGGAGGAGGAATTCTTCGTTGCGCGCGCCGAGGAAATGGTGAACTGGCTGGTGGGCCAGCTGAACCAGGAGGATGCACCGGACTATATCCAAAGCCTCAAGTCCCGCGTCGCCCGCTCCCTGAAACGCGAAGGCGATTCCCCCCGTCGCACCCGTCGCGCGGTCGCCGCCAAATCCAGCGAACCGAAACTGGAGACCGGTCACTACCGCAACCCCTACACCGGCGCCACCGTGGAAAAGAAAAAGCGCAATCCCAAGCAGCTGAATGACTGGATTGCCGAGCACGACCTGGAAACCGTTAAGACCTGGAAGATCTAGTCCCTCCAGCTCCCCGTGTCGCGGCTGTGGCCGCGATATTCCTTTCGGTTACTACCGGGAATTTTCCAGCAGCTCCCGCACAAATCCGGCCACTACCTCGGAAGCCGGTCCGTAGCGATGCTCGTGGAAAGCGTCGTGTGTGCTGCCCGGCTCCAGGTTCAGTTCCACACTGTGGGCGCCGGCGGCGTTGGCGCATTCGACAAAGCCCGCCGCCGGGTACACATTGCCCGAGGTGCCGATGCTGATAAATAAATCGCACCCGCTGAGCGCATCGGAGATACGCTCCATTTCCAGCGGCATTTCCCCGAACCAGACCACGTGCGGGCGCAAACTGCCCGACACCCCGCAGCAGTTGCATGGATCGCCGGTGCGCAAGTCGCCGCGGATCGGGTAGAGACTGCCGGTATTGCCGCAACGCGCTTTGAGCAATTCCCCGTGCATATGGATCAGGTTGCGGCTGCCGGCGCGCTCGTGGAGGTCGTCGATATTCTGGGTGACCAGCAGGAGATCGCCGGGGAATTCCCGCTCCAGTTCCGCCAACGCCTGGTGCGCTGCGTTGGGTGCGATCTGCGGGGAGAGCAGTTGCCGGCGCCGCTCGTTGTAAAAGCGCTGTACCAGCTCCGGGTCGCGGTCAAAGGCCTCGGGAGTGGCCACGTCTTCCAGGCGGTGGTTCTCCCACAGGCCGTCGGCGCCGCGGAAGGTACGAATGCCGGACTCGGCGGAGACGCCTGCGCCGGTGAGTACGACAATGTGTTGATATTTCATGACTGTCGATTTTGCGGCGGGGGTGGGGCAAACACAAGCTCCGCCCCCACTAGCGACGTGCGCCGGTATGACGAATGTATTTCGAAGTGGATAAGAGCTAAATCCGCCAAAAGCGGGCCTTCGGCCCGCATGCCGAGCTGGGGCTCGGCGCTCCCGGCTTAGTGCATTTTCAACGGCGGCTTCACAAACCGGTTGGCCCGTCCCACCAGGTAGATCAGCATCGCCTTGGCCCAGCCGTGCACCGCCGCCAGGTGCATGCGATACAGGGAGCGGTAGGCGAAGCCGGCGATACGCCCCTCGATGGTGAGGCTGCCCTTGACCAGCGCGCCCATCAGGTTGCCCACCGCGGTGTGTTTGCTCAGGGAGACCAGCGAGCCGTGGTCGCGGTAGTGGAATTCCTTCAGCGGGCGTCCTTCGATTGTTGCGATCAGGTTGTACTCGGCAACCCCCGCCATCTGCTGAGCCGCCTGGGCGCGCGGGGGCACCTTCTGGCCGGCGCTGTCAGTGCAGCCGGCGCAGTCGCCGAGGGCGAAGATATGGGGATCGCTGACGCTCTGCAGGTCCGCGGTGACTTCGATCTGGTTGAGCCGGTTGGTGGCCAGGCTGTCCAGTTGGGCCAGGAAGTCCGCGGCTTTTACCCCCGCGGCCCAGACGCGAATGGACGCGGGGATTTCCTCGCCGTTCGCGGTGACGAAGCCCTCCCTGTTCGCTTCCGACACGGCGCAGTTGGTCATCACCCGTACTCCCAGGCGGCTGAGTTCCCGCTCGGCGTTGTTGCCCAGGCGCGGCGGCAGTGCGGGCAGCAGATGGGGGCCGGCTTCGATCAGGGTGACTTGCAGGGCGCGGCGGGCGATATGGCCGTAATGGCCCATCTGCCGGGTGGTGTCCATCAGCTCCGCGGCCAGCTCCACCCCGGTGGCGCCGCCGCCGACAATGGCGATCTGCATATTGTCGGTGACGTGGGTTTCCAGTTGCAGGAAGCTGTCCAGCAGCAGGCGGTGGAATCGCCGCGCCTGTTCGCTGCTGTCGAGGAACACGCAGTGATCGCGTACCCCCGGGGTGTGGAAATCGTTGCTCTGGCTGCCCAGGGCCAGCACCAGGTAGTCGTACTCCAGTTCACGCGCCGGTACCAACTGGCGCCCCTCGCTGTCCAGCACCGGGCTTAACTCGATCACCTGCCGGCTGCGATCGAGCTTGTGCAGGCTGCCCAGTTGGAAATCGAAGCCGTTGCCCCGGGCGTGCACCTGGTAATTGAGTGCGTCCAGGCTGGAATCCAGTGCGCCGGTGGCTACCTGGTGCAGCAGGGGTTTCCAGATATGGGTGCGATTCCTGTCCACCAGGGTGACGTGCGCCGCGGGGGATTTGCGCTGACGTTTGCGCGAGAAATAGTGGCCCAGCCGGGTGGCCAGCTGCAGACCGCCGGCGCCGCCGCCGACGATAACGATTTTCTTCATAAGGTCTTCCTGTCGACTGCTAAAAACCGATTCCCCAATCTGTGAAAGACCATCGCTGCTTTTTTTCGTCGCCGGATTGTCGGCGCTGTGTTGTGGCGCCAGTATCCCCCAGCGGTGCGCGATTGGCAATTTGCGCGGGCTGGGGACACCCCGGCGCTCCTACAAGGCGGTTTCACTTTGCGCGGCCAGCTGCTGCCAGTCCACCTTTCTAGCCAGTCGTATTGGTCGTCCACCGGCGGTATTTACCACGCCGACAATTGCCGCCCGCTCGCACCCCGCCAGTTGCAGGGCGCGTACACATTCCTCCGCTTGGGCGGCCGGTATCGCGGCGAGCAGTCCGCCGCAGGTCTGCGGATCGGTGAGCAGCGCCCAGTGGGGCAGCGCACCCCACTCGCCGGGGTTGTCGACGCTGCCATAGGCGGTGGCATTCTGCGGCTGCAGGCTGGACAACCAGCCCTGTTCCGCGCAGTGGGCGGCGCCGGACAGCAGCGGCAGGTTTTCCGCAATCAGGGTCGCGCCGAGGGGACCTGTCCCGCCGCCGGCATGGTCGAGGCCGAGCATTTCCAGCAGATGGCCGAGCAGGCCGAAGCCGGTGATATCGGTGAGGGCGCGGGCGCTGTGGCGGGCGAAGATTTCCGCGGCGGCGGCGTTACTCTTCAGCATGGTCTCCAATGCGTCCTGCAGCCAGCGGCTGCGCGCTTTTCCCAGCCCCTCGGCGGCGAACAGGGTGCCCACGCCCAGCGGTTTGCTCAGCACCAGGCAGTCGCCGGGGCGGGCGCCGGTCTTTTCCAGCAATTGGTCAGGACTGGCGATGCCGTTGACCGTGAGACCCAGTTGCAGTTCCGCACCCTCGGCGGTGTGGCCGCCGCTCAAGGCGCAGTGGTGGCGGTTGAGTTCCAGCGCCGCGCCGTCGAGCAGCTGTTGCAGGTCGCGCCGCGCCAGTTCCGCGGTCGCCAGCGGCAGGGTGACCAGCGCCTGGGCGGCGACGGGCTGGGCGTGCATGGCGAACAGGTCCGACAATGCGTGCAGCGCCGCCAGGCGGCCGAACAGCCAGGGGTCGGAGACCAGCGCGCGCAGCTGATCCGAACTCTGCACCAGCAGTTTGCCGTGGGGCAGATCCATCACCGCGGCGTCGTCACCCGCACCGCGGCGCAAGTATGGGGACTGCTGCGGCGGCAGTTTTTCCAGAGCGCGGTTCAGCACCTCGGCGCCCACCTTGGCGCCGCAGCCGCTGCAGCGCATTTTCTCCAGCGCGATACCACTGCGTTCGCCGATGATTTCCCGCGGGCGCCGCGGCGGCTCCATGGCCATGACCAGAGACAATTCGCTGAAGCGACGCATAAAAGCGCGGTCGATATGGTTTTTCCAGCGCCAGAGGCCGCCGCCCGCGACCGCGAGGCCGTTGCGCACCGCCACGGCGCGCTTGCCGCCGCAGGAGAGCAGGCTGAGGAAATGTCTCTGCGGCCGGAAGTCTTTCAGCGGCTTTCTCATAAGGGCCGCGCGCAGGTTGTGGAACAGCACCGGACCCTGGCGCACCGCGTAGACTCCGGCCTTGGGCAGCGGCTGCTCGGCGAAGCTGGCCACGTCGCCGACGGCGAAAATATTTGCCCGACCCTGTGCGCGCAGTTTTTCATCCACCAGTACGAAGCCGCGCTCGTCCAGGGCCAGGCCACTACCCGCCAGCCAGGGCGGCGCGCTGGCCTGGGTGCAGAGCAGCACCCGGTCCAGCGCCAGGGTGCGGCCGTCTTCGCCACGCAGTCCGCCGCCGGTGATTTCCGCCACCGGCCAGTTGCGGTGCACCTGTATCCCGAGTCTGTCCATTTCCCGCGACACCAGTCTGCGCGCCAGGGGTGGGTACTGCTCCGGCAGGCGGTCGCTGTTGTGCACCAGATGCACTTCGGCACGGTTACTCTCTGCACGGTTGTTGAGGGCGTGGGCTACCGCCATCGCCAGTTCACAGCCGCCGGCGCCGCCGCCCACCACGCCGAGTTTCAGCGGCGCACCGCTGTCCCGCATCAGTTCCTGGAGCTGCTGCCAGTGGCGGTGGAAGTCGCCGACAGGTTTTACCGGAATCGCCAGTTCCGAGCCCGGGATATCCCGCGCGGGGGTGGCGCCCACGTCCAGCGACAGCAGGTCGAATTCCAACTCCGGGCGATCGGCCAGGGAAATGCTGCGCTGATGCAGATCGATGTGCCGGGCGCTGGCCTGTATAAAGCGCGCGCCGGCGGCGCGGCAGAGGCGCGCCAGGTCGATATGGATTTCATCTGTGCGGTAGTGGCCCGCCACCAGCCCCGGCAACATACCGGAGTAGGCGGTTTGCATTTGCGGTGAGACCAGGGTCAGGCGCGCCCCCGGCAGCGGGTTCATGGCCCACATTCTCAGCACTATGGTGTGGGCGTGGCCGCCGCCGACCAGGACGATATCCTGGTAATTGGGGTACTCCTGCATGGTCTCTCGCGGATAGTAATGATCAATTAATAGGCAGTCTAATGGCCGAACCGGCGTACGCGCATTATTGCGCGTCAGCTTACAAAAATCCCCGTGGCGCTGGTCTTTAATTAGTGGGCGCCGCTGCAGCCCCCTGTTTCGCCAAATTCATTTTCAGCGCTGTTTACCAATAATGCCAATGCAGTCTTCCCAGTTTATCGATCCATTCAAGCGCCTGTTCCGGTGGCTGGTGGTTGGGCTGTTGCTGTTGGGGCTGTTTTCCATTACGGCCTCCATCCTGGTGCGGGAGGGTATCGAGCACTGGCTGCGGCAACGCGGCATGGAGACGCAGATCGATCATCTGTATGTATCCATCCCCACACTGAGTCTCTATGTGCATGGGGTGCGAATAAAAAACGACCGCGGGCGCGGTTTCCGCGCGCGGGAACTGATGCTCAACTACAGCTGGTGGCAGCTGCTGCGCGGGCGCCTGCAATTGCAGGAGGCGTACCTGGACGGCGCGCACATGGACCTGGAATCCCGCTGGGAGGACGGGCGCCGCCTCTGGGAGATCGGTGGATTGAGACTGGGCGCGGTACCCCCTGCACAGCGGGACCTGCGCCTGCTGTTCGAACGCCTGCGCGTCCACGACAGCCGGCTCTGCTACCGCCACAGGCCCCAGTGGCAGACGCCGACCTGTATCGATTTCACCGAGCTGCGCGCGCGGGAGTTCCTGGTGCGGGTGCTGCGCCGCGGCGATGACCCGTTGCAACTGACGATCGGTGCCGACCGGCTGCAGCTGCGCAACCTGCTGGCGAGAGATGGCAGAGACGGCGATCCCAATACCGCGCTGGTGAAATTGGACCTGGAGGAGGCGATGTTCAAACACCCGGGCAACCGTATCACCGCCGCGCGGCTCGAAGCCGAGCACTTCGCCAGTTGCCCGCCGGCGCGTTGGGCTGAAGTGCGGCCGGGCCTGCGCCGGGTGATCGGCCACTGCGGCGCAGCGCGGAAGTTGCAACTGGAAGGCGAACTGTTGTTTTCCTTCGGCCCCGAGGCCCGGGCGCAATGGCAGAGGGGCAGCGGCCAGGGCATCCTGCTGCGGCACAGCAATCGCCGCTACCCCAACTGGCGGGCGGACACCCTGGCCATGAACCGCTTCCGCTATACCCGCGAGGAAAAAAAGCTCACTTGGCACCGCGCCGGCGCCACCGCCTTCGACTGGTGTCCGTCGGCGTGGCGCAACCGCGAACATCACTACTGCGTGCGCGCAGGTACCCTGCAACTGCCCGAGCCGGTGGTCTTCGACTGGAGCCAGCGCCTGAATGTGCACACCACCGGCGGCCACCTACAGCAGACCCGGTTGCTGGACCGGGCCGGCGATGTGCGCAACCCACTTACCCTGAATGACACCCTGATCGGCGAACTCAACTATACGGGCGCAGAACGCAGCCTGGAATTTCGCGGCCTGGAGATGGGCAGTGCCAGCGGCTGTATTCCCGGCAGCCTGTGGCAAACGGATGACTTCTGCCTGCGCATGGCCGGCCTGCGCACCCCGGAGCCGCTGCAGATCCGCTTCGCCTCGCAGCGCGAGGGGCAGCCCTGGGGTTTCGACAGCGGCCAGTTGGCGCTGGCCGAGTTCAGTCTGAAGCGCCAGGGGCAGCCACAGCTGCAGGTGCGGGAACTGCGCTGGCAACATATCAGCTTGTCCGGGTCCGGCTCGCCGCTGCGGCTGCAGGATTTCGACCTGAAATTCCTTTCCGGCTGTCTGCCGGACGCGCTCCTGCCGAAGCGGTTGCGCTCCCTGTGCGCGGACGTGCGCCGCCTTTCCGGAGTGGGGAATTTCGCCTGGACCGATGGTGACGACGGCTTCCTTATCCTCGGTGAACTGTGGCTGGAGCGCATGTTGCTGGCGGATAGGCTGAATGGCGATCGCGGACTGCTGCTGCGACAACTGCACACGGGTCACGGTTACTTCCGCCGCCAGAGTGATACCGAGAACCCCTGGATCGACGACAATCGGCCGCGCAAGTCGGCGACCTCTCTCACTTCAGCCGAGGCCGACGAAGGCGGGGAGAAAGGCCTGCTGCCGGACGAGCGGGCCGCGGATGACAGGGGCGCGGCGCAGGTGCCGGATGTGCGCCGGCCCAACCTGCAGTTGGAGCGTCTCTCCCTCAGCAGTTTGCAGGGTTGCCTGCCATACAGCTGGGCGCGGCTGCTGTACGAAGAGCCGCGGCAAATGCCCGGCTGTTTCGATCTGCTCAACCTGCGCCAGCACCAGCCATTGAAAGTCGCCTGGGGAGGCGGGGTGGACCTGATTGCGGCGGAGCTGACCCTGGATCGGGCGAAGACAAAAACCCTGGCGGGCCGCGATTTATTCAGCCTGTCCGGCCTGCGGGTGCCGGAAGCGAAGGTCCGCTATCTGCAGTGGAACCACAGTGCGGATTTCTTCCTGCCGTATTTTTCCCTGGAAGAATTCAATGGTTGCCTACCGTCTTCGGTTGCCTCCCCGGTGCTCGATATTCGCTGTGCGGATTTATCCGACGTGCGCCTGGGCGAGAATTTTCAAGTGCAGATAGACCGGCGCCAAGTGTCGGCAAATCTGAACGGTACCCTGGCGCGACGGATACTCCTCACTGAACAGGAAGACCAGGTTGTTATCGATGTGCAGAAATTCCTGGCGCCGCGGCTGGAAATCGCCTGGCTGCGCGATACCGCAAAGGCGACGCGTCTGAAAATAAAAAACGTTTCCGCCGCCCAACTGCACGGCTGCCTGCCCCATAGCTTCACCCTGCGCTCCGGCCTTCCCCGTTGCATTTCCACTTCGGACTTGCGCACTTTGGGGGCGGAGGAAGCCCCCGGACTAAGACTGGGCCGCACGCTACTGAAGACGGCACCGGTGGCGGAACCCCTCTGGCGCATCGAAGCCGTCGAAGTGGCGAGATTGTCGCTGACACCGGATGCGCTGGAGCTTTACGGGTTGGAAGTGCACCAGCTGCTGGCCTGCGGACTCTGGACCCTCCTGCCTGAAAAGGCGCGGGCCTGGGGGATAGCGGATTGCATCGCTGCGGAGGACCTGCAGTTTGCCGGTGTCAGCCGCATCGGCCTGACCCCCGCGGTGGCGCGCCTGGAACTGGGGGAATTGAATTCGGAGGCGATAGCCCTGTGGCAGGAGGAGGGGGAATACGCACAGGTTGGGCTGCAGCGTTTGAGCTGGAAAAAGTTGCGCTGGAACGGTGGCCCTGTGGTGTGGGTAACGGATCTGCGGATACACGATTTCCAAGGCTGTCCTGTCGGACCCGTGGAGCAGGTGGCCGCACAGGTCGCGGGGGCGGCGAAGGCGCCGGTGGGGGATTCCTGTATCCGGCTGGGCGACCTCTATCTGCCGGGGAAACAAAGGCTGTCGCTGGCGCCACCATTTTCCTTCGGCGGGTCCATCGTGCTGGCGGACCTGTCGATCGGCAACCGGTCCGGCGAGCCCTGGGAATTTGCCCGGGTTCAACTGGACCAACTCACCTACGGCGGCGACGGCCTGTCGATCGGCAGCCTGTCCGGCCTGAGCGGCTGCCTGCCGGCCGGCTGGCTGGGGGATACGCGGCTGGCACCCTGTTATCAATTGGGACCCATGCGGCTGCAGGGCATCGAGCGCGTGGATACCCCCGCCGGGCGGATCATCGAATTACATGGGCTGGTTATCGACGGCGCCCGGCTGATCCAGGCGGACTACCCAAAGGGGTTGCAGGCCCAGTTGCTGCAGTTGGAATCCCTGAGCGTCGGGATTTTTCGCTTCGGCGCCGGGGAGGTTTCCGCCGACGATTTGCGCATGAGCGGTATCAGCGGCTGTATTCCCCGGGGCTATATCAGTCGCGTGGATCACTGCGTGGCGGCGGACAGTCTGGAAACCCGCGGAAGCTATCGCGGTCGAGATGGGTTGGCGCTGGACTATATCCGGGTGGAACAGCCGCAGATCCTGAGCGCCGGCGGGGAACGGCTGGTGCGCGGGGATTCGATCCGGATGGAACAGCTGTTTGTCAGCGAACGGCAGCTGCGCTTTCAGTATGCGGAGGCCGGCGGGGTCGCATTCTTCGGCCGCGCCGAAGATGCACCGGACTACGAGCACCACGCCTGGAGTGGCGAAATGGAGCTGTTGCGGGTCGATCGTCTGCACTATGACCGCGCGGGAGACCACCTGGATATTGCCAGCGTCGACATGGTGCGGCCTAAGGCGATCCTGGTTCGCGACCGTCTGGGAGAGTTTCCCTTGCGCAGACAGTTGGCGGCCCTTACCGGCGAAATGCCAACCCTGGCCAAAGCGGGAGAAGCGGTTACCGAAAAACTGAAATTCCGCTACCGCATCGGCGACATCAATATCGACAGTGGCACGTTAACCTGGATCGATCACCTGGGTCGGTTCCGCAGCCGGTTGCCGGTGCGCGAGATCAACCTGCGCCTGATCAACGCCAGCAACCACCCGCTGCACCCGCCGGCCATCCTGCTGGTGAATGCCCGACCCGGGGGCCTGGGGGAAGTGCAGCTGGCGGGGTTTATCGACTACAAGGACACCCGGAAATGGGACGCCAACCTGACGGGCTATCTCAAAAACGTCAACCTGATTCCCGCCAGCCCTTATATGGCCAACCTGCTGGGCTACAAGATCCTGCAGGGGCAGGTGGACGCCACGATGGATATTCGCATCGTGGACAACAAGGTGGATGCCCTTTCCGAAATCGTGCTGAATAAAATCAAAGTCCGCCGCGTGCGCGACGGGGATTCCCTGCCGGTGGAAAAAACGCTCATTCCCCTGAATATCGCCCTGGCGCTGTTGCGCGACGGCAAGGGCAATGTGCGTTTCTCCATGCCGATAACCGGCAATCTCTACGACCCGAAATTCTCCTTCAGCTTTATTTTCGGCGATCTTCTGCAACGTGCCATCATGGAAGCGCTGTTCAGCTACTTTACGCCACTGGGGTTCTACACCCTCGCGCGCCTGGCGTGGGAGCGTTTGCGCGCCGTGCGCTTCAAACCGGTGCCCTTTGCCCCGGGCAGTGACGAATTGAGCCTGGAGGCCAGGGAGCACCTGGCGGATGTGGTGTCTACATTAAGAGAACGCCCGGAGGCACGTCCGGGCATCTGTGGTGTCGCCACCGCCCGGGACTGGATTGCGCTGTATCCCGCCAGTACGCCCGGCATGCGTGGCAGCCGCAAGGCGCGGGAAACCTTCTATCGCTTCCCGCCCACTGAGATACACGAGGAGTTGGAAGAGCTGGCCGATCGCCGCAGCCAGCGTGTGCAGCTCTTCCTGTTGAACTCCGGCATTACCGCGGACAAATTCATCCAGTGCGCGCCGGACTACAACGGCCGCGATTTCGAGGAGCCGCGAGTGGAGCTTTCCAATTAGGGCTGTTGAAGAAGCTGTTTTTTGTAGGATGGGCAAAGCGCAGCGTGCCCATCAGACGGGCATAGATGGGCACGCTGCGCTTTGCCCATCCTACGGAAGAAAATAGTTATGGCCATGAATCTCGCGCAGAAACTTATCCAACCCCATCTCGCCAGCGGCTCCCTGGAGCCCGGCGCGCCGATCGAACTGGTGATCGACCAGACCCTCACCCAGGATGCCACCGGCACCATGGTAATGCTCGAATTCGAGGCCTTGGGCCTGCCGCGGGTGAAGACAGAAATTTCCGCGCAATACGTGGATCACAACCTGCTGCAGACGGACTTCAAGAACGCCGACGATCACCTGTTCCTTCAGAGTGCCTGTCGCAAATACGGCGTCTGGTATTCGCGCCCGGGCAACGGCGTGAGTCACCCGGTGCACATGTGCTGCTTCGGCATCCCCGGTAAGACCCTGTTGGGTTCCGACAGCCACACCTGCGCCGCCGGCTCAATGGGTATGCTGGCAATCGGCGCCGGTGGTTTGCAGGTGGCCCTGGCCATGGCAGGCATACCTTTCTCCACTAAGATGCCGAAGATTCTCGGGGTGAAACTGGAGGGTGAACTTCCCCCCTGGGTGAGCGCCAAGGATATTATCCTGGAGATGCTGCGCCGGCAGACGGTGAAGGGTTGCGTGAATAAAATTGTCGAATATTACGGTCCCGGCCTGGATAAGCTCACCGCCATGGACCGCCACGTGATCGCCAATATGGGCCAGGAACTGGGTGCGACCACCAGCGTCTTTCCCGCCGATCAAGCGGTCAGGGCATTTTTGCGGCAACAGCAACGGGAGGCGGATTATGTCGAACTGGCCGCGGACGAAGGCGCCAGTTATGACGAGACCGATACCATCGACCTCTCCACTTTGGAGCCGCTGATCGCCTGCCCGTCCAGCCCGGACAAGGTGGTGCCGGTGCGGGAGGTGGCGGGCAGACCCATCTACCAAAGCTATATCGGCTCCTCCGCCAACCCGGGCCTGCGGGACTTTGTGATCCCCGCGCAGATGGTTGCCGGCCGGCGGGTAAACGACGGCGTCTCCTTCGATATCAACCCCACCTCGCGCCAGCTGCTCGAGGAAATCAGCCGCAGCGGAGAACTGGCGAAATTACTGGAAGCCGGCGCGCGCCTGCACCAGACCGGCTGCGGCGGCTGCATCGGCATGGGACAGGCGCCGGCCAGCGGGCGCATCAGCCTGCGCACCGTTCCGCGCAACTTCCCCGGTCGCTCCGGCACCGTGGAGGATCAGGTCTACCTCTGCAGCCCGGAGACTGCCACCGCCAGCGCACTTCACGGCGAAATCACTGATCCCCGTGATATGGATATGGACTACCCGTCTTTTACCGAGCCGGTACAGCTGTCGGATATGCGCCCACTGCTGCAGGCGCCGATGGACTCTTCCCTGATAGAGACCGTGGAAGTGGAACTGGAAAAGGGCCCTAATATCAAGCCTCTGCCGGACTTCGAATCGCTGCCAAAAATATTAAAAGGTCCGCTGTTGCTCAAGGCCGGCGACAATGTCTCCACCGATGAAATACTCCCCGCCGGCGCTGAGATACTGCCCCTGCGCTCCAATATTCCCGCGATCAGCCGTTACACATTTTCCCGTATCGACAAGGATTTCTACCAACGCGCCATGGACCTGAAGGGCGACTGCTTCGTGGTGGGCGGAGAAAACTATGGCCAGGGCTCCAGCCGGGAGCACGCCGCTATCACGCCGCGCTACCTGGGGGTGCGCTGCGTGATCGCCAAGAGCATGGCGCGCATCCACCGGCGCAACCTGGTCAATTTCGGCATAATCCCACTGTTGTTCGAAAACCCCGATGACTACGACAAACTGCAACAGGACGCCGAACTGGAACTGGACAATCCGGTGGATCAGCTGGTGGAGGACCAGCCGGTGCAGCTCAAGAACCTGTCCTCCGGGGAACTGATCACGCTGCGCCACGATCTCTCGGAGGAGGAGATCGCAACGCTCAGAGCGGGTGGGTTGATCAGCCGGACGCGTGAGGAGCACCCGGATATCCACTGATAACAACACAATCATTCACACTAATTATGCCGCTTTCAACAAATCAGCGCGGCGGAAAGGTTGCACGCACCTATTCCTGCCGCGTACAACAGCTATGAAACCTGAAGAAGTATTGGATTCTTCCGGGAAGATAGGGTTGGACCTCCTGGTGTTAGGGGCCGCATACGTTATTCACATGGGATCTGCATATATCGCCTTCAGCTTGGGTGGAGATTGGTATGCCCGTTCGGGATCACTGCTGGTGATGTTTAGTGTCTATCTTGAATACAGGAATTTTAGCTTTACCCAGGAGTTGAATCAGTTGGCTCAGAAAGAAGGCGAATTATCGGATGCCGAAATGGAAGAATTGACGCTTCCGAAAAAGCGTAGATATCTGAACATTGTTGTATTGGTAACGCTTGTATATGGTACATTGGTTTGGGGGTATGGTGATCTTTTATGAGAAAACCGTAAATGGATTCAAAGACAGCCACATTTGCAATGATCGATTCTACAATACAGGGGATATTGTGGGCCGTTCTATGTTTCGCGCTTATTCGGAATTTCGGCTTAGAGGGCTATTGGTATATTGTTTGTTCAGTAGTGCTAATTGCGGAGATTGGAATGCTCTTTATACATCAGAGAATCACTTTTCCTGGGTTGATCAAATATTTGGGATATGAGTCAAATGAAAAGCTGGAGGAAGTGAAGAAATTTAATATAAATGATCACTGGATAAATATATTGACGATGTTCATCGTTGTCTATTTTTGCTTGTCTTTGTGATTCCATGACTGTTTAAGAGCGGAATTCCATAGGGGAATCGGCCTGCGATCGATGGCGACACGCTATATGAAGAGATATCAATATGATCAGGGTCATATACGAATGAAAAGTTGAACCGTCGAACATTTTGCCGTTTCAGAAGACCTGGAGAGAAACTACTTGTCGGATTCATGAGAGTGTCAAGGGGGCGAGAGGCGGCGAGTGCGGCTCTTGCAGGTGTAGCTTACGCTGAAGCCAAGCGAGTGGCCAACAGTTTGGGGATCTACGCCGAGGATAAAACCTTGTGGTCAGACACCGGGTATGTGCGGCAGATCCTGTCTGCTCTCCAAATTTCCACATCGGCTGTGGAAGTTCCGTTTGAGTCTTGGGATCGCCTTCCAGCGAAAGCCCTGCTTGCAATCAAATGGCATATAGAAGGAGGAAAGCCTTTCTGGCATTGGGTTGTATTTTCCAGACAAGACGATCAGGCCTTCGTACTGGATTCCAAGAAAAGTTTGAAATCGCACATCCGTCGTGATTTTGGACGTATGAAACCCAAATGGTATATCGAGGTATGCAGTTAACAAACCCAGCGGTTTAATACTCGATGGCTGTTGAGTGTTCCTGAGAAGATGTAACGTTACGAGAAAACGGCGCAACACCATGAGGTGATCCTCACCTTTCTTCCAGCTTTTTCCAGTCTGCACTCCTTTGTCGTTTGCTCTTGACTTGTAAGCACCGCCCATTTTTAATCGCGGCGTGCTTTTTGTGGCAGTCTTTAAGAGGAGAATAAAACGTGCATAAAGTCATTAGCTTGACCTTGGGGATGTTGACGTGTATGGCCGCTTCTACTGCGGTGGCGCAGGGGGATACGGCACCGTCGCTGTATAAGAGCCGCTGGGGCGTCAGCGCGGAACTGATCAATTTCGATCCCGATATTGCCACCGCCAACGGTATTTCCGACAGCGGCTTTGGTATCGGTGTCGGCTATGCGGGCGAGAAGGGCCTGTTCAATTTCAACATTGGAGCCAGTTTCTTTATTATCGACGACGAAGACGAGTTCTCCCAGCGGGTGGAAAACGACTGGACTGGCGACGAATCCACCGAAGACTCAAGCATCGATGCCGGTTCAATCTATATCGATGGCGGCATTCAGCTTCCGCTCTCCGAATCCGGCAATTTTGTACTGGGCCTCAACGCAGGTTACCGCTATTTCGATATCGACCGCGGTATCACCTATTGCAGTGACTGCTACAGTGAAAATGTGGATATAGAGAGCACTACCTACCTCAAACCCTTTGCTCGTTTTGGCTTCAGCGATGCGATTTCTGGCACGCTGGCCTACTACAGCTACAACGGGGACAAGGGTGCAGATAACTCGCTGCAGTTTTCAGTGGACTGGAATTTCTGATTTCGGGCTGTTCTGTTCGAGCACAGAAATGAGATCCGGAGTCAGGTCTCGCTTTCGCCGGATTGCACACATGGTTCCATTGCTTTCGCCCGCTCTTCGGGCAGCCAATCGGTGGCGGGCATGGAACCGCATTCGATCCAGTCGGCATAGAATCCGATCTTCCGGTCGATCATTTCGAGGGCGCGGTTCCATTCCACGATATGTTCCTCAACCTGCAGCCGGTGAGCCTGTAGAAGTTGCTGTCGTTGGTCGAGGGTGTCCGCACCCTCTTCGACCAGGGCGGTATAACGGTGCATATCCTTGATAGACATACCTGTACAGCGCAGGCGCCCGAGCAGTTCCAGCCAGCCGACGTGATGCTCGCTGTAAACGCGACGTCCACCGGCGTCGCGACGTACGCCGGGCATAAGTCCCTGGCTTTCGTACCAGCGAATGGCGTGCACGCTCTTCCCCGAGCGTGCGGCGAGCTCCCCGATGCGAAGCCGGGAGCGCGATCGCTCAGCGTTGTGTTGGCGCATCGAGAACCTCCTCGACAAGTAGCGTATCCATATACTCGGTCAGCTCCTTTATCTTGCCGTTTTCGAAGCGGCAAATGTAACAGTAGGTATTGTTATAGGGCTTGCCCGAGCGAAGGGAAACTTTGCCACGACACTCCACTGCCACACAGTCACCTTCCGCAATAAAGCGATAGGCGGTATTGGTATAGGTATCCGCGAACTGGGCGAACAGCGGATACAGCAACTCATCGCGAATCTGCCGCAGGCCGCGATAGGTGCCGGACCAAGCGGTCGTGCCGATGATTGTCCAGGTGGCGTCTTCGTCCATCAAGGCACCAAACGGGCCGCGATTACCCTCGGCCAGCGCGTCGAAAGCTTCTTGCAACGCGAGCTTGTTCTGCAGGTGCAGTTCGGTTTCCCGTGGCATGGCTGATCTCCTTGGTTTTACCGGGATGGCGGCATTCTTATAGCCTTGAGTGAAATTAAACATCCTAGAGTGCACTCTAGGTCAAGAGCGATCATTCTACTTCGCCGTATGATTCCGATCCGTTTCATTATTCATTTGAGGAGTTGTCGTGGATGGCATGCACCGCGGGGCTGGAGATTAGAGTGGTCGGGGATTGGAACCATCCTCGAAACCAAAAAATGGCTGCATCAGTCAGGCCCAGGTGACCTTGTGACGCAATCATTGAGCAACATCTCAATGTCTGATCTTTCGTTTCAGCGGGTAGCCCCTGGCGCCCGCTGAACTCAAACCTTCCAACTTACACCGCCGGGTGATAATTAGGTTTTCTTTCCCTCGAAACCTAATTACTCAACCGATCCATCCGCAACCGCTCCCGCCGGTCAAACAACCGTCGCGAGCAGATGGCAACGGCAGCGAAAGTCCCGAAGCCGGTGCCTCCGGCGACGGTGAACATAATCAGTATCTGGTATTTGACCGCCAGCGCCGGCGGGCTGCCGGCGAGGATCTGGCCGGTCATCATGCCCGGCAGGGAGACGATGCCCGCCGCGGCCATGGAGTTGATAATCGGCATCAGCCCCGCGCGCATGGCCTCGCGGCGGAAATCGCCGCAGGCCTGTGTCCAGGTCTCGCCCAGCATCAGCCGGTTTTCGATGATATCGCGGGAGCGCCGTGCGCTTTCGGTGAGCCGGTCCAGGCCGAGGGCCACGCCGGTCATGGTGTTGCCGAGCAGCATGCCCAGCAGCGGAATGGCGTACTGGGGTTCGTACCAGGGGCTGGGACCTATGATTACCACCAGGGTCAGCACGGTGACGCTGAACGCGGAGATAAACATGGATAGGGTGCCGATGCCGAAGCTCCAGCCGCCGCGCAGCCGGTATTTCTGCCGCGCCATCACTTCCCGCCCGGCGAGCAGCAGCATGACCAGCCCCATCAGGGCCACCCAGTGCAGGCTGCCCACTGCGAACAGCGCCTCCAGCACCATGCCCACCAGCGCGAGCTGGATAGCGGTGCGCGCCGCGGCGATCAACAGGGATTTGCCAATCCCCAGGTGGGCAATATGAGTGCAGGCGGCCAGCGCCAGCACCAGTGACGACGTCAGGGCCAGTTGCCACCAGGAGAGGTCGATCACGTTCATTCCCGCAGCTCCCGCTCCACCAGTTGTGAGCCTTCGATGCGGAAGTGCCGCCGGGCCACGCGGCGGATCTGGTCTTCGCGGTGCGCCACCCACAATACCGGTTGGTGGTGCTCGCGAATCAGGGACTGCAGCCACTCCTCCGCCCGCCGGGTGGTCTCATCGTCCAGATTGGCGGTGGGCTCGTCCAGCAGCAACACCTGGGGTTCGCGGGACAGGGCTCGCACCAATGCCAGGCGCTGCTTCTCACCGGACGACAGACGGGCCACCGGCCAGTCGGAGGTTTCTTCACTGAAACCCAGCGTGCGGAGCGCCTTGGACATCGGCTTGTCCAGGTGCTCGCCCACCGTATCGAACCACCAGGCGCTCTCCGCAGGCACCATCATCACCGCCCGCCGCCATTGGTGGCCGGGTATTGAGGACTGCTCCTGTTCTCCCAGGCGAATCTCTCCGCCGTGGGATTCCAGGTCAGCGATCGCCCGCAGCAGCCGGCTTTTGCCGGCACCGGAGGCGCCGGACAGGCAGACGATCTCCCCCGGCGCCAGGGTCAGGTTGATATCTTCGAGTGCGCCGATGGCGACGCGGTTGAGGTGGAGTTTCGAGGCCAATGGGTTTCCGGCTCTTCTCTAGTGTGGTGTAAGGTACTAATTGTGTATATCAGAGCCCCCCAAATTGTTCACAGTTAGGCGCAGCTCGCAGGGAATGGTCATTCCATTTTCA